>JBHGAY010000042.1:0-30931 GCA_041946735.1 Candidatus Eiseniibacteriota bacterium
GCGCCGATCGCCGCACGCCAGATCTCGCCGAGCGGCGTCGAGGACTCGACGAATCGTCGGAGGCCCGGCGCCTCCCTGCGCTACGATTCCCGCGTGAGCGGCGTCCCTCGAGTCTCGATCCTCCTGCCCGTTCGTGACGCGGCGGCGAGTCTGCCCCGCTGCCTGGACTCGCTGCGGGCGCAGACGTTCCCCGATTGGGAATGCCTCGCCGTGGACGACGGCTCATGCGACGGCACGGCAGAGCTGCTCCGCGAAGCGTCCGCGGCCGATCCTCGCTTTCGGCCGCTCGCCGTCCCCGCGCCCGCCGGGATCGTCGCCGCTCTCGAGATGGCCCGCCTCGCCGCCCGCGCGCCGCTCCTGCTCCGCCAGGATGCCGACGACGCGAGCGATCCGGAGAGAATCGAACGGCAGGTGCGGGCGATCGACGAGGCGGGTGGCGATCTTGCGCTTCTCGGATGCCGGGTCCGCGTTCCCGGAGCGGTGACCGACGGGATGCGCCGCTACCTCGATTGGCTCGACGCATGCGTCACTCCCGAGGACTGCGCGCGCGAGATCTGGATCGAGAGCCCGCTCGTCCATCCGACCGTTCTCGCGCGCGCCGGCGCGATCGCCGCGGCGGGCGGCTACCGCGATCGACTCTGGCCGGAAGACTACGACCTGTGGCTGCGCGTGCACCGCGCAGGCGGACGCATGGCGAACCTTCCCGACAGGCTCTACGAATGGAACGATCGTCCCGACCGGCTCTCGCGCACCGATCCGCGCTACGCGCCCGAGTCGTTCCTGCGCTGCCGCCTGCACCACCTGCGGCGCTGGCTCGCGACGCGCGCGGGACCTGATCGTCCCCTCGTCGTGTGGGGAGCCGGGCGGGATGGACGGCGGTTCGTCCGCGAATGGGACCGCGAAGCGTCCGGCGAAGGGCCGCCCGCGCCGCCCGTCGTCGCGTTCGTCGACATCGACCCGGAGAAGGTCGGGCGCTCCCGCTTCGGCCGGCCGGTGCTGGACTTCGCCGCCGCGCGCGCCGGCTTTCCCGGCGCCTTCTACCTCGCCGCGGTTGGTGTGGCGGGAGCGCGCGAGCTGATCCGGGAGCTGCTTCGCGAAGCCGGGATGGTGGAGACGGTCGACTTCGTCTGCGTGCACTGAGGAAGCGCGCGGGCTGCGCCCCGCGACTACTTCGACAGCTCGAGCATCCTCTCGATCGGAACGAGAGCGCGCGCGGCGATCTCCGGGTCGACGACGATCTCCGGGCGTTCGTCGCGCAGGCAGAGGTAGAGCTTCTCGAGCGTGTTGCGCTTCATGTACGGGCACTCGTTGCAGGCGCATGCGGTGTCGGGCGGAGCGGGGATCAGCTCCTTCCCGGGCGCGAGCTTTCTCATCTGATGCAGGATCCCCGGCTCGGTCGCGATGATGAAGCGGCTCGCCGGGCTCTTCACGACGTAGTCGAGGATCGAGGAGGTCGATCCGATGTGGTCCGCCTGGCGCAGGACCGACTCCTCGCACTCGGGATGCGCCACCACCAGCGCCCCCGGATTGCGGAGCTTCAGCTGCACGATCTTCTTCGCGCTGAAAAGCTCGTGGACTTCGCACGATCCCGGCCAGAGGACCATGTCGCGCCCGGTCCGCTTGATGATGTAGCGCCCGAGGTGCTGATCCGGTGCGAAGACGATCTTCCGGTCCGCCGGCACGGAGCGGACGATCTTCTCCGCGTTCGACGACGTGCAGATCAGGTCCGACATCGCCTTCACTTCGGCCGAGCAGTTGATGTAGCTGATCACGACGTGATCGGGATAGCGGGAGAGGAACGCCGCGAAGCGATCCGGAGGACAGCCGTCGGCGAGCGAGCAGCCCGCATCGAGATCCGGGACGACCACCTTCCGGGCGGGATTCAGGATCTTCGCCGTCTCCGCCATGAAGTGGACGCCTGCGAAGGCGATCATCGAGGCGTCCGTGCGGGCGGCCGCCTGGGCGAGGGCGAGCGAATCGCCGACATGGTCGGCGAGGTCCTGGATCTCCCCCTCCTGGTAGTAGTGCGCGAGCAGGACCGCGTTCTTCTCCTTGCGGAGTCGCTCGATCTCCTCGTGGAGATCGAGTCGCGGATCGATCGGCTCGACCCGCGCCGCAGCGGTCCCGATTCCGCGCTCCGCTCGCGCAGGCGCCGTAACCTCAGGTGTGCTCAACGCTTTTCCATCCTCCTGTTGCGGGCGCGACCGTCCTCGGAGTGTACCACGCACGGACCGAACGGCCGGGGGCGACCCCGGGATCCGGTCGCAGGAACGGTCGAAGCGGCGCGGGAGATGTCTCGGCACCACCGTTACGTCCGTCGAAGACGCGCTTGCCATGTCTCGACGACTCCCTCTCGCGTGCGAAAGAGCGATGGCGCATCTCTCGGGGGCCGGCTTTCGCCTGTCGAAGTCCCCCGGCCGGACCTTCCCAGCTCCTTTCGATGCGCGAAACGGTGACAGGCAGACCGCTGATGGCGGCCTTCGACGCGCGCGATGGCGACCGGGCAGGTCTCGACCTCTCCCTCTCGCACGTCGAAGGGGCGTGGCGAGAGACCGGCAGGCGGAGTTGCGCGCGTCGCAGACAGGCACTGCGACATCGGGGGGCGGGCTTCGACGGGCAAGAGAGGCGCCCCGCGGGCCGGGCGGCCGGCTTTCGCATGCGTGAGACCGGTTCTGCGACATCTCCCGCCGGACTTCGACGGGCGTGGGACCGCTTCCGCGCCATCGCAGAGCGGCGTGGTGCGCTTCGCAGGGACGATGCGAGAGGCCTGACCGTCCTGTTCGGTCGAACGAGAAGTCACTGAACGGGTTGCCGGAGCGGTTGCTGCCAAGTCGAATTCGGGCGCCCCGACAGGCCGCGGCATCGTTTTCGCCCCGCGATGCCGGCCGGCCGGGATGGGGGTCCGCAATCCTGTCGGCATTGAGTTCGGCGCCGGCTCTCCCCTAGATTCGACTGGCCCGGGTGATACCGGCTCCCGTTACGGGGTCCCGGCCGCGCGACGAGCGAAGCGTGGGGATCGAGACCGCCGGGCCCGCGCTTCCGTCAGCGATCGCCGCCTGCTGGTTCCCGGAGCCGGCCGACTGTCGCATCTCGAAAGGAGGAGCATTCATGCAACTCGCTAGCGCAGTCCGTTCCGCGGTCGTCGCGTCGCTCGCGATCGTCTCCTTCGCCGGCTTGCAGGCGATGCCGGCGCTCGCGGACGTCCTCTTCGACGGTTCGTTCCCGCTGGAGCAGGTGGACGACATCGGCTTCAACGATCCCGATGCGGGCGGCCAGAGGCTCGCGGAGGATTTCCAGGTCACGAGCCTCTCGACCATGACCGGCGTCCGGTTCGTGGGCGGCTACTATCCGAGCAACACGCCGCAGGACGATTCGTTCACTCTCACGATCCTTGGCGATGCGGCGGGCCTTCCCGATCCTTCCAACGTCATCGCGGAGCTGCCGCTCACCGTCGAGCGCAACGACACGGGCGTCTTCGCGCTCGGCGTGCGTCTCTACTCCTACGCGGCTCAGTTCTCGGGGGTGCCGCTGGAAGGGAACACCCCGTACTGGTTCCTCATCGTGAACGACACGTCGAACGATCCCAACGACGATTGGGTCTGGGCGGGCGGCCATCAGGGCGGCGTGTATGCGCGGTCCTTCGATGGCGGGCTCTCCTGGGTCGACACGGTGGCGGGCAACTTCGACTTCCAGGTCCTTGGCGATCAGGGACCGACCGCCGTCGAATCCTCGAGCTGGGGTCGCGTGAAGGCCTTGTACCGCTAACTACGAAGGGACCGAGCAACCCGAAGCCGGGCGACATCCCACCTCGGTGAGACGACCGCCCGGCTCCTTGGGTCCGCCCCCGGTCAGAGCGCTGAGCAAGAAGCAGCAGGGGGACGAAAATCGTTGTGCTCGGCCGGCTCCGAGCTCGACCGTCTAGTGGAAGAAGGTCCAGCCGACGGTCAGCTTGAGGTCGGGAGAATCGGCGAAGCCGACCTTCGCCTCTCCAAAGAAGCGGTCCCCGTTGTCTAGGCCGCGCTCGAGACCGCCCATCACGTTCAGGCCGAGCTGCGTGTCGGTGTCGTTCCCCGTCAGGCCCTTGTCCTCGCTCCCGACGAAGTTCACGCCGACTCCGCCACCGATGTAGGGGCTCCAGCTCTCCCACGTGGAGTTGATCCGATAGTTCGTCTCCAGGTTGAGCGCGGCGAGCGTGGATCCGTCGCCGATGCCGAGCTCCACGTTCGGCTGGAATCGGAAGTGATTCGCGAACTGCCCGAAGTCCAGATGGGCGCCGAAGTGGAACTGATCGGGATTCAGAGTCGCCCCGACGCGCGGGCCCCAGCCGCGGAATCCGATGCTCGTTTCGTCTTGCGCGAATGCGAGCCCGGTGAAGAGGGCCAGGGCCAGAAGAACCACGGCGAATAGCTTGCGCATGATTGCCTCTCCTTCGTCTGGGCAACGGGGGGCGCCGGACCGTCCGCCGGGCCCGGCGCCCGCCACCCGTCTCTGCACTTCGCTTCTTGTCCGTCCTCTCGTTGGACTGGAGCAGGAGCCGTGCCGACAGGCGCGCCCGCATCCGCAGCGCGCCATTCTCCGTCGTTTGCGCCACGCGGGGGGGCGCCGCGGGGGCGAACGGCGGGCTGCAGAAGAAGGAAGATTCGTAACGCGGGATCGAAAGGTGATGCAGGCAAACGATCGACCGGCAGGGTAGGCGGCGTGACGCGGCGCCCGAGCCCGCAACGGGGCGCGACGCGCTTCGGGTATACTGCGGCCGGTGATCCGGGAATCGATCCGTAGGGACCGCGTCCTCTGGCTCGTCCTCGCGGCCGCGGCGGCGCTTCGCTTCTGGAGGATCGGCGGGGACCTTCCCTACGTCCTCCACTATGACGAGCCGACGCTCGTCGACAACGCGGTCTGGATGATCCAGGGGCGAACGCTCGATCCCCACTTCTTGAACTATCCGACCGGGCTCATCTACCTGCTCGCCCTCCTCTACGGGATCGTCTTGCTCGGAGGCGTCGCCTTCGGCCGCTTCGACGGAATCGCCGGCGGGATCGCCTGGCTTTCGGCAGGCACGTACCCGCGTCCGGCCGAGGGGGGCGTCCTCTATTTCTATCCGACGATCGGAGTGCCGGCCCTCTACCTGATCGGGCGCGGCGTGAGCGCGCTCGCGGGCGTCGCGACCGTTGCGCTCGTCTACACGCTCGCGCGCCGCGTCGCCGGATCGCGCGCGATCGCCCGCCTCGCGGCCGTCGCCCTCGCGCTTTCGCCGCTCGCCGTCGAGAACTCGAGGCTGATCACGACCGATGCGACGGCGACCGCGCTCGCGACCGGCTGCCTGCTCGCGATCGTGACGCTCACGGAGCGCGGGACGCGGCGGCGGGACTGGATCGTGGCGGGAGCGCTCGCCGGGCTGGCGGCGGGGGTGAAGTACAACGCGGGGCTCGTCGCCGTCCCGCTGGCGGGTGTGGCGGTGCGCGACGCGCTGCGGCGGCGGGGACCGGGCGAGGCGGCGGCAGCCGGGCGCAGGCTCGCCCTCGCGGCTGCGGCCGCGCTGGTCGCGTTCTTGATCCTCACCCCGTATGCGCTGCTCGATGCGGCGCGCTTCACGAAGGACCTCGGCTACGAGTTCCGGCGCGTCTCCTCGATCACCGCGACGTTCCAGGGAGCCGAAGCGGTCGAGGCGACGCCGATCGAGAAGGTCGCGGAGATCGCGCGCAACGGCCTCGGCATTCCCGGCATCCTCGCCGCCGTGTGGGGAGCGGTCCTTGCGATCCGTTCGCGCCGCGCCGCCGCCCTCGTGATCGCCGGCTGGGTCGCCGTCGCGCTGCTGCCGATGCTTCGCTGGCAGAGCCTCTACGCGCGCTACTTGTTGCCGCCGTGGCCGGCGATCCTGCTTCTCGCCTCCTGGGGGACGGTCGATGCCTCTGCCCGGGCGGCGCGCGCCGCTCGACTCGACCGCTCCGCCGCGGGGCGGGCTGCGTTGCTCGCGGTCGCCGTCGCCGCTTTCCTCCTTCCCGGGACGATCCGCGCCTCGCGCTACCTCGCCGCTCGAGCCCACCCCGACCCGCGCGTGGTGATGACCCGTTGGATCGGCGAGCGCATCCCGCCGGGCGAGCCGATCGTGATGGAGCCGGGCGGTCCGTTCCCGGACGCGGAGGAGCATTCGATCCAGCGGGTCGACTTCCTGGGACGGTCGACGCCGGGCGAGTACCGCGCGCGAGGGATCCGCTGGCTCGTCGGCACGGGACGCGAGAGCCGGATTGCAGGCAAGCCGGGGTTCGGAGAGGTGCTCGCGAACCTCGACAGCCTCCGCGCCGCCGCGGATCTCGCGTGGTCGCGCGGGCGCTACGCGGTCTACCGCTTGCGCGGCGGCGCCGCCTGGGAGGACTCGGTCTCCGCCGCGCTCGCCGCGCGCGACTCCACCGCGGCGTGGAACCTTCTCGAGACGGCGCTCCGTTCGGGGAGGACGCTGAGCGCCCAGTCGTGGAAGAGGCTCGCGCTCCTGCGCGCCGCCGCCGGCTCGAGCGCGGCGGCGCAGGAAGCCTGGCTCGCCGCGGCCCGCCTCGACCCGAAGGACGTCGAGCCGCCGCTCGCCCTCGGCAACCTCGCGCTCGCTCGCGGCGAATACGCGTCGGCGCTCGAGCGCTTCGAGCAGGCGCGGGCGCTTTCGCCCCGCGATCCGTTGATCCTCCACAACCTCGCGGTCGCGCACCTCTACATCGCGCAGGCGGAGCGCGCCGCCCGGGATGCGGCCGCGGCCCGCGCGTCGTGGGAGGAGGCGCGCGAGCTGGCCGACCGCGCCGCCACGGTGTCTCCCGGAGATCCGTCGATGGCCGCCCTGCGCGACCAGGTTCTTCGCATGGGACGCAAATGGGGCTTTCTGCTAGATTCGCCGGTCGATCGGTAGCCGGCCGATGAGATCGAGGTTGCGGAGGGGCTCCCCATGATCCAGGTCGAGAGCCTGACGAAGAGCTTCGGCGCCTTGCGCGCGGTCGACGCGGTCAGCTTCCGCGTGCCGCCCGGGATGATCTACGGCCTCCTCGGTCCCAACGGCGCGGGCAAGACGACGACGATCTCGTGCGTCTGCGGCCTGCTTCGCCCCGACGCGGGGACGGTGAGCATCGGCGGCCACGACATGGCGGGCGATCCGCTCGCCGCGAAGGCGATCCTTGGGGTCGTCCCGCAGGAGACCGCGATCTATCCGACGCTGACCGCGGCGGAGAACGTCTCGTACTTCGCCGACCTCTACCGGCTCGACTCCGGCGCGAAGCCGGAGCGCGTGCGCGAGGTGCTGACCCAGGTGGGGCTCGAGCCGGGCTCCAAGCAGCGCAGCAAGACCTTCTCGGGCGGGATGAAGCGACGGCTGAACCTCGCGATCGGCTTCGTGCACCGCCCGCGCGCCCTGCTCCTCGACGAGCCGACGGTCGGGATCGATCCGCAGGCGCGGATCCACGTGCTCGACGTCGTTCGCGCGCTGCGCGCCGAGGGGACCGCGATCCTCTACACGACGCACTATCTCGAGGAGGCGGAGGAGCTGTGCGACCGGATCGCCGTCATGGATCACGGGCGGATCCTGGCGGAAGGCACGATCCCCGAGCTGCGCCGGCTTCTCGGCGAGGGGACGATTCTCACGCTGCGCGGCCGCTTCACCGCCGAGCAGGTCCGGCCCCTGCTCGACGGCCGTGACGGCATGCGCGTCCTCTCGCTCGAGGACGGCGACGCGAAGATCTCCGTGAGCGGAGAGCAGGACGCCGGCGCCGCGCTCTCCGCCGAGGTGATGCGCCGCGGCGTCCCGGTGTCGGAGATCTCGATGCGCGAGCCGAGCCTCCAGGATCTGTTCCTCAAGCTGACCGGGCGCGAGCTCCGGGACTGACGGGACCGCGGCGGAGGCGACGATCATGCGCTCTCTCCGGCTCGCCCTCGCGAAGGACCTCCGGCGCTGGATTCGCTCCCCGCTGCCGATCCTGGTCTTCCTGCTCTTCCCCGTCGTCTTCGCGCTCCTGATCGGCTTCACCTTTGGAGGCGGGGGCGGAGGTGGTGGCGGCGGAGGCGGAAGCGATGGCGACGGCGGCGGCTCGGGCGACAAGCTCGCCCCGATCCGGATCGCGATCGTCGATCACGACGGCGGATTCCTCGCGCGCCTCTTCCGCGGCGCGTTCGAGCAGGGGCAGGGACCGATCCGCTTCGACTCGGCGATTCTCGAAGAGGACGAAGCGCGCGCTCGCATCGAGGACGGGAAGCTCTCCGCGGTGGTCACGATCCCGGCCGGCTTCGAGGACAGCCTGCTCGCCGGCCGCTCGACGCGCGTCGAGGTCGTCAAGAACCCGGCGGAGTCGATCTATCCCTCGATCGTCGAGGAGTACGTGAAGACGATGGCGCAGGTGCTCGGCTCCGCGACCCGGATCCTGAAGGAGCCGATCGGCGGCATCCGGCAGGCGACGCGCGAGAAGCGCGCGCCGAGCGAGCAGACGGTCGCGGAGTTGTCGATCCTGGCGAACCGGAAGATGCGCGGGGTGGGACGCTACGCGTTTCCGCCCGCGATCCGGATCGTGAAGCCGGCGGAGGCGGAGAAGACCGGCGAGGACTCCGCGTCCGCTTCCGCGCCGATGCGGATCGCCGCGTTCGTGCTTCCCGGCATGGCGAGCTTCTCGCTTCTCACCCTCGCGCTCGCGATGATGGCGGACCTGAAGCGCGAGGAGAGCAACCGCACGCTGGCTCGCCAGCTCACCGCTCCCGTCTCCGCCTGGGGGCCGGTCGGCGGGAAGGTGCTCGCGACCGCGCTCCTCGCGCTCGCCTGCATCGTCGTCCTGATCCTGGTCGCGTCGATCGGCGGCGGGATCCGTGTCGCGGTCGCGCCATTCCTCCTCCTCTCCTGCGCGTTGGCGCTCGCCGCGACCGGGTTCGCCACGCTCGCGCATTCGCTGTCGGGTGGAGAGAGGGCAGGAGCGGTGATCGGCGGCGTGGTCGTCATGGCGATGTCGATGGTCGGCGGGAGCTGGGTGCCTCTCGACTCGCTGCCCGCGTTCCTCCGCGGGATCTCTCCGTTCACGCTGAACTACTGGGCGAACGATGGGTATCGCAGGATCCTGTTCGACTCGTCGGGGATCGGCGCGGTCGCGCCGCACGTGGGGGTCCTGGCCGGCGCCGGCGTCGTCCTGCTGGCGGCCGCCGTGGTGCGGCTGCGCCAGCGCCTCGGGCAGGGCGCGTGACGATGGGCCCGCTGCTCTCGATCGCGCGCACCGACCTCCGGCTCACGCTGAAGGAGCGCTCCACGCTCGTCTGGATGTTCGGGATGCCGATCCTCTTCGTCTTCTTCTTCGGGACGGTCTTCGGCGGCAGCTCCGGTCCGCCTCCCGCCACACGCCTCGGCATCTCCGATCGCGATGGCTCGTTCCTCTCGGGAATGTTCGTGGAGCACCTCCGCTCGGAGGGACTCGATCTGGACCTGCTGCCGGCGGGGCGCGCCGACAGCGTGGCGGCCCGTCGCGCGGCGCAGAAGCCGGCGGAGGGCGACCCGGCGCGGGTGCTCACGATCCCGGCCGGCTTCGCGGACAGCCTTTCCTCGGGACGCCGGGCGCCGGTCGAGATGGCGAGCGCGAGCGGCGCGGGCGGCGCGAGCGACGAGCGGGACATGATGGCCCAGGTGCATCTCTATCGTGCGATCGCACGGACGCTCGCGATCCTCGCCGAGATCGACACCGCCGCGGCGCCAGGGATGGTTCGGCCGGAGGATCCCGCGTTCCAGACGCGCTATCGCGAGCTTGCCGCGCTGCCCGATCCGATCGCGACCGTCGTGACGACGGCGGGAAAGGGACGGGCGGTGCCGAGCGGCTTCGCGCAAAGCGCGCCGGCGATGCTGGTCCTCTTCATGCTGATGAACACGGTCATCTATGGCGCGGCCTTCCTCACGCAGGAGAAGCAGAACCGATGCCTGCGCCGCGTCGAGTCGGCGCCGGTCACGCGCGGGCAGCTCCTGGGCGGAAAGCTCCTCGGCCGGCTCGGGATCGCGATGCTCCAGGCGGTCGTGCTGCTCGCCGCCGGGCGGCTGCTCTTCGGCGTCTACTGGGGGAACAGCGCCCTCGGCTTGGCCGTCCTGCTCGTCTGTCTCGGTCTCGCGTGCGCCTCGCTCGGGCTCCTGCTTGGATCGATCCTGCGGAGCGAGGAGCAAGCTTCGGCGCTCGGCTGGATCGTCCCGCTCTTCCTCGGCGCGATCGGCGGGACCTGGTGGCCGCTCGAGATCGTCCCGTCCTGGATGCGCGCCGCGGGACACGTCTCGCCGGCCGCCTGGGCGATGGACGGACTGCACGGCCTGATCTCCTTCGGCCGCGGCGCGGCCGCCGTCACCGTTCCCGCGCTCGTGCTGCTGGGCTTCGCCGCCGCGTTCTTCGCGGCGGGGGCGCGGTTGCTGAGGACGGAAGCGGAGGGCTGATCCGGTATCGCGGCCGCGGAAGACCGAAGCGGGGAGCTGGCGGCACATCGCGGCCGGTAGGCTGGCAAGCAGAAGCGTGCGAGGAGAGGGACGCTGCCTCTTCCCGCACGCTTCGTGGTTCGGGCCGCGCGGAACGCGCGCGACAGAGAACCGCGGCCGCTACTTCGCGAGCACCGCCGCCCGCCGGTAGACCACGTCCCCCGCCTGCAGCGAGTAGAAGTAGGTCCCCGCCGGGACGTTGCGTCCCGCCTCGCTCGTTCCGTCCCAGACGATCTCGTGGTGGCCGGCTCCGACGCGGCCGTCGATCAGCCGCCGCACGAGCCGTCCCTGCGCGTCGTAGACGGAGAGCTGCACGTCATCCTCGTACTTCAGCTCGAAGGAGAAGGTCGTCGCGGAGCGGAACGGGTTCGGCCGGTTCTGCTGCAGGCGCGTCCCCAGTCCCTGGCCGGACTCGGCGACGTCGCTCGAAGGCGTCGTCACGAGGAACGAGTAGGAGGCGGCCGGCTCGGTGCGCGGCATCCCCTCGCGGCGCCCGGTCAGATCGACCGCGTGGATGTAGTAGTCGACCCTCGTCCCGTTCGGCTGCGGCGGGATCTCGTAGCGGTACCAGTCGGCCGGCTGATCGGGGCTCAGCGCCGAGGCGGTGAACGCCGGCGGCGGCGTCCCGTCCGGATAGGCGCGCCAGTAGACGAGCAGCGAGTCGGAGAGGAGCCCCGCCTCGCTCCGGTCGTCGATGAACGCGCGCACCGGGATCGCGGCATAGCGATCCCAGGAGACGATCGGGGTGTGGCCGACGCGTAGCATCTGGAAGTCCGGGATCCCCATCACGCGGCAGTGGATCGCGTCGTCGGAGAGCCAGCTTCCGGTGAAGCCGATCACCTCGTAGCCCGGCATCGCGTCGCGATAGACCTGCAGGGCGTTCGCGTCGTGCGGGTTCAGGTTGAAGGTCGGCACGAGCACCTTGTCGTTCAGGATGAGCGAGTTCGTGTAGGAGGCGACGTCCGAACCGCCGATGCTCGCGCAGTAGACGCGCACGACGCGATAGTTCCGGCCGGTCGAGCTTTGCAGCGAGGCGAGGAGCGTGGCGTCCTGCTCGCACCGCTGATAGTCCGCGTGGCTTTGCGCGACCTGCTTCACCACGATCGTCTCCTCGTCGAGCATTTTCGCCCAGCAGTCGATGTGGTGGATCCCGCCGGCGGAGACGTCGGGGACGACGTTGTAGCTGACGAGGCCGTAGTAGTCGTGCATCAGGTCGAAGATCTGCTGGTGGGTCATCCCGCCGTTCTCGTCCCACACCAGAGTCGTCTGGAACGAGAAGCCATAGCCGTCCGTCATGTAGTTGCCGCCGGTGTTCCAGAGGCTGTGCGTGTGGACCGGCAGGCCCCAGTGATCGCCGCAGACGATCGGGATCAGGTTGTCGTTCGGACGGTACGGGCGATTGTAGTAGTGGTCGATGATCGCGATCTCCCCGTTGCCGTCGTAGACGAACCAGGGGCCGTAATCGCGCGTCCAGTAGCTGTCGGAGTTCGCGAGGATCCAGTCGACTGCGTCCGGATCGACTCCGTTGGACTGGAAGGCGTTCCGGGCCGTGTTGTAGGAGGACTGCGAGACGACGCAGGAGATCTGCACGTGCTCCGCCATTTCCCGGATCAGCGAGTACGGGATCCCGAGCGGATAGCGGATCAGCGCCTTGATCATCGGCTCGTACTCGGCGCAGTTGCGGACGGGGGCGAGGGGCGGCGGATCGTCCCGGAGATTCTGCTGGGGCGGCACGCCGCCGTAGGCGTCCCGCTCTTCCGGCGTCTCCCATTGCGGCAGCTGAGGCGCGAGGTGGTCGGTGTCCCACTGCCATCCCGGGCCGGGGACGATGACCGGGGTCTCGGCCGGAGGGCTGCCGGAGGCGAGGACGAAAGCCGGAGCAAGGAGCGAGGCGAAGATCGGAGCGGCGAGAAGCGAGAGGCCGAGCGAAAGGATCCGGAGACGCCGGAGGACGTTGCGAAGCATGAGCTTTCCTCCACGGATGTTGTCGGGCTCGCCCCCTGCGTTCGGGGCGAGCCGCTTCAGGCGATGCTCTCTCTCCGGCGATCGCGAGCGACGCGCGGACGACGCGCGGACGACGCGCCCGCCGATCGCACGGAAGCGTTTCAATTCTAGCAGATTCCGGGCTCGGGGGATCAGGGAGACAGGGAGTCAGGGAGTCAGGGGGGCCCAGGAGATCAGGGAGCCAACGCGCGCCCCCCCGGCCGGGAGCCGGCGCGATGGGCCTTCTCGAGGAGGGAGTGGATCTTCCCGACGAGCGACCGGACGTCGATCGGCTTGTGCACGAGGCCGTCCGCGCCCAGGGCGTGGACCTCCGCCTCGCGCTCCGGCCGCGCGTCTCCGGTGACGACGAGGACGCAGGCGAGCCGCAGGGCCCGGATCGCAGGCAGGCGGCGGAGAACCTCGGCGCCGTCCATGTCAGGGAGCATCAGATCGAGGAGAAGCACGTCGGGGTCCCGGTGCATCAGCGCCTGGATCGCCTCGTTGCCGCCGGCCGCGGCGAGGACCTTTGCTCCGTACTGCTCGAGGAGGAGAGCGGTCGAGCGGCGCGTCGTATCGTGATCCTCGACGAGCAGGATGCGAGCCCCGGCGAGGCAGCGGTCGTCCGAGGACGATGCGGTGCCGAGCGAGTCCGTTTCCGCGTCTTGCTCCTGCTCCGGCAGACGCTCCTGCGACCCGGCCACCGTCGCCTCGGGAAGATGCAACCGGAAGCAGCTTCCCTTCCCAGGCTCGCTCTCGACGGACATCCGCGCGCCGATCGCCTCGACCAGCCGCTTGCAGATCGCGAGCCCGAGGCCGGTCCCCTTGCTTCGGTCCCGTTCCGGATTCCGGAGCTGCAGGAACTCGTCGAAGATCGCGTCGATCTCGCGTGCCGGGATCCCGATCCCGGTGTCGGCGACGTCGATGCGGACTCCCCCGTCCCCGTCCCGGTCCCGTGCCACCGTCACCTGCACCGACCCCGCATCGGTGAACTTCAACGCATTGCCGATCAAGTTGGTGACCACGCGGGCGAGCTTCAACCTGTCGGTGCGCAGGCGCAGGCCTTCCGTCTCTGCCTCGAACGCCAGCGAGAGCGCCAGGCCCTTCTGCCTGGCGGTAGGGAGGAACTGCCGGATCTCGGCATCGAGGACCGCTCGCAACGAGAAGTCGCTCACGTTCAGCTCCTGGCTGCCGGAGTCGAACCGCGTGAGGTCGAGGACGTCGGAGACGAGCTCGACCATCGATCGCGAAGCGTTCTGGAGGTCAGCCGCGAGCTGCTGGATCTCGGGCGATGCGGGATTGCTCTCCGAGAGCCGGCGGATCAGCTCGGAGATCAACGTGATCGCGTTCGCCGGGGTGCGGATGTCGTGGGAGACGGCGGCAAGGAAGTGCGTCTTTCGCCGCGATCCTTCCTCGGCGGCCTTGCGGCGCTCCGCGATTTCCTCGTGGAGCTGGAGCATCTCGAGGATCAGGGCACATTGCGCCGACAGCCACTCGATCGCCCGGAAGTCCTCCTCGGTGAATTGGTGGGGCGTCCTGCGATAGACCTCGAACACGCCCGCCGCGCGCCCCTGGATGCGATACGGCGTTGCCAGGATCGCCCGGATCGGAGCCGCTCCGTCGGGAGTCGGAAGCTCAATGTCGGGACGCAGCGCGAGATCGAACAACGCGGCGGTCCGCCCGCGCTCGAGGACGATCGAGGCGAAGGAGCGATCGTAGTCCCAAGACCGCTGCGCGATGGGATGGGAGCCGCTCCATGTATGCACGAAGATCTTGTCGCCGGAACGCATCGTGACGCCCGCGGCGCCGTCCGGCCCTCCGAGCATCTTGCCCGCGACCCGGCAGATCTCCTCGATCGCCTGCTGCGGCGACGGCAGGGTCCGGGCACAGCGCAGGAGGACCTGCAGGATCTCCTCGCGCCGGGCGAGATCGGCGTTCGCCGCCACCATCTGCTCGGATCGGATGCGCAGCTGCTCCGCCTGGGACTCCATCTCCTCGGCCTGCGCCTGCAGCTCGGTATTCTGGCGCGTGATCTCCTCGGTCTGCGCCTGCAGCTCCTCGTTTTGCCGCCGGATCTCCTCCTCCCGCGCCGAGAGCTCTTCGTTCGCTTCGGCCAGCTCCGCGTTGGATCGCGCGAGCGAGGCGTTCGACGATGCGAGTCGCTCGCCCCTCGCCGCGGACCGGTCACGGTAGAGGTTGACCATCTCGATGATCACCGCCATCAGGACCAGGTTGGCGATTTGTAGAGCGGCAAAGGAGACCGCCTCGGAGCCGCGCTCGCCGCCGCGGGTGTACATCTGAATCCCCTTCGCCACGATCATCCCGAGGAACACGACCGCCGTCGATCGATGGAGGACCCGGTGGCGGTGCCAGAGTCCGAGCGTCAGCAGAAGCCCGTAGCCGATCGGCACGTACTGGTGCCCGTAGAGGACGAAGCGAAGGACGGCCATGAGAATGGCGCCGATCGCCGTCACGACGATGGCGAGCTCGAGCGACGGGCGCGCCCGGACGCGGACCGCCTCTACTGCCGTCATGCGTCGCCTCCCGCTTCGAGCTGGAAGATCGAGGGAGACAGCGGCCGCAGCCGGCATCCTCCCGGCCTCTCGGCGCTCCCGGTCACCAGGAGCCCGCCTGGGCGCAGAGCCGACACGAGGCGCGTCCAGAGCGACTGCGCGGCGTCGACTTCGAGATACATCGCCAGGTTGCGGCAGAGGATGATGTCCCACGGACCCGCCGGAGCGGCCCGCAGGACGTCGGAAACCTTCCATCGGATCGATGAAGCGATCGGCGCGGCGATCCGGAAGCCATCGCGCTCGGGGAGTAGATGCCGCCGGATCCGCTCGGTGTCGTGCGGGCGGAACGACGAGGCGAGGTAGCGCGCCGCTCGCGCCCGCTCGATCGCCTCCGGCCTGCAGTCGGTGCCGAGCAGGAAGGAGCCGGGCAGCCGGCCGGCCTCGTAGAGGAGCATCGCGGTCGAGTAGAGCTCCGAGCCATCGGAGCAGCCAGCGCTCCAGACGCGCAGAGGGCCACGAGGCAGCCGCTCCGCGACTGCGCGCTCGAGATTCTCGAACAGTGGCGGATCGCGGAAGAAGCCGGTGACTCCGAGCAGCAGCGTCTGGATCGCGGGGTCCAGCCGCGATGGTTCCCTGTTCAGCTTCTCGGACGCCTCCTCGATCGTCGTCGCGCCGATCTGACGGAGGCAGGCGCGGGCGCGCCGCAGGAGGGGCTCCGCACGATAGGCAGTCCCATCGAGCCCCGCCCGGTCGAGGAGGCCGCGCAAGAAGGAGAGAGCCGCGGGATCCGCAGGAGGGCCCGAGTCACGCCGATCCGAGGCAACCGGGGAAGAGAAACTGGCGCGAGGCGGGGCCGGGCGCATGGTCGGAGCGGTTGCGGTGCGGGCCGCAGGCCGCCGCGCGCCGGAAAACATGACGTGGCGATACCGGTCGGACTCCGGCGGAACCGGAGTGGGATCCTGGAGATCGCGGTCCTGATTCTCCATGGCGCGGCACGGCCTCCGAGTACCAGCAACGATGTCGGATCGGAATCAAGTACAGGATAGGGAAAACCACGTCGTCGGGGGGACGTTGCTGCATGTCTCGTTCGTCATGTTGATGCGCGGGCAGGGAGACGGGCGCCGCGCGCGCCGCTACCTCCTCGGCGTCCCACAGGAGTCGCCGCCGCCCCGCCGCGCGGGCCCCGACCATTCGCTCAGTGCTGCTCGGCCGCCTTCTCGAGGCGCAGGCGGACGCTCGTCGCGATCGCGGTCGCTCTCTCGTTGGCGGCCGCGAGCCGCTCGCGCGCCTCCTCCATCGTCTTGGCCGCCCAGGAGCGGTCGGTGATTCCGGGAAGGTTGATCATCACGTTGTCGTACGCGCCTTCCGCGCACGCCCGGGCCGCGAGCGCGGAGACCGCGGCGTCGCTCGCGGAGTTCGGGTTGCCGCGCTCGGCGACCACGCCGGCGAGATCGAGGACGGCGGAGACGCGGGACAGCACGTCGAACGGCACCTGGATTGCGAGCCGGGAGGCGCGCTGCATCTCTTCCTCCCGCTTCGCCTGCTCCTCGGGCGTCTTCTTCGGCAGCCGGTTCGCCGCCATGACGGCGTCGAAGGCGTTGCTGTCGCGGTCGATCTCCTCGAGGTAGAGGTCCTTCAGGCGCTGGCCTTCGACCGCGATCCGGTTCATCTCCTCGCGCGCGTCCTCGAAGCCCTTCTTGCCGATCGTGAGGTTCGCGACCATCGCGGCCAGAGCGGCGGCGAGGGAGCCGCAGAGCGCGGCGACGCTGCCACCTCCGGGAGCCGGCGAGTCGGTCGACAGCTCGTCGACCAGGCCGCGCACCGTTCGGTCGACGAGGAACTTCTGCCCCTCCCGCACCCGGTACTCGATGATCTTCTTCGCCGGATCGAACGGCGAGATCTCGTCGAGGCCGAGAGAGCGGACCGCGATGTGGACCAACTCCGAGTCCGGGACGCCGGTCGACTTCCCCTGCCGGGCCAGGTAGTAGCGCCCGGCCATGCGGACGGCCTCGAGCGGGATCAGTCCCACCAGCTCGCTGCCCGTCACGCGAAGCCCGAGCCGGCGGCCCACCTCGACGCACGCCTCGAACGCCTCGTGGACGGGGGTCGTGTGGAAGTCGAGCAGGTTGATGGAGACCTGAGCGCGGCCGTACTCCTCGATGGTCCATCCGACGGCGCGCACCGCCTTGAGCATTCCCTCCTTGCGGACCGGGTTGCCTTCCGCGTCGAGGATCGTGCGGCCCTGGGAATCCTTCGCCAGGCGTCCGGTCTCGCGGATCTCGAGGGCGATCTCGTTCGCGAGCCTGCGGTCGCGGGTGTTCAGGTTGACGTTGTACGCGATCAGGAACTCGCGGGCACCGATCACCGTCGCGCCGGCCCGCTCGTGAAACTTCGCGGGCCCGAAGTCCGGCTTCCATTCCGGATCGGCGAGCTTTGCGGAAAGCCCCTCGTATTCTCCAGCGCGAATGTTCGCCAGGCTTCGCCTCTCGGGGCGGCTGGCTGCGTTCTCGTAGAGGTAGACGGGGATCGATAGTTCGCGGCCGACGCGCTCTCCGAGCGTGCGGGCCAAGGCCGCACATTCCTCCATGGTGACGCCGCTGACCGGAACGAACGGACAGACGTCGGTGGCTCCCATCCGAGGGTGCGCCCCCTTGTGCTGACGCATGTCGATGCGCTCCGAGGCGCAACGGATTGCGCGAAAGGCCGCTTCGGCCACGGCCTCGGGGGGACCGACGAACGTGACGACCGTGCGGTTGGTGTCGGCGCCGGGATCGACGTCGAGCAGGCGCACCCCTTCGGTCCCCTCGATCTCACGCGCGATCGCATCGAGGACCGTACGATCCCTACCCTCGCTGAAGTTCGGTACGCACTCGACGAGCCCCGCCATCCCCTCCTCCTTTCCCCACCCTCGAGCAGCGACGCGAGGCTACGGCCGGAACGACGGTGAGGTCAAGATTCCGGCCGTTCTCCGCTATAGTCGAGTTCATGGAGCGGGACGGCAGGAACGGAGCGCTCGAGTTTCGGGGCGCGCCGCCGGGAACGCGGGCCGCGTGGCGAAAGGCCCCTGGCCGCGGACTCGCCGCCGCGATGCTCCTGATGACCGCCTGCGCTTCGCCTCCGAGCGTTCGCGATCCTTCGGCGCTTCCCCCCTTGGTCCTTCGGTCGATCGGCGCAGTCGTCGTCGATGCCGATCCGGCGGGAAAGAAACTCACGGCGAAGGACGAGCAGACGGGGACGACTTGGACGATCCTCGTTCTCGAGTCGACGCGGATAGCGACCGATCGAGGCGTGCCGCTCCGGATGGAGGACCTGCGCTCGGGAGAGCGGGTCCTCGTGCGAGGAAGCTCCCGAATCGAGGAGGTGCTGACCGCCGAGGAGATCGCGGTGACCCAATCGGACTGACGAGACGGAGTCCGAGAGGCGATCGAGTCGGGAAGAGACCAAGCCCAGAAAGACCAAGCCCAAGAAGACCAAGTTCGAAGAGATCGAGTCCGAATCGTGATGAGAACGAGTCGAACGAACGCGAATCAGGAGGACTCTGACCATGCGACGTTCCCATCCATTCCGCCGCACGCTCCTTCCCCTTCTCTCTTCCATGCTGTTCGGCCTCGTCCTGGCGATCCCAGCCTACTCGCAGGCGGATCCCGCGGCGGAGGAGGAGCAGAAGCAGGCCCAGGAGCAGAACCAGAACTACGAAGAGGCCACGAATCCGCAGACCGGCACGACGGAAGCGCCCGCGACTGCGCCCGCGACTGCGCCTGCCACGACCGGCACCGAGGCGACCGGCACGGACAGCGGCACACAGACGCAGGTTCGTACCGAGGATCGGGCGCTGAACGAGGCCGAGACCGGAGTGCCGACCGTCGTCGAGCAGGTCACCTCGTGGGGCGAGAGCGATCCGAGCACGGAGTTCCGCTGGGACTATCCATCTGAGGTCACCTCCGGCATCCAGGGAACTCCCTCCCGCCGCGTCGTGGGATTCAACTTCGACGGAGCGGGCTCCACCCGTCTGGATCACGAAGCGCACGGCGCCGCGAACCTCGCGATGGAGAAGCTCCGGACCATGGGGGATCCGCAGACGACGCGCCTGCTGATCGTCGGATTCGCCGACCGCGTGAAGGAAGGCGGAAACGCCCGGCAGCTCGGACTGCGTCGCGCAGAGGTGGTGCGCAACCACCTCGTGCGACTCGGCGTCCCGCGCGCGAACATTGAAGTGACGAGCTTCGGGGACCGCTTCTCGACCGCGCAGTCCTGGCAATGGATGCAGCAGCGGTTCGAGAGGCGCGTGGAGATCTGGACACTCCAGTAGTCCCCCGGAACTCGGGCCTGCGCGGCGCGGGCCGGTCGCTCCCGCGCCGCCTAATTTCAAGTGCGCAAAGAGCTTCTGGGTTGTCTGGGGTCGGTCCCGGTCTGTCCTGCCGATCTCGAAGGGAACGCCGAAGCCGGTCCTTGTCGGAACCGGCGATCCGAAGGTATCCTTGGCCCTGGTTGGCACGTCGGTTGAGTCTGGCGGGGGCTTGTGGTTTCGACCGCTACCGCATGGATCTCAGTCGCCTCGGCTACCTTGTGGGCCCAAGGGTCGGCCTCTTTCCCAGCGAACCCGGAAAGTGAAAGATAGGGTTCTTCAGCCCTCGTCGAGAGGAGTGTTCGATGGGCAACAAGCTGTATGTCGGGAACCTGAACTTCACCGTCAACAATCAGGATCTGGAGGATCTGTTCGCGCAGTACGGAACGGTGCAGAGCGCGCAGGTCGTGATGGATCGAGACACCGGTCGAAGCAAGGGTTTCGGTTTCGTGGAGATGGGGAGCGACGAAGAGGCCCAGGGCGCAATCTCCGCCCTGAACGGCCAGCAGTTCCGCGGTCGTCCCCTGACGGTCAACGAGGCGCGTCCCCGGGAGGACCGCGGAGGTCGTGGAGGCTTCGGCGGCAACCGGGGTGGAGGTCGCGGCGGACGGTACTAGCCGACCCTGAACAAAAGTGAGCGAACAGCGGGGAGGAAGCGAGAGCGGCCTCCCCGCTTCTTTCTACCGTCCCTGAGGAAGCGGGATCTCCCGCTGGAGGAGGCTGCGCAGGATCGCGAGCCCGATCGCGACGGGGCCGGCCGGTCCGGGCTTGCGACAGCGGATCCGGTGGCGGCCGTGAGCGGGGGTGAGGAACTCGAGCGACGCCGGCGCTTCGGCCAGCCTCTGGATGTCCCCCTTCGTCAACGGGCGATGGAATTCGAAGACGACCTGGTCGCGCTTCACCGTCGCCGTCTCGATCCCGGCCTCGGAGGCGAGGAGCCGCAGACGCCGCAGGTCCAGCAGCTGCCGCCCCGGCTCCGGAAGCATGCCGAAGCGGTCCCGGATCTCTTCCTCGATCCGCGCCAGCTCGTCCAGATCCCTCGTGTCGGCGATCGACTTGTACAGCGTCATCTTCTCGCGGCTGTCCGAAACGTAGTCGTCGGGGAAGTACGCTTCGACGTCGGTGACGATCCGCGCCTCGCGCTTCTGATCTCCCGGAATCCCCTTCAGTTCGCGCACCGTCTCGTCGAGCAGCTTGCAGTAGAGATCGAATCCGACGTTCAGGATGAAGCCGTGCTGCTCGGCGCCCAGGAGATTGCCCGCCCCCCGGATCTCCAGGTCGCGCATGGCGAGCTGGAAACCGGAGCCGAGATCCCCGAACTCCTCGATCGCCTTCAGCCGCTTCTGCGCCGTCTCGGTGATCGAGCGATACGGCGGGACGAGCAGGTAGGCGTACGCCTTGCGATCCGAGCGGCCGACCCGGCCGCGAAGCTGGTAGAGCTGCGCCAGGCCGAAGGTGTCGCCGCGGTCGATCAGGATCGTGTTGACGTTCGGGAAGTCCAGTCCCGACTCGATGATCGTCGTCGACAGCAGGACGTCGTACTCCCGGTCGAAGAACGCACGCATGACCCTCTCGAGATGCGTCTCGCGCATCTCCCCGTGAGCGACTGCGATGCGGAGGTGCGGGACGAGGCGCCCGAGATAGCTCGCCATCGCGTCGATCGACTCGATCCGGTTGTGGACGAAGAACGACTGCCCGCCCCGGTCCGCCTCGCGCATGAGCGCGTGGGCCACGATCTCCTCGCGGAACTCCGCGACCTCGGTCTGGATCGGGCGGCGGTCCCGCGGAGGGGTGAGGATCGTCGACATGTCCCGCCCGCCGGAGAGGGCGAAGTGCAGCGTGCGCGGGATCGGCGTGGCGGTGAGCGTCAGGACGTCGACCGTCTCCTTGATCTTCTTCAGCCGCTCCTTGTGCGCGACGCCGAACCGGTGCTCCTCGTCGATCACGAGGAGCCCGAGATCGCGGAACGCGACGTCCTTCTGCACGAGACGATGGGTGCCGACGACGACGTCGACCTTCCCCGCCTTCAGCTCCTTCAGGACCTCCTTCTGCTCGGCGGGGGATCGGAAGCGGGACAAGAGCTCGACCCGCACCGGGAAGTCGCGGAGCCGCTCGCGGAACGTGTCGAAGTGCTGCTGCGCGAGCAAGGTGGTCGGGACGAGGACGGCCACCTGCTTGCCGTCCATCACCGCCTTGAAGGCGGCGCGGATCGCCACCTCGGTCTTGCCGTATCCGACGTCGCCGCAGATCAGGCGGTCCATCGGATTCGGCCGCTCCATGTCGGCCTTCACCTCGCCGATCGCCTTCAGCTGGTCGGGGGTCTCCTCGTAGGGGAACGACAGCTCGAGCGCGGACTGCGCGTCGGTGTCGGCCGAGAAGGGATGGCCGGGCCGGGACCGGCGGATCGCGTAGGTCTTCAGCAACTCTTCCGCCATGTCCCGGATCCTCTTCTTGATCTTCGCCTTCGTCCGCGCCCAGGACGGGCTTCCGAGCCGCGAGAGCGACGGACGATGCCCTTCCTCCGCGGAATAGCGCTGCACGAGGCTCAACTGATCGGCCGGGATGTAGAGTCGGTCGCCGCCCGCGTACTCGAGCGTCATGCAGTCCGTCTCCTGGCCGTCGACGAGCAGGCGCGTGAGACCGCGGTAGACGCCGATTCCGTGCTCCACGTGGACCACGAAGTCCCCGGGAGACATGGCGAGCAGCTCCTTGAGCGAGATCCCCTGCGTGAAGCGGCGCGAGGCGGAGCGGCGGCGTGAGCGAGCGAAGATCTCGTGATCCGTCAGGACGGCGAGACCGATGTCGGGCGCCTCGAAGCCGGCGGCGAGGTTGCCCACCTCCAGGAGAGCGGGGACCGGATAGAGCAGCTCGGCCAGTCGGTCCCGGTGGAGATCGGTGTCGCAGAGGATGTGGATCTCCGGGCAGGTCTGGGCGAGCCGGAGGATGTAGGAACGTGTGAGTTCCAGGCTGCGTCCGAAGCGCTCCGCCGGCTTCGTCGGGAGCTCGTGGACGGCTCCATCGCCTCCACGGAACCCGCCGAGATCGATCCGGATTTCGGAACCGCCGGCGATCGAATCGTCGAGCTGGATTGAATCGTCGAGCCGGTAGAGCTCCTCGGGCGCGGAGATGATCTTCCCCTCGCCGGCGGCCGCCTCGTACGACTCGACGACCTCGTCGCGCCAGCGCGCGATCGCCCCCTCGAGGGCGGCAGGGTCGTCGCGCACGATGCAAGGGGCGGCCCCGAGATAGGCGCGCAGCGGGACCATCGGGATCCCGTAGAGCCCCGCGATCCACTCGGCGCCCTCGTAATCGGCCGACTCGCGGATCACCTCGGCGAGCGACGGATCGCCGCCCGCCTCCGTGACCGCCTCGGCCGCCGCGGCGCGTTCCTCTCCGGAGGGAAGGATGGCGGAGACCGGCAGGATCGCCGCCGAGCCGAGCGTGCGGACCGAGCGCTGGGTGAAGGCGTCGAACTCGCGAAGGCTCACGATCTCGTCACCGTCGAACTCGCAACGGACCGGGTTCTCGCGCCCCAGGCTGAAGATGTCGAGGATGCCGCCGCGCCGGCTCGCGTCGCCGTACTCGCCGACCATCGGCGAGATCTCGTACCCGGCCTCGATCAGCTCCCGCACGAGATCCTCCGGATCGATCGGCTGCCCGACCCGGACCACGCGCACCCGCCTCGCGAGCCATTCCGGAGCGGGAACCTTGCGGATCCAAGCGGGCGGAGTGGTGACGACGACGCGCAGATTGCGATAGAGGGGGAGCTCCTCCCCGCGCATTCCCGTCGCGAGGACGCTGAGCAGCTCGGTCCGGATCACGCGCGCGGCGCCCCGACCGGGAGCGGAGGCGTACGGCGATCCGTCGGAGGCGGGATAGAGGACCGCCGAGCGGGGACCGAGGAGGAAATCGACGTCTTCGCGGACCTCCTCGGCGATCGCCGATTCGGAGGCGAGGAAGAGGATCGGCTTCTCGCTATCGGAGGCGAGGAGCGCGATGGCGAGCGAACGCGCGGACCCGGTGAGGCCGTGAAGGCGGATCGTGGAGGCTCCCGCCCGGCCGTCTGCGGCGCGGCCGTCTCCGCCGGGGCGGGCGGCGGCAGCCATGGCGGCGCGCACTTCGTCACGGGCCTTCTGGAACGAAGGCCACCGCGAGAAGCGTTCGAGCAGGGTGGCTGCTACGGAGGAGTCACGGATGTCGGGAGCGGACGGCATCTGGGGGAGTGTACCGCTTCCGCGCCCGGGCGTTCCCGTTCAGGAAATCGCAGATGGCGAGGCGAAGCGGGCCAAGCGGAGGAGGCGGGCGAGGCGGAAGAGACGGTCGAGGCGGGCGAGGCGGACGAGGGGCGAAGCGGGCGCGCGCGCGACACCGCCCAGGGCGACACGCTGCGAGCGATGCCGTCAGGAAGGATGGATCGCGCTTGGACGTCGTGATTTCGGAAGGCTCCGGCCTGCGAGATTCGCGACGATCGCGATCAGTTCCGTCGGCTCGACCGGCTTCGCGACGTGGATCTGGAACCCCGAGACGATCGCCTGCCGGCGATCCTCCATCCGCGCGTACGCCGTCAGCGCCACGGCCGGGACCCTCCCCCCCTGGTTCGCCGGCAAGGCCCGGACCTTGCGGATCAACGTGTAGCCGTCCTCTCCCGGCATCCCGATGTCGCAGATCAGCACGTCCGGTCGCGTCGCCCGGAGCTGCGCCAGCGCCTCCCCGGCGTTGACGGCGGTGATCACTCGGGCCCGCTGCTCCTCCAAGAGACGCCGCAGCAGTTGGAGCGCGTCGTCGTCGTCGTCGACTGCGAGGACGGTGACTCCATCTAGGGTCGAGAGCGGCCATGGCTCCACGAACCGATGGGGCTCGCGGCCTCCCACGACAGCTCCCGAGGCCGCCGGGGCGATCGGAGCGTCGGAACGGAAGCTGGGGATCGGGATCGAGACGACGAAAGTCGCTCCCTCGTTGGGGCCGGCGCTACGCGCCGTCACCGTCCCGCCATGCATCTCGGTCAGGTGGCGGACGATCGCCAGACCGAGGCCGAGGCCGCCATGCACGCGCGAGGTCGACATGTCGGCCTGCCGGAAGCGCTCGAAGAGCGACGGGAGGAACTCGCTCGCGATCCCGATTCCCGTGTCGCTGACCACGATCTCCGCGTGGGAGCCGGCGCGCCGGAGCTGGACGTCGGTGTGCCCGCCGTGCGGAGTGAACTTGATCGCGTTCGTGAGGAGGTTCCAGACGATCTGCTGCAGGCGCGCCGGATCGCCGGCCACAGGCCCGGCGTCCGGGTCGAGATCGGTGCGGATGCGGATCTCCTTGGCATCCGCCGCCGGCTTCACCGATTCGACGGCCGCCCGAATCACCGGCTCGAGCTCGACGCGGCGAACGTCCAGCCGGAGCTTCCCGGAGATGATGCGGGACATGTCGAGGAGATCCTCGATCAGCTCCACCTGGACGCGGGCGTTGCGCTCGATCACTTCCAACGCCTGGCGGAAATCCTCCGGCGAGAGGCCTTCGGAGCGGAGCAGCTGGGACCAGCCGTAGATCGCGTTGATCGGCGTGCGCAGCTCGTGCGACAGGTTGGCGAAGAACTCGTCCTTCATCCGGCTGACACGCTCGGCCTCCGCTCGCGCCGCCTGTTCGCTCTCGAGCAGCTGGGCACGCTCCTGTTCGCCGAGCTTCCGCGCCGTGATGTCGCGCGTGATCGTGGAGGCCGCGGCCGGCTTGCCGTCGGAGTCGAGCAGCGGGGAGATCGTGAGCGAGACGTGGATCCGGCTGCCGTCCTTGCGCACGCGGACGGTCTCCATCTGGCGGATCCTCTCCCCGCGGGAGAGCTTCTCGAGGATCCCGTGGAACTCGAGGATGAGCTCCGGCGGGACAAGCAGGCTCACGTTGCGGCCGATCACCTCCTGGGGCTCGTAGCCATAGGTCTCCTGCGCCGCCGGGTTCCAGGAGAGGATCGTGCCGTCGAGTAGCTTGGAGAAGACGGCGTCGTCGGTCGACTCGACGATCGACGCGAGAAGGCGGGTCGCCTCTTCCGCCTCGCGGGCGTCGGTCACGTCGGCCCACGTTCCGACCCACTCGCGGACGGCGCCGCCGGCGCGGAGGACCGGGACCGCGCGAGAATGGATCGTCCGGAGAGAGCCGCCCGCGTCATGGACGCGGAACTCCGACTCGTGCGACGTCGCGAGCTCGATCGACCGCCGCCATGCCTCCTCGACCCGCGGGCGGTCGGCCCGGTCGATTGCGTCGAGCCACCCGAAGCCGCGCATCTGCTCGAATTCCTGGCCGGTGATCCGCGACCATCCGGGAATCGGCTCGACCATCCGTCCCTGGTCGTCCGTGCTCCAGATCACCTGCGACGTGGCGAGGGCGAGGGAGCGGTAGCGCTCCTCGCTTTGGCGAAGCGCCTCCTCCACCTTCTTACGGCCGGTGATGTCGCGTGCCGTTCCGTAGATGCGGGCCGCCCCTCCGCGCGAGGAGTGCACCTTGCGCGCCGAATAGCGGAGCCAGCGCTCCTGCCCGTCGCGAGTCACGATCCGCGCCTCCCCCGTGGTCGTCTTGCCGGCGGAAAGATCGCGGAGCTGCTGTTCGATTCGGGGCAGATCGTCGGGATGCCAGAGCCGCCGCCAGCCGGCCTCGCGGATCTCCTCCGCGCGGAATCCGGTGTCGGAGAGGAACTCCTCGCGGATCCACTCGAGCTCGAGGGAACCGTCGGGGGCCACGTCCGCCGAGAAGGCATAGTCGGACGCCAACTCGGCGATCTGGCGGTAGCGCTCCTCGTTCTCGCGCGACGTCGCGGTCGACGGTGCGGCCGGCGTCGCGACGAATCGCGCAACGAGGTAGGAGGCGAGCGCGAAGAGGGAGATGCCGAGGAGATCGAGGCCGATCGATCGATCCGGCGGAGGGTTCGCGAGCAGGAAGGTGACGAATCCCGCGACCGACAGGCACGAGGCGAGCAGGCCGGGACCACGACCGCCGATGCGCGCGGAGAGGGCGATGGCGGCGAGCCAGGGAGCGGCGGCGAGAGGGGCGCGTAGGGAGCCCAAAGCGAACGCGACGGCGGTGGCGATCGCCACCAGGGCGATGGCGGGCGGGTATCTCGATACGTGGATCGTCCGAGCCCTGACCCCTTCGGCCATCGAAACCGTTGCCTCCTGCGACGAAAGATGCGAGATGCGGTGCCGGCGAGCGAGAAGGATCCCTCGTTCGGCAGGAACGCCCTTGCGTAAAGACCACCGAGTCAGCCTTAGAATCCCATGAGATCCTTTTCGAGCAAAGCTGCGGCTGGGCGCTTCCACATAAAACATGGGTCATGAAGATCGTGTGGGGCGAACATTCGACGGAAACGGATCGGCGATACCTCGAACGAAAGCGGACGTGGCCGCGCGTTTCGCAAGCGGCAATTCGGTCCCGAGGAAGATTCGAGAGACGGCTCAGGGAAGGATGCGGCCGCGTCCCAGCAACGACTCGACGATCATGAGGCCGAGCACCGCGATGAGGAGCATCGGCCAGATCTCCCGGCCGTAGCGCCCCTCGAGGAGCGCGCGATCGATCGCTCCCTTCGGCTGCAGCACGGTCGCGTCGGGACCGAAGAGCGAAGGGAGCGTAGAGGCGGGCGCGACGGCGAGATTCGACTCCTTCGTGTCGAGATTCACGGCGAGGACGGCCAGCTTGGCGCCGTCGTCGCGGACGATCCGGTAGATCCCGGGAAGGCGAAGCTCCGGGGTCTTCAGCCACGTCTTGCCTTCCCGCGAGGAGCGCTCCAAGGGCAGCCGGTTGCCGTTCGGGTCCAGGAGCGACGTGTCGCGCGTCCCCACCTCTTCGTCCGCGAATGCGCGCTCCGCGGCGGTGCCCGCGAGGACGCGGTCGGCGGAGGAGCCTCCTTGCGCGAGACGCTGGATCATCCGGTGGACGAGCGGCACGAAGGCGGCGCTCGTCGGCAGGTCGTTCCACCGTCCATCGAAGGACGAAGTGAAGACGAGGGTGCTCCCCGTCTCGACGAGCGCAGGACGGCCTCCGCTGAACTCGGCGAGGATGCGTGAGCCGGGTCCGGGCTTCGAGTCGAGCACGCGCAGGAAGCGGGCGGAGGTAAGGCTTCCGCCGCTCGTCGTGGAGAATCCCTCGAAGATCGGATGCCCCGGATCGGTGACGCGGAGCCGGAAGTAGGTGGTGGGATCGTCCAAGGTTCCTTGCAGACCGGTCAACTCCAGCCCGCCCAGGCGGGGCAGGAGGTCCTCGTTGTACGAGCGAGGATCGACGCGATCGCCGAGGACGATCAGGATGCCGCCCCCGTCGGCCCGATAACGCTCGAGCTGCTCGAGCGCGGGCGCCGGAAGACGCGGGAGGTCGAGGAGGACGACGGCGTCGGCGCGGATCGGAACGGTCAGGGCGCGGTCGTCCGGGCCCAGGATCTCCGGCTGGAAGAACTCGTGTCCGCCCGTCGGATCGAGAGCGAGGGCCAGGTAGCGGGCGGCCGGATCGCTCGCCGGGGTCTCCCCGCCGGACACGATGAGCACCCGCCGGATGCCCGGCTGCTCGGTCACGAGGTAGGCCTGGTTGTCCCAGGGCAAGGCATCGGGGGCGAGGCTCACGCGCACCGCCCCCGAGGCGGGAAGCCTGCGCAGCAGAAGCGAGCTTTCGCCGCGGCCGCCCGGAGGAGCGGAGACGAACGCCTCGCCGAGCGCGTCGGACTCGACTTCCTCGCCGGCGCCTCCGGCGGCGGTCGCGCGGACGACGCGGTCGGTGAGCGGCTCGGAGCCCGGATTCACGACGGTGACGGTGAGGCGGGCCCCCGCCTCCGCTCCCGTGCCGGCCGACTCCAGGCGCGCCCTCTCGATCGCGGCGTTGTCGACGGGGAGCGAGCGAAGGGGAACCAGGTAGACGCGGATCCCCTCGGCGAGCGCGATCGCTCCCGCGCCGGCTCGCGCTCCCGTCTGCAGGCTGTCGGCGCCCTCCGCCACGGCTCGTCCACGATCCGCGTCCCGCCGCGGCGAATCCGCCGGAGCGCCGGCGGGACGGCCGGCGAGGCCGCCCGCATGGTGGCGCAGCTCCTCGACGTCAGCCTGTTGAAAGTCCGAAAGGACGAAGATCTCCCGGTTCAAGGTCCGCGCCTGCGCGAGCAGCTCCGCCGCTCGTTCGATCGCGAGAGGCAGATCGGCGCGTGTCGCCTCGACGCCGGCGCGATCCACTTCCTGACGGAGGAGCCCGAGATCGGCGATCGGCGTCTGGTAGGGCACGGTGACAGGAGAGGCGGCGAGAACCAGGAAGGCGCGATCGCCTTCGCGCAGCATCGAGACGATCTCTCCCGCGCGGCGTTTCGCGGCCTGCCAGACGGTCCCTTCCTCCGGAACCGCGGAAGCCGCAGCGGAGGCGGAAGGCGCGCCGGCGTCGAAACCGGCCGAGGCGGAGCCGGGCGAGGCGGCGGTCGATCCCGCCGCCGGGTTCGAGTAGGAGCCGGGACCGTCGGCCTCCGGATCGCGGGCCGCCATGCTGAAGCTGTTGTCGAGGACGATCGCCACCGTCGTGCTCCCGCGCCCCAGCGCTCCGCCGGAGGTGCGCAGCGCCGGCCGGCCCATCGCGAGGGCGAAGAAGGCGATGATCAGGATCCTGAGCGCGAGCAGGAGGATCTGCCGGAGCTGAAGGCGGCGGATCTTCTTCCGCGACACCTCCTGGAGGAACTCGAGGCTCGGGAAGCGGACCTCGCGCGTGCGCCTCCGGCTGAAGAGATGGATCAGGATCGGCAGCGCCGCCGCCGCCAGACCGGCGAGGAAGATCGGGTTCAGGAACGACAACGGGGGCAGAGCGTCCTCCTCGGTCTCGGTCTCAATGCAGGCGCGAGCGCTTCTCGAGGTAGCGCAGCAGCGCGACGTCGAACGGCGTGTCGGTCAGGATCCTCTCGTAGCCGATGCGGTTCGCGCCGCACTCCCTCTTGTAGTAGTCGATCCGCTCCCGCATCAGGCGCAGATACTCGGGGCGCAGCTCCCACGGCTGGACGTTGAGCCTCTCGCCGCTCTCCATGTCGACGAAGATCGACTCGTCGCGATAGTCGAACCGTTCCTCCTTCGGGTCCTGCAAGTGCAGGACGACCACCTCGTGCTGCCGGTGCCGGAAATGCTTCAGCGCGCGGATCACGCCGTCCGGCTTCGAGTCCCAGAGGTCCGAGAGGAGGATCATGAGGCCGCGGCGCTGCGTTCGCTCGGCGATCTGCTCCAGGCAGGGGCCGACGTCGGTGCCCCTCCGCTCCTTGCGCGGCGAGGCGAGCGATTCGCGCAGCGCCTCCTCCATCTCCTTCAGCAGGACGCGCAGGTGCGAGCGGGCGCTGCGGGCGGGGATCACCTTGTGGATCCTGTCGGAGAAGAGGAGCAGGCCGCAGGCGTCCTGCTGCTGGATCATGAGGTAGGCGAGCGCGGCGGCGAGGAACGTGGCATACCGGATCTTCTCGATGCGCCCCTCCTCCGCGAACGGCGTCGAGGAGGAGACGTCGAGGAGGAGCCACCCGCGCAGGTTCGTCTCCTGCTCGTACTCCTTGATGTAGTAGCGGTCGCGCTTCGCGAACACCTTCCAGTCGATGTGACGGATCGGGTCCCCCGACATGTACTGCCGGTGCTCGGCGAACTCGACGCTGAAGCCGTGATAGGGGCTCTTGTGGAGGCCGGTCAGGAATCCTTCGACGATCATGCGAGCGATCAGGTCGAGGCCTTGCAGCTTCGTCAGGAACGCGGGCTCCAGAAGGACCCGGGTGCTGGTGTCGGTTCGCGCCATGCCCTCTACGCCCGCCTCATGCCTGCTTCACGCTTCGCCGCTTCACGCTTGCTTCACACCTTCCCGCTTCACGCTTGCTTCACTCTCTTCTGCTTCACGCCGGCTCATGCCTGCTTCGGCTCGGGGATCGCCTCGAGGATCCGCGAGATCACCTGCACCGGCCGGATCCCTTCCGCCTCGGCCGTGAAGTTCGTGATGATCCGGTGGCGTAGGACCGAGGGCGCGACGGCGCGCACGTCCGCGGCCGAAGGGGTGAGATTGCCGGAGAGGACGGCGCGGGTTTTCGCGCCGAGGATCAGGAACTGCGAGGCGCGGGGACCGGCTCCCCAGCTCACCCAGTCCTTCACGAACTGAAGCGCGGTCGACTCCGGCCGGCTCGCGCGCGCGAGCTGGACGGCGTAGGAGACGACGTGGTCGGAGACCGGAATTCGCCGGATCGTCCGCTGGATCCGCAGGATGTCCTCGCCTCCCAGCACGCGCTCCACCTTCGCCTCCTCCGGGCCCGTCGTCTGCGAGACGACGCGCACCTCCTCCGACTCGCTCGGATAATCGACGGAGATGTGGAACATGAAGCGGTCGAGCTGCGCTTCGGGCAACGGGTAGGTTCCTTCCAGCTCGATCGGGTTTTGCGTCGCGAGGACGAAGAACGGACGCTGGAGCGGGAAGGTCTGGCCGGCGGCGGTCACCTCGCGCTCCTGCATCGCCTGCAGCAAGGCCGCCTGCGTCTTGGGAGGGGTGCGGTTGACCTCGTCGGCGAGGATCAGGTTCGCGAAGACCGGGCCGTGAACGAAACGGAAGGCGCGCTTTCCGGTCGTGCGGTCCTCTTCGAGAATCTCGGTGCCGGTGATGTCGGAGGGCATCAGGTCGGGGGTGAACTGGATGCGG
>JBHGAY010000043.1:0-28101 GCA_041946735.1 Candidatus Eiseniibacteriota bacterium
CGGGCGTCTACCTCTACGGCATGGATGGACGGAGCGGGCGCTTCCTGCTGCTCCGCTGATTCGCGTCCTGCCGGGACGCACGATTGGAACGTTTCGGGGCAACCCCCGAGGAGGAAGGGAACCGATGAAGCTTTGGCCGCAGCTCGCCCTCGCCTTCGCCCTCGCTCTCCTGCTCATGGCTGCCGCCCCCGCGCAGACGCAGGCGCTTCAGCTCGTCGAGAACGGAGACTTCGAGCAGCCGTTCGACGCCGGGTGGAAGCAGCAGCTGGGGGGACTGGGGAGCATCGATCGCGGAACCACCTACGAAGCCGATCCCGACTACGAGGCGCACGTCTCGAAGATGGAGACCACCGGATCGAACCGCCTCTACCAGGTCATCCCGATTCCCTCGCTCGACGTCCGCCTCTCGTTCCGGGCGCGGATGAATGTCCTCGCCGGCAGCGAGGCATGGGCCGCCGCGATGATCGGAATCGTCTATCTCGATGCCGAAGGCTCCATCCTCGGCGAGACGCGCGCCCTCGCTCGCGCCGGCGCCTGCCCCTTCACCGACCGGCCCGACCTCCATCTGATCGCGGCGCCGGGCGACGATGCCTGGCACGAGACGGTCGTTCAGCTTTCCGACGAGATGGCCTGGCTGCCCGCCGTCGATCCGATGCAGATCCGCTCGGTCCGGCTGCAGATCTGGGCCACGACGGTCGGCTGCTGAGGAGAGTCTCCGGTGGCGGAGGTCTCCGCCGACGACGTGCGACTCGACTACGACTCCGACGAACCAGCGCTGCAGCCGATCGCGACCGCCTTCGACGACAACCTGGGAAACGGCGACGGCCGATGGGACGCCGGCGAGACGGCCGGCGTGCTACTGACCTTGAAGAACTTCGGAAGCGACGCCTCCGGCGTGGAGGCGACCTTGGCGTGCAGCGATCCGCTCGTCACGATCCTCGACGGCGCCGCTTCCTTCGGGGACATCCCGCGCGGCGGGACGGCCGGCGGGACGGCGCCGAGCTTCACCGTCCGCGCCTCTCCGCACGCTCCCGCCGGTCACGTGGCCTCGTGCACGCTGCGCATCGTGCACGACTCGGGAGAATCGGTCTCGGCTCTCGGCTTGACGATCGGACGCCACGCCGTCTTCGTCTGGGATCCGACGTTCCTGCAGTCGACCGGGCGCGCGCTCCGGGAGATCCTGCCCTCCCTCGGCACGCCGTTCACGTTCAGCGATCTGCTGCCGCCGAATCTCGAGGATCACACGCTCCTCTTCGCGCTGCTCGGCGTCTACCCCGACAACTTCGTCGTCCGGCAGGTGTCGAGCGAGGCGACCGCGATCGAGCCGTTCTTCGGCGACGGCCATGGCGTCTACCTGGAAGGCGGGGACGTCTGGTACTTCGATCCGATCAGTATGAGCGGCTACCCGTTCGCAGCGCGCTTCGGGCTGCAGGCCGTCGAGGACGGCATGGCCGACGCCGGGATGGTGATCGGCGAGACGGGCCGGTTCACCGAAGGGATGGCGTTCTCCTATGTGGGGGACAACGCGTATCTCGACCGCCTGCGGCCGCTCACCGCAAGCTTCACGATCCTGTCGAACGTCGCGCCCGTCTACGTCTGCGGCGTCGCTCACGACGGCGGAGACTACCGGACGGTCGGCGCGTCGATCGAGCTGGGCGGCCTCGCCGACGACGAGCCGCCGTCGACGAAGGCGGACCTGACCGCGGCGATCCTGGTCTTCCTTCGCAACCGTGAGCCGCAGTCCGGCGCGGGCGACGCGGGCTCCGCCTCGCTCGACTTCCTCGGCCTGCCGCGCCCGAACCCGGCGGCGCGCCGCACGACGATCTCCTATTCCCTCTCGGAGTCGAAGCGCGTCTCGATCTCGCTCGTCGACGCCGCCGGGCGGCGAGTGGCGATGGTGGTCGACGGCGCGCAGGAGGCGGGAGCGCACGTCGCGACGATCGACACCGGCCGGCTGCCGGCCGGCGTGTACTTCCTGCGATCGAACCTTGGCGAGGGTGCGGGAGCAGGCGCGGGCCGAGGCGAAGGCGCGGGAGGACAGCGAAAGCTCATCGTGACGCGGTAGCGGCAGGCCGAGCCGCCGCCTCCGCGTCCCGAACGATCCTTCAGGATCTTCTGGATCCTTTCTTCAGGATCCTTCCGGATGATCTTCATATGGGAACCGGGGCCGCCGAGAAATGCGTTCGGCGGCCCCGGTTTTATTGACTTCCCTGGGGGCCCGATGCCAACCTTCGACGTCGCGCCCGAACCGATCGTCGCGCATTCCGTGTGGCAGGGCTCGACGGCGTTTTCGAGGAGAGGCTCTCATGGACCGGTCCGACCCGCGCCCACCCGAGCCCGAGGAGATCGACTCGGTCGATTCCTATCGGCAGGTGCTCGATCATCTCGACGAAGGGGTCTACATGGTCGCCCCGGATCGCCGGATCGTCTACTGGAACGCGGGCGCCGAGCGGATCACCGGATACGCGCGGGCGGCGGTCCTCGGACGCTCCTGCAAGGACGACACCCTCCGGGTGCACGTGGACGAGCGCGGCGATCCTTTGTGCCTCGCGGGCGCCTGCCCGATCGACGAGGCGATGAGGGGCGGCGCGCCGGCGGAGCAGACGCTCTACATGCGGCACGCCGACGGCCATCGCATCCCGGTGCGCGTCCGCGCGGCGCCGGTGTTCTCTCCCTCCGGCGGGATCGTGGGCGCGGTGGAGATCTTCACAGACAGCACCACGATCCTCGCCGCGAACCGGCGCCTCGACGAGCTGAACCAGCAGGCGTTCCTCGATCCCGTGACCGGCGTGGGCAATCGCCGCTACGTCGAGATGGAGATGCGCGCGATCCTCGAGGCGCACGCGCGCCACGCGATCCCGTGCGGATTCCTCTTCCTCGACATCGACCACTTCAAGCGGATCAACGACTCCCACGGCCACGCGGTCGGCGACGGGGTGCTGCGCATGGTGGCGACGACCGTTCGCGAGGGACTGCGCGCGGGCGATTCGCTGGGACGATGGGGGGGCGACGAGTTCCTCGTCATCCTCTCGCCGATCGGACCGAGCAGCTTGCAGGCGACCGCCGAGAAGCTGCGCGCCCTCGTCGAAGCCTCGTCGATCAAGGAGAGGGGCAAGCCGATCCGCGTGACGATCTCGATCGGCGGGACGGCCGCGCGCGCCGGCGACACGCCGGAGATGGTGCAGGAGCGCGCCGACGTCCTGCTCTACCAGAGCAAGCAGTCGGGCCGCAACCGCGTGACGCTCGACGCCTGAGTCGCCGGCGCTCGCTGGACGCCTGAGCGGCTACCACCCCGCCATCGGCGCGCCCATCCCCATCGCTCCGCTCGCCAGCGCGATCAGCGGCGCCGGGTAGATCCCGAAGAAGAGGACGACGAGCGCCAGCGCGAGGATCGCCGCCCATGCCCACGGCGAGGACGGACGCTGCGCGAGCGCCGCCGGGGCCGCCGCGCCGGCTTCCCGCGTCGCGTACAGCGTGACGAGCACCCGCACGTAGTAGTAGGCAGAGATCCCGCTCGCCACGACCGCCAGGAGGACGAGCGTCCAGAGTCCCGCCCGGACTCCGGCGCCGAAGATGTAGAACTTCGCGACGAAGCCGGCCGTGAGCGGGATCCCGACCAGCGAAACCATCGCCAGCGCGAGGACGAAACCGGCCAGCGGCCGCTCGCGCCCGAGGCCGCGCAGGTCTTCGATCTCCTGCACCTCGCGTCCCGGCGTGGAGAGGACCGCGATCACGCCGAACGCGGCGAGGATGGTCGCGAAGTAGGAGACGAGATAGAAGCCGAACGCCCCGAAGCCCACCTCGCCGCCCGCGAGGAGCGGGATCGTCAGGTAGCCCATGTGCGCGATCGAGGAGTAGGCGAGCAGCCGCCGGAGGTTGCGCTGGCGCAGCGCGAGCAGGTTCCCCCCGAACATCGTCGCGACGCACAGCGCCGTCAACAGCAGGCGCGCCGGCGGGTCGGAGGCGAGGTCGAGGTCGGAGGCGAGGCGGAAGAGGAGGGCAAAGATCGCGCCCTTCGATCCGCTCGCGATGAGCGCGGTCGCGGGCGGCGGCGCCCCTTGATAGACGTCGGGCGACCACATGTGGAACGGGACGAACGCGAGCTTGAATCCGAAGCCGACGATCACGAGGGCGAGGCCGATGCGCGCCAGGCCGTTCATTCCCCCCGCCTCCTCGAACGAGCGCCCGAGGCCGGCGAAGTCGAGGTGGCCGGAGCCGGCGTAGAGCAGAGCGATGCCGTAGAGCAGAAACGCCGACGAGGCGGCCGCGAGCACCAGGTACTTGATCGCCGCCTCCAGCGACGCGCGGCGCAGGCGGGTGAAGCCGACCAGCCCGTAGAGCGAGACGGTGAGCGTCTCGAGCCCCAGGAAAAACGTGGCGAAGTGCATGCTCGCCGCGGCGACCGCCATCCCGAGGACGGCGAAGAGGACGAGAATGTGGAAGCGGTCCTCACGTTCCGCGCGACCACGGAAGTAGTCGCGAGCGATCAGGATCGTCGCGAAGCCGGCCGCGAAGAGGAGCCCCATCCAGAAGAGCGATACGCCGTCGATCGCGAGGAGCCCCGCGACCTCGCGGGGGGCCTCGGCACGCGCGGCGAAGATCGAGACGAACGCGGCGGCGAGCGTGGCGAGCGAAAGCGCGGCGATCGCCGCCGGGCGCCGCAGGAACGCGGAGACGACGAGAAGGACGGTCGCCCCATAGCCCAGGATCAGCAGCGGGAGCAGCGCGCGGGCATCGACGGAGCCGATCATCGCCCCTCCTCCCCCGCCTCCGCCTCGACGCGCCAGATCGTCGCCGGCTCGCCGCCGCCGCGCAGCATGCGGCCGACCGCGTCCACCGGCTCGCCCGATGCCCGCAGGACCGGGGCCGGATGGAGGCCGAGCCAGATCAGGAGCGCCGCGAGCACGCCGAGCATCGCGACCTCGCGCGCGCCGAGGTCGGGAATCTTCCATCCCTCCCGGTTGGGACCGAAGAACGCCGCGTGCACGAGCCGCAGCGAGTAGATGACCGAGACGACGAAGCCCAGGGTGCCGAGCGCCGCGGCGAGCGGGCTCACCTGGAAGGTCCCGAGGAGGACGAGCAACTCCGCGACGAAGTTCGCGAGGCCCGGCAGCCCGAGCGAGGCGAGAGCGAAGAAGAGGCTGAAGCCGCCCAGGCGGGGCGCGACGGTCCACAGTCCCCCGAGGCGCGAAAAGTCCCTCGTGCCGCATCGTTCCTGCACGATCCCGGCGACGACGAACAGGGCGCCGGTCGAGAGGCCGTGGGCGATCATCTCCATCACCGCTCCGCGGAGCGCGAGCGGCGTGCCGGCGAACACGCCGAGCAGGACGAACCCGAGGTGGCTCACACTCGTGTAGGCGACGAGCCGCTTCAAGTCCGACTGGGGATAGGAAAGGAGCGCGCCGTAGAGGATCCCCGCCACGCCGAGCGCCATCGCGACCGGAGCGAACTGGGCCGCGGCGTCGGGGAACAGCGGGACGAGGAACCGCAGGAAGCCGTAGCCGCCGGTCTTCAGCATGATCCCGGCCAGGATGACGCTGCCGGCCGTGGGGGCCTGCGTGTGCGCGTCGGGCAGCCACGAGTGGATCGGCACGGCGGGGAGCTTGACCGCGAGTCCGACGAAGAAGCCGAGCATCAGGCCGAACGCGAGGCCCGGCGGCAGAGGGGTGCCGATCAGCTCCGGGAGGTCGAAGGTGAGCGCCCCGGTCGCGCGCCAGTGGGCGATCGCGATCCCGAGGATCGCGGCGAGCATGAACAATCCGCCGAGGAATGTGAAGACGAAGAACTTGATCGCCGCCTTCACGCGGTCGCCGTACCCCCACAGCCCGATCAGGAAGTACATCGGGACGAGCATCAGCTCCCAGAAGAAGTAGAAGAGGAAGAGGTCGAGGGCGAGAAAGACTCCCGCGATGCCGGCGAGGAGGAGCAGGAGGGAACCGTGGAACGCTCCGGCCCGCTCGTGCACCTGGTGCCAGCTCGCCGCCGAAGCGATCGCGCCGAGCAGCCCCGTCAGGAGGACCAAGAGAAGCGAGAGCCCGTCCATCCCGAGGTGGTAGCTGATCCCGAACGGCGCGACCCACGCGGCGCGCTCGTCGATCGTGAAAGGGATCCGCCCGCCGGCGGCCCCGAGCCACGCGGCGAGGGCGAGGACGACGACCGCCGAGGAGGCGGCCAAGGAGATCCAGGAGGCGGCGCGCGGCGAGCGCCGCCCGGCGATCCAGGCGAAGGGCGCCGCGAGGGCGGGAACGGCGTAGATCAGGGTCAGCGTCATCGTGCCGCCCCTCCTGCGTGGAGCAGCAGGACGGCGGCGCAGACGATCGCCCCGATCAGGAGCCCGGTGGCGTAGGCCCGCACGCGGCCGTTCTGCGTCCAGGAGAGGAAGCCGTTCAGCCCGGCAGCGACGCGGGCGAGCCCCGTGAAGACGGCGTCGATCGCGTCGCCGCGGATCGCGTAGGCGAGCGCGCGATACGGGACGACGAACAGCGCGCCGTAGATGGCGTCGAAGCCGAGCCCGCCGCCGAGGAAGCGCCCGAGCGGCCCGCGCGCCGCCGGCGAGGCGAGGGCGCCGGGACGCTCGCGCTGCCATCGCCACGCGATCGCCACGCCGGCGAGCGCGACGACCGCCGAGAAGAGCAGGCCGAGGACGGCCGCCCCTCCCGCCTCCTCGTGGGCCGCCGCCGGGAAGACCGCGGCCAGCAGGCGGCCGATCGGATCGAAGCCGCCCAGCGGCGCCGGCATGCCGAGGAAGCCGGAGAAGATCGCGAAGAACGCGAGCACCGCCATCGAGCCGATCATGAGCGGCGCGGGGAGCGCCGGCGCGTGGTGCGGATCGTGCTCGACTGGGGCTCGCTCCTCGCCGTGGAACACGGCGAAGACGGCCCGGAAGATGTAGATCGCCGTCAGAAGCGCCGTCAAAAGCCCGACCAGGTAGAAGCCGATTCCGCCGGCCGGCGACGTCCAGGCCGCCTCGAGGATCCGGTCCTTGCTGTAGAAGCCCGCGGTCACGAGCGGCAGGGCGGCGAGCGACGCCGCACCGATCAGGAACAGCGCGTAGACCTTCGGCAGGCGGTGGCGCAGGCCTCCCATGCGGAAGATGTCGTGCTCCCCTCCCGTCGCGTCGATCACCGCTCCGGCGGCGAGGAAGAGCAGCGCCTTGAAGAAGGCGTGCGTCACGAGGTGGAAGATCGCCGCCGTCCACGCGCCGACGCCGAGCGCCAAGAACATGTAGCCGATCTGCGAGATCGTCGAGTACGCGAGGATCCGCTTGATGTCCGCCTGGCCGAACGCGGCGATCGAGCCGTAGAGGGCCGTGGCCGCGCCGATCACGGCGACGGCGAAGAGAACGGCGGGGGCCAGCGCGAAGAGCAGGTGCATCCGCGCGATCAGGTAGACCCCCGCGGTCACCATCGTGGCAGCGTGGATCAGCGCGGAGACCGGGGTCGGGCCGGCCATCGCGTCGGGAAGCCAGACCTGGAGCGGGATCTGCCCGGACTTGCCCAGCGCGCCGCCGAGCAGGAGCGCGGCGGCGAGCGCGGCGCGCCCGTCTCCCGGGCCCCAGGCGGCGGCCGCCCGCTCGAGCACCTCGGGGATCCGCAGGCTTCCGAGATCCGCGAAGAGCAGGAAGAGGCCGATCGCCATCGCCGCGTCCCCGATGCGCGTCACGAGGAACGCCTTTTGCGCCGCCGTGCCGTTCTCCGGCTCGCGGTACCAGAATCCGATCAGGAGATAGGAGCAGAGGCCGACCCCCTCCCAGCCGAGGAAGAGCAGGAGCAGGTCGTCGGCCAAGACGAGCGCCAGCATCGAGCCGACGAAGAGGTTCATGTAGGCGAAGAAGCGGGAGAAGCCGTCCTCCCGCTCCATCGAGCGCGTCGCGTAGAGGTGGATCAGCAAGCCGACGAACGTGACGGCCAGGATCATCACGAGCGAGAGCGCGTCGAGCCGGAGGTCGAAGCCGGCGCGGAGGCCGGCCGTGTCGATCCAGGCGCCGAGCGAGGCGACGCGCGCGCCGGGGTCGCCCGCGTAGAGGAGGCTCGCGCCGAGCGCCGCGGCGAAGGAGAGGCCGATCGAGCCGGCACCGGCGATCCGCACGGCGTTGCGGCCGATCCGTCCCCCGAAGAGGACGAGGAACGCGAAGCCGGCGAACGGCAGGAGCACGACCGCGGCGAAGAGGCTCGCCATCGCCTGCGACGCCGCGCTAGCCACGGAGCCCGCTCACGTCGTCGCCGTCGACCGTCCCGAACCGGCCGGAGATCCGGAGCAGGAGCGGCAAGCCGACCGACACCTCGGCCGCGGCGGTCGCGAGAAGGAAGAGGATCATCACCTGCCCGTCCGGCTGGCCCCAGCGGGAGCCTGCGGCGGCGAAGGCGAGGACCGCGGCGTTCAACATCATCTCGAGCGACATCAGGACGAAGACCAGGTTGCGCCGCGCGAGGAGGCCGATCAGGCCGATCCCGAAGAGGATGCCCGAGAGGATCAGGACGTGCGCCACCGGGACGTGCGCGATCATTGGCCGCCTCCCGTTCGCTCGCCGGGCTCCTCCGGACGCCTTCCGCCGGCGGCGCCGAAGTGGTAGGCCGCGAGCAGTCCCGCCAGCAGCAGGAACGAGGCGATTTCGACCCCGGCGACGTAGTCGGAGAAGAGGGAGCGGCCGACCGCGCGGGGAGAGACCGCGGTGACGGTGCGGCCGCGGTCTCCGGCGCCGATGCCGAAGGCGGCGAGGCCGAGCAGCACGACGACGAGGATCGCAGGGACGATCCAGCCCGCCGGCGAGCCGGGCTCCTCGATCGCCCTCCGGTCGCCACGGTCCGCGTTGAGGAGCATCACGGCGAAGACGAACAGCACGAGGATCGCGCCGGCGTAGACGATGATCTCGAGCGCGGCGACGAACGCGGCGCCGATCGTCCACAGGAGAAGCGCGGTCGAGAGGAAGACCCCGGCGAGCGCGACGAGCCCGTTCATCGCGCTCTTGCGCGTGACGGCGATCGCTCCGCAGGCGATCGCGGCAAGGGCGGCGGCGTAGAAGAGGATCGTCACGGCAAGAGGCTCCGCACGTCCGACGGCTCCTCGTCCTCGAGCCCCTCCCCCTTCGCCTTGCCCCGGATCGGCACGCCCGCCACCCGCCAGAAGTTGTACTCGTGATACTTCCCCGGCCCGTCGATCAGGAGGTCCTCCTTCTCGTAGACGAGGTCGGGACGGCGATAGTCGCTCATCTCGAAGTCGGGGGTGAGCTGGATCGCGTAGGTCGGGCAGGCGTCCTCGCAGTATCCGCAGAAGATGCAGCGCGAGAAGTTGATCCGGAACCACGCGGGGTAGCGGCGACCCGCGCCGTCGTCGGTCGCCTGGAGCGCGATGCAGTCGACCGGGCAGGCGACCGCGCAGAGGTAGCAGGCGACGCAACGCTCCTCTCCGTCCGGGTCGCGCGAGAGGATGATCCGCCCGCGCCAGCGCGGCGGCACGTACGGCATCTGCTCCGGATAGGAGACCGTCACCGGCTTGCGGAACAGGTGGGTGAAGGCGACCCACATCGTGCGGAGGTTCGAGAACACGGGACTACCTCCCTCCCTGCGCCAGCGACAGCGCGATCGCTCCGGTCGCGAGCACGTTGACGAGCGCGAGCGGGAGCATCCACTTCCACCCGAGCGCCATCAGCTGGTCGAACCGGTAGCGCGGCAGGATCGAGCGGACCCAGATGAAGACCGAGATCAGGATCCCCATCTTCAGCAGGAACCAGACGACGCCGGGAAGGCCCGGCCCCAGCCATCCGCCGAGGAAGAGCAGCGTCGCGAAGGAGCTGAGGAGCGTCACGTCGAGATACTCCCCCATGAAGAAGAGCGCGAACTTCATCGCCGAGTACTCGGTGTGATAGCCGGCGACGAGTTCGTTCTCCGCCTCCGGAAGGTCGAACGGGATCCGGCGGGACTCGGCGATCCCCGCCACGAGGAAGAGGGCGAAGCCGACCGGCTGGACGATGGCGAAGGGGACGGCGCGCTGCGCCTCGACGATGTCGGTGAGGCGGAACGATCCGGCCAGCAGGACGACGCCGAGCAGGGAGAGCCCGAGCGGCAGCTCGTAGCTGATCATCTGCGCCGCGGCGCGCATCCCGCCGATCAGCGCGTACTTGCTGTTCGAGGACCACCCGCCGAGCGTCACGCTGTAGACGCCGAGCGAGAGCATCCCGAGGACGAAGAGCAGGCCGACGTTCGAGTCGGCGACGACGATGCGATCGGTGAACGGCACGACCGCGAACGCGAAGAGGACCGTGACGACCACGATCGTTGGCGCGAGGACGAAGAGGAAGCGGTCGGCGAACGGCGGGACCCAGTCCTCCTTCGCGAGGAGCTTCAGGACGTCGGCGAGCGGCTGCAGCAGCCCGAACGGGCCGACGCGGTTCGGCCCGAGGCGGTCCTGGAAGCGCGCGAGGAGGCGCCTCTCGTACCAGATCAGCCCGGCGGCGATCGAGAGCAGGACGGCGAGGATCGCCACGACCATCACGACGCGCAGCAAGGGGCTCATGCTCGCACCCCCGGGAGGGTGACGCGCGTGACGCTCGTCCAGCCGAGCGTCTCCGGCCGGCCATACGGGACGGCGAGCACGCGGCGGGGCAGGAGAGGCTCGAGCCGCGCCGGCAGCGCGCGCGTCGCCGATCCGCCGATCGGGATCGCCAACCGGTCGCCTGCGGAGATCGAAGCGGCGGCGGCATCCTCGGGATGGATCCACACCTCCGCCGGGGCGGCGCCCCGCTCGCGGATCGAGGGGGCGAGGCTCGACAGTTCCTCGCTTCCGAAGATCCGGAAGAGCGGGACGAGCCAGAACTCCCCCTCGCCGAGCGGGCGGGCGTCGAGCGGCTCGGGCGCCGGCAGGCGTGAGGGAATCCCGGCGGGATCGAGAAGCCGCTTGCCCGCGCTGCCGCCTTCCAGCGGGCCGTGCACCTCGTCCTGGAAGCGGGTGAGCGCCTGGACCGAGTTCCACCCGGGCGCCCAGAAGCGCGGCACGAGAGCGGCCGGCGCGCCGTGCGCGTCGTGCCCCTCCATCGTGTAGGCGAGCGGCGTCTCGGCATCCTCGGGCGGCTGCGGCTCGAAGACCGAGCGGCTCGCGTAGACCGCCGTGCGGCCGCTCGCGCGCTTCGGCTCGCGCGCGATGCGCTGGCCGCCGGGCATCCGGAAGGAGGCGGGCGGCGCCGCTTCGATCACGCCGGCGAGCGGGGCGATCCGGCTCGCGATCTCGCGCGTCACGTCCTCGTAGCCGCTCCAGGCGGGGGCGGGCGGACGGAGCGCCGCCGAGAGGCTCGCGATCGACTCCCACGCGGGCGGGACGCCGTCCTCGGGCGGCAGCACCGCGTAGAAGCGCTGGGCCCTTCCTTCCTGATTGACGAACGTTCCGCTCGACTCCGCCCAGGTCGCGACCGGCAGGACGATGCCGGCGATCGCGGTCGTCGGCGTCTCGATCTCCTCGAGGACGACGAGCCGCCCGGCGACCCGCGCGCACATCGCTTCGACGAGGCCCGGGGGCGCGATGCGGAAGAGATCGTTCTGCAGGACGATCAGGCCGTCCGCTTCGCCGCTCGCCACGCGCTCGAGCAAGGCTTCCACGCCGGCGCCGCCGAGCAGCAGGCCGCCGATCGTGTTTGCGTGCGGGACGATCAGGGAGAGGAGCGGCGGCTCCTCGCCGGCTCCCTCTTCGCCGGCAGCGGCGCGCCGGGCTGTGGCGAGGGCGCGGGCGATGTCGAAGGCCGCCTGCACGACCGCCTCCCCCGCGGCCGCGCTCGTCACGATTACCGGACGCTTCGCCCCGCGGAGCGCGCCCGCCACGCGCGCTGCCGCATTCCCGGCCGCTCCGTGCCCGTCCGCGCCTCCGTCGCCGCCTGCGCCTCCGTCGCCGCTCCCCACGCCCGCCCCCGCGCCGATCTCGCGCGCGATCGCCTGCGCGTGCGCGAGCAGTCCGGGAGGATCGAGACGCACCGGGCCGGCCGCGAGCGCGTCGAGCTTGATCGGCACGCTCGTCGCCGTCTCCAAGATCCCGCGCGCCCCGCCCGCGGCGACGCGCGTCGCGTTGTCGTCCCAGGCGGGGATCTTCATCCGCTTCGCGATCTCGCCCATCTCGTTGTCGAGCGCGCGGCGGATCGCGAGATCGAGCAGCGGAGCCTCGTTCGTCGGGTCGGCGCCGAGGATCAGCACGCAGTCGCAGGAGCGCACGTCCTCGAGGGAGGCGGACCGTGCGACCCCTTCGCGGAAGAGCGCGATCCCGCGCCGGGCCGCGCGGTCGATCGACGGCGCGACGCCTGGGGAGAAGCTCTCCTCGCCCCCGACGAGCAAGCGGAGCGCGTAGTTCGACTCGAGGCTCGCCCGCGGGGAGCCGATCCCGACGATCCGGCGCGCGCCTTGCAGGCGCCGCACGGCCTCTGCGATCGCCGCTCCCACCTCGGCGCCTTCGCTCGGCGCCGCCCGGACGACCGGCTCGCGCACCCGCTCCGGCCCGTTGACGAACTCGTAGCCGTAGCGGCCGCGGTCGCACAGGTAGTAGGCGTTCACGTCCCGGTGGTAGCGATTGCGGACGCGCCGGAGGGTCCCGTAGCGGGCGCCCGGGATCGTGTTGCATCCGATCGAGCAGTGGGGACAGATCGACGGCGCGCTCTGCAGGTCCCACTTGCGCGTGTAATGGCTCGCCAGCGGCTTGTCGGTGAACACCCCGGTCGGGCAGACCTCGACTAAGTTTCCGCTGAACTCCGATTCCAGGACCCCGTCCTCGTGGCGGCCGAAGAAGAGGCGGTCGCGCGAGCCGAAGACGTCGAGGTCCCGCCCGCCCGCGACGTTCCTGTAGTACCGGACGCAGCGGTAGCACTGGATGCAGCGGTTCATCTCGTGGGCGACGAACGGACCGAGGTCCTGGTTGCGGAAGGTCCGCTTCTTCCCCTGGAAGCGGCGGTAGACGTGCCCGGTCATCACCGTCATGTCCTGGAGGTGGCACTCGCCCCCCTCGTCGCAGACCGGGCAATCGTGGGGATGGTTGATCATCAGCCACTCGATCACCGCCGCGCGGAACTCCGCCGCCGCCGGATCGTCGATCGAGGCGCGCGTCCCGGGGGCCGCCGGGGTCATGCAGGCCATGACGATCCGGCCCGCCTTGTCGTTCTCGTCCTTGAAGACCTTGACCGCGCACTGCCGGCAGGCGCCGACCGAGCCCATGTCGGGGTGCCAGCAGAAATACGGAAGATCGCGCTTGGCGTCGAGGGCCGCCTCGAGCAGGTTCCGGCCGGCGCGCACCCGGTACGCCACGCCGTCGAAGAAGACGTCGACGAACTCGCCGCCGCCGCTCACGCCCGACTCCCGCGCCGGCGGCAGGTGCCGGTGCGCACGTGCTCCTCGAACTCCTCGCGGAACATCTCCATCCCGCTCTGCAGCGGCAGCGTCGCGCCCAGCGCCAGCGCGCAGAACGCGTAGGGACCGACGAGCCGCGCCTGCTGCTCGAGCAGCGGGATCTCCTCCGGTCCGGCGACGCCCCCCTCGATCCGCTCGAGGATCTCCCGGATCCACGGGAGCCCCTCGCGGCACGGCGTGCACCATCCGCACGATTCCCGCGCGAAGAACGTCTCGAGATTGCGCAACGCGTCGACGATGCAGGCGGAATCGTCGAAGACGACCGCCGTTCCGGTGCCGAAGAACGCGCGGATCTCCTTCAGCGACTCGAACTCCAGGGGGACGTCGAGCTGCTCCGGGCCGAGAAAGCGGGTGGACGCTCCGCCGGGCAGCGCGGCCCGGAACTCGTAGCCCTCCGCCATCCCCCCCATCTCGCCGAAGAGGAGCTCGCGCAGCGTCGTCCCCATCGGAAGCTCGACGCAGTGGGGATGCTTCACGCGCCCGCTCGCGCCGTAGATCTTCGTCCCGGCGTCCTTCGCCTTGCCGAGCGACTGGAACCACTCGGCCCCGTTGCGAACGATGTGCGGCAGGTTGCAGAGCGTCTCGACGTTCTGGATCACGGTCGGCTTGCCCCACGCGCCGCTGGTCGGCGGGTAGGGAGGCTTCGCGCGCGGGTTCGCCCGCTTTCCCTCGAGGGCGTTCAGCAGCCCGGTCTCCTCCCCGCACATGTAGCGGCCCCCGCTCAGATGGACGTGAAGGTCGAAGTCCCAGCCCGACCCGAGGATGTTCTTGCCGAGCAGCCCCGCCCCGCGCGCAGCGGCGACCGCCTGCTCGAGCAGCCGCTCCGCCCTCGCGTACTCGTACCGCGTGAAGATGTAGCCGGCGTCGCAGCGGCAGGCGTAAGCGGCGATCAGGCATCCCTCGATCAGCTGGTGCGGATCCCCTTCGACCAGGAAGCGGTCCTTGAACGTCCCCGGCTCCATCTCGTCGAAGTTGCAGGCGAGGATGCGAGGGCGCGCGCTCCCCTCGAACGGCGGCATCGCCTTCCACTTGAGCCCGGTCGGAAAGCCGGCGCCTCCGCGCCCGCGCAGCTTCGAGTCGAAGACCAGCTGCACGATCTCCTCCGGGGACTTCCTCCCGGCGATCGATCGGAACGCCTCGTAGCCTCCCGCCCGCTGGTACCCCTCGATGTCGAGCGCTTCGGCTCCGGGGCGGATGTTCCTCGTCAGGACCTTTTCCATCCCCGCTCCTCCAGGATCGCGTCGATCCGCTCCTCGGTGAGGTTCCCGAACACTTCCCGGTTGGCGAGCATCACGGGCGCCTGCTCGCAATGGCCGAGGCAGACGTTCGGGATCAGGCTGAAGAGGCCGTCGGGGGTCGTCTCCCCCATCCGGATCCCGAGCCGCTTCTCCAGATGCCCGCGGAGGGAGTCGGCGCCGAGCAGGTAGCAGCTGATGCTGTCGCAGATCGACAGGACGGTCCGGCCGGTCGGCTTGCGGAAGATCCGGTTGTAGAAGGTGGCGATCGAGTCCAGCTCGGAGGCGGTCATCCCGAGCAGGCCGGCGAGGTCGGCGAGCGCTTCGTCGGACACCCAGCCGCGACGGCGCTGGACGACCAGCAGCCCGTCGATGGCGGCGGCCGAACGGCTCGGATAGCGGCTGGCGAGATCGAGGATCTCCATCCGCTCCTCGGAACTCAGCGATGTCGTCGCGGTCTGTCGATCGGCCAAATCGTTCTCCTCCTCCTTCGTTCCCACCTTCCCGCCGGTTCCCACCTTCCCGCCAGCGCCCGCTAGCGGTCGACGTCCCCCATGACGTAGTCGATGCTTCCCAGGATCGCGATCACGTCGGAGACGAGGAACCCGCGGCAGAGCCACGGCACGGTCTGCAGGATCGGGAAGGTCGGGGTGCGGATCCGCGTGCGATACGAGCAGACGTCGCCGTCGCTCATCACGAGGAACGACATGTTCCCCTTCGGCGCCTCGGTGATCATCTGCGCCTCGCCGACCGGCATCGGCTTTCCCCAGCTCACCGACAGGAAGTGATGGATCAACGTCTCGATGTCTTCCATCGTGCGCGCCTTGCGCGGAGGCATCGCGAGGGGGGAGTCGCTCTTGTACGGTCCCTCCGGCATGTTCGCGGCCGCCTGCGCGACGATCGAGAGGCTCTGGCGCATCTCCTCGACGCGCACGACGGCCCGCGCGTAGGAATCCCCTTCCGTCGCCGTCGGCACCTCGAAGTCGAAGTTCTCGTACATCGAGTAGGGACGGAGCTTGCGGAGGTCCCAGGCGAGCCCCGTCGCCCGCAGGTTCGGCCCCGTGACGCCCCACTCCAGCGCGTTGCCGGTCGTGTAGACGCCGACCCCCTTCGTCCGCCTCTTCAACGTGCCGTTCTTCATCAGCGCGCGGCGGTACTCGTCGAGCCGGCGCGGGAAGTAGGCGACGAAGTCGTCGACCAACGCCTTCCAGCCCTTCGGGAGGTCCTCGGCGACGCCGCCGATCCGGAACCAGCCCGGGTGCATCCGGAAGCCGGAGACCGCCTCGACGATGTCGAAGACGCGCTCGCGGTCGTTGAACGTGTAGAAGACCGGCGACATCGAGCCCAGGTCGGCGCCGAACGTCCCGAACCAGACGAGGTGGCTCGCGATCCGGAACAGCTCGGCGAGCATCACGCGGATCACCTGCGCGCGCGGCGGGACGTCGATCCTCCCCAGCCGCTCGACGGCGAGCGCGTAGGGAAACTCGTTCTGGTAGCCGGCCAGGTAGTCGATCCGGTCGGTGTACGGCAGGTAGGTATGGAAGGTCTGCCGCTCGGCGATCTTCTCCTGCCCGCGGTGGTGGAAGCCTATCTGGATCCCGATGTCGCGGATCACCTCGCCGTCCAGGTCGAGCAGGAAGCGGACGACCCCGTGCGTCCCGGGATGGTGGGGGCCGAGGTTCAGGAACATCCGGGATGAGGGATCCGTCCCGCCGCTCAGCCCGAACTCCTCCGGCACAACATCGAGGGACTCCACGCGCGCCTGCTCCGGCGTCGCTCCCAGCCGGTACGGCTCCATGTCGGTGCGGCGCGCCGGGTGCTCCTTGCGCAGCGGGTGCCCGTTCCAGTACGCGGGCATCAGGATCCGCCGGAGGAGCGGATGCCCGTCGAAGCGGATCCCGAACATGTCGTACGCCTCGCGCTCGTACCAGTTGGCGCACGGCCAGAGGCCGGTGATGCTCGGGACCGACGGGTACTCGCCCTCGAGCGGGACGCGCAGGCGCAGGTCGGCGTTGCCGTCGATCGAGAGGAGCTGGTAGAGGAGCGAGAAGTCGCAACCGGGCTGCCCGGGCGGCGCCGCCCGCCGTGTCCGCTCGTCGACCGCCGACAGGTCGAAGAGAACCGGCCATGCCGGACGCGCCTCCCGCTTCAGCCACCCGAGAATCGCCGGGAGCGCGGCGGGGCTCACCCAGACGACGGCGGCGCCGTCCGCGCTCGCTTGGGTCACGATCCCCGCATCGGGGAAGCGCTCCTCCAGCTCGCCCACGACGCCCGCAGCCGCTCCCGCTGCCGCAGCCGCAGCCTGTCCGGCTGCCGCTCCCCCTGCCGCAGCCTGTCCGGCCACCTCCCCCGTCATACGTGGTCCGGCGGCCGCAGCAGCCGCTCGCGGCTTCGCTCGGCATGCTTGAGCACGCGCTGCGAGGGGCGCGCAGGCCGCACGACCCCTTGAGGCCCGGCGATCCAGCTCAGCGGGCGTTCCTCCGTCCCCACGACATTCTGCAGGAGGAGCAGCGCCTCGAGCACCATGTCGGGCCGGGGCGGACAGGCGGGAATGTACACGTCGACCGGCAGGAAGGAGTCGACGCCCTGGACCACGCTGTACACGTCGAACATTCCGCCGGAGTTCGCGCACGATCCCATCGAGACCACCCAGCGCGGGGCCATCATCTGCTCGTAGAGGCGCTGGATGACCGGGGCGATCTTGATGAATACCGTGCCCGCGATCACCATCAGGTCCGCCTCGCGCGGCGTGGCCCGGATCACCTCCGAGCCGAAGCGCGAGATGTCGTAGACGCTCGTGAACGCGGTCGAGAACTCGACGAAGCAGCACGAAGTCCCGAAGCCGAACGGCCAGATCGAATTCTTGCGACCCCAGGAGACGAGATCGTCGAGCCGCGTGAGCAGGAACCCGTGCTGCGACTGATACGCGGCCGGGGCCGTCTCGGCGGGCTTCACGGCGTTTCCTCACCGGGCTCGAGGGCACGTTCGGGATTGCGCCAGCGCTCCGGCCGGTTCCAGTCGAGCGCCCCCTCCTTCCAGACGAAGACGAGCCCCGCGGCGAGCGTCGCGAGGAACAGGGCGGCCGCGGCATAGCCGCTCCACCCGAGATCCCGGAAGGCGACCGCCCAGGCGAGCAGGAACGCCCCTTCGAGGTCGAACAGGAGGAAGAGGACGGCGACCAGGTAATAGTGCGCCTGGAAATGGACCCGCCCGCCTCCCGCGGGCTCCGCCCCCGACTCGTACGGGATGTTTCGCGACGGGCCGCGATGCCGTTCCCCCAGCAGCCACGAGAGGCCGAGGAGGGCGGCGACGAGGAGGAGGGCAAGGCCGGCGTAGAGGACGGCCGGCCAGACCGGACTTTCCATTCTCGACGCACTCCCTTCCACGTTCTTGCACGTTTCGAAGATCGGTGCCGCCGTTGGATCCGTGCGGGGCCGGTTCGCCGCCTCGCGAACCCAAGCTTTTCGTACATTAGCAACTGGCCGCCGCCCTGTCATCCGAACTGGGCCATGGCGCCCGCCGTTCGAACGCAACGAAGGCACGAGGCGAACGCTCGGCCGACGAACACAATCGTGCGACACGCAGCCGCCGCGACCTGCCCCGGCGCCACCAAATCGCGGGCATCTCCCACTTCCAAATGGAAATGTGACATCCGTTGTTGCGCGAGAAGCGTCTTCCTAGCGTCGTCCCTAGGGCGGCCGCGGTCTTCTTCGCGAGGACAGGCGCTCGTTCCGTGCGCCCCCTCGCCCGGAAAGGACCGTACCCTTTTCATTTCGTGACAGTGAGGCAACGACAATTCAACCACGAGATAGAGAGGAGCCAACGGCAATGAAGATTCGCGCTCTGACCTTGTCTCTGCTTCTGTGCGTCGGCATCGTGGCCGCCGCCAGCGCCGTCACCTACTACTCCTCGGACCTCAACGGCGGGAACGTCGTGCCGCCCAACAACTCCGGCGGTATCGGGTATGCGTTCCTCTCGATGAACGACACCAACGACCTGCTCACCTTCACCCTGAACTACCAGGGGATGGACGGCCAGGTCACCGGCGCGGAGATCCGCCGCGGCGGCGTGGGTCAGAACGGCGACCTGGTCCTGAGGCTCTCCGATCAGGGCTTCCCGAACGGCTACCAGGGGAATCTTCCGTGGAACGCCAACGACGTGAACGACCTGAACAACGGCAACCTCTACATCGTGTTCAACACCGACCAGTACCCGGACGGTGAGATCCGCGGCCAGATCCAGAGCGTCGCGGTTCCGACGAACGACACGACGTGGGGCGAGATCCGGGCCCTCTACCGCTAGCGGACGCCCTCGTTCCCAGCCGCGGGGAATCGAGGACCGGCGTGGCGAGCCGTCCGGGATCCGGCGATCCCGGGCGGCCGCTTCAGCGACCCTCTCGCGAGCGCCAATCGAGGATCAGCTGCCGGATCCGCGCGGGATCGACCGGCTTCAGGAGGTAGTGATCGAACGAGGCGCTCTCCTCGCGATCCGCCTGCTTTCCGTACCCGGTGAGCGCGATCACCAGGACCCGGTCGAACCCTTCGATCTCCCGCAGCTTCTGGGCGACTTCGTAGCCGTCCATTCCGGGAAGCCCGATGTCGAGCAGGACGACGTCGGGAACGGCTCGCTTGGCGGCCGCGATCGCAGCCGGCCCGTCGTGGGCGATCTCCACCCGATGCCCGTCGAGGGAGAGCAGGCGCGAGAGCATCTGCGCCGCGTCGCCGTAATCGTCGACGACGAGTATCGAGAGACCGGTCCCCTCCAGTCCCTTCGCATCGCCGGTTTTCCCTTCGTCTTTGAACATTGCTTCATGACCTTTCTGAATGGCGCGGGGTGGCGGCGCCCCGGCAGCCCGCCTTCCATAACCGGCAATTCCTCATCTGGTGCTCCTTGACGGACCGCGCAGAATGTTAGGGTCGAACCATGAAGCGGTTGCGCGATCGAGAAGGGCTCCCGATTCCGCCTCCGGATCCTGCGCGGGCGGCCCGCGCGGCGGGGCTTCGTCACGTGTCGGATTCCGCGCCCGGCATCCGCCGGATCCGCGCGGCAAAAGGATTCCGTTACGTCGATCCCCAGGGCCGGAGCATACGCGATCCCGACGTGCTGGCGCGAATTCGCTCGCTCGCGATTCCGCCCGCCTGGACGGACGTCTGGATCTGCCCGCTCGCGAACGGGCACATCCAGGCGACCGCCCGGGACGCGCGCGGCCGGAAGCAGTATCGATACCACTCGCGATGGCGGGCGTTTCGTGACGAGACGAAGTTTCATCGGATGGCGGCGTTCGGCGCCGCCCTGCCCGCCATCCGCCGTCGCGTGGAGGCGGATCTCGAGCTCCCCGGCCTGCCGCGCCGAAAGGTCCTCGCCGCCGTCGTCCGCCTACTCGAGACGACGTTGATCCGGGTCGGCAACGAGGAGTATGCGCGGGGCAACGGCTCCTACGGCCTCACCACGCTCCGCGACCCTCACGTCCGCGTCACCGGATCGCGCGTTCGATTCCGCTTCCGCGCCAAGAGCGGAAAGCTTCTCGATCTCGGAATCGAGGACGGGCGGCTGGCGCGCATCGTCCGGCGGTGCCGCGACCTTCCGGGCGAGCAGCTCTTCCAGTACGTCGACGAGACGGGCCAGCCGCTCGCGGTCGACTCGGGCGACGTCAACGACTACCTGCGGGAAATCTCCGGGGAGGAGTTCACCGCGAAGGAGATCCGTACGTGGGCCGGGTGCGTGCACGCCTTCGTGCGCTTGCGCGAGACCGGCCGCGCTTCCTCCAGAACGACCGCCCGGCGGCGGATCGTCGAGGTGCTGCGGGCCGTCGCGCAACAGCTCGGCAATACGGTGGCGGTCTGCCGCAAATACTACGTGGATCCCCGGCTGCTCGAAGCCTACGAGGACGGGACGCTCTTCGACGGGCCAGCGGCCCGGCGCGCCTCGTCACGCCGGCGCCTGCGCAGAGAGGAGGAGGAGTTCCTCGCATTCCTGCTGCAGGCGATCACACGAAGGGCCGCTTGAGGATGTCCGAACGTTCACAACATGAGGAGGAGACCATGAGACAAACTGCGAAACTCGTGCTCCTGACCGGCCTGCTCCTCGCGGCTCTCGCCGCGCTCGCGCCGCGGGAAGCGCAGGCCTTGACGTTCGAGGAACGGATCGGCGACTACGGTGTGCAGGCCGGCTATGCGAAGGCGCAGGACGCCGATTCGGGCGATCTGCTTCTCGGTGGCCACCTGGAGCTTCAGCCGCTCCCCTGGCTCGGAATCCAGGGCGAGGTGGACTATCGCTCCGGTGAGGACATCAGCCTCTCCACGGTCGAAGGAGCGCGAGGCAACCTGAACGTGAAGACGGTGCCGATGCTCCTCTCCGCGCACCTGTATCTCCCCTCCCCGCGCGGATTCGAGCCGTATGCGCTGGCGGGGGCGGGATGGTACCGGCAGATCTACGACTTCTCGGAGAATATGGAGACCGCCTTCGGGATCCAGGACAAGACCAAGACGACCTTCGGCTGGCACGCGGGAGCCGGTGCGCGCATCTCCGTAGCGCCGCGCGTCTCGGTGTTCGGCGAAGGACGTCTGGTCTTCCTCGATCCCAACCGGGACTTCGGAGGCGAGGTTCGACAGGAGATCGAGAACATCGACTACGACTCGACCTATCTGGTCGGGGGCGTGAGCATGCACTTCTGATCGATTGCGGCTCCAGACACGGCAACACGGCCCTTGCCGCAGTCGGGCGGTCGGACGACAAGACCGAGAGGGCGGGAGGATCCGGCGGGCCGCCGCCGGCCGGTGCGCTTCAGCGGCCGAGGACGGCCCGCGCGGCCGTCACGAGTTGCTCGAGGTGGACCGGCTTCGTCAGGTGCGCCTGGAACCCGGCTTCGCTCGCCCTCCGGCGGTCCGCCTCCTGGCCGAACCCGGTGAGCGCGATCGCGGGAGCGGTCGCGTTTCGCTTGCCCGCGCGGAGCCGCTCGAGCATCTGGTAGCCATCCATGCCGGGCATCGAGATGTCGCAGACGACCAGATCGAAATCCTCAGCATCCAGGCGGCGAAGCGCCTCCTCTCCGCCCGTCGCCGTCTCGACCCGTGCCCCTTCGAGCCGCAGCAACCGGCCGAGCATCGCCACCGTGTCTCGCGAGTCGTCGACGGCGAGGACGCGCAGGTCGCGCAGGATGGTCGCCGGCTCCTCGCCGTCGCCGCCCGCTGCGCCCGCGCGCTCTGCGGCCGGCTCGATGGGAAGCCGCACGGTGAAACGGGACCCCTTGTTCATCCCGTCCGACTCGGCCCAGATCGTCCCGCCATGGAGATCGACGAGCTGGCGGACGAGCGCGAGTCCGATCCCGAGCCCTCCATGACGGCGGACGCTGCTCGAATCCGCCTGGCGGAACATGCGGAAGACCTCGGGGAGGAAGGACGGCTCGATCCCCTCCCCCGTGTCCTCGACGATCAGCTCCAGCCAGCCGTCCGCCGAGCGCAGCGCGATGCTCACCTTGCCGCCCGGAGGCGTGAACTCGATCGCGTTCGTCAGCAGGTTCCAGACGATCTGCTGAATGCGGATCGGATCGGCCTGGACCGACTCGCCGCTGTTCTGGAGGTCGGTCGCGAGCCGGACCCGCTTCTCCTCCGCCTCCGCGCGCACCGTCTCGATGGCGTCGCGGACGATCGAGTAGATCCGGATCGGGTGCTTCTGGAGGACCAGCTTGCCGGTCTGCAGGCGGGACAGATCGAGCAGATCGGACACGAGGCGCGCTTGCGCCATCGCGTTGCGGAAGATCGATTGCGCCGGCTCGAGGATCGCCGGCGAGGACTGCGCCTCGGGCGTCCGGGCGAGAAGATCGGCGTAGCCGACGATGACGTTCAGCGGATTGCGCAGTTCATGGGAGAGCGTCGCGAGGAACTCGTCCTTCAAGCGGTTCGCGCGCGATAGCTCCTCGACGAGCCTCGAGGCTTCGAGGGTCGCCGCGACCTGGTTCGCGATCACCTGGCCGACGTGGAGCACCCAGGGTTGCGCCGCGACACCCCGGTCCCGCCAGTAGAGGCTGACGACGCCGAGCAGACGGCCGCGCGCGCGCAGCGGAAGGGCGAGCACGGATCGCACCTGATGGGGGAGCAGCGGCGCCAGGGCGCGGAGCCAGACCATCTCCTCGCGGACGTCGTCGACGACCACGGAGTTGCGGGTCCTGGCAGCGATCGAAATCGGCCGATCCTCCTCCAGCCCGGCGCGGCTCAAGAAGCGTCCGATCTCGCTCCCCTCCCTCAGGCTCGACTCCTCGAGGTCGAGGCCGTACCACCAGCGTGAGCGCAGGATGGGCTCCTCGCCGGCTCTTTCGTCGAGGAGCCAGAACACTCCGATCGGTGCGCCGACCACACGGCAGATCCGTTCGATGACCGCGCTGTAGAGCGAAGCGCGTTCCTCCCGGGTCAGCTCGGCACTCACCTCCTGCAAGCGGACCAGCGCCTCCGTCCGCCTCTCCGCCGTCGTCCGCGCCTCGCGCATCTGCTCGTAAAGGCGCGCATTGACGACGGCGATCGCGGCCGCGTCGGCTAGCGCGATCAGCACCTCGATCTCCGTCGAGGTAGCGCGGCGCGGCACCGCCCAGTAAATGGCGAGCGCGCCGAGAGGATCCTCCGGCCGGATCGGCGCCAAGGCCGCGCTGCGCACGAAGGTCGCCCGGTACTCCTCGATCGGTATCCGGGGGTCGGATTCGATGTCGGTCACGATCGCCGTCGTGCCGTGGCGGATCACCCACCCCGAGACGCACGCGTCGATCGGGAAGCTGCGTCCCTTCCAAAGCCTGCTCGGCGAATCCTCCGCCGCGTAGCGAACGGTGTCCCCCTCTCGCAGGACGAAGCTGGCGGCATCGCAGCCGGTCAGCTCGCGCGCCGCGCGGCAGACGACCCCCATGATCGACTCCAGATCGAGGAGGGCCGAGAGGCGGCGGGAGACCTCGGCCAGGCGCACGCTGCGGATCCAGTGCTCGCGAACCTGACCCTCGTGCCGGCGCGCATGGGCGAGGATGACCGCCGCCTGCTCTGCGAAGACGCCGAGCGCCCATCGCTCCTCGGCCGACAGGTCCCCCTCGACTCCGAGAACGAGGAGTCCGCGACATCCCTCCTCCTCGGGAAGAGGGACCGACTCGATAGGGGATGCGTCGAGCAAGGGCAGCCGCTTGCGGAGCTTCGGGAGAACCGGCTCGTGGAGGATCTCGTGGCGCAGCAGCCCTTCGTCGCCGAGCAGACCCTGCGTCGCCTCGATCCGGTATCCGCCTTCCGCGCGAAGGAGCAGGAGAAGCCCGGCGCGAGCGCCGGCGAGCTCGCAGGCTCCGGCGACGATGCGTCGCTTGACGTCGGCCGGGTCCTGGCTCCTCACGAGATCCTGCGTCAGCTTGTGCAGCCGAGAGACGTTCTCCGTGGCTCGCATCACAGAGATCCCCTGAGGACGCCGGCCCCTCGCGTCCGTGTCGTGCGGTGCCGGCTCCTCCTCGCTTCTCGGCGACGCTGTGCGAGGCGTGCGACCGAGACGATCGTTGGAATGGGACGGAGCATCACCCCCCATAGAACACCCGCACGGGCTCGTCCCGGGACGCCTTTCGCGTGACGTTTGATTCATCTCCCCTTCTTGGGGGTCGATTGGGCGCCGGGCGATCTCTTGAGCCCGCACGGGGATCCCGCTACTCTCGCGGCGCGGCGGCGCGGCTCGCAGCAGCATGCCAGGGCCGGCCAAGCAGGCGGACAGAGAGACGGAGGGCGATTGAACGAAAAGCTGGCGATCGAGGGGGGGCGGCCCGTCCGCGACGAGTTTCTGATCTTCGGCAGCCCCGACATCCGCGAACCGGAGATCGCCGAGGTGGTCGAAGCCCTTCGCTCCGGATGGCCGGGGACCGGACCCCGGGTCGCCCGTTTCGAGGAGGCGTTCCGAGCCTACGTCGGCGCGCGCTACTCCGTCGCCCTCGGGTCCTGCACGGCCGGACTCCACCTCTCCCTGATCGCCCTGGGCCTGAAGCCTGGCGACGAGGTCGTCACGACCCCGCTCACCTTCGTCGCCACCGTGAACTCGATCCTCCACGTCGGCGCCCGCCCCGTCTTCGCCGACTGCGACCGCCGCACGATGAACATCGACCCCGACCGCATCGCCTCCGCCGTCACCGCCCGCACGAAGGTGATCCTGCCGGTGCACTTCGCGGGACGGCCGGCCGACATGACCCGGATCGAGTCGATCGCCAGCCCGCGCGGCATCCGCATCCTCGAAGATGCGGCGCACGCGATCGAATCGGTCCACCGCGGGCGCAAGGTCGGGACGATCGGCGACTGCACCGTCTTCAGCTTCTACGTGACGAAGAACGTGATCACCGTCGAAGGCGGAATGGTGACGACCGAGGACGAGGCGATCGCGTCGTGGGTGAAGGTGGCCGGGCTCCACGGGATGTCGAAGGACGCATGGAAGCGGTTCGGCGACGAGGGCTTCAAGCACTACTGGGTCCACTTCCCGGGCTTCAAGTACAACATGATGGACATCCAGGCGGCGATCGGCCTCCATCAGCTCCCTCGCGTCGAGGAAGGATGGCTGCGGCGGCGAGAGATCTGGCAGCGCTACATGGAGGCGTTCTCCGATCTGCCCGCCTTCCTTCCCGCGCCGGTCCCGGAGGGCGATCGACACGCGTTCCATCTCTTCACGCTGCTGGTCGACACCGACAACCTCACCGTCGACCGCGACCGGGTACTGAGCGCTCTGCAGGCGGAGAACATCGGCGTCGGGGTGCACTACACGGCGGTCCACTTCCATCCCTACTACCGGGAGACCTTCGGCTTCGCGCGCGGCGACTTCCCGGAGGCGGAGTTCGTATCGGACCGCACCGTCTCGATCCCGCTGTCCACCCGCCTGACCGACGCCGACGTCGACGACGTGATCCGTGGGGTGCGGAAGGTGCTCCGGGCGTACGCGCGATGACGCCGGTCCTCGAGAAGAGCCTGCGCCGCGGGCGCCTGCTCTTCGCCTGGGCCTCGGGCGGCGCGAGCCGGTTCGTCCCGCCGCCGCGGATGGCGCAGATCGAGGTGACCAACCGCTGCAATCTCGCCTGCCGCACCTGCACCCGCCTGAAGCTGCCGCTCCTGGGCGACATGAGCTACGAGGACTTCTGCACGATCCTCGACCGGATCGGGAGGGTGCGCTTGCTCTGGCTGTCGGGACAGGGGGAGCCGCTGCTCCATCCCGAGCTGCCGCGGATGATCCGCGCCTGCGCCGACCGGGGAATCCGCAACACGATCCTGCATACCAACGCGACGCTGCTCCGGGGGGAGATGGCGCGGGATATTGCGGCGAGCGGCCTCGGCGAGATGCGCGTCTCGATCGACGGAGGCAGCGCGGAGGAGATGGAGTACCTGAGGGTCGGCGCCTCGTTCCGGGAGGTCCTCGAGAACGTCCGCGCCTTCGTGCAGCTCGCCGGCCGCGGCGGCGGCGGCGGCCCCGGCGTCGCGGTCGCCTTCTACACGCTCCTCAACCGGCGCTGCGCCGGCTCCGTCGCGCAGCTTCCGGGAATCGCGGCGGAGGTGGGCGTGGGCCGCATCTATGCGGCCGAGACGGTGCCCTTCCGCGACGAGTCCTCGGAACGCGAGATCTACGATCGCCGCAGCTACCAGTTCGCCTCCTTGCCGGAAGAGGTTCGCCGTGCGACTCTGAGGAAGCTCCGGATCGAGGGGCTGCGGCACGGCGTCGACGTGCAGGTCGATCTGAAATGGAACCGGAAGCGATGCTTCGAGCCGTTCCAGAAGATCTACGTCGACCGGCAGGGACAGGTCACCCCGTGCTGCCGGATCCACAACGAGGTCGTCGTGGGCAACATCCTCCGCGACGGGCTGGAAGGATCCTGGCGCAGCCGGGCGATGGAACGATGGCGCGGTGACCTTCTTCGCAAGGACCGCCACCGGCGCATCTGCGTGGAACGGTGCGGGCTGGGGATCGCGCAAGCGGATCGGTAGGGATCGGAGAGGCGGATGGGGGATCCGTTCGGGCTCTTCTCGAAGAACTGGCTCGTCTGGAGAATCGGCCGGAAGCACGTGTCGAGCGTTTCGCACCTGGCGCACGGCCTTCTGCTCGACATCGGGTGCGGGGAGCAACCGCACCGGCGGCTGTTCGAGAAGCGTGTCGACCGGATCATCGGCGTCGACCATCTCCATACGCTCCACCCGAACGAAACGATCGACGTCTACGGCACAGCGCTCGACCTTCCGTTCCGGACCGGCAGCTTCGACACCGCGATCTGCTTCCAGGTGCTGGAGCACGTCCCTGAGCCGCTGCGGCTCCTCGAGGAGGCGAAGCGGATCCTGAAACCGGGAGGGCATCTGATCGTGACCGCCCCGCACATCTGGAACGTGCACGAGAGCCCGCACGACTACTTCCGCTACACGGGGTACGGTCTCGAGCATCTGTTCCGCAAGGCGGGCCTGGAGGTGGTGGAGGTGCGGCCGATGGCCGGCTACTTCGTCACGGCCGCCGCGAGATTCTGCTATTTCCTCGCGCACTTCGACCGCTGGGGCCTGCAGGTCCTGGTGAAGCCGGCCTACCTCGTCGTCCAGGCGGTCGGCGGGGCGCTCGACCGGCTCTACTGCGACACGAGCGAGACATGGAACTACCTGGCCGTCGGCAAGAACCCGGACCTCCCGCTCTAGGGACGGAAGGCGGGACGGAAGGCGGGACGGCCCGAGCCGGCCGTGCCCCGTCCGGAGCCCCGTCGGTCGTGCTCGGCGGCCGGGGCTCGTCGATTGCGCTCGCCGCCGGCATCCTGCTCCACCTCCTCTTCGTCGCCTCGCTCTTCGGGCAGTTCCTGAACCCGCTCTTCCTCGAGGCGGAGCACTGTCCCGGACAGGCGGCGGACTACTTCGGGATCTGGCAGGCAGGGGACAATCTGCTGCACGGCGTCTCGATCTACGACTCGCAGGACTGGAAGAACGAGGCCGTGCGCCGGGTGCCCTATTTCTACTTCTACCGCTACCTGCCGCCGACCGCCTACGTGGCGGCGGTGGGCGCGTGGCTGCTCGATCCCTGGACCAGCTACGTCCTCTGGGCCGCGCTGATCGAGGCGCTGCTCGTCGCGATCGTCGTCTGGATCCTCAGGATGCGCGCGTTCCCGCTCGCGGAACGGCGGTGGCAGGCGGCCGTCTGGCTCGGGTTCACGCCGTTCTACCTCGAGCAATGGATGGGGCAGTTCTCCTTCCTCATGGCGGCGCTGCTCTGGATCGTCCTGCGTCCGACCCTCCCCGACCGGCCACGGCAGGCGCGTGAGGACACGCCGCGCGGAGCGGCGTTCGTCTCGTGGGCGGCGTCGATCGCGATCAAGAGCTATCCTGCACTCTTCGCGCTGCCGTACCTGCGGCGGGGACGCTGGCGTCCGGTCGCGCTGTGCGCCGCGGCCGTCGTCCTCGTCTCCGCGCCGTACTACCTCGCGCGACCCGACGATGTCGGCCAGTTCCTGCGGCTGAACTTCCATGGATTGCCGCCGAGGATCCTCGGCG
>JBHGAY010000044.1:0-26177 GCA_041946735.1 Candidatus Eiseniibacteriota bacterium
GTCTGGGAGCGATGGTCTCGCTCCTCTACGTCAACTTGGCCCGTCTCGGATCCTCCTCGCCCGGCGAGGTCGCCGCGCAGGAGAAGATCGAGCGCCTCGACCTCCGCGGCCTCCTCGCCGTTCTCCGGCAACCGCCGCTGCTCGCCGTCGACGTCGGCATCTTCCTGCTGCACACGATCGTCACGGTCCTGTTCGTCGTGATGCCGTTCAATCTCGACCGGCTCGTGCCGCCGCATCGAACCTGGGTCATCCTCGTGCCGGCCGTGGCGGTCGGGCTCGTCATCATCCACGCGGTCGGCCGCTACGCGAAACGGGAGCGGACGATCCCGCTCTTCTTCCTCGGGGCGAGCCTTCTGCCGCTCTCGAGCCTCGTGCTGGCGTTCGCGGAGCGCGCCCCGCTGGCCGTGCTGGCCGGCCTGTTGCTGTTCGTGATCGCGATCGCCGTCCTCGAGCCGATCCTGGCGAGCCTCCTCTCGATCTTCTCGGACGGACCGCACCGCGGCACCGCGAGCGGGGTCTACAGCCTCGCGCAATACGGCGGGACGTTCATCGGCGGGGTAGTCGGCGGAGCGTTCCTGCATGGCCGCCAGGGGACGATGTTCCTCGTGCTGTCCCTGACGTCGCTCGCGTGGATGATCGGACTGACGCGGGTCGGGCGGTTGCGGAAGCTAGAGAGCGGCGCGCCCGCGTCCCACTAGGACCCGCCGCGCCTTCCCGAAGACCGGGACCCGAAAGGAAGCGCGCAGGTGCGGGAAGCGGAACCGCATCGGGCCGAGACGCGCGCGCCGCAGCAGCCAGGCGTGGGCGCGCGGGCCGATCAGCGAGAACGCGACGCCGAGGGCGAGGCCGGCGAGGGCGTCGACGCCGTAATGGAATCCACCGTATACCGTCCCGAAGAAGATGCCGGTCGCGAGCGTCGCCATCAGTGGTAGCAGCGGCCGCTCGAAGCGCGCCGTCATCCACAGGACGGCCACCGCTCCGGCGACGTGCGAGCTGGGGAACGCCGCCCCGCGGCTCGCTCCCGAATCGAGGAGCGCGTGGACGAGGGGCGGGAAGAAGCCGCGCGCCGTCTCCTGCCTCGGGAAGACGTAGTACGGCCCCGCGACCGGGAAGAGGATGAAGATCGCGTAGCAGGCGAAGAACGTGAGCATCACGGTGGTCGCGAAGACGCGGCAGACCTCGGCGCGCCCGCGCAGGTAGAGCCAGAAGCCCAGGATCGGCACGAGCAGGTAGTAGGTCATGTAGGAGAAGTGCAGGAACTCGCTCAAGAGCCGGCTCGGCAGCCACGACTCGAACAGCAGGCTCGGGAATCCGCCGAAGAGGGACTGCTCCCACTGGAGCACGGTCGCATCGAAGTAGCCGCTCCAGAGCAGCCGGTTCAAGACGGCGATCTCGCCGTAGAACAGCGGCAGGAACCACATCGGGTAGGTGTCGCGGAAGAACTGGACGAAGATGTTTCCGCGCCGCGGGAAACAGCCGAGGAGCGCGATCACGGCGACCATCCCGACGTGGATCATCAGGTAGACCGATCCGTTCGGGACGCGGTCGTGCGTGAACGCGAGCAGGATCGCGGTCAGTCCGAGGTAGGCGCCGGTGATCAGATCGAGCGGGTTGTAGCCGCGCAGTCGCGGATGCTCGATCGGAATCACCGTGCGCCGCGGAGCCAACCCTGCTCCTGGTACCAACGGATCGTCTCCTCGATCCCCGCCTCGATGTCGATGCGGGGTTGAAACCCGAATTCCCGCGTCGCTTTCTCGGGCAGGCACGCCCACGACGTCTGCCGCATCTCCCGCAGCTTGTCGAAGCTGACGAGAGGATCGCGCGGCGAGCCGCGGTGCGGGAGTCGCACGCCGATCTCGCTCGCGAGGGCCCCCAGGTAGGTGAACATCCAGGGGATCCGTACCGGTCTCGGGTGGACGCCCAGCGCCCTCGCTGCGATGCGACCGACATCCTGCCACGAATAGGCCCGGCCGTCACCGGCATTGTAGATGCCGCGGGCGCGGGGCTGGTCCAGGGACAGTTGTACGGCTGTCGCGAGGTCGCGGACGTGGACCACGCTGATGCGCATCCCGCCGCCACCGGGAAGCAGCATCCAGCCCCGCTGCAACCACTGGAAGTACTGGAGGATGCCGCGATCCCGCGGACCGTAGACGACGGGCGGCCGGACGACGACGACCCGTGCCCGCCCCTCGAGGACGCCGAGCCTGCGCTCCCCTTCGAGCTTGCTGGCGCCGTACGTGCTTACGGGACGCGGATCGTCCTCCTCGCGGACGTGCGGGAACGGTGCGCGGTCGAGCCGCGGCGCCGGCCCGCAGGCGGCCAGGCTGCTGCAGTACAGGAAGAAGCCGGACCCGTCCGCCGGGGCGGCGCTGGCGAAGGCTCGGGCGAGCGCCTCGGTGCCGTCCGCGTTCGCCTCGAAGAACTCGCGAGCGGAGCGTGCCGCGATCTTTCCTCCGAAGTGGAGGACGGCCCGCGTTCCGGCGACGGCGGCGCGAAGCCGCTCCGGGTCGCGAAGATCCGCCTCGACCATCTCGACCGGCTTGCCAGCCAGCCATCTCAGGCTGCTCGTCTTGCGGACGATCGCCCGCACGGCCACGCCGCTCGCGAGCAGCCGGTCGACGACATGGCTCCCGACGAAGCCGGTCGCGCCGGTCACGAGGACGGGGAGCGAGGAGGATGAGACTTGCGGCATGGCGGCGGTCCCTTCACTTCATTGCGGCGGCGGCGCCGGCAGTCAGCGCGGTCCTAGGCCCCCCGCGCCGCGACTGGAGCTCAGGCGAGCGGCCTCTCGTAAAAGCGGTAGGTCTTGTAGACCTTCGCGCCGATCCTCTCCAGCGGGCGCCGGATCGCCACGTTGTCCTCGAGGATCCAGGAGAACTCGCCTTCGTGGTAGCCGCGCCGCGTCCCGTTCTTGAAGAGCTGCAGGTAGAGCAGCACGTCGAGGCCTCGCCCGCGGTGGGCCTCCAGGATGCCGAGGATCAGCACCCGCACTTTGTGGATCTTCCGCGCGTGATAGAGGATCTTGAGCAGCCCGAACGGGAAGAGCCGCCCGTTCGCGTGCCGCAGCGCCTGGTTCAGATCCGGGAGCGCCATGGCGAAGCCGATCGGCTCCCCCTCCTTCTCGAGGAAGAGGATCATCTCCGGATCGACAGCGGCCTTCAGTTCCTTGGCCATATGAGCGATCTCGTGCTCCGTCATCGGGACGAAGCCCCAGTTCCGCTCCCACGCCTGGTTGTAGACCTTGCTGAAACGGTCCACCTCTTCGCCGAACCGCTTCTTGTCGAGCGAGCGGATCTCCACGTTCTCTCGGCGCCGGATCTCCTCCGATAGGCGCAGAAGTCGTTCCGGCACTCCCTCGTCCCGGAGGAGGTAGGCGACCAGGTCCTTCGCCTTCGCGAAGCCCGCCTTCTCGAGAAGCGCCGGGTAGTAGGCCGGGTTGTACGGCATCATCACGCAGGGCGAGGAGTCGAAGCCGTCGACGAGCATGGCGCACTCCTCGTTCGTCGAGAAGTTCGCGGGCCCGCGCAGGGTGAGCATCCCGCGCTCCTTCGCCCAGCGAGCGGCGGTCTCGAGGAGGGCTCCCGAGACGAGCGGGTCGTCGATCGAGTCGAAGAAGCCGAAGAAGGCGGTCTGCTCTCCCTGGAACTCGTTGTGCGCGCGGTTCACGATTCCCGCGATCCGGCCGACCGGCTCGCCGTCGCGATACGCCATCCAGAGCGCGACCTCGCCGTGCTCGTGGAACGGGTGCTTCCCGGGCGTCAGCATCTTCTTCGTGTCGCCGATCAGCGGCGGCACCCAGTAGGGATCGTCCCGATAGATCCGCCAGGGGAAGGTGACGAAACGATGGAGGTCGGAACCTCCGGTAATCGCGCGGATGTGGACGTCTGGCACCGGCATGCGAACGAAGGATAGGGATGGTTCCCAGGCGCGGCAAGGTGAAAGGAGAGAAGCCGGTAGCGAGCCGGTAGCATGCCGGTGGCGCGCCGCGATGAGCCGGCCGCGAGCCGACATCAAGGCGGCAGGGAGCCGGCACCGAGACCGCGTAGGTCGTCCCGCCGAGCCGCGCTACACTCGCCTTCGTCTCGAATGGACACAAACCGGATCCCGGCCGGGCATACCCCGAAGGAACCTGGAGGAAACGCATGCAGCCCCGATCCCCCGTCCCGTTCGCCTCCGCCGGTGTACGCGCGCTGGTGCGCCTCCATGAGGAGGAGCTGCAGAAGCTCCTCGACGCGTGGCGCGACGCCAAAGCGGCGGGAGTGACGCTTCCTAAGAGCTCTGATCCCGCCTACGCGAATCTCGACGCCCTGATCGCCCATCCGTTGCGTTCCGCCCGGGGCTACGTCACCTGGATCTGCGACAAGCTCGGATTCCCGCCGCCGCAGATTCCCGAGCCGCCGGCGCCCGAGCGCGTCGAGCTGGAGGCGGAGACATATCTCGACGCTCTCTTTCGCGGCTGGGAGGACTCCCTTGCGCCGCTGACCGACGAGATCCTCGATGCCAACGAGGTGTACCCGGCGCGCTGGGGCACGCCGATGGCGATCGAGGCGATGCTCGAACACGCGGTCGTCCACCCGATGCGACACCGGGCGCAGCTGGTCCGGCTGCTTTGGGAGCAGCGCGCGGCCGAGGAGGAGCCGGACATGTAGGTGGACTGCGGGGCGCCGCTGCGGCGCAGCACTCACGCCGCCGCGCCGCCGCTCCCTCGCACCGCCGCACCGCGAGGCGCAAACCCCGCCGCGGTATGCCGCACGATGCCGTCCCGCGCTGTGCTATGATCCGCTCTCCGGGTTCGCCGTCCACCTATCGACTGAAGGAATTCCATGGAAGCCTACGACCTGCGCGAAAAGATCCAGGAAGCTGCGTTGTTCTCTTTCGAAGAGGGTTCTCCCGAACCGTTCGAAGCTCTCGACCGGCTGCTCGAGGCGGTCGAGGAGACACGCCAGACACAGGGCCTCGCCGAGATCTCCGGCGAGGCCCTTTCGCAACAGCCGCTCGACCCCGTCCGGTACTACCTGCACGGCTTCGCCCTCGTGAAGCTCGGGCAGGCCGATCAGGCGACGAAGGTGCTGCAGTCGCTCTGCTCGCGCCTCGAGCAGGAGGGCAAGTGGGGACTGCTCGGGCGCCTGCTGCCGCGCATCCTCGACGCCGCCCCCTCGGTCGAGGTCGCCCGCTGCCTTGCGAAGGCGGGGGAGACCGCCGGCGTCGGGCAGCTCGATCCGGAGGCGATCGAGAAGGCCTACACGCTCTATCCGGACGAGGAGCGGCTCGCCTACCTGATGGGGGAGCTCGAGGCCCAGCGCAACGAGGGCGAACGGGCGCTCGACTACTGGGCGGACAGTCTCGACGGCTTCGTGGGGCTCCGGCGTTACGACCGGCTCGAGGAGGCGCTGCTGAAGGTGGCGGCGTCGGAAAATCCCGAGCATCAGGCCCACGTCGTCCACGTCTTGAAGCGGCTCGCGGAGCAGAACCAGTGGAACCGGTTCGGATCGTTCCTCGAGATCGCCCACGACGGTCTGCTCGCCTCAGGCCAGCTCCCGGAGGTCTGGAAGATCGTCCTCAACCACTTCGCGAAGGCGCCGGAGGAGGCGGGACTGCGCAAGTGGATCCGCCAGCTCGCGCCCGAGGTGTTTCCGGCGGCCGAAGGGATCCTCGATCTGCTCGGCCGCTCCGGGATCCTCGATGCGCAGATGCGCGCCGAGACGGCGCTCAAGCAGCTTCAGACGCTCCTCGAGTTCGCCCCCGGCTTCCACGTCCTGCATGATTCCTGGGGGATCGGCCGCATCCGCCTGAACGACGGCGACACCCTCGTCGTCGACTTCCGGACGACGAAGAACCACCGGATGAAGCTCACGCTCGCGCGCCGGGCGCTGACGGTGATCCCGCCGGACGACCTGCGGGTCCTGCATAGCGAGGATCCGGCCGAGCTGAAGCGGCTGTTGCGCGAGAACCCGTCGGAGGTGATCGTGCGCGCCCTGCGGACGATGAAGGGCGAGGCGACGACGCAGGATCTGCGCCGCAATCTGGTCGGTCAGGGGATCGTGTCGGCGGGAAGCTGGACCTCCTGGTGGAAGGAAGCGCGCGCGTCGCTCGAGAGCGACGACAGGATCGATCTGACCCAGAGCTTCCGGCAGCTCTATCGCCTCAAGACCGAGGCGGCCGACGAGGACCGGATGCCGCTGCCCGCGATCGAGCCGAAGCGGGGGATCCGGCCGAATCTGAACCTGATCCGCCGTTTCCTCGAGCAGCATCCCGACGAGGCGGGACGGGCCGCCCGCCTCTACACGCCGATCCTGGAGCGCTGGGCGAAGGACGATAGGACTTCCGCCGAGGACAAGATGGCGGTGGGGCTGCAGCTCGAGCGATGGCGCCAGGAGATCCGCGCCGACTTCATGGACGCGTTGCGGGCCTGCCTCGAGTCGAACGTCGAGATGTCCTCCTTCGCGGACCTCGAGGACCAGAAGCTGCTCACCCGAGTCGCGCTGGAGAACGAGGGACTGTGGAAGCGCGGCGCTGTCATGGCGCTGTCGTCGCGATCTCCGGAGGTCCGGGAGATGGCGCGCGAGCGGATGCGCCAGGATCCCGAGGAGTCGCGGTCGGTCCTGAACGAGCTGCTCGCCGATCCGATCGAGCGGCCGCTCGCCTCGCTCGCCGCCTTCGATCTCACGCTCGAGGATCCGCCGGAGCCGTTCGCGCCCGACCCGTGGCTGACGGCCCTGGCGGCGACGCAGATGGTCGACGCGGCGTCGAAGGAGCCGCTGCGAAAGCAGGCGCTCGCCTGGCTTTCGCCCAGCGGACCGCTGGCGGCGAAGCTCCAGCGGGAGGCCGTCCCGCCCGGCAACGCGGAGCGTTGGCTCACCATGCTGCGCCGCTGGCGCTCTTCGGAGAGATACCTGCAGCCGGTGCTGGCATTCCTGAACGCGACGGGACAGGAGGGGGTCGTCCAGGAGGTTCGGAGCGCGCACGCCGAGCGGACCGACCGGATCCTGGGCGCGGCGGCCTCGAACACGACCGACTATCGCGGGCACCTGATGACGCGCGGCACGTACCGGAAGGTGCTGCACGAGCGCAACTGGCTCGTCCAGGAGCTGAAGACGACGCTCCCGAAGACGATCCAGAAGGCGCGGGAGCTGGGCGACCTGTCGGAGAACGCCGAGTACCACTCGGCGAAGATGAAGCAGGCCGACTTTGCGCGGAGGGCGGTCGAGCTGACCGAACGGCTCGCGCGTGCGCGGATCATCGAGGACATGAAGATCCCGTCGGGAGAAGCCGCCCCGGGGACCGAGATCGAGGTGCTCGACGTCGCGACGAACCAGCCGCGCATCTACTGGCTGCTCGGCGAGGGCGACGACTGGATCGCCTCGAACGTCATTTCCTATGCCGCTCCGCTCGGGCGCAGCCTGCTCGGGAAGAAGGTGGGCGACCGCGTGAGCGTCATCGGCAGCGACGCAGTGCACGAGCTGTCGGTGAGGAGCGTGAAGCCGAAGCTGCCGCAGCCCGAGGCGGTGGGGGTGGCCGAGGAGCAGGAGCCCGAGCCGGAGGTCAGCGAGCAGGAAGTGAGCGAGATCGTGCGCGGGATCGAGCAGGAGGACGGGGCCGGCAGCGGCGGCAACGGGAGCAGCGGCGGCGCGGGCGGCGTGAGCGGGTCGAGCGGTTGAGGTGGGCGCCAGCCGGTTCGCGGCCGTCCTCTTCGACCTGGACGGCACGCTGGTCGAGACGCGCCGGGACATCGCGACCGGCCTGAATCTCGTCCTCGCCGAGCGGGGACTGCCGCAGCTCCCGGTCGAGCAGGTCGCGAAGCACGTCGGCCGCGGCGGGCGCGTCCTCGTGGCGCGCTGCCTCGAGGACGCGGGCTTGCGTGATGCCGGACCCGAGGAGGTCGAGGCGGCCTTCCAGTCCTTCCGGCGCCACTACCTCGAGCACGCCCTCGACACCACGCGCCCCTTCGACGGCATTCCGGAGATGCTCGCGCGGTTGCGCGAAGCCGGCTGCCGGCTCGCCGTCGTCACGAACAAGCCCGACGAGTCGGCGCGCGTGGTCATCGAGGGTGTCGGCCTGGGATGGGCGTTCGAGGTGATCGTGGGGGGCGAAAGCCTGACGGCTCGCAAGCCGGATCCGGCGCCGCTCTTCTTCGCGCTCGAGAAGTTGGGGTTGTCGGGGCGGCCGGCCGTGATGGTCGGCGACTCGACGGTGGACGTCGCGGCCGGGAAAGCGGCGGACGGTTGCGCGGTCGCTGCCGTCACGTGGGGGTACGGTTCGCGCGAGAGCCTGGAGGCGAGCGGGCCGGACCTTCTGGCGGACGATCCGGCCGCGCTGGCCGACTGGATTCTTGAACCCCTGAAGCGCTAGGCCTCCCCGCCTCCCGCTCCCGCGCGTTCACGGCCCTCTGCTCTCGCGCTCCCTGGTGCCGAAAGCATCAGGGCCGGGCGTGGATCGCCGAGAGAACCTCCTCGGGCTTCGGGAAGCGTCCCTCCTTCTTCTTCGAAAAGATCAGCTTCCCATCGGCCATGATCTCGAAGACTCCTCCCGAACTGGGGATCAGCTCCGGGCGCACCCGAAGCTCCTTCTCGATGTCGTCCGCCAAACTGGCGGCGCGTCCTTCGTAGCCTCAAGCCGTGCAGTATTCGATCGAGATCCTCATGGCGCCTCCCTCCCTCGCTCTGCCTCGCTCTTTCGTTCGATGCGGCCGGAAAGTCCTGTGGGTGTGCGGGTAAGGCCAGAGTAGCACGGGAGCGGCGCTATGTTTGCTCGCGCGGCTCCTCAGGAGTGACGAGCCAGAGCAGGACGTAGGCCAGGATCCCCGCGCCGAAGGAGAGGGCAAGAACCACCCAGAGCACGCGGACGAGGACCGGATCGATCCCGAGATACTCCGCCATTCCCCCGCAGACGCCGCCGATGAGGCGATCGGTCCGCGACCGGTACAGACGCTTGCCGGATGCCATGCGCTGGACGATCCCACAGGGATTGCGGGCGCGCAACGGGACGGTTGGAGGCTGCTCGGCGCGTTTGGCGGCGGGGCCGGCGCGGCCCGGATCGCTCGCCGGCCCGCTCACCGGCCCGCTCAGCCGCCGGGCCAGGTCCCTTGACCCTCCTCGATCCCGGTCCGTAGGGTTGATCGGGAATCGCCCTCCTGCGGTTCGCTCTTCGGTCGTAACTCCGAATCCCGATGAGAGGTTGTCGATGAAGGTCCGACTCCGTTCGCGGCTGCCGATCCCACTGCTCGTCCTGTTCGCTGCCGTCTCCCTGTTGCTCGCCTCGAACTGCGGGACGGAGATAGGCGGGAAGAAGGACCGGTCCGGGCGTGAGGAAGCAGCGAAGAAGTCCGAGGCGACGCCTGCGGCCGAGGCGCCCGATCCGGCGCTCCTCGGATTCTCCTACGAGGACTCCACTCTCGGGCTCCGCTTCTCGCCTCCGCGCGGATGGCCCCCGCTCGAGCCTGAGCTGCTTGCGCAGACGCGCGCCGCGCTGGAGCAGATGATCCGCGAGGACGATCGGTTCGTCTCGCGTCCGGTCCGCTTCTTCTACGAGAAGGACAAGAGACTCTTCATGATCCTCTCGGAGTTCCCCGACTGGCCGGTCGTCCTCGACCCTCACTCGTCGATGGCGGACTACAAGACGCGGCTGCTCTCGACCGTCCAGGGGATTCAGGTGCAGGAGAGCCGGCGCAAGCAGGGCAAGCTCGACATCTATCGCTTCGAGATCTCCAACCCGGTGATGGTGGACTGGCGCCTGATGATCCTGCGGAAGGACCGGCCTCCGGTGCAGGTCGACTACCTGGTGCCGAAGGTCGTCTACCCGGCTGTGCAGGCGGCGATGGAGGCGTCCTCGCGAACGTTCGAGCCGATGTAGGCTCTGCCTCCCCTCGATGCTTTGGCTCGGACTCGACTCGGCCTTCAGGGACGAACCAGGTCGACGATGAGCGGACGGTGATCGGAGCCAACGTCGGGTCCGATCCAGGCGCGGCGCGCCCGCCAGTCCCGGCTCATCAAGACGTGGTCGATGCGGGTGCCGACCGAAAGCCGGCGAAGCTCGGCTCGGAATGTCCACCCCAGTCCGAGCCCCGCATCGGAAAAGGCGTTACGGTAGTTGGACCAGTCTCGGCGATAGATCGTGCTCTCGACGGGCATGTTGAAATCGCCCGCGATCAGCACGTCCATGGAGTCCACACGCACAGCGCCGGCGACCTCTCGAGACACCGCGCTCCGGTTCGCTGTTTCTTCGACCAGGGTCCCGCGCCTCTTTGGGGCAATCAGGGTGCGTCGATCCAGCACTTCGTCGAGACCGTACCGAGGACTCGGCAGGTGCACGCAACAGAAGCGCAGGGCGCGTCCCTGATCGGGCAGGTGGATCGTGGCCTGCAACGCGCTCACCCGTGGGTATTTGTGGGGCGGATGCCGCGCCATCCGGCTCTCGCTCCGCTCGATGGGGTATCGGGACGCGATCAGGAGAGAGCCCTCGGAGATCACGTTCCAGCCTGCTGGCAACGGAACGTGATCGGCCGGGCATTCCTGGAGGGCGACGACGTCGGGGCGCAGCTCGGGCAACGCTGAGAGCAGGGCATCGAAGGGCTCGTTGCTGGATCGGAGATTGCAGGTGAGCACCCGCAGCTCGCCGTCACCGCTACCGTGAAAAGCACGAAGAGGAAGATCGAACCCGAGCAGCGGGCCGACGAGAAGCAGGCCCGTGACCAGCAGGGGCCAGAGAAGGCGTCGATGGGCAAGGAGGGCGGCTGGGACGAGAAGGGCGAGTGGAAGGCAGAGGATCCACCGTGGTGAGAACATCAGAAGCGTGGCAATCCAGAAGCGATCGGCCACCATGTGGAGCAGAATGACCAACACGAGAACCGAGATTCCATAGAGCCATACCAACGCGGTCAGCAATGTGCGCCGTCCTCTGCTTCCTGCCCCTGACTGACCCGTCCCCTCACACTGTCGGCGTGGCCGCGCGTCAGGCAACTCGAATCAGATCGGCTGGAGCGCGCAGCTCCGGATGCTCGAGCAGAAACCCGCGCAACCGCTCGAAGATGTCCGGGGTCCCTTCCACATGATGCGCGATCGAGGTGACCTCCGCGATCTGATCGAGGAGAGCCAGGTCGGCCGCATCGACATCCTCGTCCTTCTTCGCGACGATCCCCCAGCAATCCCACGGCAGCACTTCGACGCTGTTCAAGGCGAGCAGATCGCGGACGAGGTCGCCGCGGACGAATCCGAGGCCGTGCATGTCGAAGATGCCGAAGCGCGCCGGGTCGACGCGTCGCGACCTGCAGAGCTGCCACGCTTCGCCGCCGCAGAAGAAGCGATCGCGCGGAACGTCCAGGGTGTCGAAGTCGAGACCGAGGCGGGACCGCATGAGGGAGTCGATCTGCGCGTCGACGAGCCTCCATCGACCCTCTTCCGGCATCCACACCTCGCACAACCAGTGATCCTCGAACCGATCGACCTCGAAGTAGGTCGCGAATCCGCAGCGACAGCGCGCCGGGATCCCGCGTGAGCGGAGGACGGAGCAGAGGAACAAGGTGAAGTCGCGGCAGGTCCCGAACAGGCGGCGTCCGGCGGGTCGCGTCTGGACGAGCGGCCGGGAGTCCAGGGCGAGCAGGCGATCGATCCGCTCCTCGATCGGACGAATCTGAAGCTCGGCTTTCCGCTCTTCGGTCAGCTCGACCTCATATGCCTTCGCCCACCATGCGTGGAGGTTGCAGCCCTGGATTGCGCGGACGAGCGGCGCAAGCTCCTGGGGTAGCTCGCGGATCAGCCCCGCATGCCGGCCGGGATTCGTGAAGGGTCCGGGGGCCGAATAGAAGTCCGTTTCTTCCTTCGTCATCCTTCTTGATTCTCCAGTAGCGAAGCCTCGAGAGCGAACGCCTGAACGGCCAGTAGCGACGCTCCTTCCACATTTCCTCGATGGCCGGCGCAGAATCTACTCCGGATTCCCGAGAAAGGGTACGGTCGGCGAAGCGTCTGTTGCATCGACGCACCGTGGATCACCAAAGGGGCAGGCCGACGAATGAATCTCGACGTCTCCCGGGACGCGATCCCTTCGCGATTGTCTACTCGCGAGAGAGCCGTGTTCCCCCGCCTTCTCGCCTGGGCGCGCGTGGACCCCGCGCGTTCAGGCATGTTCGCCTTCCTCGCCTTTCTCCTCCTCGATGCGATCCTGACGCTGCCGTTCGTCTTCCACGGTCCGGGGGACGGCGAGACGCTTCGCTACGTCCTGTCGCTCCACGCCTGGCGCAACGGGCTCCAGCCGTTTCACGCCTCGTTCAACGCGGAGCTGTCTGCCGCATACTACGCGCTCGCGCGCGGCCTGGCCGCTGTCACCGGGACGGATCTGGCCGGCCTTCCCCGCCTGCTGAACCTCCTTTCCTGGGCGGCCGGCGCGCTCGCGAGCGGCTGCCTGTTCCTCTGGTGGCGGAAATGGTTCGGCGCCGCAGTCGCCGCTCGCCTCACGGCGCTGCTGATCGCGATGCCGGCGTTCTGGTCGCTCCATCTCTACGGCAATCCGAACATCGTCGGGCTGGCCGCCGGCGCCGCCGCTCTCGCGATCTTCCCGGCGAGCGGATCGCCCCGCTCGGCGCCTCGTCTCGTCGTCTCCTCGCTCCTCATACTCGCGGCATTCGTCCTCCGGGCCGACATGCTGCTTCTGGCCCCCGCGGTCCTCCTGTCCGCCTTTCGAGGCCGAGAACGCCCGGCGCTCGTTCCGCTCCTCCTCATGGGGATCGTGGGGTTCGTTGCCGCGATCGCCGTCCGGAGCTTCTTCGCCGCGCCCACCGGCGCTGCTGGGACCTTCGGGCGCCACCTGTCGTCGCGCCTCGACCTCGGATCGCTCGGCTGGCCGCGCACGCACCTCCTGGAGATCGCGACGGGGAGCCCGCCCCTCGTCTTCCTGGCCTCACTCGCCGCCTTCGTGCTCGCACGGCGCCCGGGCAGCGGCGAGTTGCGCCTCACCACCGTGCTCTGGTTCCTGCCTGGGACGGTGTTTCTCTTCTTCGCCCATCTGCACGTCGTCCGGATCCTGATTCCGCTTCTGCCGGCGCTCCTGCTGCCGCTCGCATTCTGGGCCGCCGGGGACCGCCCGGGACGCGGGCGCCGCGACCTCGCCCTCGCCGGACTGATCGTCGCCTCGCACCTCGTCATGTTCGCCGTGCCCGAGGCGCTCGACAGGCTTCACCTTCGCGAGAAGGAGCCCCGCCGGGCGTCCCACTGGCTCTTCCTCGGAAACGTCGTCGACGACCACCTCTTTCTCGCCCGGCAGGCGCGCGACCAGCTCGAGGACGCACGGGCGCTCGCCCGCCACGCAACGACTCCCGATCGTGGCACGCCGCCCGCCCTCGTCCTCTGCAGCGAGAGGAACTTCTACGCCTACGCCTTCCAGCTCGAGCACCCGCGCGCCCGGTTCACGACGATCGCGCGCGGGCACGAGTGCTCGGTCCTCGAGGCGAGCGACGAAGCGGGCTCCGTCCTGGGATACATCTTCGACGGGGGGCCGACCCCGACCCCGGAACGGCGGCTCGAGGCGCTCGGCTTCGCCTTGCCGGCGCAGATCCTGCGCGCCGCGGACGCCCGGCTTCCCGCCGGCGACCGCCTTCCCAATCCCCTGGGACGGTGAAAATCCGGACGCAACGCTTTCTCGTCCCGGGCCGCTGCAGATCGTATGATCCCAGAATGCCCGTTCGAGAGAAGGAGAGCCGCGCTTGATCCTGCTGCATGCCGGGAGGATCGACCCGTGGCTCGTATTGTGGGGCGAGACGCCCTATGGGCCGGAGCCTCCGGCGGCCAGCGAAGAAGAGGCGACCGAGGAAGGGGGAGCCGCCGGCCCGGCAGCCGCACAACACGGCGCAACGACCGGGCAACTCGTGCGCGCGATCCTCGATGCTCCCGTGGGGATCGCCGTCGCGGCGCGCGACGTCCGGACGATGCGGGCGTGGCTCCCGGCGATGGCGGCCGGCCGGCCGGTCCCTTCGAGCCCGCTGATCGGACAGCTTCCGCGCGGGATGACCGGCCGCCATTCCGCGGCGGCGACCGGCCGCCAAGCCGCCACCGCTCGCTTCTCGATCGAGCCGTTCTTCGTCCGCGGCTGCCCTCTGCCGCTCTCCGAGGCGGTGACACTGCTGTGCGCCTGCACGGGCACGCGCACCCTCGCTCCGGGGATCGTCATCGGCGCCGACCTCGCCTGGTGGGCCGAGATCGTCCGCTTCGCCGGCGCGCTCGTCGCACGCCAGCAGTTCCTCCCCGGCCTGGTGCTGGACGGCGGTGAGGCCCGCGCCATCTGGGACCCGATCCTCGATCCGGACGATTCGGCCCGCCTCTCCGCGCTCACCGAGCGCATGCCGGGATCGGCGCGCGCCTTGTCGCTGAAGAGCGCCGCACGGCCGCCTCGCTCGCCGGCGTCGGAGCATGCCAGCGCGTTCCTCGCGGCGAGCGTCGACCATCTCGTCCGGACGGCGGTCTCGATCGATAGCTTCCTGCCGCCGGTGCGGCCCTACGAGCAGACGGCGCCGCGGACCAAGCGCGCCGAGACGGTCCACGATCGGTGGCTGCAGGCGCTGCGATCGTCCGATCCGCGGGTCGAGGGCGAGCCGGACGACCTGCAGGACCTCGCCGCCCGCGTGCGCGAGTGGCGCAGGCCGATCGATCTGACGACGGGCTCCCCGATCCGGCTGTGCTTCCGGCTCGACGAGCCGCCGCGACCGGAGCCGGAGCCGGAGGCGCACGCGGAGCCGGAGGCGCACGCGGAGGCGGAGCCGCAGGAGGCCGAGGCCGCCGGAGCGGGGCCCGAGGCTGCCGCAGCCGAGCCCGCGTCGGAGCCCGGGCCGGAGGACGGCGCGTCCGCTGCCGCCCCCACCTCGGCGCCCTCCGAGGCCGAGTCGATCCCGCTGGAAGGTCCCTGGAGCGTCCGCTACCTCGTCCAGCCGAGGGAGGAGCCGAGCCTCCTGCTACCGCTCTCCGAGGTCTGGAAGGCACGGGGGAAGAAGGCGGCTGTCCTCGCCGCGCGCGGGATCGACGCTCGAGAGGCGGTGCTTGCGGCGCTCGGGCAGGCGGCCGCGATCAGTCCGCCGATCGCCGGGAGCCTGGAGGCGCCCGAGCCGGTCGGGTTCGAGACGGACCTGGCCGGGGCGCATCAGTTCCTGACCGAGACGGCTCCACTTCTCGAGGAGGCGGGGTTCGGCGTCCTGCTCCCGGCATGGTGGACGGGAAGAGGCACGCGGGCGCGCCTGTCGATGCGGGCGCACGTGAGCAGTCCGCCGGCACCCACCGGAGGCGGGATCTCGCTCGACCAGATCCTCGGCTTCCGCTGGGAGGTCGCGCTCGGCGGCGTGTCGCTCGATCCGCGCGAACTCGAGGCGCTTGCGTCCCTCAAGGCGCCGCTCGTTCGCCTGCGCGGGCAGTGGGTGGAAGTCAATCCGGACGAGATCCGCCGGGCGATCGAGCTGTGGAGGCGCAACGAGGGCGGCAAGGCGACGCTCCGCGACGTGGTCCGGATGTCCGTGGGAGCGGCAGCGGCGTTGGGCGGCGACGGCGGAGCGGCGGGCTCGAGCGCAGCCGCCGACTCCGAGACGCTCGAGGCGGAGGCGAGCGTGGCGGCGGAGGGATGGGTGGCCAGCCTCCTGGCGAGCCTGAACGGCGAGGAGACGTTCGCCGAGTTCTCGCCGCCGGAGCGCTTCATCGGCACGCTCCGGCCGTATCAGGTCCGCGGCTTCTCGTGGCTCGGATTCCTGACCCGATGGGGGCTCGGCGCCTGCCTGGCGGATGACATGGGCCTCGGCAAGACGGTGCAGACGCTCGCGCTCATCCAGAGGCTGCGCAGCGAGGGGGAGCGACGGCCGTTCCTGCTCGTCTGTCCGACTTCCGTGGTGGCGAACTGGCGCAAGGAGGCGGAGCGCTTCACCCCCGATCTTCCGGTACTGGTCCACCACGGGATCGAGCGGCGCAAGGGGGCGGCGTTTCGCGAGGAGGCATCGCGGCAGGCGATGGTGCTGTCGAGCTACGCGCTCCTCCATCGCGACCTCGAGTTCCTGCTCGACGTGCGCTGGGCGGGGATCGTCCTCGACGAGGCGCAGAACATCAAGAACGCCGAGACGAAGCAGGCGCGGGCCGCACGCACGGTGCGGGCCGATTGCCGGATCGCGCTGACCGGCACGCCGGTCGAGAACCACGTCGCCGATCTGTGGTCGATCATGGAGTTCCTAAATCCCGGGCTGCTCGGCACGCAGCGGGACTTCCGGCGCCGCTTCTTCGTCCCGATCCAGGCGGCGCGGGACCGCGAGGCGATGGAGCGGCTGCGCAGGATCACGCGCCCCTTCGTCCTGCGACGCGAGAAGACCGACCCGACGGTGATCACCGACCTTCCCGAGAAGCTCGAGATGAAGATCTTCTGCCGGCTGACGAAGGAGCAGGCGTCGCTGTACCAGGCGGTCGTGCGCGAGGCGGAGCGCGATCTGCGCGGCGCCGAGGGGATCCGGCGGCGCGGGGTGATCCTGGCGACGCTCTCGAAGCTCAAGCAGGTGTGCAACCATCCGGCGCACTTCCTCGGCGATGGCTCGCAGCTCGACGGGCGATCCGGCAAGCTCGCCCGCCTCGTCGAGATGATCGAGGAGCTGCTCGACGTCGGCGACGCGGCGCTCGTCTTCACGCAGTTCGCCGAGATGGGGGCGTTGCTGCAGCGCTTCCTCGAGGAGAGCTTCGGCCGGGAGGTCCTCTTCCTCCACGGCGGCGTCGTGCGGCAGCATCGCGAAAGGATGGTGGAACGCTTCCAGTCGGGGGATGCCGAGGCGCCCCGCATCTTCGTCCTGTCGCTCAAGGCCGGCGGCACCGGGCTCAATCTGATGCGAGCGAACCATGTCTTTCATTTCGACCGATGGTGGAATCCGGCGGTGGAGAATCAGGCGACCGACCGCGCCTTTCGGATCGGGCAGACGCGTAATGTGCAGGTGCACAAGTTCGTCTGCGTCGGGACGGTCGAGGAAGCGATCGACACGATGATCGAGAGCAAGAAGGAGGTCGCGGCGCAGGTGGTGGGCGCGGGCGAGGGATGGCTGACCGAGCTGTCGAACTCAGAGCTGCGCAAGATCCTCGCTCTGCGCCCCGACGCGGTGGAGGAGTAGCCGGCATGGCGGGAGCGGGGGAGGGAGGCACGTAGGCGATGCCGCGACGGGGAGGAAGCGGACGGCGGCCCCCGGGCCGCGCGGTGGGACCCGAGCCGGGGATGGGCGGCTCGAGCGGTGGGTGGCGCCGGCCGAACGCGCCGCGCCCGGTCGACGGCGGCATCCGCGCCGAGTCGCGCCGAGGCGACTTCGCGGGCTCCTGGTGGGCCCGTCGCTGGATCGAAGCGCTGGAAGGCTCAGGCGTCGGGGCGCGGCTGACGCGCGGGCGCTCGTACGCGCGGCGCGGGCAGGTCGCCGAGATCCGAATCAGCCGGGGGGTGGTGAACGCCCGCGTGCAGGGATCGCGGGTGCAGCCGTACATCGTGAAGATCCGGGTGCGCGCCTTGCGAGCCCCCGAATGGAGCGCCGTCGTCGATGCGCTGGGACGCAAGGCCGCCTTCGCGGCGCGGCTCCTGGCCGGCGAGATGCCCCAGGAGATCGAGGAAGCCTTCCACGAGGCCGGCTCCTCGCTCTTCCCGAGCCGGCGCGAAGACCTGCGGACTGAGTGCTCCTGCCCTGATTTGGTCAATCCGTGCAAGCACATCGCCGCGGTCTTCTACCTGATCGGCGAGGAGTTCGACCGCGACCCGTTCCTCATCTTCCGACTGCGAGGGATGGAGCGGGAAGCGCTGCTCGCGCGGATTGCGGGCGGGGGCACCCGGACGGTCGACGCCCAAGCGCAGCAGCCCCCGACTCCCTCCCTGCCCGCCGGATCGTCCCCGTCTCCCGACTCCCTGCCGACCGATCCGCGCTCGTTCTGGGGCCATCTCGAGGACGCGCCGGCGGAGTCCGCGATGGCGGTTCGCCCGCCGCGGACGCCGGGCGCGCACGTGAGGCGCCTCGGCAAGTTCCCCTTCTGGCGCGGCAAGGAGAGCCTCCTCGGGGCGCTGGAGGCGGTGTACCGGGCCGCTTCGCCGGTCGGTCTCGCTGTCTACCTGGGCGAGGAGACGGAGTCGGAGATCGGACGGCGGCAGCACGACGTCGATCTCGACGAAGAAGGGGAGGCCGACGGCGGTCTGGACGGCGAGGACCGGCCCGATCCGGCCCGACCGACGACGCGACGACGTCGAGGAGCGTAGGCCGGCGCAGCCCTCTGCACTGCCGGCACTCCTGGGTAGCTGTCTGGCCAGGGCGACAGAGTCGAGCGGCACATTCCGCCAATGACGATGATGCTCCCCGTCTCACGCAGATCTATCTCCGTTTGGCGTACGGAAATGCGAGATAGTGAATCTCCTATCGATCTGAGTGGCGCGAAGCCTGCTTGGCCCTCGTCGGCCGATCGAACGCTCGACGGATCCCAAGGAGGTGCTCGCATGAAGATCGTCATGCTCCTGCTGGCGGCCGCGCTGGCCGTCACCCCGGCCTCGGCGCTGACTCTCAACGCCGATTCGGCTCCCAACATGCACGGATCGGGCGCTTGGGCGCCCTGGTGGGAACAGGCAAAGGCCGACGTCGTCGCAGGCACCTTCGTGGACATGCGAACGGGGACCTACCCGGGCACGCACTACTACGATCCCTACGATGAGATCGTCTACAGCACGGGCGACCTCGGGAAGCGGATCCACTGGATCTACTGGCTCCCTGGGGAGAGGGTGGAGAACCTCGACAATCGCTTCGAGGTGCGCTGGGTGATCGACTGGGATGGTGAGGACTGGACCGTCGACGCGAGCGGCAACTGGATCCTGGCCGACGCGGAGGCCGGATGGTCGCAGCCGAGTCCGACGGGTTGGGAGAACTACGATGACGGCGACCACGACGGCGTCATCGGGTCCCTCGGCTTTGCCTGGTGGGCGACGGACAACGAGGCGCTGCCGTTCACGACCGATCTGAACCCCTACAACGAGGCGAACCAGGACGACATCGACGCCCTCCGCCAGACCGTCCTCGGAGCCCAGACTTTTGCCACAGGCGAAGTGCGGTATCGGAGTGGAGATCAGGAGTATGGGGACTGGGAGTATAGCGATCTCGAGCTTCGGACCGTCCCGGAGCCCGGCTCCCTGATGCTTCTGGGATTCGGCCTCATGAGTTCCGTCGGCATCGCCCGTCTGCGGAGGCGTGCCCGCAGGTAGCAGGTCGGACCGGAAACCAATCGCCTAAAGAGGGACGGGGCGCGCCGACACTATCCTCGGCGCGCCCCGCGTCTCTACGCAGCGGAGGTGAGCCCGCCTGACCGCCCTACTGCCCGTACATCTCGATGATCTCCTTCTTCCCCTTGCCGAGGATCCCGTACTTCGCGCCGACCTTCTTGAATGCCTCGAGCGCGCGGTCGAGATGCTCGATCTCGTGCGCCGCAGAGAGCTGCGTGCGGATGCGCGCCTGCCCCTTCGGCACGACCGGGAAGAAGAAGCCGATGACATAGATCCCCTCGGCGTAGACGTCGCGCGCGACGTCGGCGGCGAGCTTGGCGTTGTAGAGCATGATCGGGACGATCGGCGAATCGCCGTCCTTGATGTCGAGGCCGATCTCCTTCACGCCCTTCCGCCAATAGTTCGTGTTGCGCTCGAGCTTGTCGCGCCGCTCGGTCGTGCTCGAGATGAGGTCGATCACCTTGATCGCGGCGCTCACGATGACCGGCGGCATCGTGTTGGAGAACAGGTAGGGACGCGCCCGCTGCCGGCACAGCTCGACGATCTCGCGCCGCCCGCTGACGCAGCCGCCCGACGCGCCGCCGAGGCCCTTGCCGAGGGTCGTCGTGATCGCGTCGATCCGCCCGACGACGCCGCAATGCTCGTGCGTCCCACGGCCGGTCTTTCCCATGAAACCGCTCGCGTGCGAATCGTCGACCATCACCATCGCGTCGTACTTCTCCGCGAGGTCGCAGATCACGTCGAGCTTCGCGACGTCGCCGTCCATCGAGAACACACCGTCGGTGATGATCATGCGAAGCCGCGCATCCTGGGTGAGCTGGAGCTTTTCCTCGAGATGCGCCATGTCGGAGTGCTTGTACGTCTCCTGGCGCGCCTTGCACAGGCGCATCCCGTCGACGATCGAGGCGTGGACGAGACGGTCGGCGATCATCACGTCCTCTTCGCCCAGCACCGCCTCGAAGAGGCCGCCGTTGGCGTCCATGCAGGACGGGAAGAGGATCGTGTCCTCAGTGCCGAGGAAGGCGGTGAGCTTGTCCTCGAGCGTGCGATGGATGTCCTGCGTCCCGCAGATGAAGCGGACGGACGACATCCCGTAGCCGCGCTCCTCCAAGCCGGCGTGCGCCGCCTTGACGACGTCGGGGTGGCTCGAGAGGCCGAGGTAATTGTTCGCGCACAGATTGATGACCCGCTTCAGGCTTGCGCCCTCGGGGAACTCGACCTCGATCCACGCGTCCTGGGGAGAGTGGATGAACCGCTCTTCCTTCAGAAGCCCCTGCTCCTTGATCCCGCCCAGGATCGACTGGTAGTGATCCCGAGCCTTCTGGCTGTAGCCCATCCTCGTCCCCCTATCCCTTCGTGAACTCCCGCACCAGCTTCGCGATCTTGTTGACCGAGTCGAACGCTTCCGGAGTCGCCTTCGCGTCCGGGATCGAAATCGAGTACTTCCTCTCGAGGAAGGTCTTCAGCGAGACCATCGAGAAGGAGTCGACGATGCCGCTCGAGATGAGCGGTGTGTCGAGATCGACCTCGGTGTCGTCGTCGTCGTCCAGGTACTCCTTCTTCACGTAGTCCAGGATCGTCTTCTCCATCTCTTCCATCGGGTCCTCCGTCCTTTCCTGCGTTCCTGTCGTTCGGTCTCGGACCGTTCGCCCTTCTATTCCAGCCGTCGAGTCGTCAGTCGTTCTCGAGGGTCGAGATGTCGCCGATCGGCTCGTTCCATTCCTTCGCGCGCAGCAGGCGCCTCAGGATCTTGCCGCTCCTCGTCTTCGGGAGCGAGTCGACGAACTCGATCTCCTGCGGCATCGCGAGCGGCGAGAGCTTCTTGCGGATGAAGTTCATGATCTCGAGCTCGAGATCGGCGTTCGGCTTGAAGCCCGGCTTCAGCGCCACGAACGCTTTGACGACCTCCATGTTCACCGGATCGGGCTTGCCCACCGCCGCCGACTCGGCGACCGCGGCGTGCTCGAGCAGCGCCGACTCGATCTCGAAGGGGCCGACGAGATGGCCGCCCGTGTTGATCACGTCGTCGTCGCGCCCGACGAACCAGAAGTAGCCGTCCGCGTCGATGCTCGCCCGGTCGCCGCAGATGTACCAGCCGTTCTTGAACTTCGATTCGTAGGTCGTCGGATTGTTCCAGTAGGCACGCATCATCGACGGCCAGCCGGGACGCAGCGCGATCAGGCCGACCTTGCCCGTCCCCTTCTCGAGCGGAACGTGGACGGTCGGGTCGAGCACGCACGCCTCGATCCCGGGGAACGGACGCCCCATCGAGCCGGGCTTGACCGGCATCCCGGGGGCGTTCGTGATGACCATCGCGCCCGTCTCGGTCTGCCAGTAGGTATCGAGGAACGGCCGGCCGAACGCCTCCTTCGACCAGAGGACCGCCTCGGCGTTGAGCGGCTCGCCGACCGAGGCCAGGTGGCGCAGGCTTGCCATGCTGTGCTTGCGGACCACCTCGGTCCCCTCGCGCATCAGCAGGCGGATCGCCGTCGGCGCCGAGTACCAGACGGTCACCTTGTAGCGGTCGATGAACTCGTACCACTTCTCCGTGCCGAAGCCGCTGTCCAGGACCACCTGGGTCGCGCCGCACGCCCAGGGACCGATGATCCCGTAGGAGGTGCCGGTCACCCAGCCCGGGTCGGCGGTGCACCAGTAGATGTCGTCGTCCCGGAGGTCGAGGATCCACTTCGTCGTGATGAACTGCGAGACGATCGAGTTGTGGACGTGCACCGCGCCCTTCGGCTTTCCGGTCGTGCCCGACGTGTAGTGGAGGACCGAGGGCGTCTCCCTGGTGACCGGATGGATCGGGAAGTGGTCGGGCTTCGGCGCCTTCTCCATGTCGAAGAGGACCTCGCGATCGGCCAGCTTCAGGTCTTCGCCGTCGACGACGATGATGTGCCGGAGCGAGGGCAGTTCGGCCAGGATCTTCCGGACCTTGCGGACGTGTTTCTTCTGCGTGACGACCGCCGAGGTCTGGGCGTCCGCGAGGCGGGTCAAGAGCGAGTCCTCGCCAAAGGCGGAGAAGAGCGGCTGCGCGATCCCTCCCATCTTCAGGATGCCCACGAAGCCGATGTACAGCTCCGGAATCTTGTCCATGAAGAGGCAGATGCGCTCCTCGGGGCGCAGGCCGAGCTGCTGGAAGAACGCGGCGAAGGCGTTCGTGCGCAAGCGCAGGTCGTCGTAGGTGTAGCGACGCACCTCGCCGGTGTGGCTCTCGTGGATCAGCGCCAGCTTGCCGCCGAGGCCGTTCTTGCAGTGCCGGTCGGCGCAGTAGTAGGCGATGTTGTAGATGCCGTCCTCGGGCCAGCCGAGTTCCCTCTCGGCGACCGACCAGTCGAATCCGGCCCTGCGCTCTTCGTAGGAACCGATGTTGCTCATGAACCACCCTCCCTCACCGCGTCGGGTTGCCCCGGTGATCCCCTGGCTGGGCGCCGAGGGGGTGGCCGGGGGCCGGCAGAGACCGCCGATCGGTACTGCCGGCCATCAACTTCGCTATCCGATCAGAATGCGACGAACGCTGCGGACGCTGAGGGAAGAGAGATGCGAGGTGACCCGGGGCGCGTCCCCGAGCCGCAGGATCCCACCGCCTTCCTCACCCCAAGTCCACCCGGATCCGATACCGCTGCAGCCTGCCCGGGGCGCGGTGTGGCCCGCGCGCGCCGGTCGCTGCGCCAAGTCTGGAAACGGCAAGCAGCACGAGGATAGGAAACGGCAGGGGGATCGTCAACGGCGAGGGAGCGGTGCCGCTGTAAGGAGCGGCGGGGGAGCGGCTGGGGCGGCCGGGGTGCGGCGGCGTCGGTGTCTCCCGGCCAGCGCGGCTGCTCGGCTGGTGGAGCTAGCTCGGCTGGCGAGGCTGCTCAGCTGGCGGCCCAGCCGCCAACGCAGCGCCGAAGGTCGTACGCACGGGCTAGGCTCGCGGGCTCCAGCTCTGTTCGCCGTAGCGGGCGACTTTTCGGCGTAACTTGCGCGAGGCGTTTCATGCTCTGATCTTGGGGCGGCGCTCCGGTGTCCACCGGACGCGCGAGCGTCACGACCAGGGAGGAGGCGACCGTGAGCAAGCTGCTGCGTGGTCTGGTTGCCGGCTACGGGGCCAAGAAGCTCGGTGGGGGCTGTCTCACGACGATCATCATTTTCTTCGTCTTGTGGTGGCTGCTGGGGCACTTCGGGATCTTCAGGTAGGCGAGCGAGGCGGGCGGGCCGCTCGGTAGACAGGTAGGCGGAGGGTGGCGGCTTCCAATAAAGCGGGTCCTGAGGGGCACTCCCCTCAGGACCCAAAAAGCGGATCTGTCAGGCTGGCACGTCACTGCTTCGAATCTGGGGGTGCCTTCTTGCGTTTGGCGGCCAGGCTCGACGCCGCCAGTCCAGCGCTAATCAGTACCACTGTCAGAGGCTCAGGGGCTGCACCGGGATCCTCCGCATCCGGCTTGAAGTTGTCAGGAACGATCAGCCAGACGCACTTCTCACCGCTCCACGTTGCCCGCGCGCTCTCCACCAACTCGTTGCCTGCAAACGCCGTGAGATAGAAGTCCACGGGTGCCGACGGCGTCTCTTTGAATAGGAGATCAAATGCCACCCCGGTCCCCGGTTTGGATGTGTAGCTCACAGCGCCTGTTGCCCGCTCCCAAAGGACGCTCCAACCTCCATCGCTGAAGTTGGAGAATACCGGCGACTCGAACTGTGAGCCCGCAATCCAGTCCACGCGAACGTGATCGAGCTCCCCGAGCTTCCCTTGTACGAACGTCTGACTCCAGCAGCCATCCAGCGCAACGGGATCCCCGAGGACGCAGAAGGCGGATGCCGGCTGAGCGGCTAACGCTAGCCAGACCGTCGAGAGAACGATCGCGAGTGTCGTGAGTTTCATCATGTCTCCGCGCTCTACACCCAGACCACGTCTATCGAAGCGTCTACGAGCTTCGCCTTCTCCTCTGCAGCAGAGCCGAGCCGGCGAGCCCGGACGCGATGAGGACCACCGTGAGAGGCTCGGGGACTACACCTGGATCTTCCCTCGGATTGTCGGGCTTCCAGGTTGAAGAGCTGATGATCCAGGATGCCCCATTGTACTTCGCGCTCGCTGTTTCACGCCAAGTGTCACCCAGCCACGCAGAGAAGTAGAACTCGGGCTGGTCGGCAGGATTGCCTTGGAATTTCAGGTAGAAAGTCATGTCCGACGTAGTTTGGATACTCGCCTCGGCTGCGGCCCAAAGTGGGCCTTCCCAAGCGAGGGACCATCCACCAACAGAAAAAGCACTAAATGCGGGAGACTCGAACCGCCCCCCACTTATCCAGTCAACCCTCATGAAATCGTACGAACCCACTCCGTACTCGCGGAACGCTTGGCTCCAACTGTTGCCTTCGATCGGACCACCGAGGGGAGTGAACGCCTGGGCGTGCGGGACGCAGGCGATAAGTCCCACGAGGAGAAGAAGCAGGACCGCTTTCATAGGTACCTCCTGTGCGCAACGCGTGTTGCCCGTGCTCGGGCAAGGCAGAGCAGAGCGCCTTCCGTGCCAGTGGTCGGGCACCACGCCGATACGAGTTAAGCCTTTTACGGCAGACTGTTAGGGGGGAGCGCCGCGTAGCCGATCCTCTGAGTTGAATGCCCCGCCCGAAAATGTCGCCTCAACCTTTCGGACCTAACGTCTGGCGATCAATCGACGCATGGGATGGGACAATAGTGGGAGACTGTGAGGGACCAAAGAACGAGGGCGGTCTCGGCGACCGCCCTCCAACCGCGAGCATTCCCGCTGAATGGGTGACGATCAGCTCTTGCGGCGCCGACGACTCGCAAGTCCTCCGCCGAGCAGTCCAAGCGCGGTCAGGATGAGAGTGGCCGGTTCCGGAGTATGGCCAAGGAGATCTTGGCCGTCATGGTAGTACGCGCCAACTCCTTGCCCTGTCGTGTCCAAGTAGCCTGCGGCCATCGTCTGGATGCCCGCGTTCGTGCCAGTATTGACCCAGAAGTCCCCATTCTGGAAGTCGAACGCATACCCAGGCCCGCCGTCGTAAAGAGCCTCCCAGATGGCCAGTTGAAGGGCCGCCCTCTCGCTCTTGAACGACGTGTAGTCCGTCGCATAGAAGCCGGCAGCATAGGTGTTGTAGAGCTGAGAAGCCCACCGTAGCCCGAATTCGGATGCGTAACCCTGAGCGTCGAGCGGTGGAATCGGCGACTCGAACGTTCCGTAGACCGTCCAGGTTCGCCACCCATCCGCGTGATAGCTAAGGATGTCGACGCAATAGAAGTCATCGATCCGGTACGTAGCATCTGGGTCGCTGAACATCTTCATCGCGCCCCAGTAAACGTTTCCCTTGTCGACGCCACCAAGGAACACGTTCCCAGTCGCGCCAGCGTAACCGGTGTCGAACCAAGCGTAAAGGTTCTCCGTCCAGAAGGCTCCGGACGTAGAGGGGAGAAGGAGCAGGGCTCCGAGTAGAATCGCAACCAACTTGCCTCGCATGGCACAACCTCCGTAGATCTTCCCATCAGCGGGACGTCTGCACCCTTTTCGGGTCACCGCTCTCGGGTGGGCAAGAGCCATGCCACCAGATGCCGACCTGAGTGCAACTCGCAAGTCGCTTATTCAGCTGCAAATAGGCGGGCGTTCGGAATCGCGAGGCCACCCCTCGCGAGGATGCCGAAGAAGCTGTAAGCCATGCCTGACGCGACTATGCCGGGCGAGCCTCGGCGGGTCTCGCCCGAGACTGGGAAGCCCTGAAGGCCTGTCCGACGAAACCCAATATCAGGCTGCGTTAGTCAAGTCGTTCCGGAGGACACTCTGGCATCCAGGGTCACGTCACCTCCTCTTTCTGTTCCTACCTGGGCAGGCCCTCCCCAGCAGCCCTGGCACGCCGCTTCTCCAAGGCCAACGCCCGAGCCGGGACGAAGAAGACACCGTGAACCGCCCCGGGATTCCCGGAGGCTCCATTTGGAGGGAGAATGGGAGCCATGGGAA
>JBHGAY010000045.1:0-25070 GCA_041946735.1 Candidatus Eiseniibacteriota bacterium
TTCTACGTGCGGCTCGTCGACCGGTTGCTCGAGAACGGCATCCTCCCGTTCCCGACGCTCTATCACTGGGACCTTCCGGCCGCGCTCGACGATCGCGGCGGCTGGACGAATCCGGACGTCGAGGGATGGTTCGCGGAGTATGCGGAGACCGTCTTTCGCGCTCTCGGCGACCGCGTCCCGTTCTGGGCGACGCTCAACGAGCCGTGGGTCGTGGCCGACGCGGGCTACCTGCACGGCGTGCATGCGCCGGGGCGGGCCGATCCTTTCGCCGCGCCGCGCGCCTCGCACGGCCTGCTGCGCGCGCACGCAGCGGCCGTCCGGGCCTACAGGCGCGGCGGCTACCCCGGGAAGATCGGCATCGTCGTCAACCTGGAGCCGAAGCATCCCGCGTCGGACTCCGAGCTCGACCGCGCCGCCGCCGCCCGCGCCGACGCCTACATGAATCGCCAGTACCTCGACCCGCTCTTCGGCCGCGGATACCCGGAAGAGCTGCCGTCGATCTTCGGCGAGGCGTGGCCGGGATACGGGGCGCGCGAGCTTCACGGCGTCGACGAACCGCTCGACTTCCTCGGGATCAACTACTACAGCCGCGCGGTCGTCCGGCACGACGGCGAGGCGCGATCGCCTCTCGCCTCCTGGCTGCTGCGCGCCAGTCCCGTCAGGCAGTCCCACGCGAGACACACCGACATGGGATGGGAGATCTACCCGGCGGGACTGACCGAGACGCTCGCCTGGGTGCGCGACCGCTACGGCCCGGTCCCGATCTACGTGACCGAGAACGGCGCCGCCCTGCCTGACCCTCCTTCGGCGGGCGTGGCGCGAGTCCTCGACGACCCGCTCCGCGTCGCCTACCTGCGTGAACATCTGCAGGCGGCGTGCGATGCGATCGACCGCGGCGTCGACCTGCGCGGCTACTTCGTCTGGTCACTGCTCGACAACTACGAGTGGACCTGCGGGACTTCGATGCGCTTCGGGATCGTCCACGTGGACTTCGAGACGCAGAAGAGGACGCCCAAGGCGAGCGCCCTCTTCTACCGAGACGTCATTCGGTCGGCGGCCACGCCGGAGCCGGCCGCGTAATCGCTCCCTCCGCCGTTCCTCCTCCTAGAAGATCTCCGGGCACCACGGAGCGCGATCGCGCGGGAGCAAGGCATCGGCTCGGGCGGCCGCCCCCTCGCGCAGCTCGACGATCCTCCCCGCGTGCAGCAGATCGGCGAAGCGGAAGCCGCCGAGGTAGACCGATCCGAGCGCGTTCACGTCGAGCGAGATGTCGGCGTCCGCGCGCGTGCGCTCCACCGTCCCTTCCCCGAGCGCGTAGCGTCCCTCGTTCCATGGGCAGAACGGATCGGAGACCTCGAGAACGACCGGATCGCCTCCGCCGATCGAGCGCGACGCGAACGCCGCCGCAACGTCGACGAGCCGCACCCACAAGGAATCGCCCACCCGGAACCGCATGCGGCGCGGATTCGCGAGCAAGAGGAAGAGCGGATGGTCCATCGGCAGGGCATGCGCCTTGATGCTTCCCACCCAGTCGATGTCGAGAAGGAGCCGCCAGATCTCCGCGGTCGCCTGCGGCGTCGCTCCGATCGCCTCGAGGACGTTGACGTGCCCGCTCGATACGCCCGACTCGAGGTTCTGATTGAGACGGTAGAGTGCGTAGGCCTGCGGCTCGCCTCCGCTCGTCAGAAGGACTCGGTTCAGCACGCCACCGCCGCGACGCCGGCTTTCCGGGTCGGACAGCCGGCGCTCGCGCCACCAGTCAGGCGTGCGCGAAGGCATGCCGGGATGGTGCGGCCGCACGCGCTCGTAGATCGCGGAGAACGGCTCGAGCGCCGCGTCCTCCTCGAGCATCGCTCCGTCGGTCCGCCGTTCGATCGGACGCGCGAAGGCGCTCGACAATCGTGGGATCTCCACCTCTCCGCAGAGCGACGCGAGCCCGTAGCCGAAGCGGCCGTAGATCGTCTCCTCCGACGCCCAGAGGTACGCGACCGGCTCCCCGCGCTCGTGCACGTCGTCGAGCTGGGCGCGCATCATCGCCCGCAGCACGCCGCGCCGCCGGTGGGTCGGGAGCACGCCGACGACCGTGACACCGGCGGCTCGGACCGTCCGCTCCCCGGGCACTGTCATCTCGAACGTGTAGGCGCCCGCGCCTCCGACATACGCCGAGCCGTCGATCGCGGCGTGGACACGACGGACGTCGAGGAGCTTGTTCCAGCGGTCGAGATCCTCGGCGGTCGGCCTGGCTCCGAAGTAGTGGACGATGGGGGCGAGCGCCTTGCCCACCTCTTCGAGCGAGGCGCAGGGCCGGACGGTGAGGCTCATCGCGTGACTCCTTCCTCCTGGCTGCGGGACCGAGCGGCCCCGGCGGCGCGAGCGGCGAGCGGACTCGGAGACGAATGCGGAGAGGATACGCCAACCGAGTCCTGCCTCGCAGCCGGGCTTGGCGTCAGCGGGGAGAAGGCGGCGCCGGAACTTGGCGTCAGCGGGGAGAAGGCGGCCCTGGCAAATGCGGGCGGCGCGCGCGGAGGGGCTGCGCGCGCCGCCGGGCCGCGGCCGGGTGGGAACGTGAGGACCTCGCTCTCAGTGCTCCTTCCCGTTCGGGATCGACCACGAGGTGTTTGCGGCATCGAGCTTGTGGCAGTGGGTGCATTCCCCCTGGAAGAGGGTCAGGAAGTGGTTGTCGTCTCCGCCGGTCAGATGGATGTCGTGCAGCATCGTCGCGAAGGCCGGCGCGACCTTCGAGTCCTTGCCGTGACATTGCAGGCAGGCTCCCGGGATCTCGTTCAACGAGCCGGGGACGGACGGATGCTTCCCCGTGATCGTGACGCCCGCGGGAGCGTGCGCCTTGGCCTTCTCGATCAGCCGCGGCTCGACGTTGCCCGCCGTCCAGGCGCCCATCATCGTGCTCAGGCGCACGTCGAGGTTCTGCTCGGGCATGTTGACGTGGCAGTCCACGCAGGCGCCGGGGAACTGATCGGGAGTGGTGATCCCCGGGATGTGCCGCGCCGGAGGAAGCGGCGGCCCCCCGGGCGTGCCGGGCATCGGTCCGCCAGGGCCTCCCGGACCCCCGGGACTACCCGGCGGGGGCCCTTGCGCGATCGCCTGGAACGCGCCGACGGTGGCGATCGTCGCGATCACGAACGAAACGACGGCGATCGGAAATATCTTCGAACGATTGTACATTGCGCGCTCTCCTTTCCGAGCCGCGACCGGCGCCTTTCGCGATCGTTTCGGTCCATCGGCTCGGGCGGGAGTGTTCTGGAATTTCGGCGTGCGCGCGATGACAAAAGTCAACGAGGCCTCTGCGAAGTCGACGCAGGCCTCTGCCACCGCGCGTCCGCCACGAGCAGGCGCGCGCTACTGCAGCCAGAGCAGGCGCGACCCCCGCTCCTGCATCCTCCCCTCCGCGCAAATCCAGCCTTTCAAGAAGTAGACCCCGCGGGGCGCGCGCTCACCTCCGCCAACGGTGCCGTCCCAACGGAAGCTGTGGGACCCGCCCGGGAGCAAGCCGGCCGCCAAAGTCGCCATGCGCCTTCCGGTGACGCCGAACACCTGCAGCGTGACCTCGGCCGCAAACGGAAGATCGAGATGCACGACGGGGAAGCCGCTGCGCTCCAGCGAAGTGAAGAGGCGCAGCTCGCTCGGCAGCGAGGCCGCCTCCGTCCCCGTCTCCTCGGGCGTCGCCGTTTCTTCCGGCTCGGCCGGCTCTTCCGGCTTCTCCTCGTCGATGGGTTCCTGCACGTCCGAGGTCGGAAGCACGTGCAGGACCACTGACAGCGAGGTGCCGGTCCAGAGCAGCTCGCCGCACACGCCCGGCGCGGGACAGAGCGCGAGCTGCGAGAAGCTCGAGATCCTCGAGGCGAAGCGGAGGATCTCGATCGTGTCCCCTTCGTGCGGCTGATAGCCCTCGACCGCGCGCAGGCGCAACGTCCCGCCGAGGCGGGCGACGCCGGTGATCTCGAGCAGGTCGGACTCGCCAGGGTCGGTGCCTCCCAGCTCGATCACGATCTCGCCGGCTCCCTGCTGCTGAAACATGCCGTCGATCGTCAGGTGCCCGACCGACGCTCCCGGCTGCACGACTCCGTGGTAGTTGCGCACGTTCCCCGCGATGCGGCCGCCCCCGCGCAGCACGCCGCTCTCGATCCGCACCGTGTCGGGGGAGCTGAGCGTTCCGTCGATCGAGCCCACGGCGGTCCCGAGCGTCTGGCGGTAGGCGCCGTTCACGGTGAGACTCGAGCCCGCCGCGACACGCACCTGCCCGGCGGAGCTGAGCGCGCCCGCGCGCGTCTCCGCACGCGCGCCCCGGATCTCGAAGATTCCCTGGGGACCGATTGCCGTCATTCCGGCCAGCGCCTCGATCGTCCCTTCGTTCGACCAGATGCGCGCGTCGGGCCCGTCGAGGACGACCTCCGCGTCGAGCGTCGTGACGTTGGCGCCGATGAGCCGAAGCTGTCCTGCGCCGATCGCCCGCCACGCGCCGCCGGTCAGCTTCCCGATCGCGAAGTGCTGGCCCAGCTCGTCGCACCAGAACAGGCCGCCGGCCGTCGCCTCGACCGCCCCTTCCGTGTTGCGGAAGAGGCCCGCGCTGACGCGGCTTTCCCCCTGCGCTCCGGCCCGGAGAGTGCCCGTGTTCTCGACCGTGCCGCCCGTCTGGAGGATCTTCCCGCCGTCCTCGGCGATCAGAAGTCCCTCGTTGCGGCAGATGCCGGCGCTGAGCACCTGGAACGTTCCCGCTTCGCGTGCGCGAACGTCCGCGAGATTGTGCAACGTCCCGCCGGAGACCTGGACGGAGGAGCTGTCCGCGGCCTCTACGAGCGCGCGGTTCGTCAATGTCCCGCTGGCGAGGAGGAGGCGTCCGCCCGAGGCGGCGCGCATCGTCCCCTCGTTCGACTTCTCGTTCGTCGTGAGGGTGAGCGGCCGGCCCGCCACGTCACCGAGGATCGTGCCGAGGTGGGTCAAGGTGGCGGAGATCTCTCCCTCGCCGCGAATCGTCTGCTGCTCGCCGATCGTGAGCGTGACGCCGGGCTGCGTGCTCAGATTCGCGTCCGCGGGCGAGCCGGCGGTCCGGAGCAGGATCTCGCCGGAACCGGAAACGAGAAGATCCGTCTCCGCGGTGAGGTAGGTGTTGCCGCTTCCCCCCGTGTCGTTGATCCGGATCGTTCGATTGTTCTCGAGAGCGGGGCCGGCGGCCGCCAGGACGGTGCTGGGGGCGATCCGCAGATCGGCTTCGTTGCGTACGCCGGTGAGGCGTGAGCCGCTCGCCGTGTTCCGGATGGCGCCGGTCCCGCTCGACTCGAGGACCCCGCCGGTGATCCTGCCGGCGCTCACAGCGATCGAACCGTCCTCGGCGACGATCCGACCGGATCCTTCCTGCGAGATGAGTGACGAGGCGATGGTCAGAATCCCACCCGCACCGGTGCCGATCCATCCGAGGTTCTGCTTGTCCTGGCCGGAGAGGACGAGGCCCACCCCTCCCTGATCGGCGAGGATCGTCCCTTCGTTGCGAAGGCCCGCCTCGACACGTCCCTTCCCGCGGATCGTGTGATTCGGACCGTTCGTGAGGATCGCGCCGGCCGCGGACGTGAGCATGGCGTCGTCCGGGCTTCCGCCCGCCCGCAGGACGAGGGAGCCGCTTCCGAGAACCGGGAAGGAGCCAAGCCCCAGAACGCGGGTGTTCGACGACGTCCCCTCGTTCACGGTGATGGTCCCGTCGTTGGTGACCGCCCCGCGGACCTCGGTCGTCGTCCCCGGTTTGGCGATCCACTCGCCGGTCTGATGGAGATCGGCGACGCCGACCGTCCCGGAATACGTGTAGATCTGGCCGCCGGACGTGGTCTCGACGCGCCCGCCCGTCACCGAGGCGGGACCGGTCAGCCGGACCGTCCCGCCGTCGGCGACGATGCGACCACCCGCTGACTGCAAGAGGCTGTCGCAGACGATGTCGAGGATTGCCGCGCCGGTCGCCGCCAGCGTGCCGTTCTCGTTCCGGAGGCCGGGCATGTTCAGCAGGAGCCGCTTGCTCGGCGTGTCCGCGACAATCCTCCCCTCGTTCGTGAGGGAGACGGAGATGGACCCGGCGCCGTGAATCGTGTGAGAGGACCCGTGTGTGCACCAGGCGGTCGCGCCGGCTTCCAGGTTCGCGTCCGCGGCATCAGCACCAGTCAGCAGCAGGATGTCTCCAGACCCGTCTAGCGAGAGTCCGTCGTCGAGCGTGAGATGCGTGTTCCCTGCGGCGCCGGTGTAGTTGATGCGGACCGTTCCGCTATTGGCGAAGAAGGGGCCGCCGGCCCGGGTGGACGTGTTCGATGCCAGGTCGAGCGATCCCTCGTTGGTGACTTCGACGAGGTAGGGCGTGCTCGCCACGGTGATAACCTTCCCGCCATCGCTGCTGCCGAGGATCCCTCCGGTGATGACCGCGCCTGTGCCCAGCTGCACCGTCCCTCCGGAGGAGCCGGAGATACGCCCCGCCGGACCCTGGTCGATCGGGCATCGGATCGTCACCAAGCCAGCCGGAAGGGTCTCGATGATTCCCTGGTTGGTCTTCGTGCTTCCGAGGAGAGTGAGGCCGACCGGGCTGCCCCCACCGGCGATCCGGCCATTGTTCACCACGGCGGCGCTCACCGTCCCGGTCCCCTGGATCGTATGGGCATCGCCGTTCGTCAGACTGGCGCCCGTATCCGTCTCGAGGTTCGCGTCCCCGTCGGAGGTGAGCGACTGCAAGACGATGGACCCGGCTCCCGACACGGCGACCGGCTGCATGATCCCGAGGCGAGCGTTCGAGGATGTGTGCTCCCAGTTGATGACGATCTGGCCGTCGTTCACGACCGACGGCCCGTGCAGATTGAGGATGGACCCATCACTGACCCGAAGCAGCGCCCCCACCCCGTTGACGACGTTCCCGATCAGCGTCGCGGTTCCGGCGTTGGCGGAGATCGTGCCGGCGTTCGTGATACCGGGACCGAGAAGCGCCGTGATGGTTCCCGCCCCGAGGTTCAGGCTGGCGCCGGGATTCTCGCCGAGGATTCCGTCCAGCGTCGGCGACGTGTCGAGCGTGATGGTGAACGCGCCGCCGCCCAGCGGAAAGCGAGCCGTCTCCCCGGCTGCGTTCGGAACATTCTGCGGGTTCCAGTTTGCCGCCACGTTCCAGTTGCCGTTGCCGGCTGCCCAGTCGATTGTCTGTGCGCGAGCGGGCTGGAGCGCAACCGGGCCGAGCGCTGCAAGCGCGAGCAACCACGCGACGAGCCCGGATTCGCTACCGCGGCCTGAACCGCGCCTACGCCATTGAGCCATGGAAGATTCCTCCTTCGTCACTTCCCTGGCGGTGCCCCCGCCGCCGGATACCGTCGAATGTCCGTGGGGCAGGAGGAATCGTGATCGGGGCGAGTTACACGAGAGTTACGCGGACGCGGCGCAAGCATTCGGAGGATCGATGTTCGGAGGGGGAGCGAGGGACGCTGTCCCCCTGCGATCAAGGCACCGGCCCGCCGAGGTCGATCGGCGGCTCGATCGGACGGAGCACCTCTTCTTCGATGGGATCGTCCCAGTCGACCGGACCTCCGCCGTTGCCGGGCTTCGGCGCCTTCCAGAAGAACCGCTCCGCCTCGCCCGGCTGCCCGTGGTAGCGCTTCTGCAGCTCCACGTAGCTCCGGCGATAGGCGCCGAGCCAGCGGACCTTCGCGGCGCGGACCCTGGGCCGGTCCGCCTCCTCGGTCTTCGCGGCCTTCGCCCACTCATCGATATCCCCTTGGAGCCACTCGATCGCCATTCCGAGCAGCATCTCGTGCGCGCGCAGCAGCACGTCCTCGTCCTCGGACAATGTCTCGGCGATCTCGATCACGCGTCGCAGCCGCGCCGGCGGGTTGAGCTTGCTCAGAGGCGTCGCGTCCACCGGGAAGTACTTTCGGTACTCGTCGCAGTCCCGATCGCCATTCACGTGCTTGCGCAGGTCCTTCTCGAAACGCCGCACGTCGTCGAGCATGTTGTTCGAGGCTTCGTGCAGCGCCTCGTGCAGCACGTCGACGCGGATCTCCATCATGTGGTGCTCGTCGTAGACGCCTTGGAGATAGTCCTGCACCCGCTGGAACTTCTCGTGCAGGTCCGCGTGCTCCGGATGCTTCTCGAGCATCCGCAGGTGGTAGTAGCCGAAGTCGATCAAGAGCGTCTCGGGATTCATGTCGACGGTTGGGGTCCGCATCGCGACCTCCCTGATCGGCCGCGGAGGAGGATAGGAGCGCGGCTCGACACGAACGAGAGTAGGCCGGTGGGAGGCCTGCGGACAAGGGGAGGCCGCCCGCCGCCGGCCGCGCAGGAAGCCTTACGGAGCCTGCAGGATGAGCTGCGCCGGAAGGTCGGTCACGCGCGCTTCCGCGGTGCCGCCGGCGCCCGCGGCGCTCGCACTCGCGCCCCCGGCGACCGGCGTGCGCACCACAATCCCGCCGGGCGGGACGCGGATTCCTTCCTCGATCTCGACGGCCACTCCGTCCCCCTGCGCGCTCATCGAGTAGGAAAGCGGGCCGTAGGATGTCGGCAGGTTGCGCACGCGCACGCCCGGCTCCTCACGAAGCCAGTCGAGCGGGACGCCGGCGCCGACGACGAGCGAGGAATCGGCCTCGTTCTCGTAGGCGAAGAGATCGAGGGCCGCGCGCACGTAGTCCGATCCGCACCAGGTGTGCGGCATGTCGCCGACGAAGCGGGCCTCGCCCGGATGGTTCCACACGACCTCCGGCCACTGTCGCCATCCGATCGGCTCGCGGTGCGCGAGAAGGAAGCGAAGCAGCTCCTGCGCGCGCTCGCGCCATCCGAGACGGACGAACGCTCCCATGTTCCGGATCTCGTAGGGCGTAAAAGCCTCCCAGCTCTCGGCGCCCGTCGCGCGCTTCTCGAAGAAGTCCCAGTAGCGCTCGAAGGTCGCGCGCAGCGCGCCCTCGGGCACGACTGCGGGTCCCGCCTGGACCGGATCGAGCGCGATCGTCGTCGACGTCGCGTCGAAGTCGCCGAGGTCGGCCGAGCCGGGCACGTAGTCGATTCCATGGGCGGCCATCGAGCCGCGGATCGAGTTGGCGAGGTCGGCGGCGAACTGCTGGGCGGTCGCGCGAAGGCGGGCCGCCTCACCGTCCCGCCCGAGGATCGAGGCGATCGTGGCGGCGTCGCGATAGCCGCGGAGGGCGAAGAGGTCGTCCCAGTAGGAGTGCATCGGCTTCGCGGAGTACCCCTCGTGGCTGATCGACGGCGGGAGGATTCCGTAGAAGATGCCGCCGTCGCGCGTGCGCCACTCCGCCGTCAGGCGCTCGGCGCGCAGGCGGTCCAGATAGGAGGCCGCGGCCTGAACGTGCGGCCACATCCGCTCGAGGAACGCGCGGTCGCCGGTCGCCTCGTAGACGCGCGCGATCAGATAGACCAGCTCCCCGTGACTGTCATGCTCCGGGACGGGATCGGCTCCGCGCGCATCGACGCAGCAGGGGACCTTGCCGTCCTCGAACTGATACGACGCGAACCATTCCGCGAACTCGCGCGCGATCTCCGGGTGGCCGAGCCGGATCAGCGCGGTGCCGGTGAGCGAGCCGTCGCGAATCCAGGAGCGATCGTAGGACCGTGAGCCGGGCTGGATCCCCGCTCCGTCGCGATTGATCAGGATCCAGCCGAGCTGCGCCCAGATCGTCTCGACGACGTCGCGCGCAGAGTCCGGCACCTCGATCGCGAGCGGGCCGCGCAGCGCGAGCCACCTTCCGGCGCGCTCCGCCTGTGCGCGCGCGATCGCGGCGCTGTCCGGCTGGAGGGCGGCCGGCGGGGCGGCCGGCGCGGCGGCCGGGGGAGCAGGCGGCAGGCCGCGGAGCGGAACGAGCAGGTCCACCTCGGTTTCGCCGCCGGCAGGGACGGTGAGGTTCCACGCGAGCGCCGCGCTCGCGTGCGCGAATGGGTCGCTGGCGCTCGGCGAGGGCGGCACCTGCCCCTTGCGGAGCCAGGACGAGATGGCCCCCTGATCGAACGTCGCCGCTCCGAACGCCTCGGGCGGCGGCACCGCCGCGAATCCGCGCGTGCCGTCGACCACGACCGTGTTCTCGCCGGCGCCGCCGCCACGCTCGATCGACCCGATCGTCGTCGTCCCTCCCGGAGTGTTCAGGAACTGCACGGGCGGGTTCACCTGGAACGGGCGGACGGCGAGGAAGAGCGTGACGGGACGTTCCGCGCTCGCGCGATTGTATACGCGGTAGCGGGCCACGACCGTGGGGGAGGGAGCAGGCCGGTCCGCTCCGGTCAGCCGCGCGGTCTCCTGGGGATCGAGCGCGAACGTCTCGATCGACAGATCGAGCTCGTGCGCCGGGACGGCCCAGCGGACACGCGGCATGGGGACGGCGCTGTCCGGCAGGCTTGGCGTCGCTGCCACGTCCGCCCAGGTGATCAGCTTCCCGCCCTCGTAGAGGAACGGCTCGATCGAGAAGGAGCGCTTGCCCGTCTCGAGCCGCCCGTCGGTGTCGAGCAGCGCCTCCTCGGGCTCCCCCTGGTCGGTGCCGATCACGGTCCACGCCACCGGTTCGCCGAGGATCGCCCGCGGGTAGTCGCCGCGCCGCGCATCGCTCGCGATCGCCCGGTAGAAGGCTTCGGGCGTCGCGCCCCACTCGAGCGGCTCGATCACAACCTCGCGCAATCCCGTCGGACCGTCCCCGCGCTCGAGGACTCTCACGCGCAGCCAGCGCGACTCGCTCTCCGGCAGCAGGAGCGGATCGCGCCCACCGTCGCTGTCGCGCACCTCGCGGACGCGCTGCCAGCTCCGGCCGTCGCTCGACGTCTCGATCGCGTAGCTGCGCGGCTGGCCGCCCGGTTCCCAGTCGAGGACGACGCCGCCGTACTCGCGTGCCACGCGCATGTCGAGGGTCAGCGCCGGCGTCGCATCGCTCGCCGCCGGCCGCCAGGCCGTCGTCGAATCGCCGTCGACGGCGCGGTCGGCAGTGTGAGGCAGCGCGATCGTCGTCGCGCTCGCGATCGGCCGCGGCGGCGCCGCGCCGGGCGGCGGAAGCTCCTCCAGCGCGAGGCCGTCGAGCCAGATCGTCCCTTCGCCGCCGCGACCCGCCGAGATGGCGATCTCCAGCGCCGCGACGTGGCGCAGCTCCCCGCCTCCCGCCGGTCCCCACGCGAAGCCGATCTGCCGCTTCTTCACCGACAGCTCGGTCCAGTCGCGCGGGAACTCGAAGTCGCGCCGGACGAACCACCAGACGTTCTCGCCGGTCGAGTCGATCAGCTTGAACTCGAGATTGTTCACCGGCACGCCGTCCGCGCGCAGGCGGAAGCGGAAGGCGTAGTTCTCCGGAAGGTCGAGGTCGAGCGCGCGCCGGACGATCACCCAGCCGGCCCCCGCATCGAAGCGAAAGTCGAGGCGCAACGCGCGCCCGTCCACTCCGGCGGCGCTCGAGATCTTGCCGCTCACGCCGTCGGAAGGATGGACGGACCAGGCCTCGATCGAATCGAAGCTGTCGAGGATGCGCGGCGCGGCGTCCGCGTCGTCGCCGGCGCCGGCGCCGGCGAGCGCGAGGAGCGCCGCCGAGACTACGAGCGCGAGCAGGAGGCGCGGCCCCTTCATCCCTTCACGCTCCCCGACAGGATCCCGCGGATGTACGCCTTCTGGAAAACGAGGAAGACGCCGAGCGCGGGAAGGATCGTGAGCACCGAGCCGGCCATCATCAGCTCCGTGTCCTGCACGTGCTCGCCGGAGAGGTTGGCGAGCGCGACCGGCAGGGTGTAGTTGCGGCTGTCGCTCAACACGATCAACGGCCAGAGGAAGTCGTTCCACGCGCTGAGGAACGTGAAAGCGGCGAGCGTCACGAGGATCGGACGCACGACCGGCAGGACGACCGACCAGAAGATCCGGAACTCCCCGGCGCCGTCGATCCGCGCGGCGTTCAGCAGGTCGTCCGGCAGCCCGATCATGTACTGCCGGATCAGGAAGATCGCGAAGACGCCGGCCAGGTAGGGGACGAGCACGCCGGCGAGCGTGTTGACGAGCCCCATCTCGCGCAGCAGCAGGAAGAGCGGCAGCATCGCGACCTGGGCGGGGACGACGAGGGCGCTCAACAATCCTCCGAAGATCTTGTCGCGGCCGCGAAAGCGGAGCTTGGCGAACGCGTAGCCGGCCATCGAATTGAATCCGACCGAGGCGAGCGTCGCGATCAAGGTCACGATCGCGCTGTTCGCGAAGTTGCGGGCGAGGTCGAGCCGCGTGAAGAGCGCGACGTAATGTTCGAACGTGACGCGCGGCGGGAGGATCGGCGGCGGGGTGGTGTTCGCCGCCCCAGCCGGCATCAGCGATGCGGAGACCATCCAGACGAGCGGGGCGAGGGTGAGGAACGCGCACGCGAAGAGCGCGACGTGGACAGCGGCGGTCCGGAAGCGCTGAGCCGCCGTCGTTCGGTTGCGCGTGGCGCGGGCCGCGCTCATTGCTGGATCCTCTGGACGCGGAGCTGAATCAACGTGCCGATCAGGGTCAGGACGAGCAGGAAGAAGGCGATCGTCGCGGCGACCCCCATCCGCCACCAGCGGAAACCCTCCTCGTACATCATGAGGACGAGCGTCGTGGTGCTCTGCAGCGGCCCTCCCTGCGTCATCACGTACGGCTCCGCGAAGATCTGGAAGTAGCCGATCATCGTCGTCACGGCGACGAAGAGGAACGTCGGCGCCAGGCCGGGAAGCGTCACGTGCCGGAATGTCTGACACCATCCGGCGCCGTCGATCTTCGCCGCCTCGTACAGCTCCTCCGGGATCGACCCGAGCCCGGCGGTGAAGATCAGCATGTTGTAGCCGAAGTTCCGCCAGACGGCGAGCAGGATGATCGCCGGCATCGACCAGTGCGGATCGCCGAGCCAATCGACCGGCGGGATGCCGATCACGCCGAGCGCCGCGTTGATCCAGCCGTAGTGCGGATGGTAGAGCGCGCGCCAGAGGATCGCGACGGCGACGAGCGTCGTCACGACCGGCACGAAGAAGACGGTGCGGAAGAGGCTGCGCAGGCGGACCGACTTGCCGGAGAGCAGGAGCGCGGCGCCGAGCGAGACGAGCACCGACAGCGGACCGCCGACGGCGACGAAGTAGAGCGTGTTGCCGAGCGCCTTCCAGAAGACCGGCCGCTGGAACAGCTCCACATAATTGTGCAGCCCGACGAAGCGCGCCGTTCCGGGATCGCCGATCGCGTAGATGTCGAAGTCGGTGAAGCTCAAGAGCAGCCCCGCGATCACCGGCAGGAAGAAGAAGACGAGGAGCAGGACGAGCGCGGGCGTCACGAAAAGCCACGCGGCGCGCGCCTGGCGGATCTCGGTGACCGCGCGGGGGGCGGCGCCCGGCTTGCTGCTCACGGCAGGTCCTCTGCGCCCCAGCTCACGGCAGGTCCTCGCCGGCGCCGGCGCGATGCGCGAGGAGCGAGCGCCGCTTCTCCAGGATCCGGTACACCTCCCGGTCGAGCCCGGCGAGGACCGAGTCGGGATCGACGTCCGGGCCGCCGCGCACGGCGCGCTCCGCCTCGATCGCCAGGCGCGAGGCGATCAGCTCCCACTCCGGCACCTTCGGCGTCGGCGTCACGCGCTGGAGCTGCTCGCGGAAGGCTACGAGCCGCGGGTCGGCCGCGAGCGAGGAATCGTCCCATGCGGCGCGATTCGCCGGAAGGTCCCCGGTCAGCTCGCGAAACTCGAGCTGCCGCTCGCGCTCGGAGAGGAAGAGGATCAGCTTCCACGCCTCCTCCTTGTGCTCCGACTCGCGAAAGAGGACCAGGCTCGATCCGCCGGCGAGCGAGAGGCCCGAAGCCGGTCCGGTCGGCCCGGGGAGCGGCGCGGTCGTCCAGTCGTCCTGTTGCTCGGGAGGCAGGCGGCGCGCGAACTCGCCCAGGTTCCAGGGGCCGGTGATCACCATCGCGAAGGTGCCGCGCCCGAACTCCTGGTACATGTTCGCGATCTCGTTGTTCGTGACCGGGGGCGACAGCTCGTCCTTGAACAGGCCGACGTAGAAGGCGAAGGCGCGGCGGAACGGCGGCTCCGAGAAGGCTCCGCGGGTCGCGTTGTCGGCGAGGAGCGGCGAGCCTGCCTGCAGCCCGAGGATCGCGGGCTGCGCCCATTCGTTGATCGGCAGGAAGATCCCGTAGGTCTTGCCGCCCGACGCGCGGCGGATCGCTTCCATTGCCGCCCGCCATCCGGCCCAATCGCCCGGCATCGAGTCGTAGCCGGCCTCGCGGAGGAGGTCGGCGCGATAGAAGAGCAGGCGCGTGTCGACGTACCACGGGATGCCGTAGGGCATGCCGTCGATCACGTTCGTGTCCCAGATGCCGGGGAATGTGAAGGATGGACCGAGCGACGTCGTGCGGGCGAGCCAGGAGTCGAGCGGCTCGATCGCGCCGATCGCGGAGAACTCCGGCACCCAGGTGTTGCCGAGCTGCGCGAGGTCGGGCGTCGAGCGGCCGACGTAGGAGGTCAGGAGCTTCTCGTGCGCGGCGGACCACGGGATCTGCTGCACCTCGACCCGGATCCCGGGATTCTCTCGCTCGAACGCGCGCGTCAGCTCCTGGACGACCTCGCCCTCGCGCCCCATCGCCCAGAAGCGGAGGGTGACGGTCTCGCCGCCGCGCGAAGGGGAGCAGCCGGGGAGGAGGCCAGCGCAGAGGAGGACGAGGAGCGCGCAGAGCGAGTCGAGCCGAGCGGCCGGGACGTGCTTCATCGCGGCGCCTCCGGCGCGGGGGAGCCGAGCCATCCGCCCGAGAAGCCGGCGGCGCGGAGGCCGCGGATGACGTGCGGATTGCGCTGCATCGTCCGCCAGACGAGGCCGCTGCGGTGATTCTCGATCATCGCGAGGATCGGCCCCTGGTCGATCCCGAGGTAGTCGGTGTCAAACCAGCCGACGCCGGGGACGACGCGCCCGTGCTGCGTGTCGGCCGGAATGTTCAGCGTCGGGTTCACCGCGTCGAGGAAGCCGTAGGTCGAGAAGACGTGGTCGCCGTAGCGGGAGATCATCTCCCGGATCGCCGGGACGACTGCCTCCGGCGCGAAGGCGATCGATGCCACGGCGGCCGACGGGCAGACCGTCCCGTCGTCGTCGATGACCGTGAACGAGGCGCCGCGCGCCCAGTAGGTGTGGAACTCGCGCGGGCGTCCGTCGATTGTCACCGTCCCCTCCAGCGGGCCGTCGCACGCTGTCAGTCCCCAGAAATGTTCGCCATAGCCGGCGAAGCGGCTGGGATTCTCGATCGCGTAGCGCTGCTGCGACAGCGCGGCGCGGCGCGAGTTCTCGAAGTAGTCGAGGCCGCGCTCGCGCATCGGCCGGTCCTGGATGCCGCGGAAGTCGATCCAGACGTGCGTGTACTGATGGCCGAAGAGCGGGGCGAAGCCGAGCTGCTCGTAGCCCTGAAACGTCCCCCAGCGGTAGTTGCTCGTCCAGACGTCCCAGGCGTCGGCGCCGACCGGATGGCTCGGCGATCCGAGCGCGAGCAGATAGGTCAGCATCGCCTCGTTGTACCCGCGCCAGTCGTAGGGAAGGAAGCCATTCTCGGGATCGTAACCGTGGCAGATCGACGGCGGACGGGGCTGGGCCCATTGCCAGTCGGCGCGGGCGTAGAGCGCCTCGGCGATGGAGCGGATGGAGTCTTCGGTGGCGGAGGCAGTGGTGGCGGCGGTGGAGGAGGAGGGGGCGGACGGGGACGTCCCGGCAGAGTTCGGAGCGCCGTCGAAGTACGACTCGCAGAAGAGGACGCCGGCCAAGAGCAGCGCGGTGTCCTGGGTCGACAGCTCGACGTCGCGGAACCGGGCGCCGGTCGACGGCTCGAGGAAGTGATAGTAGAAGCCGCGGAAGCCGATCGCGTCGGAGGAGAGCGAGTCCTGGCGGGCGTCGCGGAGGAAGCGAAGCGTTGCGAGCGTCCGGGCGGCTGCTTGCTCACGGGTCACCCAGCCTCGCTCGGCGCCGATGCAGTAGGCAGTGAGCGCGAAGCCGGTGGCGGAGATGCTGGCGAACGAGCGGGTCGGCCAGCGGTCGGGCGTCAGGTAGGTCGTCGAGTCGGCGTGGTCCCAGAACCAGCGGAAGGTCCGTACGGCGACCGAGTCGAGCAGCGCGGCGTCGGAGGCGGTGGAGAGCCAGGCGGGGGCGGGACTGACGCCGGTGCTAGTGCCGGTGCCGGTGCCGGAGCCGGTGCGAGGCAGGTTGCCGTTGCTCGAGCAAGAGGTTCCGATCGGAAGGAGCGCCAGTAGCAGCAGCGGGAGCAGGGCCAGCGGCAGCGGCGTCAGCGGCAGGAAGGCGAGGAACTGATGGACCGCCGCCTGCCGATGCCGCGGCCGGAGTCGAGGCCGGCAGAGAGTTGCGTCGTGGAAGGCCACGGCGCCGATGATAGCCGGTAAGGAGTGATTCTGCTGCTCCCTCTGCAGCGTCCTCTGCTGCCCCATTCGGGGAGCGGCGGGCGCCGCCGCCGAGGCTCCCGCCCTCGGAACCGGCCCTCGCCTGAGGAAGACGGGACACGGAGGCTCGGGCCTCGGGCTCGCTCGCGTGAAGGACCGCTGTACCGGCCAGACGATGGTACCCGCGCGGCGAGCACGTTCCTCGGGGCGGGACCTCGGCGCTCCCCGCCGCGAGTTGACGGATCCCTCAGAGGGGCGGGGGGCAAGGCGTTCCTTCACCCCCCCCCACACACATAGAGGGGCCGCGCGCCGCTCGGCGGACGGGACGGCGGCGCGGCGCGCGGTCCTCGCTCGCGCGAAGGAACGGCGGCGCGAGGCCCTCGGGCCCTGCCCGCGCGGCTCGGCAAGCCCGGAGACCCCTCGACGTTGCAGGCACGGGACACCATGTCACGGCGGGACTGAGTAGGTCCAAGTGGCACGACTTACTTGGCCAGCTCTCGCAGGGCATTGCGGTACTTTCTGGCTCCCTTTGCGGCGATTGCCAGAGCCCGCTCGACGGACGGATCGTACGGAGTGAGCAGAATTCCGCGGTCGGTCTCCACCGCGAGCACTCGATCCCCGACGGCGAGGTGCAGGCGATCGGCCATGTCCTTTGGGAGCGTGGCTCCAATCGAGCCGCCTACCTGACGGAGAATGACTTCGCGGGTCATCTTTCCTCCTGCGTTAGGTCCTGCGCCTCGACCATAACACAGAGGCCGATCGCAGCGTCATCCGCCGCGATCGGCCTCTCAGGCATCTCGATCCCCCCGCGGGGGATCGCCTAATCGACCTTCACCGTGCGGCCGCTATAGAGCGTCCGGCCTGCATCGACCACGCGCACGAAGTAGGCGCCGGCGGGGACTTCGCGGCCGAGTCCATCGCGCCCATCCCAGGTGAAGCCAGCGGGCGCGTGGTCGGACTGAAACGGAGCGACGACGACGCGCCGGCCACTCGCCGAGAAGATCTCTACGCGGGCGGCCGGGCTCGCGGACCCCGCACCAGAGAGCGAGAGGCTCAGCCGGTCGCGGAACGGCACGGGCCCCAACGTCCAGGCGGCAAAACCGGCACCATGCGGATCTCCCACGCTGGCCACGTCGGCTCCGATGACCCGATAGCCGATCCGCTGGACCTCCGGGCCTCCTGGCCCGTGCATCTTCGTGTACGCGAGGATCGCCTTGCCGGCGCCGCCGCTGGTGAGCTGCGGAAGGTCTTCCGGCAGGGGACCGTCGGTCACCGGGAATCCGCCCGGATCGAGCACGGAGCCGCTCGCGTCGATGCGAGCCGCGAAGATGTCTCCACGGAGTTGCTCGACGCCCGTCACGTAGCGGTAGTCGACCCACGCCGTGACGTACTGCTCGCCGTTCCACGCCGCCGTCGTGAAAAGCTGCTCCCCCGCGGCATCCGCGATCACGAATGGCGCCGTCGCGAAGCTGCCGTCCGCATTCACGATCCGCCCTTCGATCGCCGAGGTTGGATACGTGTTCTGGTTCGACCAGGTAACGAGCGCCTGAGCGCCGGTGCCTGAGACCGCGAGGCCGGGCATGTCCTCATCGAAGGTGGGGCTGATCTGGATCGACGGCTGCGCGAGACCGTCCACTCCGACGAAGACGCCGGTGATGACCGAAGAGACGACGTCGTGATTCCCTTGGTCCTCGTAGACGACGAAGAAGCGTCCGCCGAAGTCGGCGATGCGAACCCCGGGGATCACGAATCCCGGGCCGATCTGCGCCGGAGAGCCGATCAACGACATGTTCGACAGATCCACCCGCACACCTTTCAGATAGTTCTGGTCTCCGCTGAATGTGAAGGTGTAGGCGAGCAGGACGGATGATCCCACCGCACCGACGGCGGGAGCGCTCGCCGAGTCGGTCAGGAGCGTGACGGGCGCCGGATCGACCGGCGCCGCGCCGGCGTTCAGACGGCGGCCGAGGACCGACCCTCCCTGCGCCCAGACGACCAGGTAGTACGTTCCATTCCAGGTGACGGCGGGCGGGTAGCGCATCGTCTCGACCGCGCTGGCGACCTCGACCGGCTCCGCGTCGATCGGATTGCCGCTCGCATCGACCCGCTGCGCGAGGATCCGGGTCGTGCCGCCGCCCTGGGAGACGAAGACCGCGAGCACCTCGTTGCCGTTGCGCGCGAACTGCACGTGGGTCTGGCGCCGCAGCCCGTTGCTCAGATCCTGAACGGGAGACCCGTTGCCCGCCGCGTCCACGTACGACGAGCGGACGTTCTCGAGGTAGTCGAGGTTGGTGTGCCGCTCGCCCCAGGCGACCTGCGACGATCCGTCGCCGGCGCAGGCGATCGCGGGGCGGTACTGGTTCTGTCCGGTCTCCTGGACCGCGCTCGTCCCGAGGATCTGCCCGGAGGTGGAGATGCGCGAGAGCCAGATCACGGTGTGAAAGACCGTGCCGCCCGAGTTGACGACACGCCACTCGGAGCCGCTCCAGGCGACGTCGAGGCCGCGAACGTCCTGTCCCTCGGGAGAACTGAGCGCGATGCCGTTGGGATCGAGCGAGACCCCGTCGTGCGTGACGCGATGGACCTTGTTGTACCGAGACGTCACGAGGAAGTCGGTGCCGTCGGACGCCACGCACGGGCGGTAGCCGAAGTCGGTGATGATGAACTCCGATCCGATGCCGGTGAGCGAGAGGGACACACGCTTCCCGTAGATGTCGTAGAAGCCGGCGCGTTCCCAGACGACAAGCCACTGATCGCCGCCCCAGGCGAGGTGCGGGTAGATCGGTCCGAAGACGTTGTCCGGATGCTGGTAGAGGGTGATCGAGTTCGCGTCGAGGATCGTGCCGTTCGCATCGACGCGCTTCGCAGCGATCTTCGGCCGCCCGGTCTGTCCCTGCCAGAGGATGTCCACCCAGGCGACCACCCACTGCTGCCCGTCGCTGACCACCGTCGGATACTCCGCGTAGTCGTTCGCGGGATCGTTGTTCTCGGGCCGGAGGACGATCGGCTCCGCATCGAGGACCTGCCCGCCGGCCGAGACGCGCGCGCCGACGACGTCCTCGAAGAAGTACCAGTCCGGACGCTCCGTGGTCCACACGACGAGCCATGCTTGAGCCGCCTCGTTCCAAGCGACCTCGGGCTTCGTCTGGTTGCGTCCCTGCTGGCAGACGAGGAGTGGACCCGCGTCGAGCGGCACGCCCGCCGGATCCAGCCGCATCGCATAGATGTCGGTCTCGTTGCCGGTAAGCGGCTCGTAGGCGGTGTTGATGTAGCCGCTCAGAACCGAGCGGCGATCTTCCCAGACCACGAGGTAGCCGGGACCGCCGGCCGCGATGCGCGCCTGGTCCTGCACGTCGACCGCCGTGACCTGCGCGGCGTCGCCGGGCAGGCAGCGCTGCTCGGAGAGCGCGGGCGGGTCGGCGAGCGCCGGCGTGCTGAGCGCGGCGGTCGCAGCGAGCGCCGCGAAGGCCACGATGGCGAGGAGGCCTCTGGTCGAGGATGCGGCTCGACTACGTGTGGGTGCGAATCCCGGCGTGCAGAGAGCGCGAGAGGCTCTATCAGGACGGTTCATCATCTTCTTCCCCTTCTCGGTCGGCCCGCCACCCTGTGGCGCCGACGGCCAGTTACCGTAGTTGTCAGCTTGCGATCGGCTGCGCTGCTCGCTTGAGTGCTCGTGCGTGAAGGCGGCTTGGACCACGACCTGCCGGCCCGGCGTCGCGGTGGGGCCGGCATTCCGGTGTCGCGTCCGCCCTACGCGTCGTGCGTCCGTATCGTCGGCGAGGGCGGACCCGAGATACAGAGCAGATCGAGGACCGTCACGTTAATGTTCGGTAATGCCGTTCGTGCCCGAAAGACGTGGGGTCGTGGGGGCCGGTCGAGATGAAGATGAAGCCTCGCGAATGGCTCGACGCGCACCGCAGACGGCTTCCTTATGATTCCTGTCCGGTCGCCGCGTGACCCGCCGTCCTAGCTCCACCGTCGCGCCGTCCTCCGGATCGACCAGGGGAGGTAGTCGGCGACGAAGAGCAGGAGCAAGGGGAGGCCGACGGCCACCTGGACGAGCGCGCCGATCGAGTGGCGTCCGACCTCGCAGGCGTCTCCGTGCCAGACGAGGAGGATCTGCGGAGGCGCGAGGGCCAGCATCAAGATCGGTACCCAGAGATGCGTCCTTCTCCTGCGGATCGCCAGCCAGACCGCCTCGACGACGACAGCAAGGAAGACCACGAGGAACGGGAGGAGGGAGATCGGGCGATTCAGGATGAACTCCGCCTTGTCCACCAGTCCCGATCGGAAGCCCGCCGGCGCCTTGTCGATGCGACTCGAAGTCCGTTGCCAGAATCGCAGCGGAGGATCGAGGAGGGAGTAGCCCGGGTGCGCGAGGAGGAAGCGCGCGTACGTCCGGCGCCCGTGATCGCGCGCCCAGTCGCAGAAGGCGGCGATCTCCGCCCCCTCGCCCAGTTCCTCCTCGTCGCCGAACGGTCCCTTCCCGGCCAGACCTCGCACGGAGTCGGTCCACGGCATCCCGGCGAGCTGGAAGTGGGCGGCGGCGTGCGGGTCCGTCAGGACTCGCTCGCAAACGACGTTGTAGAAGGGGACCAGCCATCGCTTTCCCACATCGGCGGACCGTAGGCTCCCGAACCAGATCGCGACGAATGACGCGGCGAGCGCGAGGTAGAGGAGTCGCCGGCGCGGCTTGGCGGCGCGCCGGAGCGCGAGCGGGAGGAGGAGCATGCCAAGTAGGAGAAGCGCATAAGCGTTGGTATCCCTCGCTAAAGCTAGCCCGGCGCCGGGGAGAACGAGCGCGATCGACGGCGCAAGCCCGGGGCGCCGCACGAGCCAGAGCGAGGCGGCCGCGAAGGACGCGAGCAAGGAGAGGGAGAACGACTCGGTGAGCATCATCCCGTTCCACGAGGAGATAGGACCGCTCGTGCCGATGCCAAGGAGCAGGAGCAGCGCGAGCAGCGCGACCGGCAGGCTGCGTATCGCGAGCGCGGCGGCGATGGCGAGACTACCCCAAGCCATGATCGAGAACAGGGTCTGGGCGAGCAGGATGCGGCGGGGATCGCAGCCGAGGATCTTATACGCGAGCGGGACCAGCGCCGGCTTGCTGCCACCCCACATGTGAGTGGAGAGCAGCGGGTGAGACGCCTGAATGCGTATGCACTTCGTGTCGACGCCGGGGACCGCGGTCTGGTCCCCATCCCAGAGAGGGAGCGATTGCGCGAGTCCGCAGAGGAGAACCACGAAAATGTAGAGGACGGGCCGGGTGCGTTTCATGGGTGCCTCTCTTCGGTGGCCGGTGCGCAGGGGACCGCGAGAGCGCCGGAGCGTGGAAGCGCCTAATCCCGGAAGCGCCGGCCTGCCGAACCACAAGGTGTCGTGACAACGCGAAGGCTACGGTCCCCCCCGTGACAGGCGTTGACGCCCCCCCGAACGCAGGCAGGACGGAAGGGGGACGGAGCGAAGACGGAGGGAAGACGCAGGGAAGACGCAGGGAAAGCCGATGGAGGGCAGCGAGGACGGAGGACAGAGGAATAGGCGGGGATAGGAGCGCGGAGCCGCCGGGCCTTCAGCCTTCGGCGGCTCCGCTCCGATGTCAGCGATCTTCTACGACAGGATCAAGATACGCCGCGACTCGGCGCGCCCGTCGAAGCGCAGAATGATGTAGTAGGACCCCGCCGGCACGCGCCACGGCCCGCCGCCGTTGCCTTGCCGCAGGTCGATCGACAGCGAGTGCGAGCCTTCGTCCAGCTCCCCCTCGAAGACGCGCGCCACGCGGCGCCCCGATACGTCGACGAGATCGAGCGAAGCATGCCCGCGCTCCGGCATCTCGAGGTCGATCGTCGCTGGGCCCGCCGTCGCCCGCAGAGGCTGCGGCCGCACCGCGTGGATCGCGAGTGGGTGCGCGAGCCGCCCGACGTGCACGGGAACCGTCCGCACGATCTCCGGCCCGCCGGCGCCCCGCAGCATTCCCAGCCGGTACTCGTAGTCGTGGTTCGATCGGACCGTCGCGTCGAGGAACTCGAACGCACCGTCGCGTGAGGTCAGCGGCTCGGTCGTCAGGCGATCCCCGGGCAATGCGCCGCCCGGCTCCGCGCGATAGACATGGAACGACGCGCCCGCGAGATCCCCGGCGACCGCCCAACGCAGGCGCACCTCGCGCTCGCGCACCTCGGCCGTCGCGTCGGTGATCTGCACGGCGGTCGGCGCCACCCTCCGCACGGCAGCGCTGTGCGAGTCTTTCCCCGCTCCGATCGCGAGCCAGTCGGCGTTCGGCTCCGGAATGTCGCATTCTCCGAACGTGTGGGATCCCCAGCAGGCGAGCGTTCCGTCCGACTTCAGTCCCAACGTGTAGAACATGCCCGCCGAGATCGCGACGAAGTCGGCGTTCGGCTCCGGGATGTCGCACTGGCCCTGATCGTTCGAGCCCCAGCAGACGATCGTCCCGTCGGACTTGAGACCCAGGCTGTGCCACCAGCCGGCGGCAGCCGCGACAAAGTCGGTGTTGGGCTCGGGCACGTCGCACTGGCCGACGTTGTTCAGGCCCCACCCGACGATCGAGCCGTCCGACTTGAGTCCGAGGCTGTGGAGTCTCCCGCCGGCGACCGCGACGAAGCCCTCGTTCGGCACTGGCGGGTCCGACTGGCCATAGTTGTTCTCTCCCCAACACGCGACGGTCCCGCCGGAACGGACGGCGAGGCAGTGGTCCCAGCCGGCGGCGATGGCCGTGAAGCCGGCGTTGGGCGGGGGGACGTCGATCTCGCCGTGGTAGTTCGATCCCCAGGCGAGGATCGAACCGTCGGACTTCAGTGCGAGGGTGTGATTTTCGCCGGCGCTGATCGCAACGAAGTCCGCGTTGGAGGACGGGAGAGTGCACTTCCCCCACGCGCGCAAGCTGCCGTCCTCCTTGAGGCCGAGCGTGTAGTCTTGGCCTGAGGCCACGGCGACGAATCCCTCGTTCGGGACGACCAGGCTTCGATCCAACGCGACGACGGTTCCGTCGGACTTCAAGCCGACGCTTTGCAGGTAGCCCGCAGCGATCGCGACATAGTCCTCGTTGGGGTCAGGGATGTTGTATTGGCCGTAGATGTTATCTCCCCAAGCGACGATTGATCCGTCCGACTTCAGACCCAGGCTGTGCCGGTAGCCGGCGGCGACCGCGACAAAGTCGTCGTTCGGTTCGGGGACGTCGCACTGTCCATGGGAGTTTGATCCCCATGCGATGATCCTACCGTCGGACTTCAGGCCCAGCGCGTGGTAACCGTTGGTGGAGACCGCGACGAAGTCGGCATTGGGTGCGGGGACGTTGCACTGGCCGAGGCCGTTCTCTCCCCAGGCGACGATCCTGCCGTTGTACCGGAGCGCCGCGCTGACGCACAAGCCGGCGGAGATCGCGACGAAGCCGGCGTTGGGCTCCGGGACGTCGCACTCGCCGTCGAGGTTCTGTCCCCAGGCGACGACGGTGCCGTCGGATCTCAAGGCGACACTGTGATGCAGTCCCGCTGCGACCGCCACGAAGTCGGCATTCGGCTCGGGGACGTCGCACTGTCCGTAGTCGTTCCATCCCCATGCGGTGATCGATCCGTCAGACCTCAGGCCAAGGCAATGACACTCGCCGCTGACTTGAACGAAGTCGATGTTGGGTGCCGGGATGTGGCAGGTACCGTGGCCGGCGTTGCCCCACGGGACGATGCTCCCGTCGGGCCGGATGGCCATGTTGTATTCCCATCCCGCCATGATGCCAACGACCCCCTCGAGGGCGGACGGCTCGGGGATGATCTGGTCTCCCCAGGCGAGGACCGGTCCGCTCGTCTGGGCGTCCGCGGGTGTCGCGAAGATGCCCAGGGCGGCAAAGATGCCGAGGGCGGCGGCGGCAAGAAACGAGACTACGGTGAGCATCGAGAGCAGCCGGAGAGGCACGGCGGACGGTATCGGCCTCGGTGGCGCTTCAGAACCTTCAGGGGCTCGCATGATTCCCTCCCTCGCACGACTGACACGGGGCGGGACGGGGGAGGCATCGCGGGCATCGCGGGCATGCGGACATCGCGCGCGGCCTCGTCCACGCCCATCGGGAACGTGAACGCGGGGATTCGTCCGCTGAGGATTGTACTCCGGATGCGATGGCAAGTGGGGCGGGAAGCGGCGGGGGCGGGGAAGGATCTCATCTACTACCTGGCGATCCCAACGGGCGGCAATTGTTGCCGGATGGACGCGCGTCGCGCGAGGCGCGGCAGGGTATGGGTGCGACTATTTGACATGTCAAATTCGCGCAGCGAGACCCGCGCACGCGGAGGCGACGGTCGCGGATGGCGCCGCGCGTCGTCCTACTGTCTTGTGTGCATGTCACCGCCGGCCGTCGCATGGTGCATCGACGGGATGTTGTGAGGGCAGCGGAGCCCGACGGCCGGGCGGCCGGGCGAGCAGGCGTCCCAGGCGGCGCGCGCTCGGTGCCGGCAGGGCGGACCGACCGTCCCGCAGAAAGTGCGGAGAAGTCCTCGAGGACTTGCGCGGAGTTTTTGGAGGACGGGCGCCCGGTCTCGCCGAGCGCCGCAGGGCGCACAGAGGACGGCGCCGCCTGTCCGGCGCGCCGGAGGGGCTTCGACAGCGTGCGGAGCGAGGCGCTCGCCGATCCGATCGCCCTGCGAGAGGGGGCGAGGGAGCCTGACCGGCGGACGAAGCGCCCTCGCTGTCCGTCCGAACGGTCCGGCCAGCTGACAA
>JBHGAY010000046.1:0-22560 GCA_041946735.1 Candidatus Eiseniibacteriota bacterium
CCGTGGCAGGAGTGCTGGCTCGACGTCCTCGGCACCGGCACCACCTTCCCGACCGACACGTACGGCCACGGCACCCACGTGATGGGGACGATCACCGGCCTCGGCGTGGCGACGGTCGACACCGTCGGCGTGGCGTGGGGCGCCCAGTGGATCGCGACGAACGCGATCAACCAGGGTGTCGGCCCCGGCTTCGACAGCGACATCCTCACCTGCCTCCAGTGGCTCTCCGATCCGGACGGCAACCCGAACACGATCGAGGACGTTCCGGACGTCGTGCAGAACTCGTGGCGTATCGCCGAGTGGTTCGGCTACGGCTACACCGATTGCGACTCGCGGTGGTGGGCCGCGATCGACAATTGCGAAGCGGCCGGCGTCGTGACGACCTGGTCGGCGGGCAACGAGGGGCCGGGCGGGACGTCGATCGGCTCGCCGGCCGACCGTGCCGCCACTCCCTACAACACCTTCTCGGTCGGCGCCGTCGACGCGACGAACTACCAGTGGCCCTACCCGGTCGCGGGCTTCTCGAGCCGCGGGCCGACGGGCTGCAACGTCCCGCCCGAGCTGAAGATCAAGCCGGAGATCATGGCGCCCGGCGTCCATGTCTACTCCTCGATCCCGGGCGGCGGCTACAGCGCCAACTGGGATGGCACCTCGATGGCCGGCCCGCACATCGCCGGAGTCGTCGGCCTCATGCGGCAGGCGAACCCGAACCTCTCCGTCGACGAGGTCAAGCAGATCCTGATGGAGACGTCGCGCGACGAAGGCACCACCGGCGAGGACAACACCTACGGCTGGGGCTTCGTCGATGCCTATGCGGCGGTGAGCGCCGTGCTCGCCGGCAACGCGCAGATCAACGGCCACGTGCGGAACGGCAGCTACCAGAACACCCCGCTCTTCCAGGCGGAGGTGCGTCTGGTCGAGGCGGGCTCCGTCTTCACGACCGACCAGACCGGTTACTACGAGGGGACGGCGCAGGCCGACACCTACACGATCGAGGCGAGTTATCCGGGATTCGAGACGCAGTCGACCCAGGTCACGCTGATCAGCGGCGCTCCGGTCGTCCAGGACTTCGCTCTCGTCGACAACGCCGGACCGGCGATCACCAACGTCAGCGATCCGAAGACCAGCACCGACACGGTCGGCCCGTACACGATTCGCGCGGCCATCACCGACCCGAGCACGGTCGCGTCGGCGCAGATCTACTACCGGGTCAACGGAGGCGAGTGGGTTCCGGTCGCGATGACGAGCGGGCTCAGCTACAGCGGCGACATCCCGGGACAGGCGGCCGGCTCCACGATCGACTTCTACGTGTGGGCTCAGGATGGCGCCGGTCTCACCTCCAGCTCCCCGGCGGACGCTCCGGCGTCGTACTACACGATCCTGATCACGCAGTCGGTCCTCTTCGACGACGCGGAGATCGACGGCGGGTGGAGCCTGTCGGCTCCCGGCGATGACGCAGTCAGCGGCCTCTGGGTCCGCGACGATCCGGTCGGCACGGTCTACAATGGCGCGCCGGTCCAGCCGGAGAACGACCACACGCCGGCTCCCGGCCACATCTGCTTCGTCACCGGCAACGCCAACCCCGGGGACAATCCGACGACGAACGACGTCGACAACGGCTGCACCACGCTGACCAGCCCGGCCTTCGACCTCTCCGGCGCCGAGCGCGGCTTCGTCACCTACTGGCGCTGGTTCGGCCAGTACGTCAGCGTCGACGACAACTTCCAGATCGACGGTTCCTCCGACGGCGGCGCGACCTGGGTTCCGCTCGAGCAGATCCCGGGCAACGCGGCGAGCTGGCAGAGGTCTTCGGTCGAGCTGAGCGCGGCTCTCGACCTCACGAACAACATGAAGGTCCGGTTCCGGGCTTGCGATCAGGGAGCGGGCGGCCTCGTCGAGGCGGCGGTCGACGACTTCACGATCGAGAGCTTCCAGCCGAACGTCGCCGGCGCCGAGGAGGGCGGGCTCTCGATGCGTCCGGCCCTCGCGCAGAACGAGCCGAACCCGTTCAATCCGGTGACGAAGATCCAGTTCACGCTCTCCAACGGCGGCGACGCTCGTCTCGAGGTGTACGACGCCGCCGGCCGCCTGATCCGCGTCCTTCAGGACGGTCCGATGATGGCCGGAACGCACACGGTCCTCTGGAACGGCCTGGACGATCAGGGTCGCGCGGTGGGATCGGGCGTCTACTTCTATCGTCTGAAGGCCGGCGCCTTCGAGCAGAGCCGGCGCATGACGATCCTCAAGTAGCGCGTCGTCCACGAACCGTGCGGGAGGGCGGCGGTCCCTCCCGCGTCCGTAGCGAAGGACCCCGGCGCAGTCCCGGGGTCCTTCTTCCTACCATCCCGGCTCTCCGGCTCTCCGGCTGTCCGGCCATCAGGGTCTCAGCGCCTCAGCGCCGGAGCGGCGGATCGAGCGACAGGCGATCGCCTCCGGGAAGGTGATCGTCGAGCGGAGGGAAGGCCACGTCCTTGCCGCGCCGGCCGAGCGTGCGGAACGCGGCGAGATACCCCTGCGCTCCGGGCTCGCAGGCCTGATCGAGTGGGCCGCCGGTCGCAGCGATCAGGCCGCTCGTCACCTCGATCGTGTAGACCGTGTCGGGGAGGAGGTCGGCGCTCGGGTCGAGCGTGATCTCGCGGGCCTCCGGATCGACGGAGATGGCGGCGTCGATCGTGTCGGCCCCGAGCTTCAGAAAGACGCTCGTGTCGGCCGAGGCCGGATTGCAGGCGCGCGTCAAGAGGACGGTGATCGCCGCCGTCGTGTCCACGTCGGTCGCGCCGTCCGCCGGCGAGGACGAAGCGACGCGGAAGCCGCAGAACGAGACGCCCGCCGTGTCCGCGGCGGAGAGACCGAACTCGTCCACCACCTGCAGGATCACCCGGAAGCTCTCGTTGCACTCCGGATCGTCGCCGTCGGCCAGGCCGTCGCCGTCGTTGTCGAACCCGTCGCAGCCCGCGATACCGACGCAGTCGTAGAGGTGTTCCCGCGTGACGACGCCGCCGGCAGGAAGGTCACCCTCCTCGGGGGGCAGGCCGTCCTCCCAGATCCACTGCACCCCCGCGATCGCGACGTCCGGCTCCCCGCCTTCCGCCGTCCCGCTCAACTCGACCGCGGCGCTGTCCGCGTCGATGCAGAGCCCCTGGAGCGTCACGACCGGCCGCTTGCCGACCTCGAACCATCCGGAGTACGGCTGCAGGCCCGGACTCTCCGCGTCCTGGTCGAGGCTGCGGCCATAGATGTCCTTCAGGCTCGTCTGCGCCGTCCAGATATAGACGCCGTTGTGCAGGGAGTCGGCCGGCGTGAAGGTCCAGGTGATGCTGTCGGCCGTCGCGATCTCGCCGACGTGCGCCCCGTCATGCAGCACCGCCGGGTTGCTCGGGGTGAAGGTCGAGGGATCCATCGGGACGCTGAAGGTGATCCGCATTTCGCTCGGATGCTGATCGAGCGAGCCGCTCGCCGGGCTCACGCTCATCACGTGCGGGGGCGCGATCGGCGGCGGGGCCGTCGTGAACGTGTCGGAAAACGGCTGCTCCCCCGGCAGATCCGGATCCTGATCGAGCAGGTTCCCTTTCTCGTCGACCACCCCCTCGACGATCACGCTGTAGGTCGTCTGGTACTCCAGATCGTCCGCCGGATCGAGGATCACGGAACGATGGTCCGCCGTGAAGAGGCGGCTGCCCTCGAGCGTGTCCGCTTCCGACATCAGACGGAAGTGCTCCGGGGCGAGCGCGCTCGCCGAGTCGACCGGCTCCGAGAAGTCGATCCGGATGCCGGTGTCGACGGGGGGAGGATCGCCGTCGAGCGTCATGCGCAGAACGCGCGGCGCGATCCTTTCGCGATCGGTGCGGAAGCTGGCCGCGAAGCTCTGGCCGCCGAGCGAGTCGGGATCGGCGTCGAAGGCGTTGCCGGCGGTATCGGTGACGGCCGGCGTGACCACGATCGTGTAGAGCGTCTCGTAGGCGAGCGAGTCGTCGGGGACGATCGTGACCTGTCTACCGTCGGGCGAAAGCTCGCGCGCGGCGGGGACGGCGGCGCCGAGCGAGTCGCGCAACGCGACCGACTCCGGCGTGACGCTCGCCGGGTCGAGCGGTTCGTCCCAGACGAGGAGCGGTGACACGGTGACGGCGACCGCCGTCGCGCCGTCCGCCGGATCGGTCGAGAGCAGCCGCGGGGCGATCGAGTCGCCCTCGGTCCAGAAGACGCTGTCGAATGGGTTGGGGGCTCCTCCCGGATCCTGATCGAGCGGGTTCCCGGCGAGGTCGACCGCCGTCGTGTCGACCACGACGCGGTAGAGCGTTCCGTAGAGCAGATGCTCGCGCGGGGTCCACCGGAGATGCCGCTGCGAGTTGGAGAAGAGCAGCGAGCCTTCGTGGGCCGCTCCGCCCGTCTCGACCCGGAACGCGGTGCGAACGCTCGCGGTGTCCATCGACTCGCTGAAGTCGAGGAGGATCTCCGGCGCGACGTCGACCTCGCGGGCGCCGTCCAGCGGCGTCACCGATACGACCTGAGGGCGCTGCTGCTCCGGTTGGGTCGTGAAGCAGGCGAAGAACGGCTGCTTGCCGGGCGTGTCGGGGTCCTGGTCGATCCCGTTGCCGAAGAGATCGGTGAGCAGGATGTCGACGTGGATGCAGTAGGTCGCGTCGTAGGCGAGCGGGGAGGACGGAGTGAACGACGCAGTGATCTGATCGGCGCTCAGCGCGGTGGCCCCGGAGACCTTCGGTCCCGTCGATCCCTGCGTCACGTAGAAATAGGCCTCGAGCAGCTCTTCGCGCACGGGCTCGCTGAAGACGACGCGCACCTGCGAACCGACCGAGACGCCGGCCGCGCCCGAATCGGGGACCGAAGAGGCGACGAAGGGCGCGACCGTCTCGTGGATCGTGCGAAAGCGGCTGGTGAATCCCTGATGGCCGGCCGTGTTCCAGTCCTGATCGAACTCGCCGCCGCGAGGGGTCACGATCCCGTACCCCGCACGGAGCGTGTAGTACTCGTAGTTCTGGAGCGGCGCGCGGGGACGGAGCGTCGCGCGCAGGCTGTCGCTCGACACCCAAAGCGAGTCGGCGACGCGCAACCCGTTGGTCCCGAAGAGGCCGACGCTCGTCTCGTTCACCGACGACGGGACGACCGGCAGGCTGAAGGTGACGGTGACGTCGGGTCGCGGATCGACGCCGTTCGCCTCCGCCGGCGGATCGATCGCCTCGACGCGCACGTTCTGCTCCGTTCGGAACGTGCAGGTGAAGTCCTGGTACCCGGCTTCGTAGGGATCCTGATCGAACGGGATGCCGGTCACGTCGTAGATCCCCTCGGGTCCGGAGATCGCTTCGATCTTGTAGAGCCGGTCGCGCTCGAGCGGGGTCGTCGGCGCGAATGTGGCGAGGAGTCCCCCGTTCGAGAGCGCCTTGGTTCCCGTGATCTGGAACCAGGTGCCGTTCAGGTTTCGGAAGAATCGGAGCCCGCGGTCGAGGGTCGCCGGGTCGACCGCGCGGTCGAACTCGACGGAGATCCGGTTCTCGTCGACCGAGCCGTTCTCTTCGTCGCAGACCGGCGTCGTCTGATCGACTCGCGGGCCGCGCGGCTGCGCCTCGCTGCGGAAGCCGAGCACGAACGGTTGCAGTCCCGGAACGAGCGGATCCTGATCGAGCGGCTCGCCACGCTGCAGATCGAGCACGCTCGTTTCGACCCGCACGGTGTAGACGCCTCCGTAGACGAGCGCGTCGACCGGATCGATCTCGTAGTCGACGTCGCTCAGGGCATGGATCTCGGCGGCGACCGGCTCCTCGCCGCGCAGCAGGCGGAAGCTGTCGCCATCGAGCGTTTCGGGACGGATCGCGCGCTGGAAGCGGACGCGCGGAGAGGCGGTGACGGCGATCGTGTCGCCGGGGCTCGGACGGGAGGAGACGACGCGCAGAGGATCGTAGCTCTCCACGGAAAACTCGGAGAAGAAGCCCTGAAGACCGGCCGCCTGCGGATCCTGATCGATCGGGCGCCCCTGTGAATCCCGGGCCTCCGACGTCACCTCGAGCCGGTAGGTCTCGCCGCGCAGCAGCGGCTCCTCCGGATCGACGCGCGCCTCGTCCCCCGGCTCGATCGACACGACCTCCGCCGGCACGGCGGCGCCTTCGTGGCGGAGGAGGATCGCGCTGGCCAGGCTCCCCGCATCCATCGGCCGGTCGAAGCGGACGCGAATGCGCACCGTGTCGGCGACGCCGGTCTCCCCATCGGCCGGGGTGACGGAGAAGACCCGCGGCAGGTCGAGGGGAAAGTCGAGATCGATGCGCGTGGAGTCGCTGAATCCGCCCCAGCCGAGCGGCAGGCGCGCGCGCACCCGATAGGCGCGGAAGTTCGCCGCCGCGCCGTCCGCCATGCCGGCGATCTCCGCGCCGGCGCCGGCGCCGTCCGCCTCGCTACTGCCGCCTCTCGTCACAGCTCGCGCGCCGGCGGCGAGGCGCGGATGGAGCGGGCCTGCGCCGAGGAGGCGCGAGAAGCCGGCCGGACGGCCCAGTTCGAGGGCCAGGAGCGTGTCGCCGACGGCGGTGTCGGTGAACGAGGCGCCCTGGAACTCGCGCACCGCATATTCGGACGCTCCCTGCACGCGCCGCCATCGGATCGTGTAGCTGGATTCCCCATAGAGGATGTCGACGGCCGGCTGCGGCACGACGGCGGGCGCGAGCGCGAGCGCCGCCTGCGTCGTCCCTCCCGCGTCGATCGAGAGCCCCGAGACGCCGCCGTAGTAGAGCCCGGCGGAGCCGCCGCCATAGTCCAAGCCTCCAATCGCCAGCGCATGCGCCTGCATTCCCTCCCCCGGCTCGACCGCGATCGAGATCGCCATCGTCTCGGCGCCCGAGGGCCAGGAAGCGACCGCGGTCGCGCGCGCGGCGCCACCCGAGTCCCGCAGCTCGACTTGCACGGAATCGGGGAGCGGCAGCTCCCGTCCGTCCGGCAGGGTGCGCGTGGCCAGGCCGAGCTGGAGCAGCGCCTCCCCCTCCTTCGGCTTCGAGGGGCCGTCGTCCCCGCAGGACAGCCAGAGCGACGCCAGCGGGACGAGCGCGAGGGCCAGCACGAGGACGGCGAGCTTTCTCATCGCAGGAGCCTCCTTGTGACGGGACAGCGGGTGGCGGCCGCGCCGGCGCAGACGGATCGATCGATGTGGAAGCGCGCCGCCGGGGAGGGAGCGAGATCCCGAGCGAGTGGAGAGAGGGAAAGGCGGGAGGAGAGGCCGGCCCGGCGGTGACGAGCGGAGAGCTTCACTCCGATGTCAGGGAGCGTTCGATCCACGAGGTCAGGGTGGAGATCCAATCTCCCCTCGACCGCAGCAGCTCCGCCCCGCGTCCTACCCCTTCGATCAGCCAACATCTCCGATCCGTATGGCCGGGGACCAGCGAGGCAGAAGCCTCGATCCCCGGCAGGTCGTCGTTCTCCACGACGACGAGGAGCGGTCCCTCCGAGCGGAGGGGCGACACCTCGGTGTCTTCGATCCGGGGAGAGACGAGGATGCGGACCGCGCGCTCGGGCCCGCCGAGATCAGCGTGAAGAAGGGCAGCGTTCCCGGCGCCGGATCCGATCCAGGCGACGCCACGGATCGAGGTCGCAGGCAAGTCACGAAAGTAGTGAAGGGCCGCGGCGGCGTCAAGGCCGGCATCCGCGATCTCCGCGGCCGTGAAGCGCGAGCGATCGCGGCGCACGCCGCGCCGCAGCGCCGACTCTCCGGTGCCCCGAAGGTCGGGCACGAGGACGTGGTACCCGAGCGCGAGCAGAGTGTCGGCGAGGAAGGACCAGGCCTCCTTGCCTTCCGCCGGATCGGGAAGGATCACGGCGGCGAAAGAAGCAGGCGCGGCCGGCCGATAATACCGAGCGACGACGCGGAACCCGTCAGCGGTCGTGTAGGCGACGGTTTCGGGTTCGGCCGGGCGCGCGCGGGCAGGGATGGCGAGCGTCAGGACGAAGGCCAGACCACAGACGACGGCGAGTGCGAGGGGACGGGCGGGCAAGGCGCTTGCCAGGGAAGATCGACGGGCGGGACCGAACAGGCGCCCGAGTTGACCTTCCCGGTCCCGCAGGTCAGGCTTCGTGAGAAAGGGCCTGGAGCGGCGCATGGACAACGACGAACTCCGCAATCTGGATCAGGTCGGCTACGACGAGAGGACCGAGACGTGGTATCTCGACACGCGCGAGATCGGACGCCTCTCCCTGACTCGCCGGTCCCTCGACAGCCTCGTGCAGCTCTACAACTCCGTCCACACCGGCAACCCTCTGCTCCTCGGCGAGCGAAAGACGATCCGTCGGATCGAGGAGAACAATCGCCGCCTGTCCGAGACCGTCCGCGACCTCTACCTGCACATCGACCGTCAGCGCGAGTCGCGCGTCGACCGCGTCCTCGGCCGGCTTCTCCGGCGGCTGTGGCAGCGCGCCCGGTCGCGCGTCCGTCGCCGGCCGGTCCGCCGTCCGCCGCGGCGAGCGGCGCGCTGACTCCGCCGCCACCCGTCCCACCGTCCTCACCAGCACCCTCACCCTACCCGCCGGCCGTTCAAGGACGTGATGACCGGCGCTGCGCCTCCTCGAGCCTCGCCTTCAGCTCCTCGATCTCGCGACCGACCTTTCCGACGCGTCCGTTCAGGCTGAAGAGGTAGACCGCCAGGCAGACCCAGATCAGCCCGTAGCCGAGCATCAGGTAATGGAAGCGGCTGCGCGAGATCCGGTGCTCCTCCGCGGGCGAGGGCCTGGCGGACTGCTGCACGGCATTGCCGCCCGGCGCGTCGCTCTCCGGCGCCATCTGCTGCGCGGGCGGAGCGCCGCCCGATTCCGCCTGGGCGAGCATCGGAACACTCGCCTCGCTCGCCGCCGCGATCTCCGCCCGGCAGATCGAGGGCTCTGCGGCGAGCGCCGCGAGACACGAGGCGAGCGGCAAGGATAGGGACAGGCAGAGGATCGCGAGCCGCAGCAGAAGCGGCCGTCCCGCACGATTCGACACGGTCGCGGTCAACGGGTACCTCCTCGCGGGAGATCGCTTCCCGCAGGTTCCGATTCTCTCGCTTCGACCGATGCACGGAGCAGATCGCGAGCCTCCCGCAGCCGCTCGAGGCCGATCCGCTTCCAGAGCAGGGCGAGGAAGAGGACGAAGATCGCGAGCATCGCGACACGGAGGCTCTGCGCCATCGCCGGGTGCAGCGCCCCCCGCTCCGTGATGAAGGTCGTCGGATGCTGCGTCCTCCACCACTTGACGGAGAAATAGACGATCGGGACGTCGAGGGCACCCAGGATCCCGAGGACCGCGGAGAAGCGTCGCATCCGCACGTCCCCGCCCATGTAGCTGCGCAGCATCAGGTAGGCGACGTAGATCAGCCAGAGGATCAACGTCGTCGAGAGCCGGGCGTCCCACGTCCACCACACGCCCCAGGCCGAGCGCGCCCAGACGGGACCGGTCAGCAGCGTGATCGTGCAGAAGAGGAGCCCGATCTCCGCCGCCGATTGCGCGAGACCGTCGAAGCGGCGGCTGCCGGTGGCGAGGAAGCCGACCGAGCCGACGAACACGATCCCGAATCCGAGGAACGCCATCATTGCGGAAGGGACGTGGAAGTAGAAGATCCGTTGCACGTCCCCCATCGTTCGCTCCATCGGGGCGTGAAAGTACGCCATGTACAAGGCGATCCCGACGAGCAGGAGCGCGAGCAGGTCGAGCGGCCGCGAGAAACGCGGTACGTAGCGCATCGAGTCCTCTCATTCCTCCAGGATCTGATCGAAGAGGAGGATCCCCGCGGTGACGAAGATCAGGTCGAACCCGAGGATCAGACGCATCCATCCCCCGACCTCGAGCAGCGACTGGCCGTTCAGCACCCCGCCCGTCGCCCGAACCGCCGCCAGGAGAATCGGGATCCAGATCGGGTAGAGCAGGATCGGCAGGAGCATCTCGCGCATCCGGCTGCTCGTCGCCAGCGCGGAGAGGAGCGTGCCGACCGCCGTGAACCCGATCGTCGCCGTGAACGTTACCAACGCGAGTTCCGGCAGACAACCCGCGACCGGGACGTGCAGCAGCACCGAGAAGACGGGAATCGTGATCGCTTCGACGACCGACAGGAGCACGAGGTTGCCGAGCATCTTGCCGAGGAAGATCGCGCTGCGATCGATCGGGGCGAGGGCGAGCGCCTGCAAGCCCCCCCGGTGCCGCTCCGACGAGAAGGAGTGGCCCAGCCCGAGCACGCCCGAGAAGCTGAAGGCGGTCCAGAGCATCCCCGGAGCGGTCGCGTCGAGATCGACCTTCCTCGTCTCGAAGCAGAAGCCGAAGATCACGACCACGAGAAGCGAGAAGAGGGCCATCGAGCCTGCCGCCTCCCGCGTGCGCCACTCGGTCAGGATGTCCTTGCGGACGATCGCGAGGACGACCGAGGTGTAGTCCCTCATGCTCCGCCTCCGGCGATGCCGGCGCCGGCGTGCAGGCGGTACAGCTCCTCCAGGAGCCGCGAGTCGGCCTCGTCGAGCGGCTCCTCGTGCACGATCCGCCCGAGGCGCAGGATCAACAGGCGCGTGCCGACGCCCGGAACGTGCGCAAGGTCGTGCGTCGCCATCAGGAACGCCCCTCCCCCGAGACGGAAGGAGCGCAACGTCTCCTCCAGTTCCTTCGCGGCGACCGGATCGAGGCCGGTGAACGGCTCGTCGAGCAGCCACAAGGGAGGCCGATGCAGGCGGGCGCGCGCGAGGGTGAGCCGCTGCGCCATGCCGCGCGAGAAGCTGCCCACCGGACGGTCCGCGAAGCGGGCGAGCCCCGCGTCGGCCAGGGCGCGGTCGATCCGCTCTCGATCGTGGATGCCGTAGAGGCTGCCGAAGAACCGGAGGTTTTCGCGGGCGGTCAGCGGATCGTAGAGGTACGTCTCGTGCGAGACGAAGCCGATTCCTCGCCGGACGGCCGCCTCGCGGAACGATGCCTGCCGTCCTTCGATCCGGATCGCTCCGCCCCCCGGATGATGCAGGCCGGCAAGGACGCGAAGCAGGGTCGACTTCCCCGCGCCGTTGGGACCGAGCAAGACGAGCCCCTCTCCGCGCGCGAGCGAGAAGGAGACTGCGCGGAGCACCGGAGGCCCGCCGTAGTCCTTCGTGAGGCTTTCGACCTGCAGGAGAGGCGCTGCGGCCGCGTCCCCCGAACTCAACGTCCCGCCCGTCCTCCCGATTCCGTCCCGGTTCCCTGTCGCGCCGCGCCCCCCTCGGAAGTCTCTCCTCCGTGGCGACCCGGCTCCGCTCCGCCTTGTCGGACCGACGCGCCGCCGCGCGCCACACCTGCTCGCTCGCCCTTCGGCTGGAGAAGAGCGCGGAGGCGCGTCTCGAGATCCTCGCGCTTCTTCCGGTACTCCTCGGCCGGGATCACCCCGTCCGCATGCGCGATGTCGAGGTTCGCGATCTCACGAACGAAATAGCGCACCTGAGGCGAGCGGAGCGCGGCCCCCTCGCCCGGTCCCGCGGCGGTCCTCCTCGTCAGATAGCCGATGCCGACGAAGAGGAGAACGAGCCACAGGACGACGAGGATCGTGCTCATCGCCGGCTGGCGAACCGGCTTCGTCATCGGCGGAGGCTGGGCGCCGACCGGTGGGTGTCCTGACGGCAGGTCCCCCTCCGCCGCCGGCTCCTCCCTGGAGAGCATCAGATTGAAGACGATCTCCTCCTGGCCGGGCTGGAAGCGGATGGGAGAGGAGAGGAATTCCTGCCCGGCGTGGTCGATCGCCACGACGTAGGAGACCGAGGTGTCGGCCGGCAGATCGAGGAAGTGGAAGTGCCCGTTCGCGTCGGTGACGCCGGAGCGATGCTGGAGCGAGTCGGTGGCGGAGCGATAGATCAGCGTGATCGGAGTCGACCTCGCGAGAGAGTCCTCGCTCTCCGCGGTATAGACGCTGCCGACGATGCGTGCCGCTTCGGCCGGGTGCGCGTCCATCCCGCCGAGGATCGCAAGCGCCGTCACGAGAGCGAGCGCGAGAGCGGCGGCCCGCCTCGTCACGATCGTCCTCGCGCCCCTCACGCCCCCCTCCTCCGGAGCTTTTCCCGCTCCTCGCGGATCGCCCGCTCGATCGGATCGTCCCCCTCGTCCCCTCCGCCGATCGCATCGAGGCGGCGCATCGCCTCGATGGCGACGGCCTCCAGCGCGGCTCGCTGCTCCTGCCAATCCGCCTCCTCGACCTTCCCCGTCTGGCGGTCGAGGTCGAGATCGCGGATCAGCTGGATCGCCCGCTGCTTCGCGCCGAGCGCCTGCTGGCGCTCCTCCTCGCGCCGCCGGGCGCCTCGCTGCTCACGAAGCAGGGGCGCGGCGATGAACGCCAGCGCCCCGAGCACGAGCAGCACGAGAATCACGATCGACAGGACCAACACCCCACCTCCCCGGTTCGACCGGAAGCGCTACGCCGCGGCAGTCCGCCGCCTCGGCAAGAGGACGAGAATCCCTCCGAGACAGATCACGATCCCACCCCACCAGAACCAGCTCACCAGGGGGTTCAAGTAGACCTTGAAGCTTGCCTCCCCCTGCCCGTCGAGCCCGGCGAGCACGACGTAGAGATCGTGCGTCCAGGTCGAGTAGATCGCAACCTCCGTCGAGAGCTGCTCCGCCTTCTCGTACCAGTTGCGGTGCGGGAAGAGGACCGCCAGGTTATGGCCGTCCCGCGTGACCAGCACGTCGGCGCGGACCGTCTCGATCCCGGGGGCGTTCGATTCCTTCAAGCCCCGGAACGTGAGATCGTAGCCGCCCGCCTGGAAGCGGTCGCCAGGCCGGACCGTATGCTCCCACTGCCCCACGAACGCCGAGCCGGCGAACCCGACAAAGACGAGCACGACTCCGACATGGACGATGTAGCCGCCGTAGCGCCGCGGCGCCTTCCAGATCAGCTTGCCGAAGGCGACCGGAACGGACTCGCCCGCGCTGCGCCGGCGGGCGCGGATCCCGCGGGCAAACTCGACGACGATCGACGCGAGAACGAAGAGCGCGAGCGAAAGCGTCACCAAGGCGTAGGAATGCCGCACGCCGAAGGCGATCAGGATCGCGGCGGCGATCACGCCGAGGGTGAGCGGAACGGCGAGGTCGCGCGCGAGCCGGCTGCCTGACATCCGCTTCCACGCGATCAAGGGGCCGATGCCGACCAACAGCAGGAGGCCGAGTCCGATCGGAGTCATGATCGCGTTGAAGTACGGCGGCCCCAGGCTCACCTTCACGTTCCGGATCGCCTCGGAGACCATCGGGAAGAAGACGCCGAGGAGCACCGTGAAGGCCCCGCCGAGCAGGATCAGGTTGTTCAGCAGGAACCCCGCTTCACGCGAGAGGAAGGAGTCGAGCGAGTTCTCGCTCTTCAGCAGCGGCCGCCTCCACAGCAGCAGCAGCAACGAGCCGACAGCGATGAAGGTCAGGAAGCCGGCGAACCAGGGCCCGATCGCGCTCTTCGCAAAGGAATGGACCGAGGTGACCATCCCGCTGCGAGTGATGAAGGTGCCGACGATCACGAGCAGGAACGCCGTGAGGATCAGGAACATGTTCCAGACCTTCAGCATCCCGCGCCGCTCCTGGATCATGACCGAGTGCAGGTAGGCGGTGGCGGCGAGCCAGGGCATGAAGGCCGCGTTCTCGACCGGGTCCCAGGCCCAGTAGCCGCCCCAACCGAGCTCGACGTATGCCCATCGCGCCCCGAGCACGTTGCCGGCGGCGAGGAAGAGCCAGGCGAGAATCGCCCACACCCGCGCCTTCTTGATCCATTCGTCGCCGAGCCGCCCGGTGACGAGCGCGGCGATCGCGAAGGCGAACGGCACTGCGAGCCCGACGAAGCCCAGGTAGAGCGTGGGCGGGTGGATCGTCATGAGAGGATGCTGCAGCAGGGGGTTCAGTCCCCTTCCATCGGGCGGGATCACGTCCGCCCGGGCGAACGGGCTGGCGACGAAGCCGCTCAGCGTGAGGAAGAATCCCTGGATCACCATCAGCACCGTCAGCACCGGCGCGATCAGCTCGTCCGAGTCGTTGCGGTGCCGGATCAGCACGGCGACCGAGTAGAGGCTCAGCAGCCAAACCCAGAAGAGGAGGCTGCCCGCCTGCCCGCCCCACAGCGCCCCGAGCTTGTAGAAGAGCGGCATTGCGCGCTCGCTGTTCGTCCACACGTACTGGAGCTGGTAGTCGCCGATCACGATTGCGTAGAGGAGTCCCGCGATCGCGGCCGTCGTGAATCCCGTAGCCACGAGGACGGCGTTGCGTGCCGCCTGCGCATAGTCGCTGCGATGCCGCCAGGTCGCGAGCGCTCCCAGCACTCCGGCGATCGCCGTGGCGGCGAGCGCCACGTAGACCGAGTAGAAGCCGATCTGGATCATGTATGGAAAACCCCTGTCCGCGCCGCCTGCGCGGGCCGGCCCGGTCCTCTGTCTCGGTGTGTCGTCGTCCTGCCGTCCAGAATCGCCAATCGCCGCGATCGTCCGCCGCGGAAGGCTAGCTCGTCTTGCCGGAACGTGGCATGTTGGCCGGCATCTCCTCGTCGGGACTCATCTCGTACTTCGACGGGCACTTCGCCATGAGGAAGTTCGCTTCGAAGGATCCGCCCGCATGGTAGGCCCCCTCGACCACGACCTCCCCCTTCTCGCCGAAGGTGTCCGGGACGATCCCCTTGTACTCGACCGGCAGGGCCTTCGTCCCGTCGGTCATCTCGAAGCGCAGGACGAGATCGTCGCGCTGGATCGTTCCCGGCACGACGGTCCCGGTGACGCGGAGCCCTTCGGAGTTGCGGGGCTGCGCGAGGAGTTCGGAGACGGTCACGTAGTAGACCATCGACTTCTTCGCGCCGCGCGCGACGAACAAGCCGATCGCGAGGGCGATCAGCACGAAGCCGATCAGGAAGCGGAAGGGGATCCCCTTCTTTCTCGGAGTCGTCGGGATCGAGGACATCTCGTGTTCAACCCTTTCGCGCGGCCAGGTCATCGAGGACGCGGATGTCGACCCGCGCCCCGCCGACCGGGATCTCGGAGATCCCGGATCCATGGAAGTCCGAACCGCCGGTCCTTGCCAGTCCGAACCGGTCGGCGAGCCTGCGGAGCGAAGCGGCCCGCTCGGCGTCCCGCCCTCCCGTCTCCGTTTCGAGTCCCTGGAGACCCTCTCTGACGAACAGGTCCCAGGCGCCATGGAGGCGGTAGCTCGCCGGATGCGCGAGAACCGCGACGCCCCCCGCCCGCCTCAGGACCCGCAGGGCCCGAGGCGGGTCCACCGGATCCTTGGGAACATAGGCCGGGGCACGGCTTCCAAGATAGCGCGCAAATGCCTCCGGCACCGAACGTACCCAGCCTTCCTCGAGGAGCGCCTGGGCGACGTGCGGCCTGCCGATTCCCGCCGGCCGGAGCGACCGGCGGCTGACCTGCTCGAAAGGCAGATCTACGCCGAGCGAGTGGAGGCGGTTCAAGATCCGCTTCGCGCGCCGGATCCGCCCTTCCCCAGCCTCGCGGAGCAGCGAAAGGAGCCCGGGATCGGTCGGGTCGAAGTCGTACCCGAGCAGGTGGAAATCCTGCCCGCAGCAGGCGACCGACATCTCGACTCCGTTGAGGAACCGGAGGCCGAGGCGGCGCGCCTCGCGGGAGCCTTCCTCGAGGCCGTCGACCGTGTCGTGATCCGTGATCGAAAGGCCCGCAAGTCCCGCGTTGGCAGCCATCTCTACGACCTCACGCGGGGAGTGGAAACCGTCCGAGCAGTGCGTGTGGATGTGAAGGTCGGCGAAAAGTTCCTTCAAAAGAATTCAGGTCCTCCGGGCGGCTCGTCCTTATGTTACTGGACGGCCATCCGGTCGTCCAGCACGGATGCCTCCCGCCGGGAGAAGCCGTTCGTGCCGAAGATCTCCTGGCTCCGCGTGGCGCGAGGCTCGCCGATCGTCAGCCGGACGGAGGAAGCCCCGAGCTGCGCCTCCAGGGGCGCGAGGAGCAGATCCCGGATCTCCACCCCGCGCTCCCGAAGGCGGATCTGGACGCCTTCGAGGCCGAGCGGATCGACGTGGAGCCAGACGGGGGAGGAGCCCGGATAGCGGTCCAGCGTGGCCAGGATCGACTCGAGATCCTCGTCGGTCGTCCGGGCCGGCATGGCAAGGTGCAGCGTGAGCTTCCCCTCGCCGCGAAGCTGGTCGATCGCCTGGATCTCCTCCACGCGGAGTTTCGGCTTCTCTTCCTCGCGGGTGGAGATCTTCCCCCGGACGAGCAGGCGCGGCTCGCCATCGAGGTGGGAGCCGTACGCCTGGAAGGCGTCGCTGAAGACGAGGCACTCGATCGTCCCGGTGTCGTCCTCGAGGACGAAGAAGGCGATCGGATTGCCTCGCTTGTCGACGCTCTTGCGGATCTGCGTCGGGATTCCGGCGGAGAGGATCGTTTCGTTGTCCCGCAGGACTTCGATCTTCTGGATCGGGACGACGCCCAAGCGCGAAAGGACCGAACGGATCTCCTCGAGCGGATGTCCCGAGACGTAGAAGCCCAGCGCGTCCTTCTCTCGGGCGAGCAGGTGGAGGCGGGGCCATTCGGGAACGTCAGCGAGCGCCGGCGGCGGAGGCGGCGCTTCGGAGGGGCCCCCGAAGAGCGAGGCCTGCCCCATCTCCCGCTCGCGGCGCAGGCGCGCGCCGTGCTCGACCGCCGACGGGATCGACTCGAGCTGCTGCGCGCGATGGCCGCCGAGCGCGTCCAGCGCCCCTGCCTGTATCAGGTTCTCGATGCATTTGCGATTGACGCGCGCTGGGTCGACCCGTTCGCAGAAGTCGTAGAGGGAGGTGAACGACCCACAGCTTCGCGCCTCGAGAATCGCTTCGACCGCCTGGTGCCCGACCCCCTTGACCGCTTCGAGCCCGAAGCGAATCGCGCCGTTCTGGACGCTGAAGCAGCTCTCCGAGACGTTGACGTCGGGCGGCAGGACCTGGATCGAGAGCCGCCGCGCCTCCGCCTGCAGGATCATCACGCGATCCTTGTCCGACATCTCCGAGGTGAGCGAAGCGGCGAGGAACTCCGCCGGGTAATGCGCCTTCAGCCAGGCGGTATGGAACGCGACCAGGGCGTAGCCGGCGCTGTGGCTCTTGTTGAACCCGTAGCCGGCGAAGTACGCCATCTTCTCGAAGACCTTGCGCGCCGTGTCGGCCGGGATCCCGCGGGCGACCGACCTCTCGACGAAGATCGCGCCCTGCTCGTCCATGATCTCCTGCTTCTTCTTTCCCATGGCGCGGCGCAGGAGATCCGATTCGCCGAGCGAGTAGCCGGCCATCGCGCTCGCGATCTGCATCACCTGCTCCTGATAGACGATGATGCCGTAGGTGTCCCTCAGGATCGGCTCGAGGCAGGGATGCTCGTAGCGGATCGCCTTCGACCCTTGCTTGCGCTGGATGAAGTCGTCGATCATCCCGCTCCCCAGCGGGCCGGGACGGTAGAGCGCGTTCATCGCAATCAGGTCTTCGAGCGACTCCGGCTTGAGCTTGCGCAGGTACTCCGTCATCCCGGAGGACTCGAACTGGAAGATGCCGATCGTCTCGCCGCGCGCGAAGAGGGCGTAGACCTCCGGGTCCTCGAGCGGCAGGAGGTCGAGGTCGACGCGGACGCCGTGGTGCTTCTCGATCATCTCCAGGCAGTCCTGCAGGACGGTCAGCGTGCGGAGCCCGAGGAAGTCCATCTTGAGCAGGCCGATCGTCTCGACCGACGACATGTCCCACTGCGTCGTCACTTCCCCTTCGGACGAGCGGTAGAGCGGGACGTTCTCCACGAGCGGCGTCGGGCTGATCACGACGCCGGCGGCGTGCGTCGAGGCGTGGCGGGCGAGCCCCTCGAGGACGCGGCCCGTCTCGACCAGCTCGCGCACCCGCGGATCCTCGTCGTAGCGTTTCTTCAGGTCGGGACTCTGCTCGAGGGCCTTCTCGAGCGTGATGTGGAGGGTCGAGGGGACCATCTTCGCGATCCGGTCCACCTCCCCGTACGGCAGATTCATCACACGCCCGACGTCCCGCACGACCGCGCGCGCCGCCATCGTCCCGAACGTGATGATCTGCGTGACGTTGTCCGCTCCGTACTTGTCGATGACGTAGCGGATCACCTGAGGCCGGCCGCGGTCGGAGAAGTCGACGTCGATGTCGGGCATCGAGATCCGCTCCGGGTTCAGGAAGCGCTCGAAGATCAGCTTGTAGCGGATCGGATCGATGTTCGTGATCCCGAGACAGTAGGCGACGAGCGAGCCGGCGGCCGAGCCGCGCCCGGGTCCGACAGGAATCCCTTGCGAGCGCGCGTACGCGATGAAGTCCTGGACGATCAGGAAGTAGCCCGAGTAGCCCATCCGGTGGATGACGTCGAGCTCCATCGCCAGGCGACGCTGCAGATCCTCGCCCGCGCCCGGATAGCGCCTCTCGAGCCCCTCGCGGCACAGCGCATCGAGGTAGTCGTCGAGCGACGCGTACGGCTCGGGGCAGGGGAAGTGCGGAAGCCGGAGCTTTCCGAACTCGAGCGGGACGTCGCACGACTCGGCGATCCGGACGGTGTTCTCCAGCGCGTCGGGCACCTCGCCGAAGAGCTTCTCCATCTCCTCGCGGGACTTCAGGAACATCTCGTCGGTGTCGAAGCGCAGCCTGCCCGCGTCGGACTGGAGCTTGCCGGTCTGGATGCAGAGCAGCGCGTCGTGCGCCTTCGCGTGCGCGCGATCGAGGTAATGCGAGTCGTTCGTCGCGACGAGCGGGAAGTCCCCCTCGCGCGCCAGATCGACCAGCCGGCGCAGAACCTGCCGCTCCTCGGGGATCCCATGGTCCTGCAGCTCGATGTAGAAGCCGTCGAGGACGTCCCGGTAGTAGCGGGCCGCCTCCATCGCCGCGTCGAAGCGGTCTTCGCGCAGCCGGACGTTCACCTCGCCGTTCAAGCAGGCGGAGAGGCCGATCAGTCCCTCCCCGTGCTTCGAGAGCAGCTCGCGGTCGATGCGGGGCCGGTGATAGAGGCCTTCGAGGAACGCCGCGCTCGACAGCTTCAGCAGGTTCTGGTAGCCGGCGCGGTTGCGCGCGATCAGGACGAGATGGAAGTTGTTCCTCTCTCCCTTCGGAAGGTTGCGGTCGTGGCGCGAGCCGGGGGCGATGTAGGTCTCGATCCCCAGGAGCGGATGGATCCCGCGAGCCTTCGCCTCGCGGTAGAACTCGACGAGCCCGAAGAGGTTGCCGTGGTCGGTCATCGCGACCGCCGGCATTCCGAGCGCGCGCGCGCGTTCGATCAGCTCCGGGATCCGGCAAGCGCCGTCGAGGAGGCTGAACTGCGTGTGATTGTGAAGATGGACGAAGCCCGCGCTCACTCGGCACCCCCCCCGCGCGCCGGACGATACGGCACTCGATGCGTTCGACGCGCCAAAATATCACAGGGATGGAGCGCCGACAAGGAGACCGCCGCAGAGTGCGCCGAGTGCCTTCTGCCGTAGCGCCGCATGAGCGAGCGGCGCGGCGGCTGGCGACGTTGACACCCCTCGGGGCCGTTCCTACACTGCGTCTCGACATTCCGTTTCCGATCGACGCAGCCTGCGAGCACGTGGGATGACGCGCGGCTTCCGGCCGCACGGCGAGGTGATCCATGGCCGGATCGAAGAAGACACGACCCGTTTCCAAAGCGGCATCGAAGGGGCCCGCGAAGAGCGCGAGCCGGCGGGCCGCGCCCGCGCAGTCCCGGACGGCAGCGAAGGCGGACAAGAAGACGCCCCCCGAGGCGCGCAAGCGGACGGCGGCGGAGGCGGGCAGGAAGACGACGCGGGACGCGGAGGCGACGCGCGGGGCGCCGGCAAGGACGCCGGCAAGGACGAAGCCGCCGAAGCCCGGCGCGGCGTCCGCCGCGCCGGCCCCCTCCGCTACCGAATCGAGGCAGATCGAACGGCTCGAGGCGGACATCCGCCGGCTCGAAGCGGACCGTGACGCGCTCGCCGCCCTCCAGGAAGCCGCCATGATGGAGCGCGAGATCCTCAAGGAGCAGCTCGCCGAGGCGGAGCGAACGATCGAATCGCTGGAGCGCGGGCCGCGCCCGCGGGGCGGCGCGCGGTCGCCCTCCTCCACGGAGCCCCTCGGGGAGGAGGACTCCCCCACCGAGGGCGGCGGCTCGTCCGTGGCGTCCGAGCGGCCGTCCGCGTCTGCGTCCGCGGACGAAGCCGGGATCGACGAGGACGAAGCGGACGCCGAGGACGAGACGGAGGAGGCCGACGAGGAGGACGAGGCGGACGAGGGCGAATCGATCTACGACCGGTTCGACGACCCGCGCGTGCGGCGCAAGGAGCTCGACCGCGAGCGGATCGACCGCGAGGAGGAGTCGCAGGGAGAGGGCTTCTGGATGATCTGCCCGAAGTGCGGCGACCATCTCGAGGAGGTCGAGTCCGACGGAGTCAAGATCGACCGCTGCGAGGGATGCGGCGGGATCTATCTCGATCGCGGGGAGCTGGAGATGTTGCTGACCTTCGCGCGCGGTCGCCGAGGACACACTCGCGTCCGCAGCATCCTGCAGGTCTGATCGTTCCCGCCCTGGTGGCGACGGCGGGGGCCGGCGGCCGGCTTCCGCCGCCCGCGCTCAGCGGCTACGCGTAACCCCGATGCGCGGGCAGCGCGCTGCGACGACGCACGTCGAGCACCATGGGGAGAGCGGCGTGCAGACCTTGCGCCCGAAGCGCACCAGCAGCTCGTTGTAGTCCCACCAAAGCGGGCGCGGCAGCCGCTCCCGCAACACCCGCTCCGTCTCGTCGGGCTTTCGCGTCTGCACGAATCCCAGGCGGTTCGATACCCGATGGACGTGCGTGTCGACGCAGAGGGCCGCGATCCGGTGCCCGAGCAGGAGCACGAGGTTCGCGGTCTTCCGGCCGACGCCGGGCAGCGCGAGAAGCTCTTCCATCCGGTCCGGGACGCGCCCCCCATGCCGCTCGCGAAGCAGCCTTGCGATCGCTCGCAGATGCTTCGCCTTCGTGCGATAGAACCCGGCGGGATAGATCGCCTTTTCGATCTTCGCGGCGGGCAGGCGCTCGAGGCTCGCGGGGTCCGGAGCGAGGGCGAGCAGGCGGCGCGTTGCGGGAACCGTCACCTCGTCCTTCGTCCGGAGGCTGATGACGGTGCCGACGAGCACCTCGAAGGGATCCCCCTCGTCTCCGGCGATCTCGTTCATCGCCGCCGGCGGCAGCTCGAGCAGCTCGCGCAGGCGTTTCACGACCCAGCGCATGCGCGCACGAAGATCGCGAAGGCTCTCGCTGCTGAAGGCGGGGTCGCGCTTCGAGCCGGGATCGCTCTGCGAGCCGGTCAGCGGGCGGGCGAGCCGGACCATCGCCCGCGAAGCGTTCCCCAGGTGGTCGCCTGCGTCGGAACGACCGCAGCTTCCCAGGCCAATCCGAGCGCGCTCCACAGGATCGTCCCGCCATCGCCGACGGCCACGAACCCTCCGCCTTCGCCGCTGCCGGTGTACGCGACGCCCCGCAGGTTCTGCGTCGTTCCCGAGTCGACCGCCGTCCAGCTCGATCCTCCATTGGAGTAGAGGATGGTCCCTTCGTCCCCGACGGCGACGCCGAAGTTGCCGAAGAAGGTGACGGCGCGCAGGGCACGCGTCGTCCCGGACGGGATCGCTTCCCAGGTTTGCGGATTCGGGAGGGATCGCAGGATCGTCCCGCCATCCCCCACGGCCCAGAACCTCCCTGGCGTGGCCCCGGGGCCGCCGGCGACTCCAAAGAGATCGCGATCGGTCGGGACCTGCGCAGCGGAAGACCAGGACTGCGTCGAGACGATGGTGGCCCAGAGGATCGTCCCCGAGTCGCCGACCGCGATCGCGTACGACTCGTTGCTCGTCACGGCTCGGAGGTCGCGGGAGGTCGCGAGGGAGTCGAGCCGCTCCCAATCGCCGAGTCCCTGCGTAGGGGTGCGGAGGATGATTCCGCCGGCGCCGACGGCGACGAGCCGCTCTCTCGCGTGGCTGACGCCGAACAGGTCGACCGAAGTGCCGGAGACGCGTGGAAGCCAACCGACGCCGTCACCGGTGATGCTGCGCAACAGCCGCCCTCGATCGCCCACCACGACGTAATCGGTCGCGCCGGTCGTCGCCGCGCGCAGTTTCTCGACGACGTGCGTCGCGGCAGCGAACCAGGCGCGGTGCGGCGCCTGCGGGGAATAGAGGATCGTGCCGCTGTCGCCGACGGCGACCGCCGTCGTGCCGCGCGACACCACTCCATAGTAGTCGACCGCCGCGCACGGGAGCGCCGAGGCGAGCAGGAGAGGGATCAGGAGCAGAAGCGGCATAGGGAAGATGGCGCTCTTGGCGATGGCGCACGCGCCCCGCGTTGCCACGGTACGCGCCGATGACCGCCCCGATGCACTCGCCGATGCCCACGCCGTTGCGCGCGCGTGTGCGCGCCGGCGCGAGAGCCGGCCTCTGCCGGAGAACGTTCGGACTGTTGGAGACATCTTCGACTCCCGAGTTGGCGATGGAACGGCCGCGGAGATCCGCGGAACGCTTCACGGAGCCTCGCCATGGACATGGCGGACCGTCGGCGATTCTAGCCGAACGGAGATATGCCGGAAACGAAAGCTTCGGCGAACGTTTCGGAGATCGAACCGTCCGAGATCGGGGAGATCTCCCCGA
>JBHGAY010000047.1:0-19524 GCA_041946735.1 Candidatus Eiseniibacteriota bacterium
TCCGGGCTCGCCTCTCCCGTCAGCACGATTCCCTGGACGAGCGGCCAGACGATGTTCTCCTGGTAGACGCCCGGCGCGACGAGCACGGTGTCGCCCGGGCCCGCGGCACGAAGGGCGCGATCGACGGTCGGATGGTCGATCGGGACTCGGATCGTCGCGGCGGAAGCGAGGGGGACCACAGCGACGGCGGCGGTGGCCGCGGCGGCGGCGATCACGGCGATCACGGCGATCGCGGAGCGGACAGAGTCCTTTCTCATCGACACGGGCCTCCCTCCAGTGGATCGCAAACGATCATACGCAAATCGGGCGAGCGACGGGCGACGAATGTTCGACTCCGGCTCCGGGCCGATGCCGGGCGAGCCGCTCCTGTGATACGATCCCGCGTTTCTTTGCGTGGTGTCCGTCCTTCCACAATCCCGGAGGTCCTGCCGATGCGATTGCACGAGATCCTCGCCCGCCGCTCGGGGCGCCGCGCGAGCCGCCGACGCCGTCCGCTCCTCGATCCGGCCGCCGCGGCCACCTCGCGCCGGCAGCATCTTCCCGCGGTCCTCGCGCGGTCCGCCGCGCTGTACGCCTCGCTGTACGCCTCGCTCGCCGTCGTCACGTGCTCGGTCGCATTCGCGGGGTGGAACCTGCAGAACGCGGGAACCTCGGCCGACCTGCACGCGATCACCGCGTCGCACGGAAACGTCGACCGCGCCTGGGCCGTCGGCGACGGAGGCGTGATCGTGCGCACCACCGACGGCGGCGGGCACTGGATCGCTCTGCAGAGCGGGACGGCGGAGGACCTCTATGACATCGTCGCGCTGGAGCTGGCCGGCGAGCCCCTCCTGGCCGTCGGCGCGGCGGGCACGCTCCTCATCTCCACCGATTCGGGAGCGACCTGGACGCAGCGGGACAGCGGCACGACCGCCACGTTGCGCGCGCTCGCCGACTTCGGCTTCTGGGCGGCGGGCGACGGCGGCACGGTCGTCACGAGCTCGGACAATGGAGCCACCTGGACGCAGCGGCCGACCGGCACCACCGAGAATCTCCACTCGATCACCGCTGTGTTCAGCCATTACGCGGTCGGCGATCACGGGACGGTGCTGCGCACGACGAACAACGGGCAGAGCTGGTTTCCCATCGCGAGCGGTTGGAGTCAGGACCTCTACGGCACGCCGATGTTCGGGTCGGCCGACATCGTGGTCGGCGACGAGGGCCTGATCCTGCAGAGCACCGACTTCGGTCAGACGTGGAGCCGCTACGAGAGCGGCACCGCCGCCCGGCTCGAGGAGATCGAGTACTCGGTCAACAACACCGACCGGGCCTATTGCGTCGGTGCGGCCGGCACCATCCTTCGCACGACCGACTCCGGACTGACCTGGGGACAGCAGGTAAGCCCGACACAGGCCGATTTGAACTCCGTCTTCTTCTACCTCGATGACTTGCGCGGCTGGGCGGCAGGCGACGCCGGGACGATTCTGCGCACGAACGACGGCGGCGGGCCGGTCTTCCCTGCCGGGATCGCGGGAGATCCGACGCAGGACGGCGGGACGGGCAGCGCGATCACGCTCCTCAGCCGGCCCAACCCCTGCCGCGCCACGGCGACGCTGGAGCTGCGCAACGGGACGGCGGGCGCGGAGGCGCTTGCGGCGGCAGGAGCCGAAGAAGCGGGGCCGGTGCTCGTCGAGCTGTTCGATCCGTCCGGCAGGCGCGTGCGCGTGTGGCGGCTCGAGAGCGCCGGCGGCGGGTCGTGGGCGCTGCCGCTCGATCTGGGATCTGCGGAGGCGGGAGTCTTCGTCTACCGGGCCACGACGCGCGGAGGATCGACGGCCGGAAAGCTCGTGCGGCTGCCCTGAAGCGTGCCGGCCTGGCGGCGCGCGCGGGAGACTCCGGCGCGCGCGGGAGCCGCCAAGCTTCCCGCGCCCGCCGTCAGTCCTCTGTCGTCTACGACTCGAAGATCGCGACGACCGCCTGGTAGCGCGTGTGAACCTTCTCGACCGCGGCCTCGACCGCCGCAGCGTCCGCTCCGGCGCCGCTCGCCGCCACCCGCAGCTCGGCCGTCGCCTCGCAGAGCGACGCGAAGCCGGCCTTGAGCTCCGGCTCCTTCGCGGCGAAGCGCGCCGGGATCGGCGCCTCGACGAGCGCGCCGCAGCGCTCCACGAGGGCCTTCGCCGACACCGACAGGTCGTCCAGCCGCTTCTCCGGCATCTCCTTGTGATAGATGCCGTAGAGGACGACGTGGTAGGCGTCGAGCTCCTTCATCACCGGCCGGACGATCCGCACCATCGACTCGAAGCGGGAATGCAGAGCCTCGACCGCGTCGAGCATCGGCTGGACCTCGCTGCCCGCCGCCGCCGTGCGATAGGTCGCGACGTCCTGCTCGAGCGAAGCGACCGCCGCGTCCCACGCAGGCTTCTTGTCGCGCAGGATCCCGGGCAGCTCCGCCGTCCGGATCGCCTGCACGTGCGCTTCCACCTGGGGCAGCAGCTCCTTGATCATCGCGGCGTTCTTGCTCGGCCAGGCTTCGTGCCAGAGCGGATAGATCACCTCGTGCAAGGCGATCAGCTCGGGGACTTCCGCCTTCGTCTCGTCCGCCGGGGCTTGCGCGTCGCCGGGCTCGGCCTGGGCGGGAACGGCTGCGGCTTCCTTCGTCCCTTCGGTCCCTGCGCTCTCTGCGGTCCCTGCGTTGCCCGCGCCGGCGCCTTCATGGCTCGGGCACTGCCCGAACGCGGGGACGACGAGGAGCAGCGCGAGCAGCAACGAACCGAGCGCCGCCATCTGGAGCGGACCAAGGAGCATTCGACGCATCGTTTTCTCCTTTCCTTCCGGCGCAAGTCGGTAGCGGCCGGGCCGGATCCTTTCGACGAGACGCGGCCGGGCGGGGTCGAGCCTAGAACAGGAACCCGACCGACCGGTTGACGAGGCTCGCGAGCGGCGACCAGAAGACTCCGAGCAGGAGCGTCGGCCCCGCGAAGACGACGAGCAGCACCGAATGCGAGATGCCGAGCTGCAGAGCCGGAGCGCCCGGCTCGCCTCCGGCGCCCGCGATCGCCGCCCGCGCCTCCCCTTCCGGTCCCCGATCGAGGAACATCGCCTTCAGCACTCGCGCGTAATAGTACAGCGAGATGACGCTGTTCAGGATCCCGATCACGGCGAGCCAGTAGAGGTGCGCCTCGATGACCGCCGAGAAGAGGAAGAACTTGCCCACGAAGCCGGCGAACGGCGGGATCCCGGTGAGCGAGAAGAGGAAGATCGCCATCGCCACGCCGAGAAGCGGCGCGCGCGGCCCGATCCCGCGATACGCCTCGATCTCCTCCTCGTTGCCGACCTTCTCGCGGAGCGCGATCACGACCGCGAAGGCGCCGAGGTTCATGAAGAGATAGACGCCGAGATAGAACAGGACGCCGAAGAGGCCGCCGCGGCTGAGCGTCCCCGTCGCCGGATCGACCGACGCGAGCCCCATGAGCAGGTACCCGGCGTGCGCGATCGAGGAATAGGCGAGCATCCGCTTGATGTTCGACTGCTGCACCGCGATCACGTTCCCGACCGTCATCGTGAGCGCCGAGAGGACGGCGATCACCGCCGGCCAGTCGATCCGCTCCAGCGCGCCGCCCGGGATCGTCCCGAACACGTGCAGCGAGATCCGCGCGAGCATCGCGAAGCCGGCCGCCTTCGGCGCGACCGAGAGGAACGCGGTCAGGGGCGTCGCCGCTCCCTCGTACACGTCGGGACACCAGAAATGGAACGGCACCGCGGCGATCTTGTAGCCCACCCCGGCCAGGATGAGGAAGCCGGCGACCAGGATCGCGGGCTCGGCGCCGGAAGTGGCGGCGAGCGCCGGCCCGAGGCGCAGCAGATTCAGCTCCCCGGTCAGGCCGTAGAGGATCGACAGGCCGAAGATCATGGCGCCCGAGGAGACCGAGCCGAACAGGACGTATTTCAGTCCCGCCTCGCTCGCCCGCAAATCCTCCTTCACGTACCCGACGAGCACGTAGGAGAGGTAGCTGACCATTTCGAGGGAGAGGTAGAGCATGAGCAGGTTCGTCGAGGACGCCATCAGGAAGAGCCCGCCGACGACGCACATCAGGAGCGAGAAGAACTCCCCCATCCTGCGAACGCCGTAGTCGCGTCCGGTGACGACGAGCAGCAGGACCAGGATCGTCGCAACGAGGAACAACAGCTTGAAGAAGTTCGAGAGCGGATCGAAGGCGACCGCGCCCTGGAACAGGAGGAGCGCGCCGGCGCCTTGCGGGAGCGACGCGCCCATCATGGCGATCGTGGCCACGAACGTGGCGACGAGCCCGGCCAGCGCGACCCAGGCGGAGCGCAGCGAGCCGCGCCGGTCGGTCGTGAAGTCCGCGAGCACGGCGAGCGAGAACGTGACGAAGATCAGGATCTCCGGCAGGAACCAGCGGACGCTCGGGATCGTGTCGAGGACCAGGTAGGTCCCAAGCCTCTCCAGCATCGCCCCTCCCCTACACCTTCTGCGCCATCTCGACGACCCAGATCACGGAGCGGCTCATCATGTTCAGGATCGGCATCGGCCAGACGCCGAGCACGATCACGATGATGGCGAGCGGCACGAGCGTGAACAGCTCCCGTCCGTTGATGTCGGGCAGGCTCTTGTACTTCTCGTTCAATGTCCCGAGGAACATCCGCTGGAGCGTCCAGAGCATGTAGCCTGCGGTCAGCACGATCCCGACCACGGCCAGCATCGTCAGTCCCTTGAAGACCGGGAAGGCGCCGAGGAAGACGAGCGCTTCGCTGATGAACCCGGAAAGGCCGGGCAGGCCGAGCGCCGCGAAGAACGCGATCGAGACGATTCCTGTGTAGATCGGCATCTGGTGCGCGAGCCCGCCGAAGCCGTCGATCTCGCGATGATGCGCGCGGTCGTAGATCACACCGACCAGGAGGAAGAGCATGGCCGTCGTCGTGCCGTGGTTGAACATCTGGAGCACCGCGCCGTTGACTCCGGCGACGGTGAAGGCCGCCATCCCGAGCAGGCAGTACCCCATGTGGCTCACGGACGAATAGGCGACGAGCTTCTTCAGGTCCTTCTGCGCCATCGCGCAGAGCGCCCCGTAGAGGATGTTGATCACCCCGAGGACCGCCAGGGCCCCGGCGAAGTAGACGCTTCCGACCGGCAGGATCGGATAGGAGATCCGGAGGATGCCGTAGATCCCCATCTTCAGGAGCACGCCGGCCAGGATCACCGAGATCGCCGTCGGGGCCTCGACGTGCGCGTCCGGGAGCCAGGTGTGGAACGGGAAGACCGGAACCTTGATCGCGAAGCCGATGAACAGCGCCGCGTAGACGACGAGCTGGAAGGTCCGGCCGTAGGCGCTCGCGTTGGCCCAGAGCTGCGTCATGTCGAAGGTGTGCGGGCTGCTCGCGAAGTAGAGCGCGATCATCGACAGCAGCATCAGCACCGAGCCGGCCAGGGTGTAGAGGAAGAACTTGATCGCGGCGTACTCGCGCCTCGGGCCGCCCCAGATGCCGATCAGGAAGTACATCGGCAGGAGCATCACCTCCCAGAAGACGAAGAAGAGGAAGAAGTCGAGCGCGCAGAAGACGCCGATCATTCCGGTCTCGAGGAGGAGGAAGAGCGCGTAGTAGCCGCGCACCATCCGGTTGATTCCCCAGGAGGCGAACATGCAGAGGAAGCAGAGCAGGGCCGTCAGGATCACCATGGTGACCGACAGGCCGTCGACCGCCATGAAGTACTGGATGTGGAACGCCGAGATCCAGTCGACCTTCTCGACGAACTGCAGCCCCGCCGCATTGCGATCGAACTGCGCAAAGAGCCAGACCGCCAACAGGAACGGAACGGCCGACGCGATCGCCGCCGTCCATCTCGTGAGGTTCGGCCGGTTCTTCGGCAAGGCCAGGATCACCGCCGCCCCGATCAGGGGGAAGAAGGTCATCCAGGAAAGCACTCCCATCGTCATCCTCCTCCGCCTCTAGCCTCTGCTTCTACTTCCGTCTTGCTTCCGTCTACTTCCGTCGAGGCTTTCGGCCTCGTCCCGCTCGTTCCCGCCGCTCGTCAGAAGCCGCGGATCAAGCGGACGAACACGAGCACCAGCGCGACCGTGACGACACCGAATACGTAGTTCTGGAACTTGCCGGTCTGGACCCGGCGGAACTGCCGTCCCCAAAGAAGGACGGCGGAAGCCACGCCGTTGACCATCCCGTCGATCACCTTGTTGTCGAACAGACCGATCAACCAGGAGAAGAACCTGGTCAGCCAGGCCGCCCCGTTGACGGCGCCGTCGACCACCTTGTTGTCGAAGATCGCCGAGCCCCTCGCGAGGGCGATCACCGGCTGGACGACGCCCGCCTGGTAGATCTCGTCGAAGTAGTACTTCCTCGAGAGGAGCGTGTGCAGGCCGGCGAAGCGCTGACGCATCGCCGCCGGCGAGAACGTTCCCTTCATGTAGAACGCCCAGGAGAGCAGGATCCCGGTCCCGGCGGCGAGGATCGAGAGGATCATCGCGATCAGGTGCGCGGACCCGTGCCCCTCGCCGTGGCCCCCCGCGTGCGCGACCGCGCCCTCGGCCCCGTGGACCGCCGGCGCCGCCTCATGCCCCGCAATCGCCGGTGCCGCTTCGTGCCCCGCGACCGCCGGCGCCTGTTGCGCCGCTTCGCCGGCCTCCCCGGTCACCGCAAGCCCCGCCTCGTGCAGTCCGCCGGAGACCATCCCCGCTTCCACCGTCCGGTAGGTCGCGATCTCCGGCTTCACGACGAGCTTCTGGAACCAGCCGCCCCATGCGGAACCGAGCGACAGGACCGCCAGCGTCACGAGCGGGATCGTCATGACGAGCGGCGACTCGTGCGCGTGCTCGAAGCGGTGGCGATCCCGCGGTTGCCCGGTGAACGTCAGGAAGACGATCCGGAACATGTAGAACGCGGTCAGTCCCGCGGTCGCGAGCAGCAGGAGGAAGACGACGAGATGCCCGGGGTTCTCCATGCCGAACTGGAGCGCCGAGGCGAGGATCGCGTCCTTGCTGAAGAAGCCCGAGAGGCCGGGGACGCCGGAGATCGCGAGCGTCGCGATCAGGAAGGTGCCGAACGTGACCGGCATCTTGCGCCGCAGGCCGCCCATCTCCGGCATCTCCTGCGTGTGCACGGCGTGGATCACGCTGCCGCTGCCGAGGAAGAGGAGCGCCTTGAAGAAGGCGTGGGTCATCAGGTGGAAGAGCCCGGCGGTGTACCCGCCAACGCCGAGCGCGGCGACCATGTAGCCGAGCTGCGAGATCGTCGAGTAGGCGAGCCCCTTCTTGATGTCGGTCTGGACCAGCGCGATCGTCGCCGCCATCACGGCCGTGATCAGTCCGATGTAGGCGATGAAGAGCAGCGCGTCGGGCGAGAAGAGCAGGAAGAGCCGGCCGACCATGTAGACGCCGGCCGCCACCATCGTCGCGGCATGGATCAACGCGGAGACGGGGGTCGGACCTTCCATCGCGTCGGGCAGCCAGATGTGCAGCGGGAACTGCGCCGACTTTCCGATCGCCCCGAAGAAGACGGCGATCCCGGCCGCGGTGAGGAGGTTGCCGGAGATCGTCCCGTTCGCGACGGCCCGGAAGACGTCCTCGTAGCGGAAGCTGCCGACCTGCGTGTAGAGGATCAGGATCCCGATGAACATTCCGACGTCCCCGATGCGGGTCGTCAGGAACGCCTTCTTCGCCGCGTCGCTCGCCGACTTCTTCTCGAACCAGTGGCCGATCAGCAGGTACGACGACAGTCCGACCAGCTCCCAGAAGACATAGAGGGCGAGCAGGTTGTCGCACAGCACGATCCCGAGCATCGAGAAGCTGAAGAGCCCGAGATAGCCGAAGTAGCGCGAGTAGCGGACGTCGTCGCGCATGTAGCCGATCGAGAAGAGGTGGACCAGGAACGAGACGATCGTCACCACCATCAGCATCACGGCGGTGAGGTTGTCGAAGAGGATGCCCATCCCCGCGCGGAAGACGCCCAGGTCGATCCAGCTCCAGTGGAACCCCCGCTGGTAGTCGGGATCGAAGACGCCGAGCGTCCGCACGAAGGTGACGAGCGCGAGAAGGAGCGACACGCCGATCGCGCCGGTCGAGAGCCAGTCGCCCTTCCGCGGCAGCTTGCCGCCGAAGAACATCTGGATCGCGAACGCCGCGAGCGGCAGCAGGAGGATCAGGACGAGATTCGTCAGCATCCGCTAGCCCCTCATCCTGTCGACCTCGTCGACATCGATGGAGTTCCGTCTCTTGTACAGGTTCAGCACGATCGCGAGGGCGATCGCCACCTCGGCCGCCGCCATGATGATGACGAAGATCGCGAAGACCTGCCCGCGGATCCCCGGAGCGGTGTAGCGGGCGAAGGCCACGAAGTTCAGGTTCGCCGAGTTCAGGATCAGCTCGATCCCCATCAGGATCGTGACCGCGTTGCGCCGGGTGAGCACGCAATAGAACCCGGCCGTGAAGAGGATCGCCGCCACGGTCAGGTACGCCTGGAGCGGCATCATGAGCGTCCCTCCCTCCGGGCCATGGTCGCCGCCGCGATCAGGACGGCGAACAGGAGGACCGAGATGACCTCGAACGGCAACAGGAAATCTGTCATCAGATGCGTGCCGATCGCATGCGCGGTCGGCCCGAGCGCCTCCGGCGGGGCGACCGGCCAGGGCGTCGCGTAGATGACGTAGAGGAGCAGCCCCAGCAGGACAAGGCAGACGACCGCCGCCGGGCCGCGCTGGAAGCTCGGGCTCTTCAGATCGACGGTGCTGACCTTGTGCGTCAGCATGACGCCGAAGAGGAGCAGGATCATGATCCCGCCGACGTAGATCATCACCTGCGTCGCCGCGAGGAAGTCGGCGTGCAGCAGGGCGTAGAGCCCGGCGACGCCGAAAAAGGCGAAGAGCAGCGCGAAGACGCTGTGGATGATCGCCCGGGCGAACGCGACCACCAGCGCCGAGCCGACGGTCAGAACGGCGAACGCCAGGAAGATCCCTTGCCGGATCGAATCGGACATCGTCCTCCCATCCTCCCCTGAAGACCCGTCGAGACGGGCCGGCTACTCGCGCGACTCCGTGCCCGCCGGCGGCTCGGCGGCCGCCGGAGCCGGGACGGGGGCGGGGGCGGCGGCCGGCTTCGGCGCCGCCGCAGCGGCAGCCGCGGCAGCGGCAGCCGCCGCGGCCTCCGCCTTCTTCCGCTCCTCCGCCTTCTTCGCCATCTCCTTGTCCCGCTCGAGCGCGAACTGCAGGTACATCTCCCGCTTGTCGTGCACGGCCAGCTCGTATTCCTTCGTGGTCGTCAAACACTCGGTCGGGCACGGCTCGGTGCACAGCCCGCACAGCATGCAGAGCGACATGTCGATGTCGAACCGCGGGATCCACTGCGTGATCTTCGTCCCGTCGGAGGTCACGCCGTATTCGTCCTTCTCCCGCTTGACGATCTCGATGTGGATGCACTTGACCGGGCAGGCGCGCGCGCACGCGAGGCACCCGATGCAGTCCTCCTGGCGATTGTGCAGGATGCCGCGGTAGCGCTCCGGGAGCTGCCACCTCTCGTCGGGATACTCCAGCGTCACCGGCTTCTTGAACGCCTCGCGCCCGGTCACGGACATGCCGACCAGGGCGGTCTTGAGCGACTGGTAGATGTCGGAGACGTACTTGGCCACCGGTCCCATCGTTATCTCCCCGGGAAGAACCACATCTGCATCCCCAGCCCGATCAACAGCACGAACGAGACCGGGATGAGCACCTTCCAGCAGACGTGCATCAGCTGATCGACGCGGAGCCTCGGCAGGGTCCAGCGCACCCACTGGATGACGGCGACGAGCAGGAACGTCTTGGCGACGAACCAGATCGGGCCGGGCAGGACCTGCCAGGGCAGGAAGGAGTTCCACGCGCCGAGGAACATCGTGGTGGCGACGGCCGAGATCACGAAGAGGTTCGCGAACTCCGCGAGGAAGAAGAAGGCGAACTTCATCCCGCTGTACTCGGTGTTGTAGCCGCTCACCAGCTCCGACTCCGCCTCCGGAAGGTCGAACGGCGTGCGGTTCACTTCCGCGAGGGCGGCGATGAAGTAGACGAGCCCCGCCGCGAAGAGAAACGGCGAGCGGAGAAAGTTCCAGTGCCAGATGCCGCCCGCCTGCGAGAGACCGATCTGCGTCATGTTCAGCGTGCCGGTGTACATGATGACCCCGATCAGCGAGAGCGCGACCGGGATCTCGTAGGAGATGATCTGGCTGGCCGCCCGCATCCCTCCGTAGAGGCTCCACTTGTTGTTCGACGCCCAGCCTCCCATCATGATCCCGATCACGCCGAGGGAGCTGACCGCGAGCAGATAGAAGATGCCGATGTCGAGATCGGCCGCGATGATCCCGTTGCCGGCCGGAATGACGGCGAAGGTGAGCATCGTCGCAAGGAATGTCAGGACCGGCGCGATGTTGAAGAGAAGCCGGTCGGCGCTCGCGGGGACCAAATCCTCCTTCATCAGGAGCTTTAGCGCGTCGGCGATCGTCTGCGCCCAGCCGAACTTCCCGCCCGTGTAGACGGGGCCGTAGCGACTCTGGATCCGGGCGGAGATCTTCCGCTCCGTCCAGACGAAGAAGAGCGCGCAGATCGCCATCCAGCCGACGGCGACCAGGCTCGCGAAGACCATCGCGAGGAGGTAGGTAACCTCCGGGGGGATGCTACCGAGAACCGGCGACCCCGCGATCAGTCCGTCGACCCACTCCTTCACTTCCACCCCTCCTAAAGAAGACGGCGCCGGCCGCCGCCTAGCGGTCGATTTCCCCGAGCACGATGTCCAGCGATCCGACGATGGCCACGAGATCCGCGATCATCACGCCGTTGCTGAGCGCGGGCACGATCGCGAGGTTCGTGAAGCACGGCGAGCGCACCTTGAGGCGCCAGAGGTTCGGCTTCCCGTCGGAGACGAGGTAGTAGCCCAGCTCGCCTCGCGGGTTCTCGACCCGGCAATACACCTCCCCCTTCGGGCACTTGATCATCTTCGGCGTCTTCGGGCTCAGGTAGTCCCCTTCGGGGATCTGCGCGAGACATTGCCGGAGGATCTTCACCGATTCCGCCATCTCCCACATCCGGACCATGTACCGGTCCCAGCAATCCCCGACCTCCCCCTTGAGCCCCTTGCCGATCGGGATGTCGAAGTCGAAGCGCGGATAGATCGAGTACGGATCGTCCTTGCGCAGATCCCAGCGCATGCCGCTCGCGCGGAGAGGGGGTCCGGTGATCCCGTAGTTGATCGCCATCTCGAGAGGGATGACGCCGACCCCGGCCGTCCTCTCGATGAAGATCTTGTTCAAGGAGAGGAGATTGTCGTAGTCCTTCAGCTTCGGCTGAAAGTAGTCGAGGAACTCGCGGATCTTCTCCAGCATCTCGGGGGTCAAGTCGCCGCTGACGCCGCCGATCCGGTAGTAGTTGTAGGTGAGCCTCGCGCCGCAGGCCATCTCGAAAATGTCCAGGATCTTCTCGCGATCGCGGAAGCCCCAGACGAGCGGAGTCACCGCACCAAGATCGTTGCCGAACGTCCCGAAGGCGACGAGGTGGCTCGCGATCCGGTTCAGCTCCGCCATGATCACACGGATGTACTCGGCGCGCTCGGGGATCTCGAGCCCCAGGAGCTTCTCGACGGTGATGACGTAGCCGTGGTTGTTGTTCATCGCCGCGATGTAGTCCATCCGGTCGGTGTACGGGATGACCCCGGTGTAGCCGACCTTCTCGGCGTGCTTCTCGAAGCAGCGATGCAGGTATCCGATGAACGGACGGACCTCCTTGACGACCTCGCCGTCGGTCGTCACCTCGAGCCGCAGCACGCCGTGCGTGGAGGGGTGCTGCGGGCCCATGTTGAGGATCATCTCCTCGGTCTGGAGGTCCTGCGGCTGGACGGTCGGGTCGATCGGCATCCGTCTCTCCTGTCGGTCCTGGGCTCGGCGGCCTTGGCTACGGCTTGTTCGTCACGCCCCGGTACGACTCCGGGTAGACGTAGTCCTTGCGAAGCGGGTGGCCCTCCCAGTCGAACGGCAGGAGGATGCGCCGCAAATCCGGATGGCCCTCGAAGTGCACCCCGAGCATGTCGTAGCACTCGCGCTCGTGCCATCCCGCCATCTTCCACACCGGCTCGACCGTCGGGAGCGCCGGCGCGGCTCGATCGAGCAGCGCCTTCAGCGTCAGCTTGCGGCCATGCGTCTGCGAATGGAGGTGATAGACGACCGCGATCTGGTCCGGCGGGTAGTCGACGCCGGAGAGGCACATCAGCCACTCGTAGGAATGTTCTCGATCGTCGCGGAGGAATCGGCACACCTCCGCGATCCTCGGCGGATCGATCGACAGGAACGGATCCCCCGCGTGCGCCGTCTCGACGCTCTTCACGACTCCCGGGAAGCGGGCGTTCAGCCGCTCGGCGACCTCCTGGATCTCCACCTACGCAGCCCCCCCCACCACGATCGGAGCGCGGTTCTTCGCGATCGTCTTCTTCTTGATCACCTGGTTCTGGAGCGTGATCAGCGCATCGAGGAGCGCCTCGGGACGGGGGGGACAGCCGGTGACGTAGATGTCGACCGGGATGATCTTGTCGACCCCCTTCAAGACCGAGTAGCCGTGCTCCCAGTACGGGCCGCCGGCGTTGGAGCAGCTGCCCATCGAGATCACGTACTTCGGTTCCGGCATCTGGTCGTAGAGCAGCTTGACGCGCGACGCCATCTGATGGGTCACCGTCCCGGCGACGATCATCAGGTCGGACTGCCGCGGCGTGGCGCGGAACGGGCCGCTCCCGAAGCGGTCGATGTCGTAACGGCTCGCGCCGGTCGCCATCATCTCGATCGCGCAGCAGGCGAGCCCGAAGGTGACCGGCCAGACGCTCGAGCGGCGCGCCCAATTGATCACGGCGTCGAGAGAGGTGACGACGACCCCGTCGTTGAGCTTGTTCTCGATCGGACTCATCTAGCGCCTGCCTCCCGCGGCCTCGGCCTTCGCTTCGATTCCTTCGACCTTCCTCGCGATCCGCCGTTCGTCGAGCGGGAGCGGGGCTTTCACGTCCTCGCGGCGCACCTGCGGGCGCACCCACTCCAAATCCCCCTTCTTCCAGACATAGGCCAGCGCTTCGAGCAGGCTCACGAGGAAGATCAGGAGATAGACGAAGGAGACGACCCCCATCTGCTTGAAGACGGTCGCCCAGGGGTAGAGCAGCACGATCTCGACGTCGAAGACGACGAAGATGAGCGCCACGACGTAGAAGCGGATGTTGAACTTGATCCAGGGGCTGCCGACCGGACGCTCGCCGCACTCGTAGATCGACTGCTTTTCGGCTCCGGGCGCGAACGGACGAAGGATCTTTCCGAGCCCCAGCGTAAAGGCGGCGAACCCGACCCCTACGACGATGAAGACAAGGACGGTGGCGAAATGGAACTCCACGGCTCCTCCCGACTCCCGATACCCCGCACAAACAGGACGAAACTAATGCGGCTCGCGAAAATGTCAACCCTTCGGGGCGCTCGCCTTGCGCCGCGCCCCTGCCGCTGTTAGCGTGACCCCGTGCGCTCCGATCGATCCACTCCCTCGGTCCGCCAGCGGGACGACCTCGATCGCGTCGTGCGCTCCGGAGGCCGCCTCCCTCTTCGCGTCGTCCTCGACAATCTGCGTTCGGCCTGGAACGTAGGATCGATCTTCCGTACCTCGGAAGGGGCGGGCGTCGAATGGATCCACCTCTGCGGCATCACTCCCTACCCCCCTCACCCGAAGCTCGAGAAGACGGCACGAGGAACGACGCTTCTCGTCCCATGGTCGCACCACGTCGACCCGATGGAAGCGATCCGGATCCTCAAAGGGAACGGCTATCGTCTTGCGGCTTTGGAGTTGACCGACCGTTCCGTGGATTACCGCAGCCTCCCCTACAGCCACCCGTTCGGGATCATCCTAGGGCACGAGGTTGCGGGAGTCACGCGCCCGTTACTTGAGAATGCTGACTACATCGTGGAAATCCCCCTTATAGGGCGGAAGAACTCGCTGAACGTGGCGACCGCGTGCGGGGTCGTGCTGTTCGAGATCCTGCGGCAGTGGGGCATCGGCGGGGGCGAGCCAGACGGCCCGGAGCACGACGGGGGCGAGCGAGGCGGCGATGAGCGGGGCGATGACTGCGATGGCGGCGCGGCCGCGAGAGACCGCTCTGGCGAGGGCGGTGAGGTCGGCTAGCTCTCGCGCCGGTCAAGCCGGCTGCCGGCCGCTCCACGCGAAGAGGAACTCCGACCACGAAAGCCCTCCCGGGATCTCCCACCCGGACCCATCCTCCGGAACGGACGCCTGTTTCGCCGGCTCGCGCCCCGCGGGCGCGCGCACGCCGGCCACCTCGGCGAGGAGCAGCGCCACGTTGTCCGGGGATCCGCCGCGATCGGCGCGATCGAGCAGGCGGCGGACGGCGGCTTCCAGCGGTTGGCCCTGCAGAATCGCCGCCGCCTCCTCCATCGGGACCGCCTTGCCAAGACCGTCGCTGCAGAGCAGAAGCCGGTCGCCCGGGTGCAGCGAGAGCGGAGAGGCGAAGAGATCGGGCTCGCTCGGTCCGCTCGTCCCGAGATGGCGCGTGAGCAGAGAGCCGAGCGGATCGCGCTCGGCCTGCTCCGGATCGATCTCCCCCGCCTCGACCTTCTCCCACGCGGCGTTGTGATCGCGCGTGACGAGGCGCAGCACGGCGCCGCGTTGCCAGAGCAGGCGCGAATCGCCGATATGGCCGACCCACGCTCCATCGTCCTGATGGAGCAGGACGGTCAACGTGGTCCCCATGCCGTCGAGCGAAGGGAGAACGTCCGCCTCGCGACGCAGCCGGGCGCGCGCGTCGTGGAAGAGCCGGACGAGGCGATCGGGGCCGGCGAGCGAGTCGGCGGAGCGCCCCGCTTCCTGGCGGCAGGCCTCGATCGCGATGCGGCTCGCGTGGTCTCCGCCGGGATGTCCGCCCATCCCGTCGGCGACGGCGAGCAGAGAGCCTCCCGGGGGGTCGGAGAGTTCGAACGCGCCCCACGCGTCCTCGTTGCGACGGCGGACGCGACCCGTCTCGGTCGCTCCCCGCCATCGGATCGCGAGATCCATCTTCCTCCGATCCGGGAATGGTTCCTCGGGATGTCGCTGCGAATCGGCCTGTGAGCTAGAATCTGCGGCTCGGGCCATTTCTGTCAAGGCAGATGAAGGGAGGGGAATGCCCCGCCGCCGCCAGCTCCTCGTGATCTTCCAGACGGTCTTTCTGGACCTGCTCGGGTTCGGCCTCGTCCTGCCGCTGCTGCCGCTGTACGCCGAGCGGTTCGGCGCCTCGCCGCTGGAGGTCACCTCGATCTCGGCGAGCTACTCGCTGATGCAGTTCCTCTTCGTCCCGCTGTGGGGGCGCCTGAGCGACCGGGTCGGACGGCGGCCGATCCTCCTGCTGAGCATCGCCGCGGCGGTCGTCTCCTACACCTTCATGGGACTCACCGGCTCTCTGCTGGGACTGTTCCTCGCCCGGCTCTTCTCCGGCATCGCCGGAGCCAACCTGAGCGTGGCCCAGGCGTACATCGCCGACGTGACGAAGCCCGAAGAGCGGGCGAAGGGGATGGGACTGGTCGGCGCCGCGTTCGGTCTCGGATTCATCTTCGGGCCGTTCCTCGGCGGGATCCTCTCCGTCCAGTCGCCGGCGTGGCTGCCCGCGCGGATGCGCGAGGGGGCGAGCCTTCCTTTCTTTGCGGCCGCCGCGCTGGCTGCCGTGAACCTCATCCTCGCCTGGTTGTGGCTGCCCGAGACGCGGCGCGCCGGCACGCGCGCCGGTACGATGGCGCGCCCGGCCTTCTCGGGCCACGCGCTCGTCCGGGCCCTTCTCCATCCCCAGATCGGATCGTTGATCGCGATCGGATTCCTGAGCACGTTCGCCTTCGCGAACATGGAGTCGACTTTCGTACTGTGGGGAGAGCACACCCTCGGCATGACCGCGCACAAGGCGGGCTATCTCTTCGCCTGGATCGGCGTCTTGATGGTCGCGATGCAAGGGGGACTGATCGGCCTCCTCGCCCGCCGCTTCGGAGAGCCGAAGCTCGTCATCGCCGGCACCGCCGCGATGGCGGCCAGCCTCCTCGCCGCCCCGCTCTGCCGCAGCTACGCGCCGCTGCTCGGCGTGCTCGCGCTCCTCGCGATCGGCAGCGGCATGGCGGGCCCGTCACTGCAGAGCCTCATCTCCCGGCGCACGGGCGCAGACGATCAGGGCGGAATGCTGGGAGTCAGCCAGAGCGTCTCCTCGCTCGCGCGCGTGACCGGGCCGGTGGCGGCGGGATTCGTCTTCGGCAGGATCGGACCGTCGGCGCCATGGGTGCAGGGGGGCGTGCTGATGGCCTTGGCCGGAGTCCTCGGCCTGGCGGTCCTTCGCAACGCTCGTCAGGACGGCGGAGAAGGCGAAGGAGCGCAAAAAGCCGAGCGAGCGCAAGAAGCCGAGGGTGGTGCGGGCCGGATGCGAGAGGCCCGCTCCCCCAGATCAGAGGCGCGGGCTCCATGAGGCGCGTATCGAGGCGTGTCGAGGCTACGCCGGGCCGGGAGAGGGACTACTCGTCCTCCTCTTCTTCGTCCTCCCAGTCCTCGTCATCCTCCTCGTCGGGCTCTTCGTCGTCCTCTTCCTCTTCGTCCTCTTCGTACTCGTCCTCGTCCCAGTCTTCGTCCTCGTCGTAGTCGTCGAGGTCCTCGAGATCCTCGTCCTCGTCCTCTTCCTCTTCCTCCTCGTCCTCGTCTTCCTCGTCGAAGTCCTCGTCGTCGAGATCCTCGTCCTCGTCGTCCTCGGAATCCTTCAACTCGAAAAGCCGCTTCCAGTCTTCCTGCATGGTTCTCCTCCGGGCATCTCGGACCCTCGAAACCGGCACTCACGGCTCGCCCACGGTTCCGTGAGGGCGCGACCGGAGAAGGCCGGGCAGCAGCAGAAGCGGATTTTCTGGATCCCCCCGGAGAGTGTCAAGGGAAAGTTGCCAGCGCACCGATTCCGCTTTCGTATACTCCGACCGATGGAACGATACGCTTCAAACCGCGTCGTGCCGCCGGGAAGCATCCTACTCTCTCGCCTGCTGCTCGGCACAGCATCGCGCATCGGAGCGGAGCAGCGCCGCCGCAACTTCCGCTTCCCTCGCGTCCGGGGCTGGACGATCGGCCGATCGGTCGGGGGAGATACGCTGGCGCCGTCCGTTCGACACCCTTCGCATCCTGGCAGAGGAGGAGGGGAACGAAGCGGAAGAAGAGGAAGAGGAGGAGACCCGTTGCGCACCTCGGAGACGACGCTCCACAAGACTCTGCGACAGCCGCGCCCGCTTCCGCTCTCGCGCGCGACGACGGTGGCGTTGGCGATCACGCTGCTCTCGATGGCGCCCGCGCTGCTCGGCACGCTTGCCTCCCCCGCTCGCGCCTACGGTCCGGCCGAGGTGCGCGCGATCCTCATGCAGGCACAGAATCCCCTCCCCGACTCCGTCGGGCGGGTCGTGCTGGCGACGCAACGATCCCTCGACCTCCTCGGAAACGGCGGCATCTCGATGGAGGAGCACACGATCGAGAGAGCCGGACCCCGCCGGCCCGAGGAGTTCCCCAATCCGGCCTGGTACTTCCGTCCCCGCATTGACAGCCTGCTGATCTCCGTCGCGACGATCCATCGCGCTGACGGGACTCAGGAGCCGGTTCCTCGCGACTCGATCCGCCGCGAGCCGGTAGAGGGAGCGGGACCAGGGGGATATCCGGGCATCCAGAAGCTGGCGATGCACCTGCCGCCGCTGCGTTCCGGCGACGCGCTCGAGGTGCACCTCGCCGGGGCGAGCGTGCCGCTCTCGCGCATCGAGCAGGTGGCCGGAGAGCACCTCTTCGCGGACCAGGACTCCGTCGTCGAGTCGGAGCTGATCGTCCGCTTCCCGACCGTGCTCTCCATGATCGGCTGGAGGATGGGAGGACTGCCGCCGGCGGAGCGGAGCACGCTCGGGGGCAACTACGAAGCGCGCTGGCTCGTAGGCCACCTCCCGCCCTCGGTCCCCACCTACCGCACCGTCTCGGGCCGGCTGACCGGAACCGCTCCCGACTCGCTGGGGCCGATGCTCCTCGAGTACGGCTTCCAGGCCGACTGGCGTTCGGTCGTCCGGCCGAAGCGGATCTTCTGGCGGCACGTCCTGGAGAGAAGCGAGCCGGAGATCCTCGCCGGCGTAGCGCGGGAGATCGCGCAGGCGACCATCGATCCGCGGGAGCGCATGCAGCGGGCCATCGCGTGGACCGACGCGAACCTGAAGCCGCTCTCGATCCCCGCGGCGCAGCTCTGGTTCGAGCCGGCCGATCCGGATGCCGTGGTGCGATCCGGCTTCGCGATCCCGAGGGACCGCGCCGCGATCCTCGTGTGGCTCTTGCGCCGCCTCGGGGTGCGCGCGGACGCCGTGACCGTCTCCTCCCGCGGAAACCCCGCGCTCCAGCTGACCTTTCCCCAGCAACTCGACCTCTGGACCGTGCGGGCGCAGGCCGGGAGCGACCCGGAGACATGGGTCGATCTTCGTAGCGGGACACAGCAACCGGCGAGTTCCGTTCCGGCCGGACCGGGCCTGCTGTGGACAGTCAAGACGGAAGACGAGGATCCGATCGTCTCGTTCCCGGGGCTGCCGCCGCTACCCGTGACGGGACGGCCTTAGCGCCGTTCGTCCCGCGCGCGCAACGTTCTGCTACCGGACGCGCCGCCGGTCTGTTACGCTCTGCCCCGCGTCGAAGTCAGGACAACGAGGGGCTGCGCGGCTGACGCTCGCCATCGCACGTTCCATCGTCCCTCCACCCTGCCCGAACGCAATTTCATTCAGGCCGCAACAACCGTTTCCTCATGCCCGATGCCCCGAAGGGGAGGAGGAAGAGATGAGTCTTTTGCGCTGGATCGCCGTGACCGGCCTCCTCTTGGTCTCGGCGAGCGCTCAAGCCGGCACGATCCATCCGGCACTGCAAGCCGAAATGGATGCCACCGCTCCCGACGCCACGGTCAGCGTGCTCGTCTACATGGCGGAGCAAGCGCCGATCGCAGGAATGAACCAGGAGCTTCGCGCCGAGAAGGCGACGATGCTCCAGCGACACAGCGAAGTGATCACAGCCTTGCAGTCGACGGCCAGCCGCACGCAGGCGGACCTCCGGACGTTTCTCGATTCCGGCATCCGCAACGGCAGCGTGCAGGGGTACACGAGCTACTGGATCATGAACGCCTTCGTCGTCGACGCGACGAAGGAAGCGATCCGGCAGATCGCCGCCCGCATCGACGTCGACCAGGTCGAGCCGAACTACGGAGTCTCACTGATCGAGCCGGTCGAGATGCATCTGCCGCCGGTGGGCGAGGAGGCGTACGACGGCCCGCGCGGCATCGGCGTGACCCCCGGACTGCGCGCGATCCGCGCCCCGGAGGTCTGGTATCAGCTCGGCTACAACGGAGCCGGGCGAGTGCTTGCGAATCTCGACACCGGCGTCGACGGCAACCACCCGGCGCTGCGCGATCGCTGGCGGGGCGTGGGCGGCCAGCATCCGTGGCAGGAGTGCTGGCTCGACGTCCTCGGCACCGGCAC
>JBHGAY010000048.1:0-18847 GCA_041946735.1 Candidatus Eiseniibacteriota bacterium
GGCTCTAGGGTTCACGGTGGTGAAGGGGCTGCGTGAGACTCTCGGCTCTAGGGTTCACGTTGGTGAAGCGGCTGCCTGAGAGTCTCGGCGCCGGGGTTCACGGTGGTGAAGGGGCTGCATGAGAGTCTCGGCGCCGGGGTTCACGGTGGTGAAGCGGCTGCCTGAGAGGGCTTCCCCGAGGCAGTGGCAACAGAGTACCCGCGGACGGAAGTTCAGCGCCTTTGCCGAAAAGTGGGATGCGCGGTTCCCCTCCATCAGAAAGTCTTGGCGTTCTCGGTGGGAGCAGGTGATTCCGTTCTTCGCCTACCCTCAGGAGATTCGGAGGGTGATCCACACGGCGAACGCGATCGAGTCGATCAATGCCTCCATTCGCAAGGTGACCAAGAGGCGTGGCGCGTTCCCAAAAGCCGAGTCCATACGGAAGGTAACCTACCTGGCGATCCAGAAGGCGTCGGAACATTGGACTGTAGCGATCGGCAAGTGGCCCCAGGCGTTGAGTCACTTCGCGATCGTCTTCGGAAGTCGCGTTCCGCGGTGATCGATCCAGCCGCTTACTCGGAAATACCGACAGACCCGGGCTCGTGGTGGGGAACCGGCTGCCCGCAACTCTCGCTCCCGGCGTTGACGGTGGTGAAACGCCTGGCCGAGAGTCTCGGCCCCGATCTCTAGGGTGGTGAAAGCTCCGCCGGGGATTGGACCCCAGGCCTTCCGCGGCCGTGAACCCCCCGCCCGGGAGCATCAGCGGGCACAGACGCGTCCGGACTGCAGCGCGAGAGCGGCACCGCGCGGGCAGACGAAGGGAGGAGGAGCGCCGCCCGCTCCTCCTCCCTTCTTACGAGGTCGGATTGATCAGCGATGCGCGCGGCTTACTTCAGCAGCACCATCCGCGCGTTGTAGGTCTTTCCGTCCGCCTGGAGCCGGCAGAAATAGACTCCCGCCGGAACACGGTGGCCGGCATCGTTCTGGCCGTCCCAGTGCGCGAGGTGCTCGCCCGCCGCCAGCCGGCCGCTCGCGAGGTTGGCCACGCGACGCCCGCTCGCATCGTAGACGGCGAGGTCGACTTCGCTCGGGTTCCCGAGACGGAAGCGGATGTCGGTGCGCAGCCCGAACGGGTTCGGCGTGCTCGGCGCGAGGCCGGTCACGAAGCGAACCTGGAAGTCCTCCGTCGCCGCCAGGTCCCACACCGCCGTGAGCAGGAAGTCATCGAGCCCCGCCTCGACGAGCGAGCCGGGGGAGACGTCCGACGCGACGAAGCGGAACTGCACGATGCCCGGATCGGCGACGTAGTCAGCCAGGTCGAAGGACATCGGCGCCCACGCGTTCGTCGAGGTGGTCGTGTGCTCGATCGGAGTCCAGCTCTGGCCGCCGTCGTTGGTCACGTCGACGTCCCAGTAGTCCAGGTCCGGGGAGTTGCCGAGGTTGTTCGTGTAGTACTTCCAGTAGCTGACCTGGATCTGGCTGGCATGCGTCAGATCGAAGTTCGGGGAGAGGACCGTAGTCTTTCCCGCGTCGACGTCCGCCTCGCCGGCGGCGCCGCCCACCTGGCCGTTGCCGGTGATCCAGCAGATGTGGCCCGGGTCCGTCGTGTGGTCGTTCTCCGGCTGGCAGGGCTGGCCGTTGTAGGTCGTCCCGATCGGGTCTACCCGCTCCCAACGACCGGAGGCCGCGTCGTCGCCCTCCGCGCCGGCATGCCATGCCGTCGCCGTCTCCATCTCGTCCGGGAACGCGTCGTCGACCTGGAAGTAGTGCAGCTCGTCGGGGGCGTTGCGCGGGCTCGTCCCGTAGGCGCCCAGGTTGTCCGAAGCCGAGATGTAGTACTCGACGATCGAACCCCAGGCCGCCCCCGGAATCGTTCCCTCGTACTCGTCGGGATTCCCGGTCGGGACCATGGGCGCCGTCGCGAAGTCGCCGCCGTTCACGCGGTAGTGCACTTGAACCGAGCTGTCGACGATTTCGCCCTGGCCCAGCGGCAGGGAGACGGCGGTCGCCACGACGTCGTACCCCGTCTGCTCAGCCGTGTACGGATGGTCGTCGCTATTGACGAAGACGCCAACGAGGATCTCGGGGCACTCGAAGCCGTGGTTCTGCGCCGCCTCGCAGAAGATCGCGTGGTGCGGCGTGCCGTCGTCGAGGTTGCCGTTGTCATCGTCCGCCACGAAGGTGGCGAGGACCTGATCCGGCTGCGTTTGCGGGTGCATCAGCACGCGGCCGAAATGCCAGCGGGTCGCGGACTCGATCGTCCCTTGATCCGTGCCGTACAGCCCCTGCAGCAGCACCATCGAGTCCCAGTTGAAGCCGGCGATCACCTGCCCGGCCGTGTGGATCTCCTGTCCGACGACGTCATCCGGGTACATCAGATGGTTGAGCGAGTTGCGGATCCCGCTGACGCAGTTGCCGGTGTAGAAGCCGCGGCCGATGATGGGATCCTGGGTGATGAGGTTCCCGAGGATATCGCTGTTGCCTTCCCCGATGCCCTGGGTCCCCTGGCCTCCGATGACCGTCTGCGAGACGCCGTGGCCGAACTCATGATGGACGACCTGCTGCAGCTCGCCGGTGTTGGCGTACTGGCCGCCCGCGGCGCAGAAGTTGATCGTCCCGTCCCACCAGGCGTTGCCCGGGCAGTAGAAGTCGTTGCGGCTGACATACGCGGAGATGCGCTGTTGCGTGTAGGAGAAGCCCGGGTCGAAGAGCTCGAAGAAGTCATGGACGTCGTTCACCGCATCGAAGGTGTCGCGCTCGTCCTGCTGGGCGTTGGAATCGAAGAAGGTGACGTTCAGCGGGACGTTCTCTTGCGCGGTGCCCGTGAATGTCGCCTCGGCGCCCGCGAAGTTGTTCATATCGACGAACGGGCCGTACAGGTCGGCGGTCACCTGGCGGGGGCCGCCGGTCCCGTTGATCGACCAGTTGCCGTTCGCGTCCGTGTTCACGTTGCCGATCCCATTCACCTGGATGCGGAGGTAGGGGATCGTCATGTTCGTGCTGCCGTCGCACCAGCCGAAGCGCTGGACCTCGGTCTCCGTGGTGCCGAGGTAGGCGAAGCTGATGTCGTTGTAGCGCCAGAGGATCTCACCCGTGTGCGCGTCGACGTGCGTCACCCAGATCCCGAGCGGGTTCTCGGTACGCACCCGCACCTTCCAGACCAGGTGGTGCGAGACCTCGCTGGCCGAGACGGGAACGGGCAGGACGAGCAGCGAGGTGCCGTCCTCCACGCGGTCGGTCGTTGCGTTGAACGGAACGCTGAGGCGCGCGATCTCGATCGCCTGCTCGCGCGACACACCGGTGACCGGGCTCAGCGAGATGTTCGGCTGATAGTCGGAGCCCATCAGCATCATCCGGCCATCGTCGGTCAGGATCACGCGGACGACGGCGCCGTGCACGTCGATCCCGTTCCAGGTCTGCTGGAAGTGGACTCCCCACTTCCCGAGAGCGTGCTCGACGGCGGTCAGACGGAGCTGCGACGCGTCGGCCCGCAGCAAATCCTGGTTGGCGCTGATGACACGGCGCGCCACGACCTCCGCCTGCGTCGCATCGTCGATCGCGTCGGAGACTTTCGGGCTCGTGCCGTACGCCCAACGGGCGGCGCCGGTCTGCGCGTTCCAGGAATAGATCTGCCAGTTCCCACCATACCGGGCGGAGAGAGTGCGGGCTCCGGAGAGGGTCGCCGCCATCTTCGCCGGGGACTGGTACCCCTCGATGTCGAATTCGGGAAGACGAATCTCGAGAGATTCGTTTTGCGGCATGGGCTGGAATGCGCCCGCAGGCGGCGCGAGCCCGACGAGCAGGGAGGCGAAGGCGAGGACGGCAATCCATCCCCCCGAGCGCATGCTGAAGTTCACGTCAGTTTCTCCTTTCCCAGCGATGTCCTGGAGACCGAGGTGCGCGGATCATGCGGATCGCGGCAACGAGCGGCCTACCTGATGACCCAGCAATCAATTGTAACAGGAAGTTTAAGCCGCGTCGACAGGATTGCGGCCCGGTGCGGGCCGGTCCTTCGCATGGCGCCGGAGCGGCAGGGAAGGGGCGCCGGAGCGGCAGGCGGGCAAGGGCATGCACCGAGGCGGGCAGCGGGGAACCGGATCGCGCCAATCCGCAAACACGAATCTGCGACCGCTGCGGCGGATGGGGTGGAGCGGGTAGAATCGCCGGTCTGCGGCGGGCGGACGAGGGAGAGGGCAGCGGCAGCAGGAGAGGCGGCGAGGCCGGAGCGCCCGACCGGGCCACGAGGCCCGAAGGGCCGGCGGACCGCCCCGCGCTGAAGGCGCCGGGTCGCGCTCGTCCCTGTTCCGCCTGCCTGGGCGAAACGCGGGTCGCGTCGACTCACATTCGGTCGCATCGATGAGCGGGAAGCGAAGGAGGAGAGAATGCGGATCGAGAATGCGCGTGCGCTGGTGACGGGAGGAAGCGAGGGAATCGGGTACGCGATCGCCGAGGCGCTCGTCGCGCGCAAGGCGAAGGTTGCGATCCTCGCGCGGCGGCCCGGCCTGCTCGAGGAGGCGGGAAAGAAGCTCGGAGCTCTCCCGATCCAGGGAGACGTCGCGCGCGAGGAAGACGCGAAGCGCGCGGTCGAGAATGTCGTCGAGGCGTTCGGCGGGATCGATATCCTGGTGAACAACGCCGGGTACGGGATCTTCAAGCCGCTCGTGGAGCTGGAGACCGAAGAGATGCGGTCGGTCTTTGACACCAACGTCTTCGGCGCGATGTGGATGGCGCGGGAGGCGGCGCGGCACTTCATCCGTCAGGGAAGCGGCAACATCATCAACATCTCCTCGACCTCGGGATTGAAGGGGGGAAGGGGAAGCACCGCGTATTCGGCGTCGAAGTTCGCGCTCCGCGGCATGACGGAGTGCTGGCGGGACGAGCTGCGGCGCCACAACGTCCGCGTGATGCTGGTCAATCCGAGCGAAGTGCAGACCACGTTCTTCGAGAAGGTGGGCCGGAAGCAGGAGATGTCGCCGAAGAAGCTCCGCGGCAAAGAGATCGCCGACGCGATCGTCGGGGCTCTCGAGATGGACGATCGGGGGTTCATCCCGGAGTTGTCCGTCTGGGCGACGAACCCGTTCTGATTCCCGCCCGGCTGGCGCCGCGCCCGCTTCCTACGTTGCCTTCGTCTTCGCGCCCTTCTTGCCGCGGAACGCTTTCAGCAACGCCATCATGAGCAGGCTCCAGAACGCGATCGCGATCCCGGCGCCCGCGCCGTAGGTGAGGAACGCGGCGTGGGCGGCGCCCGACTGAAAGCTCCCTATGAGGGAGGGGGGGATCGTCTTCTGGAAGAGGCTGAAGAACACCTGACCGAGGACGAGGCCGAAGACCAGGCTCAGGACGAACAGGAGGATTACGCCGGCGGACCGAGACATTCATCGCTCCTTCCTCGAGCGCGTCGCTCCACGATAGAGCGATCGAGCACGCACGCAGGATCCTGCCACACGCGAAGACGCCGCGAAAGTGGAGATGCGCTTGACCGCGCTTGAACCGCAAGATGCGCTTGACCCCTTCCGTCGATGGCGCAATCCGTGGCACAATTGTTCCCGTCGCATGCCGGCTGGCGATCCGCTCTCGGCCGATCCACGGAGGTGCTGCATGACTTCTCGCTCCACCGCCATCCTCGTTCCTGGTCTCTTCGTCCTCGGGCTTCTCGCCGTCGCGCCCGGGCTTGCCCGCGGGCAGGAGGGCACGGAGTCCCCGCCGGTGCCGAGCGGGGCGCCCCACGTCCACGTCGCTCCCGACGGAGAGACCACCACCACCTGCACCTGCCGCCCGGCCACGGAGGCGGAGCGCGGGGACCTGTCGATCGCCCCCGACGGCTACGTGCAGGACGAGCCCCGGGAGTCGTTCACGCGGGGGGAGGTGCCTCTGCCGCTCGTCCCCGACTGGGTGGGGACGCGCACGCGTGCGGTCGGCGGAATGGCGTGGGGAGACGCGGACAACGATGGCGACCTCGACCTGATGGTCGGAACCTACTGGGCGAACCAGTGGCCCCCGCTCGTCGACTACTACAACTTCCTCTACCTCAACGAAGGCGGGACGCTCGAGAGCCAGCCGAGCTGGATCTCGGTCGATCAGAAGCACACGACCGACGTGAAGGTTTGCGACATCAACCGGGACGGCTACCCCGACTTCTTCTTCGCCAACGGTGGCAACTCCTTCCAGCCGAGCCAGGTCTTCTATGGCCGCGACGGCCTGCTGCCGACGACGGCCGGCTGGGCGAACAACGGCGGAGTGTGGTCGATCGGGGCGGCGGCCGCCGACTTCGATTCCGACGGCGACATCGACGTCGCGCTCGCGAACGAGGGGAACTCCAGCGATCCCTGGCGGCCCACGACGCTCTACCGCAACACGGGCACCCAACTCGAGGTGAGCCCATCCTGGGCCTCGGCGCAGGTCGGGATCACGAACTCCGTCGACTGGGGGGACTTCGACGGCGACGGAGACCTGGACCTGGCCGCCGCGGGCTGGTCGAACTGGCAGACCGGCGTCTGGCGCAACCTCGGCACGACGCTCGAGACCGGCTTCGCATGGACGACCGGCCACCCGGAGCGGACCGACAAGGGGATCGGATGGGCGCTCGTCGACGCCGACCCGTACTACGACCTCGCGGTGGGCGGGAACGGGGCGCCGAGCTGGCTTTTCGCCAACGACGGCGACGGGCTTGGATCGTCCCCCGTGTGGGCCTCGACCGACGCCTACCAGGGAACGCAGGAACTGACCTGGGTCGACATCGACAACGATGGGGATCCGGATCTCGCCTCGGTCCACTTCTCGACGGGCCACGTGCGGATTCACCTCAACAACGAGGGAGTGCTCTCGACGCTCGCCGATTGGCAGTACGACGCGGCGGTCAGCGCCACGGCGATCGCTTTCGGCGACCTGAACGGAGACGGCTGGCAGGATCTCGCGGTCGGCACGGCGAACGGACCGGTCGAGATCTTCGTGAACTCCGGACCGCCGGCCGGGATTGCGGAGAGCGGATCCGAGCTGCCTCGTCCCGGGGAGGTGCGCGTGCGCGCCGCGCGCAATCCGGTCGCCGGCATCGCCCGGTTCCAGATCGAGGCGGCCGAGCCGATCACGATCGAGCGGGCCGAGGTGTTCGACGTCGAGGGGCGGCGGCTCGGAGCGGTGCATGGCCCGCTCTCCGACGCTCGCCGCTCGCGCGTCGTCTCGTGGGATCGCGCGGAGGCGGGAGCGCCCGCCGGGCTCTACTTCCTCCGCGTGGTCGGACGGAGCGTCGCCGGGGAGGAGATCGTTCGCACCACGCGATTCCTCGTCGTCTCGCGCTGATTCCACACGGGCGGGCGGCGATCCGCGCGCCGGCCGATGGGGCGCCGCCTCTCCCCGCGGCCTGCGCGTCTCTTTGCTCGTGCGACGCGCACGGCCGTCCTACCCCGTGTGACGCGCACGGCCGTCCTACTTCCGCAGGAACTCCCCGATCGAGCGGAGCGAGGCAACGTGCTCGCAGAGGATCCCGAAGACCACGACCATCGGGACGGCGAGCAGCGAACCCGCGATCCCCCACACGTACGACCAGAAAAGCAGCCCCAGGAAGATGACGAGCGGATTGAGGATGAGCCGGAAGCCGAGGATGAACGGCGTGACGACGTAGCTCTCCAGGATGTTGATCACCACGAAGCAGGCGGGAGCGAGCAGCGCGTGGCCGAGCCCCTCGAACGTGAGCAGTCCAGCCAGCGTGAGCAGCGTCACGGTGCCGATCGCGCCGAGATAGGGGACGAAGTTCAGCAGCCCCGCGATCGCGCCCCACAGAAGCGGATTCGGCATGCCGATCAGGCGCATCGCGAGTGCGGTCAGGAGCCCAACGGCGGCGTTGATCGTCGTGATCGTGGAGAGATAGGTGGAGATCTTCTTCTCGATGTCGCGCGCGATCGCCACCGCTTTCTTCTTGTCGGCGAGCTGCGGGAGGGCCCGGATCAGCCGCTCGAGCACCATGTCCCCGGAAGCGAGCAGGAAGTAGGTGAGGAACACGATGACGACGAGCGAGGAGAGAAAGCCGATCGTCCCGCCGAACACGCGGCGGAAGAGCGTGTTGCCGTCGTCCTTGACGCGGACTTCCGGTGTGGCGCGCCCTTCCTCCGTCGTCATCTCGGTCATCTTCTGGACCTCTTGCGCCGCCCGCGACACCTCTTGCACCGGCTCCCTCAACGGCCGGAAGCGCTGCTCGACCCTGTGGAGGCTTTCGGGAAGGCGATTCGTCCACTGCGCGGCCGGACTGGCGACCTCGTAGGCGAGGAGGGCGGCGGCGCTGACGAAGACGAGCAGGACGAGCGCGCCGGCCACGGGGAACGGAACGCGGTGGCGGTGCAGCCAGCGCACGGGCGGCAGGAGCAGGAAGGTCAGGTACTGCGCGATCACGATCGGCACCAGCAAACCGCGCGCGGCGTGCAGCGTGTAGAGGATCGCCAGAACGAAGAGGCCGATCACCGCAACGTGGGCGGCGCTCGCGCGGCGGGCGCGGCTCCCCGCGTTCGGGGTCGTCGTCGCGCCGTCGCTCATGGGCTCGCGCTCCTCGTCGCCCCGGGACGGAGGCGGGCGCCGCCGGCGCCTCGATGGCGGCGCGCCCGCCCGCTACTCGATCTCATAGACCGCCAGCACGGGCCAGTGGTCCGACGGGCTCATCCCGTCCTCGTGGCACTGGGGCACCAGAGCTGCGATGGCGCGCGCCTTGCCGTTGCTCACGATCCAGTCGATCGTCTCGCTCGGCAGTCCCCATCCGGACGGCTTCGTGGTGGCCGTGATCGAAGGGGACGTTGGGGGCGCCAGCAGGCCCAGTTCGCCGAAGCAGTTCGGCCAGCCCGCCTCGCGCATCATCTTCGCCGGATGGTACGGGTCGTTCCAGTCGCCCGTGAAGAACGCCGGCTCGCCGTCTCGCACGACCCGGCCGAGCGCCTCGATCGCCCGCCGGGTCTGCCCGATCCGCAACGATCGCTCTTCCTCGATCTCCCGCTTGTGGCCGCGATGCGTGAGGTGCGCAGTGCCGGCGAAGATCGTCCTCTCCGGGGCGGAGGCGGGGCCCGAAGCGCCGGCGGCATCGCTCGACCGTAAGCGCAGGCGGACCCAGAAGAGCCTCCGGTATTCCTCCTCGATTCCGATCTCCTCGGCCCCGTGCTCCACCTCCTCGAGGTGGAGGGCATTCCAGTAGATGTTCCCTTGCACGGTCCAGCCGGGGAAGCTGTCGTGCACACGCGCGTGCTGCGGAAGCATCCGGTCGAGGCTCTCCTGGGTCTCCTTGCGCAGCTCCTGCACACAGAGGATGTCGGGCAGGAACGTGGTCACGAACCGGCGGAGGGCGGGCTCCCGTTCGGGCCAACGCTGCACATTCCACAGGTTGTACGTCACGATCGAGAGTCGCGCGGGGAACATCGGTGTCCTCCCTGGGGGTTCCGGGTCGTGTTCGTCGATCGTAGCATCCTCGCCGGCCCGGAGCGGCTTTCCCGTGTGAGCTTGCTCTTTTCGAGTTCCTTCGTGTTCGTTTCGCGTTCGTTCCTTTCGCGTTCGTTCCTTTCGAGTTCGTTGCGCCGGCCGCGCGCGTCCGGTACCCTTCGCCCGGATCGTTTCAGGGGGACGAACGACCGTGATCCGACCGGTGCGCAGGCCGGGGAGCCGGCGCACGAGCGAGACGTCGAGATGAGGGGCATGGACGAGGAGCACAACCGCCGGCCGGCTGATCCGTCGCCGGACGTCGAGACGCGGGGGATGCCGGAACCGGCGACCCAGGCGATGCAGGATCCCGAAACCGGGGCGATGCCCGATTCCGAAGACCCGGAGATGGGCGCGCGCCCCAAGGAGGCGGCCGCGATCGACAGCGCCGGAGAGCGGTTCGTCCCCGGGACGATCCTCGCCGGGCGCTATCGAATCGTGGGGACGCTGGGACGCGGCGGGATGGGAGAGGTCTTCCGCGCGGTCGACATCCGCCTCGGGCAGACGGTCGCGCTGAAGTTCCGGCCGCGGGGCTCGGAGACCGACGTCACGCGCCTGCTGCACGAGGTTCGCGTCGCGCGTGAGATCGCGCATCCCAACGTCTGCCGGATCTACGACATCGTCGAGAGCGGCGATGAGCAGTTCCTCGCGATGGAGTACGTCGACGGGGAGGACCTTTCCTCGCTGCTGCGCCGCATCGGTCGCGTCCCGGGCGACAAGGCGATCGAGATCGCGCGCCAGCTCTGCTCCGGGCTCGCCGGGATTCACGATCGCGGAGTCCTTCATCGCGATCTGAAGCCGGCGAACGTGATGCTCGACGGACGCGGCCGTGTCCGGATCACCGACTTCGGAATCGCCTCGAGCGGAGCGGGACGCAAGGAGGATCGACAGCTCGCGGGAACTCCCGCGTACATGGCGCCGGAACTGCTCGCGGGCGGCGAGGCGACGCGGCAGAGCGACCTCTACGCGCTCGGCGCGCTGCTCTACGAGGTCTTCACGGGGAAGCACCCGTTCGCGACCGCGACGGCGGGGGGCGGGGCGCGCGATCGTCTCGCTCCCGGTCCGGCCCCCGCGCCGTCGACTCTGCTCTCCGACATGCATCCGGCCGTCGAGCAGGTCATCCTGCGGTGCCTCGATCCGGATCCGGCGCTGCGGCCTCCGTCGGTGATGGCAGTTGCCGCCGCGCTTCCCGGATTCGACCCTCTCGCCGAAGCGGTCGCGGCGGGTCAGACTCCATCCCCCGAGATGGTGGCGGAGGCGGGGAAGAGCGGCGCTCTGAGCGCTCGCTCCGCCCTCGGACTGCTGAGCGGCGCGTTCATCCTGATGCTGACCGTCACCGTCCTTCAGTCGAGCACCAACGTCGTCAACCGCCTTCCGATCGACAAGCCGCCGGCTGTGATGAACGAGCGGGCGATGCAGATCCTGAAGGAGCAGGGGTACACGGCGAGGCCCGCGCAGCGGATCGGCCGCTACGAGACGCTGCGCGACTCCTCGCGCCCTCTGCCGCGGACGCCGCCCGGATTCGATCTGCGGGGCGAGGCGGCCAAGACCCGTCCCTGGCCGGTCGTCTACCGCTACCGCAGCAGCCCGCGGGCGATGCTGCCGCATGGCCGGCTGATCGGAGCGGACGATCCGCCGTTCATTCGCGCCGGCATGACGCGCCTCACGCTCGATCTCGAAGGCCGGCTCGTCGCCTTCGAGGTCGTCGCTCCGGGGGGACCGGACAGCGCCGGTGCTGCGGCTGCCGCGCCTGCGCCTGCGTCTGCCGTGCCTGCGCCTGCGGCTGCGGCGCAAACCGCTGCCTCTGCGGCTGCCGCGCAAGCGGCTACGACTACCGCCATGTCGGCGGCCGTGGCCGTCCAGCCCGACTGGTCGACGCTCTTCACGAGCGCGGGACTGAAGATGTCGGACTTCCGCGAGGAGACGCCCGTCCGCGCGCCGGCCGTGCCATCGGACCACGTGCAGGGCTGGCGTGGGGCGCTTCCGGAATCGCCATCCGACACGCTGCGAATCGCAGCCGGCAGCTACGGCGGCCGGCCCGTCTCGTTCGTGATCTACGGATCCCGTGGGTGGAGTGGAGCGGTGGAGGAGAGGGTCGACCCCGAGCCCGGCTCGCTCACGATCGCGTGGGCGGTGATTGCGATGGCCGTCCTCACGGCGCTGTTCCTCGGGATCGCCGGCTTCGTCTATCTCGCCTACCGTCGCGGCCGATGGGATCGCCGCCTGGCACGGAACACCGCGGTGAGCCTCTTCGTCATGACCTTGGTAGGTTGGCTCCTCTCGTCCGACCTTCCCGCCGGGATTCAGGCGCTCGGCAGCATCCCGAAGGCTCTGAAGCACGGGCTGCTGATCGGGGCTCTCTGCTGGCTCCTCTACGTGGCGCTCGAACCGCTCGGACGGCGCTACTGGCCCCACGGGGTGATCGGCTGGACGCGCCTCACCTCGGGACGCTTCCGGGACCCCCTCGTCGGCCGCGACATCCTGGCCGGGGCGTTGCTCGGAATCCTCGCAGGCCTGCTCGGAGTGCTGGCGCAGAGCTACCTCCCGCGATGGGTCGGGGACCCGCCGGCGATCGAGATGCTTCACAAGGCGGGCAACTCCCTCGGCCTCGGCGGGGGAAGGAGGGCGCTCGGGATGCTGCTCACCATCCTCCCGCAGACTCTCTTCGGCTCCGTCGTCCTGTTCTTCCTCTACCTGCTCCCGCGAACCTTCCTGCGGAATCGGATCGCCGCGCTGGCGATCACGTTCGGCGCCTACCTCGCGATACGCATGGTCGGGGAATCGGCGCGCGGGACGACCTGGCCCGCGGCGATCCTCGAGGTCGGCGCCGCCGTCGTCCTTCTCGCGGGGATGATCCGCTTCGGGATCCTGACGGGACTCGTCGCGTCCTTCTGCCTGGGATTGCTGCGCGCCTTCCCGTTCACCTGGGACCTGTCCCTCTGGTATGCGGGCGTCGGGGCGACCGGAGTCGTCGTGGTTGCGTCGATCGCCGCCTACGGCGCCTGGGTGGCTTCGCGCCGGAAGCTGGGGACGCAAGGGACCGCATCGGCCGCAACGCTTGGGCGGCGGACGACCTCGATCTGAAATCGCAGGCGCAGCGTATCGCCGGGGGCGCACGTCGTGTCCGCCGCCGTCAATCCAGCCAGTCCTGCTGGATCCGCGCGATCCGGGAGAGGACAGCGCGCCCCGTCCCGCTCAGCCCTTGCGGGTCGAGGGCTCGCTCGATCGCCCGGGTCTCCCGCTGCAAGTCGAAGAGGCGCTCGCGCTGCTCCTCGGAGAGGTCGAGCCAGGCGGGCGAGGGGAGGATGACTCCGAGCGCGTCACGCTCGCGGTAGGCGGACGCCGCCTGCTCGATCGTCGTCCCAGCCGGATCGTCCGGCCGGAGCCTGTCGGTCATCGAAGCACCTCCTCGACCCGGTAGCCGCGGTGGCGCAGGCAGTCCCTCAGGTGCTCCCGCGCGCGCCCGAAGTTCTTCAGGAAGGTGTTGACCGTCATTCGCAAGCCGCGGGCCAGGTCGCGGTCGGGGGCCGATCCCGCCGAGGCGATCCGGGCCATCATCACCCGATGCTGCGTTGGCGATAGGCGATCGATGCATTCGCGGATCGCTCGCTCGAGCTGGGGATCGGGCAGCGCCAAGCAATGGAATCGCCGGACGAAGACAGCGGAGGGGACGAGCCGCTTCGCAGCGATCCGTCCCCTCCGCGTCCGATGGGGGGGGGCGCCAGTCAGTGGCGCCCAACCAGACGAGGCCGTGAAGATGCTAGCGCACGAGCAGGACCTTCTCGTTCGCCGTCTCCCGATCGCTCGAGATCCGGACGAAGTAGACACCGCCAGGGACGGCCCGGCCCAGGTCGTCTTTACCGTCCCAGCCGATCGTGTGGCCTCCGGCCATCTGCCATCCGTTCCAGAGGGAGCGGACCCGCCGGCCCGCAGCGTCGAAGATCGAGATCTCCACGTCGCCGTTGCGCGGGATCGCGTAGCGGACGTCCGCGGCCGCCCGCATCGGGTTGGGCCCGATGGTCGCCTGGAACGCCGTCGACACCGGCGGCTGCGAAGCGGGGACCTCGAGGCTCGGACGCTCCTCGAGGGCGACCGCGCGTCCGGTCCGTCCCGCGAGAAGCAGTCCCGTCATCCGCGACTCGGTGGCGTCGTGCGAACCCCAGCGCCGCACGAGCGGCACCTCGATCGTCACCGGCTCCTGGCCCGCCGCGATGGCTCCGGCCAGCGCGTAGACGACGAGCTTCTCCTGGCCGAGCCGCGAGACGTGCGCAACGCGGACGTTCGCGCCGGCTCCGCGGACGGCCGGATCGCCGGCCACCTCGAAGCCGCGCGCCGGGATGAAGCTCATCTCGACGCCGGCGATGTCCCCCGCGCGCAACGTGAACCGGTAGGAATCCTCGTTGACCCCCTCGCCCCAGGCGATCGGCGTCGACGGTCCCTCGGAAGCGGCGAGGGCGCCGTCCGCCGGCCGGCCCGGCTCTCCGCCGTTCAGGATGATGTTCACGATCGCGACGACGTCGAGGATGTTGATCGAGCCGTTGCCGTCGACGTCGGCGCAGGCGCGCGGTCCCTCGCCCAGCGGCTGCAGCTGGAGGATGTCGTTGACCGTCGCCACGACGTCGAGGACGTTGACCGAGTTGTCCGCGGTCGCGTCGCCCGAGCGGGTCGCGCACTGGGGAGGACCGCCGCCGCCGACTGCGTCGACCGCCGCTTTCACGTCGAGCTTGCCGGCTCCGAACTTGCGGTTCGGCGTCGTGCCTGTCCAGTTGTCCGAGCGCGCGGTGTCCTGAAGGATCGTCTTCACCTGGCTCGGGGTGAGCGTTGGGTCCTTCTGGAGCATCAGGGCGATGGCGCCGGCGACGTGCGGGGTGGCCATCGAGGTCCCGGGCATGATCACGTACTTCTGCGTCGGATCGGTGGTCGCCGGTTCGTTGTCCGATCCGGCCGCGAAGACCGACATGATCCAGGCGCCCGGCGCGGAAAGGTCCGGCTTCGCGGCGCCATGGCGCAGCGGCCCCCACGAGCTGAAGGAGCTGATGTCTCCCACCTCGTTCTCGTTCAGCGCCTGGTAGTGGCCGTCGAGACCATCCCATTCGAGCTTCGTGTTGTACGAGCCGACCGTGATCACTCCGGAGCAGCTTCCCGGCATCCCGACGATCGCCTCGTCGTTGGCTCCGGTCGTCACCCGGATGTTCGGCTGGTTGCGCTCGCAGAAGAGATCGACGACACCGCCCGAGGGCAGGGCGTTCTCGGCGATCGCGCGGATCGTCCAGTTCCCTCCCTCCACGCCGTTGGTCCGGTTCTGGATGATGTAGGAGGCGTAGCCCTGGCCGTTCACGGCCGAGGAGGTGGTCGTCCAGTAGAAGACCGAGTCGGAATGTGCGGTGCGCGTCCCGGGATATTGATCGAGCGGGATCGAGGACGGAACGTCGATCGTCGCGCCGCTCGGAGTCTGGACCTGCCACCGGAAGGCGTCTCCCTGATCGTACCAGCACTCGAAGAAGACCATGCCGCGCGCGCCCTGGGAGACGTCGTGCTGGATCACGAACGTTCCCTGTCCGCCCGGCGAGACGTCGGCGCGGCCGTGCCACGCCTCGTCTTGATCATTCCCGGACGCAACGCAGACGATCAGGTTGTCGTTCTGGATCATCTGGTTGTATGCCGTCTCGAAGAGGGTCGTCCCGTCGTGGGGCCCCATCATCGTGCCCTGGCTCTGGTTGACGACGAGCGGCTTGCCGAGCTGATCCCTCTTTTGCAGGAACCACTGCAGCGCGTCGATCGAACCCTTCGTGTCCTGCGGGCCGTAGGGAGGCATCCCCCCTCCGTAGCAGAACATGTCGCACCATCCGTTACGGACGGCGAGGATGTCCGCCTCCCAGGCGACACCGCGGTACTTGAGCGTCGGAGTCGAGGAGCCGTCGCCGACCGCGATCCCGGCAACGTGCGCGCCGTGGCCGCCGAAGTCGATGAAACTGGTCGCCTGCCCCGCGTCGATCTGTGACTTCGAGTACTCCGTCCCGTAGCCGAAGCCGGCGGGCGGGGCCCCGTCGATCCACTGATCCCAGACGTAGAGGGCGCGCGTCTTTCCCTGCCCGTCCTTGAAGTCGTCGTGGGTGAGATCGATCCCGTCGTCGAGGAGGCCGAACAGGACGCCGCGGCCGGTGTAGCCGCCCGCTCCGTTGACCAGGTTCGCCCGCACTTCCGGAACCGAGACGTCGAGGTTCGCCTCCATCCGGTACGACGCCTCGACCGCGTCGATCCCCGGATCGGAGCCGAGAAGCTCGAGCGTCTCCGCCGTCACCACCGCCGTGACAATGTCCCCGACGCGGGAGTCCGGCTCGGCTCCGAGCGCGGCCAACTCCGCGTCGGAGAGGCTCGTCCGGATCAGGACCGGATAGCGGATCTCCTCGAACGAGTCGCCGAGCAGCCGGATCTGCCGCCCCAGCGGGGCCAGGGTGCGGGCATTCTTCTCGGGAGTCGCGAGCGTGAGAAGCAGCCGCGGATCGAGCTTGCGGGCGGCCTCCCGCGAGACGGGTAGCGGCCGCGACAGCGACCGCTCTCCATGTGTCGTGTCCATCCCTTCCGCCCGCGCCGCGCTCCCCATGGGGAGCGCCAACGGCAAGAGAAGGAGGAGCGCCATTCGCGAAGTCAGGTTCTTCAACCGTCTACCCTCCATCGGCGGCTCGGCGCGGGTCGTCCCCGGCGAGCCTTCTGCGGTCAACCGGATCGTTCGTTCGAGAGCTTCTGAAGAAATGCGAGGACGGCGGACTCGAAGCTCGGATAGGTGACCCCGCCGATCGTCCAGGTCACGGGATTCCCGGCCTCGATGCTGCTCGCCTGGATCTGATTCGCGGCGTCGAGCGCTTGCGCGATCTGGTTCTTTCCCGCCAGCGCGAACGCCTCGACCAACACCAGGTCTTCGACGTTGAAGCTCGGCCGGTGCGAGAAGATGAACGACGGATTCGCAAGACGGGCCGCCTGCGCGTCGGTGATCGCGGAGCTGAGGTACAGGTCGCTTCCGAGAGCCAGCGCGGCCGCTGCCCGACCGGCGCGCAGGTCCGCGCCGGTCTCGCCATGCTGGCTGGCGTTCTCGAACGCCGCGATCGCGGTCGCCAGCTCGGTCGAGCCGCTCGCCCGGCTGAGGTGGGTCCATCCCTTCCCGACGTATGCGGGGCCGTAGGTGGCATCCGCCTTGATGGCGGCGTCGAACGACTCCATCGCGGCGCCGAAGTCGCCTTGCTCGAACTCCGTCCAGCCTTCCGACGTCAACTCTTCCGGTGTCCCCGGTTCCACGATGTTGCTGCCCCCGTCCCCCCCGCCGCACGAAAGGCCGCCCGCGAGGAGCAGCAGCGCCAGCAGCCGGGCGGCACGGTCGATCCTTCTCATCGATTCCTCTCTCCGGGCCTTCGACGGTTCCCGGGTCGTCTCCTGGTTCGTGGTCTTCGCGGCGCAGGCCGCCCGCGCGGATCTCAACGCATCTCGCATCGCATCCTCCTCAGAAGTTCACCGTGGTGGAGGATGTCCCGGTGTCGACGCCGTCGGACCCGTTCGCCTGGATCTGCACGCTCGTGTCGGTGGCCGCGGCATGGTAGGTGGTCGTGTAGAGGAACTTCTGCGCGTCGATCTCGACGAGGTCGATCTGCGTCGTCCCGATCGTGATCGAGCGGGTCAGAAGCCGCTTGCTCGAAGTGACGAAGATCTGCAATGTGCGCGGCCTGCCGGGATTCTTCAGCGCGAGGACGTGCATCTCGATGGCGCCCGGCGCGACGGTCGTGATGGTGAAATCGCCGTCCGAGACGTCGGTCGCCTGATGCGTGATGTCCGAGACGGTGACGCGCACGCGGGCGTGCGTCGTCGCCACCTGCGGCACGCTCCACGGGTAGCTCCCGCTGTTCGTCTGGTTGGCGGCGATCACCGTCCAGGTGGTGCCGCTGTCGGTCGAATAGTCGAGCGAAATGAGCAGGTTCTGCGACGGGGTGTCCGGATCGCTCGCGATCCACGTGATCTGCTGCTGCGAGCCGCCCGCCCAGCTCTCGCCACCGTTGGGGGCGTTCAGCGTCACCGTCGGATTGCCCGTCTCGCTGGTGACCTGAATCGATCCCGCCTGACTCGTGACGGAGAGCGGCTGGCCGCTGGGATCAGAGAGGATCGTCTCGGTCGGTGTGAGCGCCGACTGCGTGCCGCCCGCTCCGGTCAGATGGAAGGTCAAGTTGGCGACAGCGCCATTGCCGGCGGAGAGCGTCGTCGCGTCACTGTAGTACATCACGACCCGCACCTTGTTGCCGCCGATGACGGAGGCCGAGAAGCTCATCCCAGCTCCGCGCTCGGTCGCGATGCCGCTCGTGTAGGAGACGACCGCGGGGTCGAAGGTGATGTCGGTCTGCAGCGCCTTGACGGTGTCCTCGTTCTGCAGGCCGAGCGGCACGGTTACGTCGCTGCCGCTCGCGCCGGTCCCCGTGCCGGCCGAGAGGACGTTGTTCCCGGGCGGAGGCCCCTGCGTGATCGCGAAGTTGGCGTTGGATGTGTCCGAAGCCTGGTTCGTGCCGTCGGAAGCGGTGACGCGCACGCGCGCCTGCGTCGTCGCCACGGCCGGGAGCGTCCAGTTGTAGCTGCCGCTGTTCGTCTGGCCGGTGGCGATCGAGGTCCAGGTGCCGCCGCTGTTCGTCGAGTAGTCGAGCGCGATCGTCAGGTTCTGGGACGGTGTGTCGGGGTCGGTCGCGGTCCAGGTGATCGCATGCTGCGATCCCGCCGCCCAGCTCTCGCCGCCGTTGGGGGAGCTGACCGTCACGACCGGCGGGAGGCTCGTCCCCTCGGTGACCTGGATCGATCCCGCTTGATTGGTGACCGCGAGGGACTGGCCGGCCGGATCGGAAAGGATCGTCGCGCTCGGAGTGAGGGCCGTCTGCGTGCCTCCGGCGCCGACGAGCTGGAACGTGAGGTTCGCGAGAGCGCCGCTGCCGGCCGACAGGACGGTCTGGTCCGCGTAATACATCACGACGCGGACCTTGTTGCCGCCGATCACCGCCGCCGAAAAGCTCATGGTCGCCCCGCGACCGGTCGCCGAGCCGCTCACGTAGGAAACGACGGCGGGATCGAACGTGACGTCGGTCTGCAGCGCCTTGACGGTGCTCTCGTTCTGCAGGTTGAGCGGGATCGAGACCTGGGAGCCGCTCTCTCCGCTTCCGGTTCCGGCCGACACCACGTTGTCCCCGGGCGGCGGGCCCTGCGTGATCGCGAAGTTCGCGTTGGAAGTGTCGGAGCCCTGGTTCGCGCCGTCGGAAGCGGTCACGCGCACGCGCGCCTGGGTGGTCGCCACGGCCGGGATCGTCCAGTTGTAGCTGCCGCTGTTCGCCTGGCCGGCCGCGATCGAGGTCCAGGTGCCGCCGCCGTTCGTCGAGTAGTCGAGCGCGATCGTCAGGTT
>JBHGAY010000049.1:0-17243 GCA_041946735.1 Candidatus Eiseniibacteriota bacterium
GCCCAGCGCATGCAGCAGGCCGAGGCCCTTCTGGTCGAAGGAGATCGCCTCCGTCACTCGGAGGACTTCACGCGAGAGCACATGGTCGATGCCCTTCGTGCCTTCGACCGGGCCAAGCAGATCGTCCTGGACACGACGCCTCAACGCTACACGCCGGCCCTCCTGCGCTTCATCGATTGGCGGCGAGGAGAATGCTGGTACTTCCTCGGCGAGCTGGAGTCGGATCCCCGAGGGTTTGAATCCGCGCGGGAATGCTGGCGGACGGCCAACTCCTACCCGTTCGATTCTCGGATCCTCGCCTCTCTCGATCCGCAATCCCCCACCTTCCGGCGGCTACGCGATTTGTGGAGGGGGCAGGCGATCAGTGGACTGGGCCTCGTCGAATCGAAGTTGGGGGAGTTTCGAAATCCTGCACGGCACCTCCGCGTTGCAGTGTGGAGCCACCGAATCGCCTACGAGGCCGCTCTGGACAGCACGGCCTTCGTTCCGATCGCGGGAAGGCACGCGATCCAGCAAGAGAGGATCCGCTTCGCGAGGAACGATCTCGCCGGCTCGCTCCTGCGCCTCGGAGCGACGATCGACAGCATCTGCCACATCGACGAGGCGATCCGCATCTGTGCGGAAACCGAGCGGACCCGGATGTTCCCGGCGGACCCGTCCGCACATGCCTCGTGCCTCCACAACTGGGGGCTGGCGCTGCTGGAACGTGCCGAGCGGAACGGGTCGGCGGAGGATCTGGCCGGGGCACAGGAGAGATTCGTCCAAGCGATCCAGGTGCGCGAGGCGGGGGCCGCCCGGGTGCGCCACACGGCGAGCCACCGGGAGCTTGCACGCGCGCTCGCGCTTCAGGCCCGTCGCGAGACAGATGCCCGGGCGCGGTCTCGGGGTTTCGCGCAGGCCGAGTCGCTCCTGTGGCGTGGACTGGATTCCCTTCCCGAGGACAGGAGGACCTCGATCGCGGGCTTCCAGAGAGCGACTGCGGCTGCCCTGATCGATCGCGTAGCGCGGGATGCTGCGGATGCGTCGCAAACGCTGGGACAGGACGCGGTGCACGCCGCCTCCCTGGACGGCCGGCCGGCATCCTTCGTCGATCGCGGCTTGGTCCTCGCCGACTCCCTTCTCACCGAGGCCTCCGCGAGGGTCGACGCCGGGGATGCGCCGGCGCGTATGGCCTGGATCGAGTTCGAGCGAGGAAGGCTGGCGCGCGTGCGCTCGTGGGTGGTGCAGGAGCAGGCGGTGCGAGGGCACGGCGGGGATTCGGCCGTGACCGAGGCGACGGCCACAAAAGGGGACGGTTTCCCGCAGCCTGCCGTGAATGCCCTCGGCGCTGCGTCCGCGTTTCGGGAGGAGGCTCTCCGGCACTTCGAGCTTGCCGACGATCTTCTGCCCGAACCTCAGCATCCCGCCCTGCACCGAATGATCCTCGGGGAGATGCGCCTGCTCGACTGAGGGGGGCGAAGCCGGGATTGTCAGCGCCCGGCGAGCGCGTCCGGTCCAGGCGAAGGATGGGACTCATCGAGCTGCATCCGAAGCCAGGCTCGCGCATGTCGCCAATGATGGCGGACCCATCGCTCCGTGATCCCGAGCCGCTCACCGATCTCGGCCTCGGTCATGCCGCCGTAGAACCGGCAGACCACGACCTCCGCGGCGGTCGCGTCGCGGGACTCCAGCTGCTCTAGAGCCATTTCGAGGGCGAGCAGGTCGACGATGCCGTCCCGGGCCAGGGCGACGTCATCGAAGAGCGTGATGCGCGCCCAGTCGCCACCCCGCTTGTCGGCGAGATGACGTCGGGCGTGGTCGATCAAGATCCGCCGCATCGCCTCCGCGGCGACGGCGAGCAGGTGACACCGGCTCGCGTATTCGACCGATTCCTGCCGACAGAGTTTCAGGAACACCTCGTGCACCAATGCGGTCGGCTGCAGGGTGTGATCCTGTCGCTCGTTCAGAAGCCGGGCGCGTGCGAGCGCCCTCAACTCGTCGTAGATCAGCGGGATGAGACTCGCGAGGTTCTTCTCGGCGGGGCGGTCCATCGGCAGGAATCATACCGGAAATCGGAACGCCCGGGCGACAACCCCACCTCCCCGGCCAATCCGGCCTATTCCGAGTTCCGGTTCGATGCTGCTTTCGCGCGTGATGGGACGGAGGCACGCCGGGGCGGCGTGGAGGTGGGACGGACCGCGACCGTTGACTCTTGCGAACCTTGACCCGTCTCGCCTCGTCTCCATTTCCAGGAGGGAAGCTGCGGCGTCGAAAGAAACGGGAGAGCGACGGCGCCCCAAGCCTCACCCGCGGTCCCCCACAGACCCTGTCTACCGGCGGACGGCGATCTTGCGCACCTGCTCCTGCCCGGAGGACGCCGTCCGCAACCGCACGAAGTAGATCCCGCCGGGGACGGGACGGCCGCCGCGGTCGATACCGTCCCAGAGGAGCGAATGGCGGCCGGCCTCGCGTGGCGCGCCGTCTCCGTCCCCTCCAAGGACCGCGACAACGCGCCCGCGCACGTCGACGATCGTGAGGCTCGCCCGCGCGGCCGCCGGCAGCTCGAAGACGATCCGAGCGCTCGAGGCGGTCGGATTCGGCACGGGCGCCTCGAGGACGAGATCGCCCCCGGCGTCCCCCCCGGCGTCGCCCCCCGCGTCGCCGCTCCCCGACTCGGAATCGTCCGGCGCGCCCGCGAGGCTCCCTGACGTCTCGAAATACCAACTCGCCTCGGTGGCGAGCGGGCGTCCCTCTTGATCGGTGGCGGTGCGTGCCAGCTCCGCGTGGTAGATCGTCTGCGGCTCGAGGATCCCCGCGGGCCGGAAGCGCAGGCGCCGGTCGCCGTCGTGCCACTCGAAGCTGCCTTCGACGGCCGGCGTGAGCTCGAACGCCGCCTCGGTCGTCTCGTGGTCCATCGGGTTGTTGAAGACGAGATCGATCGGCGAGGTGACCGACACATCGTCTCCCAGCGGCGTGTAACCGACGACGAGCGGCTCGCTCGACAGCGCGACCGCGTCGCGCCAGAGGATCTCGGTCAGCTCCTGCCGGTCGCGTCCGTAGCCGCCCCATTGATAGAACGAATACGCGACCGACTCTCCGGATGAGAGGATGCCGAAACGCCGCTCGAAGAAGAGGTTCTCCATGTCGGCGCAGGCCCCGGACGGGACGATCGGATACTCGCCGGTGAAGTTGCCGAGCGGCGCGTCGCAGAGGAAGAAGGTGTTCGTGGGCATCGAGTCGTCCGAGCCGTCGGGAAGCACCGCGCCGATCGAGTAGAACGAGGTCCGGTCGAAGGCGGCGAGCCAGTTGCCGTCGATCTGCGCCGCGCCGAATCCGTGCTCCCCTCCGTAGGCAGAGTCGTCGTTCGGCAGGGCTCCGCGATCGTCCTCCTGGCGGTCCGATCCGGGCGCGCTCCCATAGAGCCACTGCTCGCGACCCCACACGAAGTCGAAGTCGTGGCTCGCCGCGTCGATGTTCTCGATCTCGTAGTCGTGCCGGAAGAGGCGGCTCTCCGCCGAGAAGACGACATGACGCCGCACGAGGACCTTGTCCGCAAGGCCATAGATGCCGCCCGAGACGAACCGGAACGCGAGCGAAGAGAGATCGCCCGAGTCGAACCAGGAGAGCGCGTCGCCCGTCCACTTGATGTTGCTCGGGTAGGTCCCCGTTCCGTCGTTGAACGCAGCGTCGTCGAGGTGCACCGCGACCCGCTCCATGCAGTCGACCGAGTGCGGCGCGCCGGTCTCCAGATCGGTGACGTGGAGGTCGACGATACAGCCCGGACCGTGGGGGGACGAGAAGCCCGAGCCGAGGATGGCGGTGTGGATGTAGCGGTTCCAGACGAGGTAGCCGTTACGAAAGTCCCGGAGTCCGATGTCGCCGGTTTGATAGCGATCGATTCGGAGCGCCGCGAGGTCGCTCGGAGCGTCGAACGCGATCGTCGCACGCGTGACAGTCCCGAGGGTCAGATTGCACGTGAAGGTGATGACGTTGTTCACCACCGAGACATTCGATACCCCATTGCCGGTGACCGTCACTCCGGAGATCGCGTTCCCCAGCGGCAGGATCGGGATCCGAATCTGTGCATCGGCGACGGAGGACGAGCGGACGAGCCCCAGGTCGCGGATCTCGTGGTGGTAGTCGCCGCCCGGACCGTTCGGCGTGACGACGAAGGCCGTGTAGGAGTCGTTGATATCCTGGCCCCCGCCGGTCGTGATCCCGGTCCAGCGGCGCACGCTGTACAAGGAGAAGGACGGAGAATCGTCGCTGCCGTTCTCGGCGCCCCGCCATGCGCTCGCCGTCGCCGTGTAGTTGCCGGTCGGACGCGCCTCGCCCTCTCCCGCGCCGATCTCGAAGAGGCCCGTGTAGCGCCCATCGCCGGCGATCGCGTCGGGGGCGACGCCGTCGTCGGCCAGGCGGGCGCGGACGCGCGGGTTGGCGGCCGAGACGACGATGACCGAGTCGCAGTCGACAACGAGGACCCCTTCGCGGCGCACCTCCGCCGTGGCGGTGATCGTCCCGAACCAGGAGTAGGCCGTGCGGTCGACCGTCGTCGTGACCTCGAGGACGGCGAAGCGTGGATCCCCCGCCGGGAGGATCGCCAGCGTCGCCGGCGGATCCTCGGGGTTCACGTATCCGAGTGGCAGGTCCGGGGCCGTCTCGACGTCGTAGCCGTACGGCTCCGGGCTCTCCTTGCCCCACGGGTTCCACATTCCGGGAGGGATGGGCTCGTCCCGGTTCGCGGCAGTCGCTTCACGGGCATCGGAGAAGCCGGCGACGACGGCCAGGAGGGAGAGGAGAAAGAGGGCGGGTGCGATCGATGCGATTCGGACGCTCCGGTTGCGCCGGTGCGATCGGGCCTTCACGGGGATCCCCTTTCCTGATGCTGAGCCGAGTCGCGGGATCTCGATCCGCCCGCGCAAATGGTTGTGACGTTGCGATGTTGCGACAGCCCGCTCGGCCTTCGCTCGCGGACGAGTGCATGCGAACGAGCAAGAAAGAGGATATCGCCGCTGAGCGCGAACGGTCAAGCCGACGGCGGGATCGCTTCGTGCCTTGGCGGGATCGAGGCCGCGAGCCGGCCGCTGCGCATCGCCGGCATTGCGAGGGAACGCTGCTTCCTCAATTGCGGAACATCGCCTTGATCCGGCCCCATGTGACGCTCTGCTCGCCGCATCGGGACAGGAAAGTGCGAGTCAGCACTCCACACCCGCAGATGCAGACGTCCTCCAGAGCCCTCCGAATGCCCTGTGCTCTGACCGTATCTCCGCTGGCGAAGCCGCCCAGGTCATCGATCAAGATGCGCTGGCCAGGTTGTTCAAGGGGAGCCCACGTATAGCAGCCCGAGTCGACCCCGAAGCTTTTCACGACTCCACAACCAAGGTCCTCGGGTTCGCACTGGCCAAAGCGCACGTTTACGAACTTCAGGAACAGCAGCGGAATCCCGCCGCACGTCGCCTCTTCATAGACGAGCTCGCCAGACGCGAACAGCTCGGCTCCGATCTGCACCTGCACGGTGTCCGGCAGAAGGTACATGTCTTCTGCGGGCCAATATGTCTCGAAGTATGTGCAGCCCTGCCAGCTCTTCACCGTTCCGCATCCCTGATATTCCTCGCCCCCCACAGCCGTTGCCACGATCGCAGAGACAGAAAGCGCCACCAGGAAACTCAGGATTCCTCGCATGTCGGCCTCCTTCTGCGAACTGAGCACTGTACTTGCGCCCTCCGTCCGGACCGCTCTTCACTCCCCCGGCAACGCCCTCAGATACCCCCCATCGATCAGCCCGCGGAAGTGCATCACGAGGCTCCCGGCGAGCGCGCGATCGCGCACCAGCAGACCGACCTCGATGTTCCGGTCGAGCGCGGCCTCGGTCAGGTTCGCCGACGTGACGAACACGACGTTCTCGTCAGCGACGACGGCCTTCGCGTGCAGCACGCCGCCCGGCGCCTCCTGCCCGAGCGCGCGCGGATCGTAGAACACATGCGGCCGCGCTGTCCCCGGCCACTCGACCGACCAGAATCGATCCGCGAAGCGCCGCACGAGCTGATCCGCCGCCGTCGTGTCCCCCCGCTTGCGCTGGATGTTGAGCAGCAAGTGGACGTCCAGCCCCGGCGCGTCGTCCATCCGTCGCGCCAGCACCTCGAACGCCCGCGGACCGTCGAAGAACGCGTAGCTGCTCACCCACAGCGAGCGTTCCGCCGACCCGAGCAGCTCCTCGTAGACCCTCCGCGTGTCCCGCGCATGCAGTCCCGGCACCTCAGGTCCCGACCAGACCAGATCTGCCTGCGGAGCGAGCGCGCTCGCCTTCCCCATCGTCCGGATCCACGCGCCAGCCGCCCGCCCCGTCACACCGAGCCGCGCAAGCTCCGCGAGCCCGGCCGTGACGATATCGAGCGCCGCGGCATCGGCGCTCCCGAGCGCCGAGCGCAACGCCGCCGCTGGCGGCGCCCCCGCGCCGTCCAGCTGCCCCAACTCGAGCGCGTCCGCCAGGCGCTCCCGCAGATGCGCCGGGACTTGGAGCAGCAGGTCGATCACCGCACGCCCCCTGCCGAGTCTCCCAACACACCGCCCCCGAAGAACGCCGCGTTCGCGACGCCCAGCACCGGCACGACCAGCGCCCGATCGAGGTAGTCGTTGCGCATCTCGCAGCTCGTTTCGGCGACCAGGGCGCAGCCGTGGCAGGCGGCTCCATGCAGCCATCGCTGCTCCATGCTCTCGCCCGGCAGGTGGCCCGCGCAGATCGGGTCGTTGGAGCAGAGCGCCGCGACGCGCAACGCGTAAGCGAGATGCTCCTCGAAGTCCCGCGCCTGCTGCACGAGGCCTCCCAGGGTGCCATCGGCGTCCGGGCTCCCGGTGAACAGCAGGATGCCGAAGCGCCCGCCCTGCACATCCGAGTAGACCCGCTCGCGGATCGAGCTGGCCGGGTAGCCGCATCGCATCGCGAGCGACTGGAGCAACAGGTGAGACAGCGTATGCAGCAGCACGTACGGCCCGCCCGGAAACAGGCGCTTGCTCTTGTGGGCCTTCGCCCAGCGCGCGTGCCCGCTCGCGAGCCGTTCGAGCCGCTCTCCGACTCCGTCCCTCTCGAGCCATGCTCGGACCGCCTCGGCCCGAAGCTGCACGAAGATCCCCTCGCCCCGGTTCTCCACGGCGGGGAACCACGCCGGCTCGATCGCAAGCGACGCGCGCTCCACGTCGCTCTCGTACTCCCCGTTGATGTCCGGCATCACCGCCTCGAGGCGCGTGAAGCCGGCGAGGGCCAATACCTCGCGCAGCCGGTGGAGCTGCACGACCGCTTCAACGCCCGTCGAGGCGCCTGCCCGCGCCTCCCTCCGCCTCCACATCCGATCCGGCAGGCGCCGCGCATGAAAGTCCGGATCGATCGGGACGTCGTCGCCGAACCCCTCCGGCGCGGCGACCAACGCATCGAGCTCCACCTGCTTGACCGGCCGGTCCGCGGCGCCGCCCCCGCGCTTCCAGCCGCGGATCGCCGCCAGCACCTCCTCGTCCGCGAACGGCGCGAGACGCTCCGCGACCTGCGGCTTCCTCTTCATGAAGCCCAAACCCGCCGCATCGTCGACGATCTGCAAGTCGTCCCACAGCTCCCGCACCACCGTCTCCACGGCGGTCCCGCGATCCGGAAGCGACAGGACGCTGACGACCTGCGGGAAGTAGGCGTTCGACGCGGTCCGGATCAAGAGGCGGCTCGGCTGGTTGCAGTCCTCGCCGGCGTGACGACCCAGCCACGGCCGCGCTCCGCTGCACGTCCCGAGGGGAACGATCTCGAGGAGCGTCGCCTCGTAGAGGCTGCGCTGCTTGCCGCACTCGCATCGGACGACCAGGTCGCCGAGGTCGCCGCTCGTCCCGCGCTCGTCGAGCCAGAGCTGCCTCCGGCACGCGACCGCTCCCGCGCCCACCGCGTCCGCGCCCGCCGCGCCCGACGCGCCCGCCGCCGCGCCCGCGACCGCGCCCGCCGCCGCGCTCGCCCCATGCACGAACGCGTACCAATCGACGTCGTCGACGTGGCCGCGCGGACAGGCGCGCACGAAACGGGTCGCGACGACCTCGCGGCCGTCGAAGCGCCCCCTGCCATCGAGCTTCTTGCGGTGCACCAGCCGGCGCGAGCGCTCCCGCTCCTGGCCGCCGCCCCGCACAGCCTCCTCCTGCACGACGAACCACTCCGGGAAGCGCCAAGCGCCGATCCCCCGCACCGGGTCCCGGGGATCGTTCGAGTCGGCCGGAGGCGCATAGAGCCGCGGGTTTGCCACGCCGGTCATCGTCTGGAGCTTCTGCGCGAGACGCGGCTCCACGATCTCCTCGAGCTCCGCGGTCTTCGGCCAGTTGCCGCCGTCGAGCCCGCCGACGATCGCCGAATCGCGCGGCAGGTCGATCAACGCGCCGGGACCGTAGGTCGTGATCACCTGCCCGCGCCGGATCTGCCCCTCGACTTTGCGGTTCATTCGCGCTCCTCACCCTGCGCTCCGCGCGCGCGCTCCTCCTCCTCCTCCACCACCACACCCGTCAGATCCTTCAGGAACAGGTTCACGTCCGGCTCCACGTCCCGGAGCGAGCGGTTGGCGCGGAACTTCCTGTGATGCTCCGACTCGAACTCCGAATCGAGCATCTCGCGCAGCAGCGGCTGCGGCGCCGGGCTCTTCTTCCACAGCTCGTACTTCTGGTACTGCACCGCGACCCCCGCCCGCCGGTAGTCCTCGTACACCTTCCGCCAGGAGTCGAGAAGGTCGACGACGCGGTTCTGCACGCTCCGCATCCTTTCCTGCCGCTCCTCCTCGCTCGCGAACGGCTGCTGGCGCACCCGCTCCAGGAAGGCATCGAGCAGCCGCCGCTCGAGCGCCGCGCGCGCCGCGACGATCCGCTCGGCCCCCTGCGGCGGCGTCAGCTCGGCCACCGCGTGCCGCGCCAGAGCGACCAGCGCGCCCGCGAAGCCCCGGTCCAGGGCGCGCGCCGAGAACGGCGTCACGCTCCCGACCTCGACCGACCGATAGAAGCTCTCGTGGTAGTGGCGGAACCGCTCGTAGTGGGACCGGTCGCGCGGCTTGTGAATGTTCAGGAGCGTCACGACGAGCCCCGGGCGCCGATCGTCGCGCCCCACGCGGCTCGTCGCCTGGATGTACTCGGCGTGGGTCTTCGGCTGTCCGAGGACGACCATCAATCCGAGTCGCGGGATGTCCAAGCCGACGGAGATCATATTCGTCGCGATCGCGCAGTCCACGCGATCCGCGGCGCGATGGAACGGGGCCTCGAGGCGCCGCCTCGCCTCCGCCACCTTGTCGGTCGAGACGCGCGAAGTCAGCTCGACGACCTCCGAGAAGCTCTTCCGATCCCGGAAGAGGCCGAACCCTGCCTTCTCGTCGATCCGCCGCCGCGTCCCGTACGCCTTCAGCGTGTTCTGCACCTCTTCCTCGAGGATCCTCCGCGCGCCGCCCAGCTCCCGCAGCGCGTTGAAGTAGCCGAGGACGGTCATGTACGGGTCGGCGGGATTCTCGCGGTTCAGCTCGCCGCCGCTCTCCAGCCAGGCGCGCTGGCCGGCGCCCATCAACGCGAGCCACGCACGGCGCATCACGACCTTCGGGTTGCGCCCCTGCGCCGAGACGCCGAGATAGAGCCGCGCCGGCACCTCCGAGGACGGCACCGTCCGCGCGAAGAACGAGTCACGCCGGCCTGGACCGGGGGGCGGGAACACCTGCGTCATCCCGCGGGCGAAGAGCGCCTGGATCTGGTCCTGAGCGCGGCGGACCGTCGCCGTCGAGGCCACGATCTTCGGACGCACCGCTCGCCCCGCCCGCCCTTCCTGCCCCTCGATCTCGCGGACGCACAGCGCCTCGATCGCCGCCTCGTAGAGCCCGGCCATCGTCCCGAGCGGACCGGAGATCAGGTGCAGCTCGTCCTGGATCACGAGGTCGGGCGGCGGCAGCGCGGCGCTGCGCAAACGTTTGCCGTATCCGGGCTCGGCCGCGCCATAGAACCCGCTGCCGTCGTAGCGGTCGGCTCCTCCGAGCAGAGCGCCCGATTGCGCCACCCACGGGAGCGAGGCGAACTTGTCGACCGTCGCGATCAGGAAGGCGGGAAGCCTCCGGTAGACCGGTTCATCGACAGCGACGATCGGCAGCGCTCGGCCCCCGCTGAACTCGCACTCGAAGTCAGCGCAGACGATCCGCAACTCGCGCGGCTCGTCGTCGTTCGGCAGAAGGGCGAAGGAGTTGGCAGTGAACCGCTTGCCGCACCAGGGACAGTTCTCCAGCGGGATCGGCGAGGGGTTGCGCCTCGAATCCTGCTTGAAGCGGCGCACCTTGGCGCGCGCCGTGTCGTCCCGCTGGTCGCCCTTCCGTCCCAGGACGTTCGGCGTCGCCGCCTTGCCGACCCACAAGCCGATCTCGAACGGCCACACTCCGTAGCGCTGCGGCGCCTCCGCACGCTCCAGCTCGAGGGCGCAGACGAGCCCCGCGGCGCGTCCGAGCTGGTCGAGCGTCAACAGGCGGAGGGTGTAGCGCATGATCACGCTGACCCCGGCCCCCGCGCGCGCCCCGTCCTCCGGGTGGCGGAGCCGCCGCAGGACCATCGCGAAGGCGGCGAGTCCGAGATACGCCTCCGTCTTGCCGCCTCCCGTCGGGAAGAAGAGCAGGTCGACGATCTCGCGGTCCGGCGCGGTCGGCTCCACCATTCCGGGCAGGTTCAACAGAAGGAAGGCGAGCTGGAAGGCGCGCCAGCGCGGCGCCTCGATGCCGAGGCGCTTCGTGAGAGCCCGGGCGACGGCGCGGTTGGCGACGCGGAAGGAGTCGAGCGCGTCGGGGTCGGAGGCGAGAGCGGCGATACCTCGCTCCATCCGTCCCGCCGCAACACCGGCCAGGCGCAGCAGCTCCTCGGCGGTCTCGCGCCGCGTGCCTTCGAGCCGCCCCGCGAGCGCGCGGCGCTCCCTCTCGATCCAGGAGCGGTAGGCGCTCACGAGCGGGGACAGAGCCGCCGTCGCGGCCGCGCCGTCGGGCAGCGCGCCGAGCGCCTCCATCGAGAGCTCCACGCCCGGCACGTCGAACGTCGTCGTCTTCTCGACCTCGGCGGCGGGGATCCAGGCGGTGCGGATCACGCGGCAGGCGCCGTCCACGATCTCCCAGTCGGCCGAGACGCCATGGCCCGTCGCGTACTCGGGAGTGTCCGCGTAGTGGAGATCGGCGACCTGCTCGTCCCACTGGTCCGCCAGCGCCCCGCTGAGATCGGGCCGCGGCACGAACGGCTCGGCACAGCGGACCTCGATCTCGGCCTGGAAGGCGTAGGCGACGTCGGGACTCTGCTCGTCCGGCGGACGGTGATTGACGAGGAAGATCGAGACCGAGCGCGTGCCGGCGGGGATCTGCGCCGCCAGCTCCTCGGCCACGATCGGCTGCTCGACGACGTGGAGCTGCAAGCCCCCGCCGTCCGGGACGTCGCGAGGCCATTCCCCGCGGCTTCCCGTCAGCTCGAGGGCGACGGACGCCTCGCGCGCGGTGCGCCTCCATGTCTGGAGCGGCTTGCCGTCCTCTCCTTCGATCTCCTCCGGCGTGTAGTCCCCCCAACGGACGATGACGTTGAGCGTGCGCGCCTCGCGCGGGACCAGGAAGCTCAGTCCCATCGAGGAGGGGTAGTAGCCCTTCTTCGCCGCCTTGCGCTCCTCTGTCGACTCCTCGGCGAGCCCCGCGCCCTGCGGGACCTCGCTCTCCATGTCGTCGTCCTCGTCCGGGTCGGCGCTCTTCTCGGGCGGCGTGCAGGAGGGGATCAGGAAGCCGGTCAAGTACCAGCCCGACGGGCGCTCCCAGCCGCGCAGCCGCTCGGAGGCGTAGGCGTGCCCCGGGGGCGGGCCGACGAGGTCGAGGCGGAGCGCCTCGACGAGGCGCTCGCGGACGTCGAGGGAAGTGACGGGGGTGCGTCGATCATCGGACACGACGGCTTCTTCTTCTCCGCTCATGAACATGCGCCCTTCAGGACACGGCTTGCGTGCTCCGGAGTGGGAATGGTTCTGGCATCAGGAGGCCCGAGGGAAATGGTCATGACTCCGATGTGGATCCGATCCAACTGGGTACCGCCTCTGGATGAGTTCGCGCGCATTGATCATCGCCGGGCCGAACGGCTCTGGCAAGACAACCTTCGCTGGAAAAGTACCTGCGAGCAGGGACCATCAGCTTCCTGAGTGCCGACGCATGGGCCGTGAGCCTCGGAGCTCCCGATCCCGCCACGATTCGCATCGAGGCGGGCAGACTCTTCCTCGCGGAACTCGTCGGTCGCTGGAGGCTGGTCTACAATGGGGCACCCCGCCGGTCCGGTTTGCTGCTACCGGCGACCGCGACGGCACGAAGGTCCATGTTCAGGCTCTGTTCCGCGAGTTCCGCCGCTTGGCGGGGAGGAAGTCCGATGAAGAAAGGATCCCCGAGTCCCGAGACACTTGCGATGGGGGCAGAGATCGAGCGAATCTGGAGGCTCGCCGCCCTTCGTGCCCACGAGGAGAACCGGTGAGCTGGGGTCGGGAACGTGTACGAGCTCGAGGACGGGTGATCAGGTATCGGGTGACGCGCACCTTGTCAATGCGCGGGTCGCTACTGACCGCAGTGCTCACGCCATGCCTCCAATATCGTCGGTCGGTGCTTCGAGACGAGCCGCCGGATCCGGTTGAGTTCCCTTGCGGTGAATCCGTGAAGGCGGTCGTCGTGCTCGTGACCGTGTCACGCACTGCGCTTCTCCCCCGCTGGCAAACGGCGACGGCGAGTCACGATGGGAAGCAGGGCGCGTAGCGCCTCATTGACTGCCGCGGAGGTCGGGAACACCTTCGCTACGTCAGGATCAAGGACCACAACGTTCGTACCCTTCGCATAGCGTTTCGCATGCTTGCCGCGCACGCCACCGCTGAAGTCGTACTCCGGCCTCATGTCCCGGACCCGGGTCGCGCGCTGGGAGGACGCCTCCTGATCCGCGTGGCCTTTCGCTCGGTGCCGCCCAGGTCCGCCAACCTACGAGCGCTTGCGCCGGCAATCAGCGCTTCGAGGCCCAAGTGCACGAGAGCCGTCGTCTCCTTGACGCCGGTAAGGCTCGCCGCCCGCCTGAGCAGCGCGTCGTCGATGTTCAGGACAATTCTCACACGCACCAGTATGGACGGTTGATGCAGACGTCTCAATCGCGACGGTCGCCGTCAACGGCCTGCGAGCATGGCCCAAGGGTCGTTCCCTATCGGCGGATCTTTCGGATCTTTGCGGTTCGTTCCCCCCCGGCCGTCGTGAGCCGGACGAAGTAGACGCCGGAGAGAGCGTCCGCGCCCGTGGCATCGCATCCGTTCCAGGTCGCAACGTGCGTCCCCGCGTTCAGGTCCGCGCCCTCTACGATCTTGGCCACCTCACGGCCGCGCACATCGTAGACGCGCACGTCGACTGGCCCGGACCGGGGTAGATCGAACCTCAGGGTCGTCGCCGCTCGCATCGGATTCGGGCCCGACACCTGAAGCCTCAGGGACGCCGGCGACGTTTCGTTCTCCGCAGCCGGCAGCGCGGACGGGGCACCGACCACGTGCAGGCTGAGGGAGGTCGACCCGTAGTGGAGTTCCCAGAGTTGGGAAGGATCCAGTGGAGGAAACTCGACAGCGTCGAACTGGCCCGTGTGATTCGCGTAGGTGACGAGCATGAAGGAGTCTCCAAGGGCGGGCACCGTCAGGGCGCTCACATCCAACCGTCCTGCGAAGACGGCGGTCCCGGTAACCTGGACACGATCGCTGGGGTCTGCTTCCCTGCCACCGCCGATGTCCATCTTCACCGTGCTCTGCGCCTGCGCGGTGAACGCCGGTAGGGTCAGCGCGGCGATCGATGCAGGATCACCAACCTCGAGAGTCCCGAGAGGCTCCAGCGTGACCGCTCCGGCGAGAGAGCCTTGCGCTTGGAGAACCGCTCCAGCCTGCACCGTGACGGGACCGCTGCCCGTGGGCGAGCCCGAGGGGGCGTCGGCGACCAGATTCCCCTGCACGATCAGAGTACCGCCCGAGTAGGTATTGGCGTTGCTCAGCACGAGCGTGCCCGGACCCACCTTGCGGAGCCCCTGCGAGGCAGCCCCGCTCACGACACCGGAGACCGTCAAGATGGCGCCCGGACCGGCGGAAAGGTCGACCGAGGCGGCAGGAACCTCGATCGGGCCCGCCCAGTGACAGTCCGCTAGCGAAGAGACGAGTCCAGGCTGCATGACCCTGAAGATCTCCCCGATCGAGCCGCCAGGCGGATCCAGCGCGATGAGCAGGCTGCCCCCCGCCAGGATCGTCTCGTTTCCGGATCCTGGCGCTCCCAGTGCGGCCGCGTCGGTTATTTCGACCGCGCCCCCATCGATGCTGAAACTCCGCACGAACGCGTTCGGGCCGCTCAAGACGAGGAGGCCCGCACCAGTCTTGCGCATGGATGGCGTTGCACCCGGGTCTCCTCCTCCGATGATGCGGGAGGTGAGGGTGAGACTTGCGGTGTCCCAGACGTTGACGATGCGCGTGCCCGCGGTGGTCGCCAGGTCGAGCTGGCCGTTGTCGATGCTCGATGTGCCGCCGTAATCCTGGCTGATCCAGGTCCCTGATGAGGAAATCGTGAGCACGTTGTTGGTTCCCCCGAGGTCGATCCAGCCACCGCCCGTGAAACCGACTCCCGTCGAATGCACTGCACCGGGGCCGACAGTCTCATTGTGGCCATTGAGGTCGAGCACACCTCCATTGTCGATGAGCAGAGTGCCGCGTCCGATCACTTCGTCGGCGGCGCAACGAATCGTGCCTTCGTCAATGGCCGTCAGACCAACGTAGTCGCCCGAACCGGAGAGGGTGAGCGTGCCCGGACCGGACTTGCGCACGACTCCCGTGCCGCCGATATCGCCGTTGATCACGACCGGCGAATCCCGTTCATTCGAGATGGACAGGTACCCGCCCTCGTTCAAAGCGAGCGAGACGTCGCCGGCGAAGGTCAGCTGGTCGCCGGCATAGTTCACGATGAGAGCATCTTGACCCTGGAAGCGGGTCGGGCAGATGAAGCCATGATTCGACGTCCGCCCCTGATGGTCTGTTTGCATATCGACGCCGCCATCCAGGAAGGTCAACTGAGAACCGTCGATCATGTATTGATCGTCGCTCCTGAAGAAGAGCGTGTGGATGGTCCAGGGTTGGTCCACGTCCACGTGATGCCAGTTATCGACGCCGGATTCGAACCACGCATCGTCGTCCTCTTGGGGACGGATGTAATTGCCCCAGTTCAGGATTCGACTCCACTGGGGACCCACTCCGTTCCCCGTCCAGAAACAGATGATCCCGGCATGCGACGGCGGCGGAAACAACAGGCTGAGCAGACCGAGCAACAGGACGTGGGTCCGAGACACGCGACCTGAACCGAGGGTACCGCCCGTGGACATGGGAAACCTCCAGGGAGGAAATTGTAATTCACGATCGGGTCGCCGGCAGGAGAAACCGACCCATAGAAGCGAACTCGCGAGGTTATTCGCTTGGCTCAGCGACGCAATAGGAAACACCGAGGCAAGGAAAACGGGCAGCGTACCCGACAGACGAACAGGCGCAGAGCGATTGCCTACGAATCGAAGATCACCGGTTCCTGGTCGACCTCCACCTCTCCGTACTGGAGGCCTCCCGCGCGCTCATGGACGAGCAGGCACTCTTGCTAGGATCCCGGCGTCCAGCCGGGCAGTTTGCTGGCCTGCTTCACCCATGCGGCGAGGCGCGCTTCGTCGAGGTCGTCGTCCTCGTGGATGTCGATGTAGCGCACCTCCTCGTGCTTCGACTCGCCCGGCGGGACGGGGCGCAGCGAGGTCCCGCGAAAGAACGCGACCTTCACGTACTTCGTGAAGCAGTGGAAGTTCAGGAACCAACCCTGGCCGTCGATTCCGTAGAACGGCGAGTTCCACTTGACCGCCTTCTTCACTCCAGGGACGGTCCGCTCGATCAGCGAGTCGAGGCGGCGCCCGACGTCGCGCTTCCAGCCAGGCATCGCGGCGATGTAGGCCTGCACGGGAGCGTCCCCCTCGCCTTTGGCGATCTGGGGGTTGCCGCCGGAGAGGAGCTTGGGCTTGGCGGCCGGTTGTGCGGCCTTCCTAGCGGCTGGTTGTGCAGTCTGCTTCGCGGCCGCGCGCCGCCCCTTCCCCTGCTCCTTCCCCGACTTCCCTGCCACGTTCCGCGAGACCGCGGCGCGGATCAAGTCCTTGAACGCCCCCTCGTCGATCTCCTCGCCCTCTCGAATGTCGATCGCGCGGCGGACGTTCCCCTCGAGGCTCGAGTTGAAGAGACCCGCGGGATCCTCCAGCGAAGCCCCCTGGAAGAACGTGAGCTTCACGACCTCCTTGTAGACCTCTCCGGTGCAGACCCCGCCGCCGTGCGACCAGACCGGCACCCCCGGCGAGCTCGCCTTCTGCCACTTCCACTCCTCGGTGATCTCGGGATCGGCTTGCTTGATCAGCTTGCGCAGACGCCGGAGCGTTTTCCCGCGCCAGTCTCCCAGCTCGGCGATCCTCGCGTCGATCCGCTGCGAGGCCGGCACCTCGCCCGTGGTCTTTGCCGCCGTAGTCACCGCGGTCTTCTTCGCCGTCTTCGTGGACGTCTTGCCTGCCATCCTGTTCACTCCGGTCTTGAGGTGCTCCCTCGATCTCGACGGCCGTCGAAAGGACGCTCCACGATACCGGGTCAAACCACCGGGGACCACGGGCGACGCTCATTCGGTACGCAGGCTATCGCCCGCGCCGCGCTCAGGTCGGCATCATGCGCGAGCGACGCGAGCTGCGGTCCCGGACGCATCGCCCCCCCTTCTCCATGCCACCAGAGAACGCCGCGGCATCGGCAGCCATCGCGCTCGGGACCTCGCTCCTCGCCTCGGCCCGGCGCCGGCTGACGACCAGGTAGAGCGCCGGCACGACGAAGAGGGTGAGGAGGGTCGACGAGATCAGAGCGGCTTACCGCTCTCGCCGACGTTGCGCCACCAGTAGACGTCCAGATGCACGGGACAGACGCGGGAGGCGAACGCGATCCTCCGGGCGGCCGCCTGATACTCCTCGCCCGTTTCGGGGTCCAGATGGATGATCCCCGGCCAGCGCGGAACGTCGTCCAAGCACGACCGACGGATTCCCTTGGCAACGTAGCTGTCGAGCGGAACCTCCAGCCACGGTTCGAGCCGGTTGAACTCATAGGCCTCGCAGAGATACCTGTGGTACAGGACGTCCCGTAGGAACAGGTTCATGGCCTTGCGCGACGTGCCGTAGTGCTTGGCATGCGC
>JBHGAY010000005.1:0-182047 GCA_041946735.1 Candidatus Eiseniibacteriota bacterium
GTCTCGTTGCGTTACACCTGCGCGTTCGTTCACCCGAACGTGCTCAAACGCAATCTCCTGAGCTGTTGTCCTGTAGTGAGGCGATCTTGCGTACCGAACGAAACGAGGTACGCGTTTTGCTATACATTGTTCACCCACTTCCCCGATTCATCGACGTGATGAGTCCCGGCGCTCCGCTCGATCGCGAGCGAGCTGGCGCCTCTGCACGAGGGATGGGTCCGCGCCTACGGCCGGGCGCCGCAGCAGATCGTGTGGGAGCTGGGCGTGCGGCCCGGCAAGCCTCCGATGCTGCGCCTGCTCGCCAACCGCATCATCGAGCGCTTCGGCTAGCGCATCGCTGTCGAGCAGGGCAACTGAGCGGCACCGGATCGCGCGTCCTGCGTCCGGCGAGCGCCCGCGGCCGAAGCCGTTCGGACGGCAGGCCGATCGCAGGGGCGGATGTGGACGGCCCCCTTCCTGGATCCCCCCCGCCCCCTGGTGTACGATCGCTGCTTGTTGCGCCCTGCGCATGGCGCCCTGCCTGGCTGCGTGGCGCCCTGCCCCCCGGGTTGCGCGGCGGCGCTTCCGAGTCCGTTCGCAAGGAGGAGATGTCCATGACCGCGGATCGAGGAGACCGAGGCTACTACCGCCATCCGACCATTCACGGCGACCGCATCGCCTTCGTCAGCGAGGACGATCTATGGACCGTCCCAGCCGACGGAGGGGTCGCGCGCCGCCTCACGACGACCCCCGGCGCCGTCGCCTTCCCGTACTACTCGCCCGACGGCACGCGCCTCGCCTGCACGGCGCGCGAGGAGGGGCATGCCGAAGTCTACGTGATGGACGCCGACGGCGGCCCGCCACGGCGCATCACCTGGCTCGGGAGCGGCACGGTCACGCAGGTCGTCGGGTGGTCCCCGGACGGAACCGAGGTTCTCTTCTCGAGCGACTGGAAGCAGCGGCAGCCGGGATTCGGCCACCTCTTCGCCGTCCGCGCCGACGGCGGCGCCCCGCGCGCGCTGCGCAACGGTCCCGCCCGCGCGGTCTCCTTCCAGCCGGGCGGGCCCGGCGTCGTGATCGGCCGCAACTCGGGCGACCCGGCGCGCTGGAAGCGCTACCGCGGCGGCACGGCCGGCACCCTCTGGATCGACCGCGCCGGCGACGGCTCCTACACGCAGCTCGTCCGCCTCGAGGGGAACGTTGCCACGCCCATGTGGATCGGCGGGCGGATCTTCTTCCTCTCCGATCACGAGGGGATCGGCAACCTTTACTCCTGTACGCCGACCGGGCGGGACATCCGCCGGCACACGAGCCATGGCGACTACTACGTGCGCTTCCCGTCGACCGACGGGCAGCGGATCGTCTATCACGCGGGCGCCGACATCTTTTTCTTCGACGTCGCGAGCGGGCGCGAGCAGGCGGTCTCCATCCGGCTCCTCTCCTCGCGCGCGCAGCGCAGCCGCAAGTTCGTCCCGGCGGGGCGCTATCTCGAGGGGTTCGATCTCCACCCGAAGGGGCACTCGATCGCGTCGGTCCACCGCGGGCGCGTGTACACGATGCCGCTCTGGGAAGGCGCGGCGACGCGCCGCGACAAGAACGACGGCGCGCGCCACCGTCTCGCCCGCTGGATGCCCGACGGCAAGCGGCTCGTCACGACCACCGACGAGGCGGGCGAGGAAGCTCTCCTCATCCTCTCCGCCAACGGAGAGGCGGCGCCGCGGAGGATCGACGGCGACTTCGGCCGGCTCGTCGATCTGCGGGTCGCGCCGGCCGGGCCGGATCGCGTCGCGCTGACGAACCAGCGGCAGGAGGTGATCGTCGTCGATCTCGCGAGCGGGCGCTCGAAGCGGATCGAGCGGAGCGAGTACAACCGGATCGAGGGGCTTGCCTGGTCGCCCGACGGCCGGTGGCTCGCCTACGGCTTCGCCGACACGCGACGCACGATGGGGATCCATCTCTGGGACGCTTCGACCGGCAAGGTGGCGGCGGCGACCCGGAGCGACTTCCGCGATTACCGTCCCTCGTTCGATCCCGAAGGGAAGTACCTCTATTTCCTCTCCGACCGCGTGTTCGACCCGGTGGCCGACAGCCAGTACTTCGACTACGGCTTCCCGAAGGGTGTGCTGCCGATGCTCCTTCCGCTCCGGAAGGACCTGGTTTCCCCCTTCTCGCCGGCGACGCGCGAGCCGCGCGCGCCCGGCGCGCCGAACGGTCCGAAGAAGGAGGCGGCAGCGGAAGGGCCGCAGAGGGAGGGCGGCGAGGCGAAGAAGCAGCAGCCGCCGGTCGCGGTGACGATCGACCTCGAGGGGATCGAGGATCGCGCCGTCGCGTTCCCCGTCCCGGAAGCGCGCTACGGGCGGATCGCCGGCGTCGCCGGCAGTCGCGTCCTCTTCTCTTCGTATCCGGTCGAGGGGACGCTCGGCCAGACTTGGGCCGAGATGGGGGAGCCGCCCGCGAAGGGACGCCTCGAGGCGTACGACATCGAGCAGGCGAAGACCGAGTTGGTGCAGGAGCGGATCACCGACTTCCATGTCTCGATGGAAGGCAAGACGATCGGAGTGCGCGCCGGCAACCGCGTGCGCGTTCTGCCGTCCTCCCACAAGGATCAGAAGCTCGAGAACGAGGCGCCGGGGCGCGAGTCGGGCTGGCTCGACATCGATCGGATCCGCGTGTCGGTCGTCCCGCAGCTCGAGTGGCGGCAGATGTTCCGCGAGGCGTGGAGGCTGCAGCGCGACCAGTTCTGGACTCCCGACATGTCGGGGATCGACTGGAAGAAGGTCCATGACCGCTACGCCCCGCTCGTCGACCGCGTCGCGAGCCGCGCGGAGTTCTCCGATCTGATGTGGGAGATGCAGGGGGAGCTGGGGACCTCGCACTGCTACGAGCTGGGCGGCGACTACCGTCCCGAGCCGGCGTGGCACCAGGGATTCCTCGGCGCCGACCTCGAGCTGGATCCGAAGAGCGGCGCGTGGCGGATCGCGCGGATCCCGCGCGGGGACACGTGGGACGAGAAGCGCCGTTCGCCGCTCGCCGCTCCCGGGCTCGGCATCCGCGAAGGGGACGAGATCGTGGAGGTCGCCGGCCAGCGGGTCGGCCGCGACGTGTCGCCGTACGAGCGGCTCATCCACCTCGCGCAGCAGGACGTGCAGCTGACGATCCGCTCGGGCGCGGTCCCCGGCGCCGGCGCGGGGAAGAAGGGGGCGGGGGCGCAGGCGCGGGCCGTCGTCGTCCGCACGCTCCGCACCGAGTACGAGCTTCGTTACCGCGACTGGGTCGAGGGGAACCGCGCGTGGGTCCACCAGGCGAGCGGCGGGAAGGTCGGCTACCTGCACGTTCCCGACATGGGATCGAGAGGGTTCTCCGAGTTCCATCGCTACTTCGCCGCCGAAGTAGACTATCCGGGATTGATCATCGACGTCCGCTGGAACGGCGGCGGAAATGTCTCCCAGCTCCTGCTCGGCAAGCTCCTGCGCCGGCGGGTCGGCTACGACGCGAACCGCTGGGCGAAGCCGGAGCCGTATCCGAGCGACTCGCCGGTCGGGCCGATGGTCGCGCTCACGAACGAGTACGCCGGCAGCGACGGCGACATCTTCAGCCACTGCTTCAAGCTCTACGGGCTCGGGCCGCTGATCGGCAAGCGGACCTGGGGAGGCGTCGTCGGGATCTGGCCGCGGCACGCGCTCGTCGACGGGACGGTCACGACGCAGCCGGAGTTCGCCTTCTGGTTCGAGGACGTGGGCTGGAAGGTCGAGAACTACGGCACCGACCCGGACATCGAAGTCGACATCCGGCCGCAGGATTACGCGGCGGGCGTCGATCCGCAGCTCCAGCGCGGTCTGACCGAGGTGCAGAAGCGGATCCGCAAGCAGGGGATGCTGGAGCCCGATCTGGAGCACCGTCCGAGCCTCAAGTTCGAGGGGCTGCCGGGCCGCCGCGACACCGAGAAGCGCTCGGCATGATCAGGGGAGAAATCGAGAAGGGGCAACAGGAGGGAGATGCGATGAAGAGCAGCAAGCGATTCCCGATCCTCCGCGCGTTGGCGCTCGGGACTCTCCTTCTCGTCGCGAGCGTGGCCGCGGCGGCGGGGCAAGGGGTCGTCTGGCGGGCGATGACGATCGACCAGGCGGTCGCCGAAGCGTCGTCCAGCGGGAAGATGGTCCTGGTCGACGTCTTCTCCGATCACTGCGGGCAGTGCGGCGTGATGGATCAGGAGTTCTGGAACACCCCGGCGGGGGCGGACTACGCGGACGGGATGATTCCGCTGAAGATCGACAGCGCGACGCCGGACGGCTACCAGTTCCAGATCCGCTACGGCGTGACGGGTCTGCCGACCACGATCCTCATCCGGCCCGACGGGCAGGAGCTGGATCGGGTCGTCGGGTACGACGGTGTGCAGGAGTTCCTGACCGAAGCGGGGCCGATGAAGGACGGAGTCGATTCGCTCCCGGTCCTCGAGGAGCAGATGGCGAAGAGTCCGCAGTCGGCGGACGCGATCCTCGCCGTCATGGAGCGCTACCTCTTCCGCAAGCGGCTCGCCGACGCGCAGTCCCTGTCGGAGAAGGTGCTCGCGCTGGATCCCGACAACAAGGGGAAGAAGGCCGAGAAGGCGCTGATGTGGCTCGCGAAGTACATGGAGTTCGTCGACGCCAATCCGGCGGCGAGCTACGAGTACTGGAAGACGATGCTCGACAAGTACCCGACCGCGACCGCGGCGGGCTCCGCGGTCGACCACACCTGCAAGCAGTCGGCGACGTTGGGCCGGCGCGCGGAATGGATCGAATGGATCGCCGGGATCCTGGAGAAGCAGCCGCAGAACGGGCGGCTGCAGTACGCCGCTGCGATCTCGGCCGACCGGGCGGGAATCCGTGACATCCGCTTCGCGAAGGCGGCGCGCACCGCGCGCTCGCTCGGAGTCGGGTCGGCCCTGATGGATTCGCTCGCCGTCCGCATGGAGAAGGGGGCGGCAGGGAAGTAGGGCGGCGGGGAAGTAGGGCGGCGGGGAAGTGCCGCGGCGGCCGTCGTAACGGGCGAAGGGCGCGGTTGGGGGGCGGATGGGTCTCTACGAACTGTTTTCCACGTCGGCGCCGGCGCTCTTGTTCACCGTCGTCGGGCTGGGGTACTTCCTCGGCAACATCAAGATCGGCGGCTTCAGCCTCGGCATCGCCGCGGTCCTCTTCGTCGGCCTGATCTTCGGCGCGATCGATCCGGTGGCATTCGTCGTCCCCGAGGTGATCTACGTCCTCGGATTGATCCTGTTCGTCTACACGGTCGGCCTCACCTCCGGCCCGATCTTCTTCAACCTCTTCCGGCGTCAATGGCTCGGACTGACCGCGATCGCGCTCGTCGCCACCGCCGGCGCGGCGATCGTCGACCTCGTGGTCGCGCGGCTCTTCGGAATCGGAGCGCCGGTCGCGTCGGGGATCTTCTGCGGGAGCCTGACGAACACTCCCGCGCTCGCCGCCGCCGTGGAGACGCTGCGCGCGAAGCTCACCGGAACGGTCGTCGATCCGGAGCAGTTCCGCATGCTCACCGACGGCCCGACGGTCGGCTACTCGATCGCCTATCCGTTCGGCGTGCTGGGGCTGATCCTCGCGATGCAGATCTCGACCCGCATCTCCCGCGTCGACTTCAGACAAGAGCACGAGCGGTCGATGAAGGTGAGCGGCATCGACCTCGCCGACCTGAAGACCCGTGAGATCCGCGTCACCAATCCGCAGCTGATCGGCAAGAGCTTCGGAAGCGCGATGCTCACCGACCTGACCGGGATGGTCTTCACGAGGAGGATGCGCGACGACGGAGAGGTCGATCTCGTCGTCCCGGACATGCGGCTGGAGGAAGGGGACGTCCTGGTCGGCGTCGGGACGGCGGAGGCGGTCGGCAAGGCGGAGCTTCTGATCGGACCGCTCGTCCAGGAATCGGTCGAACAGATGTCGCCGAACATCGAGTACCGGGACCTGGTCGTGATCAATCGGCAGGCGGCGGGCAAAGCGATTCAGGATCTTGCGAAGACGGTCGGACATCCGGTGATCGTGAGCCGCATCCGCCGCGGCGGCGTGCACATCACGCCGCACCCGGGCACGACGCTCGAGCTGGGGGACCAGATCCGGATCGTCGGGCATCACGAGGATCTCGAGCGGGCGACGGCGATCGTCGGCAACCCGCTGAAGGACATCTCCGAGGCGGACTTCCTCTCCTTCAGTCTCGGGCTGGTGCTCGGCGTGCTGGTCGGGATGCTGCCGATCCCGTTCTTCGGCGGTCGGATCCTGCACCTCGGGTTCGCCGGCGGGCCGCTCGTCATGGGGCTCATCCTCGGGCGCGCCGGTCGCACCGGCCCGATCGTCTGGACGATGCCGGCGAACGCCAGCTTGACGCTGCGGCAGCTCGGAATCCTGTTCTTCCTCGCCGGCGTCGGCACCCGCGCGGGAGGGAGCTTCGTCCACACGATGACGACCCAGGGGGCCGAGCTCCTCGTGATGGGGGCCGCCGTCACGGTCGCTTCGATCGTGCTCGTCATCCTCTTCTGCAAGAGGGTGCTCCACTACGACATGATCTCGACCTACGGAATCCTCTCGGGCGTGCACACGCAACCGGCCGCACTCGCGTTCGCAAGCTCGCACACCGGGAGCGAGAACGCGAACATCTCCTACGCCGCCGTCTATCCGGTCGCGCTGATCGCGAAGATCATCCTCGCGCAGATCCTGGTCGCGCTCTGACGCGCTCGCTCTGAGCGATCGCCCGCGCGCGGCGCCATCCTGTACCGTCGACGAGAAGACGGGGTCGAGCGCGGCCCACCGCGAGCGCGCGCCACCGCGAGCGCGGCCGCACGGCGCTCCCCGCGTGACGGCCCCGACAGGGAGTGAGCGCGCGATGGCGAGCGATCGACCGGAACCGCCCGATCACGAAGTCCTGCGGCAGAGCCGGCAGCAGCGATGGGAGCTGCTCGTCCAGCTCAAGGAGCTCCTGGACCGGCCGATGATCGTTCTCTCGCTCGTCTGGGTCGTGCTGTTGATCCTCGACCTGACGCGCGGCCTCGGCCCCACGCTGGCGACCCTGAACTACGTGATCTGGGGCCTCTTCGTCCTGCAGTTCCTCGTGGAGTTCGTGATCGCGCCGGAGAAGGGGCGCTATCTGCGCTCGAGCTGGCTGACGGCGGTCTCGCTCGCGATCCCGGCGCTGCGCGTCGTGCGGGTCTTCGGCGCGCTGCGCTTCCTGCGGGCCGGGCGGGCCGTGCGCTCCTTGCGGCTGCTGCGCGTTCTCACGTCGCTCAACCGGGGAATGTTGGCCGTGCGGGATTCGCTCGCGCGGCGCGGCGTCGGCTACGTCGCGATCCTGACGGCCGTCGTCGCACTCGCGGGCGCCGCCGGGATGCAGCAGTTCGAGAGCCCGCAGGCGCTGCGCAACGCTGGGATCCCGGTCGAGAGTCCCGACGAAGGGCTGCGAAGCTACCTCGACGCGCTCTGGTGGACCGCGATGATCCTCACGACGATGGGCTCTGCCTACTGGCCGGAGACTCCGGAGGGACGGATCCTCGGCTTTCTCCTCTCCCTCTATGCGCTCGCCGTGCTCGGGTACGTGACCGGCGCCCTCGCCTCTTTCTTCATCGGGATGGACGCGAACGCCGCCGCCCAACAGGCTCGGGCGAAGGAGCCGGGACCCGGCGAGCCGCCCGACCGCGAGCTGCTCGACCGGCTCGCGCGGATCGAGGAGCGGCTCGCCTCCCTCGCCCCGGCGCCGCCCGCTTCGCCTCCTCCGGAAAAGAAGGAGTAGGACGCCAAGACCACCGGCTCCGGCTCCGACTCCGGCTCCGGCTCCGACTCCGCCCGTGCGCTTTTGCCCCCCTCGCGTGTTTCCCACCCGACACCACGGGACCGCAAGCGACGACGACCCATGGCAGGAGGATCCGGAGGGAACCATGCGAAGCATCGGATATCGGCCGAAGATCGGCATAAGATCGGCGCTCGTCGTCCTCGCGCTATGCGAGGGCATGTTCGGAGGAGTTTCGTCCGTCTCGGCCGTGCAGCCGCGCCACGATGACCCGAGAGAGATCGGTGCCGGTGCGCCGTCATCGATCGACCCGACCTGGTGGGGCGAAGCGCGGTCACAGATCCGCGCGGCTGAGTACCTGGCGTCTTCGAGCGAGCAGGGCCTGCAGGCTCCGAACCGCGCGAAAGGAATGCGGACCGTGTTCGGCGAACAGGGAATCCGCGTCTTCCCCCGCGTAGGCGGCGCGGATCCGGGTGCGGAGGCGGAAGCGGCGCCGGAAGCGCCGTTCGCATGGCGAACGTCGCGCTGGGGACGGTGGGGCCGGCTCTCGGAAGTGATTCCGGAGCAGGTCGGTCCCCGCGCCGCCGGAGCGCGCGTCCTCTTCCGTTACGAGGGCTTCGACGAGTGGTACGAGAACGGCCCGGCCGGTCTGGAGCAAGGCTTCACGGTGCACGAGCGGCCGGAAGGCGAAGGCGTCCTCGTCGTGCTCGGCCGGATGGGAGGCGAGTTGCGCCCGCAGTGGAGTGCCGGGGATGGCGCCGTCTCGTTCCTCGACGGAGACGGCAACGAAGTCCTCCATTACGGTGGGCTCCACGCGTGGGATGCCTCCGGCCGCGAGCTGGAGTCGCGCCTCGAGCTTGCCGGCGACGAGATCGCGATCGTCGTCGGCGACGACGAGGCGGACTATCCGGTGACGATCGATCCGCTCCTCGACTCGCCGGCATGGCAGGTGGAGGGAGAGCAGGCGGCCGCGCAGTTCGGCTTCCAGTGCGCCACCGCCGGCGACGTCAACGGCGACGGCTACTCCGACGTCGTGGTGAGCTCTCCGTACTTCGATGCCGGCGAGGAGCGGGAGGGACGGATCTTCCTCTTCCTCGGCTCGCCGGACGGCCTCGCGACGATACCGTCATGGACTGCCGAGTCGAACCAGATCGCCGCCGAGCTGGGTCAGACCCTGGGGACCGCCGGCGACGTGAACGGGGACGGCTACGATGACATCGTCGCCGGCACTTGGCTCTACGACGACGGGAACAACGATACGGTCGGAGCGGTCTTCCTCTACCTCGGGTCGCCCTCCGGTCCCGGCGCTTCCCCCGACTGGACTGCGCTGGGAAGCGACGACGGCGCCGCCCTCGGGCTGTCGCTCTCGACGGCCGGCGACGTCAATGCGGACGGCTTCTCCGACCTCGTGGTCGGCGCCCTCCACTACGGCGGCCAGAACCTCGGTTTCGCCCTCGTCTATCACGGATCCGCTTCGGGTCTCGGCGCGACGCCCGCGTGGGTCAAGACGATCACGAACCCGGGCGACGGCGTCTTCGGGTTCTCGGTCTCGACGGCCGGCGACGTCAACGGCGACGGCTACGGCGACGTGATCGTCGGATCCTGCGCCTACGGCGACGTCGTTGGCTCGGCGTACGTCTTTTGCGGATCTCCGACCGGGCTCTACACCGTCCACGCGTGGAGCACGCACTCGCCACAGGACCTGGCCAACTACGGCTTCGCGGTCGCAACGGCGGGAGACGTCAATGGGGACGGCTACTCGGACGTGATGGTCGGCGCGGATCACTTCGACAACTTCGACGACGACGAAGGGCGCGTGTTCGTCTACTACGGCTCCGCCGACGGACTCGCCACCAGCGTCTCCTGGTGGGTGGACGGGGAGCAGGCCGGAGCGCAGTACGGCTCGGCGCTTTCGTCGGCCGGGGACGTCAACGGCGACGGCTACGCGGACATCCTGATCGGCGCGATGCGCTACGACGCGGGAGGAACCGACACGGGGCGTGCCGTCCTGTACCTGGGATCGCACGCCGGTCTCGAAGGATCGCCCGCCTGGACGACCGACGGGGCGCACGCGCAGGAGTATCTCGGTCACTGCGTGGCAACGGCCGGCGACGCCAACGGAGACGGCTTCTCCGACATCCTCGTCGGATCGATCGGATACGACGGTTCGACCGGACGCGCTCAGGGGTTCTACGGCGGTCCTCGCGGATTGTCGACGGCGGCCTCCTGGATCGGCGAGTCGAACCAGACGAGCGCCGGGTTCGGCAACGCGGTCGCGAGCGCCGGCGATGTGAACGGGGACGGCTACAGCGACATCGTCGTCGCCGCCTCGGGTTTCGACAGCGGGCAGACCGACGAAGGGAAGGCGTTCGGCTACTACGGCAGCTACCTCGGCCTCCCCTTCAACGCCAACTGGGCGACCGAGTCGAACCAGGCGAACGCCTGGCTCGGATATCGCAAGGGGATCGCATCCGCGGGCGACGTAAACGGCGACGGCTATGACGACGTCATCGCCGGCGCGCCCCTTTACGACAGCGCGGGCGAGAACGAGGGTCGCGCCTGGGTCTACCATGGCTCTCCGGCCGGCCTGTTCCTCGCTGCCGCGTGGACTACCGCCCCCAACCTGGCGAACGCCGCCTTCGGCGTGTCCGTCGCGTCGGCGGGCGACGTGAACGGCGATGGCTACGCCGACGTGATCGTCGGCGCCGATCCGTCCTTCCTGAACGGGACCGGGACGGGGCGCGCCTTCGTCTTCCACGGCTCGCAAGACGGGCTCGGCTCCTCGCCCGCCTGGACCGTCGAGTCCGACCAGGACGGATCGGGCTTCGGCGCGTGCGTCGCCTCCGCGGGGGACGTCAACGGGGACGGCTACTCCGACGTGATCGTGGGCGCGCCGCGCTTCAACGGCGTGGCGAACGACGGCGGGCGCGCCTTCGTCTACCTCGGCGGGCCGGGCGGGCTCGCGACGACCCCGGCCTGGTCGGACGGCCTCGACCAGGACGCCGCGTACTTCGGCTGCTCGGTCGCGAGCGCCGGGGACGTGAACGGGGACGGATTCTCCGACGTGATCGTGGCGGCCGAGCAACTCGACGCAGGACAACCGGACGAAGGGGGCGCCTTCGTCTACCTCGGCTCCGCCGCCGGCCTTTCGCCGGTGCCGTCGTGGACCGCCGAATCGGACCAGGAGGGCGCAGGGTTCCAGATGTGCGTCGCATCGGCGGGCGACGTGAACGCGGACGGATGCAGCGACGTCGTGGTCGGCTTCCCGCAATACGACAACGGCCAGGGGGACGAGGGGATCGCGCGCGTGTTCCTCGGCTCGCCGGCGGCCGGCCTCGCGGCCGAGGCCTCGTGGCAGATCGAGTCGAATCAGGCGGGCGCGTATCTGGGATCCGCCGTGGCCAGCGCGGGGGACGTGAACGCCGACGGATTCGGCGACGTGATCGTCTCCGCGGTCTCCTACGACTCCGGCCAGACGAACGAGGGCCAGGCTTCCGTCTACTACGGGAACGATCGCGGCGGGCTCGAGCGCGTTCCGATGCAGGCACGCGCGGACGGCTCGGCGCGCATCGCTCCGCTCGGCCGGTCCGATTCGGAGACCGGCTTCCGCCTGCGCGCCTACGCTCGGACGCCGTTCGGGAGAGCGCGCGTGCGGCTCGAGTACGAGGTGAAGCCGCGCGGATCTGTCTTCGGCGGCAGCGATCGGGTCCAAGGAACGCTGACGGACACCGGCGAGCCGCACGGCGGGGGCAGCGCCGTCCAGCTCTCCGAGATGGTCTCCGATCTCCACGCGGGAACCCTCTACCACTGGCGCGCACGCATCGTCACCGATTCGCCGTTCTTCCCTCGATCCCCGTGGTTCACGCTCCCCGACAACGCGGCCAACGAGGCGGACGTCCGGACGGCGGGAGAAGCACCCGCGTCGGCGGAGGACGGGTCGGGCTCGGAGCTTCCCGGCGCGGCGGCGGAGCGTATGCTCGCGCCCTGCGTGAACCCGTTCCGCGGTCCGATGGAGATCGCCTACCGGCTGCCGGCGAGCGGCCCCGTGCGCCTGACGGTCCACGACGTGGACGGCAGGCTCGTCGCTCTGCTTCGCGACGCGGTCGAGGAGGACGGGCGGCGGACCCTGCGCTGGGACGGCAGGGACGCGCGAGGCGCGACGCTGGCGGCGGGCGTCTACTTCGTCCGGCTGGAGTTCCAGGGTCGCGCGGAGACGCAGAAGATCGTCGTCGCCCGATGATGGATAGATAGATTGGATTCCGGGGCCGGCGGTGGCGACGCGAGAGCGCCGCCGCTGGCTCGGTCAATGCAGCAGAAGCAGGACTGCGATCCCCCAGGCGACCGTCACGACCGTGACCGGAGCGCCGATCCGCAGATAGTCCCAGAAGCCGATCGACTCGTCCCTGCCAGCCGCCTCCAGCACGATCAGGTTCGCGACCGATCCGAGGATCGTGAGGTTGCCGGCGAACGTCGTCGCCATCGCGAGCATCCGCCACTGGAGCACGGGGTCGGCGAGCGTGCCGATCCACGGCTGCGCGACCAGGATGAACGGGACGTTCGAGACCAGGTTGCTCCCGAGGACGGCGAGCGCCGCGAAGACCGCCGCCTGGCGGTCGGCCGTCGCGCCGAGCAGCGGGGCGAAGAGGTCGTAGAGCGCCTGCGCCGCCCCGGCGCGCACGATCCCCTCGACGAGGACGAAGAGGCCGGAGAAGAAGAGCAGCAGCGTCCAGTCGACCCGCAGGAAGACGTGGCGCGGCGCGATCCGGGTCGTCACCAGCAGCAGGCAGGCGCCTGCGAGCGCGGCCATCGGGAGCTTCGCGCCGGCGAGGAAGGCGGCGACGACGCCGGCCAGCGTGAGCAGCGTCCAGCGGAGAAGGGGACGGCGGAGGCGCACCGGGCGGCGGGCCGGCGGCGCGATCGCCGGCGCCTCGCGCAGCCGCCGCGCGTAGACGCGGTGCAGGATCGCGCTCAGGATCGCGAGCCCGCCGAGTCCGACCGGCAGCATGTGGAGCAGGAAGGCGCGGTAGGAGTCGCCCGACATCGTTCCGATCAGCATGTTCTGCGGATTGCCGGAGAGGGTGAGAACGCTCCCCACGTTCGCTCCCATGCAGAGCGCGAAGAGGTAGGGACGGAGCGGATAGCCGGCCCGGCGCGCGGCGGCGAGGACGAGCGGGCTCATCAGCAGGCACACCGTGTCGTTGACGAGGAACGCCGAGAGGATCCCGGAAGACCAGATGAGCGCGTGCAGCAGGCCGACCGGGCCGCGGCAGAGGCGCAGGAGCGTCGCCGCCGCCCAGGCGAAGAAGCCGGCGAGATCGAGGTAGGAGGTGACGATCATCATCCCGAGGAGGAGGACGAGCGTGTTCTCCTCGATCGCGTTCCACGCCTCCTCGGGGGTCAGCACTCGGAAGAGCACCATCAGGAAGGCTCCAACGAGTGCGCCGCCGGGCCGGCCGAGCGGAAGCATTCGCAGCCGCGGAACCGTGATGACGATGTAGGCGAAGACGAAGACGAGGACTGCGACCCATGGGGGAGCGGGATCGGCCAGCATCCTCACGCTCCGGCCATCTGCCTGCGAATCATCCGCCAGTGGAACAGGTAGAGCGGGATGCCGATCAGGAGCATTGCGATGCTCGAGGAGGCGTCTCGCTGGCGACGCGACGCGATCGGATCGACCCGCCGCGACGCCTCCCGCCACTCCTCGTACTCCGCCAGCCACTCGCGCAGCGCGCGGCGCTCCGCCGCCGTGATCGCGCTGTCCGGCTCCGCTTCGATCCGCGCCAGCTTCGCGCGCGCCTCGGCGAGCGGCGGCTCGGGCGGCTGGCGCTGCCAGAGCTTCTGCTCGTCCTCCGCCTGCGTGAAGACGGTCGCCTTCAGCGCCAGGTCGACGATCCGCACGCCGCCGATCGTCGCCAGGACGAGCCCCAGGAGCGCGAAGAGGTAGAGATAGATCGTCCGGACGAGAGCGTGCGACTGCATGATCCTCCCTGCCGCCGGTCGGCCTGCCGGGGGCCTGTCGGGGCCAGGGTCGGCGGCGCGGCTGCTCTCGTCAACGGGAGAACCGGCGGGACGACCGAGCGGGCGAAGCTGCTTCTCTCCAGGACGACCTACCCGCTATCCTCATCGCGGCCCCGATGGCGGGGCGTGGGCTTCCGGGGATGTTCGGGAGGGAGGGGACGATGGAGTCGAAGCACATGCATCCGGAGACGCAGGTCGTTCACGCGGGGCCCGAGCCCGATCCGCAGTACGGGGGCGTCTCGGTCCCGATCTACCAGTCCTCCACCTTCTCCTTCGCCAACGCCGACGAGGGGGCCGCCCGCTTCGCCGGCACCGACGCCGGCTACAAGTACACCCGCCTCGGGAACCCGACCATCCGCGCGCTCGAGCAGTGCGTCGCCGAGCTGGAAGGGGGGCACGCGGCGCTCGCGACCTCGACCGGCATGGCCGCCGTGGCGACGACGATCCTCGGGCTGCTGAAGTCCGGGGATCACATCGTCGGGACCGACGCGGTCTACGGCGCGACCCGCGTCCTCGTCGAGAAGCACCTCTCGCGGTTCGGCATCGAGTCGACCTGGGTCGCGAGCGAGAAGATCGAGTCGGTGCGCGGCGCCCTCCGGCCGAACACGCGGATGATCTTCATCGAGAGCCCGGCCAACCCGACGATCAAGATCACCGATCTCGAGGCGTGCGGCCGGCTCGCGAAGGAAGTCTCGGCCTACTTCGTCGTCGATAACACCTTCTGCTCGCCGCTCCTGCAGAAGCCGTTCGCGTTCGGGGCGGACGTCGTCCTCCACAGCATGACGAAGTACCTGAACGGCCACTCCGATGTCGTGGCAGGGATCGTCGTCAGCCGGACGCCGGAGCTGCACGCCTCGCTCGCCTCGATGCTCCATCATCTCGGCGGGACCCCCGATCCGCATCAGGCCTGGCTCGTCCTGCGCGGGATCCGCACGCTCGCGCTCCGCCTCGAGAAGTCGCAGGCGAGCGCCGGCAAGCTCGCCGCGTGGCTCGAGGCCGATCCGCGGGTCGCGTGGATCTCCTATCCGGGACTCCGCTCGCATCCGCAATACGATCTTGCGCGCAAGCAGATGGCGGGACCGGGCGCGATGATCTCCTTCGGGGTCAAGGGCGGTTTCGAGGCGGCGAAGAAGATGATCGATTCGGTGCGGCTTGCCGTCCTCGCCGTCTCGCTCGGCGGGATCGAGACCCTGATCGAGCATCCCGCGTCGATGACGCACGCCAGCGTGCCGCGCGCGGAGCGCGAGGCGGCGGGAATCACGGATGATCTCGTTCGTCTGTCGGTCGGCTGCGAGGCGTTCGAGGACCTGCGGGACGATCTGGAGCAGGCGCTCGCGCAGGTGGCGGAGAAGGTCGGCAGCGCGAAATAGCGCGCTGACTCAGGCCACGAAGGAGCCCCGGGGCCGCTGCCGGCCGCCGGGGCTTCTCTGCGGAGCGCGAGCGATCAGGATCCCTGCGGCTCGCCGCCGCCCGTCGGCGGTGCCGCCATGACCGGCTCGGGCACTGCGTTGCGCACCGGAGGCAGGCTCTTCAGGTACGCGAAGATCGCCTTCAGATCCTCCGGCGGGAGTTGCCTGTAGTTCTGGACCGGCATCGGCGGCAGGATCGGCCGCCCCACCCCCATGTGCAGCCCGGTCTCGAACGCCTTCAGGAACGCATCCTCCGTCCAGACGCCGATCCCGGTCTCGTCATCGGGCGTGAGGTTGACCGCGTAGCTGGTCCCCCACGGGCCGTGCCATGCGGTCATCGTCGTGACGGCGAACCACGGGCCGGTCGGGAGCGCGGGCGGCGGAGCGGTCATCTCTGCCGGATGTCCGGAAAGCTCGCGCCCCGGCACCGGCTCGAGGCCGTTCGGCCCGAGCTGCATCGGCGTGTGGCAGTCCTGGCAGCCGAGAACCGTGACGAGGAACTTCCCTCGCTCGACCCCCGCCATGCCGGCAGGCGCAGCCGACTTCTCCGCGCCCGCGTTGCCACTCGCGGCCCCGGTCGCGGCCTGCTTCGCCGCTTCGGTCGACTCCTCCCTCGATCCGCCTTGGCAGGAGGCGAGCGCCAGCGGGATCGCGAACAGCATCAAGATCCGGCCAAACCGATTCATCTCTCTATCTCCTCGGAGTGAAATCGTCGGACTTTGTGGGTTCACACACCCGCGCAGGATACGGGCATCCGGCAGGCGACCGATCACGAGAAATCATTACGGCTTGGTCACTTGCCGCTGCACTTCGCGGCCGTGGCGGCTCACCGGGGAACAACGCAGCCGCCCGCTTGACGATACGGCCGTCTGCCGGGGACACTAGGGCGCCACCGGCTACGGCCGCATTCGTGCGCGGCCGCTACCAGTCGTTCGGCCATGGCTGGAGACCCGGGATCCGCCGCGCGGGCGGACGAGGATGGGGAAGAGGAAGAGGAGGAGGATCGCGATGGGTCAGAACAGGGTCGAGAAGATTGCGCAGCGCTACGCGGTGGGACTTGCCGCCGGCTACGAGGCCCACGCGGGGGACTTTCTCTCCATCCGCCCGCGCCACGTCCTGACGCACGACAACACCGGCGCCGTGATCCCCAAGTTCCGGTCGATCGGGGCCTCGAAAGTCCGCGATCCGAAGCAGCCGATGTTCGCGCTCGACCACGACGTGCAGAACGAGTCGCCGGAGAACCTGAAAACCTACGCGGCAATCGAGGCGTTCGCGCGCGAGCAGGGGATCGCCTTCTATCCGGCGAAGAGCGGGATTGGCCACCAGCTGATGATCGAGGAAGGGTTCGTCCTTCCCGGCACCTTCGTCGTCGCCTCCGACTCCCACTCGAACATGTATGGCGCGGTCGGCGCGCTCGGCACGCCGATCGTGCGCACCGACGCGGCGGCGATCTGGGCGACGGGCGAGACATGGTGGGAGATCCCGCCGGTCGTGCGTGTGCGCTTGAATGGCCGGCTCACGCCGGGCGCCACGGGGAAGGACGTGATCCTCGCCCTCATCGGCTTCTTCCGGAAGGACGAGGCGCTGAACTGCGCGATCGAGTTCGAGGGGGAAGGCCTCGCCTCCCTGACGATGGACCAGCGGATGACGATCGCGAACATGACGACCGAGTGGGGCGCCCTCGTCGGCCTGATCCCGTACGACGGCGTCACACGCGCCTACCTGCTCGCGCTTGCGGAGGCGATGCGGCGCCGCGGCGACCCCTCGCCGCGCCTCACCCCTGAAATCCTCGAGCGGTTCGAGAGGGAGAATCCGCAGCCCGATCCCGACGCGTTCTACCAGAAGGAGTTCGATCTCGACCTCGCCTCGGTCGTCCCGCACGTGGCGGGTCCCAACGAGGTGAAGACGATCACGTCGCTTCCCGAGATCGAGGCGAAGAAGGTGAAGATCGACAAGGCGTTCCTGCTCTCCTGCGTGAACAGCCGGCTCTCCGACCTCGCCGAGGCGGCCGCGGTCGTGAAGGGCAAGAAGATCGCGAGCGGCGTCAAGATGTACGTCGCCGCGGCGTCGGCGGGAATCGAGGCGGAGGCTCGGCGCGAAGGGCACTGGCAAGCGCTCGTCGACGCGGGCGCGATCGCGCTTCCGCCCGGGTGCGGCCCGTGCATCGGCCTGGGCGAGGGGATCCTCGCCTCCGGGGAGGTCGCGATCTCCGCGACGAACCGGAACTTCAAGGGACGGATGGGCGCCGCCGACTCGATCGCCTACCTCGCCTCTCCCGCGGTCGTCGCCGCCTCCGCGCTGGCTGGGTTCATCGCGTCGCCGCAGCGCTACCCGTCCGTGCAGATCCAGGGGACATTCCGCGAGAACCCGTCTCCGGAGCGCGCGGCCGAGAAGATCTCGATCCGCGAGGGGTTCCCGCGCTCGATCGAGGGAACGATGATCCTTCTGCCGAAAGACAACCTGAACACCGACGGGATCTACGGCAAGGAGTTCACCTACAAGCACGACCTGACGCCCGAGCAGATGGGCAAGGCCGCGCTCCTGAACTACGACCCGAAGTTCCAGGAGATCGCGCAGCCGGGCGACATCCTCGTCGGCGGATGGAACTTCGGAAGCGGCTCCTCGCGCGAGCAGGCGGCCACCTGCCTGAAGTTCCGTGGCATCCCTTGCGTGATCGCCGGCTCCTACTCGCAAACCTACAAACGCAACGCCTTCAACAACGCCTACATCGTTCTCGAATGCCCGAAGCTCGTGACCGACCTGCGCGAGCGCTACGCCGGCCTCGCCGACCCGACGATCCGCACCGAGATCACGGCCCGGATCGATTTCGAGTCGAGCACGATCGCCGCGGGTGGCAAGACCTACGGCTTCGCCCCGCTGCGGGACGTCGCGCAGGAGCTGGTCGCCGAGGGAGGGTTCGAAACGGTGCTTCGCAAGAGGATCGGGGCAGGCAAGGCCTGAGATCCTCGTCGCGTCGTGTCACGTCGTTCGCGCCGTTCGGGATCAGGTGTCGACCGTGTCGAGCGTGTCGACCGCAAGGAAAAGACGAGAGGAGAGAGAAGCCGCCATGCTGACGAAAGACCTGTCCGAGTGGGCCTCGAGCCTCACCTATGACCAGCTGACGCCCGACGCGGTTGCCGCCGCCAAGGCGTTCCTCTACGACTCGCTCGGCTGCGCGTTCGGCGGATCGCGCCTCCACGACTGCCGGATCGTTGAGGAGCATGTCGCCGAGAAGGGCTCGAAGCCCGAGTGCACCGTGATCGGCTCGGGGATGAAGACGCACGCGGTCGACGCCGCCTTCCTGAACGCGCTCATGATCCGCGCGATGGACTACAACGACATCTACTGGAAGGCCGACCCGTCGCATCCGAGCGACATCATCCCGGCGGCGAGCGTGCTGTGCGAGCGCGAGGGATTGTCCGGGCGCGAACTGATCCTCGGGATCGTCCTCGCCTACGAGATCGAGATGCGCCTGTGCGAGTTCGCGGTCCCCGGAATCCGGGAGCGCGGCTGGCACCACGCGACGCTGACGGCCTACGCCGCTCCGATCGTCGCCGCGCGGATGCTCGGCCTCGACCCGGTCAAGATGCAGCACGCGATCGGCATCTCGGCGTCGCGCCACTTCACGCTCGGCGCCGCCGTCGCGGGCAAGCTCACGATGATGAAGAACACCGTCGACCCGATGGCGACGCGTGCGGGCGTGGAGTCGGCGCTGCTCGCGCGCGCCGGATACACCGGGCCGGAGAACGTTCTCGACGGCAAGGAGGGGATGTTCCACTGCCTCGGTCCCGAGTGGGATGTCGAGAAGCTGACCGGCGGCCTCGGCAAAGGCCAGGGCTTCAAGATCAAGGACTGCGGGATGAAGGCGTACCCGACCGAGGCGCTGACGCATACGCCGATCACTGCGACCCTCTACCTGCTCCGCGAGCACGAGCTGGCGGCGGAGGAAGTGAAGGAGGTGCGGATCGAGACGATCGCGCGCGCGGCCGACATCCTGAGCGATCCGGCGAAGTACGACCCGCGGACGAAGGAGGCGGCCGACCACTCCCTGCCGTACTGCATCGCCGCGGCGCTGGTCGACCACAAGGTAACGCCGGAGCAGTTCGAGGAAGCGAAGATCCTCGATCCGCGCGTGCGCGCCCAGCTTCCGAAGGTGAAGGTGAAGGCGAACGCCGAGTTCGAGAAGCTCTTCCCGAAGATCCAGCCGTGCCGCGTCGAGATCGAGACGACCGGCGGGAAGGTGTTCGAGCGGCGGATCGACATTCCGAAGGGGGACCCGCGCGATCCGATGACCGAGGAGGAGCTGTCGGTGAAGTTCGACGCGCTCGCCTCGCCGTCTCTCTCGGACGAGCGGCGCGCGGCCCTGCGGCGCGCGGTCTTCGCGCTCGAGAGCTGCGAGCGGGTCGCGGACCTGATGAAGCTCTGCGTCGCCGACCGGCGCTAGCCGTCCGTTCGTCCCAGCGGGAAAAGGAGAGAAGATGCCGCCCCGGTGAGTGACTCCCGGGGCGGCTCTCCTCGAGCCGGCGTCAAGGAAGGGGCGTCAAGGAGCGCCGGCTCAGGATCCAGCATCACGCGATCATTTCAGCACCACCATCTTGCGGTTCGACTCGAAGCCCTCGGTCGCCATGCGTACCCAGTAGACGCCCGAGGCGACCGGGCGGTCGGCGTCGTCCCGCCCATCCCAGACGACCTCGTGCGGTCCCGGATCCATGCGGGCGTCGACCAGCGTGCGGACGCGCCGCCCCGTGACGTCCTCGATCTCGATCTTGACCGGGCCGCGGGCGGCCAGGCGGAAGGAGATCGCGGTGCGAGGATTGAAAGGATTCGGCCGATTCGGATAGAGCCGGTTCACGAGAACCTCCGCGCCGTTGTCGACGCCGCTGTTCTCCGCGTCGTCCCAGGTTCCCTCGCAGGTCCCGAGATCCTCCGCGCTCGTCAGATCCGGAATGCCCTGATAGCTGGAGACGTCGAATCCCCACTTGAGCGCGGCGCCGATCTCCGCGAGCGATCCCTGGACGACCGACGCTGTGGTACGGGGACAGCGGTCCTCCCCTTGTCCGCTCGGATCGCGCAGCGCCATGTGATGCCAGCTCACTCCGTCCAGGATCGTCCGGTAGTTGCCGCTCGCGCTGCTCTTCGTGATCTGCTCGTAGTAGCCCTCCTTCATGCCGTCCTCGGCGTAGTAGCTGCGGTTGCCGGCCGCGCCGTTTCGCGGCGAGTAGACATTGAATCCGAGCAACGCCTGGCACCAGTTGCCCCAGGCGTCGACGTCCACGTCGGTCGGATAGGAACCGCCCTGCACCGGCAGCAGCCGCACGCAGTACGACTCGTTTTCCGGCGTGCAGTCGGGATCGGTTGTCATCCCGTTGAACGCGTCGCAGTCGAGTTGCGCGCCGAGCGTGTTGTTGAGGAACGGCAGGCCTTGCACCGGCAGTCCTTCGAGGATCTCTCCCGGCTTGTCCCCGTTCAGCGCGAAGACCTGGCGGTTGACGTTCGCCGCGCAGTCCGGGACGTTCAGCCACTGCTGGAAGAGCTGGAAGTCCGACTCCTCCATCGATCCCGAGTCGTAGGCGCCGGTGTTGACGAGGATGGCGCGATAGCCGAGGAGCTGGTTCAGCGTCATCCCGTTGTTGCTGCCGTTCACGATGCCGCGGGCGAAGGGGGCGTTCCAGTTCGAGGCCGCGTCGAGGTAGTCGTAACGGTCCCAGTGGCGGTCCTGCGGGATCCGGCAGCCGTCCTGTTCGAGGCAGGGGTCCTCGTCGTTGAGCAGGGTGCGCAGCGCGTTTTCGATGAAGAACTGCGCCCCGTAGTTGATCACGTCGATGTAGAGGGTCGCCGGCTGGTAGGCGCAGAAGCCGCAGCTCGGATCGTACGACTCCTGGATCCCGGGCAGGATCTCGAACTCGTAGAAGTACCCCCCTGAGGTGTCGGGATAGTAGAAGAGAATGTTTGGAGTGTTCGCGAAGTTCGACGTGATGAAGTACTGGATCCTCGATCCTGGCACCAGCACGTCGTCCCAGATCATCTCGTTCTCGGGCTGGTTCTCGCCGGCGAAGTCGTCGTCGTTCTCACGGAAGCAGGAAAGAAAGCGGTCCTTGACTGCGATGTTGCCGAGCTGGACCGAGTCCATCCAGCCGAACGTGAACTGCGGCCGGTCCGGGCGGTCGATCAGCCGGCCGTCCGAGACCCTATCCTTCCAGGTCTTGTAGCGCGTCGGCACGCCGCCGACCTTGTCTGCCTGGAACGCGCCGCGCCTCGCGACCCGCCACCACATTCGCGCCTCCCACCTCGTGTTGGGATCGGACGAAGGGGCCGGTCCGCTGACGACGAGGCTGTCGCCGCACTTGTCGGGTCGGTCCTGGTTGTCCTGGAACTTGTCGAAGACCACGTTCGCCGGCGCCGGGGCCCGGACGTCGAAGAGCGTCGACGGCCAGCTCCCCCCGTCGGTGAACATCATGCCGTTGGGGAAGCGAACCTCCGGAGCATGCACGGCGGGGGTGGTGACGCCGACCGCGATGTTGTCGAGGAGCGGGGTGAAGTTCGTGATCCCGGTACAGTTGGTGATCTGGAACTCCACGCAATCGGACAGCAGCTCGAAGATCGCGATCACCTTCTGAGCGGACGAAGGAACGGGCGTGCCTTCCACCTCGCTCGCGCCGTACCGTGCCGTGCCGCAGACGGGATCGGCGCCGAACCAGTTGAACGCGTCCTGGCCGATGCGGGGCGACCATCCGACCGCGCCGGTGATCGGGCACGTATAGGGGTAGTACTTCCAGCCGGGCCGGATCATGACGCCGTTCTCGCGCGGCAGCTCCGCGTAGAGGTCGAACTCCATGAAGATCGTCTTCAGGTCGGTGTTCCCCGTGTCGACGATCGGGCTCTCGATCCATACGTGCTGGCCGGCGGGGTGCTCCCCGGCGTCGCACAACCCGGCGTGCATCTCGATCACGTTGTTCGTCAGGCCGCAAGAGCAGGGATCGAGGATCGTGTAGCACCCGATATCCACCACGCTCGTATAGTGGCCGACCGGGCTGCACGAGGCCGGCGCCCATCCCTGGAGCCCGGTCTCGAAGTTGTACAGCTTCTGGATGCCTCCTCCGGAGATCGAGATCTCGTCCACCCCGAAGGGCCCATATTCGGTCGTGTAGAGACAGTCGTTGTCGTCGTACGCGCCGTCCGAGCGGAACTCGAAGACGAAGCGGATGTTCTGCGCGCCCCCGATCTCGGTTGCGCTGATCTGGCGGGTGAACGTCGCCGGGGCGTCCCAGCGTCCGATCGAATCGCTGAATCCGTCGGTCCACATGACGTTGTTCTCGCAATCCCCCTGGACCGTGGCGTTCAGCAGCACCTCCTCGTTCGTCTGCCGCCTCAGATAGACCTGGGTGCCGTCGAAACAGGGCTCGCTGTCCTGGAAATACCGGAACGTCAACGTCACCGAGCCGTTCCCGTTGTATGGAATCGACTCGGACTGGATGCGCTGGCACATTTCGGGACCGTAGCCGGCTCCGCAGGCCCAGCAAAGAGTCTCGGATTGCGGAAGATCCCCGCCGATCCAGAGGCTCTTCGTCCCCTCGATGATCGGAGCGGGAAGACCTCCACCCACGTTCAGCGAGCTGTCGATGACACGAAAGTAGTTCTCCTCGTTCGTCGTCAGATCGCGCGCCGCCCACCCTTCCCCGTTGTCGAGCCGGGCAGGATCGCCGATCGGACCGGTGCCGCGGTCGAAGGTCCACATCACCGAGGACTTCGTCGCGCCCGGCACCGCGTAGTATTCCCCTGCGATGACCTGGAATCCCCCATACCAGGTCGTATCGGCGGCCCGCAGATTCGCGTCCTGTGCGGTCCGCGGCGGCGCATCCCCCCGTCTCTCGCCCAGTACGGCGCGTTCCGTCAGGATCCGAGGCTTCGTCGAAACAGCTTCCGTGATGCACGGCAGGATCAGGCAAAGGAAGGCCAGAAACACGGTGATCGGTCTCACGGCCTGCTCCTCCTGCGGCCCCGCAAGGCCGCCGGCGAGGGGATCCAACCCTCTGCGCACATGGAGACGCGCATCCCCCTGGGGTTTCCATGCTTGGTCACCCGGCGATCGAGAGCCGGCGAGCATCACCCCCTTCGAGCCGCGCGGGTGGCGCGCGGCGGGCATCGGCGCGGCGCCGGCCGCCGGATGCAGCTCGAAGATGCGGGCGCGTGGCGCGACCGGGCCGTTCTCTTCCTGAGGGGGGACGACCGCCTGCCGGGGGCCGCGAGAGGGGGGTACGGCCGCGGGAGCGGCAGGCATTGGATCTGACGACCCAGACGATACGACCGTGCGGGAGGACGGTCAAGGGGATTTCACGAAGGAATGTGAAAGCCAGGCACGCAGGGAGGGCGGGCGCCCCGCGAGAAGGCCGGCGCCGCGTCTCACACGGCCGCCGGCCTCCCCAACGATCGATCCTCCTGTTCTAGCGCAGGACGATCATCTTCTTGCTGGAGCGGTAGGAGCCGGCGGTCATCTGGCTCCAGAAGACGCCGGAACCAACCGGATGCCCGCCGTCATCGTTGCCGTCCCAAATCACCTCCTGCTCCCCGGCCGGGCAGGGCGCGTCGATCAGCGTTCGCACGTGCCGTCCCTGCGCATCGAAGATCTCGATCGTCACCCTTGCGGCCGCCGCCAGGCCGAAGCGGATCGCCGTGCGCGGATTGAACGGGTTGGGCCGGTTCTGAAGCAGGCGGGTGGTGAGGGTTGGCGAGCCGTCGGCCGCGCCGGCCGGCAGGTCGGGTGCCCCCTCGCATTGCATCAGATCCATGGCGCTCGAAAGCCGCGGGATCTGCTCCGTGCTGGTCACGCCGAAGCCCCACTTCAGGGCAGCAGCGATCTCCGCCGCCGCTCCCCCGATGATGTCCGGGGCATCGCGCGGGCACGGATCGCCGCCGGCGTCGCGAAGCGTCATGTGGGACCACGCGACCCCGTCGAGGATCGTGCGGTAGTTGGACGCGACGTTTTCGTGAACGATTTGTGAGAACGAGGCGTCCTTCAGTCCGTCCTCGGCGTGGTAGGTGCGGTTGCCGATGCCGCTCCCGACCGGACGCAGCACGTCGAACCCGTACTGGTTGGGACACGCGTTGCCGTAGGCGTCGACGTCCGCGTCGACGCCGAAGGGGCCGCCCGGTACGGGGAGCAGTCGCAGGCAGTAGGAGTCGTTCTCCGGGAGACAGTCCGGGTCCCAGGATTCGCCGTGGAACGCGTCACAGAAGAGCGAGGCGCCGAGGACGTTCTGCAGGAAAGCGGGCGCGATATCCTCGAGCAACTCGCCGGTGTTGTCGCCGTTCATGTAGAGAACCTGGGGCGAGAGGTTCGATCCGCAGTCGGACGTCGTGAGCCATTGCTCGAAAAGCGCGAAGTCCGCGGGATCCATCGCTCCCGCTCCCATTTCCCCGGCGCCGATCAGGATCGCGCGGTACCCGAGGATCTGGCTCAGAGTCATTCCGTTGTTCGATCCGGCGATCGCGCCGCGGGCGAACGGCGCTCCCCAGCAGGCGCAGCTCGCGTAGTCATAGCGGTCCCAGTTGCGATCGTAAGGCGGGTCGCAACCCTGCGCTTCCTGGCACGGTGGGACCCCGTTCAGGACCTGCGCGAGGGCGCTCTCGACGATGCGCTCGTTCGAGCTGGAGTTGTGAGCGTCGATGAAGAGGGTGGCCGGCTGATAGGCGCACCAGTCGAATCCCACGCCCCCGCAGTTCTCGACAAACGCGTTGCGGACGCCGGGAAGCACCTCCGCTTCGAAGAAGTGCCCTCCGGTTGTGTCCGGGTAGTAGTAGAAGTCGTTCGGGGTGGCGACGAAGTTCGATGTCACGAAGTACTGGATTCGCGTCCCCGGAACGAAGACGTCGTCCCAGAGCATCTCGTTCTCGGAGTTGCCTTCGCCGACGAAGTCGTCATCGTTCTCGCGAAACGCGGAGACGAACTTGTTCTTCCAGACGAGGGTCCCGACCTGGACCGAGTCCATCCAGCCGAACGTGAACTCCGGCCTGTACGGGCGGTCGATCTTCTTGCCGTCGGAGACCCGCTCCTTCCAGACCTTGTAGCGCGTGGCGACCCCGTTCTCCTTGTCCGACTGGAACGGACCCCGGCGCTCGATCCTCCACCAGAGTCGCGACTCCCATCGCGTGTCGGCGGTCGGAATCGGCCCGCTCACGACCAGGCTGTCGCCCATGTGGGTGGCGTGCTCCGGGCTCCCGAGGGTCTTGTCGTACTCGGTGTTCATCGGTCCCGGGGCACGGACGTCGAAGAGGTTGCTCGGATAGCTGCCGATGTCCTGGAAGTACATGCCGGTCTCGAATGCGACGGTCGGGCCGTTGTAGGCCGGCATGGCGCCGATCGCGAAATTGTCGAACAGCGGTGTGGGATTGGTGATGCCCGTGCAGTTCGTGATCGTGAACGCCGAGCAGCTCGCCTGGATCTCGATCAGCGCCCGCAGCTTCTCGACCGTCGGCGGGACGGGCACGCCGCTGCCGCCGAGGTAGGTCGCACCGTAGCGTTGCGACAAGCAGACGGTCGTCTCCCCGAGATAGTTCCAGCCGTTCAGCCCGACGCGGGGCGACCAGATCGTCTCGCCGTTGCAGTCGTAGGGGTAGTAGGACCAGCCGGGCCGGAAGAGGACTCCGTTCTCCAGCGGCAGATCGGCATACAGATCCAAGTCGAGGAAGATGTTCTTCGGCAGCACGTCGGGGAACGCGACGATCGGGGAGACGAGCATGATGTACTGGCCATCCGGATGCGTGCCTTCGTCGCACTCTCCCTCGTGGAATTCCAGGATGTTGCCGGAGAGCCGGCACATGCAGGGATCGAGGATCGTGTAGCAGTCGACGTCCGCGACGCCGGCGAAGTGGCCGAGGCCCGGGTTGATCGAGGCGGTCCAGCCGGAGAGGCCGCTCTCGAAGTCGTAGGTCGCTGCGATCCCTCCCCCTTGCACCGACACGTCATCGGCGCCGAACGCGCCCAGCTCGCTGTCATAGTTGCCGTCCTCGTCCGACCATCCGCCGTCGGAGAGGAACTCGAAGACGATGCGCACCTGCTGCGCGGCGCCGATCTCTCCTTGAGTGATCGTCCGCGTGTAGGTCGTCGGGGAGATGACGCCGGTAAATCCCCCGCTCCAGCCGGGATCGCAGGGGCCAGCCTCGCTGTTCAGGAGTAGCTCGTCTCCGTTCGCGCGCTGGAGGATCACGCGCGTTCCGTCGAAGCACTCCTCGGCGTCGCTGAAGTAGCGGAAGCTGAGGGTGACGTTACCGCTGCCGTTGTACGACAGGGGAGGGGAGGCGACGCGTTGCCCCCACTGATTGCCGTACCCGGCGCCGGCGGGCCAGCAATGGTCGACCGCGTACGGTCGATCCGCGCCTACCCAGAGGGAGCGGGCTCCGCTCATGATGGGAGGCGGCGGGCCACCGAGATCCAGGGTGGCGTCGATCACGCGGAAGAATGCCTCGTCGCCGCCGGCGGTCATGTCGATCGCCGCCCAGCCTTCACCCCCGTCGATTACGCGCGGGTCGCCCATCGGACCGATTCCGCGGTCGAAGGTCCACATCACGTCCGACTTCTCACTGCCGGACACCGCGTAGTACTCGCCGCCGATCAGCTGGTAGGACCCGTACCAGGTCGTGTCGGCGCGAAGGGATGCGGCCGGGGGACTCCAGGAGTCGGACGGCGAGGCCACGGGGTAGGTTTCGGGCGAACGGGCAAACAAGGGAAGGGAGATGGCGAAGAGGAGGAAGGCCAGGAGGGCGGCACGGCACAAAGGAACGGAAGGTTTCATTGCAGGCTCCCGGGTATCAAACACGGCACTCTTCGGCCCGGGCGGCCCTTGCAGGATGCGAAGATTCGAAGCGCGGGACCGCCCGATCGGGAACGACCCAACCCCTTGCTGGAAATATCCGAGCCCGGATACCGCGCCAATAAGGATAGCCGGACCGCGGTGCGGTTGCAATGCGGGATCTCCTTCGCAAGCCGGAGGGAGAGCACCGGAAGCCGCCAAGACCGCCTCGATGTCGGATCGTCCATGAAGAAGGCGATCGCGAACGGACGTCGGGGATCCCTAGGTGCCGCCACCATGGACAGCACGACGTCGGGTCCCGCTTCCTATACTGGAGGAGACGCAGAGGGCGAGGGGCCAATGGACCACCACGGCAAGAGGAGGAACAGAATGTCCCCCAAGAAACGTCTCTATTGGACGGCCGCGGTAACGATCCTCGGCGCCCTGTGCGCATCCGTCTCGTTCCCGATCGATGCCGGCGCCCAGGGCCGCGTCCTCGGAGGTGTGCGGACCGGATACTACTTCGATCAGGAAGACGCTTTCCTTGGAGCCGAGCTGCTCACACAAGCGGCCGATCGGCTCTACTTCAACCCAAACGTCGAGTACGTTTTCGTCGAAAATGGCTCGTACCTGACGCTCAACGGCGACTTCCACTACGACCTCGCGTCGGGCGGATCGAGCATGTTCTGGCTTGGCGCTGGTCTGGCCGGCCTGATGCGTAATCCCGACGGGCCAGGGTCGGACAACAACCTTGGAGCGAACGTCATGCTGGGGATGGGCGCGTCGGCGGGCTCGGTGATCCCCTACCTGCAGCTGAAGTTCATCCTCAGCGACAACACCGAAACGTCGCTCGCAGCCGGCCTCCGGTTCTGACGCGGCTTGCCGACCGCGGGCGCCCGTTCTTCGTGATCCCTACCATCTTTCCAAGAGCGAAGGACCGGTTCCAAGGGAGCGAAGGACCGGCGCCCGCGGTGCGGGCCCTCTCCTCCGCCTCCTCCGGGAAGACGGAGGCCGGACCGATTCGGGGGAGGACGGGAAGGAGGTAGCAGAAGATGGATCTTTCCGGAAAGAGGATCGGGGTCCTGGTGGAGGACCTCTATCAGGACCTGGAGGTCTGGTATCCGGTCTTGCGCTTTCGCGAAGCGGGAGCGCAGGTGCGCATCATCGGCCCGGAAAAGAAGGAGTACATGTCGAAGCACGGCTATCCGGTCGAAGCGGACGCAGAGGCTTCGGACGTCCGAGCGGAAGACCTGGATGCTTTGATCATTCCTGGGGGCTACGCTCCGGATCGAATGCGCCGGCATGCGCCGATGGTCGACCTTGTCCGGCGCTGTTCGGAACTCGGGAAAGTGCTCGGCGTGATCTGTCATGGCGGCTGGATGCTCGCCTCTGCGGACGTCCTCGCCGGCCGAACGGTCACCGGGTTCTTCGCGATCAAGGATGATCTCGTCCATGCAGGCGCTCGTTACGAGGACCGCGAAGTGATCCGGGACGGCAACTTGATCACTTCTCGAAAGCCGGAGGATCTCCCCGCCTTCTGCCGGACGATCGTCCAGGCGCTCGCCACCTCCTGAAAGAGAGACGGCGCGCCGCCACGCGGATAGCGGGACGCTGCTTCGGAATACACAGAGAAAGAAGGAACTCCAGAAATGAATCAAATCCGCGTCGGAATCAACGGATTCGGGCGTATCGGACGATGCGCATTCAAGCAGTTCGTGGATCGGCAGAGGTTCCGGATCGTCGGGATCAACGATCTCGCGGACATCGGCGATCTAGCCTATCTGCTCAAATACGATTCGGTGCATGGGTGGTATCCGCTGAAGGTCTCCAGCGGCAAAGATGAGATCCGGGTGGACGATCAGGCGATCCCCTTCTTCTCGATCGCCGATCCGTCGCAGCTTCCCTGGAAGGATCTCCGTGCCGATGTCGTGATCGAGTGCACGGGGGCCTTCCGGACGAAAGCGAAGGCGAGCGCCCACCTGAAGGGAGGGGCGAAGGTCGTCGTCATCTCCGCGCCTTCGGACGATGCGGACGGCACCTTCCTCATGGGAATCAACGCGGATCAGTTCGACCCGAGCCGGCACCAGGTCGTCTCCATGGCGTCCTGCACCACGAACTGCCTTGCGCCCGTCGCAAAGGTCCTGAACGATTCCTTCGGTGTCGAGCACATCATGTTCACCACGGTGCACGCCTACACGTCGAGCCAGTCGTTGATGGACGAGCCGGTGCGGAAGCGGAGGCGCGGCCGGGCGGCCGCACTTTCCATCGTCCCGACCACGACGGGGGCCGCGCAGGCGACGACGCGCGTCCTGCCCGAGCTGGAAGGACGAATCGACGGGATGGCGATGCGGGTGCCGGTTCCGGACGGGTCGATCACGGACATCGTGGCCCTCCTGAAGAAGGAGGTGACGGCCGAATCGGTGAATGACGCGCTGCGCCAGGCTGCCGGATCGAAGCCGCTCCGCGGGATCTTGCGCGTGACCGACGAAGCGCTCGTGTCGCGGGACATCCTCGGCGACACCCACTCTTCGATCGTCGACAGCGACTCGACCATGGTCCTGCGGGATCGAGTCGCGAAGGTGCTGTCCTGGTACGACAACGAATGGGGGTACGCCGCGCGGCTCGTCGACTTCGCGGGTCTCGTAGGAGAGAAAATCGCCTCGGGCAGGCAGCCCGAACCCTCGCTCACCCGGTAGCACACTCTCGTACGTTGCCGGCGAAGGAGACGAGGCGGTTCGCGAAGCCGGACGAGGGCATCGGCGCGGCACGTTCGCCGATTGACCTCTCGATCGCGCGCGACCTACACTCGGCGCACGTCACCGCCTCGTTTCGTCTCCTTCACGCGAGGAGGTTCTCTATGTGCAGGATGATCGCGGCCATGGGAGATGTCGACGCGGCCGCGTTGCGCGAAGCGCTCCGGGAGATGGCCGCGAACGACAATCCGGCGTACGTGCACGAGAAGCGAGCGCTCGGAGAAGCCTATCGGCACGAGGACGGCTGGGGCGCCGCATGGATCTCCGGAGACACGATTCACGTCCGGCACAGCGTTCACTCCCTGCTCGAGGATCCGCTCGCCGAAGAGCTGGACGAGCTGCGAACCGACCTCCTCGTTCTTCACGCGCGCCGGGCGAGCCAGTCCCACAGCGTTCGCCTCGAGAACACGCACCCGTTTCTGGTCGAGTATCGCGGGAGGATCTGGGCCTTCTGCCACAACGGCACGATTCAGGACACCCAGCACCTCCGTCCCGCCCCGGGATTGATCAAGGACGGGGACATCGATTCGGAGCTGCTCTTCCACCACCTGCTCCACCATCTCGATCCGGAGGACCCGGAGCGCTCGCTCGGCGAGGCGCTGGATCGTGTACAGCAATACACGGCGCTTCATTCACTGCTGGTCTCGCTCGACGGCATCACCGCCGTGTCGCGGCGGCATCCGGAGCACGGACTTCCCGACTACCACACGCTCTGGGAGGCTGAGGGCGACCGCGTGCGTGTTCTATCCTCCGAGCCGGTCGACGCGCTCGGTCCACTCTCGTGGCAGAGGCTGCCCGATTCCGCCGTCCGCTTCTGGAAGCGAGAGCCATCGAGCGTGCTTGCCGGTCGCTGAAGGCCCGAGCCGTCGGGTGTCCCGTGCCTGACCGATCGATCGTGATCGAAAGAGGCGCGCCCCGGTTCCCGGGACGCGCCTGCCTTTCAGGTCGCCGCTGGGCGAGCACACCCGCCCGATCGCCTTTCGGTCAGCGCCGCATCGTGACGTACCGGCGCGCCATCTCGTCCAGATCGATGTCCGGGATCCGACCCGCGTGACCCGCCTGGCCGAATGCGATCATCCTCTCCTCGCAGACCTTCTGCATCGCGTCGCGCGCCGGCTTGAGGTAGGCGCGCGGATCGAACTCCGCCGGCTTCATCGCGAAGACCTTCCGGATCGCGCCGGTCATCGCAAGCCGGTTGTCGGTGTCGACGTTGATCTTGCGCACGCCGTGGCGAATCCCCTCCTGGATCTCCTCGACGGGGACTCCGTAGGTTTCCGGAATTTCCCCGCCGTACTCGTTGATGATGTCGATCAGCTCCTTCGGAACGGAGGACGATCCGTGCATCACCATGTGCGTGTTCGGGAGCCGGCGATGAATCTCGGCAATGATCCCCATCTTCAGCACCTCGCCGGTCGGCTTCCGCTTGAACTTGTACGCGCCATGGCTCGTGCCGATCGCGACGGCAAGTGCGTCCACTCCCGTTTCGGCGACGAACTGCTCCGCCTGGGCGGGATCGGTCAGGTGCGCGAGCGCTTCCGCGCCGGTCAGCCCCGCGCCATGGCCGTCCTCGATCCCTCCGAGGGTCCCGATCTCCCCTTCGACCGTAACGCCGCGCGCGTGGGCGTACTCGACGACGCGTCGCGTGACCTCGACGTTGTAGGTGTAGGGGGCGGGCGTCTTCGCGTCCTCGAGAAGGGAGCCATCCATCATGCAGCTCGTGTATCCCTGCTCGATCGCCGAGAAACAGACTTCCGCGCTCGATCCGTGGTCCTGGTGCATCGCGACCGGAATGTGAGGGTGAAGCTCCACGGCGGCGAGGATCAGATGGCGCAGGTAGGCGTCCTGCGAGTAGGAGCGCGCGCCGCGAGACGCCTGGATGATCACCGGCGAGTCGGTCTTCTCGGCCGCCGCCATGATCGCCTGGATCTGCTCCATGTTGTTGACGTTGAAAGCGGCCACCCCGTAGCCGTGTTCGGCGGCGTGGTCGAGCAGGACGCGCATCGGAACCAGGGCCATCGTTGCCTCCCCGCAAAAGATGAATCGCCGGGGCGGGAGCCGCCGCCGGCGAGCCGCTCCGACAGGACCGGCAGCCCAAGGTTCTCTCCTCCCGGGCGGCCGGTCAAGCCGGCCGGTCGAGCTTTCTCAGGCCTCGAGATCGACGGCGAGCTGCAGAACCACACCGAGGTGATCGGACAACGCGTTGCCGCTCTCATCCTGCGCGGTCTGGACAAGGTCGATCTTGCGCAGAGACGGCACGAGGTCGGGGCTGACCCACAGGTAGTCGAGGCGCGCGCTCGGCTCGTCGGTCTCGAATGTGTAGCCCGGATCGTCCGGGCGCAACCGCTTCCACGCGTCGACCCAGCCGGCGTCGGCCATCCGCCGCATCGGTTCGCTGTTCGGCTGCCCGTTCATGTCGCCCGCGAAGATCGTCCTCTCCGGCACGCCGGCGAGAGCCGCCAGCGCTTCCTGGACGTTGTCGTTCGCTTGCGCCGGCACCCAGGAGAAGTGGGCGTTCCAGACATGGAGCGGGCCGGTCGGGAGATCGACGACGGCGTGGAGGAGGACGCGACGCTGGACGTCGTCCAGTCCCGGCTGCAGGGTCAGCTCGATCTTCTGCGCGAGCGTGGCCGGGAGCTTCGACAGGAATCCTGAGCCCTGGAGGACACCGTTGGGCAGCCGCATCGCCGGCTCGAAGACCGCCTGCGCGATGCCGGGAAGGAGGGTGGCGAGCTGCGTCGCCTGGTCGGGAGTGTCGCCCGCCGGGTTCTTCTGCACCGCCTGCAAAGCGACGACGTCGGCTTCGACCTGCTCGATCGCCCGGCGGATCAGCTCCCTCCGGACGGACCAGGCTCCATATTTCGCCCCGTGATGGTTGATGTTCAGGGTCATCAAGCGCAAGAACCGCCTCCTTCGCTCGCGCGGAGCGCAGCCCCCCGAAGATCGTGTCTCTGTCTTCGAGATTACCAGCGGCTCTGCGCTCGCGGCGATGCCGACGCTCGTTCACGACGAGAGAGGAGAGGGAAGAAACGGGAAGAGGAAGAGGGAGCGGGAGAGTGAGAGCGGGTAGGAGAATCGAAAAGGAGAAGACATTGGACGCGGAGCTCGGCGACGCGGTGAAGAATCCGCAACCTGGCTGGACTGAGCCGTCGCGTGTCCATCCGCGCGCGGCGCAACGCGGTCGCCTCTCGTCTCCCTCCTCCCCGGGTCCGATTGCTGCGCACGTTCGCCGGATCGAGTGGCCTTGCGCGGAGGCGCGGCGTCTTCGCGAAGGAACGCAACCGAGCCCTGAGCGTCCGATCGGAACGCGGCGCGCCTCGCCGCGAGCGGGTGGCACTGCGCATGCTCGCCTGCGATCCGAGAAGGACGGCGGTCCTCCCCTGTTCTGCTTCCCAGCGCCTGCTCGCCGCCGGCTCTGGACGCGGCCGGGCAGGCGCGGGAAGCGTGCAGGAGGCCGCCGCGCGCGGGCGGCCTCCTCGATCAGCGCTCGAGGACGAGGAGCCTCGTGAAGGCGCTTCTGCCCTCTTCCGACGTGAATCGGAGGAGATAGATCCCGTTTGCCAGACGCCGCGACGGAAGGATCGCCTCCCCCGCTCCCGAATCGCGGCCGCTGTCCGCGATACGCGCCGATCCGACAAGCCGGCCGGCGGGATCGAGGATGTCCACCTTTCCGCCGTTTCCCGGAAGCCCGCTCAGCCGCAGAGGTCCGCCGAGGTACGGGTTCGGCGAGACGCGGATCGAGAACGCGGCGGGAGAGGAGAGGTCCGCCTCGCCGACCGCCGCCGGATCGAGCACGCCGCAGAAGCAACCGTGGTTCTCGATATCGCGGCGGATCTTCGGCCAGTCCATCCTCGCCTCGGGATCGACCGAGCTGCCGTCGACCTCGAACACGTAGACCCGGCCGTGGCCGTTCATGTCGGATCCGGCGGTCGTCACGTCCCAATCGCCATCGCTGTCGAAGTCGGCGATGTGGGTGCTGCAATGCGAGTTCAGGTCGCTCGGATTGTACAGGTTCTTCGGGAACCCGGTCAGGACCGTGCCGTCGAGGTTCATCGCGGTGAGCCACTGCTGCGACGACGCCCAGTAGGTGAAGAAGATCTCCTGGGTCCCGTCGTCGTCGACGTCCCCGACCGAGACCGAAGAGATCGGCTGGGCCGCCGCGGTCGTCCGCGGGTAGCCGGGAAGCTCGTTGCCGTCGGGATGCAGGATGTGGAGCTTGCCGTCCCCGGTGAGCGTGATGATCTCGAGCGTCCCGTCGCCCTCGAGGTCGGCGACCGCGGGCCCCGAGCGAGAGGACTGCCCTTCGACGGCGATGTTCCGCGGCCATCCCGTCATCACCGTCCCGTCGTGGTGCCAGACCCACAACTGATGCCCCTGCGACCCCGGATCCCCCTCCTGGGCGATGATCTCGAGGTCTCCATCGCCGTCGAGATCCGCGAGCGCCGGCGAGGAATAGACCGGCCGGATCACCTTCGGCCAGCCGGGCATCGAGGTGCCGTTGGCCCGGATCAGGTGCACGCCCCAGTTCGGGTAGCAGACGTTGCCGACGGCGACCTCGAGATCGCCGTCCTCGTCCACGTCCCCGATCGCCGGCGCAGACCATTGCGGGTTGTTGATCGGGACGGGCCAGGTGTAGGGCCACCCGGCGACCGCCGAGCCGTCCGGGTTGTAGAAGAAGACCCCGTTTTCCCCGGCGACGGCGACCTCGATCTCCGGATCCCCGTCGATGTTCGCGAGGACCGGGCAGGTGAGATTGGCGAGCTGCGTGTAGGGGATGTCCACCGGCCAGCCGGGCAGGGTATTGCCGAAGAAGTCGAAGAGCCAGAGCTTCGGCACCGGAAGGTTCGAGGTGATCGCGATCTCGGCCTCTCCGTCTCCGTCCAGGTCGCCGACCGCCGCGTGCTGCTGCGTCCCGTTGATCTGGACCGGCCATCCGGGAAGGAGAGCGCCCGAGGCGTCCCATACGTAGATGTAGCGGTCATCGGCGGCGACAATCTCGGAGCTGCCGTCCCCGTCGAAGTCGTAGAAGACGGGAGTGGCGACGATCTCGCGCGTCGCCTGCGGCCAGCTACGCGGGCCGTCGAGAGCGTCGCGTAGGCCGTCGACGGCCTCGCGCGGGCCTTGACAAGCGACGCGGGCACGATCGAGATCGCCGGCGGCGCCGGGTTCTCCCGTGGCAGGCTGCCACCCAGCGGGATCAATCGCCAGACGGAGTCCGCCGGACGACGCGCTCTCGCCATCGAGCCGCCATGGTTCCGCATGGGAGGCGCTCGCGACGGGAGCCTGCAAGGCGACGAGGGTCAGGACCGAGAGAAGAGCGAAAGCGAAGCGCATGGGGAACCTCCTGCGGATGTCGAGACGCGCTGTGCTGGGCTCATCATGAGTAGGTCGAAGAAATCCGGTGTTGAATCATAAGGGATTCGGGTGGCAGTATCAAGCCGCTGCCCTTTGAGGCGCACCTTGGTTCTCGGGGAAGCGAGGGGAGGGAGGGAAGATGCGCTACCGATGGCATCTCGGCTACGTCGCGTGGATCCTGAACCGCGTGAGCGGGCTCGCGATCACCTTCTATCTTGTCATCCATATCTGGGTCATCCACCACCTCTCGAAAGGTCCGGAAGGGTTCGAGAAGGTCATGGGGATGGTCCAGACGCCTTTGTTCAAGCTCGGAGAGATCGCGCTGCTCGGGGCGATCCTCTACCACGCTATGAACGGGATCCGCGTGCTCCTCGTGGAATGGGGACAGGGGTATCTCGTGCAGCGCCGGCTGTTCTGGTACGTCATGGCGGCGGGAGTCGTGCTGTTCGTCTTCGGCGCCTATCCGATCCTCATCTCCGCGATGTCGGGCGGCGTGCGCCAGATCGGGGAGGTGGTGCGATGAGCGCGATTCGAGGCCTGAGGTCCGGCGGCTTCGCCGGCTGGTTCCTGCAGCGCATCACCGGCGTCCTGCTCGTGCCGTTCGTCCTGCTGCACGTCTGGGTCACGCACTTCAGCTTCGCCAACGGCTATCACCAGCAAGAGGTCACCTACCAGATGGTCGCGCAGCGCCTCGCGAGCCCCTGGTGGAAGCTGATCGACCTGGCGCTGCTCGCGATCGTTCTCTACCACGGCCTTCGCGGCACGTGGGTGATCGTGCAAGAGGGGATCCAGCGGCCCTGGCTCCGCGTCTCGCTCTACTGCGCGATCCTCGTTCTCGGCGCCGCCCTCGCGGTGCTCGGGACCGTGACGATCCTGCCGTTTCGGGCCCCGTCCGGCCTGACGACGCAGGCGTTCTAGGAGGGAGGGGAGGATGGGAAGCGGATCGCAACGGCATCGACACGATGTCGTGATCGTTGGCGCCGGGATCGCCGGTCTGTACGCCGCACTGAAGACCAGCCGCGAGTTCGACACCGCCGTGGTGTCCAAAGTCTACCCGACCCGCTCGCACTCCGGGGCCGCCCAGGGAGGCTGCGCCGCCTCGCTCGGCAACATGCAGGACGACCGCTGGGAGTGGCATCTCTACGACACGGTTCGTGGCAGCGACTTCCTAGGTGACCAGGATGCGCAGGAGATCCTCGTGCGCGAAGCGGTCCCGGTGATGTACGAGATGGAGCATCTCGGCATGCCGTTCTCTCGCACTCCGGAGGGCAAGATCGCTCAGCGTCCCTTCGGAGGCCACTACTCCGACTTCGGCAAGGGCGCGATCGCCCGCAGCTGCTACGCGGCCGACCGCACGGGACATGCCCAGCTCCACACCCTCTACGAGCAGTGCGTGAAGCAGGGCGTCCGCTTCTACAACGAGTTCTACGTCACGCAGCTCGTGATGCGCGACGGGGCCTGCGTCGGACTCGTCGCGTGGGACTTCCAGCGCGGCGGCCTGCACGTCTTCGGCTCCCGCGCCGTGATGCTCGCGACCGGCGGCTACGCCCGCGCCTGGCGGATCACGACCAATGCCCACGCGAACACGGGCGACGGCCTTTCCTTGATCCTGCGAAGCGGGCTGCCGCTCGAAGACATGGAGTTCGTGCAGTTCCACCCGACCGGCATCTATCCGCACGGGATTCTCGTCAGCGAGGCGGCTCGCGGCGAAGGGGGGCTGCTGTTCAACGGGCTTGGCGAGCGGTTCATGGACAAGTACGCGAAGGCGAAGATGGAGTTGGCGCCGCGCGACGTCGTCTCGCGGGCCGAGCAGACGGAGATCGACGAAGGCCGGGGCGTCAACGGCCAGCCGTACATCAACCTCGATCTCCGGCACTTGGGCGAGCAGAAGATCCTCGAGGTGCTCCCCCAGATCCACGAGCTCGCGCTGAAGTTCTGCGGAATCGACTGCGTGAAGGATCCGATTCCGATCCAGCCGAGCGCGCACTACTCGATGGGAGGGATCCCGACGACCGTCGACACGCGCGTCGTCTCCGACGAGAAGGGGACGGCCGTTCCCGGTCTCTACGCGGCCGGGGAATGCGCCTGCGTGTCGGTCCACGGCGCGAACCGCCTGGGCACGAACTCGACGCTCGAGTGCTGCGTGTACGGCCGCCGGGCGGGGCTCACGATGCTCGCCGACCTGCGCGCGCAGCAGGGGGAGCCGCCCGAGCTGCCGGAGGATCCCGACGGTCCGGCACGCGAGGAGATCGCGCGTTTGACCGATCGCGCTTCGACGGGCGAGTCGCCGGCGGAGCTGCGGGAATCTCTGCAGGCGGGCATGAGCCTGAGGTGCGGGATCTTCCGCAACGCGAACGATCTCGAGGCCCAGCTGGCGGAGGTGCGCGCGCTCCGCGACCGCTACGCGAAGGTGCGCGTCTCCGATCCGAGCCATGCGTGCAACACCGAGCTGGTGGAAGCCCTGGAGCTCGGGCACATGGTGGACTATTCGGTCACCATCGTCGCCGGCGCTCTGGCGCGGAAGGAGTGCCGCGGCGCCCACTGGCGCAAGGACCATCCGGGCCGCAACGATCAAGAGTGGCTCAAGCACACCTTCAGCTGGCTCGATCCGAAGGGGAACGTCCGTCTCGCCTACCGGCCGGTCGTGATCCAGCGACACCAGCCCGAAGAGCGGAAGTACTAGAGGGAGGTGCGGGGATGAAGAGGACCTTCCGTATCTGGAGAACCGAGCCGGACGACCCGAAGAAGGGCTCGTTCAAGGAGTACACGATCGAGGTGCCACCAGCCTGGACGGTGCTCGACGCCTTGAACGAGATCAAGTGGCGCGTCGACGCCTCTCTCGCGTTCCGCCGCTCGTGCCGCCACGGCATCTGCGGATCGTGCGCGATGACGATCGACGGGAAGAACACGCTGGCGTGCGAGCTTCAGGTCTCCTCGTGCAAAGGGAGCGTCATCACGGTCGAGCCGCTCCGCTCGTTCCCCGTGCTGCGCGACCTGATCGTCGACCAGAGCGACTTCTGGGCCCGCTACGACTCGATCAAGCCGTGGCTCATCACGACGAAGGAGTCGCCCACCGACAAGGAGCGGCTGCAGTCTCCGGAGGATCGCAAGAAGATCGACGGGACATGGGAGTGCATCCTGTGCGGCGCGTGCACCTCCTCCTGCCCGGTCTACTGGAGCGATCAGCGGTTCCTCGGGCCGGCGGCGATGATGAAAGCCTACCGGTACGTCTTCGACTCGCGCGACGAAGGGCTCGGCGAGCGTCTCGAGATGCTGGACAACCGCTTCGGTCTCTGGCGCTGCCACACCATCTTCAACTGCGTGGAAGCCTGTCCGAAGGGTCTGAACCCGACGGCCGCGATCGTGAAGCTACGCCGGAGGGTCACCGCCGAGCGGATCTGAGCCGCCGGGGATTTCGGAGCGCGCGACCCCGAAGCCGAAGGAGGAGCCGGGTGGAACGACCCACGCGGCTCCTCTCGCGTGCTACGCTCCCGGCGATGCCGATGCAGCCGATTTCCGTCCCGCAGGCCGAGGCGCAAGGCGCCTCGCGCCGTGGCACCCGATCCCGCCGCCTCCTGAAGGAGATTCTGGTCGTCGTCGCGTGCCTCATCGCGGTCACCTCGGCGATCGAGCTGGCCGGCTGGGACCTCGCGCTGTCCCGGGCGTTCTACGATCCCGCCGCGAACCCGGCCTGGTGGGGACGCGAACGCCAGCCGCTCCAGTTCCTCTACGACTACGGCACGTGGCCGGCGCTTGCCGTCGGGATCGGCTCGCTCTTTCTCCTTCCCGCGACATGGTTCGTGCGGCGCTTGCGTCCCCACCGGAGGAGCTTCGCGCTCTTAGCCCTCGTCCTCGCTCTCGGTCCCGGACTGGTCGTCAACACCGCGCTCAAGGATCACTGGGGACGGCCGCGTCCGCGCGAGCTGCGCGAGTTCGGCGGCACTGCCGCATACCAGGGGGTCGAGGATCCTGGCACTCCCGGTAAGGGGAAGGCGTTCCCGAGCGGACATGCGTCCATGGGGTTCTACTTCGTGAGCTTCTACATTCTGTGGCGCGACGACGCCGCACGACGCGACCGCGCGGCGGGGCGGCGCGCGAGCGCGAGAGCGACGGCGGCTGCGACGGCGAGAGCGCAGGTCAAGGCGCGGGCGAGCGCGAGGGCGAGAGCGGCTTTGGCCTTCGGGATCCTGGCGGGCTGCGCCATCGGCCTACAGCGGATCGCCTCCGGCGGGCACTTCCTCACCGACGTGCTGTGGGCCGGCGGGATCGTCTATCTCGTGGCGCTGCTCGTGGACTTCGCGCTGCCCGCTACTCCGGAGCTCCGGCGTCGACCCAATCCCGGAACAGCGCTCGCTCGTCCTCGGTGAGTCCTCCGCCGGGCGGCATCGCCCGCTGCTCCCAAACCTTCAGGCGGATCGCCGACCGGCGCGCATAGGCGCGGGCGTAGGTGTCGAGCGGCACCTGGGGATACATGATCCCGCCCGGTTGATGGCAGCTGCAGCTGCGCTCCATTACAGGGTGGACCTGCTCGGTGAAGGTCACGTCCCCGCCGTTGGGGTCCGGTTCCCCGTCGCCGGGCGGGGCGGTCAGCTTCTTCCCGCCATCCGCGCCGCACCCGGCAAGGCAGAGGACGAGTGCCGCGGCCGCGGTAGCGGCGATCGCCGCTGCCGAAGCCATCCGGCCGCGTGGACGCCGGCAACGCTCTCCTCCTGGCTGTCGCATGCGCTGTCCCTTCCCTCGCACGCCTCTCTCTCGCGCTCCGCGCCGTCAGAACGACAGATAGAGCATTGCGATGAGATCGAAGACGTCGTGGTTCTCTCCGTAGCGCCGTCGCCCCTCGTCGTCGAAGCCGTAGATGCGCGTTCCCCGCGCGTAGGCTTCGAGACGCAGGAGCGGCAAGAGGTCCGATTCGATGCCGGCCGAGACGCGGTCGCGTCCCGTCTCGGCGAGGTCGAGATCGGGATCGAAGCGGTCGTATTTCGCGGTGAGGCTGATCGACGGGCGGATCTCATACCATCCCTGCACGAAGCCCGCCTCTCCGTCCACCGACGAGCCGTGGTCCGGATCGTTGGTCAGACGGTCGTACTCCGCGAGCAGGACCACCGGGCCCCGGTGAAGCTGTCCGAAGGCGCCGTAGCGGTACGTCCTGCCCCTCTCGCCGGTGTTCAGGCGGCCCGTATCGAAGAAGCCGGAGGCGCCGAAGCCGATCCAGTCGCGGAACCAGGCAGCGCGCCCGGTCACCGCCTTCTGGTCGTTGTCATCGAACCCGGGCAGGCCGAGTCGCCCGTTCGTCAGCGCGAGATCGACTTGCACGTTCCGCGGAGTGAAGGTGACGGCCGCGCCCGTGTCGTACGCATTCGGGCCGAACCCCAGGGAGTCGCGCGTGAAGGTGCTGTGGTCTTCGACCTCGAGACCGAACGCCGGCTTGAACCGTCCCACCTTGAGGCTGGCGGACAGCGGCAGCGAGCGGATCAGGCCGTAGGTCTCCGCGACCGCGCCCTGGTCGTTCGAGTAGACGAGGGTGAGACGGTCGTTGAGGTCGGCCGCCACATGGACCGTCGCCTCCATCAGGAAGAAGGAGGACCGGTCGGACGGCAACTGGTCTTCGGATTGCAGGTAGACCGAGCGCACGTCGGCGCCGAACCGCAGGCCGTCCGCGATGCGAGGATCGAGGACAGGCTCGCGTTCCTCCGCGGGCGTAATCGTGTGGCCGTTCCATGCGTAGAGGAAGCCCGTTTGTGCGCGAACCCCGCCGCCCGCCGGGTCGACGTGACAGCGGCCGCACGCCATTCCGGTCCGCGTCGCGTAGAGCGGCCGCGCCGAGGCGCGAGAGGCTCCGAGGAGCGCGAGCGCGGAGACGATGATGGCGAGCGCGATCGGGATCGGGATCGCGAGCGGAATCGCGAGCGGAATCTCCCGGGGGCCTCGCGAAGACTTCACGGCTTCTCTCGCTCTCACTTGCGGAAGACGGCGTGGCAGCCGGCGCAGGAGCTGACCGTCTCGCCGAGGAGCCGCCCGGCGCTCTCGCCGTTCTTCGCCGAGGCCGCGACGGCGAGCCGGCCGGCGCGGGCGCCGAGCGAATCGGCGTGGGCCTGGAAGTCCGCGATCTGATCGGTGCGCGTCGGCGGCGTCAGCGTGCGGACCATCTTCGCTTGCGCCGCGATCGACCTCGCGCTCGCCTCGGCCTTCGCCCAGTCGCTCGCGACGATCGATCCCATCGTGACGCGCAGGTCGCGGTTCAAGCCCTCCATCGCCTTCTCGAACGCGCTCTTGTTGTACGCCCCCTGGCCGGAAACGGCGCCGGCGGCGAGCACGACGGCGACCGCCACGGCGGCCGCGAGTAGGAAACGGAACTTCTTCATCGCAGCACGACCTCTCCTTCCTCGTCCTTGAACCTATAGACGGCGATCAGGACCAGGAGGCACGAGAAGAGAATCCCGCTCACGAAACCTCCGCCCGCCGCAAAGGTGAGGAAGCGGAAGGTGGGGGAGACGTAGATGACGGCCCACCACGAGAGGACGTCGAGGATGCCCACGATCACGGTCACGCCAAGGATCGTCCCGAACGCCTTGCCTCGTGCCGCGCCGAGGCGGCGGCCGAGGGTGTAGAGGACGAACCCCATCGTCGAGTAGCCGAAGAGGTGCACGTGCGTGATCACGAGCAGCCTGCCGATGTTGATGAAGGAGAAGTACTCCCCCACGCTCGGGTTGGCGATGCGCGTCTGGTAGAAGACCAGCGAGGTGCCTGCGACGGCGGCGAGACCGATCCCGAACAGGATCGGTATCGCCAGGAATCTCTCTCTCTGCGCGTTCCCTTGCATGCTTCCCCGCTCTCTCCTCGTGCTCCGCATGTCAGTCCTGAAAATCGCCACGATCCCCTCTTCGCCGGCCTGACGTCAACAGGATCGGTCGCCGCGGGTGTGGCTCTGATACGATCCATCGTGCCTTTCCGGGGAGGGCGCAATGCGGATCGCGATCATCAGTTCGTGGCCCAGGGACCCCGTGCGCGGGAGCGGGACCGGCCGCTACCTCATCGATCTGGAGGCGGCTCTCCGGCGCGCGGGCGCAACGGTCCTTGCCATCGGCGCCGATCTCGACCTGTCCGACTACGCCTCGTTCGTCGCCCGTCGAATGGAATGGAACGCCGCGCTTCCCGGCGACACGCGTGCGTGTTCGGCGGACATCCTTTTGGCGATCGACTTCGACGGCTTCGCCCTTCCGTCCGGCCGGGACGGGTTTCCTCCCAAAGTCGTCTCCCCGCAGGGACTGTTCGCGGAGATCGCTCCGACCGAGCCCGAGCCGTTCCGGTCTCTCCTTCTCGAGCAGGCGCGAGCCGAGAGGCGCAACGTGGCGGACGCCGCGCTCCTGATCGTCCCGAGCGCCTACGCGGCGGAGGCGGTGCAGCGCCACTACGAAGCGGGTGCGGAGCGGATCGAGATCATCCCACACGGCTTCGATCTCGCGGAATGGCAGGAGCTGCTCCAGGGCGCTGATGCCCGTGCGCGGGACAAAGGCCCCACGATCCTCTCGGTCGCGCGCCTCTATCCGCGCAAGGGGATCGACACGCTTCTTCGCGCTTTCGCGGGCCTGCCGGCGCGGCATGCGGCGGCGCGGCTCCGAATCGTTGGAGACGGGATCGAGGCGCCACGGCTTCGCCGCCTCGCTGTCGATCTCGGACTCGAGGCGGGCGATCGCGTGCGCTTCGAGGGGGAGATCCCGACGCGGGCCGGTCTCGCCCACCTGTTCCGCCAGGCCGATCTGTTCTGCCTGCCGTCGCTGCAGGAGAGCTTCGGGTTCGTGTTCCTCGAGGCGATGGCCGCGGGACTTCCCGTGGTGGCGGCCAGAGCCGGCGCTGCCGGGGAGGTGCTCGGCGAGGCGGGAACGCTGGTCGCGCCCGGTTCGGCCGAGGACCTGACGAGGGCGCTCGCGCGCCTGCTCGACGACTCGGCGGAACGCACCCGGCTGGGCGAGCAGGGACGGCGGCGCGCGTCGCGCTTTCATTGGGAGGCCGCGGCGGCCGCCTACCTCGCCCGATTCGAGAGAGTCCTCGGCTCGTGAGGCGCACGCTCGATCGAGATCCCGCTTGACGATCCTCCCGCACTTTCCGTATTTTCCAAGAAATGCGCAACACCAAGCGCTGGAGAGGCGAGATGCTGACGTTCCTTCTGTTCCTCGTGGGGTACTTCGTCCTCACCTGGCTGGTCCTACCCCGTCTCGGAGTGCCGACCTGAGGCTCGCCTCTGGCCGGCCGCTCCGGTGGAGCGGCATGCAGCACCGAGAAGACCAGCCCCAAGGAGACGGCGGACCGGCCTGCGCTGCAGGTGCCGCCGGCCTCGAGCGCCGGCGACGCTGGGACGGCCGAAGGCCGGCGCTGAAGGTCCAGCGGGGATGAAGGCGGCGAAGGACTTCGCGGAGGCCGCCCGCCTGCTGAAGCTGCTCGGGCATCCGGCGCGGCTCAAGGTCGTGTGCGGGCTCCTCGGAGAGCCCGCGAGCCTATCGCGCATCTCGCGCGAGATCGGCGTGCCCGTCTCGACGCTGGCGCAGCATCTCTCGGTGCTGCGACGGGAGGGGATCCTGGAGGAGGAGAGGCGCGGGGTGGAGATCTTCTTCCGCGTGGCGGACCAGCGTGTGCCGGGGATTCTTCTGGCCCTCTGCGCTGCCGGTCCGTCCGGGCGGGGGCGCAGCCCAGGCGCTTCGCTCCCACGATGGAAGTGGCGCGAGCTGCACGGGTAGGGAGCGAGGAAGGTCCTCCCGAGCGCGTGACGCCATCGCGCTCTTGGCCGCCAACTGCAAACATGAGGAGTCCGAGTCGATGCCGTGGTACGAGTATGTCTGCCCGAGCTGCGGCGAGCGCTTCGATCTGATGCGCTCGATCGCCGATCGCGACAAGTCCGCTGCCTGTCCTGCCTGTGGAACGGAAGCGAAGCGGGCGCTGCCCCACGTCCAGGCGGTCATCGCCGGGGGCGGAGCCGGCGCGCCGCCCAGCTGCGGAGCGAGTGGCGGTGGCTGAGGAGTGCCGCGCAGGTAGCGGCGTGACCGCTACGAAAGAAACCTGAAAGACGACGAAGGACCACCAGGCCGCCGGTCGGCGAAGGGCACCGAGGCCGCCGATCCACGCTCCGTCATGGCTCCACCTCGATGAAACCCAACGGGAGGACGTGAGAGGCGACACGATCCTCTTCCCCCAGGTCCTCGAAGCTGGTCGGCCAAGGCACCCGCACTTCCGCCTGGACCAGGTACTTCCCGGGCGTGCGGGGGATACGGCTCGCGAGGATCACACGCTCCGTGGCGAGCGCGCCGAGCGTCAGCAACGTATCGCGCGCCGCCTCTCCCTGTCCGTCGGCCTCGAGGAACCGGAGCAGCCACTGCACGTCCGACGACCGGTCGGTCGGATTGCGGATCGACCCCTCGAGAGTCACGCGCGTGTTGTTCTTCCAGCGCGGCGCCCCGTCGAGCGCGCCGGTCGTCACCGCCACGTTGCCGTGGATCTTCGGGCGGTTGACCATGTACGGGGTCGTGCGCTTCCAGACCACCGTCTCCTGTTGCGGCGGATCGGGCATCTCGAAGGAGCCGTTCGAGACGAGGATCGGGGAGCGGTTCACGCTCGGCCCGAAGAGCACGCCGAGATAGCCTCCCGGCTCGATTCCATGGACGAGAATCTCCTTCTCGCTCGATCGCGAGGTGTCCGCGCGCGTGCCCCACTCGTTCGGGTACGGCTTGCCGGTCGACGTGTTCAGCTCGAGACGCTGGATCTCCCAGGAGCTCCCTTCCGGTCCTTCGCATCGAAAGAGGACCGGCGCCCCGTCGGGGATCTGCAGGCCGTAGGTGCGCTGGTTGTTCCCTTCGTCCCGCTCCTCGATCTTGCCCTCCGGGTCGGCGATGACGTCGAGCGCATAGGAGCCGGGAGGGAGCGGCGGGATCGGTAGCATCAGCAGCCTCTCCCGGGAGCGCCGAGGAGGCGTGACGATCGTGTCGCGCTCGGCGATCGTCTCGGTCGCGCTGCGGATTCGCCAGGCGATGGGTGCCGAAGAGGGATCGCCGTCGACGAATAGGGTCAGCGCGACCCTTGACGCCGTGTCCCGATCGAACGCCCCGCCTGCCGGGTCATACCCCTTCGACAGCGAGAAATCGGGGAGATTGCCTCCAGCGGCAAGGGCGAGTGCGGTGGCGCCGGCAGCGGCGGCCAGACCAGCCAGGACCCCAGGGACGATCCCGGACCGCAACCATCTTTTCGATCCATGCGTCATGCTGCTGCATCTCCTCTCTTGGTCGACGCCCTCCGGCTCCCGGGCTGGGGGGACGCCGATCTAACACGAGGCGCGCCCAGGCGTTCCCACGGCGGCGAGCCGGTCGCCGCGGGTGGCGTCCGCGGGCCGGCGAACTGCGCGCGAGAACGGTCGCGTGCGGAGGATCCCGCAGCCGCGCCGCTGGAGCAAGGGCGGAGGTGCGAGGACGCAGGGGCCCGCGCCGGAGAAGCAACGACGCGCCGGCGACCCCTTCCGGTTTGACTGCCGCTGCCGGTATCCTGCTCGAGGCTTGTTGGGTCGGGCTGGCGTCGCGCCGCGCCGTGTCGTGAGCCGACCCCGGCCGCCTCGATGGCGGGCCGGGCCTGGGCGGGACGAGGACGGGGAGGAGGATGGGATGGAAGCGTCGCGCAGGGAGCGGATCGAGTCGATTCTTCGCCGGGCAGCGGAGGCGGGACGGAGGCAACTCCTCGAGGGAGAGGTCTACGAGATCCTCCGCGAGGCGGGCATCGACACACCACGTTTCGCGGTCGTCTCGGTCGAGGCGGGGGAGGCGGAGCGGGCGGCGGCCGCCTCGGCGCTGCTCGGCTCGCCGGCGCCCGCGGGCGTCGTCGTCAAGATCCAGAGCCCCGACATCCTGCACAAGACAGAGACCGGCGGGATCGCCTTCGCGCCGCCCGAGGCCTCGGCGATCGATCGCGCCTGCTCCGACGTCCTCGAGCGCGTACGCGCGCGGGCCCCGCAGGCGAAGCTCGACGGGCTGCTCCTCTGTGAGAAGATCGGCTACCAGCCCAACCTTCCCGGGACGGAGATGCTGCTCTCGCTCCGCCAGGACCCTGCTCTCGGCCCGGTCGTCGTCCTGGGACTTGGGGGCCTGCTCACCGAGTGGTACGGCAAGCTCGCTCCTTCGCGCACTACCTGGATCGTCTCCGCTCACGACCCGCTCCTCGACCGGGCGGAGCCTCCCGACTTCGCCTCCCTGGGCCCCGCGTTCGCGCTCCTCTTCCGCGCCTCGCGGCTGCACGACCGGCCTCCCGTCGACGGGACGCTCTTCTGGGGAGCCATGCGCCGTTGGGCGGACCTTGCGCGCACCTTCGGAATCGACGGGAACGTGAGCCCCTTCGTCCTCGAGGAAGTCGAGGTGAATCCCCTTGCCGCTCTTCCGGGACGGCCACCCGTCGCGCTCGACGGCATCGCGCGCTGGGGGACCGAGAAGCCGCGGGTTCGGCGCCGCCGGATCGAGAAGATCGCGAACCTCCTCGCTCCCCGCTCCGTCGCCGTGATCGGCGCTTCGGCGCGCGCGATGAACGCCGGGCGGATCATCCTCCAGAATCTCCGGACGGCTGAGGGGGTCGCCTACGGCAAGATTTGGGGAGTCCATCCGAAGGAGAAGGAGATCGACACGATCCCCTGCGTCCCGAACGTGGCAGCCCTTCCCGAGCGGGTCGACCTCGCGGTCGTCTGCGTGCCGGCCGAAGGGGCGCGCGACGCGATCGTCGACATCGTCGCGCACGAAAAGGCGCATGCGATCATCCTGATCCCCGGCGGATTCGCGGAGACCGGGCAGAAGCAGAGGGCCGAGGAGATCGTCGAGGCTCTCGAACGGGGGCGTGAGCTCGAGGACGGGGGGCCGATCCTCGTCGGAGGCAACTGCCTCGGAATCGTCTCGAAGAGGCAGTACAACACCTTCTTCCTGCCTCAGTACAAGCTGCCGTTCCATGCTGCGCCGGGAGACAACCTCGCCGCGATCAGCCAAAGCGGCGCGTACCTCGTGACGCTGACGAGCAACTTGGACGGCCTCATCTTCCCGAAGGCGTCGATCTCCTACGGCAACCAGATGGACGTCACCGTCTCGGACCTCCTCGAGCACTATCTCGGAGACCCGGGTGTGCAGGTGCTCGCCTGCTATCTCGAGGGGTTCCAGCCGCTGGACGGCCTGCGGTTCGTCGACCTCGTTCGCAAGCACCGCGAGGCGGGGCGCACGGTGATCGCGTTCAAGGCGGGAAAGACCGCGCTCGGCGCCAAAGCGGCCGCGAGCCATACCGCCTCTCTCGCGGGCGACTACGAAGTCACGCGCTCGCTGCTCTCCCAGGCGGGGGCGGTCGTGGCGGAGACGCTGAATCAGTTCGAGGACTTCACCAAGGCGTTCACCATGCTCTACGACCGGACGCCGGCCGGACGCCGCCTCGGACTGATCTCGAATGCCGGCTTCGAGTGCTCGACGGCGATGGACGCCCTGTATGCCCTCGATCTCGCTTCGTTCTCGGAGGAGACGCGCGCCAAGCTTGCCGCGTGCCTCCCCGACATCGCGCATGCGAACAATCCGGTCGATGCGACCCCGATGGCGACGACCAAGCAGTTCGTCCAGGCGGTGGAGGCGATCCTCGAAGATCCGGGGGTGGACGCGCTCGTCGTCTCCGCGGTTCCGGTGACCCCTGCGCTGAACGATCTGCCTCCCGATCCGGCCGGGACGCACGGCGAGAACATCTATTCGCTCAGCTCGCTGCCGCAGGAGCTGATCCGCGTCTTCCGCGCGACCTCGAAGCCGGTCGTCGTCGCGGTCGACTCGGGCCGGATCTACGACGACTGCGTCGTGCTGATGCAGCGCGCCGGGATCCCCGTCTATCGCAAGATCGACCGGGCTACCCGGGCCCTCTCCTGCTACTGTGCGGGGCGGCCGCGATCGCCGTCCGCGAGCTGAGGCGCGATCGGGCCGCTGCGCCCGCGCAACGGGTCCGGGTAAGCTCTCCGGGACGGGGCGGCCGGAAGCTCAAGCGCCGGCCGCAGCCGGGGAAGACGCGGAAGGAGGTCGGTCCCGCCGTGCGCTCGGTTCTTACTCTCTGGATCCTTCTCGCCGCCGCCATTGGGGCGGCGATCAGCCCGGTAGGCGCTAACGCGAGCGCGGGCACTGTCGCTAACGCGAGCGCGAGCATTGTCGCCGGCGCCTCGCGCGGGACCCGTGCACCCTCGCCGCTTCCGGATCCTGCGGAGCGGAAGGCGATCCTACGGCAGGAGGCGGAACGCAGAGCCGCCTGGCTACGGTTGGCCGCGCGCGCCGAGATCGACGAGGGGGAGGCGGAAGGAGAGCGGGCGCGAAAGCGGGCGCAGGATTCCTACGATGTCCTCTACTACCGTCTGGCGATCGACCTGCGCGACATCTCCTCGCAGTGGATCCTCGGCGACTTGACCGCGCGCCTGCGACCGGTGGGCGAGACGCGCTCGATCCTCCTCGACTTCGATGACGACATGGTCGTCGACTCCGTCTGGGTCGATGGCCAGCCCGCCGGCTGGAATCTCGAGCAGAACCGGCTGCAGGTGCAGCTCGACTTCGCGCCGACCGAGCCGTTCGAAGTCCGCGTAGCCTATCAGGGCCATCCGGTGGCGCCCGGAATCAACGCCTTCGGCTACTCGGTCCACGGTCCCGACCGAAGCCCGCTCATCTGGACCCTTTCGGAGCCCGAAGGCGCCCGGACCTGGTGGCCGTGCAAGGACACGCCGGCCGACAAGGCGGACAGTCTCGACGTTCTCCTCCGCGTGCCTGCCGGAATGGTCGCGACGTCCAACGGACTCCTCGACGAGACGATCGACCACGGCGACGGATCGTTCACCTATCACTGGAAGCACCGCTACCCGATCGCGACCTATCTCGTCTGCGTCACCGCGACGAACTACGAGACGATCGAGGATCGCTACGTGCCGGTCTCGGGCGACACGCTGCCGGTCGTCCATTACGTCTATCCGGAGCATCTCGAGGAGGCGCGGGAGGACTTTTCGATCACCCCCGAGGCGATCGAAGTTTTCCAGGAGAGGTTCGGCCCCTATCCGTTCGCCAGGGAGAAGTACGGGCACTCGATCTTTCCCTGGGGCGGCGGGATGGAGCATCAGACGAACACGAGCTATGGAAGCTCGTTGATCACCGGCAGCCACCTGTACGATTGGGTGCTCGTGCACGAGCTCGCCCACCAGTGGTGGGGGGACATGACGAGCCCCGCCGACTGGCGGGACATCTGGCTGAACGAGGGATTCGCCTCCTACGGCGAGGCGATCTGGTTCGAGCACAGGAACGGGCGCGAAGGGTACCTTTCGTGCCTGCAGAACTTGGAGCGGGTCGTCGATCCGAGCGGCCCGCTCTACGATCCCCCCGCGCTGTTCGACGACAACACCGTGTACAACAAGGGCGCCTGGGTCCTCCACATGCTGCGGGGAGTGCTCGGCGACTCGCTCTTCTTCGCCTCGTTGCACGAATACCGGGATCGGACCGCATACCGGTCGACCACGACCGCCGAGTTCCAGTCGATCGTCGAGGAGGTGGCCGGACAGGATCTCGACTGGTTCTTCCAGCCATGGGTCTATGGGGTCGACCGCCCGCAGTACGTGACCTCGTTCGAGACGATCGGCGACGAGGCGACGGGACGGGCGGTATCGGTCCGCATCGTGCAGACACAGAAGACCGGAACGTTCGCCATGCCGATCACGCTTCGCTTCCGGCTGTCGGACGGCGACTCGCTCGATGCGCGCGTCTTTCAGGATCCGCAGCACGAGGAGTTCCAGATCCCGCTTCCGGAGCCGACCGACACCGTGCGGGAGCTGGTGCTCGATCCCGACTCCTGGATCCTCAAGAAGGTCCTCTCCTCGCTCAACATCACGATCGCCCAGCTTCCGGTCGGCCAGGCCGGCCTGCCGTATCACGCCCGGATCGAGGCGTCGGGGGGAAGGCCTCCCTACGAGTGGGAGGCGACGATGCCGCTTCCCGAAGGTCTCACGCTCGATCCGGCGAACGGGCTTCTTTCGGGCATCGCCCCGGATGCGGGCAGCTACGCGATCGAAATCCAGGTGAGCGACGCGCTCGGGGCGAGCGTGCGGCGCGGCTTCACGTGGCGCGTGATCGAGGCGCCGCAGCTTCTCGCGCTTCCGAATCCGGCCGGGAAGTCGACCGCCATCGCGGTGGCGGGATTCTTCGGCCAGCCGATCCGGCTGCGGATCTACGACACGCTCGGGCGGATCGTTCGCGATCTCTGGAACGGGACCGCGCCCGCCGAGCCGATCGTCTGGGACGGGCGGGACGATCAGGGGCGCGAGGTCGGCTCCGGGCTTTACGTCGCTCGGCTAACGGCCGGCTCCCGGGAGGTCCACCGCCGGATCGTCTGGATCCGCTAGCGCGGCCGCGGCCCCCTCGAGCGTCGCGCGGGCGGGCGGAGCGGCGGGCGAGCGCGCGATGCGCGTCCGGCGGAAGAACGTCCAGAAGAGCCCGGCAGAGACGAGATAGAGCCCCATCGTCCCGATCATGTTCGGCGCGAAGCCGTGCCGCTCGATCAACCATCCTCCGAGAGGGGTGGTCACCATCCAGGAGAGGTTCCAGGAGAGCATGCGCACGCTGTTCGTCGCAGTCTGTTGATCCTGCGGGACGATCTCCATCGCGAACGCCGCGCTGACCGGCTGGTTCATGTTCATCAGTGCGCCGCGCATCCAGAACGCGGCGACCGCCAGCCATAGACGGTCGGCGATCGCGAGCATCAGGAAGAACGGGATCGAGAGCAGCTCGGTCGCGACGATCGCGCGCACGTGGCTGAAGCGCCGCGCGAGGTACGGGCCGATCAGGAATCCCGCCATCGTCAACACCTGCGCGACCGCGAAGAAGATGCCGATGCGCTGGGGATCCTGCCCGAAGCGCTCCCGGAAGTAGAGGTTCAGGAAGGGGATCGTGAGCCCCGCGCCGCAGCCGACGAGGAAGGCGGGAAGGCAGATCTTGCCGAGCAGCGCATAGTCGCGCGTGAACAGGTAATCGCGGAGCGCGAAGCGACCGGCCCGGGGCGGCACGCTCCGGATGCGCGAGAACGGCACGACCGCAAGGACGGAGAGGACCGCCGTGGCGGCCAGCATCACGCGCAAGCCGGACAGCTCCGATTCCAGGACGCGGCCGAAGTGTCGCGCGGCAAGCCCGCCCGCAAACGCGCTGGCGACGGTGGCGAGCGTCTCGAGGGCCGAGGCGGCCCCGAAGAGGTCGGTGCGGTGCTCGGGCCGCGCGTTGCGCATGAAGAACGGGGCGGCGGCGACCCAGTGGACCGTGAAGAGCATTCCGGTCAGAAGCGCGGCGATCGAGAGGACGGCCGGGTGCGGAACGACGAGCTGGAGGCCGAACATCAGCCCGAAGCCGGCCGCGGCGGTCAGGAAGACCGACTCGGCGCGGAATCGATCGATGAAGAGCGCGGCGGGGAGCGAGATCAGCACGGTGCCGAGGCTGCCCGCCGAGAGAATCCGACCGATCGTCGCCTCCCCCAGCCCGAGCTCGCGATAGTACAAGTTCATGTGCACCCAGAGGGCGCCATGACCGATTCCCATGAGGAAGGTGCCGGCCAGGTAGAGGCGGGCGTTCCGCGAGAAGCCGCGCGCCGCGCGCCACATGTATCGAATCGGTCGCATCCCGCTCCGTCGTCAACGCGGCGGGGCCTCCGCCTCCACGGCGAAGGCCCCGCGTTCGTGCGTGTCCCGCGCTACCGGCTCTCGCCGGCCGGCGCTACTTCCTCGCGTCGATCTCCGCGAAGATCTGCTGCAGCTTCTCGGTCGTCTGCTTCAGCAGGTCCTTGTGAAGGCTGTTGCCGTGGGAATCCATCGTGACGACGGCGGGGAAGCCCTCGACCTCGAACTCCCAGATCGCCTCCGGGCTGCCGAACTTTTCCGCGAGGTGGACGCCGCGCACCCGGCGCACCTTCTCGGCGAGGACCTGCGCCGCGCCCCCGATCGCGTGGAGGTAGACGCAGCCGGTGTTCGCGCATGCTTCGAGCGTGCGGGCGCCCATCCCTCCCTTGCCGATGATTCCTCGAAGGTGGAACTTTTCGATCAGGTCTCCCTGATACGGTTCCTCGCGGATCGACGTCGTCGGGCCGGCCGCCTTGACGACCCAGACCTCGTTCTCCTTCACGAGGACCGGACCGCAGTGATACAGGATCGAATCGGTGAGATCGACGGGCGGCGCGTTGCCGTCGTGCAGGTACTTGTGGACCGCGTCGCGCCCGGTATAGACCATTCCGTGGATCTCGACGATGTCGCCGAGCGACAGCGCGCGGATCTTCTCCTCGGTGAACGGAGCCTCGAGCCTCATCGTGTCCGTCCCCCCTTCCCGGCTAGTACAGCCATTGCCGGATCTCGCCTTGCGAGTCCAGCGCGGCGCCTTGACGGCGGAATGCCCAGCACATGTAAGAGATGCTGACGAAGTAGGACGCGGGGAGCCGGTTGAGCGCTCCGACCTTGCAGCCGAGAAGCGTCGTGGCGCCCCCGAATCCCATCGGTCCGATACCGAGGGAGTTCGAGCGCTGGACGACCCGCTTCTCGAGTCCGGCGAGGACCGGGTCCGGGTTCACGTCGTCGAGCCTTCGGAGAAACTGCTCCTTGGAGTGCAGGTACCCTGTCGCCCGGTCGCCCCCGATCGTGACGCCCAGGATCCCTGGTCCGCAGCCCTTGCCTTGCGCGTTGTTCACCGCGTCGAGGAGGCACTTCTCCACACCCGCTATGTCGCGCCCGGCGCCGATCTTGCCGTCGGGGAGCGAGTACTGAACGCCACAGTTCTCGCAGCCACCCCCCTTCAGCACGAGCCGCACCTGAGTCCGGACGCCGGTCCCTTGCTCGAAGTGGATCGTGGGGCTGCCCGGCCCGAGGTTCGTCCCCGGGTTCTTCCCCGTGATCGGATCGACAGAGTTCTGGCGCAGGTACCCGACCTTCGTCGCCTGGAGCACGGCGGCCTCCGCCGCCTTGCGGAACGCCTCCTGGTCGAGCCCTTTCGGCCCCCGCACGAAGAACAGGATCGAGCCGGTGTCCTGGCAGATCGGGAGGCTCTTCGATCGAGCCATTTCGGTGTTTGCGGCGATGACGTCCATCGCGTATCGGGCGGTGCTTCCCTTCTCTTCGGTCCGCTGCGCCTGCTCGAGCACCGCCTCCACGTCGGAGGGGATCTCGGCGGACGTCTTGCGGATCAGCTCGAGAAGGGATCGCTGCAGCACGCGTCGATCCATCTCGTCCTCCAGTGCTGGGTACGAGGATGCCTGCGGGGGGAAACCGGAGAGAGGTTCGCGCAGAGCGGCGAGCCGGTCAAGCCCGCATCGGCGGCGGCTCCGTCAGGCCGGCCGTCAGAGTGCCCACCTTCTCGCGGACCTCGACCATCGTCCTCTCGGCGATTTCGAGGCAGTCGCGGCGCCCCTTTTCGATCGTTTCGAGGACAACCTCCGGATGAGCCTTGAGGTCGGCCGCGCGCTGGCGGATCGGATCGAGCGTGGCGATCATGTTCTTCCACAGGACCTTTTTGCATTCGATGCAGCCGATCCCTGCGGACCGGCAACCGGCGGCCGCCCATTGCTGGTCCTCGGGCGGCGAGAAGATCTGGTGGAGCGTGTAGATGTTGCACACGTCGGGGTTCCCGGGGTCGGAGCGCCGGACGCGAGCCGGATCGGTGACGGCAGGTCGAAGCTTCTCCCAGATCGCGTCGGGCTCTTCGAGAAGCCCGATGTAGTTGTTCAGCGACTTGCTCATCTTGGCCTTGCCGTCGAGCCCGAGCACGCGGGCGCCCTCCTTCGGGACGAGTTGCTGCGGCTCGGGGAAGGTTTCGCCGAAACGGGCGTTGAACTTCCTGGCCACCTCGCGGGTCAGCTCGATGTGCTGCACCTGATCTTCCCCGACCGGAACCGCCACGGCCTTGTAGAGGAGGATGTCGGCCGCCTGGAGGACCGGATACGTGAAAAGCCCCGCGTTGATGTAGGTATCCTCCGTGGCGCGCTGCGACTTCTCCTTGAACTGGGTCATCCTCGACAGATCCCCCATAGGGGTCACGGTGTTGAGGATCCAGGTCAGCTCCGTGTGCTGCGGCACGTGGGACTGGATGAACAAACGGCACCGGGCGGGGTCCAGCCCGGCGGCGATGTTGACCAGCGTGGCTTCGAACGACCGGCGCGCGAGGAGGTCCCGATCGTACGGCTGTGTAAGGGCGTGATAGTCGACGATGCTGAAAATCGCATCGTAGTCATCGAGAAGCTTCACCCAGTTGCGGATCGCTCCTGCATAGTTGCCGATGTGGATCTCTCCGCTCGGCTGAATTCCACTGAAAAGGACCGGCTTCAAAGAGTTCCTCGCTGAAGAATGGTACTATCTTGGCGTTCCGCAAAAGCTTAGAGATGAAAGCCGGGTCTGTCAAAGACAATCGGCCGACTCGTCGCGCACCGGCGCATGAACGAGCTCGAGGAGCGGTGGGAGGACGGGAAGGGAATGCGTCGGGCCGGCGAGGCTGCGGCGAGACGATGGAAACGCGTGAGAAAAGCCCGGAGCGTGTCCGAACGACAGTGGCGCTCCGGGCCTGCCTGCGGGAAGGTGAAGGGCGATCAGCCGACCGCCTCGGTCACCATCCGGGTCAACCGGTCGTACTGGGCGAGGGTCAGGGACGGGAAGTGGCGCAGCAACATTTCACGAAATTCATCCTGGAATGCCGCACGGTCCGCCTTCCTTGGACGGCCCGGACCGCGCCGCATCATCGGCTGGCCGGAAGCCTGCGCACGAGCGCGGCCGCCCGCCGCCGCCAGGTACGGCTGGCCCTTGGCGGCCGCCGGGCGGCGTCCACGCGGTCGGCGGATGCCGGCCTTGCGGGCTTTCGCATTGACGGTCGGCAACGAGACATCGTGTTTCTTCGCGATGTCGCGGTAGCTCAGCTTTCCAGCCTTGAGATCCGCGATGATCGCGGCCTCACGATTCTGCATCGCCTCCTTGTCGAGGCGTCCTCTTCTTCTGACGCGGGCCTTCTTTGCAGCGGGCATGTCTCTCGCTCCCGTGCTCTTCGGGGAGGTCCCCCGGTTGGACCACCGCACGGCGCGCGCTACATCAGCGCAAACGTTTCGTTCTGCCGTGCATGGGAGAGTCGCGCAATTTGCGCGCTTCCCTCGCGTCGCGCAAGACGACGTTTGATGCAGTATTGGGAGTCGATCGAGCTCGTGTCAAAGGAAAAGTGGGTCGAAGCCGTCGCTTTTCGGCCGGCGACAGTCGCTTCGAAGACGGCGGGGAAAAGGCCGGTAAGGCCGGCAAAGGATTGTACAAGGCCAGCGGGGTACGGTCTCGCGTAGCGGCCGGGAGTGCGGCCCGGCGGGCGGAGGGCCGGGGGGCGATAGCGTTCGGGAAACTCTCGGAATTCCCGCTTGGCGGCCGCCAGGGCTTCTGGTTCCCTCCTACGGGGCGGAGTCGGGGCGACGGCGGGAAGGGGCGGCGAGGGCTTCAATGGCAATGAGGGAGAAAAGGGCGTCAAAGACGGCAAGGACCGCAGGAACGGCAAGGGCGTCAAGGACGGCAAGGGACGGCAAGGACGGCAAGGGCAACAAGAGGAGCCAACCAAGTGCCTGCAAAGCCTAAAAAAGCGACCGAGCAGCTGGATGTCTTCCTCGGGGTCGAGGAAGCGACGCCGAAGCGTCGAAAGACGGCCTCTCCGTCCACGGACGGAGGGAAGACGGCGGGAAAGGCAGCCCCGGCCGCGGAGACCCCTCTGCCGATCCGTACAGCGGCAGAACTGGCGATGCGGCAGCGGGATATTTCGGTCAGCGAGTTCTTCGCGAAGAACCGCCATCTGCTCGGGTTCGACAATCCGTCCAAGGCGCTGCTGACGACGGTACGGGAGGCGGTTGACAATTCCCTGGACGCGTGCGAGGAGGCCCGTATCCTGCCCGACCTGCGCGTGGAGATCCTGCCCGCCGGCGAGGACAGGTACCGGGTGATCGTACAGGACAACGGGCCGGGAATCGTTCGTACGCAGGTGCCGAAGATCTTCGGACAGCTCCTCTACGGGTCGAAGTTTCACACACTTAAGCAGTCCCGAGGGCAGCAGGGGATCGGGATCTCGGCCGCCGGAATGTACGGGATGCTCACGAGCGGCCGGCCGATGGCGATCATGACCCGGACCGGCCCCAAGCACCCGGCCCACTATCTCGAGCTTCGGATCGACACCCAGCGAAACCGTCCGGAGATCCTCGTGGACCGGGAGGAGTCCTGGGAAGCGCCTCACGGCACGCGCGTGGAGATCACCCTTGCGGGGACGTACAAGCGCGGCCGCCACTCGGTCGACGGCTATCTCCGCCAGGTGGCGATCGCCAATCCCCATGCCCGGATCGTCTACCTCCCTCCCCAGACCGACGGCCCGGCGGAGCCGGTGACGTTCGAGCGGGTGAGCGGGAAGCTTCCGGACGAGCCGAAGGAAATCCGTCCGCATCCATACGGGGTCGAGCTTGGGGTGCTGATGCGGATGTTGAAGGGGAGCGACGCGAGGACCGTGCAGTCCTTCCTGCAAGGGGAGTTCTCGCGTGTCTCGCTACGAGTGGCGAGCGAGATCGCCCACCGCGCCCAGGTCGACGTGCACGCGCGGCCAGGCCGCCTGCCGCTCGAGGCGGGCGAGCGCCTGCACAAGGCGATGAACGAGGTCAAGCTGCTCGCCCCGCCGACGAACTGCATCGTTCCGATCGGCGAGGAACTGCTGCGGCGCGCTCTCGAGCAGGAGGTGGAGGCGGAGTTCACGACGGTCGTGAGCCGCCCGCCGACCGTCTATCGAGGCAATCCGTTCCTGATCGAGGCGGGAATCGCCTGGGGGGCCGACCTGCCGGCCGACGAGCCGATCACGCTCTACCGCTACGCGAACCGTGTGCCGTTGCTCTACCAACGGTCGGCCTGCGCGATGACGAAGGCCACGATCGCCGTCGATTGGCGGAAGTACCAGATCCAGCAGCCGAAAGGGGCGCTTCCGGTGGGTCCCGCGATCCTGCTCGTCCATATCGCCTCCGCCTGGGTGCCGTTCACGTCGGAGAGCAAGGAGGCGATCGCGCACTATCCGGAGATTCTGAAGGAGATCCGGCTCGCGCTGCAGGAATGCGGGCGACAGGTCGCGCTCCACATCAACCGGAGGCGCCGGGAGCACGAGGAGGGGAAGAAGCGCTCCTACATCCAGCGCTACATCCCCCACATCGGGATCGCCCTGCAACAGATCCTGGCCCTCGACGAGAAGGCGCGGGAGAAGACCGTTTCGACGCTCACGAACGTTCTCGAGCAGAGCCGGACGAAGGCCGGCGGGGGCGCGGAGGAGTAGGCAATGGCGAAGGAGAAGGAGAAGGAGAAGGAGAAGGAGAGGAAGGTGCAGGTCCGCGAGAGGAACCGCGCGCTCGACGAGAAGACCGTCTCTCTGATCCGCTCGACCGCGTCGGACATCTACACGCGGATCGGGAAGCGGCAGAAGCCGGAGCTCAAATTCCCCGTGCGCTCGCTCGGCAACGTCTCGTACTCGCAGAAGAAGGGGTTCCTCGAAATCGGCCGCCAGAGGAAGGTGCGCACGCTCACGGTGAACACGGTGAAGACGTTCGCGCAGACGCTCCGGATGATGGCGCTCTCGAAGGATCTGATCGAGACGAACGATTTCGCGACGAAGAGGGATGCGTACTACCAGTCGAAGAACTGGGGCGACGCGATGTTCCACGACCAGGTCGAGTCGGACACCGTGATGGACGATATCGAGGCGCTCTTCTCGCAGAGCGAGATCAACCGCGAGCAGCTTCGTTTCATTCCGGACGAGCACGGAGGTGCGGTCGCGGGGGAGCTGATCGTCCTCGATCCCGATCTCGAAACCGGCGTCGTCGAACGGATCGATTGCACACGTTTCGGCAGCGGCGCCTATTCGATCCCGTCCTCGGTGGAGCAGCTCGGTTTCGAGACGGGCGCACAGTTCATTCTCGCGATCGAGACCGGCGGTATGTTCCAGAGGCTGCAGAATCACAAGTTCTGGAAGACCGCGAACTGCATCCTCGTTTCGATGGGCGGGGTGCCGACGCGCGCGACGCGCCGCTTCATCCGGCGTCTTTCGGACGAGCGGAAGATCCCGGTGTATGCGTTCGTCGACTGCGATCCGTATGGGATCTCGAACATCTACCGGACGCTCAAGGTCGGGTCGGGGAACGCCGCGCACATCAACCAGTTCTTCTCCGTGCCGCAGGCCCGCTTCCTCGGTGTGACGCCGAAGGACATCGAGGAGTACAAGCTGCCGACCCATCCGTTGAAGGAGGTCGACATCAAGCGCGCGAAGGACGCGATCAAGAACGATCCATTCTTTCAACGGCACAAGGATTGGAGCGGCGCGATCGAGAAGCTCGTGAAGATGGGGGTTCGCGCCGAGCAGCAGGCGCTGGCGAAATGGGGACTGAACTACGTGATCGAGGAATACCTTCCGGCGAAGCTCGCGCACCCGGAACGTTTCCTTCCGTGATCCGATCGTGAAGCAGCCGGCCGAGCCGATCCTGATCCATCCGCACCTGGGGCCGCTCGGGTGGATCCGGCGCGTCGTGACGGAGGTTTGGTTCTCCTGGAACCGGCATCGTTGCACGCAGCTCGGCGCCGCGATCGCCTTCTACGGCATCTTCTCGTTGCTCCCGCTCCTCATCCTGATGACGTCGGTCTTCGGCTTCATCCTCGCGTCGTGGGGAGGCGCAGAGGGCCTGAAGTTCACGATCTCCCACCTGATCGCCGAGGGAGTCTCCCCGCAGGTGGCCAAGACGGCGGTCGATGCCTTGACCGCGACCGAATCGGCGCGCGGCCAACTCGGGATCATCGGCGTGCTCATGATCCTCCTGGCCGCGTCGGGCGCCTTCGTGCAGCTCGAGACGGCCGCGCAGATCGTCTGGGACGTCCATCTCCCCGGGCAGAAGCTCCCATTCCGCCGGCACGTGCTCGGGTTCCTGCGCAATCGCCTCGTCTCCTTCCTGCTGGTCGGGGGAGCGGCGCTGCTCGTCTTTCTCTCGCTCGTCGTCGACGTGATGCTCAATACCGTCGCGAAGGAGACGCTGGAGGATCTTGGAACGCGCTGGCGCCTGCTCGAGCTGACGATGGGCTTCTTCGCGGCCGGCGGCATCGTGACGATCCTCTTCCGCTGGCTTCCCGCCCGGCCGGTGCCTTGGCGGGCCGCGCTCGTCGGTGGATGGCTCACGGCCGGACTCTGGGAGGCCGCGAAGCAAGGCCTGACGGAGTATCTGACACGGGTGGACTATGCGCGCGCCTATCCGATCCTCGGCTCGGCGCTCGCGATCCTGCTGTGGGTCTATTTGGCGGCGCTCGTCTGGCTGCTCGGCGGCGAGGTCGCGGCGGCGGTGACGCGCATCCTGGAGGAGAGGGGCCAGGCGCCGAAAGCCGACCGTCCCCGCATCGAGGCGGCGAACGGCCGGCCGGCCGAGCCTCTCGCGCGATCGCGGGAGCCTATCGGAACAGAGAGCGGACCCGCCCCCAGCTCGTCTCCGCCACCGGAACGATCCGGTCGGACAGGATGAGCACGTCCATGCGCGTGTCCCCCTCCGGCAGGAGACGGGTGATGCGGAGCGTATAGGTCCCGGCAGGCAGACAGCAGACTCCGGACGACTGGACCCAGTCGTAGTTCGCGCTGCTTCAGCTGATGCCCGACCCTTCGACCGTTTGCAGGCTGTCCGCCTCCACCACCTCGTCCTGCTCCTCCAGCACCCATTCGACGAGGTACCCGCGCGTCTTGTCCCATTCCCCCGCGCTCTTCAAGGAATCGACGAAGCAGATCCCATCGGGGAAGAACAAGCTCCAGATCTCCAGCCACTCTCCTTCGCCGTCCATTCCGTCGAGGGCATATCCCTCGGTCGCGCCGCTGCACGAGTGGCGGCTGAACGGCTCGCCGCTGCGGTTGCCGTAGGTGCCGTGAGCAGGGTCGAGGCAGTCGTCCAACTCGATCAAGACGTCTTCGGCGCTCGCCGTGAGGGGCAGCGAGAGACCGAGAAGCACGAGACCCGAGAGCACGAGACCCGAGAGCATGAGACCGGGGAGCATGAGACCGGGGAGCACGAACCTCGGAAACGCGAGACCCCGAAGGAGACGGATCCTTCGGGATACGAGAGGACGCATCATGACCTCACCTCCATGCCGCGTGGAAGAAGCGCGAGGGGAATGGTAACGCTTCAGGCGCCCGTGGCGCCAACGCGTTTGACCGTCCCCGTGAGGATCATTAGACTCGGCGGGCACGGGAAGTAGAACGATGCATGATGACGATGCCTGAGCCGGGCTCCAGGCGGCGAAGGCCGCCGGCGCCCACGGACGCGAGCGGGCGCTACCCTGCGCCCCGCCTCGACGCGTGGGCGCTCGTGATCGTCTGCGCTGCGCTTCTGCTCCGGCTTCCGCTCCTGCCGCAGGCCGGCTACGCGCCTGACCTGGCGTACTGGAAGAGCTGGATGTCCTACGCGAGCGCCTATGGAATCCCGCACGTCTACGAGCTCGAGCTTCCGGGACAGACGTATCCCCCCGTGCTTCTCTACCTGCTCGGGGGGCTCGGCCATGTCTACACGCTGCTCGTCCCGTCCGGAGAGGATTCGCGGCTCCTCACCGCTTTCGTGAAGATCCCCGCGCTGCTTGCGGACCTGGCGGTCGTCGCGCTTCTCGCGCGTTTCGCGGCCGCGCGCGCGGCGATGCCCGGCCGGGGTGCACGGGACGATGCGGGGCTGGGGGTGTGTGGGGCCGCGGCGCTCGCCGCGTTCCATCCCGCGCTGATCTGGCTCTCTTCGTACTGGGGGCAGATCGACGCTTTGCTGGGTGGGCTGGTCGCGGGCGCGTGGCTGGCGCTCCTTGCGCGGCGCGCCGCGCTGGGCGGGATGCTCATCGCTCTCGCCGTCCTGACGAAACCGCAAGGCCTGATCGTCCTGCCGCCGGCGATCGCGCTCGCCGCGGCGACGACGGGGATGCGCGGGCTCGCGAGAAGCATCGCCGCGGGAGCGGCGACCACGGTGCTCGTCTCGGCGCCGTTCGTCCTCGCGGGGAGCGGCGGGAAGCTGGCCGGCCTCTATCTCGGCTCCACGGACGTCTATCCATGCTTGTCTCTGAACGCGTGGAATCCCTGGTGGATCGTGACGCTGCTGTCGGGCGGCGGCCGCGACGCCGGGCTCGTCGGCGATGCGCGCGGGCCGATCCCCGCGCGGCTGCTCGGAGTCGCCCTCTTCCTCGCTGCGACCGCCTGGACCTGCTGGAGGTGCGCGCGTCTCGGCCGCGACACGGCGGCGGACAGCGGGGAGAAGAGGATCGAGAGGGGCATGCTGCTGCTGACGTTGCAGTGGCTCTTCTTCTTCCTGCTCCCCACGCAGATCCACGAGCGCTACCTGGTCCCCGCCCTGGTCAGCTTCGCCTTTCCGGTCGTCCTGCGGCGCCGCTGGTTCGGCGCCTATGCGGCGCTGTCGCTCGCGGTCCTGCTCAATCTCCTGTTCGTCGTGCCGGGGAGCCCGGTCGTCCTGCGGATCGCGCGCGTCGCCGGCGGCGAGGGGGTCGTCGTGGCGGTGTTCCTCGTCGGGCTGGCCGCCTTCCTCATCATCGGCGAGGTTCGCGGCGGGCGCGAACGATCGCGAAGCGCGGCCGCCGGCGTGACGCGATGACAGCCGCGGCCGCTGGAGGTCACCGCGAGGAGAGGTTCGTCGTTCTCGCCGTCCTGCTCCTCGCTCTCATGCTGCGGGTGCCGGCGCTCGATCGATTTCCTCCTGCGCTGCACCAGGACGAGGCGAGCAACGGTGTCGACGCCTGGTCGCTGTGGACGACCGGAGCGGACCGCGCCGGCAGGGTCTGGCCGGTCTTTCTCGAAGGATTCGGCGACGGGGACAACCGGACTTCCCTCTACGCGATCCTGGCGGTCCCGTTCGTCGCACTCCTCGGTCCCGGCGCCTGGGCGACGCGCCTCCCTGCCGCGCTCGCCGGCGCCTGGACGGTCCTCGCGGCGTACCTGCTGGCTCGCCGGCTTTGGGGGCGCACGGCGGGGATCACCGCGGCGGTCCTGTTGGCGGCCTGTCCGTGGCATCTATGGCTCTCGCGCTTCGGGCATGAGGCGAGCCTCACGCCGGCGTTTCTCGTCAGCGCGCTCCTGCTTGTGAGTGGCAGGGGAGGAGCGGGAGCGGAGGCCGCAGGAGAGGAGCGGCCGGTCTCCGCAACGCGATGGGGCCTTGCCGGCGTGGTGCTCGCCGCCGGGCTCTATTCCTATCCGTCGTACCGGCTCTTCCTGCCGCTCCTGCTCGCCGGATCGCTGCTTGCGTGGGCAGGCCCGCGCCCCGCCACGCGCGCCGCCCGGCTCGCGTTCCTGGGCGGGCTCGTCATGGCGGCGCTGCCGCTGGCCGTCGCGACGCTCCGCCATCCCGATAGGCTGCTCGCCCGCCCGGAGGCTGCCTCGGTCTTCGGCAACGTGGAGCCGCTCGGTTCGGCGCTGCTGCTGGCTGCCTGGCAGTACGTCCAGCACTTCGGCCCCTCCTTCCTCTTCCTGCGCGGCGATGCAAATCCGCTCCAGTCGCTGCCGGGCGGCTCGCTCCTCGCGATCGAGGCGATCACCCTGCCGATCGGGATCTGGGCGGCCGTGCGCCGATGGCGCGAGCCGTGGAGCCGCCTGCTGCTGCTCTGGCTGCTCCTCTGTCCTCTCGCATCCGCGTTGAGCCTCGGGGATCGTCCGGAGTACGTGCCGCACGCGCTTCGCGCCGCTGTGGGACTGCCGGTCTTCCAGCTTCTAGGCGGCCTCGGCGCCGCCGCGGCCGTCGCGCGCCTACGAGAGCGCAGCCGCAACGGGGCCAAACCGGCAAGTGTCGCGATTGCGATCGGGACGGTTGCAGTTGCCGTCAATGCCGTGCTCGTCCTGGCGCTCGCGCTCGGTCCTTGGTCGCGCAGCGTCGCGCCGCTCTATCACTCTGCTTGGCCGCCCGCGATGCGCTTCCTGCGCGAGAACCGGGACCGCTTCGGCTCGGCCGTGCTGACAGCCGAGGGCAATCCCCAGGCGTACGTCTACGCGCTGCTCTACGGCGTGCTCACCCCGCGGGAGTATCGCGACGCGGAGAAAGAGGTCGAGTCGACGGTCACGTTCCATCTCGTCCACCGCGCCGGCCGGCTCTCGTTCCTGCACGGCCCGGCCGATCTCGAGGCGGCGAAGAGGCTCGCTGGCCAGACGATCTGGGTGGTCGTCGTGCCGGGCCAGCTTCGGTCGGGGCGGCTGCTTGCCTCGTTCCCGTATCCGGACGGGACTCCGGGGCTCGAGGTGCGCGAGATCGAACTGCGGAGGTAATAAGTAGGCGAGAGCCCTGCCTGCCTGCCTGCCTGCCTGTCACCTGCCAACCACCTGCCTACCGCCTGCCTGCCTGCCCACCTGCCTACCTACCGGAGCATGCGGGCGGCGAGGCGGCGCGCGCGGTCGGCGTCGCGGGCCGCCCGCTCGCGGAGCGCCGAGGCGGCGGCGCGGTCCCCTTCGGCGATCCGCAACGCGGAGAGCGACTGTGCGGCGTTCGCCTCGATCGTGAGCCGCTGCGATTCGGGCGCGCCGCGCAGGGCCTCGCCCGCAAGCGCCTGCTCGCACGCGCGCGCCGCGCGTGCGCGAAGCTCCCTGCCGATCGGTTCCGGGGCGGCGAGCGCGAGGCGGACCATCTCGGTCACGCCGGTGGTCGTCGGGCGCATCGCGACGGACGAGGATGCCGCCTCGAACGCGTCGCGCCGCCCTCGCTCGTCGAGCGATCCTGCCGTCCGCTCCCGGAACGCGCGGCTCGCCTCGCGGATTGCCGGGTCCTTCCAGGCCGCGGCCGGAGCGGCGGCGAGGCGGGCGGCTGCGGGGCCGCGAGCGGCGAGGACCGCCTCGTCGTCCGCGTAGAAGCCGGACCATCCGGCGAGCTGCGGGACGAGGAGAGGCAGCGACCCTCCCCGGCGGTCGAGCAGGCAGACGTCGATGGCGTAGGTGTCGAGGAAGGCCTCGACGGCCTGCCGGTCGCCGGCGTCCGCGGCGAGGCGCGCGGCGTCGAGGTCGCGCGCGACGCTCGCGGGGTAGGCCGCCTGGGCCCGCCCGTCGATGTAGATGCGATAGCGCGGTCCGTCCCGCTCCAGCGGAGCGCGGAAGAGCAGGTAGCCGCCCCACGTCCAGTCGGTCAGAACGCGGCCGCTCACTCCCGTCGCCACGAGGAAGGCCGTCGCTTCCTCCGGCTGCTCGTCCACGCGGAGGAGGCGGGACGGCCAGGCGACCGAGCGCGGCCAGAGCGCGTTCCCGAGGACGAGGCGCTGGGCGAAGTCGATGCCTGTGCCGGCGAGCGCAAGGGCCGGCAGCGCGAGGACGGCGGCGGCCGGGATCCGCGGCGCGCGCCAACGGCGGCCGAGGAAGCCAAGGGTGGCCGGCAGCGCGGTCACCGCGAAGAGCGGCGCGAAGCGCCGGCTGGCGAGCGCGAGGAGTAGAGCCAGCAGCGCGACGCAGACGAGAGGGAGGAGGGAGGGTCGGCGCTCCGCGGATCGCGGCGACTCGCCGCGCCTGGCGGGAAGGAGCGCGCCGAGCGCGACCGCCGCGAGAAGACCGGCGAGAAGGATCCAGAATCCGAGAACTCCGGGTTCGTGCAGCGCTTGGGGAGCGAGCGGCGAACGCCATTCGATCACGTCACGCCAGTAGTGCGCCTCGGGTCCCACCGTGACGGCATACGGATGAGTCAGGTTCCGGATTCCGTACGGGCTGGCGATCGCCGCCACCATCCCGGCGAACGGAAGAGCGAGCGGAAGGAGGCCGGCGCGCGCCGGTCGCTTCTCGATGGCGTGGGCGAGGAGCGTCCCGCCCGCAGCGGCGGCCAGCGCCGCGATTCCGAAGAGGAAACCGCCGTGGAGGTTCGCCCAAAGGAGCAGGAGTGCGGGGGCGAAGAGAAGCTCCCGAGCCGTCCGCTGCTCCAGGCCGGCGATCCAGCGGCCGAGGATCGCCGCGAGGAGGATCGAGTGAGGATTCGCGCGGACATCGAGGGTGCTGCGGAGGACGGCTGCCGCGCCCAGCACTCCCGCCGCGGCGAGCAGATTCCCCGACCCCAGGCGGCGCGCCGTCGAGGCGAGGAGCGCGAGGACGGCGGTCGCCACGGCGATCTTCCACAGGCCGAGGGCGGTCGTTCCGCCCGCCCCGTAAAGCAAGGCGAGCAGCGCGTGGCTGCCCCAGTTCTGATTCACCCAGGCGCCGGCGGGTGAAGTGAAGGAGAACGGGTCGATCGAGCCCACGCCGTGGGAGAGGATCCAGCGGCCGCAGCCGAGGGAGACCCAGAGATCCCCCGAGCTGATCGGATGCGAAGCGGCGGCCACGCCGGCGAGAAGCACCAAGATGGCGAGCGAAGCGGTCTGGACGCGCGCAGAGGCGAGCGCCTCGACCGTCCCGCCTCGGCCGCCGGCCACCGTTCCCATGGGCAGGAGGGGACCCGATCCGCGGGGGGACGTCAAGCGATAGCCAGGGAGGAGCGGCGGGACCGTGGGCCGAACGGCGGCTACGGGCTGAGGCGGCGCCGCGGCAGGGGCGGGTGCGAGCCGGAGCATGTGCCGGCTCTTGGGAACGAGCCGGAAGTGAGGACCCCCGAATCCGGCCGGTTCGCCTTGACGAGTCGCGGCCGGGTCCCGACCCTGGAGCGATGGGAATCGAAACGGTCGGCAGCCCCGCCCTCTGGACGGGCTTTCTCGCCCTGGTGCTCCTGCTCCTCGCCGTCGATCTCGGCATCTTCCATCGCAAAGCGCACGCGGTCTCGGTCAAGGAGGCCGCGATCTGGAGCGCCGTCTGGGTCGGCCTCGCCGTTCTCGCGAACCTGGCGATCGCGCTCCGGTTCGGACCCGACAAGGGGCTCGAGTTCGCCACCGGCTACCTGATCGAGAAGGCTCTCGCCGTCGACAACATCTTCGTCTTCGTCGTGATCTTCTCCTCCTTCGGAATCCCCGCGCTCTATCAGCACCGAATCCTCTTCTGGGGGATCCTCGGGGCGCTCGTGCTTCGCGCCGCGTTCATTCTGGCCGGTGGCTACTTCCTCCACCGCTTCCACTGGATGATCTATCTCTTCGGCGGGCTGCTGCTCGCGACCGGCATCCGCCTCTTCCTCCAGAGGAAGGAGGAGCCGCATCCGGAGAATCACGTCGCCGTCCGCGCCTTTCGGCGGCTGATGCCGGTGACCTCCGGGACAGAAGGAGGACGGTTTACCGTCGTGCGCGACGGGAAGCGATGGGCGACCCCGCTCCTTCTCGCGCTCGTGGCGGTCGAGGTGAGCGACCTCATTTTCGCGATCGATTCGATTCCGGCGATCTTCGCCGTGACCAAAGATCCGTTCCTCGTCTTCACCTCCAATATCTTCGCGATCCTGGGGCTCCGCTCGCTCTACTTCCTGCTCGCCGGGATCATCGACCGCTTCCACTACCTGAAGCCGGCGCTGTCCTTCGTCCTCGTTTTCGTCGGCGCGAAGATGCTGCTGACCGGGATCGTGAAGATCCCGATCGGCCTCTCCCTCGCGGTGATCGGCGCCACCATCGGCGGCGCGATCGCCCTCTCGCTGGCGCGCGGCCCGCGTGCGTCAGGGGAGCAGGCGAGCGGCCGAGGAGCCCGCTCTCCCGGATCGCCGCACATCGAAGGATGAAGCGAGCTTCGGGCCGCCCGGCTTGACCCGCGCCCGCCCTCCGCCTACTCTCCTGTTGGGTCGTGCCTACGCGGCGACGGCTCCCGGACGAGGCGTCCGGAACGCGGCGCGGGAGGTCCCTGAGTCCGCAAGGGACGGCGCACCCCGGTCGCCGCGAGGAATGGGTTGGGTGGGAAGACGGGCGGTGGCGCTGGCACGGTCGCTTTCCGTGCTCGAATCGGTGAGTTCTCCACGGGGGCACGAACGCTCAGAACGTCCCCTGCGACAGAATCCCTCTATCCCCTTCCCCTCTCGTCGGCATTCCGATCCTGATCGGAGATCCCAGGTGGCCCTCGGGCTCGCCTGAAGGAGGCATCGAGACATGGCCAAGAGACGGTTGCTCACGGTGGATGGCAACGAGGCGGCCGCATCCGTCGCCCACCGCACCAACGAGGTGATCGCCATCTACCCGATCACGCCCTCCTCGAACATGGGGGAGCTGTCGGACGAGTGGTCCGCCCACGGCCGACGGAACATCTGGGGGACGATCCCCGACGTCGTCGAGATGCAGTCCGAAGGAGGAGCGTCGGGGGCGGTGCACGGCTCCCTCCAGGCGGGCGCCTTGACGACGACGTTCACATCGTCGCAGGGGCTCCTCCTGATGATTCCGAACATGTACAAGATCGCCGGCGAGCTGAACTCGTTCTGTATGCACGTCGCGGCCCGCTCGATCGCCACGCACGCGCTGTCGATCTTCGGCGATCACAGCGACGTGATGGCCTGCCGGCAGACCGGATTCGCGCTGCTCTGCTCCGGCTCGATCCAGGAGGTGCATGACTTCGCGCTGATCGCGCAGGCAGCCACCCTCTCCTCGCGCGTCCCGTTCCTCCACTTCTTCGACGGGTTCCGCTCCTCGCACGAGCTGGCGAAGATCGAAGAGCTGGCGGACGACGACCTGAGGGCGATGCTCGACGACGAGCTGATTCGCGCGCACCGCGAGCGGGCGCTCTCTCCCGACCGGCCGGTTCTGCGCGGGACCGCGCAGAATCCCGACGCCTTCTTCCAGGCGCGCGAGGCGTGCAACGGGTTCTATCTCGCCTGCCCGGCCACGGTCCAGCAGACGATGGACCGATTCGCGAAGATCAGCGGCCGCCAGTACAAGCTGTTCGACTACGTCGGACATCCGCAGGCGGAGCGCGTGATCGTCCTGATGGGATCGGGGGCCGAGACGGTCCACGAGACGGTCGAGCACCTCATCGCGCGCGGCGAGAAGGTCGGCGTCGTGAAGGTTCGCCTCTACCGGCCCTTCGCCACGGCGGCGTTTCTCGAGGCGCTTCCGAAGACGGTGCGCGCCATCGCCGTCCTCGATCGCACCAAGGAGCCCGGCTCGATCGGCGAGCCGCTTTACCTCGACATCGTCACCGCGCTTCGCGAGGGGAAGGAAGAAGGCTTGACCTCCTTCGCCGCCGAGCCGGCCGTGATCGGCGGCCGCTTCGGCCTCTCCTCGAAGGAGTTCACGCCCGCGTGCGCGAAGGCGGTCTTCGACGAGCTGGCCAAGCCGAAGCCGAAGAACCACTTCACCGTTGGGATCCTCGACGACGTCACGCGCCTCTCGCTCCCGCTCGATCCGGACTTCGACACCGAGCCGGATGACGTCGTGCGTGCGGTCTTCATCGGTCTCGGGAGCGACGGAACGGTCGGCGCCAACAAGAACTCGATCAAGATCATCGGCGAAGAGACGAGCAACTACGCCCAGGGCTACTTCGTCTACGACTCGAAGAAGGCCGGGACGATCACGATCTCGCACCTCCGGTTCGGGCCGCGCCCGATCCGCTCGAGCTACCTGATCCGGTCGGCCGGCTTCGTCGCCTGCCACCAGTTCGTCTTCCTCGAGAAGAACGAAGTCCTCGATTACGCGCGCCCGGGCGCCGTCTTCCTGCTCAACTCGCCCTACGGGCCGGACGAGGTCTGGGACCAGCTGCCGCGCGAGGTGCAGGAGCAGATCCTCCGCAAGAAGCTGAAGTTCTACGTGATCGACGGGATCAAGGTCGCGCGCGACACCGGCATGGGCGGCCGCATCAACACGATCATGCAGACCTGCTTCTTCGCGATCTCCGGCGTGCTGCCGCGCGAGGAGGCGATCGCGAAGATCAAGCAGATGATCGAGAAGACCTACGGGAAGAAGGGGGCCGAGGTGGTGAAGCGCAACTTCGCTGCCGTCGACCACACGCTCGCGCACCTCTACGAAGTGAAGGTGCCGGAGAAGGTGACGGCCGCGCGCGGGCGGCCGCCGGTCCTGTCGCAGGAGGCGCCCGAGTTCCTGCAGCGCGTCACCTCCATGATGGTCGCCGGCAAGGGAGACCTCCTGCCGGTGAGCGCGTTCCCGGTGGACGGCACCTGGCCGACGGGGACGAGCCAGTGGGAGAAGCGCAACATCGCGATCGACATCCCTGTCTGGGACGAGGAGCTGTGCATCCAGTGCAACAAGTGCGCGCTCGTCTGTCCGCACGCCGCGATCCGCCCGAAGGTCTACGAGCCGGCCGCGCTCGCGGCCGCCCCGGCGACGTTCAAGTCGGCCGACTATCGCGGCAACGAGTACAAGGGGATGAAGTACACGATCCAGGTGGCGCCGGAGGACTGCACCGGCTGCACCCTCTGCGCCGTCATCTGCCCGGCGAAGGACAAGGCGAACCCGAAGCGCAAGGCGCTCGAGATGCAGCTCCAGCGCCCGCTGCGCCAGCAGGAGGCGGAGAACTACAAGTTCTTCCTCGGGCTGCCGAATCCCGACCGCGCGAAGGTCAAGATCGACATCAAGGGGTCGCAGTTCCTGCAGCCGCTCTTCGAGTACTCCGGCGCCTGCGCGGGGTGCGGCGAAACGCCCTACATCAAGCTTCTGACGCAGCTCTTCGGTGACCGCGCGCTGATCGCCAACGCGACCGGCTGCTCCTCGATCTATGGCGCGAACCTCCCGACGACCCCGTACACCGTGAACTCCGACGGCCGCGGTCCCGCCTGGTCGAACTCGCTGTTCGAGGACAACGCGGAGTTCGGCTTCGGCTACCGGCTCGCGCTCGACACGCATCAGCGACAGGCGAAGGAGCTGCTACAGCACCTCGCCGCGAAGATCGGGGACGATCTGGTCGGCGCGATCCTCTCGGCCGCGCAGACCGACGAGGCAGGGATCGCAGCGCAGCGCGAGCGGATCGCCGCTCTCCGGACGAAGCTGGCCAGGATCGCCGAGCCGGAGGCGCGGCGCCTCGAGGCGCTGGCCGACTACCTGGTGAAGAAGAGCGTCTGGCTCGTCGGGGGCGACGGCTGGGCGTACGACATCGGCTTCGGCGGTCTCGACCACGTCTTCGCGATGAACCGCAACGTCAACATCCTCGTGCTCGACACCGAGGTCTACTCGAACACCGGCGGGCAGCAGTCGAAGGCGACCCCGATGGGGGCGGCGGCGAAGTTCGCGGTGGCGGGGAAGTCGCTCCCGAAGAAGGACCTCGGGATGATCGCGATGACCTACGGCAACGTCTACGTCGCGCGCGTCGCGTTCGGGGCGAAGGACACGCAGACGGTCCAGGCGTTCAAGGAGGCCGACTCCTACGACGGGACTTCGCTGATCATCGCCTACAGCCACTGCATCGCGCACGGCTACGACCTCGCGTTCGGGCCGTCGCAGCAGAAGCTCGCCGTCGATGCCGGCGTGTGGCCGCTCTACCGCTTCGATCCGCGACGGATCTCCGAGGGGAAGCCTCCTCTCGCGCTCGACTTCGCCGCGCCGAAGGGGAAGGTCGCCGACTATACGAAGATCGAGACGCGCTTCCGGATGGTCGAGAAGTCCGATCCGAAGCGCTTCGCGCACCTGATGGCCGAGGCGCAGCGCGAGGCGACGCAGCGCTACGCGCTCTACCAGCAGCTCGCCGGCCTCACGATCCCGGTGATCGAAGGGGACGGCAACGGCAACGGTTCCGGAACTCCGGCTAGCCCGGCGGCCGGCGAGTAAGGGAGGACGACGATGGACCTTTCGACGAAGTACCTGGGGTTCGACCTCCCGCACCCGCTGATGCCGGGAGCCTCACCACTGGTCGATGACCTGGACACCGTGCGCCGGCTCGAGGACGCGGGGGCGGCGGCGATCGTCCTGCACTCGCTCTTCGAGGAGCAGCTCACGAGCGAACAGATGACGATGGCCCGGCTTCTCGCCTTCGAGCACGTGACGGCGGAGGCGTCGACGTACCTGCCCGAGGCGCCGCACTGGAACCTCGGCCCGGACGAGTACCTCGATCAGGTTCGCAAGATCAAGGCGGCGGTCAAGGTCCCGGTGATCGGCTCGCTGAACGGCTCGACGCTGGGCGGCTGGCTGGACTATGCGAAGAAGATCGAGCAGGCGGGGGCGGACGCGCTCGAGCTGAACGTCTACGCGCTGGCGACGGAGGCCGCGACGTCCGGCGAGATGGTGGAGAGCAAGACGATCGAGATGGTTCGCACGGTCCGCGCGAGCGTCCGGATCCCGATCGCCGTCAAGCTCTCCCCGTTCTACTCCGCCCTGCCGCACTTCATCCACCGTCTGGAGGAGGCGGGAGCGAACGGCTTCGTCCTGTTCAATCGTTTCTACCAGCCGGACATCGACGTCGAGGAGCTGGAAGTCGACCGGACGCTGCACCTCTCCGACCCCTCGGAGCTGCCCCTGCGGCTCCGGTGGCTGGCCGTCCTCTCCGGGCACGTGAAGGGATCGCTCGCGGCGAGCGGGGGCGTGCACTCCGCGATCGACGCGCTGAAGGCGGTGATGAGCGGGGCGCACGCCGTGCAGCTCGTCTCCGTTCTGCTCGCGCGCGGGCCGGGGCACCTGCAGACGGTGCGCGAGCAGCTCGCGCAATGGCTCGAGCAGCACGAGTACCAGTCGCTGCGCCAGGCGCAAGGGAGCATGAGCCTGATGCGGTGCCCGGATCCTGCTGGGTACGAGCGGGCGAACTACACGCAGATTCTCCAGAGCTGGAGGGCGTAGCCGGACAGCCGAACGAAGCGTCCTCCGCGCATGCAGGGCCGGAAGGCGCTGCGGCCGGGATGGGAAGCCGACAGGGACCGGGCGACCGGTCCCTTCGGTTTTTTGGGGGCCTCGAAGGAGCGCGCCCGGCGTCGGCAAGATCGGAAGCGTTGCGCCGGGCGCACTCGCGCGGCCATAGTGCGGGGACGGCCGGACAGCCGGACGGCCGGATGGCAGGATGGCAGGACCGCCGGGCGGCCGCCGCACGTCAGGGAGGATCGGTCGGATGGTGGCGATCATGGGGCTGCTCGGTCTGGCGGTGGGTCTCCTGCTTGGAGTCCTGCTCGCGCATCTCCTGAACGGGAGGCGGATCGAGCAGGCGGTCGCCTCGGCCCGGAGCGCCGCGCAGGCCGATCTGGCGGCCGCGGCGGCGCGCCTCGAGGAGCGGACGCGAGAGCGGGACGAGGCGCGCTCCGTCCAGCCGGAGAACGCGGAGCTGCGGGCGCAGGTCGCCACGCTGCAGGCGCAGCTCGAGGCCCAGGCGGTCGCGCTCTCCGAGAACCGGCGGCTGCTCGGCGAGGCTCAGGTCGCCCTGTCGGACGCCTTCAAGGCGCTCGCCTCCGACGCGTTGCAGAGCAACAGCGAGTCGTTCCTGCAGCTCGCCCGCGCCACGCTCGAGCGGTTCGCCGGTGAGGCGAAGAACGACCTCGAGCAGCGGCAGAAGGGGATCGAGACGCTCCTCGCCCCCGTGCGCGAGGCGCTCGCGAAAGTCGACTCCCAGATCACGGAGGTGGAGAAGAGTCGCAAGGAGGCTTACGGCTCGCTCTCCGCGCAGCTTCAGTCGTTCCTCCAGGTGCAGCAGAAGCTCGAGACGCAGACCGGCAAGCTCGTCACGGCGCTGCGCGCGCCGACCGTGCGGGGACGGTGGGGGGAGATGCAGCTCCGGCGGGTCGTGGAGATGGCCGGGATGCTCCCGTACTGCGACTTCGACGAGCAGGTGTCGGTGACGACCGGCGAGGGGAAGAACCTGCGCCCCGATCTCGTCGTCCGACTTCCCGGGGGACGGAGCATCGTGGTCGACGCGAAGACCCCGCTCCTCGCCTACCTGGAAGCGACCGAGGCGGAGGGCGAGGAGCAGCGCGACGCCCGCCTGAAGGAGCACGCGCGGCAGCTCCGCGCGCACATGGCGCGCCTGTCCGAGAAGGGGTACGTCGCCGGCTTCCAGCCCGCGCCCGAGCTGATCGTGATGTTCCTTCCCGCGGAGAGCGTCTTCCTCGAGGCTCTGCAGCACGACCCGAAGCTGATCGAGCAAGGAGTGAGTCAGCGCATCCTGCCGGTCTCGCCGGTGACGCTGATCGCACTCTTGCTCGCCGTCTCGCGGGGATGGCAGGAGCAGCGGATCGCCGAGAGCGCGGAGACGATCCGGGACCTCGGGCGCGAGCTGCACGACCGGCTGCGCAAGCTCGCGGATCATCTGACCGCGGTCGGGACGAACCTGGACCGGGCGGTCCGCGCGTACAACGAGGCGGTCGGGTCCTACGAGAGCCGCGTCCTCGTGTCGGCGCGGCGGTTCAAGGAGCTGGGGGTGCCGGCGCTGCAGGAGATCCCCCAGGTCGATCCGGTGGAGCGGACGGCCCGGCCGTGCCAGGAGCCCCTCGCGCTACCGTCGATCGAGGACGCGGTGCAGTCCCGCGACTGAAGATCGGCGAGAGGCGGCAGGGAAGCGGGCGAGGCGAGATGCGGCATCCCTGGATCGTCCTGATCTACTCGATCGCGATGGGCGTGCTCGAGGCTGCGGTCGTCGTCTACCTGCGACGCATCTACTATCCCGCCGGCTTCGGGCTGCCGCTCGTGGCGATGGACCCCTTCGTCCTGCGCGTCGAGATCGCGCGCGAGGCGGCGACGATCGTGATGATCGCCTGCGTGGCGCTGCTCGCGGCGCCGCAGCCGTGGTCGAGGCTGATGGCGTTCCTCGTGGTCTTCGGGGCGTGGGATCTGGCGTACTACGCCGGGCTCAAGCTCTGGCTCGGGTGGCCGGCGCGGCTCTTCGAGCCGGACATCCTGTTCCTTATCCCGAAGGTCTGGGTCGGGCCGGTGATCGCGCCGGCGCTCGTCGCCGCCACGTGGGTGGCGGGCGGCCTTCTGCTGCACCGGCGGCGGTTCCGCGATCTGCGCATGGGATGGAAGAGCTGGGCCGCTGCCATCGCGGCGGCGGCGCTGATCCTCGCGTCCTTCCTCGGCCCGCTTGGGCCGGCCGGGGAGATGCGATTCTCCTGGGGGATCTACCTCGCCGGATATGCGCTGGGTCTCGTCACTCTCGCGCGTCTGATCGTCCTGGGAAGGAAGGCGGAACGAAGGAAGGCGGAACCGTTGCGAGCGAAGGAGTCGGCGTAGCACGAAGACGAAACGAGCGGGCGGCCGGGATCGCTCCCGCCCGCCCGCCGTGTAAGCCCCATCGGTCCGATTTCGAGGAACGGCGTCGTCGTTCGTCGTCGTCGGGCGTGAGCTAGAGGCCCAGCGCCTTCTTCTTCTCCTCCGCCGTGGGAAGAGGGTCCATCTTCGTGTTCACGACCGGCAAGCCCGGGGAACGGTCCGCATTGATCTCGATCCACTTCTTCTGATCCTCGGGCACGTCCTCGAGCGCGAAGATCGCCTCGACCGGACAAGCCGGGACGCAGGCGCCGCAGTCGATGCACTCATCCGGATGGATGTAGAGCATCTCGTCGTCGCCGTGGAAGCAATCGACAGGGCAGACCGTCACGCAGTCCGTGAAGCGACAGAGGTGACAGTTGTCCGTTACGACGTACGCCATTTCTTGTTTCACTCCTTCGGCCGAATCGGGCGGCGCGATGCGGCGGAGCGAGCGCTTCCGGTTCGCCGGCGGATGCCGGCGGACCTAGAAGCCCAGCTTCGCCTTCTTCGCCTCCGCCGTCGGGAGCGGATCCTGCTTCGAGTTCACGACCGGCAGGCCGGGTGCCCGCTCGGCATTGATCTCGATCCACTTCTTCTGGTCATCCGGACAGTCCTCGATTGCGTAGATCGCTTCCACGGGGCAGGCCGGCGCGCAGGCGGCGCAGTCCATGCACTCGTTCGGATCGATGTAGAGCATCTCATCATCGCCGTGGAAGCTGTCGGTCGGGCAGCCAACCACGCAATCGGTGAACCGGCACATGTGGCAGTTTTCGGTGACTACGTGAGCCATGACCCCACTCCTTCCCACGCGAACGACCCCGGGATCGCACGCGTCCGACCCATCACGTAGCGACGAACCGGTTCGGTGCCGGAACGCCGCCCCGCCTGGCGGCGGGACTACTCGCAACGAGACTAGCGAAACCGTTCTCGATCGGGAAGGGTGCAAAACCATTCATGATTTGCAGTATCCTCGCGCGCGTTGCGCCGGGCGGCGAGGACCGCAGGAGGGGAGGGCGCCGGATGGAGCGGCAGGGCGTTCGTTGGCTTCGATCGGGTTTCGGCATCGCGGCGGCGTCGGCTGCGGCTGCGGTTGCGGCTGCTTGGGCGGCTTCGATGTTCGCCGGGACGGCTCCGGCCGTGGCGTCGTCGGCGATTTCCGCGCCGGCCGGCCCACCGGCGGAGCGTACGGCGCTGCTGGAGGGATACCTGCCGAAGGAGGACCTCGGCGTCCTCGACTTCCTGGCGAAGCACCCTGAGAGCGACGGCCGCGGCGTCATCGTTGCGATTCTCGACACCGGGATCGAGCTGGGCCATCCCGCCCTTCAGCGGACCTCGACGGGGGAGCCGAAGATCCTCGACGTCTACGACGCGACCGACGACGGCTACCTCGCGCTTCCGGTGCAAGCACGGGTGGGCGACCGGGACCTGGTCGGACTGAGCGGGCGCGCGCTGGTCCTTCCGTCAGACGTCGAGGCGGGGGCGGAGGCGCGGCTCGGCGTCCTGCTGGGACGGCGGAACTTCCCGGGCGGACTCCAGGAGCGTCGCGAGCGCGAGCGGCGCGACGCGTGGCAGCGCCTTCGGGCGAGGTGGGAAGCGGCTGCCGATGCGGCCGCCGATGCGGCCGCGGACAGCGCCGTCGGCGCGGCCCCGCGCTCAGGCGAGCGGGCGGATGAACCTGCGGACGAACGTGCGAACGAGCACCGCGAGGCGGCCGCCGAGGCGCTCGACCGGATCCTCGAGCATGGGGAGGACCCGGGCGATCGGTTCGACGTGGTGGCGCTGCGGCGCGCCGGCGGCTGGGAGGTGCGGATCGACACCGACGCCGACGGCGATCTCGCCGAGGAGACGCCGCTGCGCCCGTATCGCGAGCGCCGCGACGTCGCCCGCTTCGGGGATCCGGAGCAGCTGACGGTCGCGCTCGAACGCATCGCGGGCGACGGGTCTTCTCTCTTCCTCTTCTACGACGAGGGCGGCCACGGCACCCACGTCGCCGGCATCGTCGCCGGCTACTACGGCGACGGCGATCCGCTGAACGGCCTCGCTCCGGGAGCGAAGCTGATCGCGGCGAAGGTCGGCAACGGCCGGATGGGCGGCTCGACGTCCCACAACAGCATCGTGAAGGCTGCGCAGTGGGCGGTCGACCACGGCGCCGACGTGATCAACATCTCCTTCGGCGGCACCAGCTTCTTCGATGATGGGACGGAGCTGACCTCGGTCTTCCTCGACGAGCTGGCGCAGGCGACGGGCGTCGTGATCTGTTCGAGCGCCGGCAACGAGGGTCCCGCCCTTTCGACGATCGGCTCGCCGGGCAGCGCGCGGCGCGTCTTCGGATGGGGCGCCGCCATCTCGCGCAAGACGCAGCAGACGAACTATGCGTCGCTCGATCCGCGACGCGACGACCTCTTCGACTTCTCCTCGCGCGGTCCGCTGCTGAGCGGAGATCCGGGCGTCGACTTCATCGCGCCGGGCGCCGCGTTGAGCACGCTTCCGGTCTGGGGACTGCTGAAGGGGGAGTCGTGGAACGGGACGAGCATGGCGAGCCCGCAGGGGGCGGGATTCTGCGCGCTGATGCTCTCCGCATGCCGCCAGCAGGGGATCCCAGTCACCGTGGACCGGCTGCGTCGCGCGATGCGCGCGGGGGCGCGGCGCCTGCCGGGCCTCTCGGTGATCGAGCAGGGGGACGGGATGCCGCAGGCGGAGGCGACGCTCGGCGCGCTGCGGGCGCTCGCGCAAGCATATCCGGCGGAAGCGAGCGCGGCGCGCGTGCCGCACGACGTTGGCGCGGCGGAGCCGGTCATCGGTTATCGCGTGCAGGTGCACAACGCGACGGGGAGTGGGGGCGGCTACTACGAGCGCGACCTGCTCGCGACCGAGAAGTTCCGCGTGCCGTTCGGCGTCGCGCCGGACTTCCCCGGCGATTCCCTGCAGGCGGCGCGAGCCGGCTTCCTGCGAATTGTGCAGCTCGAGAGCGAGGTCCCGTGGATGCGTCCTCCCGCGCAGGCGGCGATCCACTCGAACGGGACGCGGATCCCGATCGAGATCGATCCGGCGAAGCTCGCGGCGGGGCTGAACGTCGGGCGGGTCGTGGCGCGGGACGTGAAGCATCCGGAGGCGGGGATCGAGTTCGCGCTCGTGGCGACCGTGATCCGGCCGATGGATGTCGATCCGCGGAGGCCGGTCGTCGAAGGGACGTGGGAGGTCGCGCGCGGCGACCGGGTGTCGGCGTTCGTGAGGGTCCCGGCGGGAGCGACGCTCGCGCGGCTCACGCTGCGGGAGCTTGCGGCCGAGCCGGCGAACAGCTACGAGGCGGCCCTGTCCGACCCGGACCGGCTGCGCGCGCCCGAGGAGCGGGTCGCGACACGCTACCTCGATCTCGCGCGCGAGCAGGAGGCCACGATCGACCTGGGCGTCCTGGCGGGAACGGTGGTCGAGGCGGTCGCGTTCAGCCGCTGGCAGGACAACCGGCCCGGGCGGCTGCGCTGGCGCCTCGAGTTCGATGGCGTGGACGCGACGCAGGAGCCGCCGCTCGCCATCGACGTCGACCGGCCGGGGAGCGGCTTCGTGATCGGCGCATCGACGTGGCCGGTTACGGTCCGTTTCGAAGGAACCCTCGACCGCGTCGAGGAGCCGCTCGACGTGCGATGGGACGTGCGGCCGGACTCGCTCGTGGCTTTCTCGCTTCACGGCATCCCGGCGCTCGTGGAGCGTGGAGAAGCCTACCTTGCGGTCGATCGCGACAAGGAGGTGCGGATCGACCTCGGCGTCGGCCCGGAGTTCGAGGATCTCCTCGACGATGCCATCTTTCGCGTCTTCGACGACTCGGGACGCGAGGTGGCGCACGGGTACCTGTACGAGGGCACCGCTTCCTTCACCCCGCCGGCCGGCGGGACGGTCAAGATCGTCTTCGACATCTGGACGCGCGGAGGCGAGTTCTTCGACCAGGGGACGGTGGTACGACCGGTGGTTCTGCGCGAGCGCGAAGCGATCCCGATCGTCGTGCACGCGGATCCCGTCGGCGGATTCCGGCGCGGGCCCGACAGCTTGACGGCGATCGCGTTGGTGCCGGGCGAGAAGCGGCGGCTGTTCGCGGGAGTCGACGACCTGCCGCAGGGGGAGCGGCTGCGCGGGACGCTGCGCCTGCTCGGAGAGCGGGAAGCGACGGTCTACGCCGAGATCCCCGTGCGCGCCGACACGCGACCGCTGGCGCCGGCCGATGAGGAGCGCGTCGATGCGATCGCGGCGGCGGCCGTCACGCGGGCGCGGCTCCTCGCCGATCGTACGGACGTCGCGGCCGACGATCGCAACGAGGCCTTGGCGCGGCTCGACCGGGCCGCGCGGATCGCGGAGGCGGCGCCGGCATCGCATTCCGGCCGTGCAGGAGACGAGGACGAGGACGAGGACGAGGAGAGCGAGAAGAGGCTCCCGCAAGGATGGGAGATCGCGGTCGCCAAGGCCAGGCTGCTCCTCGCCGGGGGCGAAGAGGATCTCGATGCGGCGGCGGACGCGATCGACCGCGTCGCGGAGCTCGCGGGCCCGGAGAGCGGGGCGGATCCGGAGGAGATCGCGCGGGCGCGCGGCCGAGAGGCCGTCGCCGCGGCTCTGAGCGCGCAGCTCGCCATCGAGCGCGGACGGACCGGAGAGGCGCGGGAGCGGTTCGACGAGGCGCGTTCCCTCGATCCGAGTGCGCCCGGCCTGGACCGGCTCGAGCCGCTGCTCCTCCTCGCCGAAGGGAAGCCGGAGCAGGCGCGCGAGCCGGCGGAGTCGTACCTGCGCGAGCATCCGGACGACGTCGAGGTCGACGCCTCGCTCGTGCGCGACTACGTCGCGCTCGGCTGGTGGGACCTGGCGACGCTCATCCTCGAGCGGTGGCCCGAGCGCCATCCGCGCGCGAACGACACGCTGCTCGCACTCTGGCGGGATCTCGACGAGAGCCGCTCGCGCGGGGCGCGCGAGGCCGCTCCGAGCCCGCTGCTTCCGGTTCCTCTGCTGTCGCGGGGAGAGTGAGAGGAGCAAGCGCCTCCAGGGACCTCCCAAACCACGCGTCTCCAACTTCCACCCCACCGGCCGGACCGGTCGCGATTTGGCCGCCTGCGACCGGCGCCGGCGCAAATCCGTCCCCCGAGCCCGACCGGGCGCCGGCATGCCGCGAAACGATCTTGCAAGTGCCCACGGCGCCTTGACTTGCCGATGGACGTCGCAGCCTCCCCTGGTACGGAACTTGATGGCTCTCGAGGCGGGCGGGACAGGAGTGTCCCGCTCTTGGAGTCGCGTCAGGAGGCAACCATGCGCGCCATGTCCGCGATGCCCGCCGTGCCGGCCATGTCTGCCACGTCCAGGATGGCCGCCGCGCCCGCCACGTCCGCCCTGTTCCGATTTCCCTTCCTCGCAGCGCTCGTCTGTCTCGCCGCCGGCCTCTTCTGCGCGTCCGCCGACGCCCAGGACCGGGACCGGCGCGACATCTTCTTCGGCGGCAGCGCGTCGGATGCGTCGCCCGGGCGCTACGTGATCCGCAACGGCCTCGAGGACGAGCTGCTCGTCGACGTGCAGATCTGGGGGCAGGTCCATCGCCCCGGCCAGTACTCCGTGCCGGACCGCACGGACCTGATCGGTCTCATGTCCTACGCGGGAGGACCGACCGAGGACGCGAAGATCCGGAAGATCCAGATCGTGAGTCCGATCGGCAAAGGTCCGCGCGTCCAGACGATCGACGTCGAGAGTTTCGTGCGAACGGGAGATTCCAACCTGATCCCAACCCTTCATCCGGGCGACGTGGTCGTCGTCCCGGCATCCCGTTCGCACAACCTGTACCGGTGGGGCGGCATCATCTCGGTCGCCGCCCTCGTCGCGAACGTCGCGATCCTCGCGACCCGCAACTGAGTCCGGCGCGCGCGCGCTTCCAGCCGCCCTCGGAGCAACGGCGGCCGGCGATCACGCCGGCCGCTTGCCGCGCCTCGTCTCCGCCGGGCGGCCGCGTGCATCCGTCCCTCCCCGATGCGCTATCCTCGGTCCTCCACAGGGCTACGCTTTCACGGCCGTGGCCTCGATGGCATCGATGACGAAGGAGCGGGGAGATGCGCATCAGTCCCACGATTCCGATTCGTTTCCTTCTTTCGCTCGCCGCCGTCCGATCGTCGTATGCGCGCTGATCTCTTCGTGCCCGGACGCGTCTGCCTCTTCGGGGAGCATTCGGACTGGGCCGGCGGCTTCCGGCGCTCCCACCCCGGGATCGCGAAAGGGCATGCCATCATCGCCGGCACGAGCCAGGGAATCCATGCGACCGCATCTCCGCACGCAGGCGCGCTTCTGCTCTCGTCGGTCACGGCGGACGGGGCGCATCACGGTCCCGTGGAGATTCCGATGGAGGCGGACGCGCTCCTCGCCGCCGCTCGTGGCAACGGCTTCTTCCGCTACGTCGCGGGCGTTGCCTACCGGATCCTCGAGCGTGCGCCGGCCGCCGCCGGCGGGCTACGCCTCGACAACGATGCGACCGATCTGCCTGTGGGGAAGGGGCTGTCGTCGAGCGCGGCGATCTGCGTGCTGACCGCCCGGGCATTCAACGTCCTGTACGATCTGGGGCTCACTCTCGCCGAGGAGATGGAGATCGCCTACGAGGGGGAGATCACGACGCCTTCGCGATGCGGGCGCATGGATCAGGGATGCGCCTATGGAAGCCGTCCGATCCACATGACTTTCGATGGGGACCGCGTCGAAGTCGAGGAGATCCGAGTCGGCGCCCCGTTGCACCTGCTTCTCGTCGATCTGGGAGCGGGCAAGGACACCGCGGCGATTCTCGCGGACCTGCAACACTCCTACCCGGTCGCCGTGACCGACCTGGACCGGGGCGTGCAGCATCTGCTCGGGGAGGCGAACGAGCGGACCGTGCGCGCCGCGATCGCCGCGATCGAGGCGGGAGACGCGCCCGGGCTCGGGCGGATGATGGCCGAGGCGCAGGAGCTCTTCGACCGCTATGCGGCTCCCGCCTCCCCGCGCGAGCTTGCCGCTCCCGCGCTGCACCGGGTGCTGCGCCATACTCCCTTGGCCGGCGTGGTTTGGGGAGGCAAAGGCGTCGGCTCGCAAGGCGACGGGGCGGCGCAGCTTCTGGCTCGAGGCGCCGGAGCGAGGGAGGAGGCGATCGAGATCCTGCGGCGCGACTTCGGCCTGCACTCGCTCCGCCTGACGATCGAACCGGGAAGCGGATCGCGAGCCTCCGGAATCGCTCGCGTGACGGACCAGGACTACGCGTGACGGACCAGGACTAGGAGAACGCACATGCCGAAGAAAGAAGCGGCCGGCCATTGGCTCTTCAAGACCGAACCGTCCACCTTCTCGTTCGAGGATCTCGAGGCCAAGAAGAACGGCGATGTGTGGGACGGCGTCAAGAACGCCCTCGCCTTGAAGCATCTCGCGCAGGTACGGCGCGGAGACGAGATCCTGATCTACCACACCGGCGACGAGAAGGCGATCGTCGGCGTTGCGCGCGCGGTGCGCGATCCGTATCCCGATCCGAAGCAGGACGATCCGAAGCTCCTCGTCGTCGACGTGCAAGCGGTTCGCAGGCTCCCCTTCCCCGTCGCGCTATCGGTGCTGAAGAAGGAGCCGCGCTATGCGGAGTTCGACCTCGTCCGCCTGCCGCGCCTCTCGGTGATGCCGGTGCCGGGTGGCCTGTGGAAGGACATCCTGGGCCGTGGAGGGCTGACCTAGACTGCGCGCTCCGGCGGGCGCCGCCTCGGCGGATCCGCGAAGAAGCTCCGGCGGGCGACGGCGCGAAGAAGAGACGCTACCGGGTCAGCACCACCCGAGATGCGGCCGGGGATCCTCCACGATCGGGATCGATTCGGACGAAGTAGGTTCCGGCCGGCAATATGCGGCCTCGCTCGTCCCGCCCGTCCCATCGCGCGGCGCCGTCCCGCAGGACCAGCCTCCGCAGGAGACGCCCCGAGACGTCGAGCACACGGACCGCTGCGCTTCCGCCGTTCTTGATCCCCGCTCTGCCGGCCTTGCTCAGGCGGAGGTCGATGGCCGCCCCGGCGGCGCCGGGATTCGGGTAGCAGACGAGCGGAGCGTTCCCGGCGAAGAAGGAGCCGCTTCCCGCGCCGACGGCCGCGTTGCCGGCGAGCGCATCCCGCAGCGCGAGCCCATCCAGGCGCCCGCTTCCCAACTTCCCGATGTAGGGCTCGTTCTCCACGATGTCATAGATGTCGATGACGCCGGTGCGAACCAGCTCCCAGAGCGCCTCGCTCTCCAGTTCGGGAAACAGCGACAGGAGCAGCGCGGACTGCGCCGAGATGAAGGGGGTGGCGAACGAGGTCCCGGCGCCGATCGCATACTGGCCGTCGTGGTAAGGGGCGAGAACGCCCATTCCCGGAGCGGAGACCGAGACGTGGGAGTGGAAGTTCGAGAAGTCCGCCTTCACGTCGGCGGAGTCCAGGGCGGCGACCGAAAGCACGTTCGAATCGGAGGCCGGGAAGTACTGAGGGTTTTCGAGATTCATGTTGCCCGCGGCGGCCGCCATCACGACCTGCAGCGTATCCGCGACCTCGATCTCACGGTGGATCACGAAGGAGCGATTCGTGAGCCCGAAGCTCATGTTGATCACATCCGCTCCGTGCTCGGTCGCGTACCGGATCGCTTTCGCCACGTCGAAGGTCGTCCCGGTCCCCTCGTCATCGAGGACCCGGATCGGCAGGATCTTTGCCCCCGGTGCGACCAGATGGACGATCCCCGCGATCATCGTGCCATGTCCGGCGCCCTCGTCGATGGCGCCGTCATTGTCGTCGTCGAGGCCGTTCGCGCTGTCCGTCGGGTCCGCGTCGTCGGCCACGAAGTCCCACCCATCCGGCAATACCGCGCCCTCGAGCGCCGGGTGCTCGGCAAGGATTCCGGAGTCCAGGATCGCGACGGTGACACCGGAGCCGATCGTCACCTCATGAATCTCGGCGAGATGGAGGCGCTCGGCCAGGCGTTGATCAAGGTAGTCGTCGATGGTTCCGCCCACGGCCGTCACGACCATCTGCCCGGTTCCTTCCGGGGTCTCGTTCTCGTAGGAATACTCGCCGTCCTCTACGTCGGGGTCGTCGAGGAGCGCGTCGAGAAGATCGTCCTCGTTTCCGCCGACCGGAACTTGCAGGAGGTAGAGGGGCGGCAGCGAATCGAGGGTCGTGGAGCCGTAGCGGGCGTTGATCGCCTCGATCGATGCCCCGGGGACCAGCTCGAGCTGCACCTGCCCGCTCTCCCAATCCGCCCACGCGGCGGAAGAGAAGAGCGCGAGCGTGAGAACGCCTGCGGCGGCGCACCAACGGAGGACCGGGCGGCCGGCGATCGGCATTGGTCGTTTCATGTTGCGTTCTCCTCCGGGCATCGTGACCAGGATCGAATCCGATGACCAAGCATTATACATGGCGGGCTGCCGAGTTCATACCGCCCCGGTGACGGCAAACGGCGCCCATTCCCAGGGATGCGGACGCCGTACGAGCGCCCGGCGCATCGCCCGACCCAGCGCTCGGGATGCGGAAGCGCCCGCGCCGAACGACTCGTAAAAGCCTTCCATCAGGTCGAGGGTCGATTCGTCCCCGACCGGCCAAAGGCTGCCGACGACCGTGGAGGCTCCGGCGCCGAGGAAGCCGCGCGCGAGGCCGACCCACTCCTCTCCGGCAGGAGCCGCCCCTCGCCCCGACGAACAGGCGGAAAGCACGACCGTCGATGCGGGCAGCCGCAGCCACGCGAGATCGTGGACGAAGAAAGGGCCGTCGGCGAGCGCGAGGTACGAGTAGGCCGGGTTGTCGGAGCGCAGCGATCCGTGCGCCGCAATGTGGATGAGGCTCGCGTCTGGGCCGTTCTCCTTGAGTTGCGATGCCGTCGCGTCGACGTCGCGTCGAACGGTCCACCCCGGCAGGCGGGAGGACACCATCTCGATCTCTTGGCGCACGATCGGGAGATTCGGGGAGTCGACACCGCCGATCCAGGCAACCGGAGGCGTCGCGACCCGGCTGGACGCTTGGGCAATTCGCTGCGCGGGCGCCTGAGCCTGCGCGGGCGCACGCGCATCTCTGCCTCCGACTCCGGGGAGGCCTCTCCAGATTCTGGCGCTGGGGACGATCGCCAAGTCGCAACGCTCGACGAGGTATCCGGAAGGATCGCGCAGCGCGTGCATCGGGACACGGTGCACCGCTCCGTGCGGCGAGATCATCCAGGAGCGGGAACGATCGATGCCCATCTCCTCGATCGGCTGCCACAGCAGCCGGTGGAGGTCGTGGAGGATCCGGTCCGCAGTCGAACGGAGAAGCTTGGCGGCTCCGGTCGTGCCGAGCGGGGCGAGCCGTCCCCGCCCTCCGGTCATCGCCGCTGCTCTCCACTGGAAGTCCAGCCGCTCGATCAGCTCGACGAGTCGAGCCGGCGTTTCGTCCGGGAGCCGACGCACCGCGGCGCCGTGCTCGTCGATCACGACGGCCAGGGGGACTGTGCCGATGTGGTAGCTGACGAACCCCCACCCGGCCGGCAGGACGCTCGTGACGCCGGAGACGGACGGAACTCCGTCCTCCATGGCGACTCCGCCCGGGCCTGCCGCGGTTCCTCCCTGTTCCTCCGCGAATTGCCGCAGCCCACGAGACCACTCCGACTCGGCCGTCCCAAGGCGCTCTCGCAGCGCGGCGATCTGCTCCCGTTCCGCCGCTGAACCCAGCTCCAGCCGGGCCAGACGCGCGTGGAGCCACGTGAGGCGCTGCCGCATGCTCTGTAGACGGCGGGACGAAGGAGTGTCGTGTTGCGAGAGCCCTGCCGCATGGAGGCCGCCAGGAGTCGGAAGGTTCCAGTCGGCCGAGGGAGAACGGAGGCGATCCCACAGTGCCTGGGCTCGGGAACGTTCCATGATCTCGAAGATGCGATCGACGGAGACGCTCCTTCTTCGCATCTCCAGAGCGAGGAGGCGGTCGTAGAGATGGCTCTTGTCCTCGAGGAAGGAGATCTTCGATTGCTCGGTCGGGATGCGGACCCGCAAGTCCTCGAGCTTGCCGATGGCCCTCCTGTAGCTCGTCACTGCCGCCGGCGTCGCGCCGGATCGCTCCTGAGCTTCACCGAGAGCCTCCAGGATCTGATACGCGGAGAGGGGATAGATCTTTTCCGGGAGCCGCCGGTGAAGTTCGCGCAGGCGGGTCGCGCCGCCGGCAGCGGCAGCCGGTCCTTGTCCCCCCCGCGCTTCCAGGCGGACGCGAAGCACCTCCGCCGCGGCCTCCCATCGCACGAGGCCGAGATCCGCGAATGCGGTCGCCGCACTCGCTGCGAGCTGAGCCGCCTCGGGCGTGTCCCCCCGGCGCGCGAGCGCCCTGCCAAGCAGCAGATCCATCAAAGCGACCCGTGCCTGGTTCTTCTCTTTCTGGAAGAGGGCGCGGGCGCGGCGGATCGTCCGGATCGCTTCGGAAGTCCGGCCGAGAGCGAGACGCGAAAGCCCTGCCTGGGCGAGTGCCGAGCCGCGGTCATACGCGAGGCCCGCAGCGGCGAACAGCGGAATCGCGAGCTCGCTCAGCTCCAGCGCTTCGGCGTGGAGGTTGAGCTGGTGATAGATCTCGGCGCGATTCAGGCGGCACGCGGCGAGAAAGGCAGGATGGTCGGTACGCTCGAAGTACTCCGTGGCGCGAAGAAGCTGCGAAAGGGCGGAATCGAACTCGGCGCGCATCGCGTGAACGTAGGCGGCGTTCATGAGAGCTTGCGCGAGGAGCAGATGGTGTCCTGCCTCTTCGCACTCCTTCTCGATCCGTACGAAGAGGTCCAAGGCCTCTTGATCCCGGTCGAGCTGGGAGAGCGCCACTCCGCGGTTGATCTCGAGTCCGAGCACCGCGGCGTCACGAACTCCAAGGGATCGGAAGATCGCGGCGGCGCGGTCGTACTCCTCGAGAGCCGGACCGTAGCGATCCTCGCGAAACCGGCGGTTGCCGAGGTTCATCGCGAGTTTGGCGAGATAGGCGCGGTCGCCGGCCGCCTCGAGAAGACGTCGCGCCTCGCGAGCTGCCTCCTCGGCCTGGTCGAACCGGCCCATGAGCGCAAGGATGCTGGTGCGCCCTACGAGTAGTTGGCCCAGCAGCCCGTCGGCCCGCGCCTTTCGCCATGCGGCAGCGGCTTTTTCGTACGAGCGATCCGCGGCTGCGAGGCGACCGGAGAAGAGCAGCGCCTCGGCCATCGCGCGGTGGCCCCAGCCAAGGGCGAGCGGGTCCTTCGAAGCTTGCGCCAGCGCGAGGGCTCGGCCGGCGATTCTCACGGCGGCCGGCGCATCGGAGTTGTAGAAGCGCGCGGCCTCGTCCCGCAGCGCCTCCACATCGGACGCCGTGGGGAGGGAAGGTTCCATCGCTTGGGGAGCCGGTCCCTACTCGGGGTCCGAACCGCCGCTCGGACTTGCCGCCGCCGTTCCCAGATCGAGAGGGCCAACGAGGAGCGCCACGTCCCGCCACTCGATCCGGAGTCGCACTCCCTGAGCTGGGACCGATGGGAACCGGAACTCGCCCGTCTCCGCGAGCACGGCACGTCGAGCCCGGCCCCCTCGCTCCAGGAACACCTGCCCCGTCTCGCCCCCGAACTCGCCCTCGGAAGGCAGGAACTGGCCGCTGAGATCGACGCGTCCGCGCGCCCCTCGGTCGATCTGCAAATGCAGACTCCCGCGCGATGCTTCGAAGAGAAGACGCCGGGGTTGCATCGATGCGGCGGCCTGGGACCGAGTTCCGGGGATCACGGCCAACGTCCCGGTGTCGAGGCGCAGCGCCATCGGCACCCTTTCCAGCGCTTCGCGGGCGGTGGCCACGATCCGGGACGTCGTCCGGCTTCGGGATACGGCGCGGATCGCACCGGCCTCCCGGAGCGCGTCCATGGCGGCCTCTCGCGCTCGATCCGGCATCTTCTCGAGCGGCCCGGCGGCGAGCAGAGCGAGGGCCGTGCGGAATCCTTCGATCTTCGAACGGCAGGCGGGACAGCCTCCCGCGAGGTGAGACTCGATCCTCTCGCGCGCTTCATCCGTGCGCGATTCCCCCTCGCTGTATTCCAGAAGCTGCTCGTCTCGAGGATGCGGCTTCATTCGTGTCTCCCCCCTCGCCGGGTCGTCCCCGCGGTTCCGGTCTGGTCCTTCTGTTGACCAGACGCGACGGGGAGGCGTTCTGATACGACAGCGCTGGCATCGGCGAGAATGCGCCGCATCTTCTCGAGACAGCGAGCGCGTGTCGGTCCGATGCTGCCGATCGGCAGGGCCGCGCGGCGGGCGACTTCCGCGTAGTCGAGCGGCGGATCCTCGTAGAAGAGCAGCCGGATCAGGAGCCGGCACCGTTCGGGAAGGCGGGAGAGCGCTTGACGCGCAGCCTGCGCCCGCTCGAGGGCGAGGTACATCTCCTCGGCGGGCGGCGCCGGGTCCTCGATCCGCCTCACCTCGTTCAGGCTCGACTCGGAGAGATCGTCGATCGGCGTCTCCTGCAGCTTCTTGCGCATCCGGAGGGTGTCGATCCCTTGGGTGTAGGCGATGCGGACCATCCACGGGACGATCTTGTCGAAGTCCCGCAAGTCGGCCAGATTCTTATAGATCGACAGGACGGCGTTCTGAAACGCGTCCTCGCGATCCTCCGCCCGCGTGAGACCGGCCCTGCGGCGAATCGTCGAGTAGATCAGGTCTCCGTATCGCCGGAGGAACTCCTCCCACGCGCTTTCCCGTCCCTCGCGGCATCCCCGGAGCAACTCCTCGACCGAAGTGGCAGCGAGGTTGCGGGGACGTGCGAGGGCCGGGAGGGCCAACGAGAGGCGAGCCTTCCCGGCGGTCCCGCCTGCCTTCCGGTGCATAGCCGGCCAGGATAGCACAGCCGGCCACGAGGTTCCCTTCAACCGGGCGACCGGCGGTGCGGGTAGGCGCGGGCCCACGCGCTGGCTTCCGCGCGGGCTTCTTCCATCCACGGTCGGAATTCCTGGTATCAGCGGAGCCGCCCCGCCGTCAGATCCAGTGCAAGGGTCGCATCGAGGGGGACATGCATCCAAACGGCTCGATTCGAATCCTGATGTACTCGCACGATACCTTCGGGCTGGGGCACCTGACCCGCACCGTGCGTATCGCGCGAGCATTGCGGGCCCGTTACGGGACCGCTTCGATCCTCATTCTGACCGGCTCCCCCGTGGCGACCTACATGCCGCTTCCCGAAGGCGCGGATCTCGTTAAGCTCCCGACGGTCGTCAAGGCAGGGGCGGAGCGCTACCGGGCCCGCGACCTCGAAGTGACCTTCGGCCAGGTGAAGCGTCTGCGTCGCGATCTGATACGGAGGGCGGCCGAGTCGTTCCGTCCTCACCTGTTCCTGGTCGACAACGTCCCCCTCGGAATGAAGGGGGAGATCCTGCCCACCCTTCGATGGTTTCGGGCATCGAGTCCCGGAACGAAGATCGCGCTCGATCTTCGCGACATTCTCGACGATCCGTCGGTCATTCGCGAAGCCTGGCGCCGGGATGGAGTGCCGGAGGCGCTCGACAGCCTCTACGATCGCATCTTCGTTTTAGGGGACTCGGTCTTCTTCGACTCGGCAGCGGCCTACGACTTGCCGTCGTCGAAGACCGTCCATCTCGGGTACGGCACGCCGGAAGTGCGGGCATCGAAGCGGCCCGGAACGAAGAGGACCCGTGCGCCTCGAATTCTCCTCACCGTCGGAGGAGGCGGCGATGGCGCGGGGTTCCTGGAGCGGGCGCTCCTCGGCCTCTCGGACGGCGCTATCGACGAAGTGTCGGGGCGGCGGCCCCGGGCGTCGGCGCGGATCGAGGTCGTGACGGGTCCTCTCATGGATCCGGAGGGGAAGCGGCGGATCGCCGCACGGGCGATGCAGATTGGCGCGCTCGTTCACGAGTTCGTGCCCGATCTGCCGGCGCGGATGTCACGGGCCGACCTCGTCGTCGCGATGGCGGGATACAACACCTGCTGCGAGATCCTATCCCACGCCCGGGCCGCGCTCGTCGTGCCTCGCCGGACCCCGAGGATCGAGCAGCTCCTGCGCGCCGAGGCGTTCGAGCGCCGAGGTCTGGTTCGAGTCCTCCCCTCGATCGAATCGGAGCCGGGCGAGATCGCCGCCGCGATCCGGCGGGCCTTGGAGCAAGGCCCGTGGATCGACCAGGGGCAGATGCCGGTGGTCGGCGGGTTCGCGCGACTCGCTGAGGAGGCGGGCTCGCTCTGCCCGGAGCTCGAGCGCCCGCCGGCGGTCGTGGTCTCGCAGCCCGCGCAACGCGCGCGCGCCGCGCCCGCCCCATCCCCGCGGGGTGGGGGCGCAAGCGCGCCATCCACGGGCGGCCACGACGTGTGGCTCCGGCCGGGGACCTCGGCCCGCATCCCGGCGGGCTCGCGCCAGTCGGAATCCTGAGGACCGCCGTGCGTGACTCTCGAACCAAACGGAACGGCTCAGCGGCGCGCCTCTCGGTGTGCCTCTCGGCGGCCTTCTCGGCGGGCCATCTCTCGCCGGCGTTCTCGGCGGCCCGCCTCCGCGCTGGCTGCCTCGCGATCCTTCTCCTCGCGGGAGCTCTCCTCGGCGCGCCTGCCGGCTCGAGCGCCCGCTCCTCCCCGCTCCGTCCATCGTCCTGGGGAGGAGAAGTGGCTTTCGGCTGGGATTCGAATCTGCTTTCTTCGTCCACCGCCGAAACGCGGGCTTTCGACACCGGCGGAGGGGACTCCTTCTTCGCCGTCGATCGTCTGGAGGATGCGCGCGCCCGTGCCGGCTTCTGGGGTCGCTGGGAGGTGCCGTCGTTCTACAAGAGCCTTCGCATCGAGGGCTCGTACGAACGCTTCGAGGCGCTTCACGAGTCGATCGTCGGGTCGGGAGTGTATGCCATCGGGCTGCGCCAGAAGCTCCCCGATGGATCGAGGATCGACCTGTCCGCTGCGTATTGTCCCCAGATCTATCTCCGTCACCGGACGAACAAGGAAGCCCTCCCGGGCGAGCCGCAATTCCGTCCGGAGGCGTCGCGCCAGATGGAGCTGGAGATCGCGCACTCCCGGCCTTTCGCCGGCACGCGCCTGGAGGCTTCGATCGACTACGAGACCGAACGGAGGATTCGCTGGTTCCGCGAACGGGACGAAGAGACGTGGACCGCCGGCCTCAATGTCGAAGTGCCCCTCGTCTCGTCGATCGATCTCATCGGCGCCGGGTTCGTCGGAGGCAGCCGCACCGTGGCGCCGAATCGCGAGCCTGGGCTCGACCGCTCCCATCGGCAGGCGATCACCGGGCTGCGCCTGAGCGCCGAGCCGGGCCTGCCGGCCGGTCCCTGGGAGATGCAGGCGGGCACCCGGTGGAAGTTCCGCGACTACACGACAGACGATCCGACCGACTCGAGCCGCTATCACCGCAACGACCGGATCGTCAGCTGGGATGTTCGCATCGGCCGTCCCATGGGCGCATTCGTTCCCTTCGTCTCCTACGAAGGGAGCTTGCGCCGGGTGCATCTGCCGTCCGGGGCACAATCCTCCAACGAGGAGGGGGAGTATGACGACACCCTGATCTCGCTCGGGGTGCAATGGGAGTTCTCAAGGTGATTCAAAGGAAAGGCAACGGTTGCGCGCTGCGCATCGCTCCGAGGTCGCAGCCTCTCCGCGCGGTCCTTCTCGCCGTCCTGCTCTCCTCGATCGCGGGGATGGCGGCACCCCTCAGGGCGTCGCTCGATTCGGGAAGCTGGCCGATGTTCCATCGCGATGCGGGCCACACGGGGCTTTCTCCCCTCCTCGCACCGGAGATCGGCGTCATCGCCTGGACGAGATCGCTGAGCGACACGGTGGAGTTCTCCTCCCCCGCCGTCACATCGTCGGCGACGGTTTTGGTCGGTGACCAGGGAAAGGAGCTTTGGGCGTTCGATCTGTGGGGGAACGAGCGCTGGAACTACCACGCGCTCGGGAACATCCGCTACAGCAGCCCGGCAGTCAGGTCCAACGGGACGGTCTACTTCGGGGCGGGAGACGGCAAACTCTACGCGGTCTGGCCGAGCGGACGCCTGGCTTGGAGCGTGCAAACAGGCGCAGCCGTGAAGACATCCCCGGCGATCGCGCCCGATGGGACGATCTACGCCGGCAGCGACGATGGCAGTCTCTGGGCCGTTCGCGCCGACGGATCGGTCAAGTTCACGTTCGCGACCGGCGACACCGTCCGCTCCTCGCCCGCCCTGGCAGCGGACGGCACCATCGTCTTCGGATCGCATGACGGGATGGTGAGAGCGCTTTGGCCCAATGGCAGCCTTCGCTGGGAGGTGGCTACGGGCGGCCCGATCAAGACCGCGCCCGCGATCCGGCAGAACCATGTCATCGTCGCGTCGTCCGATGGCTTCCTCTACGACTTCTCGATCGACGGGACGTTCAACTGGGCGACCTACACCGGGAACAATCTCCGCTCCTCGCCTGCATTCGGCTCCACCGGGAAGATCTACCTGGGCGTCGACACGAAGATCTCCTGCTTCCACGACGACGGGAGCCCCTCGTTCTCTTACGAGACCGGAGCGAAGATCTACTCCTCGCCCGCCGTAACTTCCGACTACGACGGCCAGGACATTGTCCTCTGCGGCTCGGACAGCGGGTACCTCTACGCGGTCAAAGCGGGCACGCTCCTCTGGTCGTGCAACTTGGGAGCGCCGGTCCGCTCCTCGCCCGCGATCGGACCGAACCGGATCGCCTACGTGGGAGCCATGAACGGCAACCTCTACGCGATCGGGTACGTGAATCCCGCCTCCGCCGGCGGCGACGCCGCCACTTCGACGGTAGGCCTCGCCCTCAGCCCCAACCCCGTCCGAGGCGACTCGCCCGTTTCGATCCACCTGCTCGATCCGCGGGGGGCGGGTCGGCTCGGGGACGCGCCGATCCTGATCCTCGATCCTTCCGGACGAAGGATCCGTTCGCTTCAGGCTGCGGCGGGGGAGGGGATCGCCGTGTGGGACGGCCGGGACATGGCCGGCCGGCGAGTGCCGGCGGGAGTCTACTGGATCCGTGTCGGCGAGCTCGATCGACGGACGAGCACGCGTCTCGTCCGGATACCTTGAGGCATGATTTGAGGCGATGAAGAGAATCGTTCCATCTCTCGCGGCCCTCCTGCTCCTGCCGGTCCTCGGCTGCTCGCCCGACCTGCGGGAGGAGCTGGGCCCCATCGTTCCGTTTCCGAACGTTCAGGGCACGGTCGTACGGGCCGGCGCCCCGGCCGAGGGGCTGAAAGTGAGGCTCCTCGAAACGGCGACCGATTCGGCGAGGAGCGAGGACCGAACGGCGCCAGACGGCCGCTACGCATTCAGCGAGGTGGGAGCGGGGGAGTGGACTCTGGAAGCGCGCTCGAACGACCCTGCCGACTTCTCGAGCGTGACCTATCCATTTGCGTTCGGGACTCCGGACACCTCGCTCGAGGCCCCGCCGCTCGAGATGTCGTTGCGCGGTCTCGCGCTTGGCTCGCCCGCCGACGGAGACACCTTGCCTGTGGCGAGTCCCGCAGCCCCGCTCACCTTCTCCTGGATCGCGCCGCAGCTTCCTCCGCAGGTCCAGGGCGTGACGATCCAGGTGCGCGTCTATGACGGTCAGGGCGATCCGGTCTGGTATTCCGAGAAGGTCGGCGCGGCGAGCGTCCGCTGGAACGGCCTGCAGAACCGGGGATCGGGGACGAACCGGCCGGCCTCGCCCGGCGCCTACAGCTGGAAGCTCCGGATGGAGATCGATGGCTCGGTGATCGAATGGACCACCTCCCGCCGGTCGTTCCTCTTCTCGGAGTCGATCCCATGAGCCCGGTGCCAGGAGATGATCGGGGGAGAGGACCGATCGCGTATGTCGTGAAGATGTTTCCCCGACTCTCGGAGACATTCGTCACAAATGAGCTTCTCGAGCTGAAGCGCCGCGGCCTCGACGTGCGGGTGCTTTCGCTGCTCCCGCCGACCGGCGCCGTCCAGTCGGAAGAGTCTCGCGCGCTGCTCGCGGATACGATCCAGGTGCCTCACTACCGGAACGGAACCGGGTTCGCTTCCCTCGTCCGATCGCATCGCCGTCTCTTGCGCCGGGATGCCGGCCGCTATCTGCGGACCTTTGGGCTCGTCGCGCGCCGGTTTTCGGGATCTGCCTGGAAGAGGTTCCTGCAGGCGGGCGCTGTGGCGGAATGGTGCTTGGACAACGAGGTCCGACACCTGCATGCCGGCTTCGCCCACGTTCCCGCCAGCGTCGTCTGGTGGGCGAGCCGCCTGACCGGGATTCCATGGAGCTTTGCCGCTCATGCGAAGGACCTCTACCTCTCGGATCGTCGATCGCTTCGCAACAAGATGGACGCTGCCCGCTTCGTGTGGACCTGCACGGAAGCGAACGGCCGCTACCTCCGATCGCTGGGCAGCGCGACGGATGTCCACGTCGGGTATCACGGAGTCGACCTGGAGCGTTTCGGCCCGCCGCTTCACCCGACGTCTCGCGAAGGGTCAGGGTCCCGAGCGGGCGGTGCATCGATGGGCGACGGGCCGCCCACGATCCTCGCCGTCGGGCGGCTCGTCCCGAAGAAAGGCTTCGACGACCTGCTTCGCGCGGCCGCGATCCTGCAGGAGAAGCGGCTGGACTTCCGTCTCGTCTTCGTCGGCGATGGACCGCAGCGCGGCCCCCTGACGGACCTCGCCGGTCGCCTCGGCGTCGCGGGTCGCGCGCGGTTTCTCGGGAGCCTGCCTCCCGATCAGGTCAGCCGGGAATATGCGGGCGCCCGGCTGCTCGTGCTCCCTTCCATCGTCCTCGACAATGGGGACCGCGACGGAATCCCCAACGTCCTCGTGGAAGCGATGGCGATGGGGGTGCCGGTCGTCAGCACCCGGGTCTCGGCCATCCCCGAGCTGATCCGCGACGGCGAAAACGGTCTGCTCGTCGATCCGGGCGCTCCGGCGCAGCTCGCGCGCGCGATCGACGCGGTGCTGGAGGATGCGCCGGCCGCGGCAGGCCGGGCGGCGCGCGCTCGCCTCGACGTGGCCGAGCGGTTCGATCTTCATGCGAACAGCGGAGCTCTGGCCGAACTGCTTCGCCGCCACTGCAGAGCGACGCGCGCTCTGTACGTGAGCGCCGACCTGGGAGTGCCGGTCCGGGGACACAAGGGCGCCTCGGCCCACGTCCGCGCGATCGCCAACGGTCTCGTGGAGGCGGGCCTCGCCGTGCGCGTCGTGACTCCATCGGCTGGCGAGGAGGCTTCGGAGGGCGGGAATCGATTCGACCCCCCCATCGACATCGTCTCCTGCCCTCGGTGGGCCGGCGCCCTCGTTGACCGCTCCCGGGAGCGCCGGTCTCTCTACGCATGGGCCAAAGAGGTGAGGCGCCTCGCATGGAACGGCCCGATGCATCGCCGGGTGCAGCAACTGCTCTCCGACTTCCGCCCCGACTTCGTGTACGAGCGCTATTCGCTCTGCTCGATCGCGACCGGACTCGCGTGCCGTCGCCGCCGGGTCCCATGGCTCCTCGAGGTCAACGCCCCGCTGGCGGATGAGGAGGCGGCGTATCGCGGGCTTCGGTTCCGGTGGCTGACGCGGCGACTCGAGCGCTGGATCCTCCGCCATGCCGACCACGTATTTGTGGTCTCGCACCCGCTCCGGAGATGGGCTCTCGATGCCGGCGTATCTCCCGAGCGGTTGTCGGTCCTTCCGAATGCGGTCGACACCGGGCTCTTCCGTCCCGGCGTCCCGGGCGTTGTCGAGAGGCGCCGCTCGTGGGAGTGGAGCGAAGAGGAGATCATCGTTGGCTTCGCTGGCTCCCTCAAGCCATGGCACGGAGGAGCTCTGCTGCTCGCCGCGTTCGAGCGCGCCATGGAAAGGGATCCGCGCCTCCGCCTCTGCATCATCGGGGACGGTCCGGAGAGGAAGGAGATCGAAAGGCGTGCGCGGCGCCGCGGCCTCGCCTCCGTCGTCCGCCTGACCGGTGCGGTGCCTCAGCGGGAAGTTCCGTCCATGCTCCGGGCATGCGACATCCTCGTCGCCCCGTACCTGCCGCAGCCGAACCCCTACTTCTCGCCGCTGAAGGTCCTCGAGTATCTCGCCGTCGGGCGGCCCGTCCTCGCTTCCCGGATCGCGGACCTACCGGACCTCGTCACACCGGAATGCGGTCTTCTCCTCCCTCCCGGGGATCGTGCGGCTCTGCGCGATGCGATCCTCGACCTCGCCCGAGACCCGCGTCGGCGTGAGGCGATGGGGAAGGCGGCCGCCGACCGCGCGGCTCGCGAGGATTGGTCGGGCCGGGTCCGAACGATTCTCCTCGAGGCGCGACAGCGGCGGAGCGGCGGCGCGGCCCGGCCGCCCGCCACGTCGACGCGCGTCGCCTACGTGCTCAAGATGTTTCCCCGCTTCTCGGAGACTTTCATCGTCTCGGAGATCGTCGAGCTGGAGCGCCAGGGGCTCGAGATCCGCGTCTTCTCGATGAAGCAGCCGGCAGGCCGGCGGCAGGACGATGTGGACCGGGTCCGAGCGCGGGTGAGCGTGCTGCCGTGCGGCCTGGCCGCCCGCGGCGCGGTCCCCGCCGCCATCCGATGCCTGATCCACCATCCGCGCGGCTCGTTCCGCGCCTTCCGTTTCGCCGTCGGGCGCCGCGACCACCGGGCGCTCGTCAAGCTGTGGCAGGCGGCATTCGTCGCCGACCGCTCGCGGCGCGAGGGGATCGGGCACCTCCATGCGCACTTCGCGAGCGGTCCGACGCGAGTCGCGAAGCTCGCCTCGATGATCAGCGGGATTCCGTTCTCCTTCACGGCGCATGCGAAGGATCTCTACTGGAGCGGGCACCAGCACACCGAGAGCCACAAGCTGAAGAAGCGGGTGAAGCTCGCGCGTTTCGTCGTCTCGGTCAGCAAGCGCAACGAGGACTTCCTCGGCAGCCTCGGATTCAGGGTCAAGGAGGGGAGGATCCGGACGATCTATCTCGGGCTGCGCCTCGAGGAGTTCCCCTTCGTGCCCCCCTCGGCCCGTCCGTCCGTTCGAGTGCCTCTGATTCTCGCGGTCGGGCGCCTGGTCGAGAAGAAGGGATTCCATCCGCTGATCGAAGCTTTGGCAACGTTGCGCGACCGTGGGGTCGCGTTTCGATGCATCGTGGCCGGTGAGGGTCCGGAGAAGGACCGGCTGCAGGATCGAATCCGAACGGCGCGGCTCGCCGGTCGGGTCCGTCTGGCAGGACCGGTGCCTTTGACTCGCCTGAAGAGCCGTCTTTACCCCGCCGCGCGCGTCCTGGCGCAGCCATGCGTCGTAAGCGGCGACGGGGACCAGGACGGGATCCCCATCGTGCTCATGGAGGCGATGGCGAGCGGCCTGCCAATCGTCTCCACGCGCGTTTCGGGGATCCCTGAAGCGATCGAGGACGGGGTGGAAGGATTTCTGACCGAGCCGGGGGACGTCGAGGCCCTCGCCGGCCGGATCGAACAGCTCCTCACGCGCCCCATCCTCGCGGAGCGGATCGCGCACGCCGCCCGGGCGCGGGCGGAGCGGCAGTTCAACCTGCACGCCAACGTCGGGTCGTTGCGGAAGCTGTTTCTTCGATCGCTCGCGGGATGGCCCGCCCCCGCTGTGCCGCCAGGGATCTCCCGGCCGGCCGAACGATCCGAAGCGGGAGCGGAAGCGGGAATCGCGCCATCCGGGATCTTCGTGCCCGAGGAGGAGACCGCGCCGGCGCAGGCCGCCCCGGCGCAGGCACGGGGCGGCTGCGTGTCCGCCGCCGTTCCGGCCCATGCCGAGGCGGCTCTCCTCGCCGGCGCTCCTTGCGAGGCGCGCGGACAGTCCACCGCCTCCCGGGCCGGCTCATGATCGCGACGGTGCGCCGGCGACTACGGGACTTGCGGCGCGCCCTGCGCCTTCAGAGCGAGTTCCGCGTCTATCTCCGCCCGCATCGTGGCCGGCTGGCGATCGTGATCCTGCTCTCGGCGCTGTACGCGTCGCTGCGTCTGCTCGAGCCGTGGCCGCTGCAGATCGTCTTCGATGGCGTCTTGCTGGGCAAGACAGTCCACTTCCTCGGCATCGACGTGCTGAAACTCGCGGGAGGGGATCGCGGGACGCTGCTCGCCCTCGGATCGCTCGCCTTGCTCGGGGTCGCGAGCCTCTCCGGTTTCGTCTACTACATCCAGAGCGTGATGATCGCGAGGATCGGGCAGGACGTGGTGCGATCGATGCGCGAGGACGTGTTCCATCAGCTGCAGCGCCTCTCCCTCCCGTTCCATCACCGCACCACCAGCGGCGACCTGCTGATGCGACTGACGGGCGACATGATCCTGCTGCGCGAGATGATCCTGGCAAGCCTGGTCACTCTCGCGACGCAGATGCTCGTCCTGATCGCCGTCCTCGCTCTCATGCTGACGGTCAGCCCGCCGCTCACGCTCGTGGCGGTCGTGCTGGCTCCGCTGCTGTTCCTCCTGTTCCGCTCCTTCCGCACGAAGATGGTGGCGGCCGCTCGCGCGCAACGCCGCCGCGAGGGGTCGCTCGCTTCCTCGCTCGAGGAAGTGCTGCTCTCGATGCCGATGATCCAGGCGTACACCGCGGAGGCTCTCGAGGATGAGCGATTCCGGCACCTGTCGAAGAGGAGCGCGCGCGCGGGCCTGCGTGGCGCGCGTCTCGAGGCGGGCATGCAGCGGATGGTGGAGATCAGCGTGGCGCTCGGAACCTGTCTGGTCCTCTGGATCGGGGCGCGCCAGGTGCTGGGCGGCTCTCTGACGCCCGGAGAGTTCCTCGTCTTCCTCGCCTACCTGAGAACCCTCTATCGTCCGGTGCGCGGAATCGCGAAGGTGGCGGAGCGAACGGCGCGCGCTTCGGCCGCGGCGGAGAGGGTGCTGGAGATCCTCCGGGCGAAGAGGGAGACGCGCGACAGCAAGGATGCCGTCGTCGCCCCGCCCCTGCGGGGAGAGATCCGTTTCACGAACGTCGGCTTCACGTACGAGAACGGGACGACCGCGCTGCGGGACGTCAGCTTCCACATTCGGCCCGGGGAGCGGATCGCGCTGGTCGGGCCGACGGGCGCGGGGAAGTCCACCCTGTTCGCGCTGCTGCTCCGCTTCTACCGCCCGGCTTCGGGCCGGATCGAGATCGACGGCCGGAAGGTCCGGCACTATACCCTCGCGAGCCTGCGGCGTCAGATCACCCTTCTTCCGCAGGAGCCTTTCCTCGTCGCCGCCACGGTGCGCGAGAACCTGCTGTACGGCAAGCCCGAGGCGAGCGATGAGGAACTGATCCTCGCGCTCCGGGCCGCGGCCTTGGAGGACTGGTTCGCCTCGCTCCCGCATGGGCTCGACACGAGGATCCAGTCCCGTGGCCAGTCCCTCTCGGGCGGGCAGCGTCAAAGGATCGCGATCGCCCGCGCGACCCTGAAGGACGCGCCGATTCTCCTGCTCGACGAGCCGACGACGGGTCTCGACGCGAGGAGCGAGCGGGAGGTGCTCGACAGCCTCGATCGCTTGCTGCACCGCCGGACCACGATCACGATCGCGCATCGCTTCTCCACGTTTCGCGGAGCAGACCGGGTCCTCGTCCTCGATCGGGGAGAGCTGATCGAGGATGGCTCCCCGGATCGCCTGCTCGCCACCGATTCGCTGTTTCGAGTGCTTTCGGAGATCCAGGGGGTGGCCGCCTCCGGCACGAACGAAGGCAGGCCGTCCCAGGGACCCAGGGAGGGGACGGTATGGTGTCCATGAGGTTCCATCTGGAGGGAAGCCTGTCTCCCGATCCCGCGGTGCGAGGAGTGGAGCGGCTTCTGGAACCGGACGGGGCGCGGCGATTCGTGCGAGACCTGCGGGCGAACGGGATCGCGAGCCGGTCCGCACGCGTCCGCGCTGCCGTCGTCAAGCAACGGCCCGGCCAGCGCGCCGTCCTGCGGATCGAGGTGGAAGAAGGCGGACCGGGAGATGGCAGCGATGCGGACATCACCCGGGACGAGGCAGTCGCGGTGTGGTACGCGAAGCTCTGCCGGTCCTCTTCGGCGTGGAAACGTCTCTACGATCCCGGCCTCTTCGAGCTGGCGGACCGCGCCGCGCAGGCGGGTGTCCAGGTTCCGTTGCCGGTCGTCTGGCTCCCGCGCTTCCGGGCGCTCCTCACGAAGTACGCGCCGGGCACTCCTCTCGTCGGCATCCTCGGTACGGAGACTTCCGGCGACACGCTGGCGCAATTCGGGCTGGCGCTGGGACGCCTGCACCTGCTTCTCCCTTTGTGCGGCGAGGCGCGAGGCCCGGCGTTCGAGAGAGAGCAGATCCTTCATGCACGGGATCGCTACTTGAAGGACAACCGGCCGGAGCTGCTCGCCTCCTTCGACGAGAGGATGCGCGACTGGTGGGAGCAGCGTCCGGCGGAACTCGACGAAGCGGATCGCCCGCTCGTCTGTCTCCACGGGGACCTTCATCTCCGGCAGATCCTGTGCCGTGATCGGGACGAGGAGGCTTTCCCATTCGCGCTCCTCGACTGGGACAGCGTCTGTTCGGGGGATGCCGAGCGGGACGTGGCGAATCTCCTGGCGCATCTGCTGCTCGAGGCCGAAGCAGGACGCTGCCCGCGCGAGAAGTGCTACGCGGGGATCCGCCGCCTGCTCCATGGGTACGAGGCCGTTCGGTCCCTCGACCCTGCCCGCACGAACTGGTACCTGACGGGGACGCTGCTGCGCCTGGCCGCGCTCCACGCATCGCCCGTCTTCGGACCGATCACCCCTGTCCCGGCCTCACTCTCTCCGGCGATTCTCGCCGCCACGCGGAGGGTGGAGACGTTTGGCGGCGGGAACGGGATCGAAGGGTCCTCGGCACGCGAGACGCTCGAGAAAGGCGCGCCCTCGTGGCCGATAGGCAACGGTTCGGGTCTGTGCTAGGCGGCTCGTGAGGCGCGCCGGTTTCGGATCGGCTCGCCCCGGAGCGAGCCGCCCCGGATCCCTTTCTCCTCGAGCAGCTCGTCGTAGAGCGCCTCGATGTCGCGTAGCAGGCGATCGGCGCCGAAGCGTTGCACGACCTTTGCGACGTCCGAGCGTTCCGCGCGCTGCCCTGGACGATCGAGGTAGCGCCGCATCGCCGCGGCGAGAGCCCGCGGATCGCGATCGGCGACGAGCGTCGCCAGCGGATAGCCGCGCACGATCTCCGGCACCCCACCCACGCTCGTGCAGACGACCGGGATGCCCGCCGCCATCGCTTCGATCACGGCGACCGGCGTCCCCTCGTTCTTCGAGGTGAGCAGCAGAAGGTCGAGATCGGCGAGGATTCGATCGAGATCGGTCCGGTAGCCGAGGAAGGTGATGCGTCCGGCAAGGCCGAGCGAACGCGCCTGCTCTTCGAGCGGCCCGCGTAGCGCGCCATCCCCGACGACGACGAACCGGACGGGATGGGGAAGCGTCTCGATGGCGGCCGACGCCGCCTGCAGAAGCAGGTCGGGGTTCTTCACATCCGTCAATCGTCCCACCCAACCGACCAGCCGTTCCCGTGCGCCCGCCCCGATCTCGGCCCGCAGCGAACGGCGCAGCGCGCTCGACGCGGCGAAGCGGGCGAGGTCCAACCCCAGCGGCACGACCCGCACCTTCTCGGGCGGGGCGACGCGATGCCGTTCGCACAGCTCGCGCTTCTGGCTCTCGGAGATCACGACGATCCGGTCGCTGACCGCCGCGAGCATCCGCTCCGCCTCGGTGAACGCCTGGCTGACCGGGGCTGCGAAATAGCCGTCGAGGACATGTCCATGGAAGGTGTGGACGACGATCGGCACGCCGCACGCGCGCGCCGCAAGCCGGCCGAGGGCGCCGGCCTTCGCGGTATGCGTGTGGACGATCCAAGGCCGCTCCCGCCGGAAGATCCGGCAGAGATCGGCGAATGCGGCGACGTCGCGCACCGGATGGACGCTCCGGCGCATCCTACCAAGCCGGTGCGCCCGCACGCCGATCGCCCGCGCCGCATCGAGGAGGTCCTTCTCGCCTGGCTCCGTCGCACCGCCGATCAGGACGGTCCGGAAGCGCGAGGGATTCAGCCGGGACGAGAGCAGGATCGTCTGCTGCGCCGGGCCGCCGACGCAGATCCGGCTCTGCACGCGGCAGATCGGAATCCGCCCGCCACGCTCGCTTCGCCCGCTCCGCCCGCTCCGGCCGCTCTTCTCGATCCGCCCGCTCCGCCCGCTCCTCACGCGGCGCGCCGCTCCCGGTCGCCGTCGGGCCGGGGCGATCCCGCGTGCTCCGCCGGCCGTCCCGAGCCGTTGCCGCCGTTGCCGCCATTGGTCCCGTGGGTCCCGTTGGCGCCATAGGCGCCGCTGGCCCCGCTGCCTGCCGCGCTTCCCCCGGTCGTCGCCTCGAGCAGGCGCCGTTCGGGACGGTGATAGTAATAGCCGCCGTAGCGCTTGCCGCCGATCGGCGCCGGGTCGGCGTTCCAGACCATCCCGGCGATCGTGACGCCGAGCGACCGCAGCACCTGGCCGGCATGGGCGAGCGCCTCGCAGTCGCTATGGCGGGCCCGCACGACGAGGAGCGTCGCGTCCGCGGCCCCGCTCAGAATGCCGGTATCGGCGACCGGCAGGATCGGTGGCGCGTCGACGATCACATAGTCGTATGCGGCGCGCAGCTCCTCGAAGAGCGGAGCGAGGCGCGGACTCGTCAGCACGTCGTACGGATTCTCCGCGGGGCCGTCGAGGGCGAGGAGGCTCAGATTGTGCAAGCTGGTGGTTACGATCGCCTCGCCGGGACGGATCCGGCCCACGAGCAGATCGACCAGGCCGTAGCGAGGACGCACGCGGAAGCGTCGCGCAACCTGCGGGCGGCGCAGGTCGGCGTCGACCAGGAGCACGCGCGAGCCGGCGCCGGCGAGGACGAGCGCGAGGTTGCAGGAGACCATCGTCTTGCCGTCGCCCAGCCCCGGGCTCGTGACGACGAGACATTTCGCCTCGGGACCGGACTGCCGCACGAGCGCGAGCCGCAGCGAGCGGAAGGCCTCGACCGTCCGTGACCAGGGATTCATCGCGAGGATGAGCGAGCCGGAGGCGACGAGAAGCTTGCGCTTGCGGCGGAGCCGCGCGCGCCGGATCGGTCCCGCCTTGAGCTGGACCGCCCATTCCTTCAGATCGGTTGTGGCGATCGCGGGGATCCGGCCGGTCGCGGCGAGCCCCGAGAGGCGCGACGCCTCGTGCACCGACTGGACGCGGTGGTGCAGGCGATCGGCGAGCAGGCAGGCGAAGGTGGCGACGATCCCGCCGAGCAGAACCCCGAAGAACAGGTTGAGCCGCCAATCGGGCCGCACGGGGAATCTCGGGACCGAGGCCCGGTCGATGATCCGCGCCGTTCCGACCATCCCCGCCTCCTCGATCCGCGCCTCCTCGTAGCGCTGGAGGAGCATCGCGAGGATCTTCTGATCGACCTCCGCGTTGTAGGCGAGTTGCCCCATCCGATACGACTTCTCCGGCACGCCGGCGAGGCGGCGCGCGTGCTCGTCCATCGATCCCTTCAGCGCCTCGACGCGTGCCTGCAGCGCGCTCGTCTCCACCTCCTCGACGAGGATCTGGTCGAGGAGGTCCTCGAACTGCGCGAGCGGATCGAACGGCAGGTCCTTCCCCTTGACGACCTCGCCCACCGTCGCGGCGAGCCGTGCGCGGATCTCCCCGATCTCCGCCTCCAGCTCCTGCATTTTCGGATGGTCGGGGTCGTAGCCTTGCGCGAGGAACTTCTCGCGATAGGTCATGCGATCGGCCAGCTCGGCGCGAAGCTGGTTCACGATCGGCCCGGTCACGACCGGGATCTCGTCGGCGAGGCGGGACTGCGCGGCGTCGAGCCGGCCCTGCAGCAGGCGCAGCCGCTCCTGATGGGCGAGCAGGTCGGCGCGCGCCTGGTTGTAGGAGACCTCGAACGTCGAAACCTGCTCGACGAGCGCGCGCGTCTCGTCCTCGAGGCTCGCGACGTTCGACTGCCGCCGCACGTCGCGCAGGCTCGTCTCGCTCCCCTGCAGGCGGTCGCGGACGAGCGCGACCTGCTCGGCGAGGAACTCGCGGACGCGCCGCACCTCGGAGCGGGCGCGGTCGCCGGAGATCTCGATGTAGACGTCGGCGCAGGCGTTGGCGATCCCCGCCGCCTCGCGCGGCGTGGATGCCTGCGCGCGGATCTCGACGACGTCGGAGCCTTGGAGGGGCCGGATCGTCGTGTGATCGAGGATCCAGGCGGCGCGCAGGAGCGAATCGGCCGGAAGGCCCGGAAGGCCCGGAAGGCCTCGAAGGCTCGGAAGTTTCCGATGGCTCCGACCAGCCCCAAGGCTCGCGTCGTTGCCGGGATCGTCCGAGGCGAGGCGGCGCGCGACCGCGGCGGCGAGCGCGCGGCTGCGAAGCGTCTGGATCTCGTTGTTCGTGTCGGAGCGCGGCTGGAACGGGTTCTGCCCCGTGACGAGACTGATCTGATCCTGCGCCTGGTTCGTGTCGAGCAGGACGGCCGTCTTCGCCTCGAAGACCGGCGGCATCCGCCAGGTCACGAGCACCACGATCGCGAGGAAGGCGAGGAAGACTCCGGCAAAGAGCGCTTTCCTCTCGACGAGGATCCTTCCGATTCCTGGCGCGGTCTCCTGACTCATCGTTCCTCCGATTCCATGGCGGTGGCTGCGAGGGGCTCACAAGCGAAACGTGCGGACATCCCCTTGCGTCCTGTGGCGGCGTGCGAGCGGTATCGCTGCCGCGCGAGAAGATTCCGGTAGACGGCGGCGAGGGCCGCCGCGGACCGGCGGGTCGTGAACTGGGCCTCGAAGCGAGCGCGGCCCGCCTCTCCCATGCGGGCGGCTCGCGTGGGATCGGCGAAGAGCGCGGCGATCGCGCGGGCGAGGGCTTCCGGGTCGCGAGGGGGGACAAGGATGCCCTCGATCCCATCGCGGATCGCTTCGGGAATCCCGCTGACCGCCGTCGCCACGACCGGCCGGCGTGCGCGCATCGCCTCGAGGATCGAGATCGGCAGTCCCTCCCAATCCGAGGAGAGGACGAACAGGTCCGAGGCCGCGAGAAGCGCGTCGACGTCCGGACGCGGGCCGAGGAAGAGGACGGAGCCGGCGAGACCGGCCGCGGCGGCGCGCCGCTGGACCGCGCCGCCCATGCGATCCTCTCCAGCGAGAAGCAGGCGGGCGCCCGGGTGCTCCTCGCGAACGTGCGTGAACGCGTCGAGAAGCGTGGCGTGCCCCTTCATCGGGCGAAGGTTCGCGACGCAGAGCGCGACCGGATCGTTTGCGTCGATTCCGAGCGAGCGGCGCACGGCGGCGCGGAGGGGCGCCACGCCAGAGGCGGAGGCGAAGTCATCGTGGACCTCGATCCCGTCGTGGACGACGCACACCGAAGCCGGAGCGAGGCGGTCGGACGCGATGCGCGCGCGCGCCACCGCGGCGGCGTTGGCGACGTGAAGGTCGTTGCCGATCCTCGTCACGCGCTCCGCGATCCACTGGGCGCGTGAACGGTCCGCGTTCGTGCTCAACAGCCCGGTGACGACACGCGGGCGCGGTCCGGAGCCTGCCGCGGCGAGATGGGCCGCGATCCGGGAGGCGGCGATGGCGCGGGTCCCGTAGGCGTGCAGGACGTCGAAGCGGCCAGCGCGCACGATCGCCCGCAGCGCCAGGATCTGTTCGATGGGATGGCGGGCCGCGACGGCGTGGAACGCGAGTCCGCAGCGGCGGGCGAGGGACGCCGCCGGACCGTCCCCCGCAAGCCCCGCCGCCTCGATCTCGATCCCTTCACGGAGGAGCGGTTCGCGCAGGCGCGGGAGCATCCGTTCGATCCCCCCGATGGCGGAGGAAGAGACGACCTGGAGAACGCGGACGTTCCGGGCGCCGTCTCCGGCCCCTACCCAGCCATTCGCGCGCGCGCCGTCCTTTTCGCTCACGCCGCCGTCCTCCGTGCCGGCTCCTTCCGGCCGCCCGCGCGCCCGGCGTCGGCGCGCCCGGCGTCGGCGAGCCCGGCGTCCTCCAGGACGCGCTTCATGCGGCAGCGGTAGGTATGGTCCTGGTGGGCGCGCTCGCGCCCCCGCGCGCCGATCGCCTGCGCCTTTTCGGGACGGGCGAGGAGGTGATGGAGCTTGCCGCGCAGCTCGTCGACGCTCCGCCACGAGACGATCTCCTCTCCTTCACGGAAGAGGTTCGGCAGCTCCTCGGTCCATTCGGTGAGCGTGAGAGCGCCGCAGGCCGGGCCCTCGAACGTCCGCATGTTTTGCGCGAGCTTCGACTGTGGATGCTGGATGTTCAGCACGGCGCGGTGCCCGCTGTAGATCCGGACCATCTCCCCGCCGCTGGCCCTCCCTCGATAGTGGGGCGCGAGCGGATGCAGGGGCCGGCGGGCGAGAGCGAGCGGCCAGCCGCCTCCCCAGATGGAGAGCGGAAGGTCGCGGATCTCGCGCAGGAGCCGGTCGCGGTTCGGGTACCAGGTGCCGACGAAGCAGAGAATCCCTCCCAGCTCGCGGCGCTCCGCCTGGGAGAGCGGGATCGGCCGGTGCACCTTCGGATCGCACGCCATGGGGAGGTACTGCGGGCGGGCGACGCCGCGCTTGCGCAGCGCCTCTCGATAGTACGGGTCGAAGACGTAGACGAGATCGAACGCGGGGGCCGCTACGATCTCGCGGCCGCGCTGATACGGGTCGTCGGCGATCCACAGGGCCGTGCGGATCCCGCGGCGCGAGATCCGCTGGATCGTCCGCGCATCGAACACCTCGCCGCCGATCACGAACAGGAGCTGCGGGCGGAACTCGTCGACCGCTCGAAGCAGTCCCTGCCGCCGCGGGGGATAGAGGACGTGACCGAGGGGGCGGAACTTGAGGCGCGCCCGATTGCCCAGCTTCCAGACGGCGTGATCGCGGAAACCGAGGTAGTCGAACAGGCGCACCTCATGGCCGATCTCCTCGAAGGCGCGGACCGTCCCGGTCGCCAAATGTCCGGGAAGGTGGGGAAAGGTGCCGGCGACGAGGACTCTCATGCGACTCGCCTCCTTTCGGACGTCTCGATCGAAGGAACGCGACCGGCGAGGACGCGGGCGAAAGCCGCGGCGACGGCCCTGGCGCTCTCTTCCCATTCGAACCGGCCGGCGCGGGCGAGCCCGGCCGCCGTCATCGACCGGCGCAGGCCGGCGTCCCCCGCGATTCTCTCCAGCGCGGCGGCGATCTCCTCGATCGACGCGGGGTCGAAGCGCAGGAGCGCTTCCCCTCCGACCTCGGGTAGGCTCGACGCGTTCGATCCGAGGACGGGACAGCCGCACGCCATCGATTCCAGCACGGGGAAGCCGAACCCCTCGTAGAACGACGCGTCGACGCTGGCGAGCGCCCCGCCGTAGAGCAGGCGGATCTGCTCGCGCGAGAGAAAGCCGGGGAAGCGGACCCGCTCCTCGATCCCATGCATGCGCGAGCGGCGCCGCAGCTCCTCCACGTACTCCCCGTTGCCGCCGGCGCCGATCCGCCCGGTCAGCACGAGGCTCGGCGCGGGGGCGCGGCTTCCGGCGCCGAACGCGCGCGCGAAGGCTTCCAAGATCCCGTGCGCGTTCTTGCGGGGCAGCAGTCCGGCGGTCGAGAGGAAGTACGGGCGCCGGATGCCGAGATCGCGGAGGCAATGCTGGAGCGCCGGCTCCTCGTGCGCGCCGAGCGGGCGGAAGATCGGCTCGCAGCCGTTCGGGATCGCTTCGATCCTCTCGCGCGGGACTGCGAGACGCGATTCGAGGTCGCGAGCCGACGCTTGCGAGACGGTGAGGACGAGATCCGCCCGGCGCGCGCTGACGCGAAGCAGGGTGTGGTAGACGGCGCGCCGGGCGAGAGTCGCTTCGCGGGCGAAGACGAGAGGGATGACGTCGTGCATCGTGACGACGTGAGGGCGGTCCTTCCAGAGCGGAAGGACGAAGACGGGCGACCAGAGCAGGTCGCAGCCGTCGCGCACGATCGCGCGCGGCAGCAGCACCTGCTCGAAGAGCAGGTTCCCCGCGCGGCGGCCGACCGGCCGGCCGAGATCGCGCGTGACGACATTCGCTCCGCCCGGCGGAATCGTTCCCGGCTCGCGCTTCGCCCAATAGAGGTGGAAGGTGGCGGCGGGACAGAGGCGCGAGAGGCGCTCGACCAGCTGCCGCGTGTAGATTCCCGGGCCGGTCTCCACCGTCCCGATCGAGCGGGCGTCGATCGCGATGCGGCGGCCGGCCAGCTCGCCGGCTCCAGCGGCGACATCGGCCGCGGCGACATCGGCCGCGGCGACCGCGGCGGCAGCGACATCGACGGCGGGGGCATCGGCGACGCGGGCGACGTCCTCGGCGTCTCGCGAGGTCACGGCAGCCTCCGGAAGACGCCGGTCACGTTCATGAGCCACCACGGACCGAAGCGCTCCTCGAGCGCGCGCCAGGGGGCCTCCCAGACCGGCTCGAGGAAGCGGGCGTGCAGGCGGTCGATCGAGCGCAGCGCCGCGCTCCGCTCGAGCGGGAGCCGCGAGGAGACCTTCCGCCACGGCCAGCGGGCGAGCGCCGAGTAGCGCTCGTACCCCCATCCGGAAAGGCGGAGCAGCTCGAGCGGCAACCCGAGGACGAGCCGCTCGATCTCGCGCGGCGTGTACTCGCGTTCCCAGCCCCAAGGCCAATCCCCCCGCCGCATCCGGAGCCGTTTGCGCAGCGTGTAGAGGTTGTACCGTTGCGGGACGTCCACCACCAGGATCCCGCCGGGACGGAGCAGCCGCACGTTCTCGGCGAGCAGCGGCCGTGGGTTTGCGAAATGCTCCAGCAGTCCCTGATGGAACAGGACGTCGAACGTCCCGCCGGCGAACGGAGCGCGGAAGCCATCCCCGCGATGCAGGTGCACCCGACGGGGAAAAAGCCGCCCGACCCGGCGCGCATGCTCGGCGGCCGTCGCGGCGGCGTCGAGCGCGTGGAACTCCGCCTCGCACCGGGCGGCGAGCCAGCAGGAATCGATCGTCGATCCGGCGCCGACCTCGAGCACGCGGCGGGCCTCCGTCTCGGCGATCGCCTCGAGAAGGACCGCGTAGAGCGGGCGCTTCAGGTGCACCTGGTGCTCGATGTCGCGCATCAGGCGCGCGTCGTCGGCCGCAAGCCGCCAGAAGGCGGCGTGGTCGGGGATCCGCTCGTCACCGCCTCGCGGGGCCTCGGCTAGAGCTGCACGCACGAGTCCTCCTCCTCCTCGGGCCCGCCCGCCTCGGACGCCGGTTGTTCCGGAACGGGACGATCGAGCGCCACGAACGCGCGGCGCATCCAGCGCAGCTTGGCTGCCGCGGCGGCGTCGCGCAGAAGGCAAGAACGCGCCAAGGCCCTCGCCATGCGCGGAAGGAGCGAAAGGCGCAAGGCGAGGGCCAGCGCGACGGCGAAGGGGAGCCCGAAGCGCTTGCGCGCGTAGAGAACCTGGCTCCGCATCCCCTCGATCCGGGTCCGCCCTCCGTCCCTCCCGGGATTGCGCCGTGAGGATTGCGCGACGGAATGCGCGAGCGAGACGCCGCGGTGGCGGGCGATCCGGAATCCGTGGATGCGGAGGCGATGGCAGAGGTCGACGTCTTCCCGATAGAGGAAGAACGATTCGTCGAAGGCGCCGGCCCGCTCGAGCGCGTCGCGGCGCAGGAACAGGCACGCTCCGGCGAGCCAGTCGGTCTCGTGCAGCTCCGGGCCGAGGAGGCGGCCGACGTCGTGGAGCCGTCCCGGGTCGCGCGGAGCGAGCAGGGCGTAGCGCAGCAGTCGTGCGCGCGTCGGGAAGCGGTCGTCGTATTCCCAGATGGAGCCGTCGCCGCGGAGGAGCAACGGGGCGAGCGCGCCGATGTCGGGGCGGGCCGCGAGGACTCCGGCGCACGCGCGGAGCGCCCGCGGCTCGATCGCGACGTCCGGATTCAAGATGCAGACGATGGAGGCGCGGGTGGCGGCGATCCCTTGGTTGGCGGCGCGGGCGAAACCCAGGTTCGCGCGGTTGGCGATCCGCACCGCCCAGGGATGTGCGCGCTCGACCAGGGCGGCGCTGCCGTCGCTCGAGGCGTTGTCGACCACCACCACTTCGGCCTCTCCGCCGATGGCGAGGGGACGGAGGGCGGAGAGCGCTTCGTCGAGGAGATCCGCGGTGTTCCAGTTCACCAGGACGTAGGCGACTCGCGGAGCGAGGCGGTCGCGGGGCGTCATGGCGTGGGCTCCGCGAGAAGCGCGCCGGCGGCCCGGGGCGTCGGCTCAGGCGCTTGCGCGCTGCGCGCGACGGGCACGGGCGCGGCAGGCGCGTTGCGAACCACTGGCGCGGCGAGCGTGACGGCCGTGGCGGTCACGGCCGGCGCCGTCGCGGTCGCGGGCACGGCGGTCCGCGCGGCGCACGCGCAGCGCCTCGCCTCCGCCGTCCCGAGGACGAGTCCCGTCCAGGCGCAGCCGACATAGTGGGTGAGCCACGGAGCGGTCAGCGAGATCGCGAGGATCGCGACGAAGCCGGAGAGGAGCCCGGCCGCGAGGGCCTTCTCTTCCTCGTCAGGCGCGGCGCGCAGCCAGCCGGCGAACGCGGCGCTCCCGAGAGCGAGCAGCGCGCCGATCACGAGCGCGCCGGCCAGCCCGAGCTTCAGGAGGTAATGCGCGTAGCTGTTGTGGATGTACTCCCACTCCCGGAAGCCGTGCGCCTCGGGCGAGTAGAAGACGTAGGTGCCTCCCCATCCGGTGCCGAACCACGGGGAACTGCGAAGCGCCTCCTTCACCCCCTCGGTCTCGGCGAGCCGTTCGAGCGCGGAGGTGTCCGGGCGGCCGGCGAGAAGTCCGCCGAGGCGCCCGCCGATCGGCTCCCAGAGCGCCCGCAGGGAGAAGCCTTCCACCATCCTCTGGACGACAAGAACGACGCAGGCGGCGGCGGTGGCGAAGCCGCACAGCTCCGCGAGGGCGGCGATTCCTTTGCGCGGCGGCCGGCAGAGGAGGAGCGCGGCGAGGCCGGCGGCGAGGCCGAGCCAGTAGCTCCGGGTCAGCGAGATCGCGAGGGCGAGGAAGAGCGGGGTGAGCGCGAACCATATCGCCACCCGTGCGCCGGCCCGGCGGATCCGGGGCGCGTTCGCGAGCAGCAGGAGAATCGCGAGGACGGGGAAGATCTCTCCGCCGTGCGCGATGACCCGCTTCGCGCCGCTGCTGTTCATGACGCGGGTCGCGAGGATCCGCTGCTCCTCTCCGCCCGGGATGCCGAGCGGAACGGAGGCGTAGACGAACAGGACCTTCACCGCGGTCGCCACGCTGACGGCGATCAGCGCGGCGAAGACGACCCGGTGCGTGAGACGCCAACCGCGCGCCGAAGCCGCCCCACCGTCCGTTCGAGTCCCCATCGCGCCGCGCGCGAGGGCGTAGGTCACGAGCAGGTAGAGGGGCGGGCGCAGCTCCGAGCGAAGGAGAGGGAAGTCTGCCCCGCGAGCGATCCCGCGATAGGCGCCGAAGAGGACCAGCGCGGCGAACGCGGCGAACGCGATATCGAGGCGCGTGGCGCGGAGCGATCCGCCGCCCGCGATCCAGCGCGCGGCCGCGCCGGCGCCCGCCGCGAGAAGGACGAGGTCCGCCTCGACGATCTCGACTCCGAGGCGCAGCCGCAGGATCGAGTCGGATCCGAGGAGGGCGATCCCGGCGAGGATCGTGACGAGGCCCACCGCCGGACTGCGCATCGACAGCAGGATCAGCGCGGTCCCGCCTGCCGCTCCGGCCGCGACGAGCGGGCGCCACGCGGCCAGGCCGGCGATCGCGAGCGAGCCGGCCGCGAAGAGGACGCAGGCGAGCGCGCGGCCGCGGGTCATCGGCCGGCTCCGGCGGCGCGGCTGCGCGCCGGCTCCTTGCCGGGGGCCCCGCAGTCCCCTTGGCGGACCCACCCGAGGCGCTCGAGAAGGCGGCGGGACCGGCCCGCGCCGGCGTTCGCCGCGAGCCACTCGCGATCGATCGGGCGGATCCCGCCGAGGGCGATCCAGATCGTCGCGTAGATCGCGCCGCCGAGGAACAAGCGCGGGAGCGGCGGCGCGCCCAGCGGCCCGACGATCGCCGCAGCGAGGAACGCCGCCGGAACGGCCGGGAGGAGCGATTCGCCGAGGACCACCGCGCCGAAGCGATCGCGCAGAAGCCACAGGTTGCGTCCCACGACGAGCGCCTGCGTGGCCACGGCGGCGAGAGCCGCTCCGCGCAAGCCGGCCCGCGGGATCAGGAGCAGAGCGGCGGCGACGCTCGCGGCGAGGCCGATCGCCTCGCTCAGCAGCACCTGGCGCGCCCGGCCGAGCGCGTACAGCGCGCCGCCCGCGATGTGGTTCAGCGACAGGAGGGGCAGGCAGGCGACCAGTATCGCGAGGCAGGGGCCGGCCGTGGCGTAGTCCGGTCCGTAGACCCAGTCGATCCATCGTCCCGCATCGAACGCGAGGAGCGTCGCGAAGGGGATCGTGACGGCGAGAAGCCCGTGCGAGGCGAGCCGGCAGCTCGACGTGAACGAGGCGCCGGAGCGGTCGGCCGCGCGCGAGAGGATCGGATAGATCGCGGCGGCGACGCTCCCGGGGATGAGGATCCACAGGTCGACGACCTTGAAGGTCGCCGCGTACAGCCCGGTCGCGTGATCGTCGAGCAGCGCGGGCAGCAGCATCACGTTCATGCGGAAGTAGAGCGCGAAGAGGATCCCGGCGACGCCGAAGGAGGCGGAGCGCCGAAGCATCGTGCCGACGAGGCGCCAGCGGAAGGTCAGGAAGCGGACCCGGCGGCGGCGCACGAGCGCCAGCCCGGCGAGCGCCCCGCAAAAGGAGGAGACGATCATCGCTCCCGCGATTCCCGGCACTCCGAGGCCGCCGCGCAACGCCGCGTAGCCGAGCGCGACGCGTAGAAGATTCGTCGATGCCTCGACGATCACTCGCGGGGCGAACTCTTCCCGCGAGGAGAGGACCGCCAGACCGCAGCTACCGAGCAGCGAGAAGAGCGTCCCGGCCGCCATGAGCCCGACGGCGAGGCGGACGTCGGCCGCCTGGTGGAGCAGGAACGCGAGCGGGAGCAACGTGAGCATGCCGCAGGCCCAGAGCAGGGCGCGGGTCAGCATCGAAGCGGTGAAGACCTCCGAGCTTCCCCAAGGATCGCGCGCCATCTCGCGAATCGCGTGGAGGTCGATCCCGAAGGCGGCCCCGATCGAGAGGTAGGAGGCGAGCGCGACGGCGAGGGAGTATTGCCCGAAGCGGTCGGTTCCCAGCTCGCGCGCCGCGAAGACGACGAAGGCGAGCGAGAATGCCTGGGTCGCGAGACGGCCGGACAGAATCCAGACCGAGTTGCGCGAGGCCCTCCGCATCGTCTTCCTGTCCATGCTCCTCCCGGACGTCCTGGCCGGAACGGCCATCCGCCCGCGCGCGAGCGACCCGTCGGGCCGCGCCGACGGCGCAGCCAGGGCGTTCCTCCCCGGCCCTCTTGGCCGGGGCGCGCGGTTTCCTCTCCTCCCCTGGTTTCGGCAGATCGGCCGGGCGAGAACATCCGAAAGAAATCGACGGTTGCGACCGAACGCAACGGATTGCGCGCCGCTTCCCGGACCTCAAGGAGCGGACGATTCCACCGATAGTGTGAGGGAGTGGACTTCCCGGGAGGGAATGCCGGGGGCCACGGCAGGAAGCATCGAGGAAAGGAAGGTTCGAGGAGAGGATCCGAGGACCCCGGATGGGGAGCGGCCGCGAGGGACGAAGGATGGCGAGGGTTTGGCCGGTGGCATGGACGCCTTCTGTTTGAGCTTCTGCGTCGCGATCGCGACGACGCTCGTTCTTACCCCCGCGGCCGCCAGGCTTGCCCGCCTCCGCCGCATCGTCGACGTTCCCGGAGGCCGCAAGACGCATTCCCGCCTGACACCGCTCCTCGGTGGCCTGTCGATCTTCCTTGGCGCCGCGATCCCGACCGCCTTCTTCCTGCTGCACGCCGGCGCCGCCGCCTCAGGCGGCCGGCCGTGGCTCGTGGCCGCCGCCGGCGCCGTGCTCGTTCTCTGTCTCGGGATCTGGGATGACGCGCGTGACCTTCGGCCGCGGCGCAAGCTCGCCGCGCAGCTCGCCATCGCGCTGCTGGTCGGCGTGGCTGGCGCGCGCGTCGCGGCGATCGATCTCCCCGGCTCCGTGCGGCTCGGCCTCGGCGTCGCGTCGCTGCCTTTGACCGTCCTCTGGATCACCGCGTCGATGAACGCGTGGAACCTGATCGACGGGATGGACGGGCTCGCGGCGGGGCTCGCCGCTCTCGCCGCCGGCCTGCTCGGCTGGCGCGCGGCCGCCGCGGGCGAGATGGCCTGCGCGGTCCTCTACCTGTCGCTTGCCGGAGCGTGCCTGGCCTTCCTGCGCCACAACTTCCATCCGGCGTCGATCTTCATGGGGGACTGTGGAAGCCTCTTCCTCGGCTACGTCTTCGCCGTCGGTCCGTTGATGGCCGGGCAGCGGGTGGCGGGACACGGCGCGACAGGATACGGCGCGACGGGATACGGCGCGGCGGGATATGCCGCGACGGGATACGCAGGGGAGGGCGCGGCGCTCGATGCCGCCATTCCGATGCTGATCCTGCTCTTGCCGATCGCCGACATGACGGCCGCGGTCGTGCGGCGCGCGCGCCTGTTCGCGCGCGTGCGCGCCGCCTGGGGAATGCCGACCTGGGATGTGATCCGGATGGTCGGCGCTGCTGACCGCCGCCACGTCCACCATCTGCTGCTCGCGCGCGGTCTCGGCCAGCGTCGTGCGGCCATCGCGCTCTATGGAGTCGCCCTTCTGCTCGGCGGCGTGGCGATGGCGCGCGGGCCGATCGCGTTCCAGTGGGCCGCGCTCGCCGCCGGCCCTCTCGCTCTCGGCATCTTTCTCTTGCGGCTCGGCTGCGCGACACCCGGATCGGCGTCGCGCGCGAGAGCCGCGACGGCACCGGGTGCGCCCATCGCCGCGACGCCGCCCCCGATGGCCGGCCTGCGCCGGCCCCGCCCGCGCCAGCCTCGCCCCCACCAGCCCGACGAGCGACGCTCCGCCGCGTGACGGGGAAAAGTCCCCAGCTCCAGATCGCCGATCGTCTGCCGCCATCCGAATGTTAAAATCGATGCATGGCGAAACGCTCGCGGCTGCTCCCCCTCCTCCCCGCGATCCTCGGGATGGTCGTCCTCCTGATCCAGACCGCGCTGCCCGGTTGCCCGACGAAGCCTGCCGTCGCCGAGGAGCCGGAGCATCCGGCGGAGTCCCCGGAGGACGGCGCGAATCTCGAGATCCGCCCGGGCGCGGAGATCGAGTCGCTTCTCGCCGCGGCTCCCGACGGCGGCACCGTCCGCCTCGCACGCGCCCGCTACCGGCTGAGCCGCTCCCTCGAGATCCGCCGCCCGGTCCATCTCCTCGGCGAGGACGGCACGGTCCTCGAGATGCAGCCGGGCGCCTCGACGAGCCTCTTCGACGTCCGTGACGTCGACGCGCGGGAAGACGGAGGGCCGGTCGTGATCGAGAGGATGATGCTCTCCGGCAATCGCGAAGCGCAGCGAGGAGGCAGCGGCATCCTGCTGCTCTCCTGCGCCGGGTGCATCGTTCGCGACGTCACGATCCGCTCCTTCTGGCAGGACGGCCTCTACGCCTCCGACGCCCGCGAATGTCTCTTCGAGCGGATCATTCTCGAGGACTGCGGGCGCAACGGCCTCTCGTTCGGCGAGCGGATCGTCGAGCCGGCGAGCGAAGGAAACCGCATCCTAGGGGCGGCGGCGCGCGACAACGCGAGCATCGGATTCGACGTCGAGCCGGGGATCGGCAACCGGTTCGAGGATTGCGTCGCGACGGGGAACGGGAGCTACGGCTTTTCCGTCGGGGCGGGAGCGCGCAGCCACGGCAACGCTCTCGTGCGATGCCGGGCAGAAAGGAACGGCGACCACGGCATCAATCTCTGGAGCGGGGAAAACGAGGTCCTCTCGTGCGAATCGCGCCGCAACGCGGGCGACGGGATCTCGATCGTGCTCGCGGCCGGCAACACGATCTCCGATTGCGCCGCATCCGAGAACGGCCGCCATGGGATCGGCCTGGACCGCGCCAGCGGCTCGCTCCTCCGCGCCAACCTCGCCGAATCCAACGGACGAACCGGCCTCGGCGACGGCATCGCGCTCGTCGCCGGAACGCCGGTCTACGACAATCTCCTGACCGGCAATCTCGTGCGCGGCGACTCCCACCGCTACGCGCTGGTCGTGACGGCGAAGGTGCTTCGCACCGTCCTCGAGGGGAATAGCTTCGAAGGCCCCCTCTCCGTGGCCGCGCGCGACGTCACCTGGCGCTGACCGGGACGGCCGGGTCTAGATCAGGGTTCGCTTCCACGCGCGCGCCGGTTCGCTCGACCTCGCGCTCGTCGAGATCGAGGGAGCGCGGGCCGGCCGGGGGGCGTCGGCGGAGCCGTCGGTCCGGATCTCTTCGATCGACCGATCGGGCGCGATCCGCAGGACGAGGTCGGCGGGCTGGGAGGAGGCGAGAGCCTCCATGCGGCTGCGCGTCGACAGCAGGCACGAGAGCACCCGATTCACCGATTGATGCGCGAGGACGAGCGTCGGCGCGAACGCCAGCGCGGGTGCGGGCGCGAACGCCAGCGCGGGTACGGGTGCGAGCGCGAGCGCGGGTGCGGGCACGCGCGCGGGTGCGGGCGCGAGGGTTCGCGCCAGGGCGGGCGCGAGTTCCCCGCCCGCTGTCGTCGCCTCGGCCGCGAGATCCTGCACGAGCGAATGCAGCCGCGCGACTACGTCGGCGTAGCTTTCTCCTCCGGGCCAGCGGGCATGCCACTTGTCGCGCCGCCGCTGCTCGAGCAGCTCGGGAAAGCGCGCCTCGGCCTGAGCGACCGTGCCGCCCGAGCAGAGGCCGAAGTCCATCTCGACCAACTCTGCCCGCGTTTCCACGAGGGCGCCGGTTGCCTCGGCGACAATGCGGGCCGTCGCCTGGCAGCGTCCGAGGGGAGAGGCGAGGATCCTCGAGACGCCGCAGGTGCGCGCGAAGGCGGCGAGGCGCCGCGCCTGCTCCCAGCCAAGCGGCGTGAGCGGCGCGTCGCTCCGTCCCTGCATGCGTCCGTCCCGGTTCCAACGCGTCTCGCCATGGCGGGCCAGGTAGACCTCCCCGGCGAGGGCCGCGCTCGGCGCGTTCATCCGGCCGTCCCGCATGCGGGAGAGCTGGAGTCCGAGGCCGCGGGGGCGGAGCGTGAGGGGGAGAGCGCGAGCGAGGCGGCCGCAGGAACGCTTCGGCCCGCCGCGCTCGCGACGCGCAAGCCCCGCCAGATCGCCTCGGCGAACTCGAAGTCCTCGACAGTGTTCACGTCGACCGCCTCGATTCGCGAGAGCCGCAGCAGCCGGCATCGGTCCGGGCTCAGGCGGCGCCCGGTGGCCAGGACCGCCTCGGTGCGGTTCGCGTAGAGGCCGGTCGTCTCGTAGACGAACGGCTCCATCTCGAAGGAGTTCGGGATCGTGCCGTCCGGGTGGTAGTACGCCGGCCTCCCGGCGCTCCACAGGTAGAGCGGCTCCGCGAAGACGCCGACGACGCTGTGCGCGAGCGGGTCTTCGAGGAGCATCTCGACGGCGCGGTCGATGCTCGTGGGCGAGAGAAACGGCGAGGTCGGCACGACCTGCACGACGATCCGCGAGTCGGCGAAGCTCTGCGCCTGCCACAGGGCGAGGTCGTCGCCGGTGGCAAGGTTCGAGGCGAGCGAGGCGGGACGGCGCAACGCCTCCGCTCCCCACTCGCAGCCGATTCGCAGGATCTCCTCCGCTTCGCTGTCGATCACGACGCGATCGACCCTGCGCGCGGCGCGCGCGTTGGCGATCGCGTGGCAGAAGAGGGGACGGTCCCCCAGCATCCGGAGATTCTTGCCAGGGACGCGAAGGCTCGTGCCTTTCGCATGGACGACGGCGATGACCTCGCCCGCGCTCACGCCGCCTTCCGGCGTCGCACCTCACCGGCCTCCTTCGCCTGCCTGGCTTCCTTCCCCTGCTCTGCCCCTCGCGTCGCTTGCTCCGCCGCGCGCGCGGCCTGCTCCGCCGTCTGCGCCCGCGCCGGAACCGGCGCCAGCTCGACCCCCGGCTCCCGCTTCGCCTTCGCCGTCCTGCCCGCCTCGAACCGGCTGGCGTCTCCGACGTAGCGATTGCCGTAGGTCTGCTCGACGAGGAAGCTTCGTTCGACGTTCGTCATCCCGAAATGGGTGGACAAGGCTGTCTCGGGGAGGTCTTCCCACCCTTCTCCCGGCCTGCGGCCCTCGCGATCGCGCCTCACCATCTCACGGAACTCATCGGGCTCGAGCGAGCACTCGATGTGATGGACGAAGGAATGGCGGGAGAGGCAGAAGTGGCGCTCGACGATCTTGGCTCCCTGGTCGATCGCGGCGAAGGTCGGCGCGATGCCGATCTCATGGCCGCTGTAGCCGATCGTCACCCGCGGGCCTCCGAAGCGCCGCTCGAGGGAGAGGATGTTGCCCAGGCGCAACGATTCGGGTGGGCAAGGGTATTCCGCGACGCAGTGGAGCAGCCATACCGGGTGATGGCGGAAGATCGAGAGCGAATCTTCGATCTGGTCCAGCGTCGAGCCGCCGACCGACATCACGATGGTCCGGTCGCGCGGGATGTTGCGGGCCAGCTCCTCGAGGAAGGGACGGTTCCGCGCGTTCGACGACGCGACCTTGTAGCGCTTCAGGTCGAAGTCGAGCATGAACCGCAGGCTCGGGAGATCCTGGACCGTGCAGAACCATTCGATGCCGTGCTCCCGGCACTTCGCGTCGAAGCGGCGGAAGTCCTCTTCGCAGAACTCGAAGATCGTGCGGTAGTCGCGATAGCTCTTGCCGTAAGGGCTCGCGAACGGGGCGTCGAGCTTCTCGCGTGAATAGAACGATTCCACGTCCTTCTTCTGCATCTTGATCGCGTCGCACCCGGCCCAGGCCGCGCGCTCGACCATCCGCTGGAGAACGTTCAGGTTCCCCATGTGGTTCGTCGTGAACTCCGCCACGAATCGGGTCATCCAATCCTCCTTGGCGCGCCGGACGAGCCGGGTTCTGCGCTCGAGCCGGGTTCTGCGCTCCAGCCGGGTTCCTCGCTCGAGCCGGGTTCTTCGCTCACCATCGGCCGATGCGGTCGTAGAGGGACTGCACGTCGTCGGTGCCCTCCAGAGCACGCCGCACCTCGTCCTCGCGCGCGAGGCGCTGGGAGGCGAGGTAGGCCACGCGCTCCGCGAGGTCCTGCGGAACGACGATCACGCCGTCCGGGTCACCGTAGACCAGGTCGCCCGGACGGACCGGAACCGGTCCTTCGATCCCGGACAGCGCGATCGGCTGCTGGTAGTCGACGATCTGCCAGCGCCCGAAGGCGTCGATCGGCTGGGCTCCGCGGCAGAAGACGGGGAAGCGGTCCTCCTCGAGGCGCCGCGCGTCGCGCGTCCACCCATCGACGACCGCTCCGGTCGCGCCGAACTTGCGGGCCAGCCTCCCGCTGATATCGCCGAAGTGGGCTACGGACGCGTCGCCCCCCGCGTCGATCACCTGCACGCAGCCGGGGGTGAAGGAGCGGAACATGCGGATGCGCACGGTGTCGTCGACGTGACGCTCGTCCAAGACGCGAGCGCCGGTGCAGGTGAAGGCGGGACCGAAGAGGATCGCGCCGCGTGGCAGCGACCAGAGCGGCTTGACCGCCGCATGCACGACGAACGGCCGCGGCCAGTTGAGATCGAAGCGGAGGGCGTCGTAGATCACCCCCGCGTAGAGGCCGGCGTAAGCGTCGCGCAGATCGCTCCGTTCCAGGACATCGACCGCCGGTTTCGGTTTCGGCTGTGGCTTGGACTCCCGCCTCGATTCCGGCTCCAGAATTGGCTCCACGGCATCCTCCTCCCCGCGACGCGGGTCGCTCCCGCGGCGGACCTCAAGCAAGAAGCCTGCCGGGGTGGGCGAGGACGCTAAGTGCCTTGAAAGCGCCCGATAAGGGTCGGCGGGGGGGTGGCCCGGTTCGGCCCGATGGGCGGAAGGACTTGCCGCGACAGCGGCCGCGGTTACCGCCCCGCGCCCGCCCGGGCGGGATCCGAAGCCGGCGCCTGCGCCCAGCGCGGCGGAGCGTCGGGGCGGATCGGGATCGAGTCGGGGATCACCTCGCCGCCGATGGCTTCCTTCGCCTCGCGGAGGAGCGAGCGCACCTCTTCTCCTTCGGCCGATCGGAAGGTCGCTGCGGTCAGGCCGGACATCAGCGCGCGCTCCATCCGCTGCAACGTGCGGCGTTGCGCCTCGACCTCCTTGCGCGCCGGCCGCCGCCGGCCTCCCGGATCGCGGATCTTCTCGATCCAGGCGCGCATCTCAGCCCTCGCCGAGTCCGGATCGAGGGGCAGGACGTCGAACCGTCCCGGCGCGCTGCGATACTCGTGATCGAACTCCTGGGACCACGCATAGCGCCAGGGACCGGGCTCCTCCGGATGGAAGCGAATCGTCCAGCGGTAATCGCCCTCGTAGCTCGCGAGCAGATCCCATCTTCGTCCGCTGGGCGACTGGAACGTCCAACGCACCTTCTGCTTCTCGGGAGCCGCGGTCCGGATCCAGGTGTCGCGCAGCTCCGCTTCGAAATCGCCGCCGAGCGGAATGGGATCGACGGCGGCGAGGATGCGCGCCTGCAAGCGGCGCGCTCCGGCGCAATCCCACAGCGGCTCGCGATGCCAGGCGGTGGCCCTGGCGCTGGTGGCGGTGGCGGCGAGGTCGGCCGCCATCGTTTCGCCACCTGCCGTCCGTATCTCGACGGTCGCGCGCGGCGAGCCGGGGTCGGGAAGCCACGTGCAGGCGATGCGCGCCGCGCCCGCCGCGAGATCGAGTTCCGGCAGGGCGAGCACGCGTCCCGGTTCCAGCCGCACCGCCTGCTCGATGCGAGCCACCTCGCCGGGCGCCTCCCATTCCAGCTCGAGTCGCGGGCGCCGGGCCACGTTGCGAGAGTCCCCCTCGTTGGCCGAATAGAGGGTGACGACACTGCCCGGCGTGTCTTCCTCGACGTCCCCGACCTTCAACAGGAAGAGGAGCGGACGGCCGGCCGCGATCCGGCGCGTTGCGCAGGACGCGAGCCCGGCGGAGTCGAAGATGACCCGCGAAGCGCCGGGGACGTACACCGCGTCCGCGAGCGGCATCGCGCCGGTGTCGGCCTGCCGATCGGTGTCAGAGGCGTAGCCCGCGCCGGGAAGGGCCCAGGCCTCCTCGCCGAAGGCGGCGTCGTTCCACCACACCTCGCCGGGGCGTGGGGGGCTCACGTTGTCTCCGAGCGTCCCGCCGCCGCCCGTTCGATAGTCCCTCTTCATCTCATAGAGAACGAGGCGCACGCTGTCGGCCGGGCCGCTCTCGACGCCGATCGTGAGCGTCCCGCGCGTTACGATCGCCCCCGGCGGCAGCTCGATCCCCTCCCAGCGCTGCACGACGCGGAACAGCTCGTACTCCCCGTACGCTTCGCTCCCGTCGCGGCGCCCGACCCGCACGTGCACCTGTCGCGCCTGGTTCCACGCATGCTTGTACGTTCCGTCGAGGAACCCTCGCAGATCGTTGTCTTCCATCCCGGAATAGGTAGGGCCGTCGACGAATGTGAAAACGTGGCGCTGCGAGAGGACGCTCCTCGCGCCGCCTCGGGCGTCGCCGGCTCCGCCGGCGAAAGCGGAGACGCGAAGCGTCCCGGAGAAGGGGGCGGACAGCGCCACGTCGGAGCGAAACGGTTCGATCTCCATCCGGCGAAGCAGGCGGCGGCCGGCGAGGAAGGCGCCGCCGGCGAGCGCGAGCGCAAGCGCGAGAAGCGCGAGGGCGAGAAGCGGGCGACGGATGGGGAGCAAGCGGTTTCGGCCCGGTCTGCCGCCGGGCGCGCGAGCCGTGACGGACAAGTGCCCCTCCTCTTCCGTTCCCTTCGTGCGATCGCGTCCCTTCGTGCGATCGCGCGTCTCTGTCGATCGCTTGGTCGCCAGGGTAGGCGAAAGGCGGCTCGGAGGCGATGCCGATCGTGCATGCGATCGGTCCATGGACGGCTGCCGCTCCCGGCCGGATTCCCGATCAGACGTTCCGCGTCGCCAGCGAGATGGCGATGGGTCTATGCTCACAGGCCGCGGATTCGGAGGGACCAAGGCTTCGCTGCGACCGGCCGCTTTCGCCGACAGGGGAGGCGGCTATCATGAGTCAACCCTCAGGTTCCGGTGCCGGCAGATTCCTGCTGAGCGGCCGGGTCGCGCTCGTTACCGGTGGAAACGGGGGGCTGGGACGCGCGATAGCGCTCGGACTCCGCGAAGCCGGGGCCTCGGTGGCTGTCACCGGCCGCGATCCCGCGAAGAACGCGGCGATCGCTGCCGAGCTCGGCGGCGCGTCGCGAGCTTTCGCTGTCGACGTTCGCGATGAGGAAGCGGTTTCCCAGATGATCGGAGGCGTCGTCGAGCAGCTGGGGCGCCTGGACATCCTCGTATGCTGCGCGGGAGATTTCGCAGGAGGGCCAGCCCTCGATCTCTCCCTTGCCGACTGGGAGCGAGTGCTCGGGTCCCATCTGACAGGGACGTTTCTTTGCGCAAAGCACGCCGCCCGCGAGATGGCGAAGGGCGGGGAGGGGGGGAAGATCGTGGCGATCGGCTCGATGTACTCCCTGTTCGGACCTCCCCGATACGCCAACTATGCCGCCGCCAAATCCGGCATTCTCGGTCTCACGCGCGCACTCGCGGTCGAACTGGCCATGCACCGGATCCAGGTAAACGCGATCCTGCCTGGCTGGTTCGAGACCGCGCTCACAGGAACCTCGCGCCATACCGAATGGGGCGAGCGGATCCGGCGAAAGACCCCGGCGGCGAGGTGGGGCGAGCCCGAGGACCTTGTCGGGGCGGCGATCTTCCTCAGCTCGCGCGCGTCTGACTTCGTGACTGGAGTCGCGCTGCCCGTCGACGGCGGTTACGCGGTCGCCGATCGCCTCCTGCCGGAGTAGGTCCGTTACGCGGGCCGCTTCCTGGACCGCCGCGCCGCGCGCCCCGGCGAAGAGTCGCATTCACTCAGGCCTCCCGGCCGGCGTGCGCGCCGTCGATGACCGATGACCCTTCTCCCCGCCGACGCTACGGCGATTCGGCCGCGAGCATCGCCCGGACGCCCGCCGCCTCGCTCGAGCGGCCACTTCCTTCGAGGAAGGCGATCGCGTGGGAGAAGGTCCGGCCTTCCAGGTCGACCGGGATCGAGGAAGGTCGGGCGAGCAGGATCTTCTTCCCCTGCTCCCATAGCCGGACCGCCTCCCCCGCCTGCTCCGTGCCCGCGGGACCTGTGAGGCAGCATGCGAGGTGGACCCGGGCGACGGCGCCGAGCCGCTCTTGATCCAGCCCGGCCCTCGCCGATTCCTCCAAGCATCGACGGAGGGCGGGGACGCCCTCGTCCTTCCGCCCCTCCTCGTCAAGGAGCATGCCGAGATCGAGAAGCGCGCGTGCGTTCTCGCGCGAGTCGGGAACCGCGGCCGTCTCGAGAGCGGCGTGCGATTCCGCGAGGAGCGATTCCGCTTCGGGGAACCGGCCTTCCCGCCGCCGCAGGTCTGCGAGAGCGCGTAGCAGGACACCGACGAGCACATCGTCCCGGCTGCCGATGAGGCGGGCCCGAGCATGGCTGGCGGCGAGGAGGCTCTCCGCCGGCGCGAAGCGCGCGCTCGAGACGGAGATACGCCTCATGGACGAGCGCGGTCGGCTGAAGGGTCTGCCCGGGACCTTCGCGGCGAAGTATGTGGGCCGCCAGCTCGCGAAGCTCGCCATAGACCTGCTCGAAGAGCTTCTCCTGGATCGAAGGATCTCTCTGCTCGGGAAGCAGCGCGAAGATCGTCTGGGTGATGTCGCAGCGTTGCGGCTGCATGAGCGGCTTGCCCCCCGATTGCATGAAGCTCTCGCGGCCGAGTTACGGTTCGACGCTGCATGTGCGACGCAGAGGATGGTGTGAAAACGGGGCAGTCTAGCACGGAATCGGAGGGCGTCCGAGCGAAACAAGTGTGTGGTGTGTGGGAGGGGGAAAGTCCGCGGTGGAGCAACACCGGAACATGCGTCGGCTTGACGAAGACTCCGCGAAGGGCCGGGCTCGCGCTCGTAGCGCGTGGCGGCCCGCCCCATCCTCATCTCATGGGCGCCGGATGACCGACGGGCCGTTTCTCGCCACTACCCTGCCCCTCTTGTCGAAGGTAGGACTCTCGGTGTATGTCCCCGTCTCAATGGAGATCGTCGTCCCGTGTCCGGCCGCGTCGATCCCCTCCTGGACCGTGTCGAAGGGGTGCGACAGGGAGCCATCCTCGTCTCCGGAATTGTTCCAGTCCACGTAGACGGTTCGAAGCGGGCGGCACCGGATCATCCCCCGGCCATGGGTGGCTGGGACAGCGACGCGACCGGCGCCCCGCCGCGCTCACGTAGAGCCGTTCGGGGCCAGGCGAGAGACGTGTCTTTCGCCGCCCTGTCGCCTGCATGCGGGGGACCGATGCGAAGAATGGAGGCTTGGGCGATCGCGGCAATCGCCCTTTTCCTCGAAGCCAGGCGTCGAGGACCGGGTTACAATCCCTTTCCCGGAGGTGACGATGCAGCAATCGCAGCGGCAGGCATCCCAGGTGCGTACCGGACTCGACGTCGTCCTGCGCGATGGGATCGGCCTTCCCGGCGAAGGCCGGGCGGGACTGTTGTGCAATAGCGCGGCCACCGACCGGCTCCTGCGCGCGACCCCGCAGGCGCTCGCGCAGGTCCGCGGCCTCCGGCTCATCAGGATCTTCTCGCCGCAGCACGGATTCGCCGGCGAGAAGCAGGACAACATGGTCGAGTCGCCCGACGCGACGCACGAGCCGACCAGCTTGCCGATCGTGAGCCTCTACGGCCGCGTCCGCCGGCCGGAACCGGCGATGCTCGACGACCTTGACGCAGTGATCGTCGATCTTCCCGACGTCGGCACGCGCGTCTACACGTTCCTGACGACCGCTCTCTACATGCTCCGCGCGTGCGCCGAAGCGGGCGTGGCGGTGATCGTCCTCGACCGGCCCAATCCGATCGGAGGCGATGCTGTCGAAGGCCCCATGCTCGAGGCCGGTTTCACCTCGTTCGTCGGGGAGATCCCGATCCCGCTGCGCCATGGCCTGACGCCGGGCGAGTTTCTCCGCCTCGGCGCGCGGGCGCTCGATCTCGAGCCGGCGCTCGATCTCACCGTCATCCCGATGGAGGGATGGCGCCGCGACCTCTGGTTCGACGAAACGGGGCTGACCTGGGTCATGCCCTCTCCGAACCTTCCGACCCTCGAGAGCACCGTCGTCTACCCGGGCCAGGTGCTGCTCGAGGGCACGACCCTCTCCGAAGGGCGCGGGACGACCCGGCCGTTCGAGCTTTGGGGCGCCCCGTGGCTCGACACGCGGGCGGTCGCCAACGCGATCGGCCCGCTGGAGGGCTGCCTGCTGCGCGAGGTCGCCTTCGAGCCGACCTTCCAGAAGCACGCGGGGCAGTTGGTGCGCGGCTTCCAGATCCACGTGACGGACCGCGACCGCTATCGCCCGGTGCGCACCACCGTCGCGCTCCTCGCCGCCGTGCGCTCGATCCATCCGGAAAGGAAGCTCTGGCGCGAGCCGCCCTACGAGTACGAGACGAAGCGGATGCCGATCGACCTCATCAGCGGGAGCGATCGGCTGCGGGCGGCGATCGACGCCGGCGCTTCCGTCGACGACATCGCCGGCCGTTGGGACGAGCAGGTCGCGGCGTTCCGCGAGCGGCGGCAGGGCTTCCTCCTCTACGAATGAGCGAAGAACGGCCAGGAAGGAGCGAAGAACGGCCAGGAAGGAGCGAAGCCGGGCTGCCCCGCTCCGCTCCGGCGCTCGACCGCCACGGCGCGCCCCTCCGCGCGATCGTGCTCGCCGCGGGATTCGGCACGCGGATGCTCCCGCTCACACGCACGATGCCGAAGGCGCTCCTCCCGGTCGCCGGCCGGCCGCTGCTCGAATGGACGCTGCGCCTCCTCGCCCGTTCCGGCATCGACGAGGCCGTCGTGAACGCTCACCATCATGCCGCGGCGATCCGCGGCTGGATCGAGCAACGGCGCGGCGATCCGCGGCTCCCCCGCGTGGACGTCGTCGTCGAGGAGCCGGAGATCCTCGGTTCGGCGGGCGGCATCGCAAACGCCGCCGCTCTCGGGCTGCTGCAGTCCGACCCGATCGTCGTCGCGAACTCCGACCAGATCCTCCGCGTCGATCTCCGCGCGGTCCTCGCCCGGCACCTGGAGCGCGGGGCGATCGCGACGCTCGTCTGCTCTCCGCATCCGCTGCTGCGCCAGGTCCGAGTCGCCGGCGAGCGCGTGACGGAGATCCTTCCCTATCCGATGCCGACCGGCCAGTCGCTCTACAGCTTCACCGGGATCTGGCTCCTCGCGCGCGAAGGGCTCGAGGAGCTGCCCCGTGGCCGCTTCGAGGAGATCGGACCGCACTGGCGGCGATGGGTTGCGGCCGATCGCGTCGCGGCCGTCGTCGTGAAGGATGCGCCGTTCCGGGAAGCGGGGACCCCCGAGGCCTGGCTCGAGGTCGAGCGCGCCGTCGGCCGGCTTCGCGAGGAGCCGCCGGCGATCGAGGAATCGATCGTCCTGCCCGGAGCGAGCGTCGCTCCGGGAGCGCGCGTGCGTCGCTCGATCCTCGGTCCGGACGCCGTCCTGTCGGCGGGCGAGCAATGCTACCGGCGGATCGTGGCGGCCGGCGAGTCGCGCGCGCTGCGCGTGCTTTCGCGCGACGAAGAGGAGGCGCTGCGTGCGGTGCTCGAACGGTCGCGGGGGAAGCTGCCGGTCGTCGCGCGAACGCCGGCGTTCGGGATCCGCCTGCTCGCCGGGGACGGATCGAACCGGCGCTTCGCGCGCCTGCTCTTCGAGCGCGGGAGCCTGGTCGCCATCTTGAATCCACCGGGGGGGGCGCCGCCGGCTTCGGTCTATCCGCATCGCGAGACCGCGGGCGGTCCCGACGAGAACGACAGCTACCTCTACGTGCAGCGGTTCCTCGCCGCGCGAGGCGTGCGCGTGCCGGCGATCCATGCGTTCGATCGCGAGAGCGGGACGATCCTGCTCGAGGATCTCGGCGATCGCCTACTGCTCGAGGAGATCCAAGGCCGGGACGAGGAGGCGCTGAAGGCACACTACCGGCAAGCGCTCGAGATGCTCGAGCGGATGCAGGCGCCGGCGCCGCCGGCGTTCGACGCGGCGCAGACGTGGAACGTCGCGTACGACGAGGCGTTCGTGCTGCGCTTCGAGGCCGGGTATTTCCATCGGGAAATGGTCGAGTCGATCGCGGGACTCGCCGTCCCGTTCTCCGAGATGGAGGGGATCTACCGGCGCATCGCGCAGCGGTCGCTGGCAGGCGCTCCGCGGGTCGCGATGCACCGCGATTTCCAGTCCCGCAACCTGATGATCGTCGAAGGCGGTCTCGCCCTTCTCGACTTGCAGGGGATGCGTCTCGGGCCGCCGGAGTACGACCTCGCCTCGCTCCTCCTCGATCCGTATGCCGATCTGCCGGCGCGGCTGCGCGAGGAGCTGCTCGAGGAGGCGATCGCCGCGAGCGCGGGGCGGATCGATCGCGGCCGGTTCGTCGCTTCGGGGATCGACCGGATGATGCAGGCGCTCGGCGCCTACGCGTATCTAGGCGGGCGTCTCGGCAAGCCGGGATTCCTCGAGCACGCGCCGGTCGCGCTGCGGCGCCTGCGGGAGCTGGCCGAGGAGGCGTCGCTCCCGGAGATGGCGGGACTGGCCGACCGCGTCACCGAGGCGCTCACGCGCCGCGCGCACCGGGAGCACCGCGCCGAGCCGGCTTAGCGGCGGAGGGAGATCTTGCGGGTCGTCTCGATCCCGCCGGCGGCCCCCCGGACGCGGACGAAGTAGATCCCGCTCGGCACCGGGTTGCCCGCCTCGTTCTCGCCGCGCCAGACGAAGGCGAGCGTTCCGCCGGCGGCGACCGGACCAGCGGTCGCAGCGAGCGAGCGCACGAGCCGCCCGCTTGCGTCGATGACCTCGACGTCCGCGGACCGCCCGTCTCCCACCGCCGCCGCAGCCCCCGCCGCCATCTCCAGCCGGAGCGTTACTTCGCCGGCGAACGGGTTCGGGTAGGCGGCGAGGCGGACCGGCGGGCGCAGCGTCGCGTCCGCCACCGAGGCCCCGGAGTCCTGTCGATAGCCGATCGAGAGCAGGTCCTGCTGCGTGATCCAGGTGTAGCCGTACCCGACCGCGTAGAGGTCGCCGAGCGGGCTTGCGGCGATCGCGGAAACCTCGTCGGTCAGGCCGTCCCCCGAATCCCGGATGGACGACCAGGCGATCGAGCCGTCTGCCGGGTCGAAGCCGACGAGGGTCGCGTCCCAACCGGTGGCGGCGGCGCTGCTGAAGCCGCCCGCAACGATCTCCCCGGATGCCGCCCCGGAGACGGCGATCGCGGACGCGCCGTCGTAGTCGTGCGCGGGCGCATCCCACAGGGACCGCCACTGCAGCTCGCCATCGCCACAGGCGAACTTGCACACGAGGAAGTCGCCGCTCTGCACGCCTGCCACGAGGAGGTTGCCGTCGCGATCGCTCGCGGCGGCGCGCGGATTGTCGGAGACGGCCCCAGGTGCGCCGTAGCGGGACTGCCAGACGACCTCGCCATCCGACGCATCGAAGCGGAAGGCGACCACGTCGAAGAGGGTGGCCGGCTCCCACATCCGGTTCGTGACGAGAGCGTCGTCGTCCGAGCAGAGGAGGATCCATCCGGCCCGCTCGCCGATGTTGTTGACGGCCCCGGGCAGGACCTTCTGCCAGATCGTCGTGCCGTCGGCCGAGTCCAGCTTCGCCGTGCAGAAATCGGCGTTGCCGTCCGCGCGTCCGAAGATGCCGGTCAGGACGGGATCGCCGTCGGATCCGACGGCGATCGCCCAGGCTGCGTCGTCCTGATGGTCGGCGCCGCCGAGGAGCCTGGTCCAGACGACGTGCCCGTCGGCGGCGTCGAGCTTCATCGCGACGACGTCGTCCAGTTCCGATTCGCCGTTGTACATGCGGCCGGTCAGGAAGACGTTGCCGCCGGAGTCGCAGGCGATCGCGTAGACGGATTCGTTCGTTCCGGTGGGGCTGGCGTAGTGCTGCAACCAGAGAGACTCTCCGGTCTCACCGTCCCGCTTCAGGACGATGATGTCGTCGCCGTGCCCTCACCCGACGCAGCCGCGCACGTATCCGCCGACGAGCACGTCGCCGAACGGGTCGAGGACGATCGAGGTGAGCGCCATGTCGTTGCCGTCGGAGGCGAGGTACTCGGCCAGCCAGAGAAGGCGGCCGTCCTGGCGCGCGAGCCGGCGTACGGACATCGCCGAACCGTTGATGCCATCGCGCGTCTCGCCCCCGACGATCAGGTCGCCGTTGGGGGCGGCGACGGCGGCGGTCGCGTAGTCGGAGTAGGCGCCTCCGGCGTCGTAGAGGTCCAGCCACTGCTCGGACGGCTCGGCGGCCGCGGCGCGGGAAAGGGGGAGGGCGAGGACGAGGGCAAGGGCAGCGGCCAAGGCGCAGATGCGGATTGCGGCAGAGGCGGAAGCGGAAGCGGTGGTGGCGGCGGTGGCGACGACGGTGGCGGGACCGGCGGGTGTCTTCATCGGATCTCCTGCGGCGGCCTTCGAATGCGTCTCGTCTGCCGTGTGCGGCGGCCGGTCGAACCGCGCCGGTCGAACGGCGTCGATCGAATCGTGTCGATTGTAGCAGGTCGGGACGGCGCCCGGCGACCTCGCGCTGGCTCGCCCGCTTCGAATGCGAGCGGAGGCGAGCCCCTTCCTGGTGCCTTCCGGACGGTGGGCGGGTATTCTCCCGACGGCGGCCGGGCGCGCCGGGTCAACCGGGCGCACCGGATCGAAGAGGCGCGCGCTGGCAGATCCGGCCCGGACAAGAGGAGGAGGAGGCATGCCGGCAAGGGCGAAGGCGATCGACCGGACGACGGGAAACGTGGCGCGGGCGGCGAAAGCAGCGAGCGCTATCTCGATCCTGATGCTCGCCGCGTTCTTGATCGGAGAACGGGCGAGCTTCTCCGCCCTCACCTGGAAGGACTGGCTGGGCCTCGCCCTGTTCCCGGCCGGCGTCGTCGCCGGAATGGGGATCGCGTGGTGGCGGGAGATCCTGGGAGGCGCCATAGCCTGCGGGTCGCTCCTCGCCTTCTATCTGATCCACGGGTTGTGGCTGAGCGGCCGGCTCCCGAACGGGATCTTCTTCGTCCTGTTCGCCTCGCCGGGATTGCTGTTTCTCGTCAACGGCCTGATCCGCTACCGGAGAAGCCGGGGAAGGTAGAAGCAGGTGCCCGGCCGCTCCTCGCGCCTGCGCCGTCTTCCGTCCGGGCTGCTGCCCGCCGTGCTCGCGCTCTCGCTGCTCGTGCTCGGCGCGCTCGCCCTCCGGCTCTGGGGGATCCGCTACGGGCTGCCCCACGTCTATCACACCGATGAGATCTTCGAGGTGAAGCGGGCGCTGAAGCTGGGGGCGGGGCAGTTCGACTTCCACCGTGCGTTCAAGGGGGGGCTCTACTACCTTCTCTTCATGGAGTACGCGGTCTACTACGCGTGGCTCCGTCTCGGCGGCTCGATCCGCTCGAGCTACGACTTCCTCGTACTGTTCTTCCGCGATCCGACCGGATTCTGGATGATCGGGCGCTCCACGGTCGCGGTCATCGGCGCTGCGACGGCCGTCCCCGTGTTCCTTCTCGCGCGCCGCCTCGCCGGGCGGACGATCGCGGGGATCGCCGCCGCGCTCTTCCTCGCGATGAGCTTCGATCACGTCTGGTCGTCGCACTTCACGACGGTCGACGTGCCGATGGTGGCGCTGCTCGCGGTCGCGTTCCTCTTCCTCGAGCGGGCGGCTCACGAGAACGGAATGCGCGCGATCCTCGTCGCCTCGATCTTCGCGGCCTTGGCGACCGCCACGAAGCTCCCGGCGATCGTCTCCCTCGTGCCGCTGGCGATCGTCTCGCTCGCGCGGCCCGCGGCCGTTTCGCTCGCGCGGCCGGCCACGCGGCCGGCGGCCGTTTCGCGCCTGCGCCGGCTCGCCCTGGCGGCGCTCGTCTTCGCGGTCGTGACGGCGATCGTCAACCCGGGTTTCTATCCGGAGATCCTGCGTCTCGCCGGCAGCCGGCTCGGCCTCGCCACGCCCCCGCCGCAGCCGCCCGACGATCCCTATCCCTTGCGGACCGAGAACGTGTGGATCTACTACCTCGTCTCGATCGTGCATTCACTCGGGCTCCCGATCGTCGCGCTCTCCGCCGGCGGGGCGGTCCTCGCAATTCGCCGGCGGACGATGATCGACGTCTCGCTCCTCGCCTTCGCCGTGGCGCTCTATCTCTTCGTCTGTCTGCCCTGGTCGGAGGACTTGATCTATCCGCGCTACACGCTGCCGATCCAGCTCGTGCTCGTTCTCTTCGCCGGATGGTTCGTGTCGTGGCTGCTCCAATGGAGCTTCCTCGTTCGCCGGCAGAAACTCGCCGCCCCCGCCGCGGCCGTCTTGCTGGGGCTCGTCGCGCTTCCGCCGGCGATCGCCTCTCTGCGCTACGACGCGGGGGCGAGCCGTCCCGATAGCCGGACCATCGCGCGGCAGTGGATCGTGGAGCACCTTCCGCCCGAGTCGCGAATCCTGATCGAGGGCCGTGGCTATCAGACCTCCACCGGGACGGTCCCGCTCGTCAACCGTCCGGAGAACATCGAAGCCCTCGTCGCACGCTTTCGGTCTGCGGATGCGCGATGGAGCGGGAAAGCGGCCGGCGGGGGAGAGGACTCCGGCTCCGCCGGCTACGGCGCCGGCCCCGGTTCCGGCTCCGACTCCTACGCTCCGCTCAAGGATCGATTCCACCGGGCCGCCGTCGACGCTGCCGCCTCGACCCGGAGCTTCGACCTGATCCTCTTCGGCACCGAGACGCTTTCCTACCGGCGCCTGTCGGAGTACATCGAAGACGGAGCCGACTACGTCGTGATCGAAAAGGACCGGATGGAGAAGATGCGCGAGCCGGGCAACGCGGCTCGCTTCCCCGAAGCCGCCCGCTTTTATGAGGATGTCGCGAGCAACGGCGATCTCGAGCTTATGCGGGAGTTCGTGCCATCTGCCGGCGGTCTGGGCCCCGTGCTTCGGCTCTACCAGGTGCTGCGCGGGGACCCCGACGGCGCCGGATCACCAGGCCGCCGGTAGCCCTTCAACCGCGACGATCCGCGCGAACGATGACCGGCGAGCCGAAGCGGGCGAGCAGCCCCACCGCCCGTCCCGGCCTCTCGAGCAGGCGCCCGATCGCCGCCGATCCGTGCATCCGGTGGAAGACCATCGGCAGGACGAACTGCGGTCGCGCCTCCCGCACCTGGTAGCCGTGGGCGTCGAGCATCCGCTCGATCGCGGCCGGCGAGAAGACCCGGTACGGCCGCGTGTTCCCCTCGATCCTCCTCTTCACCGGGAATGTCTCCCTCGCGATCCGATTGAAGCTGCGAGACGACGGATAGTCGAAGAGGACGGAGCGGCGGGCGACGCGGCACAACTCGCCGAGCAGCCGTTCCGGGTCGGAGACGTGGGGAAGGAGGCGGAAGCAGAGGACGGCGTCGAAGCTCCGCGATTCGTGCGGAAGCTCGCAGAGCGAGCCGGTCTCGAAGGAGACCCGCCCATCCGCGAGAAACGGCGTCAGGCGGCGCGCAGCTTCCGGCCGGCTCCCGAGGACGAGGAGGCGATGGCCGGCGTGCAGCAGCGCGGGCGCAAGCTGCGCATGTCCGCCCCCCACGTCGAGCAGGAGGCCACCGGGCGGGAGGTCCGCGAGCAACGCGAGCGCCGACTGCGCCTGCCTGTCGAGGAACCACGCGCCGGCAGACCCGCGGAACCGCGCGGCGTAGGCGTCGGAAGCGGTGAACACGTCCGCCTCCTCGCAGTCGGATCCGATGCCGGCGCCGGCTCCGGCTCCGGCATTCGCGGCGGCGGCGACCGTCGCCGCCGGATCCCGCTCATGCCCGGGCCGGCTCATGCCTCGCCTCCCGCTCGCTCGCGCGCTCGATCCATTCGATGACGCTCTCGATCCCTTCCCCCTCGAGATGGAGCCGGTGCCAGACCTCGAGGTTGAGGAGCACCCAGAGCCGGTAGTTGTGGTCCCGGCGCCCGCCCGTATGCTCGTCGACCAGCTCGCGTAGCGCTTCGCGCCGGAAGATCCCTTCCTCGACCATCCGCGAGGAACGGACCATCTCGCGCAACAGCTCTGCGAGCTCTTCGCGCATCCACCGCGCGAGAGGGAATCCGAACCCCTGCTTCGGGCGGTCGACGAGCGCCGCATCGAGATGCCGGGCGGCGATCCGGCGGAGCGCGTATTTGAGCGTGCGGCCGCGCAGCTTGAGGCGGCTCGGCACGCGGCACGCGAACTCGACCATCCGGTGCTCGAGCAGCGGCGGGCGCACCTCGAGGCCGTGAGCCATCGACATCCGGTCGACGATCGCGAGCAGGTGATCCGGCATGCGGGTCGAGAGATCGGTGTAGAGCATCCGCTCGATTTCGTCGCATCCGGTCGCGCCGTCGAAGTGCTCCAGGATCTTCGCGCGCGAATCGAGCGCGCCGATGCGTCCGAGCGCGTCGCCGGTGAAGAGACGGCGCTTCGCCGCTTCGGTGAAGCGCAGCCACGAGAGGCTTTCCGCGTAGCGCTCCCCCTCGCTCAGCAGCGACATCTCGTTCACCCAGCGGAGCCGGTGCGACAGCCCCTTGTAGCCGTAGCTCTCCGGGACCAGGTCGATCATCTTCCGCAGGACGGTCCTGCGTACCGGCGCAGGGACGACGCGCAGCCGGTCCGCCAGCCGGTTGCCGGAGAAGCGATCGTAGCCCGCGAAGAGCTCGTCCCCTCCGTCGCCGGAGAGGACGACCTTCACGTGCCGCGCCGCGAGACGCGAAGCGAGGTAGACGCCGGCCGCGAACGGGTCGGACGGCTCGTCCATGTGCCAGACCATGCGCGGCACCAGGTGGACCAGGTCCGCGCTCACGACCTCCTCGTGGTGATCGGTGCCGTAGCGGGCCGCCACGAGCCGCGCGTAGGGAAGCTCGTCGAACTCCTCCTCGCGCACGCCGATCGAGAAGGTCGGGAACGGTCTGCGCGAGGCGGACTCCGTCGCCGCGAGCGCGGTGATCAGGCTCGAGTCGATCCCCCCACTCAAGAAGGCGCCGACCGGAACGTCGGCGAGCAGGTGCGCGCGCACCGTCTCGCGCAGCCGCTCCTCGAGGCGATCGAGGATTTCTTCGTCGGTCCCTTCGAGTCGCGGCCCGAAGGCGAGCTTCCAGTACCGGGTGATCCGGGTCGTGCCGTCACGCTCGCGGACGAGGAGATGCCCGGCCGGCAGCTTCGCGATGCCGGAGAAGAGGGTCAGGCGGTCGGGGATCGTCCGTAGCGAGACGTAGTGATAGAGCGCTTCGAGATCGACGCGCGGCGCGTGCAGCCCGGTCGCGAGGATCGCTTTGACTTCCGACGCGAAGATGAAGCAGGGCGCGCCGCCCGCCGTCGTCTCGAGATGGAACAGCGGCTTCTGCCCCATCGGGTCGCGCGCGAGGAGCAGCCTCCCGCGCGGTTCGTCCCAGATTGCGAAGGCGAACATTCCGTCGAGTCGCTCCACGCATCGCTCGCCCATCTTGTCGTACAGGTGCAGGAGGACTTCCGCCTCGGATCGAGTCCGGAACGGGTAGCCCTCGCGCGAGAGCTCCTCGCGCAGGTCGTGGAAGTTGTAGATCTCGCCGTTGAAGACGATCGCCCGCCGCTTCTCGGGGTCGACGATCGGCTGCCGTCCGGTTTCGAGATCGAGGATGCTCAGGCGCCGGTGGCCGAGGACGGCGCCGGGGAACTCCGCCCGCCCCTCGTCGTCGGGTCCGCGATGGGCGATCGCGTCAAGGGCGCGCGGGAGCCGCTCCCGGACGGAGGGGTCGGTCGAAAGGATTCCCGCGATTCCGCACATTCTTCCGCTCCCTCGCTTCGCCTTGCTGCCGCCGCGCTTCGCTAGAGGAGCCGGCGCTCCCGATACCAGGCCGCGGTCCGCCGCAGCCCCTCGTCGAGCTCGATCTTCGGATCGTACCCCAGCTCCGCGACCGCCCGGCCGATGTCGAACGCGCGGTTCTGGCGGTACCAGTCGACGCGTCGCGGAAAGATCGGGGGCGTTACTCCGAACGGGCGGCAGACGGCCGCGACGACGTGCCCCGCGACGATGAGTGGCGCGAGCGGATACCGGGGGAGCCGCACGTCGACCTCGAGCGCCGCCGCCACCTTCCGCACGATCTCCTCGATCGTGTAGTAGCGCCGGTCGGCGATCAGGTAGGTCCGCCCGTCGCCGCGCCCCGGCTCCTGCACGAGCAGGAACGCGTCGACGAGATTGTCGATGTAGAGGGGATGGTAGAACGTCCGGCACGATCCGAAGAGCGGGAAGCTGCCGCGCGCGACGCGCCGGAAGATCATGTAGAAGCGCTCCGGATCGCCCGGGCCGTAGATCGCCGCCGGTCGCAGGATCGTCGTCCGCATGCCACGCGCCGCATGCTCCTGCACGATCGGCTCCGCGAGATACTTCGTCCGCTGGTAGTAGTCGGCCGGCGCGATCGGCGCGTCCTCGTTCGCCGGCGGATCCGCGACGTCCCCGTGGACCCCGCAGGTGCTGCAGTAGACGAACTTCTCGACCCCTTCGCGCGCGGCCTCTTCGAGAACGTTGCGCGTTCCCTCGACGTTCACCGCTGCGTAGTGCGCCTCGGGGACGTTCATCTCCCGGAAGGCGGCGGCGAGGTGGTGTACGATCCGGGCGCCGCGCATCGCCTCCCGGACCGCGATCGGATCGGTGACCGATCCGAGGACGATGCGAGCCCCGCGCGCGCGCAGCGAATCGCTCGCCAACCCCTCTTTGTTGTCGAGCGCCGTGACCTCGTGCCCCTCGTCCAGAAGGCGGCGGACGAGCGCGGCCCCGGTGAACCCGGTCCCCCCCGTGACCAGGATCTTCAAGGCGACCTCCCCTCCCTGCGAACCGGCGCTCCGCGGGGCCCGCTTACGGGCCGGGCGCGCTCCGCCGCGCCTGCGCCCGTGCCCGGGCCCGCGCCCGCGCACGGCGTTGCGACCGCACGACGGTATCGCAACGCGTGTGGCGAGGCAACGTCCGACCGGCGGCCGGTTTTGCGGCATACATCCTCCTTTATCATTTCGTCTCCCCGCTGCTACGCTAGCGCGACTCCCGTTTTTCGCCGTCCGCGGATGAAAGAGCGTTCATCTCTCGCGGGGACGCGGCGCGCACCGGGAGCGGGAAACGGCGACGGAGGGGCGAGCCCACGATGCGGATCCTCGGTATCACGGACGGCCAGACGAGCGGAGCGGCCGTCCTCGAGAACGGCCGGCTGCTGGCGGCGATCAACGAAGAGCGGATCGTCCGTGTGAAGATGGCGCGGGGATTCCCGTGGAAGGCGATCCACGAGGCGCTGGCGCTGAGCGGCACGCGTCCCGAGGATGTCGGCGCGGTCGGCGTCGCGCAGGTGAACATGGAGCTGCGCGAAGAAGTCACCGGCTGGCCGGGTTGGTTCGAGGCGCGCGACGAAGAGGAGGACGTCCACAGCTCGTTCTTCCGCGTCGCGTCGCGCTACGGCGGTCTCGTCCCGTTCGTCCCCGGCCTGAAGCAGGCATACTACGCGCTGCGGCGTCCCGTCTACGCGAAGCGCCGGGCGAGGATCGAGGAGATCCTCCGCGAGGACTACGGGATCGCCGCGCCGGTGCGCTTCTTCCATCACCACTACGCACATGCGACCTCGGCGTACTACACCTCGAACTTCGACGACGCCCTCGTCGTCACGATGGACGGCGGCGGCGACGGCCACTCGTCGCACGTCTACAGCGCGCGCGGCGGCGCCTTCCAGTCGCTCGCGACGGCCGACTCCTACGACTCGCTCGGCAACTACTACGCCTACGTCACGGCGCTCTGCGGCTTCAAGGCGAAGCGGCACGAAGGGAAGATCACCGGTCTCGCGGCGCGCGGCCGGCCCGCCTATCGCGACCTCTTCGACCGAATGATCGCTTGCGAGGAGGGGCGCCTCACGAACAAGGGGCGCGTGCTCTTCCACCGGGCGATGGAGAAGATCAGCGCGTCGCTTCCCGAACGATGGGAGATGGAGGATCTCGCGGCGACGATCCAGGCGGTCGCCGAGGACGTCGCACGCGAGTACGTTCGCTACTGGATCGGCCGAACGGGACACCGGGACGTCGCGCTGGCCGGCGGCCTCTTCGCGAACGTCCGGATCAACGAGGAGATCCTGCGGATTCCCGAGGTCCGCAACGTCTTCGTGCATCCCGGCATGTCGGATGAAGGACTCGCGGTGGGCGCCGCATACGCGTACCAGGCGCTCCTCGACCGGCGCGAAGGGCGCCGATTCCAGCCGCGGGAGCTGCCCCACGTCTACCTCGGCAACGGGTACGGAGAGGAGGAGGTCGCCGCGGCTCTGCGCGAAGCGGGGCTCGAGGCGCGCCATCTTCCCGGGACGATCGAGGCCGCGATCGCCGAGCAGCTTGCGCAGGGCAAGGTGGTCGCGCGCTTCCACGGGCGCATGGAATACGGCCCCCGCGCTCTCGGCAACCGCTCGATCCTCTATCAGCCAGGCGATCCGACGGTGAACGACTGGCTGAACGAGCTGCTTCGCCGCACCGAGTTCATGCCGTTCGCGCCTTCGTCGATGGCCGAACATTCCGCGTCGCTTTACGAAGATCCGGACGGCGGGCTCGATCCCGCTCGCTTCATGACGATCACCTTCCACTGCAAGCCGGTCATGCGCGAGCGGTGCTCCGGCGTCGTCCACGTGGACGGAACCGCTCGGCCGCAGATCGTCCGGCGGGAAGACAATCCCTCCTACTACCGGATCCTGGAGGAGTACCACGCGCGCACCGGCACTCCGGTCGTGATCAACACCTCGTTCAACATCCACGAAGAGCCGATCGTTCGCTCCCCGCAGGATGCCATCCGCGCCTTCCTCGACAGCGCCCTCGATTGCCTCGCGATCGGGGACTTCCTCGTCGCCGGCCCAGTCGGTAGCATGGCGACGCGAAAGAAGTGGGAGGGCAAGAGCCGCTGGGGCAGGATCGTCGACTCTCCGACCTCCCGCCTCGCTTGATCCAGCACGTCGGGTACGGCGGTCTCGATGGGCGCCCGGGGCGCCGCGGTCACGATGGGCGTGCCCTGTGCGGCGGTCCCGATGAGCGCGCCGGACGCCGCGGTCGCGGCGGGCACCGCGGGCGCGCGCACGGCTCGATGCGGGATCGAGGAGCCGCCGGCCGGAAGGCGGGCCGGACGCCCACAGAGGCGCCCGCGCGAGTCGCGCGGGCGAGGGGAGGGAGCCGATGAAGCGCGACCTCGAGGCGCTCGCCTCGCGTCGCCACGACCTGCTGATCGTCGGTGGCGGGATCCACGGCGCCTGCATCGCGCGCGACGCGGCGCTGCGCGGGCTTTCCGTCGCCCTCGTCGACCGGTCGGACTTCGGCTCGGGCGCTTCTCAGAACAGCCTGAAGATCCTGCACGGCGGCCTTCGCTATCTGCAGGGCTTCGATCTCGCCCGCATGCGCGCCTCGATCCTGGAACGCTCCATCCTGGCCCGCATCGCGCCGCATCTCGTCGAGCCGCTCGGCTTCCTTCTGCCGCTCGGCGGCGGCCGCGGCCCGGACCCTCTCGCGATGGCGCTCGCGCTTCGCGTGGCCGACCTGGCCGGCAGCGATCGCAACCGCGACCTCCCGCCCGAGCTGCGGATCCCGGGCGGCAGGATCACCGGGCGCCGCTTCCTCCGCTCCCTCGCGCTCCCGGCCGGCTTCGACGGCGCGCGCTCGGTCGCGCTTTGGCACGACCTGCGCGTCCGCAACACGGAGCGGATGACGATGGCGTTTCTGCTCTCGGCCTGCGAGCACGGGGCGATCGCGATCAACCACGCGCGGGTCGACAGGCTTCTCCGTCTGGAGGACGGAGCGATCGCCGGCGTGCACGTCGCCGACACGCTCGGCGACAACCGGATCGACGTCCGCGCGAAGGCGGTCGTGGTCGCGGCCGGCTCGTGGACGGCCGAGATCCTCGACGATCTCCAGGGACGTCCGGCCTCGCCGGACCGCCCGCAGGCGCTCGCCGTCAACCTCCTCACGCGCCGGCCGGCTCCTCCTTTCGCGCTCGGCTTTCGCTCTGCGGCTGCGCCCCCCGGCGATCCTGCGGGACGCGGCCGCACCTGCTTCCTCGTGCCCCATCGCGGCGCGACGATGATCGGCACCTTCTACCGCGTGCACCGGGGTCCCTCCGACGGCTACGCGATCACCGAGGAACTGCTCGCCTCGTTCGTCGAGGAGTGCAATGCCGCCTGGCCGGAGCTGCGCCTGCGCGTCGAGGAGATCGAGGGGTGTCACCATGGGCTGCTGCCGTGCGACATCTCGGCCGACGGCTTGCGTCTCGCTCAGCGCCCACGGATTCGCGACCACGCCGCGGGCGACGGGCACCCGGGTCTCATCTCGGTCGAAGGGGTGAAGTACACGACGGCGCGGCTCGTCGCGGAGAAGGTGTCGAACCTGGTCTTCGAGCGGCTCCACCGGCGTTCGCCGCCGTGCTGGGGGAGGGTCGAGGCGCTGCCGGGCGGCGAGAAGGGGACGATGCGCGCGGAGGAGTCGGCGGCCGGCAGTCCCGCGGTGGCGCGGTTGATCCGGCTGCACGGCAGCCGCTACCGGAGCCTCCCTTCGCGCGGCGAGGAGCCGGAGTCCTCCTGGATCTCTCCGATGCCCGGAATCGGCGCTTCCCGGGCGGAGATCCTCCATCCGATCCGCGAAGAGGCGGCGATGCGGCTCTCGGATCTCGTTCTCCGCAGGACCGAGATTGCGGCGGACGGTCCGCCCGGCGAAGCATGCGTTGCGGCGATTGCGGCCGCCATCGCTCCCGAGATGGGATGGCCGGCGTCGCGATGGGAGGCCGAGGTGGCGGACACGCTCGCCGAGCTCCGGCCATGGGAGGAGAAGGCTTGGGCGTCCGCCCCCTGAAGATCCTGTTCCTCGCTCCGCACCCGTTCTTCCAGGATCGAGGGACGCCGATCGCCGACCGCGCCGTTCTCGAGGCGCTCGTCGAACGAGGACACGAGGTCGATCTGCTCGTGTTTCCCGAAGGCCGGGAGATCGATCTCCCCGGCTGCACGATCCATCGCGTGCCGCGCATCCGGGGGATCGGGCCGATCCGTCCCGGCTTCTCGGCCGGCAAGCTCCTCTACGACGTCCGGATGCTGCGGGCCGCCGCCCGCCTCGCTCGCGAGCGCGGGTACGACCTCGTCCACGCGGTGGAGGAATCGGCGCTGATCGCATGCTGGTTGCAGCGCCGCTTCGGGATCCCGTTCGTCTATGACATGGACTCCTCGATCCCGCAGCAGATGACGGAGAAGCTCGCGTGGCTGCGTCCGGCGCGGCCGCTGCTCGAAGCGGCGATGCGGCCGGCGCTGCGCGACAGCCTCGCCGTGATCGCCGTTTGCCGCACGCTGGAGGAGGAGGTGCGGCGCCTCGCGCCGCTGGCGGATGTGCACCGGATCGAGGACTTCAGCCTGCTCGACGAAGCGGGCGAGACGGGTGCGGGCGGGCAAGAGGACGGGCGAGCGGGCGGGCAGGAGGGCGCCGGCCCGCCCGACCTGGATCGCGCGGCGGGACCGATCGTCCTCTACGCCGGCAACCTCGAGCCGTATCAGGGGATCGACCTGCTCCTCCGCGCATTCGCCGTGGTCGCCCGTGCGGAGACGCGGGCGCAGCTCGTGCTGATCGGCGGCCGGGCGGACGACATCGCGCGCTACCGCAAGCGCGCGGCGCGCCTGGGGATCGAGTCGCGCGCGCACTTCCTCGGCCCCAGTCCGATCGGCTCCCTGCGCGCAAGCCTGGCCCAGGCGGACGTTCTCGTCTCCCCGCGCATCCGCGGACGGAACACGCCGATGAAGATCTACTCCTACCTCGACAGCGGGTGCGCGCTCGTCGCGACGCGCCTGCCGGTGCACACGCAGGTGCTGGACGACGAGATCGCTCTGCTCGCCGAACCGCAGCCCGAGGTGTACGCCGAGGCGATCCTCGCGCTGCTCCGCGATCCCGCCCGGCGCAACGCGCTCGGCCGCGCCGCCGCGGAGCGAGCGCGCCGCCTCTACAGCCGCGCCGCATTCCGGGCGAAGATCGACAAGCTCTACGGGGCGATCGAGGAGAGGCTATCGGCGTCCTCGCCGGCGTCGCCGTCGCCGTCGTCGCCGTCGTCGCCATCGCCACTGTCGCCATCGCCGTTTCCGGCTCCGCCGGGAGAGCAGCCCGGCGAGAGGCGCGCCTGAGGCGGGCGATGGCGGCAGCGAGCGCGTCGCCCGATCGCAGGGCGGAATGGGCGGAGAAGCTCTTCCGCCGCTCGGTCCTCAAGCAGCAGAAGGTGCGGGCGATCGTCTCGATGCTGCCGCCGATCGCGGCGGCCGCCGCGCCGGACACCGCGGGGCGCCGCGGCGCCGGTCCCCTCCCGGATCGCTTCACCTGCCTCGACATCGGAGGCGACAACGGGATCGTCAGCCTCCTGCTGCGCGCGCAGGGCGGGCGCTGGACCAGCGCGGATCTCGACGAGAGGGCGGTCGCTTCGATCGCGGATCTGCTCGGCGAAGAGGTCTGCCGGATCGGCGAGGACCGGCTGCCGTTCTCCGATGGCAGCTTCGACTTGATCGTGATCGTCGACTTCCTCGAGCACACGCGCGCCGACCGCCGGTTCGCGGCCGATTGCGCGCGCGTGCTTCGACCGGGTGGCTGGCTGATCGCCAACGTCCCGCATCTCGTGCCGGGCTCGATCCTGGGCCGGGCGCGGCGCGCCGTGGGATGGACCGATGAGATGCACGGCCACGTCCGTCCCGGCTACGATCTCGCGGGACTGTGCGACGTGGTCGGCGCCGCCTTCGCGCTCGAGGAGGCGCGCGGCTACGGGCGCGCGTTCTCGGAGGTCGTCGACATCGCGCTGAACGCTCTGTACTCGCGCCGGCGTGCGCCCGATGCAGCGGGCGCCGCAGCGGGCGCCGCGGCGGGCGCCGCCGCGGCCGCCGCCGCTCCGCCGTCTCTCAAAGGGACGGTCGTGACCGCCGCCGACGTCCAGCAGCGGCGCAAGGAGATGGCGGCGCTCGCCCTCGCCTACCCCGCGTTGAAGGCGTTCGCCTCGCTCGACGCGCTCCTCTTCCGGCATCCGGGCTATCGCCTGATCGCGCGCTTCCGGCGGCTCGGGCCATGAGGCGCTGGCTCCCCTGGCTGCGCGCACTGGCGGGCGTCGCGATCCTCGCCGCCCTGCTCGCGTGGGTCGACGTCCGCAGCGTCCTCGGCCTTGTGGCGCGAATCGGTCCCGGGATTGCGCTGCTCCTCTTCGTCCTCTACGTGGTCGATCGCGTCGCCATGGCTTGGAAGTGGTGGTGGCTACTGCGGTCGGTCCATCCGGGGATCCGCCTGGCGCCGTTGATCCGCGCCTACTTCTACAGCGCGTTCGTGGTCACCTTCCTGCCGTTCTCCGCCGGAGCGGAGCTGGTGAGGCTCGGCGCGGTGCTGGGCGAGCCGGTGCCGAAGCGCGACCTCTTCGCGTCGATGGTCGTCGAGCGGACCCTCGGCTTCCTCTCGATGGTCGCGATGGCTCTGCTTGCCGCGCTGCTGCTCTTCGCCACGCATTCCGGCGAAGCCGCCGCGCAGATCGCGGGCATGACGGCCCTCCTCGCGACGGGCGCCCTTGTCGCGTTCACCGTCGCGGCGATTCTCGTGCTCCGGCCGCCAAGCGCCCTGCGCTCCCTGCTCTCCCGCGTCCGCCTCCCCGGCGCCTCGCTCTTCGGCCGGATCGTCGCCTCTATGCGGCTGTTCGTCGCCGATCGGCGCACGCTCGTCCTGTTCTATGGGATCTCGTTCTTCGAGCAGCTCGTCCCGGTGTGGATGCTTTGGCTTCTTGCGCGCGATCTCGGCGTCCTGATCGGCTTCGTGCAGATGCTCTCCGTCGTTCTCCTGTCGCTGCTCCTGACACGGATTCCGGTCTCGCTGAGCGGCCTGGGCGTGCAAGAGGGGGTGTTCGTCGGCCTCTTTCTGCTCTTGGGTCGGACGAAGGAGGAAGGCCTGGCGGTCTCCCTCGCGGCGCGCGTCCTGGACATCCTCTTTCCGCTTCCGGTGATCGCCCTCTTCTACTCCGATACGGTTCGGGCGATCCGGGCGGCCCGGCGGGAAGCGAGCGGCCAAGCTGTTGTCGACCCGTCGAGTCCAGCGTCGACGGCCGCGGACGGGACGGAGAAGGTAACGGGGACGTCATGAGATCCATTCGCTGAGGAGCCGACAGGATCGCTAAACTATTGCTCGCGGCGTGTGGCGGTTCGCATTTGCCCTTTGCGCAAGGGGCCGGCCCGCTGTCGCCCAGGAATCCGCAAGGTCCACCAACGAGAGATAGATGACGACTGTTCGTGATCCCCTCTCCTCTCCGGCTGCCGGGCTCAGGCTCGGGCCGGAGGTGTCGATCATCATCCCCGTGTACAACGAGGAGGAGAGTCTCCCGCTGCTCTGCGCTTCGATCCGCGACGCGCTGCACGGCTGGCCGTACTCCTATGAGGTTCTACTGATCGACGACGGGAGCACCGACGGAACCATCGACCGCTCCCGCGAGGAGATGCGACGCGATCCGCGGATTCGCGTCCTTCGCTTCCCTGTCAATCAGGGACAGACGGCGGCGATGGCGTGCGGATTCCGGCGGGCTCGCGGACGGATCCTCGTCACCCTCGACGCCGATCTCCAGAACGATCCGCGAGACATTCCGCTCCTGGTCGAACGGCTCGAGGAGGGCTACGGCATGGTCTGCGGCTGGCGGAAGGACCGGCACGATTCCTTCACGCGGACGCTCCCCTCGAAGATCGCGAACCGCTTGATCGCCTGGACCGCCGGCACGCAGATCCGCGACACGGGATGCACGCTCAAGGCGTACCGGCTCGAGGTGGTGCGCGCGCTCCGCCTCTACTCCGAGATGCACCGTTTCCTTCCCGCGCTCGCCTCGATGACCGGCGCCAGGATCAGCGAGGTCGTCGTCCGGCATCACCCGCGCCGTCACGGGCGGAGCAAGTACGGCATCAGCAGGACGGTGAAGGTCCTGATCGACCTCCTCATGATCAAGATGGTCACGCAGTTCGCGAGCCGCCCGGGGAGCTGGTTCGGCCTGCTCGCCCTTCCGTGGCTGATCCTCGGAATTCTCGCGAGCCTGTACTGGGGGATCCGCCTGATCGGCGGGGTGCAGTCGCTGATCGTCGCCCCGACGCTCGCGATCCTTTTCTTCTACATGTTCGGGCACATGATGATGCTGTCGGTGCTGAGCGAGATGCTTCTCGCCTACGGCGACCGCCGGTTCTTGCGGCGGATCGCCGAAGCGCTGAGCGTGCAGGACCGGGTCGAGAGTCAGGAAGAGGAGGAGGTCTCATGAACGGGCCGCAGCACGATCCCGCCGCCGGCCGCTACGGCCTTTCCATCGTCTGCGTGCCGAGCGATTACGCCGGCGATCTCGCGCAGGTGCACCGCGACTTCCGCGACGTCCTCGCACGCGGCAGCTACACCGCCGAGTTCCTCTACGTGCTCGACGGTCCGCGTCCGGCGGCCGAGAAATCGCTGGCCAGCCTGCAGGAGAGCCGCTTCCCTGTCTCGGTCCACAGGATGGCGAAAGGATTCGGCCAGTCGGCCGCGCTCCAGTACGCCTTCGAGCGCGCGCAGGGGCGGTTCGTCCTCACCATCCCCGACAGGCAGCAAGTGGAACCGGAAGCGATCCTTCAGGTGATCGCCGAGTTGGAGAAGGGGGAGGAGGCGGTCGTGACGCGGAGGGAGCCGCGCAAGGATCCGCTGCTCAACCGGATCCAGTCGAAGGTCTTTCACTCCCTCGTCCGGCGGCTCTCGGGCCAATCGTTCCGCGACATGACGTGCGGGCTGCGCGGGTTCACGCGCGAAGCGGCGGCCCGTCTCGACCTCTATGGGGACCTCCACCGGTTCATCCCGGTGCTCGTCGCGCGGCGAGGCTACCTCGTCAAGGAGATCCCGGTGCGGCAGCGGGAGGAAGACCGCCAGCTCCGGATGTTCGGCCCGGGCGTCTACGCCCGCCGCCTCCTCGACATCCTTCACGTCTTCTTCCTCACGAGGTTCACGCGCAAGCCGCTCCGTTTCTTCGGACTCGTCGGCTTCGCGCTCTCCTTCGTCGGCCTCGCGATCGCCGGGCTGCTTGCGCTGCTGCGGATCTTCGGCGGGACTTCCCTGGCGGATCGCCCTCTTCTCGTCCTCGCGATCGTGTTGATCATTCTCGGCGTACAGGTGATCTCCATCGGACTGATCGGCGAGATCGTGATCTTCCTGTCGCCCAAGCAGGAGGAACCGAACGTGCGCGAGCTGGAAAGGGAGACGCGGGCGCACTGACCGCCCGGGCGCGAGCGTCCAGCCCGCCCGCGCCGTGCCTTCGCGCCGCTCGCCTCTCCCCTCGTCCACTCCCGTCGCTCGCCTTTCGTGCACGCTGCGAACATGCGGCGCGGTCCTCTGGCCGCGCTCCCTGCCGTATGGTGGGGGCGACGGGGCAGGCAGACGGCCGCCGGAACACGGAGGGGAACGCAGTGGCGAGATTCGACGGCAAAGTCGTGCTGGTGACCGGGGCGGGTCGCGGGATCGGACAGGCGATCGCCCGGCAATTCGCGAGCGAGGGAGCGCGGACGATCGTGACCGACTCCGATGGAGCGGCAGCCGATGATCGAAGGGCTCGAGGAATCGGTCCGGTCCCTCCATCCGTGGGGAGGATCGCGGAGGCGACGGAGGTCGACGGCCTCGTCACCTTTCGCGCTTCGCCCGACGCGACGTTCATGACCGGCGCGACCTACCTCGTCGACGGCGGGTACGCGGCGCAATGAAGGCGCCGGCCCGCGTCCGCCGGCTCGTGGACCGGCGGCTCGTCGCACCGGCGCTCGCTGCCATGCTGCTCGTCGCGCTGATGCTCGGCGCCGGCGGCTGCACCGTTCGTGAGTCGCGACCGCCAACATCCCGCGCCGGCGCCGGCGGCTCGCCGCGCCCCGCCGACTCCGTGTCGATGACGATCCCGTCCGAAACCGCTCCGCCCGCCGGCGACAGGGAGACCTCCGGCACGGCGCCTGCCCCGCCAGCGACGTCGCGCCCGGTGCCTGCGCCGCCACCAGCGCCGGCGCCGCGCCCGGCCAGCCCTTTTGTCGATCCCGCCTTCCAGACCGGGATTCTTCGCGAAGTGAACTTCGCGCGCACCCGCCCCGCCGACTACGCGGATCTCGTCGAGCAATGGGAGCGCTACTTCGATGGAGACGTGTTGCGGCGGCCGGGGCACCTGCCGGTCGTCACGAGGGAGGGAGCGGCCGCCGTGCGCGGAGCGGTCCGCTTCTTGCGCGAGGTCCACCCGGTCTCGCCCGTCCGTCTGTCCGAAGGGATGTCCTGGGCTGCCGTTGATCATGTCCTCGATCAGGGACCGCGCGCCGCGGTCGGTCACGAGGGGAGCGACGGTAGCCAGTCCTGGGATCGGATGGAACGCTACGGCGAGTGGAGCGGCAGCGCCGGGGAGGACATCTGGTACGGCCGGGGCAATCCCCGGGACGTCGTGATCGCGCTGATCGTTGACGACGGCGTTCCCGCCCGCGGCCACCGGCAGAACCTCTTTGATCCGGACTTCCGCGTGATCGGCGTCGGTTGCGGCACGCACGCCTACTACGACTCGATGTGCGTCCTCACGTTCGCGGGCGGCTATCAGGAGCGGGCGCGCTAGCGGCCTCGCGGATCCTCGCCTTCCCTTTCGCCCTCTTCGAGCCGTGCTGCCCGCGCCAGCGCGGCGACGGCAGCGATCACCTCCGCGGCCGAGAACGGCTTGCTCAGGTGCTTCTGGAAGCCGGACTCGAGGGAGCGATGACGGTCCTCGACGCGCGCGAAGGCGGTGAGAGCGAGCGCGGGAATCCTCGCCAGCTCTCCTTGCGTCGCGCGGATCCTGCGAATGAGGCTGTATCCGTCCTCCCCCGGCATGCCGATGTCGCTGACGAGAACGTCGGGCCGCGTCTCCTCGAGGATCGTCTCGGCCTGCTGCGCCGAGGAGGCGGTGGTGACTTCGGCCCCGGCGTCCTCCAGGATGCGGCGGAGAAGCGCCAGCGATTCCGGCTCGTCGTCGATCGCCATCACGCGCACGCCGCGCAGCGGATGCTCCTCGACCGGGAGCACCTCCTCGCGGAACGCGGGCGCGCTGGCCGGAGCCGGCGGATCGGCCGGGGGCGCCGTCTCTCCCGCCCGGGCGGGGATCGTCACGACGAAGAGGGAGCCGGCGCCGATCCCCGCGCTTTCCGCGTGGATCGTGCCGCCGTGCAGCTCGACCAGGTTCTTCACGATGGCGAGCCCGAGACCGAGACCGCGGTGCTTGCGCGTGGTCGAAGCGTCGGACTGGCGGAAGCGCTCGAAGACGAACGGCAGAAACTCCGCAGCGATGCCGATCCCGTCGTCCTGCACTTCGAAGCACACCGTCTCTTCTCGACGCTCGACGCGCAGAGCGACCTTCCCACCGGCCGGCGTGAACTTCACGGCGTTGGAGAGCAGGTTCCAGAGAACCTGCTGCAAGCGTGGCGCGTCGGCCTGGAACGTTCCGGCGGCGTCCGGATCGATTCGCGACTCGATCTCGATCCCCTTCGCCTCCGCGGTCGGCCGGATGGAAGCGATCGACTCGGCGCACAGTTCGAGCACGGAAACGGGTCGCAACGAGAGGCGGATCTTCCCGGAGACGATGCGGCTCATGTCGAGGAGGTCCTCGATCAGTTCTTTCTGCAGGAGGGCGTTGCGCTCGATCACCTCGATCGCCTCGGCGATCTCCTCCTGGCTCCAGCGTTCCATCCGCTTCAAGATCTGGGACCATCCGAGGATCGCGTTGAGAGGCGTGCGAAGCTCATGGGAGAGCGAAGCGAGGAAGTCCTCCTTCAGGCGGCTCTGTCGCTCCGCCTCTCCGCGCGCCGCGCGTTCGCTGTCGAGGAGCCGCTCGCGCTCTTGCTGCGCGACCTTCTGGTCGTGGATGTCGGTCGCGGTGCCGAACCACTTCACCACGGCGCCCGCCTCGTCGCGAACCGGGATCGCCCGGCTGACGTACCAGCGGTAGGAGCCGTCCGAGGAGCGGATCCGGTGCTCGATCTGATACGGCTCGCCGGAGGCGACGGCCCGGCCCCACCCCGCGCGCACGAGCGCCTCGTCATCCGGATGCAGCACCCACTCCCACCCGCGCGCGAGCGCCCGCGAAGCGTCTCGGCCGGTCACGCTCTCGAAGCGGCCGTTGTAGTAGTCGATCGTCCCGTCGGGGCGGGCCGTCCAGACGATGTCCGGCAGCGCTTCCGCCAGCGTCCGGAATCTCTGTTCGCTCTCCGAGAGCGCGAGATCGGCGCGCCGCCGCTCCGTGACGTCCTCGATGACGCCGAGCGCGAACCGCAGACCGCGATCCGGCCCGCGGACCGCGGAGACGCGCAGCCTCGCCCAGATCAGCGAACCGTCCTTGCGCTGATAGCGCTTCTCGATGCTCACGGCGTCCCGTGCCCCCTCGCGAAGCGATTCGAGAGCGGTGCGGCCGATCGGAAGGTCCTCGGGCGGCGTGAAGGAGTCCGCCGGCCGGCCGACGATCTCCTTCTCGTCGTATCCGAGTATGCGGCAGAACTCCGGATTCACGCTCTCGAAGCTGCCGTCAGGACCGAGATGCGCGATGCCGATCGGCGCCTGCTCGAAGCTCCACCGGTATCGCTCCTCGCGCTCGCGCAAAGCTTCCCAGGACTCGTCGCGTGGCGCGAAAGGAAGGGACTGCTGCATCCTGTGGCTCCTTCTCGACGTCTGCTTCCCTGCGATGGACGATCGAGCGGGTTCGTGCGCGTGAGACTCGCTCGCCGACGGCTCTCTACAAGTCGCGAATTCTATCATCCACTCGCGATCGCTCAGCGGGATTGCGCATGACGAAGCGTTCACCGCTCTTTGCTAGAATCGCCCCGGCTCGTACGAGCGGCCGGTGGCACGGAAGCCGGTGGCACAGGAGAGGAGGGATGAGCGGATGACGCGGATGGAGCGGATGGATCGGAGGGTGTTCTTGCGGAGCAGCGCCGCGTGCGCGATGGCGGCGATCGGTTCGGCCGCGCGTTCGGAGGCGGGAAGTCGCGCGGCGCAACCGCGAGGCGGCGCGGCGGTGGAAATCCCGGCCAACGGGCGGACCGGAACGCTCGCGTCCGGCATCGAGGAGGCGACGATCGACGATCTCGCCGCCGGCATGCAGCAAGGCCGCTTCACTTCGCTCGAGCTGGTCCGCGCGTATCGAGAGCGGATCGAGGCGACGAATCTACGCGGGCCCGAGCTGCGGGCGGTCCTCGAGCTGAACCCCGACGCGGAGGCGATCGCCGCGGCCCTCGACGAGGAGCGGCGAGCCGGAAACGTGCGCGGCCCGCTCCATGGCATCCCGGTGCTCCTCAAGGACAACATCGACACAGCCGACCGCATGCGGACGACGGCGGGATCGCTCGCGCTGCTCGGCTCCCGCCCGCGCCAGGATGCGACGGTCGCGGCGCGCCTCCGCGAGGCGGGCGCCGTCCTTCTCGGCAAGACGAACCTCAGCGAATGGGCCAACATCCGTTCCAGCCGATCCTCGAGCGGATGGAGCGCGCGCGGCGGACAGTGCCGCAACCCGTACGTCCTCACCCACAGTCCGTGCGGGTCGAGTTCGGGCTCCGCCGTGGCCGTCGCGGCGAGCCTCTGCGCCGTCGCGGTCGGCACCGAGACCGACGGATCGATCGTGTGCCCCTCGCATCAGAACGGAGTCGTGGGGATCAAACCGACCGTCGGACTGACCAGCCGCGCCGGAGTCGTTCCGATCTCGCATACCCAGGACACGATCGGACCGCACGCCCGAACCGTGCGGGACGCGGCGATCCTTCTCTCCGCGCTTGCGAGCGGCGGCGTCGATCCTCGCGACCCCGCCACGGGCGATGGGGCCGCGCACCGCGCCGCCGACTACGGGCGCTTCCTCGATCCGGACGGACTGCGCGGCGCCCGCGTGGGCATCCCTCGCATGCTGTTCAAGGGGGGAAGCCCGCACTCGGACGCGGTGATCGACTCGGCGATCGCCGTCATGCGAGCGGCCGGGGCGGAGATCGTCGACCCGGCCGACATCCCGAGCTTGGAGGCGATCGGGTCGGGCGCCGATGAGTTGAACGTCCTGCTCTATGAGCTGAAGGCGGACATGGAAGCGTATCTCGCCGGGCGCGAGGAGGAGCCGGGGGCCGCCCGCCGCCCGCCGCGCACGCTGGCCGATCTGATCGCCTTCAACGAGGAAACGCGCCGCGAGGAGATGCTCTACTTCGGTCAGGAGCTGTTCGTGCAAGCGCAGGAGAAGGGGACGCTCGAGGACCCCGAGTATCTCGAAGCGCTCGAGCGGAGCCAGCGGCTCGCCGGCCCGGAAGGGATCGACGCGGCCCTCGCGCGGCACGGCTGCGATGCGCTCGTCGCGCCGACCGGGGGCCCGGCCTGGCCGATCGACCTCGTCAACGGGGACCACTTTCTGGTCGGAAGCTCCGGCCCGGCGGCGATGGCCGGCTATCCCTTGATCAATGTCCCCGCGGGGTGGTCGTTCGGTCTTCCGCTCGGGATCAGCTTCATGGGGACCGCCTGGTCGGAGCCGGTCCTGATCCGTCTCGCGTATGCCTTCGAGCAGACGGCGCGCGCCCGCCGTCCGCCTCGCTACCTGCCCGGTCTCGCGTCGCTCGACGTTGCTCCGTCCCCGGGACCGTCGAGGACGCGCTGAACGAACCGGTAGCGCAGGGGCGCGCCGCGCTACGCGGGATCGTCAGCGCCGCGCGAAGAGCAGCATGAAGACGCCGAGCGCCAGAACGAGCGCGGCGACGATTCGCCTGTAGATCGGCTCCGGAACGCGGCGGAGGACCCGCGCCCCGAGGAGGGTGCCGAGAACCGCGCCCGCGCTCGCGACGAGAAGCAGGGGCCAGAGATCCGCGGTGTCGCGTCCCTGCGTGGCCAGGTAGACCGGCAGCCGCGCGGCGTCCACGACCAGGCCGACGGCGGTCGCCGTGGCGACGAACACGCGTGGCCGCAGATCGAAGGCGAGCATCGCGGCGGAGCGGATGCCGCCCTGGTTCCCGACGAGGCCGCCGAGAAGACCGGATACCGCTCCCGCGACCCAGGCGATCCAGCCACGGAAGCGCATGCGGCCGGCAATCCCGCTTAGCTGCGTGACTCCGACGAAGACGAGAAGAGATCCGAAGACCACGGTCAGAATCGGATTGCCGGCGGCCGCGTGCAGCAGAGCTCCGGTCAAGCCACCGGCCGCGCTGGTGATGCCGAAGCTTGCCAGGACCTTCCGGTCGACATGCCGCCGGAGAAGCCAGAAGCGCAGCGCGGTCGCGACGGCGTGCGGGACCGAGACCGCGGCGACGGCGAGTTTCGTGGGGACGCGCAGCGCGAAGAGCGGAGTGAGGAGGGACCCGATCCCGAAGCCGCTGATCGAGGCGATCGCGCCGGCGAGGAACGCGACGGCGGCGACCACGAGCACGAACCCGCCGCCGCCCGTCATCGAGCGCCGGTCATCGCGGGGCGGGCTCCCCGACGTCGGCGGTCATCGCGGCGTGAACTGCTCGAGCGCGTAGATTCCGAGCTGCTGCTCGATGGAGGCGATCCTTTCGACCGTCCTCTCGAAGCCGTCCTCGCCGAACAGCCGATGCTCGCGTTCCTCGAACTCCTCACCTAGCTGCCGGTACGCGTCCCGGCCGACGACGCGGCGGAAGGCGGGGAAGAGGACCGTATCCTCGCGCGCCGCGTGCGGGCGGTACATCCGCTCGAAGGAGCGGAGGAGCGTCGCGAGGCCCGAAGGGTCGCTCGAAGCCGGCCCGGCGGCGAGACGGGCGATCTCCGCTGTCACCTCGCGTCCCCGCTGGTGCTGTTGTCGAAGGACGGCGACGAGATCGGTCTGGACGCGCGCCGATTCGAGGCGCGGAAAGAGGAAGTCCTCCTCGAGCTTCTCGTGGTAGTCCTCGACGAAGGTGCGCACGATCTCGGCGCCGGCTGCAGCGGCGGCGAACGCCGCGGCATCGATCCGGCCGCCGCCCTCGGAACGGCGCGCGACCTCGTCGTAGATCAGCAGCACCCGCTCGAGCACCCCATGCTCCTGCATCAGATCCTCGCCGGGCGTGACTTCGGCCTCGTCGGCCTCTTGGGCCTCGTCGGCTTCGTCGGCCTTCGCGGCTTCCTTGGCTTCCTTGGCTTCGTCGGCTTCGCCGGCTTCCTCCTTGGCGTCCTCCCCGAATGCGGCGCCCGCGGCCGCCCCGAGCGCGAGCCCGGCCGTCGCGACGATGCCTCCGAGCAAGGCCCGGCGGACCGGGTCGGCTACCTCACTTCCGTCTCTCCGCTTCACGATCCTGCTCCTTCCCCGCGGCCTCGGATTGCCTCGCTGCGGCTACTCCGCCGGCTTTGCGGCGCACTCGGCCCACTCTGCCGCCGCCTTCTCCCCGCCGCGATCCGGCTCAACCTGCGCTCGATCCCCGGAGGAGCGCCGACAGCGCGGCCCCCGGGCGCGCCACCTGCTCGAAGGTGCACTGCTCCGGCGCCTTGTCCGGCCGCCACCGAAGCAGCTGCGTGCCGTGCCGGAAGCGACCGCCGGTGAAGTGGTCGTAGCGGACTTCGACCACCAGCTCCGGCCGCACCGGCTCCCACTCGTCCGATTCGCGGTCGCGCGACCAGCGGCTCGGCCCGCCTGGGCCTCCGCCGGTGAATCCCGGGGGACCGTGGAGCGCCATGAGCTTCGGCGAGAGCGCGCGCCGCTCCTCGTTCGTCAGGCTCGAGGTGTAGCCGACGTGATGGAGGAGGCCGTCGTCCGCGTAGAGGCCGAGCAGGAGGGAGCCGATCTCCGTCCCCTTGCGGTGCCAGCGGAATCCGCCGACCACGCAGTCGGCGGTCCGCAGGAGCTTCACCTTGACCACCGCGTCGCGTTCTCCCGCGCGGTAGGGCGCGTCGAGCCGCTTCGCGACGACTCCGTCCAGGTTGCCGCCGGCGCCGGAGAACCAGGCGCGCCCCGCTTCGATCGCGCGCGAGGCGGGGGAAAGGAGGATCGAGCGGCTGCCCGCGAGATGTTTCGCGGCGAACGCTTCCAGGCGCGCGCGCCGCGTCTCGAGCGGCATGTCGAGGAGCGAGGCGCCCCGCTCGCCGACCAGCAGATCGAAGAGGATCATCCGCGCCGGATGCGCGGCGGCAAGCTTCGCCACCCGGCTCGCCGCCGGATGCAGGCGAAGCTGCAGCTCCTCGAACGAGAGCTTCCCGCCGATCGGGATCACCAGCTCCCCGTCGACGACGAACCGCTTCGGCCCGAGCCCGAGCATCGCGGCGGCGACGTCGGGGAAGTAGCGGGCGAGCGGCTTCTGCGCTTTCGACTGGAGGTAGATCTCCTCTCCGTCCCGGAAGGCGAGGCATCGGAAGCCATCCCACTTCGGCTCGTACTGCCAGCCGTCCTCTTCGGGGATCCGCGAAACCGAGATCGCCTCCATCGGAGGAAGTGGCGGGACGACCGGAAGGTTCACCGCGCCGGTCCTCGCGTGTCGCAAGCCTCGCCCATGGCTCCCCGCGCGCCGCGCATCCGAGCAGCGCTCACAGGAACCGTTCGAGGCGAACGCGGTCCGTCTCGGCGAGCATCGGTGCCCAGCAGTCCCCGTTGCGTCGGACGAGACGCGGCACGTTGTCGATGCGGAAGTCCTCGATCTTCACGCCGCGCTCGATCCGGCTCCAGGTGACCGGCATCGAGACCGAGGGGGTCGGCCGTGCGCGGACCGAGTAGACCGAGGCGAGCGTTCGTCCCCAGGCGTTCTGGTTGTAGTCGACGAGGACGCGCCCCGGCGGGCGCTTCGCGATGCGATACTCCGCCGTCACGACGTCCGGCCGCTGCTGCGCGATCGCCTGCGCGAAGAGCTTCGCGAATCCCCAGACCTGCTTCTGCGTCGGCCCCCGGACGATCGGCACGTAGACATGGATCCCTTTCGAGCCGGTCGTCTTGGCGTAGCACGGCATCCCGAGCCCCTCGAGCCCGCGCCGGACGAGCAGCGCCGCCTCGCGCACGCGATCGAAACCGGCCGGCGGCACCGGATCGAGGTCGAAATGGAGGACGTCGGGGCGATCGACGTCGTCGCAGGTCGCGTACCACGGGTTCAAGTCGATGCAGCCGAGGTTCACGATCCAGAGGAGCGAGGCGAGGTCGTCGACGATCGGGAAGTCGATCACGTTGCCGGAGGCGTGCGTGATCGAGCAGGTGCGGATCCACTCGGGATGCGGCTCGGGAATCCTCTTCATGAAGAAGAAGGAGCCCGCCACCCCATGCGGATATCGTTTCATCACCATCGCGCGGCCGCGCAGATGCGGGACGAGCGCGTGCGCGACGTCCGCGTAGTAGCGGAGCAGATCCCCCTTCGTCACGCCGAGGTCGGGCCAGAAGGGCTTCCGCAGGTTCGTCAGCGGGACTTCGCGCGGCGCGGCGCCCATCGTGACGACGACGCGCGCCTGATCGACGTCGCGCGGGATCACGACCTTCTCGGCGGCGCGCGCGGCGGCCCGCGGGGTCATCCGGCGCTCCGCTGCGGCTGCTGCTTCCATCGAATCGGCACGAGCTTCGGCGGACGGGGACCATGGCGCGTCGCGCCCAGCACCGGCGCGTAGCCGAGTTCCTCCCCTTCGAGCACCGCGCGGAGCATCAGGCCGCCGCGGCTCATGTCTCCGCGTCCCACGAATGCGCTGGGGAAGAGCAGGCGCTCGCCGAAGCGAGCGATGAGCAGGTCGACGTACTTCCCCGTGGCGATCGAACCGAGAAGGACGACGCGGCCCTCCGGTCCGACTTGTTTCTCCAAAGCCCGAAGCGTCTCGTCGAGCGGAAGGCGATAGCGCGGATCGGCCGGGTCGATCGGCACGGAAGCGAACTCGAGGAGATCCTCGCGGCGAACGATCGTCTCCGGCCGCTCCAGCCCTCGCGACGTCGTGATGACGCGGACGATCCCGCCTTCGCCGGCGAACGCGCGCGCGTAGCCGAGCTTTCCGCGGAAGTAGAGGCCGCTGAGGAAGTTGAACGCCTCGCCGAGCGGGACGCCGCCGGCGCCGAGCCGTCGGGCCAGATCGAACGCGGCCTGCTCGCGGACGAGGATCTCCGCGCGCTTGCCCGAACAGGAAGCGGGGGAGAGGAGGAAGGCGCTCGGGCGCCCGGTACGACGATGGGCCATGCGGCGACGATAGCAGAGGGAGAGCGTCTTGAGCGGCGGCGCTGCAGTCGGTATCGTCGCCCGTTCGCTTCGCCGGAAACTCGTCGCAGATCGCGCTGAGCGCCGGAGGATCGATAACGAAGCCCCCACTCACACAGGAGGAAGGATGTCGTTTCGCCGCCGCTCGCGCTCCCGCTCATGCTCCCGCTCCCACTCATGCGCACACTCCCCCTACCGCTTCCGCCTTCGCTCGTTCGCACGCCTGCCCCTCGCTCTCCTGCTGGCCATCGCGGCGTCCTTGACGATTCGGGCGGCTGGCGCCGCCGATCCCGCTCCTCCCTCGGCGGCTCGGGCTCCAGGATCCGCACCGGCCGGCGCGTCCGCTCCCGCCCCCGCCCCTCGGCAAGAGGAGCCGATGAAGAACCTGCAGGTGTTCCCGAAGGACACGCCGCGCGCCGAGGTCCTCCAGGCGATGCGATCCTTCACGCAGGCGCTCGGCGTGCGCTGCGACCACTGCCACGTCGACGAGCACGGCGGCCCGAATCCGCGAGAGGACATGGCGAGCGACGAGAAGCTGCCGAAACGGCAGGCGCGCGAGATGCTCCGGATGACCCAACGGATCAATGCGGACCTGCTGACCGCGCTGCCGCAACGCCACGATCCGCCCGTGGCCGTGCGCTGCGTGACGTGTCACCGCGGCCTTCCGGTTCCCGAGACGCTCGCCGACCGCCTCGGGTCCGTGCTCGAGAAGGCCGGACTCGACTCGGCACTCGCCACCTACCGCTCCCTGCGCGCCGACCCGTTCCATGGCTGGTTCGACTTGAGCGAGTCGAGCTTGGCCGGCTTCGCCCGGCAGCTCTCGAGCGCCGGAAAGAACGACGAAGCTCTCGCATTCCTTGAGCTCGATCGCGAGTTCTATCCGGAATCGCGCATGCTCCCGCTGGCGGTGGCCGACGTCTACGTCGCGAAGGGGGACCGCGCGGCGGCGCTCGCCGAGCTGGAGCGCCTCGTCGCCGCCGATCCAGGGAACATGCGCGCCGCGCAGCGGCTGAACGAGCTGAACGAGGCGAAGGAGCTGAAGGAGTCGAAGTAGGTGAAGGAGCCGAAGTAGGCGAAGGAGCTGAAGGAGCCGAAGTAGGTGGTGGAGCAACGGAAGGGACGAACGGGCGAAGCCGGCGAAGCGAACGGGTCGGGTTCGCTCCTCAGGCGCGCGGCTGGGGCCGGGGCCGGGGCACCCCCGCCCGTTTCCGGACGGTGAAGAGCAGCCCCGACCAGGTCGCATCGATCGAGCAGATCTTGTAGTCGACGAGACCGCGAGCGAGGCCGGCGCCCCGCACTTCCTTCTCGCCGATCGCGCTCGGACTCGTGCCGCCGCCGGCGCCCGGGGCCCTCTTCTTCGGCCAGGCGATCCATGCGCTGCCGCGAGGCGGCGAGGTCGCGATGCGCTCCACCGCCTTTGTCAGCTCCCCTTGGTCATGAACGAACCAGAGGACCAGATCGGCGGCGGCCGAGTAGCGGCGCGTGAGCCGGGCGGTCGCCGGCAGCCCGTCGAGCAAGGCCTCGAAAGCGCCCGGGGCGCGAAGGAGCGCGACCGTGTCGCCGGGCCGGATTCCGAGTTTCACGACGAGCGGACGTCCCGAGTAGGCGTCCATGGAGGAGCGAGGCGTGACGGGGTCGGACGGAGGATGCGCGATCGCCCTGCGCAGATCCGCGCGCACGCGCTTCCACGCGCTGTACACCGCATCCGGGAGGTGCTCGCGGATGCCCGCGACCTTTTCCGGGTCCCCCTCGACGAAGACGAGCGGAACCGCGCGGGTCGCCTTCGCCGCGCGAATCGACATGCCGGCGTCCCGCCCCTGGGAAGGAATCCTGGAGAGATCGATCACGACGGCGTCGGGCGGCGACTCGCGCAGGGCTCGCAGGGATGGCGGGCCTGCGAACCGTCCCGCCTCGACCTCGTAGCCCGCAGCCCGCAGGAACGCGGCACGCTCCTCGGCCTCCGCTTCGTGCCAGTGGATCAGACGAATCTTCCGCGGAGTCCTCATCGCGCCGGACCCTGCATGCCGTCCTCTTCGCCCCCTTCCGACGAGCCGCCTCGCAGGATTGCGAGAGCCTCTTCGTGGAGAAGCCCGTTCGTCGTCAAGAGACTGCCGCCGTCGACGCTCGCGCGGCCTTCGAGGGAGGTCGAGCGTCCTCCGGCCTCTTCGACGATGACGAGGAGCGGGCCGATGTCCCACGGCTTCATGACCGGATCGATCGCGATCTCTCCCGCCCCTTCGGCGACGAGGATGTGCTGCCAGAAGTCGCCGAACCCGCGCGTGCGGTACGCGCGAGCGAGGAGCGCCGCGAATCCCGGCATCGACGGGATGTCGGCGAGACGCAAGCCGCTGTGGAAGACCTGCGCCTCGTCGAGCACGGAGATCGAGGAGACGTGAAGGCGTCGCGGGACGGTGGGGCCGTGGCCGCCGTGGCCGCCGGCGCCGTCGAGGCCGCCGGGGCCGCCGGGGCCGCCCGCGCTGCGCGTGCCGCCTGCGCCGCCCGCGCGCAGGTCGCGGGCGAGGCAGAACGCCCCGGCGCCGCGCGCCGCCTGCCAGCGCGTCCCGAGAGCCGGCGCCGAGACCAGCCCGGCGACGACCGCCCCGTCCTCCTCCACCGCGAGCAGGGTCGCGAAGATCGGGATGCCGCGGCGGAAGTTCTCCGTGCCGTCGATCGGATCAACGATCAGGCGGCGGACCCCCGGCTGTGCCGCCGCGCCGTCAGTCCCCTCTCCCGCGCCGCATTCCTCGCCGAAGACGGCGAGGCCGGCAGCCCGCTCCTCGACCAGCGCTCGGATCGCCTGCTCGATCTCTCGGTCGGCGCGAGTGACGACCGTCCGGTCTGCCTTGCGCTCGGTCGCCAACTCGGGCGATCGGTAGTAGGAGAGGGCGATCGCATCGGCGGAATCGGCGATGTCCGTGAGCAGCGGGATCCAGTCGGCCGGCTTTGTGCGACTGCTGCCGATCTCCATTTCTGTCCTCCCTGAATGGACTCGACCCGATTCTAACGCCCCGGCGCAACCATGCCCGTCCGCGATTCGGCGGGCCTCCTGCGCGACGCGGCCGACCCCATGCGCACGGCCGGCCGTCCTGTCGTCCCATCGTGGACGCTCGCTCTCTCCGCTGCTACGATCGCCCGCGACGATCGACGATGGGAACGAGGGAGCACGGGGGAGGCGAGCGATGAGCAACGCGCCGGAAGCTGCGGCGGCTTCTCGATCGACCGCGGCGATCGCGGCCACGTCCCAGCCCGCGAAGACGCAGACGCCGATGGCCGCGGCCGCATGGGGGGCGGTCCTGCTGCTGCTCGTCCTGCTGCTCTTCACCGCGTGGCAGGGTCCGGACATCTTCTATCACCTCGCGCTCGGTCAAAAGGTGCTGGAGACGGGACGGCCGCAGCCGCCCGAGATCGTCCTCGCCACGCAGCCCGCCTACGTGAACGTCTATTGGCTCTTCCAGGTCGTCTGCGCCGGCATCTTCGGCCTCGCGGGCCCGGTCGGCCTCACCCTGTTCTTCGCCGCCGCATGGGTCGCGACGTTTCTGCTGTGGATTTCGATCGCCGGTCTCGCGCGCCGCCCCGCTCTCGGGCTTCCGCTCGCGCTTGCGGCCGTCCTCGTCCTGCAAGGACGCTTCGACCCGCGCCCCGAAGTCATCAGCTATCTGCTTCTCGCGATCCAGCTGCGCTGGCTCCTCTCCTGGGACTTCGATCGCCCGGTCAACGTCCGGCGCCTCGCCCTCTTCGGCCTCGTCCAGGCGATCTGGACGAACGTGCACGGCTTCTTCGTCCTCGGGCCGTTTCTCGTCGCGGCGATGCTCGTCTCCCGTGCGTTGCATCCCGGCAATGTCGCGCCGGGCGGGGAGCGCCGGGCGGTTCGCGAGCTGGCGAAACTCCTTGCCGTCACCGCCGTCGCTTCGCTCGTCTCGCCGTTCGGTCCGAAGGGATGGGCCTTCGTCGCGACCCTCTGGCGGCTGGGAAGCAAGATGCCGCAATCGATTCTCGAGCTGCGTCCGCCGACGGCAGCGGTCTTCCGGCACGTCTGGACGATCGACGTCTTCTATGCCGTCTGGATCGCGACCGCGCTCGCCGTCGTGTGGCTTCTCGCCAGGCGGCGCTTCCGAGCGTTCCCCATCCTGACGGCGCTCCCCGCTCTCGCGCTCAGCGCCACCGGAGTCCGGTACATGCCGGTTCTGGTGCTGCTCGGCGCTCCGGTGTGGCGGGAGATCTTCCGCGGCGCATCCGCGCAGCGGACGGAGCAGGAGCCCGGGCCCGGCCCCGATCGTCCACGCCGCCCGCTCGCGACAGCCGCGATCGCCGCGACCGGCATCGTCGCTCTGGCTCTCGCCGGCTGGGCGGTGACCGGCGGCTTCTACCGCTCGCTCCAGAGTCCCACGAGCCTGGGCCTCGGGCTTCGCGGGAGCGCCTATCCGGTCGCCCTCGCGCAGCACCTCCGCGATGCCGGCTTCTCCGGGCGGATCTACAACGATTCGGCCGACGGGGGCTTCCTCGCCTTCCGGTTGGGCCGGGCCGGGGTGCTGCCGTACATCGACTCGCGCTACATCGAGCCGCCGGTCGTGGAGGAATACTTCGCGAGCCTGCGCGATCCGCGGGGGTTCGCGCGGCTCGACGCACGGTATCGCTTCGACGGCGCCGTCCTGCGTGTCGCCGAGAGCCCGGAGCTGACCGCGACGCTCCTGAAGAGGCCCGAGTGGAAGCTCGAGTACGCCGACCTCCATCGCGCGTTCTTCGTGAAGGCGGAGCGCGCGAGCGCAGCCGGGATGACCGGCGCGCCATCGGCCTCCATCTGGAATGGAGAGGATCTGTCCGAGCGCGTGGAGGGCATGTCGGCGATCCAGTGGATCTTCCTCCTCGCGAAGTCCGGACAGCGGGACCTTCTGCTGTCCGCGCTCGAGCAGCTGGCCCGCGCCCCGAAGGTTCCGTCGTACGCGATCGCCTACGCTCTCGACTACGGAACGCAGAGGCGCGATCGCGAGATCGTGGAGCGCGCCCGCGCGCTGTACCCGAAGCTCTTCGCTCTCGACGAGAAGGAGCGCGCGATGGTCGCGCGCCTGATGCAGCAGTCCGCGGTAGCGATGCCGGAACGTTGAAGATCCGTACTTTCTCCGGATTTCGCGGATCGAAGAGCTCCAGGCAAAGACGGGTCTTGTTTTCCACCATACCGTAGGACGATGCCGTTCACGGCAGCATGAAAAGAACCGCGACTCGCTTCGATCCGCTCGCTCGGTTTGATATTTCCAGGTTCGAGACCTATTCTCCCCGCGGCTGCATCTAGCCAGGCGCAGCCCACGATCGTTCCATCAACCTCACGTTCAAGCTCCGGCGAGCCCTCGTTTCCTGATCCGGTTTCGTGCGATCAGGACGACTACGCTCGGCGGGCGGAGGTCACCATGCGAAGGTTGTTTCCACTCCTACTCGTCGCCCCGCTTCTGGCGATCGTTCTGAGCGGATGCGTGGAGGACGGCAGGACACCCACCGGACCCCCGACGGGCTCCGGTTCCGCCTACTCCACTCAACAAATGGCGACCGAGCTGGTGCAGAAAGGCGATTGGCTGGAGGAGGGGGAGTCGCTGCCCGAAGAGATGGCGCGCGCTGTCACGATGGACAGCCAGAATCTTGTCTACGACTTCGATCGAGAGGTCATCACGGGCAACATCGTGCATTACAGCGCCACTCTGCAGACCGGTCCCGGTCCTTACGACCGGATTGGCATCCATCGCGTCGTTCGGGAGACTCGGCCTTTCCGTCCGGTCCGCACCCGGAAGGCGCTCTTCATGCTCCACGGCGACCTGAAACGTTTCGAGACGATGTTCCTACCCGGCCAGTACTCTCCGAACCTGCCGGACGATTTCGGAATCGCCGCGTATCTCGCCCGTCACGATATCGATGTCTGGGGGATCGACCAGGCATGGAACTTCATCCCCCCCGAGGAAACCAACTTCTCTTTCTTCCAGGACTGGGGCATCCAGAAGGAAGCCGACCACCTCTCTCTGGCCGTCGAAGTGGCCCGCCTCTCCCGATGGATGACCGGCAACGACCTGGACAGGATCCTGCTCCTCGGATACAGCAGCGGCTGCGTGACCGGATATGCGCTGTTGAACGAGGAAGCGCAGATGCCCGAGGACGAGCGGCAGATCAAGGGCTACATCGCAGCCGACTGCGGTGTCCGGTCCGACAACCAGGACTGGATCGACAGCTGCCTGCCCTTCGTGAGCCTGTTCCAGTCGATTTATGACTCCGGGCAATATCAGGACCCCTTGATCTTCCGCGACGTCTCCGATCGGGCGCGCACGGACCCGGACGGCGCGTCCCCGTACATTCCGGGACTCACCAACCTGCAGTGCGCGCTCTTCTTCGGCGGTGGCCAGATCTGGCCGCCCACCTGGGCGCACTATCACGCTCCCGTGATGCAGGAGGGTCTGCCTGTCGACCTCCAGTTCGTGACGATCGATCAGTGGCTCGACTTCCTCGACAACACGGCTTCATACGAACCGATCCTTTTCGAGCTGGAGTGCAACATCCTGCTCGCCAACATGGACAGCCCATACGTGAGCCATCTCTCGCAGGTCACGGTTCCCGTGCTGGACATCGGGGGGGCCGGAGGGATCGCTCCCTACACCGCGGCGACGGTCGGGTACCTGGGGAGCACGGACATCACCCAGCTCTACGTTTCGGTCGGGGCGCCGGAGCCGGCGCTCGATTACGGCCACATTGACATCTTCACGGGCAGCAATTCGCCACAGCTCGTCTGGCATCCGATCGCTCAGTGGGTGATCCATCACTCGCAGCGGAACCGCGACGCGATGCAGGAGGAGGAGCTGGTCGGGTCAGAGTAGCCAAGAGACCGGGCGGTCGACCGGGGAGCGACGGGCAGCGCTGCTCCCCGGTCGGCGCCGAATCCGCGCAAGCGAGGTCGACCTACCGCACGATCGTGATCGGCGCGAGCCGCTTCTGGTCTCCTACCGCCAACCGCAAGTAGTAGCGTCCGGCGGGAAGCAGCCGCCCGCGATCGTCTCGTGCCTTCCATTCGATGACGTGCGATCCCGATGGATAGTCGCCTGCCATCACGCGGGCGCACCGCCGTCCCTGCAGGTCGATCACGTCGATTGCCGCGCTGCCGGCCGCCGGAATCGAGAAGGAGACGGCGCCTCCGCGCCCGCCCGCCATCGGATTGGGCGACAGCCCGACGGAGCAGTTCCCGCTGACATCGTCCGTCACGCAGCCTGTCTCGGTCCGCAGGTCGAGCTTCGCGACGAACGCATCGGAGATGTCTCCGTTGTAGCTGGCGTCGTACGCGCCGGCGGTCGAGGGAAAGTCCGGACCGGCGGCGCCGGCGACGATCGCGCCGTCCTGCCCGTCCATGACCACGTCCCAGCCGTAGTCATCGCCACCGGCTCCCAGGAAGGTCGACCATTCGAGCGTCTCGCCGCCCGAGCCGAGCCGGGCGACGAAGACGTCGGAGCCGCCGTTCTGGCTCGTGTCGTAGCCGTTCGGAGTGACAGGGAAATCAGCGGAAGGGGTAGCGCCGGCCACGACCGGACGGTTCGAGCCATCGACGTCGATGCCGAAGGCCGTCTCGTAGACCGGGGTGGTGCCGCCCAGGAAGGTCGCCCAGAGCAGCTCCCCGGTCGCTCCATCGACCTTCGCGACGTAGGCGTCATCGTCGGCGTTGTAGCTCTCGTCATATGCCCCCGCGGTCACGGGGAAGTCGAAGGAGCCGGTCGCGCCGCAGGCGAGCGCGTTGCCGTCGAGGTCGATCGCGACGTCGTTGCCGAAGTCGTACGAGCCGCCTCCCAACATGCGGCTCCACACCAGGCCGTCGCCGTGCGGGGTCAGCTTGGTCAGGATCACGTCGTAGAGACCGCCCGCGTACTCGCCTCCCGGATAGTCGGCGGACGAGCTATGTCCCACGATCACCGGCTGGTCGTCACGGTCCAGCTCGATCGCCGACGCGCCGTCGTAGGCTCCGCCGCCGATATACGTGCTCCAAAGGAGATTCGCACCGGTTGCGCCGAGCGCTGTCACGAAGACGTCCTCTTCGCCGTTGGCGCTCTCGTCGTAGGCTCCCGGCGTCGCCGGGTAGTCGAACGAGAGGGTCCGTCCTGCGATGAGCGGGTTGCCCTCCGAGTCGAGGTCGATCGCGTAGGCGATGTCGACGTCCTGTCCCCCGACGAAGGTGCTCCACACGAGTCCTCCCGTTTCGGCGGAGAACTTCGAGACGAACGCGTCTACGACGCCGTTGAAGCTTCGGTCGTAGGCGCCGACCGTGGTGGGGAAGTCCGAGGACCAGGTGTATCCGGTCACGATGGGATAGCCATCGGCCGGATCGACGGCGATCCCGTAGCCCTGGTCGAACTGCATGCTCGAGCCGCCGAGGAACGTGCTCCAGATCAGCGAGCGCCCGTCCGAGGAGAGCTTCGAGACGAAGACGTCTCCGAGGCCGGTGTAGGTCTGGTCCCAGGAGCCGGGCGTGGTCGGGAACGAGGAGGAGAAGGTCGTCCCGGTCACCAGGACCGAGCCGTCGTTGCGATCGACCGCGACCGACCAGGCGGCCTCTTCCGCGGTGCCGCCAAGGAACGTGCTCCACAGCAAACGGGTGGCGTCATCGCGTGCGCCGCCGACCGCGCCGGCGACCGAATCGTCGCCCGGCTCGCCAAGGAGGATCGAGCCGTCCCGTTCGAGGATGTCCCCACCGGCTCCCTCCACGACGAACCCTAGCAACGAAGGATCGCTGCCGCCTGGGCGCTGGATCGCCGTGCACTGGAGCCGGTCGCCGTCGACCGAGTAGGTGAGATCGAGTCCCGGAAGGATCTCCCGATAGAGGACGGTGGCGTAGAGCGGGACGCCGGCTCGCCACCGCCGCGGATCATCCCCGATGTAGTAGTTGTACGTCGCGGCCCGGTGCTCCACCCCCTCCACCGTCCCGCCGCTGGCGCCGCCAGCGAAACGGATGCGAACTGCGTTGCCGCTCCGTTGCACCTGTCGCCCCGCCTCCTCTCTCTCCCTCGGATCGTGGGGCCGGGCGGCCGGTGAGTCGTCGCTCCAGCGATCGAGGACGAGACCGTCGCGCAGGAAGTAGACAGCCGATCCCTGCGCTTGCGCGTAGAAGAGAATCGCCTCGTTTGCGAGCTGCCCGCGGTTCTCGACGAACCCGGCGGGGAAGGTGTTTGCGAGGGCGGATGCCTGCGGGAGCGCGGCGGGCAAAGCAAGGAGAGCAAAGAGAGCAAGTAGAGCAAATAGAGCAGGTAGAGCAGGTAGAGCAGGCCGACCAGAGAGGGCGAGATGCCTGAGAGGGAGCGTGGCCCGGAGTGAACGCGGCGCGAACGTCACGGAAACGGCGCGGTTCTTCATGGTGCCTCACCTCCTGGAACGACGCGAATGCCCGTGCCTACGACGGGCCGGAGCGTTCGTTCGATGCTCGTTGGTCGATGGGCGCCTCACTTGGAACGCGTCATTCTATCATTTGCCTCCTATCATTCGCCTCCTGTCATTCGCCTCCTAACCTTTGCCTCCCGTCCTTCGCCACCTTTCGTGGGCCGCACACAGGGTCCCCTAGACGGTCGCGAGCGGTCTGCGGGCCTTCGCAGCGCCCCTCCGCTCGGTTCCGCCCGATGCCACTCTCAGGCGTTGAAGGTCACGACATGGAAGTGGCTGCCTGTGACCGAGGAGTTCACGACAACCTGGGTCCCCGCAGCGATGGCCACGACCTGATCGGAGCTGAGGCTCGCCGTGTGGGTGTGCCCGCCGCCGGTGAGCGTGAGGGTGACGGCGTTGCCGGCCTCGAGCTGCGCCTCGGTGACGCAGGCGGAATGAGTGTGGCCGCTCGCGACGGAGACGATGGCGGTCTCTGCACAAGGGTCGGACGGGCCGGTGGGCGACTTCTTGCTGCTATAGCCGTTCCCGCAGCCTCCGACCGTGATCTGGATCGCCGCCCAAGCGGCTGCGAGGCCGGCATTCGCCAGGAACGCTCTTCGGTCCATGCGCTACCCCTTTCGCGGGGCCCCTTGCCGTGGCCGTACCTCCGGGCTTCAAGCAGGTAGCCGGCACCCGGCGAACGAGCCCACCTCGCTCGCGACCCCGATCTTGCTTACGTCGCGCCGAGGTGACACCTGATACCGTCGTCTCGCTCGAGCGCCCCACGTCGGTAACACCCCCCAAAGTCCTCCGAGTGGCGCCCGTCTCACTGCGGGAGTACATTCAGCGGTCTCCCGCCGGCGACGCGGTTGCCGGCGATCGGTCTTTCGGCCGCCTCCCGACAATCCGACACGAACGATTTCACGACAGCGGAGGAGCGAGCGGCATGGAGAAAACCGAGGACAGGCTCGCGGATTTCACGCGGGACCGTCGCATCTTGATCCTTTCCGTCATGGCGATCGCCATCGGGGTGATGAGCGCGTTCATCGCCGATGCTCTCTTGTGGCTGATCGCAGTCATCACGAACCTGTCTTTCTACCAGAGACTCTCTTCGGCCTTCGCCTCGCCCGCCGGACACCATCTCGGGCCCTGGGTGGTGCTGGTGCCCGCTGCCGGCGGCCTGATCATCGGGCTCATGGCTCGCTACGGATCGGAGAAGATCCGCGGCCACGGCATTCCCGAAGCGCTCGAGGCGATCCTCGTCGGGCGCAGCCGCATGGAGCCGAAGGTCGCGCTGCTCAAGCCCCTTTCCTCCGCGATTTCGATCGGGACGGGCGGTCCCTTCGGCGCGGAAGGACCGATCATCATGACCGGAGGCGCCTTCGGCTCCCTCTTCGCGCAGCTCTTTCACCTCTCCTCCGCCGAGAGGCGAGCTCTCCTCGTCGCCGGCGCCGCTGCCGGGATGTCGGCGATCTTCGCGACGCCCGTGGCAGCGGTGCTCCTCGCCGTCGAGCTCCTGCTCTTCGAATGGAGGCCGCGCAGCTTCATCCCGGTTGCCGTCGCTTCGGCGACCGCCGCCGCCCTACGCGTCGTCCTGCTCGGGCCGGGCCCGATCTTCCCGGTCGCCGGCCATGCGCCCCTCGCAACCGAGGCGCTCGTGATCGCGCTCGGCGTCGGAATCGCAGCGGGACTGGCGTCGAGCTTGCTGACGACCCTCGTCTACGCCTTCGAGGATCTCTTCCATCGCCTGCCGATCCACTGGATGTGGTGGCCTGTGATCGGCGGGCTGTTCGTCGGGATCGGCGCCTTGATCCAGCCTCACGCCCTCGGCGTCGGCTACGACACGATCACCGACCTTCTGCAGGGCAACATCGTCGGCCGCGCTCTGATCGCACTGCTCGTCGTGAAGGCCCTGATCTGGGCGTTCGCGCTCGGGTCCGGCACGTCGGGCGGCGTTCTCGCGCCGCTTCTCATCATGGGCGGGGCGCTCGGCGCGATCGAGGCGAGGTGGATTCCGGTCGGCGACGCCGGCCTCTGGGCCTTGCTCAGCATGGCGGCGACCATGGGAGGGACGATGCGCTCGCCGCTGACCGCGATCGTCTTCGCCCTCGAGCTGACGCACGACATCGGGGTGCTGCCGGCTCTGCTCGTCGCCTGCATCGCGGCGCACGCGCTGACCGTCCTCGTGATGCGGCGGTCGATCCTAACGGAAAAGGTCGCGCGCCGCGGCTACCACGTCACCCGCGAGTACAGCATCGATCCGCTCGAGGCGTTCCGTGTGCGGGAGGTGATGGACGAGACGGTGCCAGTCGTCCCCGCGACGATGACGGTGTCGGAGCTTTCGAGCCGCATCGCCCGGCACGATCCGCTACTCGCGCGGCATCAGGCCACCTGCCTCGTCGATCCGTCCGGCGCGCTGGCCGGGATCATCACGCGGGGCGACGTCGTCCGCGCGTTGCAGAAGAACCCGTCCGCGGCCATGACGGTGCTCGAAGCGGGCAGCCGCGATTTGCTCGTCGCCTATCCCGACGAGATCCTGCGGGAGGCGGTCGCGCGAATGCTTCGAAACGACATCGGCCGACTCCCGGTCGTCAGCCGGTCGGACCCGAAGCGGGTGATCGGTTATGTCGGCCGGTCGGCCGTGCTCGGCGCGCGCCTGCGCCGCCTGGAAGAGGAACAGGTGCGTGAGACAGGGCTGTTTCTGCGCTTCCCCGGACGCAAGGCGGCGACGGACGAGCGGAGCGCTTGACCGCAGCCCTGCGCGCGCGGCGGAGCGCCGCGGTATGGCGCGGCACGGCGGAATGCTGCAACACGACGCCGCGCTCCGGAGCGCCGCGTCAACCCTTTCCGACCTGGTACAGCGTGAGGACCGCCCCGGCTGGATCCTGGATCACGCAGGCGCGCCCGCTGGTCTCGTCTCCCTTGATCGGGGTGACGGCGTGCCCGCCTCGCTCCTTGCAGGTCCGGACGGCGGCTTCGACGTCCGCGACGACCACGTAGATCATCCACTGCGGCGGGATGTCGGCGTTGACGCCGCGCGCCCAGCAAATGCCGGCGACGGAGGAATCGCCGGCTCCCGGCCGCTGCATCTCGTAATCGGCGTAGCCTCCCATGTCGTGCGGCTTCGACTTCCAGCCGACGACGGCCGCATAGAAGTCCCGGATGGTATCGGCGTCGCCGACCGTCAAATCGCACCAGGCGATGCTTCCGGCCGCGGGCCGGTTCTCGTCGCTCATCGATCCTCCGGCGGCTCCGGCGGGCTTGCCGGCCCGTCCTGCCGCGATGATCCCCGCTTTCCCGCCTGCCGGGCGGCAGCGAGATTCTATGTCGTGACCTTCCCGGCCCGTGTCAGCTTCGCCAGCTTCACCCCACGGAGTCCGGCAAGCTCCAGGCTGACCTTTTCGATGTCGGCCGGCTTTCCGCGCAAGAAGATCGCCTCGACGCAGTCGTGCTCGTCGAGATGAATGTGAGTGTTGCAGAGAATGTGCACGAAGCTCCGGTGCTGCACCTGCATGATGCGATCCGGAAGCTCGCGCTGGTGGTGGTCGTAGCAGATCGTCAGGACGCCGACGACGTCCTCGTCTGCGCCCATCCACTTCTCCTGCACCAGCTGTTCGCGGACCAGGTCGCGAATGTACTCCGACCGTGACGAATAGCCGCGCGCGACCACTCCTCCGTGCATCCGATGGAACAGGCTGGCGGGGAGAGAGACGGTGAAGCGGACGACGGGCTCCGGGCGCGCCGCCGCGGCGTTCTTGGCGGCTGGCGTCGTGCGCGTTGCGGCCCCCTTCACGTTGGCCTTCCTCTTCCGCTTTGTCTGTCCCGTCTTCTTGATCATCCCGCGCTCCTGTGTCGTGCCGCTCCTCCCCACTCGGGCCCCGCGGCTCCTAGTCCCAATCGTGACCATGAAAGTGACGGTGCTCGCGGCCCGCGTGTTTGTGCGTATGAATATGGACGAGGTTCGCGGCGACGAGCGTGTCGCGGCTCTCGGACAGGCCGTCGACCGGGCCATCGTAGAGCAGACGCCCCGCCTCCGAAAGGACGACCGCCCGCGTGCCCAGCTCCCCGGCGAGGCTCAGATTGTGCGTGCTCAGGATCGTCGTGACCGGCAGATCCTGCAGGAAGTCGACGAGCCATCCCGTGCTGCGCGGATCGAGATGCGCGGTCGGCTCGTCGAGCAGGAGGAGGCGCGGCTCCAGCGCGAGGAGAGCCGCAAGGCAGACGCGCTGCTTCTCTCCGCTGCTCAATCCGAAGGGCGCCTCCTCGAGGCGGCGCGTGACCGCCAGGGCCTCCGCCCAGCGTTGCGCCTTCGCGACCGCCTCGACCTCCGGCAGGCCGAGCTGGCGCGGCCCGAACGCGATCTCGTCACGCACGGTCGGGTGGAAGAGCATCGCGTCGGGATTCTGGAAGAGCAGCGCGACCTGGCGGCGAAACCGCCGACTCCGGGCGCGGTCGCGCAGCGCCGCCCGGTCGATCCGTTCCCCCGCGTACTCGTAACGCCCCTCAGCGGGATCGAGGAGCCCGTCGAGGATCTTCAAGAGGGTCGTCTTCCCCGATCCGTTGGCGCCGAGGAGCACGACCTTCTCTCCTTCGGCGACGCGCAGGTCGACTCTCCGGAGCACCGGCTGCCCGGCGTCATAGGCGAACGAGACGCCGCGAAGCTCCAGCAGCGGATTCGCTCCCGCGCCGCCTGCCTCGCTCATCCCTCCTCCTTCTCTTCGAAGAAGCCGCGCGATCGCATGCCGTCGGTGATCTCCTCCGCCCGCTGCATCGACTTGGCCAGGAGAGCCGATCCGTTCGCAGCCGCATGGCGATAGAGGACGCGAAGCGTCGGACGCTCGATCATCCGGCTCGCGAGCGCGGCGCGCCCGTCGTCGAGAAGCCGCCGGAACGCTGCGATTTGCCCATAGGCGAGGACGAGCACGAACCGGAGCTCCGGCGAGAACGAGACAGCCCGCAGCAGATTCACCCGGCGCGCGAGGAGCAGGGCGAGGAAGGTGAGGAGCAGCACCCGCACGTTGAGAAGCAGCAGGGTGCCGCCGCGAAACGATCCGGCTCGCCAGGTCGCCACCGCATAGGAGATCGTCACGAGACCGTTCCACCAGAGGACGATCCGCGCCGTCCTCGTGAGCAGCCGCATCGCCTCGCGCCCAGCGATCGCCACCGCGATCACGATCCCGCCGAGAAGGATTCGCCAGTCGTGCACGAGCGTGATGGCCACGACGGCGGTCCCGTACAGCGCGAGGAGCAGGCGGTCCCTCCTCACCGGGTGCGCCTCTGATCGACGCCCCTCTCACCCGGGCCGGCGGCGTCCGACCCGCGACTGCGCGCCCGCGCCGCGAAGAACCGGCAAGCGAGGACCGTAAGCACTCCTTCGCCGATCCCGGCGATCGCGTTCGGCACGACGAGCGCCGGAAGGGTGACGCCGATCCCGAACGGGAAGAAGCGCGGGGCGCCGTCGGGCGCCCGCGCGATCAGCGGTTGCACGCCGAGCGCGAGCGCCATCAAGGCCGCCGGAACGGCGAGCGAGAACCAGCCGGCGGCGAAAAGCGCGACGCGCTCGTTCACGCGGCGCAGGGTGGCGTGGACGGCGACCGCGCAGAAGCTCCCGCAGAGTCCCATCGCGAGGGCGTTGACCGGCAGGGCCGTGATGCCACCCTCGCCGAACACGGTCGCCTGGAGCAGCAGCACGATCGAGATCGAGAGGAACGCGATCCAAGGTCCGAACGTGACGGCGAGCATCGCGACGCCCGCCGCGTGCACGCTCGTTCCACCGGGGAGAGGGACCGCGATCGACATCAGAAGGAAGGCGGCCGCTGTCATGACCGCGAGCTTCGGGATCGCCTCGTCGCGCAGGTCGCGGCGCACGCGGCGAAGCGCGTAGGCCCAGAAACCGGTAGCGGCGGCGGCGGCCGGCAAGTAGAGCTTCGGCGAGAGGAATCCGTCGGGAACGTGCAAGCGAGCCTCGTTCCGCCTGCCTCTACGGCCGCCGGCCAGGGATCGCCGTCACCGGCGCGCCCGCAGGAGGCTCACGAGGCCGAAGACGCCGAGCAGCGCTCCGGCGCCCGCGATTCCCTTCGCGTAGCGGTCGAACAGGGAGCGGCCCTGATCCGTCGCGACTCCGGCGGCGTCGGTCACGATTTCGAAGTCGGCTCCGTGGCCGTCCCCCGAGAACGCCTTGACGCGCCATCGGCCCGGCCGGTCGGGCAGGAAGACTGCGCGGCCTCCGGCGTCCGTTCGTCCCGTCACGAATGTGGAGCCTTCGCCCGCGCGGTAGATCTCGAACGGCTCCGACGCGAACGGCTCCCCGTCATCGTGGGTCAGCCGCACGATCGTCGCCGGACCGGTCGTGACTTCATGGAGCACTTCGTGCGCCAGGGCGACCGACCCGCCGGCCGGCGCGGCGGGAAATAGCGGCGCGACGGGAAACAGCGGCGCGACGGGCTCGGCCGCCGCTCCAGCGAGCGCCAAACAGAATACCCAGCAGAGCCGTCTCATCATCCCTCCCCCGCGCCTGCGACCCCTTCCGGTGCTGCCGCAGGCGGATTACGAATGCAGCATTCGTAACACTCGGCCACTCGGCGGAGGCTGTCAAGCCGAAGGAAGGACGCCGAGGGATGCGAGAGGAAGGAAGCGAGGCCGCCTGCCACGATGGCGGCCGCGCCAACGCGGCGTTCTACGGCGAGAGCAGCTTCTCGATCTCCTCGATCCGCTCGGACCATCCGTGGCGCGAAGCTTCGTGGCGCCGGCGAGCGACCGCGGCCGGATCGTCCCGCCCGGCGAACGCTTCGGCGATCCCGGCGATCCAGTCTTCGTCCTCGCGCGCGCCGCGCACGATCCCCTGGGCGATCCACGGCTCGAGCGCGGGAATGGGAGTGGCGACGACCGGACGCCCCGCCGCAAGGTACTCGAACGTCTTCAGCGGAAATGACGCTCGCGTCGACGCCGAGTCGCGCAGCGGCAGCACGCAGACGTCGGCGTGCGCGACGTACGACGGCGCCGCCGAGCGATCGCGTTCTCCCAGGCGATGGACGTTGTCGATCCCGTCGAGGATCGAGAGCCGCGTCGAGGGATCGCCGCGGCCGGCCGGTCCGACGAGGACCCAGGACCAATCGGGGCGCGCGCGAGCGAGCCGCGCGATCCGGTCGAGGTCGATCTTGTAGGCGGCGAGGTTGCCGAGGTAGAGCAGGCGCGGCGGCGCGATTGCCTGCAAATCGGGCGGGATGGGGCCGGGATCGCGCGCGAAGCGCTCCACGTCCGCGACGTTCGGCAGCGGCAGCACGTGCGGATGGAGCGGCGCGAGGCGATGACGAAGCGGCGCGGAGGCGGTGAGCACGAGATCGACGGAACGAAGCAGGCGCTTCTCCATCGTCTCCACGCGGGCGCGGTCGACGCCCGGATTCTCTGCATAGGCGTCGACGCAGTGATAGATCCGGTGGGCGCGAGGCAGCATCTCGACGACGGGCGCCCAACTGGGCAGGTAGACGAGGACGGCATCGGGAGAGAAGGCGGTCCTCAAGAGGATCGCCCGCGCCCATGCCCGCAGCCACCGCTCGCTCCCCGGCGGCGTCACCGGACTCGCGACGCGCAGCCGCTCGCGCACCGTCCGCACACCGCCGAGCGCGTCCGGCGGCTGCACGGGCGAGGGCCGATTCGATCCTGCCGAGCATGCCGTCGAGAGACAGGCGGGCGACGGCGCTCTCGCGCGCCCGGGCGCCGAGCCGTCCCCGCAGATGCGGGTCGTCGAGGAGCCGGGCGATTGCGCTCCGGAGCGCCTCGTCGTCCTCCGGAGGGACGAGAAGCGCGTCCTCCCCGTCGCGCACCAGGCTCGGGATTCCGCCGATCCGCGAGGCGACGACCGCGCGCCCGCACGCCATCGCCTCGACGATCGACAGAGCGCTTCCTTCGTGCCGGCGCGTCGGCATGAGGTAGATCGATGCGGCGCGGTACAGCTCGGGCAGGCGCGCGTGCGGGATCGGCGGCAGGAGGAGAAACCGGCCCGTCTCCGCGATCGGGCGCGCGAGCGCGGCCAGGCGGTCGCCCTCCCGCCCGGCGCCGATCAGGACGGCACCCGCGCGAGGCCGGTCGCGCACGAGCGGGGCGAGCGCTCGCAAGGCGACGTCGAATCCCTTCTCCGGCTCGAATCGCCCGCCGAAGATGACCCGGTCGAGCCCGGAGAGCGCTCGTTCGATCTCGGGCAGGATCGGACCGTCCGGCGTGAAGCCCTGCGTGTCGACGCCGAGCCAGGCGGCCTCGACGCGTTCCGGGTCGAGCGCCAGCTCGCGGATCGCCCAGGCGCGCAGCCCCTCCGACTCGCAGAGGACGCGGCTCGCGCGCCGCAGGCGCCGGCGCGCCCGCACGAGGACGATCAGGTTCCAGCCGATTCCGAGCGCAGCGCGCGGGCGCGGAAGCTGACGGATCTTGCTGACGAGGTCGGCGCCGGGAGTCCCGACGAGGAAGACGACGACAGGAGCGGCGGGGCGCGGCGCTCCGAGGATCCCCAGCGCGCCGGTGCTCTCGCTGAAGACGGCGTCGTAGGGGCGGCGCGCATGATCCCGCAGGAACGCGTCGCGGCTCGATCGCCAATAGCCGCCGAGGTAGGTGCGGGGGCGCGTCCCGGGCAGATAGAGGATCGTCAGCGGCCCGTCGCGCTCCTCGCGCGGTCCTTCCGCCAGGCGTGTCGTGTAGATGACCACTTCATGTCCGCGCGCGACGAGCCCTCGCGCCACCTGCTCCGCATGGATCTCCATTCCGCCGAGGCCGTGCGCCGGCAGACATCGGACGAACAGGGCGATCCTCACCGGCGCTTCCTCCCCGCCACCAGCACGCCGGGTGCCAGGAGCGAGCGGAACGGGCCGCGCCGCACCATCCGTGTGGCGATCGCGCGCGCCCCTCCGGACGGAGCAGGCAGAAGGCCGAGCCTCTCGATCCGCGTGAAGCCCGCGTCTTCGAAGAGCGAGGCGAGCGCGCGGCCGGTGAAAAGATGGCGCTGGCCCGGTCCGTAGAGGGGCTCGATCGTCGAGAGCGGAATCGGGCGCCCTCGCGCGAAGCCGGCGACGCGGGAGATCTGTTGCGCGTTCGGCGCGGAGACGATTGCGATGCCGCCGGGCGCGAGAATTCGGGCGACGTCGGCGAGGAAGCGCCGCGGGTCGGCCAGGTAGCCGATCGCGTCGAGGCAGACGCAGGCGCTTGCGCACCCTGCGGCGAGCGGGATCGAGGCGGCGTCGAGATCGGCCGCGATCCGCAGGCATCCGTCAGGGGCGCGTCGAAGGGCGACGGCATCGCGATCGATCCCGACGCGCAGCGCGAAGCGGCCGGGCGCATACGCGAGGAGCGCGCCCGGCCCGCATCCGAGGTCGACGAGGACGGCCGCCCTGCCGGACGGCGCCTCGAGCGCGGCGCGCTTCAGCATCTCGAGCGCGACGGCCCCCCTCGATCCCGGTTCGGGCGCGTCCGGCGCGGCGCTCACGAGTCGTCGCCTCCTCCAACGCCGCCTCCCCCGGCGCCGCCGCCTCCCGTACCGCCTTCCCCAGCGCCGCTCCCTCCCGTCCCGCCTTCTCCAGCGCCGCCGCCGCGGACGCGCCGCACCGTCGCGAGCGCGAGCCGTCGCGTGCCGGGGTGCATGGCCGTCCAGCCCATCCAGGCCAGGCCGATCAACGCCGCGCCGACCAGCAGGTGAGGCAGCGCCGGCATCGGGGGAACGATCCCCGGCCCGAGCGCCCAGAGGATCGCGGCGCCGGCGAGCATGTAGGCGAGGACGGGAAGGATCGAGCGCGCGATCGACCATCCGAGCACGAAGAGACAGCCAAGGAAGAAGAGGATCTGCGAGACCGCGAAGGCGAGCGACACGCCGCCGACTCCGATCCGCTGCGAGGCGTGCCACGCGAACAGACCGAAGACGACGAGCGATCCACCGGTGAGCGGCAGCAGCAGCCCCGCCCGCCGGCGCGCGTAGAACGCGCGCTGCAACAGCGTGGCGCCGAACCAGGCCCACAGGCCGATCGCGAAGCCGGAGAGCGCCGAGCTGGTCGTCCGCACCGACTCCTCGTCGAACGCGCCCCGCCGGTAGAGCACGCGGACGAGGTCGTCCCCGAATCCCAGGAGCCAGACCGAGACCGGCAGGAGCGCCCAGAGGCAGGCGAGGACGAGCGTCCGCGTGGTCTGCAGGAAGCGCTCCCGCTCTCCGCTCGCGTCGAAGTCGGCGAGCCGCGGCAGCAACGTCTGCGTGATCCCCAGGCCGATCGTGACGACCGGCGTCTCGACGAGGAAACGGGCGTAGTCCAGCGAGGCGATCGAGCCCTCGGGAAGGCGGCTGCCGACGATCCTCTCGACGACGAGGTTCGCCTGCTCGAGCAGGACGAGGGCAAGCCCCGGGGCGAGGACGAAGCCGAAGTAGCGCCAGGCGATCCGGTCGCGGCGCGTGCTCCCGCGCGGCGCGCGGCGGCCGACGTGGCGCAGCGCGATCAGCAGCAGCGCGCACATCACGACCTGCGAGAGCGGGATCGAGACGCCGAGCAGGAGGTTCGAGCCGGTGGCGATCGCCGCCACGATGCCGCCGAGCACGGCGAGGTTCTGCACGACCGCGCGCAGGGCCGGCACGCGGAACCGGTAGAGCCCGCCCGAGAGGCTGATCAGGAAACTCACGAGCATCCCGAACGGAAGGGCGACCGCCATCACGCGGAAGAAGGCGGTCGTCAGACGCGTCCGCTCCGCGTCGAAGCCGGGGGCGAGCGCGCGCGTCGCGACGCCGGGAAGGACGAGCAGCGCGATCGCGAGAACGCTTCCGATCGCAGCGAGCGAGCGCCCGGTCAGCCAGGCCGTCCGCCAGGCGACTCGCGGGCGACCCGCGGCGAGGTGATGCTTGAACGTCGGCTGGAACGCGCTCTCCATCACGCTTCCCGCGAAGACGTGGATGATCAGGAAGATTCCAGACTGCGCGACGCGGAAGGCATCGACGATCGCCGAAGTTCCGAACGCCCACGCCATGAGCGATTCGCGGACGATGCCGAGGAGCTTGCTCGCTCCCATCCAGGCGGATAGACGGAAGCCCTCGCGGACGAGGCGGCCCGTGGCGGGCGGGGAGGACCGAGCACGCTGCTCGCCCAAACGAAGCGCCTAGCTCCCGGTCCGCTCGAGGCGCTCGAGCCGCTCGAGCCGGTCGAGCAGGACCGCCGCCATCAGTCGCATTCCGAGCGGAATCGCCCGTTCGTCCGGATCGAACGTCGCCGTGTGGGTCGGCGCCTCCCGGCCCGGGCCTCCCACTCCGAGACGGAACATGAACCCGGGCACTCGCGCCTGGTATTCGGAGAAGTCCTCGCCCCCCATTCCCGGCTCGTAGCGGACGACGTTCTCGGCGCCGAGCGTCCGCTCGAGGACCGGCAGCGTCTCCTCGACCAGCTTCGGATCGTTGTACATCGACGGTGTGCCGAGCACGTAGGTGATCTCCGGCTCGGGCGCGCCGCGCGCGGCGGCGATCCCTTTCGCCGTCCGGAGGACCGCCTCCTGCATCTGCGTCCGCACCTCCGGCTCGAGCGACCGAACCGTGCCGTTCAGCTCCGCGTAGTCGGGGATCACGTTGCTCTTCGTCCCCGCGTGGAACTGGCCGACCGTGAGGACCGCCGAGCGGGCGGCGTCGACCTCGCGACTCACGATCGACTGGAAGGCGAGGACCATCTCCGAGGCGATCACGATCGGATCGACCCCGCGGTGCGGGTACGCGCCATGGCTTCCGCGACCGAGCACCTTGATGTAGAAGTCGTCGACGTTGGCGGCCGACCGGCCCGGGCAGTACGCGATCTGTCCATAGGGGATCGTGGAGTGATCGTGCATCGCGAAGATCGCTTCAGGCTTGCGCTCGCCGTCGAAGAGCCCGGCCTCGAGGAGCATTGCGGCTCCCGCCCCGACCTCTTCCCCCGGCTCGATCACGAACAGGACCGATCCGCGCATCGATTCCCGCAAGTCCGAGAGAACCCGCGCCGTGCCGAGAAGCACGGCGGCGTGGAGGTCGTGACCGCAGGCATGCATGACCGGAAGGTCGCGGCCTCCCGTCGTGTCGATCGACGTGCAGGCGAAGGGCAGGCCGGTTAGCTCCGCAATCGGCAGCGCGTCGATGTCGGCCCGGTAGGCGAGGAGAGGTCCCGGGCGCGCGCCGGACAAGCGAGCGACGAGACCCGTTCCCCAGTCCCCCTCGATCATCTCGACTCCCGGGATCGCGGCCAGCTTCTCGCGCAGATAGGCCTGGGTCTTGTGCTCCCGGAGCGAGAGCTCGGCGTTGCGATGGAGCCACCGGCGGTCCGCGATCGTCTCCGCCTCGTGGCTCTGGACGAGCGCCCCGATCACCTCGCTGGTTGCAGCAGACGCGCTTGCCGCGCCGGTCGCCGGGGACGCGCTCACCTCGCCGGTCGCCGCGGAAGCCGTCGCGCCACCCGCCTCCGGGGAGGCCGTGATCGCGTTCGCCTTCGTCCCAAGCGCGGGCGGGCTCGAGGCGGCGGCACCCGCTTGGGCAGAGATCGTGGAGATGAGAATCGCGAGCAGCAGCGGAAGAAGAGGCATCGTTCCCCCTGGAAAACCGGCCGAGCCGTATCGGCCCGCGTGATCGTGCCACGCGGGAGGGACGATCGCAACGCCGGCGCTCGGGCGGCTTCGCGGCGCCGCGCGCCCGTCGCCGGTGAGCCCGGGCAGCCGCGCGCCGCTCGGCGGACCGCTTTCTCCCCGTCGCCTCCCGGTGCCGCCGCCCCTCCGGCTTCGCTACACTGAGGAAGATGTCGAACCGGACTGGAAGGAATCGCGAAGCTGAGAGCGCGCGCCGCCGCAACACGGTCTTCCTTGTCGGCTGCGCGCTCCTGCTGGTCGCCCTCGTCGCGTCCGGCATGCTGGCCGCGAAGCGGCTGGGGGGCTCCCTGCCCGGATGCGGCCCGGAGAGTCCCTGCGAATCGCTCGACCGGACCGCTTGGGGAAGGGTGCCGGGCCTGGGCTGGCCGGTGGCCTTCCTCGGCGCCGCCTGGTTCGCGGCTCTCCTCGGCGGATGGCTCGTCTCGCTCGGCCGTGTGAGCCGGCTCCCGCGCCTGGCGGTCGCCTGTGGAGCCGTCCTGTCCTTGCTCTACATCGGGGTGATGCTCGCGCACCGGCAGATCTGTCCGTATTGCCTGACTGCGCACCTCGCGAACCTCTCCTTCGCCGCCCTCCTCGGCTTCTTCCAGCCGGGAGGAGCGAGCGAGGCGAGCGCCGCGGCGTCCGGGTCCGCCCGCCATTCTCCACGCCATCCAGAGAAGAGAGGAGAGATCATGCGTCGATCGTCCACCGCCCGGGTCGCAGCCGTCGCGACAGCCGCCTTCGTTCTCGTCAGCGCCGGACTGGGGATCGCCGATTCCCGCGCGCAGAAGGGACGCGACGTGGTGGCAGAGAAGGAACGAAGCGCGTCGGCGAAGGCCGTGATGGAGCAGGCGGCGGCGGGCGGCCCCGGGTCCGTGGATCGTTGGGGAGCGGAGGGATTCACAGGACGCTTCCGGCGCGGCCCGGAGATGAGCCCGATCCGCGTCGTGATGCTGACCGATTACCAGTGCCCCGACTGCAAGAAGATGGAGGAGGAGATGGAGAGGATCCTCTCCTCCCGCAGGGACGTCTCCCTCTCGATCAAGCACTTCCCGATGTGCAAGGAGGCGGCTCCCGGAGTTCCCTGCAACAAGTACGCGCAAAGGACCATGCATCCCAACGCCTGCTGGGCGGCGCGCGCGGCGGAGGCTGCCGGGATCCTCGGCGGCCCGGACGGATTCTGGAAGATGCATCACTGGCTCTTCGCGAAGAGCGGAAGCTTCAACGACGCGGAGCTGAAGGCGGCCGTCGCCGAAATGGGGCTCGAGCCCGCCTCGTTCACGGCGGTGATGTCCAGCCCCGAGACCCTGCGTCGCGTCCAGGCCGACATCGAGGATGGCTTCGCGCTCGGCCTGCACTACACCCCGATGATCTTCATCAACGGAATCGAGATGAAGGGCTTCAACCAGCCGGCTGCGCTCCGGCGGACGATCGAGGAGGTGGCGGCCAGCGGTCCGCCTGCCCGCTCCGCTGCGGCCGATCGACCGGCTCTGGCGTCCGAGAAGTACGTCGAGGATTGGCGGAGCCAGTCCGCGCGCCCGATGCCGCCCGACACGCGCTCGTGGTCCATGGGAGCCCCGCAGGGCAACCCGTCCTCGATCGTTTCCGTCGTCGTCTTCGGGGACTATCAGGAGCCGTACACGGCGGCGTTCGACCGCGACCTGCGGGAGACGATGCGGGGGATGAAGAACGTGCGTTACACGTTCCGCCACTTCCCGATCGACAAGGAATGCAACCCAACGCTCCCGCAGAATGTTCGCCCGGAGGCGATCCATCCCCAGGCATGCAGGATGGCGAAGGCCGCGGAGGCGGCCGGAAGGCTCGGAGGCAACGACGCCTACTGGAAGATGCACGAGTGGCTGTTTGCCAATCAGTCGGATTTCGGGGACGCGGCGCTACGCGACGCCGCTCGCAAAGCCGGGCTCGATCCGGACCGCCTCTTCGCGACGATGGACGATCCGGACGTCGCGCAGGCGATCGTGGAGGACGCGAAGGCCGCACAGAGGCTCGGACTCACCGGCGTCCCGATGGTCTTCGTCAACGACAAGTGGGTGCCGCGAACCAACCGCGAAGGGGAGAACGTGATCCAGGAGATCCTCGTCGCCGCGGGAGCGAAGTAGAGTCCTGCGGCGGGCTCGAACGAAGGAAGAGGTCCCCGGCGTCTCCAGCGAGGCGCCGGGGACTTCTCATCAGAGGTACAGGGTCCGATCGAGGCGCCGAGGCGCGGGTTCCGCCTAGCGCGGGTAGTTCGGATCTCCGACCGTGCCAGGGACGTAGTCGCCGTGTGCGAGATGCCCCTGCAAGGCCTCGATCGGGATGCGCATCTCCTTGTACTGCCCGTCCGGATTGCGATGCGCGATTGTGACATGCTGCGGCATGATGTCGCCGCCATGGTTCTGGCCACCGCCTCCCGGTGTGCCCAGCCACGTCCAACCGATGAGGGTCGCGTCGCCGGTGTTGACGTCGATTCTGAGGACGGGGCAGTTGATCGGCTCCGTGCAGGGCGAGAAGCCGCGGATCGCCGAGGCGTAGAGCACGTCGTTCTCATCAAACGCGATGTTCATCAATTCGATGTACTGCCAGTCGTCCTCGCATTCGTATCCCGGGATGTTGTCTTGCGGAACGCCGTGGACATCCGTGACGAACGTCGCGTGGCCGTCCGTCGTGTCGAGCAGGAAGAGCTTGTTGCGAGTCGTGGTCCAGAGCCGATCCTGCGAATCGAATGCGAGATCCATCCAGGATCCAGGGATGCAATCGCTCCATTCGCCGACCGAGGTGTCGCCGACCCACTCCATCGCTCCGGTGGCCTTGTTGACCCGCCACAAGTCGAATCCGCCCCACCACGCATAGTTGCACGGGTCTTCGGGAGGGGCGACCGTGAAGCCGGTCACGTAGAGGTTTCCGTGCGAGTCGATGTCCGGCCCAGCGAAGATGTAGGGATAGGGATGGTCCGGCGTGTCACCGATCGGAGTCACCGCCCCTGTCGTCATGTCGATGTTGGCGAAGACGGAAGCGTTCTCGTTGTTGTAGAAGGACGGAAACGCGTAGATCGTCCCATCGAGATCGAAGGTGTATCCGAAATACCCTCCGTACGCAGGATCGATGAGCGTCACAAGCGTTCCGCGGCCGGTGCGTGCATCGATCTTCTGGATCCAACTTCCGTCCACCTGCCATCCGACTGTGTACCACTGTGGGTACGCGTCTCCTCCGAGCGCGGTCGCGGCGACCTCCGGCGACGCTTCCGTCGGCCCGGATTCGTCCTCACCGCATCCAGCCAGCAATCCAGCGAAGAGAAGCACGGTCAAAGTGAGAAGTAGGACCTTCATAACGGCCTCCCGAGTTGGACGTGTAGAGCGGGGGCTGGGAGCGGCCTTCTCCTGCCCGGCGACATGACTGCCAATCTCGATCCAGCGCGATCGCGCGAAGATTGTCGGAGCCCGTCGAACCAAGGATCGCGTCACGATTGGCGACAGGTATGCTAAACGTTCGGCTCGTCGGTGTCACGAGTTTCACGGCTGTCGCGACAAGAATCGGATCTTCGAGACTTGGCCCGACCTCGAGATGCACAATTCTTCCACTGTCGGCAAGGAATGGCCGGCCGGGAGAGAAGAGATCAGCGAGTGCGTTCCGTGCGACAGTTTTCTGAACAATGGTCCTCGAGGAATGTGATGCTTCGAGAAGCGGCCGTCAACGATCCGCTCGGCGCGTCGTGTACGAAACAGACACCCGCCCGGAAAGGAATCCCGGGCGGGCGGTGGGAAGACTCTTGAAGAATCGAAGATGTGGGGACGGGTCTAGGGCAGAAGCTTTCGCTCCTTCGCCGCCGCGATCAGCTCGTCGCGGAACTTCGGATGGGAGATCTTGATCAGCGCCTCGGCGCGCTCGCGTAGGTTCCGTCCGAAGATGTGGGCCGCTCCGAACTCCGTCACGACGTAATGAACGTCAGCGCGGGTAGTCACGACGCCGGCGCCCATCTTGAGATACGGCACGATGCGTGAGGTCGCCCCGTTCTGCGCGGTCGCGGAGAGGGCGATGATCGGCTTGCCGCCCTTCGATTGCGCGCAGCCTCGGATGAAGTCGACCTGCCCGCCGAATCCGGAATAGATCCGCGGACCGATAGAGTCGGAGCAGACCTGGCCCGTCAGGTCGACCTCGATGGCCGAGTTGATTCCGACCATGTTGTCGTTCTGGCTGATCACGAACGGATCGTTCACGTACTCGGTCGGATGCGCCTCGAACAGCGGGTTGTTGTGAATGTATTCGTAGAGCCGGGTACTTCCGAACGCGAACGTGAGGACGAGCTTGCCCCGATGCAGCGACTTCTTCCGTCCGGTGATGATGCCCTTCTCGACCGCCTCCATGACGCCGTCCGACACCATCTCGGTGTGGATCCCGAGGTCCTTCTTCCCCTCGATCTCCTTCAGCACGGCGTCCGGGATTCCGCCGATACCGAGCTGGAGGGTCGCCCCGTCAGGAATCAGCGGAGCGATGTGGCGGGCGATCTGCCGCTCGACGTCGCTGATCTCGCGCCGCGGCAGCTCCGGCAGAGGGGCGGCGATCTCCACGATGTGGGTCATCTGAGAGACATGGATGAACGAATCGCCGAGGACGCGCGGCATGTTCTCGTTCACCTGGGCGATTACGATCTTCGCGACGTCGCACGCTCCCTTCGTGGCCAGCGTTTCGACACCGAAGGAGCAGAAGCCGTGCTCGTCGGGCGGCGATACCTGGATGATCGCCACGTCGAGCGGAATGATCCCTTCGCGGAACAGCCTCGGAATCTGGTGGAGGAAGACCGGCACGTAGTCGGCGCGTCCCTCGTTGATCGCCGCCCGGTCGGCCGGCCCGACGAAGAGGCTGTTGTGACGGAAATGGCCGTCGAACTCCGGCTTGCCGATCGGATCCTGCCCGATGAGCAGCACGTGGTTCATCTGCACGTCCGTCAGCTCGTCGCGCCGGCTCGTCAGCGCCTGGATGAGCGGGAACGGCGTCGCCGCGTTCCCGCTGTAGTAGACGCGATGCCCGCTCTTCACCGCCTGGACGGCCTTCTCGGGTGACGTCAGCTTCGCTTTGTACCCGTCGAACCAGGACATTTCAGAACCTCCCCTCCCCACCCACGAGCGATCCGATCGGCCGGTATTCCAGCCCGAACTGAGAGGCGACCGCCTCGTGCGTGACGGTCCCGCGGTACATGTAGGTCCCGCGCGCGAGCGACGGATTGGCGCGCAGCGCTTCGTCGAGCCCGAGGCGCGCGATCGCCTCGAGGAACGGGGCGTGGGCGTTCGTCAGCGCCTTCGATGCGGTGCGTGGGATGTCGGCAGTCATGTTCGGGACGCAGTAGTGCACCACGTCCGCGAATACGAAGGTCGGATCGTCGATCGTCGTCGGCCGGCTGGTCTCGACGCATCCGCCCTGATCGATCGAAAGGTCGATGATGACGCTTCCGGCCCGCATTGTCGCGACCATGTCCCGAGTCACCAGGTAGGGCGCGTGCCCGGTGGAAGGAACGAGGACCGCCCCGATCAGGACGTCCGCGATCTGGACGTAATGGGCGATGGTGTTGCGATCGGCGACGCCTGTGACGACGCGCCCGCCGTACTCCTGATGCAGCGCGCGCAGTTTCTCGAGATCCTGGTCGAGGACGATCACCTGCGCGCCGCTGCCGACCGCCGACTCCGCGGCCGTCTGGCCGACGGTGCCGGCGCCAAGGATCACGATCGTCGCCGGAGCAATCCCGGGGCTCGCCCCGAGCAGAATTCCCCGACCCCCGCTCTCGCGCTGCAGCAGATGGGCTGCCGTATGGATCGTCATCTGTCCCGCCAGCTCGCTCATCGAACGCAGGACGGGACGGTCCCCGTCGTCCGCTTCGATCGCCTCGAAGCCGATCGCGCTCAACCGCCGCGTGTTCATCTCGGCGACGACCGGCTTCGGCGCGACGGCGAGATGCCAGAACGCGAGGAGGGTTTG
>JBHGAY010000050.1:0-15569 GCA_041946735.1 Candidatus Eiseniibacteriota bacterium
GCTTTGCGCCGGAGCGGCGGCGCCGCTTTGCGCCGGAGCGCCGGCGCTGCTTGCGCCGGAGCTGCAGCGCCGCTTTCATCCGGAGCGCCCGCGGCCTCGCCCTCGTGGACGGCGCTCGCCTGAGCAAGACGGACCGTTCCGGCTCGCGCCTCGGGGCTCGCTCGCGCGAATCGCCGCCCAACCCTTCTGCGGGTGGTTCCCGCGCGGCGAGCACGCCACGCGGGCGAGGCCTCCCGGGCGCTCCGGCCGCGGCGCCGCGGTCGCGGCACGTCCCCGGCGCCTGCGGGTTGACGCGGGCCCGAACGATGAAGTTAACTGCATGGCGCTTGGTTCGACCCGCGCACCAGGGATGGGAGGGCCGTCGCTATGGAGTATCCCTTCTGGGAAGTCCCGCTGCTCGGCGGCGGGATGGTCATCGCGCTGATCGCGATCGTCCACGTCTTTGTCTCGCACTTCGCCGTCGGCGGCGGGCTCTTCCTCGTGCTGACCGAGCGGAAGGCGCGCCGCGAGAAGAGCCCGGAGATCCTGCACTACGTCCGGTCGCACTCGCGTTTCTTCATCCTGTTGACGCTCGTCTTCGGAGCGATCACCGGCGTCGGGATCTGGTTCGCGATCGCGCTGGCCCATCCCGCAGGAACGAGCCTGCTGATCCACAACTTCGTCTTCGGATGGGCGATCGAGTGGTGCTTCTTCGTCGTCGAGATCGCCGCCGCCCTCCTCTACTACTACGGCTGGGATCGACTCACCCCGCGGACGCACCTCGCGATCGGCTGGATCTACTTCGTCTCCGCCTACATGAGCCTGGTCGTCATCAACGGCATCCTCTCCTTCATGCTGACCCCCGGCCGATGGCTGGAGCACGGCGGCTTCTGGAACGGCTTCTTCAATCCGAGCTACTTTCCGTCGCTCCTGCTGCGCACCGGAGTGGCGCTTTCGCTGACCGGCCTGTACACCCTGCTGACCGCGTCGCTGGTCGCGCGCGAATCGACGCGCGGCAAGCTCGTCCGCTACGCGGCCAAATGGGTCTTCGCCGGCTTTGCGATCCTGCCGGTCGCCGGCCTGTTCTACCTGCTCACGATCGGCACCGATGCGCGCCACATCGCCTTCGGCGGCGCGCCGCCGGTCGGTATCTTCCTCGGCCTCTCGCTCGGGATCTCCCTCTTCCTCCTCGTCTTCACCTGGCTTCTCGCCTGGCGCATGCCAGCCCGATTCTCCCCGGCCCTCGCGGCCCTCTTCCTCGTCGTCGGCTTCGTCGTCACGGCGACGTCCGAATGGGTGCGCGAGGCGGTGCGCAAGCCCTACGTCGTCCACAGCACGATGTACTCCAACGGAATCCGGCCCGAGCAGGTCGCGTCGCTCGGCCGCACCGGATTGCTGCCCCACCTGAGGTGGGCTCGCGGGCAGGAGATCGGGACGCTGGGGCGGCGCGCCGCGGGCGAGGAGCTGTTCCGCTTCCAGTGCGCCTCCTGCCACACGATCGACGGCTACAACGGCATCCGTCCGCTGATCCGCGGATGGCGCGAGAGCTTCCTTGCCGAGCAGCTTCGCCACCTGGACGAGCTGAAGGGCTACATGCCGCCGTTCGCGGGGACGGACGAGGAGCGGCGCTGCCTCGCCCACTTCCTCGCCGGCCTCTGGGGCTTCCCGGCGGAGGATCAGCCGCTCCCGGTGATGGACGTGGCGCATAGCGACCCGCCGGGCTCGACGAACGCGGTCGAGGGCGCGGCGGTCGAAGGCGCGGCGGTCGAGAGCGCCGAGGAGGTGGAGCGATGAACCCGGCCGTCCTGCCCCCGATCGACCCGCTGCCGCTGCCGGCTCCGGTCTGGATCTTCCGGGTCCTGCATCTGGTGACGTTTCTGCTGCACCTGCTCGCGATGAACCTGCTGCTCGGCGTCGGCATCGTCACCGCGATCACCGCGGCGCGCGGGCGCCGCAACGCGCCGCACTGTCGGCGTCTCGCCGAGAAGCTGCACCCAATGCTCCCGGTCCTCACTGCCGCCACCGTGACGCTCGGCGTCGCCGCGCTACTCTTCCTCCAGGTTCTCTTCGGCCGCTTCTTCTACACGTCGAGCATCCTGCTCGCAGTCCCGTGGTTCTCGATCGTCTTCCTGCTGATCGCCGCCTACTACGGGCACTACTTCTCCGCGATGTCCGACACGGTGCGGCGCGAGCGGCGTGCCTGGATCGCCTGGGGCTCGGCCATCCTGATCCTGATCGTCGGCTTCATCTACACGAACAACTTGACCCTCCTGCAGACCCCCGAGCGCTTCCGCGACCTCTATCTGGCCGGACGGTCCGGCGTGCGCCTGAACTTCGGCGAGCCGACGCTGATCCCGCGCTTCCTGCACTTCCTGACCGCCGCCATCGCGGCGGCCGGGCTCGGGATCGTCGCCGTCGGATGGAACACGATCCGGCGCGGCGAGGAGAACGAAGGGTTCGGGGCGTGGACGGTCCGCTACGGACGCAAATGGTTCCTCGGCGCGACCGCCGTCCAGCTCGTGATCGGCCTCTGGTTCCTTTTCAGCATCCCCGAGCAGGTCCGCGGCCTCTTCCTCGGCGGCGACCCGGTGCGCACCGGCCATCTCTTCGTGGCCGTCTTCCTCGCGCTCGCGGCGGTCGCGCTGCTCGCGGCGAAGCCCGAATCGGGCCGGATCGTCCTCGCCTCGGCCGGACTGCTGGCGCTCGCCATCCTCGGGATGGTCCTCGTGCGGAGCTGGGTGCGCGACGCGATGCTCGGTCCTTCGGCCGGGCTCGGAGAGCTGACCGTGCAGCCGCAGTGGGAGGTGCTCGCGATCTTCCTCGTGCTCTTCCTCGGCGCGCTCGCGACCCTCGGCTGGATGATCCGTCGCTTCCTCAAGGAAGGGAAGCGCGTGAGCCGTCGCGAGCCGGGAAGGCTGAACCTCGTATCGTAGAAGCGGCGAGGAGGCTGGCATCCGTGCGGGCCCCCCCCGCGGCCCGGAGCGGCTCAGCTCGAGCCGGTCGCGCTTCGAGAAAGGGAAAGCGCCCGGCGAACCTTGCGCGAAGAGGTTCGCCGGGCGCGGAGCGGCCTTCCGAGGCGCGCAGGATCAGGAGAACGCGGGGGCGATCTCCTCGATGCGCGCGCGAGCCGAAGGCCGGATCTTCCCGAGCGTCTCGAGGAAGACCGGGTGGGTCATCCCCGTGCCGAGGTAGGTCCAGCGGACGGCCCGGACCTGCGCCTCCTGATACTGCATACGCTCGTCATCGTGCAGCTCGCGTCCCGTCGCCTCGCGGAACGCCTCGAGGTTCATCGCGACCTGCTGCTGCAAGCCGCCGTCGAGCATCGTCCCGATCTCGAGATACCCGTCGACTGCCGCGTCGATCTGCTCGGGCGTCCTCGAGTCGGCGAGCGCCTCGACCATGAGCACGTCCATCTTCGCGTGCTGCGCCTCCTCCATCCAGTGATGCTGGAGGAGGCTCTTGAACTGCGGATCGAGATCCTGGTTGTCCTTCATGCAATCGAGGTAGTGGCGCTGCGTCATCCACTCGATGTGGAGGGTCACGAGGGCCACCGACAGCGGATCATGGGACAGCACCGCGTTGGCGATCGCGTCGGCCGGTCCGATGACGGGGCAGCGGACGCCGAAACCTGCCGCGAACTCCTCGGAGAAGCGATGGAAGAGCTGGATGTGCTTCGCCTCGTCGCTCGCGAAGCGCAGGAGCGCGCGCGCCCGGTCGTCGTCGCCGCTCAGATTCGGTCGCGCATGATCGAGGACGAACGGAAGGATGAACTCCTCCACGAGCCCGAAGATGTAGAGGTACTCGTTGCCGCGAATCTGGTTGAGCACGAGGCGCTCGGCGGGCGAGAGGAACGTGAGAGGCTCGACTCCGGCGAGCGCCTCGGGGAGAAAGGGCTTCGAGAAATCGAGACGATTGTCGCCGCCGATCAGGTCTTCGACCTTCCAGGAGATCTTCTCGGACGCGCTCAGGATCGCGCCGTAGCTGTACGTGGACATTCGAAGGATCCTCCATCCTTTTGTGTTCGTTGTCATTCGCGCCCGCGAGCGGCGGCCGCGGCCATGTGCGGCCGAGCGGCGGCTGCGGGCCGGCGATCCCCGGCGGCTTCTTGGCGCGCCGCGCGGCTCCGTCCGAGCCGCTCTCGGTCCCTTAGTACGAAAAGAAGGGCATCCGGCTGCCATGGTTTCTTCCGAGGATGCCAGCCGCATGGGACCGCCCCCGGCCGGCGGCTTGCCTGGTAATCCGTTGCGAACGGTCCGGGACGACCTCCAGGCCGCACTGTCACACGCTTCGAACAGACGGACGATCTGCCGCCGGTCAATTGTCACCTGCTACAGAGCCCCACCTGATCTCCTCCCGGCAAGGTGCAGCATGTTCCAGAGTCCCAGCAGCAGTTCGGGCGGCGTGTTGTGACGTGTCACGGGGTGCCGGGGGCAGTTCGGGCGGCGTGTTGTGACGTTTCACGGGGTGCCGGGGGCAGTTCGGGCGGCATGCTGTGACGTGTTACGCGGTGCCGAGGGCAGTTCGGGCGGCGTGTTGTGACGTGTTACGGAGTGCCGGGGGCAGTTCGGGCGGCATGCTGCAGCACGTTCCAGTGTCCCACCCGCAGATCGGACGGCAGTTTGGCGCATGTCGCAGGTTCCCACCGGCAGATCCGGCGGCGTGCTGCGACGTGCTACAACCCGCCGGGAGAGGATCCCGCGGCTCCCTGCAGCGGGTGGCAATGCCCCGCCGGCAGATCGGGCGACGGCTTGTAACGGATCGCGGGCAAAACCGGGCGCACGGCCGGCTGAACCGGCGCGCGTTTCGCACGGGGTGGCGCTTCCCTTCCGCGCCAGCGTGTAGAATGGCCGGTCCTCTTGCCGGGGCGAGCGCCGCGACCGGCGCCTCGCTCCATCTGGAAGCAGACGTTCCGGTGTCCCTACGGGGAAAGCCGGAGGTGCGACATAGAGAACGGAAGGGAGAACGCAACGATGAGACCGGTCGATGGAAGGGTTCTCTTGCTGGCGTTCGTGGGCTTCCTGCTCTCGTTCGGGGGGCTCGTGGGCGTCCGCGCGGCCGACAAATCGAACGGGGGAGGCGCGAGCGCTGCGATGTCAGAAGCGCCGGAGCCTTCCGCGGAGATCCAGCGCCTCGCATCGTACGCGGGCGTCTTCGAGGGGAGCGGCACGCTGTCGATGGAAGGCAAGTCGTTCCCCATCAAGATTCGACACGAGTGGCGATCGGTCGCGGACGGTGCGGGGATGGAGGTCCACGAGACGGCCGACTGTGAAGCGACCGGACACCGCGACGCAGCGAACCTCTTCGGAATGGACGAGAGCGGGAAGCTGCACCTGTTCACCGTCGGCAACGACGCGGAGACGCACGACCACGCCGGCACCTGGTCGGACCCCACGCACTTCCGGCTGCGCTACGAGGGGACGTTCCAGGGCAAGCCGATGATCGAGGAGATTCCGGCGACGCTCGAGGGGCCGGATCAGTACAGCTTCGAGGCGATCACGACGCTGGACGGGAAGGAGTTCGCGAAGCTGGCGGTGACGATGCGGAGGGCGCAGACCGCGGGGCGGTAGCCCTTTCGGAAGGCAGGGCGGGCGCCCGGTCGAATGCTATCCTCTCCTGTTTCCGTCCCGTCGCGAGGCCGCGCGCCGGCCGGCGGAACAGGAGAGGAGCCCCATGCGGATCGGAATTCTCGGAACCGGCGAGGTCGGCAAGACGATTGCGAAGGGGCTTGCGGGCCGCGGACACGAGGTCCGGATCGGCTCTCGAGATGTCCGCAAGCTCGACGACTGGCTTCCCGAAGCGGGCCCGCGGGTGCAGGCAGCGAGCTTCGCCGATGCGGCATCGTTCGCCGAGGTCGCGATTCTCGCGACCCTCTGGAGCGGCACCGAGAACGCGCTCCGCCTCGCCGGGCACGAGAACCTCGCGGGCAAGGTCGTGATCGACACGACGAATCCGCTCGTCTTCCACTCCGACGGCCCGCCGACCCTCGCGCTCGGCTTCGACGACTCGGCGGGCGAGCAGGTGCAGCGGTGGCTGCCGGCGTCCCGCGTGGTCAAGTGCTTCAACATTACCGGCAACCGGAACATGGTCGATCCGACGTTCCCGGACGGGCAGCCGGACATGTGGATCTGCGGCAACGACTCGGCCGCGAAAGAGACGGTCTCCGGCATCTGCCGCGAGCTCGGATGGCCGCCGGTCGTCGATTGCGGCGGGATCGAGGGAGCGAGACTGCTCGAGCCGCTCGCGATGCTCTGGATCGACTACGGCATCCGCCACGGGAGCTGGACGCACGCGTTCAAGCTGCTGCGTAAGTGAGCGTCCGAGAGCGAGCAGCCCGAGGATCGTACGGTGAGATTCGGGCGCGGGTTTCCAGGTTCCTGCACGTTTACGATCGAGATTGTTTGGGAGCGGCACATCGCGGCTGCTACGATCCGACTCACGATGCAACCCGATCCGCGGCACTTCTCCTGTTGTTGTTGTCCTCGGTCCGACAGGATCGAGGGCGGAGCGGGCTCGTGATGGAAACCCCCTGACGAAGGGGAATCTATGGAATCAGCGAGACCCACCGCCCCACCGGCGGTGGGTTTTCTGCATGCGGTCGGCGGGCTCGAGCGAGCCTCGGCTGTCGAGGAGCCCGGCGGCCCGGAGAGAGGAGACGGAGATGAGCAAGGTCCTCGAAGAGGTTCTTCAGGCGAACACGGTCTATGTCGAGCAGTTCGGCGAACGTGGCAACCTCGCGATGCCTCCGGCGAGGAAGATCGCAATCTTGACGTGCATGGATGCCCGCCTAGACCCGGCGAAGTATGCCGGTCTGGCCGAGGGGGACGCCCACGTGATCCGCAACGCCGGCGGACGGGCGAGCGACGATGCGATCCGCTCGCTCGTGATCTCGCACAAGCTGCTCGGCACGCGGGAGTGGTTCGTGATCCATCACACCGGATGCGGAATGACGCTCTTCACCGAGGAGGTGATGGGAGAGCTGCTGGCGGAGAGCCTCGCGACCGCGACATTCGACGGGAAGGAGTGGAGGAACACACACAACGGCGGCGGATCGCCCGAGGGACGCTACATCCATTGGCTGACGATCGCCGACCAGAACCGGGCGGTCGTCGAGGACATCACGCGGATTCGCGAGCATCCTCTCGTTCCGGCAGACATTGCGATCCACGGGTTCCTCTATGACGTGCGGACCGGAAGGCTGCAGGCGGTTCCGGGAGCGGCGGAAGCAGGCCGGCCGGTCTAGGCGGGCCGGCCGCCCACGTCCGGCATGCGGTCGGCACGTCGTCCGTTACAACCAGGCTTCGTCGCGCGAACGATTGCGGTACGCTTTCGCCCGGCTGCGCGGATCGCAGCCGAGGAGGACCGCATCGATGAAGCAGATGCCCTGGATCGAGCGGCGTTTCGATTTCGGCAAGCCTCCCTCGCTGTTCCCCGGGCTCATCGAACGATTGCGTGGGACCCCGGCGCGCGTGGAGGACCGGGTGCGGCGATTTCCGCCCGCGGTGCTTCGCGCGCGAGAAGGGACGACCTGGTCGGTTCAGGAGAACGTGGGGCATCTGATCGAGGTCGAAAGCCTGTGGTTTCGGCGGCTCGATGACTATGCCGCGGGACGCGAGATGCTCCGGGCCGCGGATATGGAGAACCGGTCGACGAAGCAAGCGAGCTACAACGACCGGGAGATCGGCGAGATACTCTCCGGTTTCCGCGACATCCGCCGGAGGCTCGTCGAGCGGCTCGAAGCGCTCGACGATGCCGCGATCGAACGGTCGTCCCACCATCCGCGGCTGAACCGGCCGATGCGGGTGATCGACATGGTGGAGTTTGTGGCCGAGCACGACGACCACCACCTCGTGCGGATCTCGGAACTGATCCGCGCATTCGGAGCCGCCGAGTAGAGGAGGTCGGCGAAGGCGCGGCCGCCGCCCGGCGCCGCGTGCCCGCCCCGCGCCCGCGCTCCGCTACGACGACCAGCGCTCGTAGGCGCCCGGAGCCGGGCCTCGATGATGCCCGGAGAGCACGATCCGCTCCGGCTTGACGAGCGAGTAGCCGCATTGCTGGCAGAGGGGAAGCGACCGGCTGAGAATCCCGCGCCGCAATGCACGGTAGCGCGCGCCGCGCCACACCGGCAGGAAGCCTCCGTCGCGAAAGGCGTTGCCCGCGACGTGGCGGCCATCGTAGTCGAAGCAGCAGATCACCACGTCGCCGTTGTACAAGACGGTCGACTGGAACGCCCAGTTGCAGATGCCGGGGCGGCGCAGCCGGTACCCCTCGCCACGCCGCTTGTACTGCACGACGGGGCTCTCGATCGGGAGAAACGCCTCGAGCAGCCTCGCGTGGTCCGCCTGGAAGAAGTCGTTCACGATGACCGGCACGAACGACACCTCATCGACGCCGAAGTCCCGGGCGATCTCGAGAATCCGGGGAACCTCCGACTCGTTCTGCCTCATCACGACGAACTGGAGAATCACGCGCGGCGCCGAGCCGTTCGCGCGGACTCGCTCCCGCATCAGAACGTCCAGATTGTGCAGCACGCGGTCGAAGGCGGCTCCCCTCCTGTAATGAGCAAGGGTCTCGGTCGAGGCGCCGTCGAGGGCGAAGAGGACTTCATCCGGACGCGCGTCGAGTAGGGCACGGGCCTTGTCGATCGTCCCGTTCGTGCCGAGCGTCACCGAGATGCCGCTCTCTCCGACGCGAAGCGCACCATCTCCACGATCTGCGGATGGAGAAGCGTCTCGCCGGCGAAGTTCATCAGGATGCGTGAGACGAACGGGGAGACCTCGCGAATCAGCTTTCGGTACGGCTCAATTTCCATGTAGCCACGCGGGCGGGTCATGACGCCGGCCCCCACGGGACAGAGCGGGCAGTGCAGGTTGCACGCGTTCGTCGCCTCGATCATCAGGAGCCGCGGCGGCCGGCGCTCGAGGAGGTGCAGCGGCAGACATCGCAGGATCTGCCGCCGGGGAGCGGACGGCGTGCGAGAGAGAATGTGATTCAGGGAGTGGAAGCCAGCGCGAGTCACAGCATGGGTAATCGATGGGAGGCTCATTCGTGCTCCGTTCGGATCGTTTGCGTGTTCGATCGCTATTCGGTTGCGTCGGTTGACCGCCGTCGAGTGTACCACGTCCACCGCACGTCGCCGTACGGAGAATCGGCCGGCGAGATGCTATGCTCCGGAACTACGGCCGCGGAAGCGGAACACGCGCTTGAGCGCGTCGCCTGGGCGGCGGCGTGCGACCGAGCGGCTCGACCGCGATGGCAAGGAGGCGAAGGTGGGCAGGCGCAGCACGCCAGGACGGAGAGGAGGAATTCCCTGGCCGGTGGCGGGTCTCCCTCTGCGCCAGCCCGCGGCGGAAGCCTCGGTGGATCCTGGGGCCGAGACGAAGCGGCGAGAGCCAACGCGCGGGGGCGAGAACGGTCAGACGAGTGCCGCGGCGGCACGGCCCGCAGGAGGCGAGTCGCCTTCGGCGCGGCGACGAATCCGCCGGCTCGTCGGCTTGCCGAACCGCATCTCGGTCCTCTCCGACTACTTCGACGGTCCGCTGAACGTGCGCGTCTTCCGCGCGCAGTACCCGCACTACCGAGTGCTGGCGAGCGATCCGCTCCTGATCGAGCCGGAGCACGGAAGCCTCATCGTCCTGACGAAGTTCGGCGGCCTGGTCTACTGGAACTGCAGCGAGGCGCTGATCCGGCAGATCCGCGAGGAGGTGCGGCGGCTTCCCGGCATCCGCGAGCTGTGCGAGGAGGTGTCGGACCGGATCGAGGTCGAGGTCGGGCCGCGCACCGAGGTGCAGTTCGAGCGGATCGCGCTCCGCGAGATCAACACCGATACGGTGCGGATCGTGTCGCGGGCGCTCGCGCAATCGGTCGCGCTGGAGCTGTTCGAGATCCGGCTGAACGATGCGCTCGCGAAGGCCGAGCCGGTCGTCGCTCGCCTTCGGGACTCGGGAGCCCTTAGCCTCAATGAGCGAGAGGTGGTGCAGTCGGTCGGCTTCGCTCTCGCGACGCGCTCCAACGTGCTCGCGAACCTGACCCTCTTCGACGATCCTCCCGAGGCGTGGGAGAGCGCCTCCATCGCGCGGCTCGTCGCGCAGCTCTGGGACTACTTCGACCTCGACGAGCGTCTCGACGCCATCAATCAGAAGGTGGGATTCCTCTCCGACCTGAACGCCACACTCCTCGGCCTGCAGAACAATCGGAAGAGCCGGCGGCTGGAGTGGATCATCATCGTCCTGATCTTCCTGGAAATCGTCTTCTTCGTCTGGTTGGAGCTGGGGCGCCGGCTCTAGATTTTCCGCCTCGTTCCGGGCGGCCCCCGGAGGCAGAGCCTCCACCTTCCCCAATCCGACGCGCGTCTCCCATCCGGCACGGGCGCGGGCACGGGCGCGGGCAAGGCCCGGCGCTTGCACATGGAGTGCGGCGCGAGACGGATGGATCTGCTACAATCCTTCGGCGCAGGGATGACACCTAAGGGAGGCCCGCCCCATGAAAACGATTGCGCTCGCTTCGGCAATTCTGTGTCTTGCTCTGCTTGCCGCCGCCGGGGCCAGCCGTGCCGGGACCGTCGTCTCCGGGTCCGTGAGCGGCGTCTGGGACCTCGCCGGGAGCCCGTACTGGGTCGAGGGGGATCTGGCCGTCACGGCCGGGCAGACGCTCACCATCGAGCCGGCGGTCGAGGTGCGCTTCCGAGGCCCGTATGCGATGCGTGTCGCGGGGACGCTCCTCGCCGTCGGCACCGAAGCCGACTCGATCCTCTTCACTCGCGACCAGCCGATCGCCGCCCATCGTTGGCACGGGATCGACATGGTCGGCGCAGGCGCATCGACCGAGATCGCCTACGCCCGTGTGGAATACGTCCGCGCTCCCGACGCCTACCCCGACGTGCGGGGCGGAGCGATGTATGTCGAGGAGTGCTCGCCGCACATCCATCACTGCCTGTTGCAGAACAACGAGTCGCACAACGCGAACCAGAACGGGATGGGGGGAGGCGTTGCCTGCATCTCCTCCTCCGCGGTCATCGAGTTCTGCGTGATCCGCCACAACACGGCCGACTCTGGCGGCGGGATCTGCACCCTCGAGTACGGCACGGAGATCATCCGGAACAACCGGATCGAGGGGAACACGGCGCCTTATTGCGGCGGCGGCATCTACGCAGGGGTGCGCTCCTCGCCGGTCATCGAGAACAACGTGATCGCCGGCAACAGCGCGCAGGGTTGGGGGGGAGGCGGCATCACCCTCTGGAACTGGTACGCGGTCTTCGGACAGAGCAAGACGGTGCGGAACAACGTGATCGCCGGCAACACGACCGGTGTCGTGGGAGGCGGCTTCTACATCCGCTACGACACCTCGATCCTCGAGAACAACACGGTGATCGGAAACCATGCGACGGGCGGCGGGGGTGGCGTCTACGTGCTCAACGCCGGCTATGGAGACTATCCGCCCGAGCTGAGGAACTTCGTGATCTGGGGCAACACGGGTCCCGATCCCTCCATCCGCCTCGAGTCCTCGACCGGGTCGGCGGCCTTCGTCGTCTACTCCGATGTCGAGGGAGGATTCGCGGGAACGGGGAACCTTGACGAGGATCCCCTGCTGGCGGACGAGATGGGGCACCTGGGACCGGGAAGTCCCTGCATCGACGCCGGGGATCCGTCTCCCGCCTTCGAGGACGAGTGCTTCCCTCCCTCGCTCGGCGGCGCGCGCAACGACATGGGCGCGTTCGGCGGGCCGGGCGCTTGCGGTTGGCCGGACGAGACGGCCGATGCCGCCGGTCCGCCTCCGTCGCTCGTCGCCTCTCTCCGGATCGCCGCCGCTCCGAACCCGTGCCGCGACGGCACGTCGATCCGGTTTCGTCTCGACCACAACGGTCCGGTGGAGCTGCGCGTGTACGACCCCGCCGGACGCCTCGTCCGGACCCTCGAGTCCGGGAGGGGCTTTGGCTCGGGGGAGCAGAGCGTCCGATGGGATGGAAAGGACGACCGGGGCCGCGCGGTCGCCACAGGAATCTACATGATCCGGTTGCGTTCCGACGATGGTGGAAGGCCTGTGACATTGAGGGTGTCCGTTTTGCGCTAGGAGGTTGGCCGTGAATCGCATTCGTTCCCTCGACGTGGTCGGGGCGGCGATCCTGCTCTGGCTCGCGTACGCAGTCGTCCTGCCGGGCGCCTGCCTGGCCTGGACGATCGAGACCGTGGAGGGCAATGTCGTCGGCGCCTACTCGAACCTGAAGATCGGGCCGGGCGACGTGATTCACATCGCGCACTTCGCAGGGGCCTCCGGGACCTGCCGCTACTCCTATCACAGCGGCAGCTCATGGACGAACGAGCCGTTGGACTCCCAGTACCTGTCCGGGCATTATCCCTCGCTTGCGCTCGGCCACTCCGGAGACCCGCACGCCGCCTATCGCTTCTACTCGGGCCGGTCGATCCGCTACGCCTCTCGCTCCATTACCGGGTGGACCTACACGGAGTTCGAGACCGATCCGGACATGGAAGCGGACATTTCGCTCGCGCTCGATAGCGCGGAACGTCCCCACGTCGCCTTCTGGGACGGCGAGTTCGCGGGGGAGGCGAACGACCTCAAGTACGCTTCGTTCGACGGCGTCCAGTGGACGTCCGAGGTGGTCGACTCCGAGGGGGATGTCGGCAGGGGCTGCTCGCTTGCGATCGATTCACAGGATCATCCGCACATCTCCTACTACGACGTCACGAACCTCTCGCTGAAGCACGCGACCTTCGACGGCTCGCAATGGATCGTCGAGACGGTCGACGACGACCTGGTGGCGATCGTGTTCAACTTCCGGACGGCGATCGCCGTCGACTCGCACGACCGCGTCCACATCGCGTATTCCGCCTATCATTACGAGGCGCCCGACTGGATGGGGCAGATGAAGTACGCGCGGAACGACGGCTCCGGCTGGTCGATCCAGGTGGTCGAGCAGGCGCTCCGGACGCGCGACTACAGGATCCCGGCGATCGTCACCGACAGCGAGGACATGCCGAGGATCACCTACCTGCACTATTACAATGTCGAGACCAACCCGAGCGAGCTGCGCTACGCGTTCCCGATGGGAGCGACCTGGGTCGCGGAGACGATCGACACGGGAATCCCCGACAGCCAGTATTCGAACTCGATCGACGTGGATTCGCACGGCCAGCCGCACGTCTCCTACGCCTCCGACGCCTACACGCTGAAGCATGCGGTCGGGGAGATGCCGGTCAGCGTCGAGGATCCCCTCCTTGCGGTCGCGGCCGGATGGAGTCTCGCCCTGCCCTTCCCGAATCCGTCGAACTTGAAGACCGGTCCCGCGTCGATCGCATTCTCTCTCGATCGCGAGACGGCGCTCGATCTCGGCCTGTTCGACGTGGCCGGACGGCGGCTGGCGACCCTGGCTCGCGGCAGCCGCGCGGCCGGACTTCACTCGGTCCCGATCGATCTGTGGCTCGCCCCCGGGACGTACCTCTGCCGCATGACGGTGGGGACGAGGCAGCAGACGCGCAAGCTGGTCGTGCGGTAGGGGGCGTCGCTTGTTGCGCCGCCGGTCGGGCGCCGCCGGAGGGCGGGCGGGCCGACCGGCGACCGAGCTGACCGGCGACCGGGCCGCGGCGGGTCAACGATTCACGAGGACGATCCGTTTGACGGCGCTCGATCTGCCCTGCGTGAGCCGAAGGAAGTAGACGCCGGCCGGGGCGAGACGGCCGCTCGGGTCGCGCCCGTCCCATTCGACGGAACCGTCCGGCGATGTGGCGCCGGCCGGCCCTCGAGCATCGACCGTCCGACTCCAGACCAGCCGCCCGGTCACGTCGCGCACTTCGATTTGCGCGACTGAGTCCGCAACCTCGCGGGACGACGCGCCGTGCCCACGGAGCTCGTAGGCGATGCCGACCGGAACGGCTGCAGGATTGGCCGTCCGGATGGAGAGGGATCGCGCAGGACCCCCCAAGCCCGGATCGGGCTCGGAGACGGCGGCCGGATCGAGGGCTCTGTAGACGACGACGGCGAACCCCGCTCCTTGGTCGTCGAACTGCGGAGCGCCGGCCAGGATGTCGGCGCGGCCGTCGCCGTTCAGATCGCCCGCGTTCGCCACCGATAGCCCGAGCTGATCGGGGCCCGGACCGCCGGTGACGAAGAGATCCGCGCTCGAGGCGGAACGAGCGCCGGCGAGCGGGCCGCGGAAGAGATAGGCGCGGCCGGCGCGCGTCCCTCCGGCGTTGTCGTCCCAGGCTCCCGCGAGAACCGCGCCTGCGCCATGACCGCTGTCGCCTGGCAAGACCGCGACGGCGTTACCGAAGACGTCGCCCGGTTCCTCGCCGGTCAGGATCGCGTCCGCCGAGCCTGCCTGGATCACGGCGTCGAGAGGGGAGAGCATCACGTAGGCCTTTCCCGGTCCGCCTTCGAAGATCTGCGGCGCGCCCGCCACCAGGTCGCCGAGACCGTCGCCGTCGACGTCCCCGATCGCGACCGAGGTCCCGAAGGCGTCGCTCAGGTCTTCTCCGAAGACAGTCACCTCCGCCTGTTCCGCGTTCCGCGGTCCCCCTTCGATCGGACCGAAGAAGACATAGGTCCTTCCGGTGTCCGCGCCATTCACCGGAGGGCGAGGGGCGCCGATCGCGAGGTCGTCGACGCCATCGCCGTTGAGGTCGCCGATCGCAAGCGAGGATCCGAGCTCTTCGTTGAAGAGGACTCCGGTGATCGACGCGCTGGCGCCGGCGGTTCCCAGAGAGCCGTCGACCGGGCCGAAGTAGACATAGACGGCGCCCGAGCTGATCGGGCCCTGGGACGCGAGCGGCGCGGCTATGACGAGGTCATCGTGTCCGTCGCCGTTCAAGTCCCCGGCCGCCACGGCGCGCCCCAACTCGTCGAACTCGTCTCCCGAGACGATCACGTCGGCGCTCGTCGCCGGGCGGTCCCCGTGCAGAGGCCCGCGGAACACGTAGGCGCGGCCTGCCTGGATCCCATTGCCGTCGTTGCTCCGCGCTCCAACGATCAGGTCATCGAAGCCGTCGCCGTCGATGTCGAAACCGCCCGCCGCAGAGAAGCCGAGATTGTCTCCGAACGCCTCGGCGGTGATCGTCGCATCGGCGTGGGATGCGTCGAGCTGCGAATCGAGCGGACCGTAGAACAAATATGCGCGGCCGGCCCAGTCCGCGAAGCCATGGTAGGAAGGGGCGGTGACGAGAAGGTCCGGCTCGCCATCCCCGTTCACGTCGCCGGCCGGGCAGACCGCCCATCCGAAGTCATCGCGCGGCTCTTCGCCGTGCACGATGACGTCGGGGGGCGCTTCGGCGGCGCGGGCGGGGAGTGGGGAGAGTTGCGGCGCGAGGAGCAGGAGCAAGGCGGCCGCAGCGGTGGCCGCGGCGGTGACTGTGGAAGTGGCCGGAGCGGCGGCGAGCCGTCCGGACCGATCGAATCGCATGAACGTTCTCCTTCTTTCCGGGCGCGGTATGCGGTGTTCGCAGGATGGGCCGTCCGAGAGACGACACGGAACTCGTGAATCCGGCGGCACGGAATGGGCGCGAAAGCGGGACGCCGGGGGGTGGGGGTCTCGATCGTCCCGCCCTCGCGCCCGCACACTGGTCGCGAAGGAAAGGGAGGCTGAT
>JBHGAY010000051.1:0-15108 GCA_041946735.1 Candidatus Eiseniibacteriota bacterium
CATTCGCGAGGGCGGCCGGACGGTCGGCGCCGGCGTCGTGACCGAGATCCTCGAGTAAGTTCGGAAACAAGGTAGGAGAAACGATGCGTGACAAGGTGACCCTCGCTTGCTCCGAGTGCAAGCAGCGGAACTACACGGGGGACAAGAACAAGAAGCTTCATCCGGACCGGCTGGAGTACCGCAAGTACTGCCCGTTCTGCCGGAAGCACACCCCGCACAAGGAAACCCGCTAGCCCGGCAGGGCGAGCCCACAGGGCAAGGAAGAGGCCGGGCGCCCCATCCGCGGGGCCCCGGCTCCTCGAAAGTTCGGAGGCGATTTCATGGCAGCTGCCGAGCAGGCACTCGTTCCGCGGTTCCGCAGGTTTCTCGGGGACGCGAAGATCGAGCTATCCAAGGTTTCCTGGCCGAATCGCGAGGAGCTCCGCGAATCGACGACGGTCGTGCTGATCGCGGTTTTTCTCATCTCGATGCTGATCTACGTCGTCGACATCCTCATTAGCAAGGTCATTCAGTTCATTCTGTAGGAAGGCGAGGCGCCCGTTGGACAGCCCTGGCTCGGAGACGAAGCCGATGACGAAGAAGTGGTACGTGATCCACACCTATTCGGGTCACGAAAACAAAGTACGGGCGAACCTGGACCGGGCGATCCAATATGCGCAGTTGCAGGACCGTTTCGGAGAGATCCTGGTCGCAACCGAGAATTTCGCCGTCCTGAAGGACGGCAAGAAGACGATCACCCGCCGCAAGACCTTCCCCGGGTACGTCCTCGTCGAGATGGATCTCACGGAAGAGACGAAGCATCTCGTCACCAGCATTCCGGGTGTCACGCACTTCGTCGGCAACGAGAAGAACCCGATGCCCCTGTCGGAGACCGAGATCAATCGGATTCGCGGGCATGCGACGACGGAGCGCGAGCGGATCACCGCGGAGGTTCCGTTCAAGGTCGGCGAGAGCGTGAAGGTGATCGACGGCCCGTTCTGCGACTTCGTCGGAACCGTCGATGAGATCAACACCGATCGCGGAAAGGTCCGCGTCATGGTCAGCATTTTCGGTAGGGCTACGCCGGTGGAGCTGGATTTCCTGCAAGTGCAGACGATTTAGCGGACGGCGGGCGCCGCGTCGGCCGCGGAACTCCGCAGCCGACAGGAGGGAAGAATGGCAAAGAAGGTCGTCTCGGCCATGGTGAAGCTCCAGATCCCGGCGGGGAACGCCAACCCGGCCCCGCCCGTCGGGCCGGCGCTGGGGCAGCATCAGGTCAACATCATGGAGTTCTGCAAGCAGTTCAACGCGGCGACGCAGAACCAGCCCGGAATGATCATTCCGGTTGTCATCACGATCTACAAGGACAGGTCCTTCTCGTTCGTCTTGAAGACTCCTCCCGCTGCCGTTCTGTTGAAGAAGGCGGCGAACATCGCTTCCGGCTCCGGCGAGCCGAACAAGACGAAGGTCGGGAAGGTGACGATGCAGCAGGTCCGGGAGATTGCGACGCTGAAGATGCCGGACCTGAACGCCAACGATCTCGACGCCGCCGTTTTGATGGTCTCCGGTACGGCACGGAGCATGGGGATCGTGATCGAGGACTAACTGCCGGAGGGGGGGCGGCGCCCCGCGAAGGGAGGGATGGATGGGCCGATCGAAAGGCAAGAGGCTCGCGAAGATCCGTGAGGATGCCGCGAAGCTGAAGGACGGCGGGCTTCCGCAGGCCGTGGAGTTCGTCAAGACTCACGCGACGGCGAAGTTCGACGAGACGATCGAGGTCTCCGCCCGGCTGGGCGTAGACCCGAAGTACGCGGACCAGATGGTCCGCGGAACGGTCGTCCTTCCGCACGGCACCGGCAAGTCGGTTCGCGTCCTGGTTCTCACCAAAGGGGAGAAGATCCGGGAGGCGGAATCGGCGGGCGCGGATCACGTGGGCGGCGACGATCTGATCGCGAAGATTCGTGACGGCTGGCTCGACTACGACCAGGTGATCACCACTCCGGACATGATGGGCGAGGTCGGAAAGCTCGGGAAGATCCTCGGGCCGCGAGGCTTGATGCCCAATGCGAAGGCGGGGACGGTCACCTTCGACATCGAAAAGGCGGTCCGCGAAGCCAAGGCCGGCAAGATCGAGTTCCGGGTCGACAAGGCCGGGAACCTCCACGTGCCGGTCGGCAAGGCTTCCTTCTCCACAGGCCAGCTCGAAGAAAACATTCGCAGTTTCCTCACGGAGGTCGTCCGACTGAAGCCGGCCGCCGCGAAGGGGCAGTACTTCAAGAGCATCACGGTCACCTCGACGATGGGCGCCGGGATCCGCGTGGATCCGGCGGAAGCCGTCGGCGCGTCGAAGTAGGAGGCGCAATGGACAAGCTCGAAAAGCAGGCGAAAGTCGAAGGGCTCGTCGGGCAGATCCAGGGCGCCAAGGCGGTCTACCTCTCCGATTTCACGGGACTGACCGTGGAGAAGGTGAGCCTCCTGCGCCGGCAGATGCGGAAAGCGGACGTTCACGTCGAAGTGGCGAAGAACACGTTGCTGCGCCTGGCGATGTCGAAGAGCGGCTACGACATGCTGCTGCCGCATCTCCACGGGCCGACGGCGATCCTCCTTCCGATGAAGGAGGAGATCGCTCCGGCGAAGATCCTCGATGACTTCATCAAGGAGCACAAGCTTCCCGCCGTGAAGCTGGCTTGCATCGACGGCAAGCTCTACGCGGAGGAAGAGGTCAAACAGCTCGCGAAGCTGCCTTCACGGGAAATCCTGTTGGGGCAGTTCCTCCGCGTGCTCCAGGGCCCCCTGACCCAGTTCGTCGGCGTGCTCAACGCACCGCTGCGCGATCTGGCCAACGTCCTGGATCAGGTGTCCAAGAAGAAGGGGGCCTAAGCCCCGGGGTTCGCCGTCCTGCGGCGGCAGATTGTCAGTGAAGGAGGAGTACGAAAATGCCCGAGACGATCACGAAGGAGCAGGTTCTGGACTGGGTCCGGAACGCGTCGATGACTGAGATCGCCGGAATCGTGAAGGACATCGAGACCGAGTTCGGCGTGACCGCGGCCGCCCCCGTCATGGCGATGGGCGCGATGCCGGCCGGCGCGGCGGCCGCCGAGGTCGAGGAGAAGACGGAGTTCGACGTGATTCTCACCCAGGTGGGAGCTCAGAAGCTGCAGGTGATCAAGGTCGTCCGCGAGGTGACCGGACTGGGCCTGAAGGAGGCGAAGGAGCTCGTCGACGGCGCCCCGAAGCCCCTGAAGGAGAAGGTCTCCAAGGAAGAGGCGAACTCGATCAAGACGAAGCTTACCGAGGCCGGCGCCACTGTGGAGATCAAGTAACGCAATTCACAGGGGGTGAATGCTCATTATGGAGATGGTCGGGCGACCGACTCGTAGTTTCAGCAAGCTGAGTGACCGCTGGACGGTCCCGATTCCGAATCTGCTGGACGTCCAGATCAACTCGTTCCAGAAATTCCTGCAGACCAACGTTCCGCCCGAAGAGCGGAAGAACGACGGGTTGCAGGAGGTCTTCAACTCGGTCTTTCCGATCACGGACTCTCGTGAGATGTACTCGCTCGAGTACGTCTCCTACCTGATCGGCGATCCGAAGTACAGCGTCGACGAGTGCCAGGAGCGGGACCTGACGTTCTCGGTCCCGCTCAAGGTCAAGCTGCGTCTTCGGATCCGGGAGGAAGTGGACGGGGTCAAGAGCGACAAGGCGATCCAGGAGACGGAGGTCTATCTCGGCGAGCTTCCGATGATCACCGAGAAGGGAACCTTCATCATCAACGGCGCCGAGCGGGTCATCGTCAGTCAGCTTCACCGGTCCCCGGGTGTCTTCTTCGATCACATCGTTCACCCCAACGGCAAGAAGCTCTACTCGGCGCGCATCATCCCGTACCGCGGGTCCTGGGTCGAGTTCTCGATCGACGTGAAGGACGTCATGTACGTCCACATCGACCGCAAGCGCAAGCTGCCGGCGACCGTGCTGCTCAAGGCGCTTGGAATCGTCTCCGACCAGGATATCCTCGACTTCTTCTACGTGAAGCAGGAGGAGAAGATTCCGAGCCTGCAGTCGAAGAAGCTGCAGGCGATGGTCGGTCGCGTCGCGGCCGAGGACGTCGTCGACACCGAGACCGGCGAGGTGCTCCTCGAGTGCAACGAAGAGGTCACCGAAGAGAAGCTCAAGAACATCACGAAGGCCGGGATCGAGCAAATCAAGCTCTACATCATTCCGCTTCAGGAGGACGCGGACATCATCCGCAACACCTTGAAGCGCGACAACTGCAAGACGGAGGAAGACGCCCTTTCGAAGATCTACGGTCTGCTCCGCCCCGGCGAGCCTTCCCGGGCGGAGAGCGCGCGTGAGATCCTGAACCGTCTCTTCTTCAATCCGAAGCGGTACGACCTCGGAAAGGTCGGACGGTACAAGCTGAACCAGAAGCTGAATCACCAGCAGCTCCTGGGCGGCAAGGACATGATGAAGCGCTGGGAGCTGTCGGTGCCCGATATCGACTGCCCCACCCTCTGCAAGGAAGACTTCATCGCGATCCTGAAGTACCTGCTCCTGCTCCGGATCAGCGAGGAGGAGGGGGGCGTCGCGGAGACCGACGACATCGACCACCTTGGCAACCGGCGGGTCCGTTCCGTCGGGGAACTGCTCTGCAATCAGTTCAACACCGGGCTTGCGCGAATGGCGCGAATCATCCGGGAGAGGATGTCGCTCCAGGAGCCGGAGTCGGTGACCGCATACGACTTCATCAACGCGCGGACGATCTCGGCGGTGATCCAGAGCTTCTTCGGCTCCTCGCAGCTCTCGCAGTTCATGGATCAGACGAATCCGCTGGCCGAGCTGACGCACAAGCGGAGGCTTTCCGCGCTTGGGCCCGGCGGGCTCACGCGCGACCGGGCCGGCTTCGAGGTCCGCGACGTCCACTACACGCACTACGGGCGCATGTGCCCGATCGAGACGCCGGAAGGTCCGAACATCGGGCTGATCTCGTCGCTCTCGACCTACGCCCGCGTCAACGAGCTCGGGTTCCTCGAGACGCCGTACCGGAAGGTGAAGGACGGCGTCGTCCAGCGGTCCCAGGTCGAGTTCCTCGCCGCGGACCAGGAGGACCAGTACATCATCGCCCAGGCGAACGCGCCGACCGACAAGAAGGGGACGTTCCAGCGCGAGCGCGTTTCCTGCCGGTACAAGGGGGAGTTCCCCGTGGTGCCGGCCGACCAGGTCCACTACATGGACGTTTCGCCCATGCAGCTCGTGAGCCCGGCCGCCGCGCTGATCCCGTTCCTCGAGCACGACGACGCGAACCGGGCTCTGATGGGCTCGAACATGCAGCGGCAGGCCGTTCCGCTCCTGATCAACGAGCCGCCTCTGGTCGGCACCGGCCTCGAGCGGAAGGTGGCGCAGGACTCCGGCGCCCTCATTCTCGCCAAGCGCGCGGGGACGGTCGAGTCGGTCACCGCCGAGGTGATCGTGGTCCGTCCGGACGGCGCCGAGAACGCGGTGCAGGACTTCAGCGACTTCTCCGGCTTCGACGTCTACAACCTCTGCAAGTTCCGGCGGTCGAACCAGGATACCTGCATCAACCAGAAGCCGGTCGTCCAGGAGGGGCAGCGCGTCGAGGTGGGCGAAGTCCTCGCCGACGGGCCCGCGACGTCGAAGGGAGTGCTCGCGCTCGGCGCCAACGTCACCGTCGCCTTCATGCCGTGGTGCGGCTACAACTTCGAGGACGCGATCATCGTCAGCGAAGGATTGATCAAGCGGGACATCTTCACCTCCGTCCACATCGAGCAGTTCGAGCTGACCGTCCGCGACACGAAGCGCGGGATGGAGGAGATCACGCGCGAGATCCCGAACGTCGGCGATGAAGCGGTTCGCTACCTCGACGAAGAGGGGATCATCCGCATCGGCGCTCCCGTGAAGTCGGGCGACATCCTGGTCGGAAAGGTGACGCCGAAGGGCGAGACCGATCTCACCCCCGAGGAGCGTCTCCTGCGCGCGATCTTCGGCGACAAGGCCGGAGACGTGCGGGACGCTTCGTTGAAGGCTCCCCCCGGCATGGAAGGGGTCGTCATCGACATCAAGGTCTTCTCCCGCAAGGAGAAGGACGAAACGACGAAGCGCCAGGAGCGCGTCAAGATCGATCGCCTGAAGCGCCTCGCCCGCCGGGAAAAGATCCGCCTCACCGAGGCTCGTAACGACGAGCTGAAGCGGATCCTCGACGGGCAGATCCTGGAGCGGCTCGAGTCGGCCTCGACGGGGAAGCTGATCTTCCGCGCCGGCCGCAAGGGGAGCTTCCAGGCCCTCGAGGAGGTCGACTTCGACGATCTCGCATGGCGTTCCCCGGTCGCGAAGGATGCGAAGGTCAACGAGCGATTCTGGCTTCAGATGGAAGCGGCACGCGCCGCGATGGTGAAGGTCGACCGCCAGCTCGAGAAGGACATGGACAAGGTCTTCCGCGGGGACGAGCTTCCCCCGGGAGTCGTGAAGTTGGTGAAGGTCTTCATCGCGAAGAAGCGCCGGCTGTCCGTTGGCGACAAGATGGCGGGGCGTCACGGCAACAAGGGGGTCGTCTCGAAAATCGTCCCCGAGGAAGACATGCCGTATCTCCCCGACGGCACGCCGGTCGACATGATCCTGAACCCGCTCGGGGTTCCGTCCCGCATGAACATCGGGCAGATCCTGGAGACCCACCTCGGCTGGGCCGCGTCGAAGCTGCGCCTGGAGTGCGAAACCCCGGTCTTCGCGGGCGCGACGGTCGACGAGATCAAGGACTGCCTCCGCGAGGCGGGACTGCCGGAAGACGGCAAGACGGCGCTGTACGACGGCCGCAACGGGCAGCCGTTCGATCATCGTGTGACGGTGGGCAACCTCTACATGATGAAGCTGTCGCACCTCGTCGATGACAAGATCCACGCCCGCTCCATCGGGCCGTACTCCCTCGTGACGCAACAGCCGCTCGGCGGCAAGGCGCAGTTCGGAGGGCAGCGATTCGGCGAGATGGAGGTCTGGGCTCTCGAAGCGTACGGGGCCGCGTACACGCTGCAGGAGTTGCTCACGGTCAAGAGCGACGACGTGCAGGGCCGCTCCAGAATCTACGAGGCGATCGTTAAGGGCGAGAACCCGCCGGAACCGGGTATGCCCGAATCGTTCAATGTGCTCGTCAAGGAACTGAAGAGCCTGTGCCTCGATGTCGTCTTCGAGTAGGGAGGACCAATCGTGCTGGAATCCGGTGAGAAGGGATTGAACGAGGCCCCCGAGTTCAGCCTCCGGCTGCCCACGGGGGGGGCGCCCGAGATGCCTCCGATGGCCGCGGTGCGCGGCGACAGGGACAACCGGCGCAAGTTCAACTTCAACGCGATCCGCATCAAGCTCGCCTCTCCCGAGACGATCCTCGAGTGGTCGTTTGGCGAGGTGACGAAACCGGAGACGATCAACTATCGCTCCTTCAAGCCTGAGCGGGACGGTCTGTTCTGCGAGAAGATCTTCGGACCGGTGAAGGACTGGCAGTGCTCGTGCGGCCGCTACAAGATGATCCGCTATCGCGGCGTGATCTGCGACAAGTGCGGCGTCGAGGTGACGCAGGCGAGCGTGCGCCGTGATCGGATGGGGCACATCAAGCTGGCCGTTCCGGTCTCGCACATCTGGTACTTCAAGGGGGTGCCGAGCCGCATCGGGCACCTTCTCGACATGACGGTGCGCAATCTCGAGAGAATCCTCTACTACGAGTCGTACGTTGTCATCAATCCGGGCGACAGCCCCTACCGCAAGCACGAGCTGCTCTCCGAGGAGCAGTACCAGGAGCTGAAGGCGGATCCGAAGATCAAGTTCGACGCCGACATGGGCGCCGGCGCGATCCGCAAGCTGCTCGAAAACCTCGATCTCGAGGAGCTTTCGGCCGAGCTGCGCACCCAGGTGCGCATCGAGACGTCCGTCCAGCGGCGCAAGGACATCCTGAAGCGGCTGAAGATCGTCGAGGCGTTCCGCCAGAGCGGCAACCGGCCGGAGTGGATGATTCTGACCGTGCTGCCCGTCCTGCCTCCCGATTTGCGGCCCCTCGTGCCGCTCGAGGGGGGACGGTTCGCGACGTCCGACCTGAACGATCTCTACCGCCGCGTGATCAACCGGAACAACCGGCTGAAGAAGCTGATGGAGATCCGCGCGCCGGAGGTGATCCTCCGCAACGAGAAGCGGATGTTGCAGGAAGCGGTCGACGCGCTGTTCGACAACGGCCGGCGCACGCGCGCCGTTCGCGGCCAGGGGAACCGTCCCTTGAAGTCGCTCTCCGACATGCTGAAGGGCAAGCAGGGGCGCTTCCGCCAGAACCTCCTCGGCAAGCGAGTCGACTACTCGGGCCGCTCCGTCATCGTCGTCGGTCCCGAGCTGCGCCTGCATCAGTGCGGCCTGCCGCAGAACATGGCGCTCGAGCTGTTCAAGCCGTTCATCATCAAGAAGCTCGAGGATCGCGGCCAGACCGTGAAGAGCGCGAAGAAGCTGGTCGAGCGGGAGAAGCCGGAAGTGTGGGAGATCCTCGGGGAGATCATCAAGGATCACCCGGTGCTGCTCAACCGCGCCCCGACCCTTCACCGTCTCGGCATTCAGGCGTTCGAGCCGGTCCTCGTCGAGGGCAAGGCGATCCGGATCCATCCGCTCGTCTGCACCGCGTTCAACGCCGACTTCGACGGCGACCAGATGGCGGTCCACGTTCCGTTGTCGTTCATCGCGCAGATCGAGACGCGCAGGCTGATGCTCTCGACGAACAACATCCTTCTGCCGGCGAGCGGCCGGCCGATCGCGACCCCCAGCCAGGACATCGTCCTCGGCTGCAACTACTTGACGAAGCCGCGAAACGACGGCAAGGGGGCGGGCAAGACGTTCGCGACCATCGACGAGGTCCGTCTCGCTTACGAGCACGGGTTCATCGATCTGCACGCGCTCGTCCGCGTCCGCGTGCGCGGGGAGCTCATCGAGACGACCGCCGGGCGCCTTTTCTTCAACGAGGCGGTGCCGTTCGAGCTTGGCTTCATGAACAAGACCTTCGACAAGAAGGCGCTCGAAGAGCTGGTCGCGACCTGCTTCAGCCGATTTGGCAACGAGAGGACGGCGCAGTTCCTCGATCAGCTGAAAGACCTGGGGTTCGCCTACGCGACGAAGGCGGGGATCACCGTCGGGATCGACGACCTCGTCGTGCCCGAGCAGAAGAACGAGATCATCCAGCGCGCGAACCGCGAGGTCGAGGAGATCAACCGGCAGCACAAGGATCTCGCGATCACCGAGAACGAGCGATACAACAAGGTCATCGGGACCTGGACGCGGGTGCGCAACGAGATCGAGGAAGTCACGATCGGCGGGCTCCGCAAGGTCGATCAAGGCTTCAACCCGATCTTCATGATGGCCGACTCCGGATCTCGTGGAAACAAAGAGCAGATCCGCCAGCTCGCCGGTATGCGCGGTCTGATGGCGAAGCCGCAGAAGCGCGTCACGGGCGGCGCGGGCGCGACGATCGAGCAGCCCGTCCTCTCCAGTTTCAAGGAGGGACTGACGGTGCTCGAGTACTTCATCTCGACGCACGGCGCCCGCAAGGGTCTCGCCGACACCGCGTTGAAGACCGCCGACGCCGGGTACCTGACCCGCCGGCTCGTCGACGTGGCGCAGGACGTCATCATCACCGAAGAGGACTGCGGAACGATCCTCGGCCTCGAGAAGGGGGCGCTGAAGGACGGCGAGGAGATCGTCGAGCCGCTCGTCGACCGCGTGCTTGGCCGTGTGACGGCCGAGGACGTCTGGGATCGCCGGGCGAGCCAGGTCCTCGTCGCCGAAGGGACGATGATTACCGAACGCGAGGCGGAGCTCCTCGAGGCGGCCGGCGTCGACCGGGTGAAGAGCCGGTCGGTCCTCACGTGCCAGTCGAGGCGCGGCGTCTGCGCCAAGTGCTACGGCCGGGACCTCTCGACCGGCAACCTGGTCGACATCGGCGAGGCGGTCGGGGTGATCGCGGCCCAGTCGATCGGGGAGCCGGGCACGCAGCTCACGCTCCGCACCTTCCACATCGGGGGCACGGCCAGCTTGATCATCGAGCAGTCGGTCGTGAGCGCCGAGTCGGACGGCATCCTGGAGTACTCCTCGTTGACGGTCGTCCAGCGCAACGATGGGCGCTTCGTGAACGTCGGACACCGCGGGGAGCTGGTTCTCCGTGCCCGCAGCTACTCTACCCGCGTGGCCGAGCAGGACGGAGTCGTGCGGATCCTCGGTTCGCTGGACTTCCGTGAGGTGACCGACCCCGAAACGCACGAAAAGGTGCAAGAGGTCGCAGACATTACCGATCGCGCCGGCTTCGCCCGTCTCGTCGTCGAGGACAAGGCCGGCAACGAGCTGGAGTCGCGGGAGATCGAGCCGGGGTTCATCCTGCTGGTCTCCGACGGCGATGCGATCGTGCCGGGCAAGCCTCTCTACCGCTATCGCGCCGTGGTGGACCGTTTCATGCCGCGCTACGGGACGACCATCTATCACCCGAGCGGATCCGAGGTGAAGTCCGGGCAGACGCTCTTCGAGTGGGACACGTACAACGTTCCGATCGTCACCACCGAGGAAGGGATCGTTCACCTGGTCGACATCAAGGAGAAGGTCACCCTTCGCGACGAGATCGACGAGACCAGCCGCAAGCGGGTCCCGGTCATCGTCGAGGACAGGGAGAAGCGTCTCCAGCCGTCGGTCGCGATCCTCGCCGCCGACGGGGCGCAGATCGCCTCCTATCCTCTCCCCACCGGATCGATGCTCGTCGTTCGCGAGGGGCAGACCGTGCAGCGGGGCGAGGTGCTGGCGAAGATCCGGCGCGAATCGTCGAAGACCCGTGACATCACCGGTGGTCTCCCGCGCGTTTCCGAGCTGTTCGAGGCCCGGAAGCCGAAGGATGCCGCCGTGATCAGCGAAATCGACGGAATCGTCCGCCTTGGGAAGGTCAGCCGGGGAATGAAGAAGGTGAAGGTCGAGGGGGACGGCGGGGAGACCCGTGAGTACCAGATCCCCCAGGGCCGACACCTCTACGTGCAGGACGGCTACGAGGTGCGGGCGGGGGACCGTCTCACCGAGGGACCGATCAACCCGCACGACATCCTGCGGATCAAGGGGATCAACGAGGTCCAGGAGTACCTAGTCGACCAGATCCAGGAGGTCTACCGGATCCAGGGCGTGCGGATCGACGACAAGCACATCGAGGTGATCGTCCGGCAGATGCTCCAGAAGGTGACGATCGACGACCCGGGCGACACGAATTTCCTGTCCGGGGAACACGTCGACAAGATCGTGCTCCGGGAGGAGCTGGAGCGGGTGAAGGCCGAGGGAGGAAAGCCGGCGACGCATCTCCCGCTGCTGCTGGGGATCACGAAGGCTTCGCTCTCGACCCACAGCTTCGTCTCGGCCGCCTCGTTCCAGGAGACGACCCGGATTTTGACCGAGGCGTCGATCATGGGCAGCCTGGACCCGCTGCGCGGGCTGAAGGAGAACGTCGCGATCGGGCACCTGATCCCGGCCGGGACCGGCCTCCCCGAGTACCGCAACCTGCGGACCCTGCCTCTGGACCTGATCGAGGAAGAGCCCGAGACCGAAACGGAGACGGCGGAGACCGACGAGGAGTCCGCCAAGACGGCGTAACCACCGGGGGCGGGCCCCTTTTCTCGAAGGGGCCCGCGTTCCGGGCTTGACGATGGAAGATGCCCTGCATACACTGGGCACTCTGTCTGGCATTTCCGGCGAACAAGAGTCTCAGGAAGGAAGTGGTTTCGTAACTTGCCTACGCTCAACCAGTTGATCCGCAAGGGCAGGGCCCGGATCGAGAAGAAGACGTCGGCTCCTGCACTGAAGGCTTGCCCGCAGAAGCGCGGCTTCTGCACGCGTGTGTATACCGCCACGCCCAAGAAGCCGAATTCCGCCCTTCGCAAGGTGGCTCGCGTGCGCCTCACGAACAATATCGAGGTGACCGCGTACATTCCCGGAGAAGGGCACAATCTTCAGGAGCACTCGATCGTCCTGATCCGCGGCGGGCGCGTGAAGGACCTTCCGGGCGTCCGTTACCACATCATTCGCGGGACGCTGGACACGAGCGGGGTGGAGAACCGGAACAAGAGCCGCTCGAAGTACGGCACGAAGCGGAAGAAGAAGTAGGCGAGGAACGTCATGCCGAGAAGAGGAACGATCACCCGGAGGGAGCTGGAGCCGGATCCGAAGTACGGCAACGTTCTCGTCACGCGCATCATCAACAACCTGATGAAGGACGGCAAGCGGAGCACCGCGGAAAGCGTGCTCTACGGCGCTCTCGACATCATCGAGAAGAAGTCCGGCCAGGAGGGGATCGCCGTCCTGAAGCAGGCGATGAACAACGTCAAGCCGAGCCTGGAGGTGAAGAGCCGCCGGGTCGGTGGCGCCACCTATCAGGTCCCGGTGGAGATCAAGCCGGAGCGGCGGACCGCTCTGGCAATCCGCTGGATCCTGCAGTACTCGAAGTCGCGGCCGGACCACTCCATGCGCGAGAAGCTCGCGGCCGAGCTGATGGCGGCGGCGAAGAACGACGGCGGCGCGATCAAGAAGCGGGACGATACGCACCGCATGGCGGAGGCGAACAAGGCGTTCGCCCACTACCGCTGGTAGAGCGGCCGGCGAGGCCGGCCGACGCGACGGATCCGGGATCCGTCGCGGCAGAGACCGTCGCGAGCCCCACGACAATCCCCGCAGTGCTGGAGTGAGGGCCGGGGGGCAAGCAGATATCGGACCGTCCGTCTTCCGGATCCCGGAGGGCGGCCGTGCTCGCGACGAAGGGGTTCTTCCGAACCCGCAACGGTCCGGAAAAGCTTGAGGTCGTCAAAACCTCGAGAAGGCTCAGAACGAATACAGAGACAGGGCGGAACGGGGCGTTCCGTGCCTGATCCATGGACTCCGGTCCGGAGAAGCCATTGTCGAGTCGTGTGCCTTTGAAACACCTGCGGAACATTGGGATCATGGCCCATATCGACGCAGGGAAAACCACGCTCTCCGAGCGGATCCTCTATTTCACAGGGAGGGTCCATCGGATGGGCGAGGTGCATGACGGCGCGGCGACGATGGACTGGATGGAGCAAGAGCGCGAGCGGGGGATCACAATCACCTCCGCGGCGACGACCTGCGATTGGCGCAAACACCAGATCAACCTGATCGACACCCCCGGCCATGTCGACTTCACCGTCGAGGTGGAGCGGTCGCTCCGGGTGCTCGACGGGGCGGTCGCGGTGTTCTGCGCGGTCGGCGGCGTGGAGCCGCAGAGCGAGACCGTTTGGCGCCAGGCCGACAAGTACCGCGTCCCCCGGATCGCTTTCGTCAACAAGATGGACCGGATCGGCGGCGACTTCTTCGCCACGGTTCGGATGATGCGCGAGCGCCTGGGCGCGCACCCGGTCCCGGTGCAGGTCCCGGTGATGGTGGGAGACATTTTCCATAGCATCATCGACCTCGTCGAGATGGTCGAGGTGACCTACGTCGAGGAGCGGGGCCTGCCGGTCATCGAGGAGCACCCGATCTCCCCGGACCTCGTCGCTTTCGCCGAAGAGCATCGCGTCCGGATGCTGGAGGCGTTGGCGGAATACAGCGACGAGCTGCTCCGGCGCTACCTGGAGGGGGAGGATCTCCCGGCCGAGCTGATCCGCCAGGCGATCCGCCGCGGGACGATCGAGGACCGGATCACGCCGGTGCTCTGCGGGTCCGCGTATCGGAACAAGGGGGTGAAGAGGCTGCTCGACGCGATCGTCGACTACCTGCCGTCCCCGCTCGATCTGCCTCCTGTCGGCGGCGAGAATCCCGACTCGCTCGAGAAGGAGGAGCGGAGCGCGAACGTCGAGGAGCCGTTCAGCGCGGTGGTCTTCAAGATCATGAGCGACCCGTACACCGGCAGGTTGGCGTTCTTCCGGGTCTATTCCGGCCGCGTGAAGACCGGGGACCAGGTCCTGAATGCGAACAAGGGACGGGTGGAGCGAGCCGGCCGGATCGTCCGCATGCACGCCAATCAGCGCGAGGAGTGCGAGGAGATGCCGGTCGGTGAGATCGCGGCCCTGATCGGCGTCAAGAACGTCTCGACCGGCGACACGCTGTGCGATCCGAAGCACCCGATCCGACTCGAGCGGATGACCTTCCCGGAGTCGGTCCTCTCGGTCGCGATCGAGCCGCTCACGAAGGCGGACAGCGACCGGATGACGATGGCTCTCGACCGGCTGGCCGAGGAGGATCCGACCTTCCGGGTCCGGACCGACGACGACACCGGCCAGACGCTGATCGGAGGCATGGGGGAGCTGCATCTCGAGATCCTCGTCGATCGCATGAAGCGCGAGTTCGGAGTCGGGGCGAACGTCGGGCGTCCTCGGGTCTCCTACAAGGAGACGATCACCGGGAGCGCGGAGGCGCGCGGCCGTTTCGTGAAGCAGAGCGGCGGCCATGGTCAATACGGGGACGTCTCGATCCGGATCGAGCCCGCCCCCGGACAGGGATTCGTCTGGGAGAACGCGACCGCCGGCGGCGTGATCCCGCGCGAGTACCTCGCGCCGGCGGAGCACGGGGTCAAGAACGCGATGGAGGACGGGATCCTCGCGGGGTGCCCGATCGTCGACGTCAAGGTGACGCTCCTCGACGGCTCTTTTCACGAGGTGGACTCCTCGGAAATGGCCTTCAAGATCGCGGGATCGATCGCATTCAAGGAGGCCGCGAAGAAGGCGAAGCCTCGACTGCTCGAGCCGGTCATGGAAGTGGAGGTCGTCCTTCCCGAAGCGTACGTGGGAGACGTGATCGGCGATCTCGGTTCGCGAAGGGGACGGGTCGGGGGGATGTTCGAGCGCGGCGACGCCCGGGTCGTGGCGGCCAGCGTCCCGCTGTCGGAAATGTTCGGGTACGCCACGAAGCTCCGGTCGATGACCCAGGGGCGAGGCGTCTACTCGATGCAGTTTTCCCGCTACGACTTCGTTCCGGAGGCGATTGCCGACGAGGTCGTCACGAAGTTCAGGGGATCGTGATCGTTTGATCCGCCGGAAGGGGCCGTGCATGGCTCCCTGGGAGGAATAAGGAAGTCATGAGCAAGCAGAAGTTCGAGAGGACCAAGCCGCACGTGAACGTGGGGACGATCGG
>JBHGAY010000052.1:0-14611 GCA_041946735.1 Candidatus Eiseniibacteriota bacterium
AGTTCCGTTGCGATCTCTCTCCCAGTGCACCGACTCACAGCAAGAGAGATGCCGAGGAGCGCTCTCCGACGGACAACGCTGCAAGAGGCGCTGCTACGCAACGCTGCGGCTGTACCGGCGCCGATCGCCGCACTCCAGGTCTCGCCGAGCGGCGTCGAGGATCAGACGAATCGTCGAAACGCCGACGCCTCGCCCACGGGTATGGATGGCTGCATGCATGCATGTATGCATGCATGCACGCATGCATACATGGGAGGGGTGCTCGGCATGAAAGGACGCGCCAACCGGCTGGACGGCCGACGCGGCCTCGGATCAAGCCCAGTCCAGCGGCCCGCTCTCGAAACGCTTCTGCAGGTTCCCGAGCACGAGACTCCATGCCCGGTCGAAGTACTGGTAGACCTCGTCCCAGACGTCGCCCCCTCCCCATCCGAGGTGGTCGAAGAGGACGCGAGTCTTGGAGCCGCCCAGCTCCTCGAACCGGAGGACGACATGCGTGCGCGCGTCGCGCGCCGGGCCGAACTGCGCAGGCGCATTCCACTCGAAGGACAGCATCTCCTCGGGGAGATAGCTCAGTACGCGGCAGTCCTCCGAGCCCTGCTCACCGTAGGGCCGGTCGCCATCGAAGAGGACCTCGATCTCCCCTCCGATCCGCAGGTCCACCCGGGACCGAGGGGAGAAGAAGCTCCTCAGGCCCTCGGTCGTCGTCCACGCCCCCCAGACGTCCGAGCGCGGAGCGCCGACAACCGCCTCCTTATGGAGGATCCGATCGCTCGCCGGCTCGGCGTAGCGGTCCGCCGGCACGTGATGCGCGAGCAAGGCCACCCGAAGATCGCTCATCTCGTAGGTGTGGACGCCCGACACGACCGATGGCTCCCGCGCCATGATCGCGCGGGCCTCGTCCTCCGACTCCACCGAAAGGACCATCAGGCCGAAGGTCGGATTCGCGAAGCAGGGTCCCGCCATCAGGACCTTCTTCTTGGCCGTCAGGTCCTTCAAGTAGAGGAAGTGCTCGTCCATGATTCGCGACTCGCGCTCGTTCATCTGCTCGGGCCATCCCGGGCGCGTGCCCAGCAGGCGGACGAAGTAGTGCTTCGGGGCGGGCGGACGCTGCGCCGCGTTCATCCCCGCTCCCCCTCCCTCTCCCCATCCGCCTCGAAGTGCTGCACGAGAGCGGCGAGCACATTCGGCCACGCGTTGTCGAAGTAGGTGCGGATCTCGGCCCACCCGTCCCGGTTCGGCGGGTCCCCCGCCGCCAACTCCTCGAAGCCGAGATGGGTCAGGCTCACGCGCGTCGCCTTCTCTCCCTCGGGCTGCATGCGCACGACGACCCAGGTGTGCTGCTCGCGCAGCGGACCGAACTCGGGCGGCGCGTTCCACGAGAAGCTGAGCATCTTCTCCGGTTCGTAGGCGAGGACGGTGCAACCCTCGGAGCCTCGCGCACCCTGCGGCGCGTCAGGCAGGAAGTAGAACTCGAACGGCCCGCCCACGCGGAGTTCGACGTTCGCGTCGGTGAGAAACGCCTTCACCCCCTCGCTCGTCGTCCAGCTCCGCCATACCTCGCTCACCGGCGCGGGGACGACGGCCTCCGTGTGGATCGGAGCGAGAGTCGCGCCGGCTTCCGCCGGTGCCGACTCTGCCGCTTCCACGGGCTCCGCGGCGGGCGCGCGCTCCAGCGCCTCCTTCAGCTTGCGGATCGTCCAGGCGTCCCCCTCGTCGAAGAACTCGCGCATCTTCTGTCCCTCCGGATCGGGGCCGTACCCCATGCAAGCGATCCGGACACGGCTGCGATCGTCGGCGAGGGCGTCCATCGTGACGACGGTCCAGACATTCTTGTATGCGCGCATGAACGGAAAGGCTGCCGGCGGCTTGGTGATCCGGAAGGCGATCATCTTCGCCGGCTCGTAGGAGAGGATCGTGTTCTCGATCGTCCCCTCGTCGCCGATCACGCCGTCAGGCTCGGGCTTGTAGTGGGTGAGCATCTTCCCGCCGATCCGGAGGTCGATCTTCGCCTGGGCCACGCCGAGCTTGCGGAAGCCGTCGCCGGTCGAGAAGACGTGCCAAACCTCCTCCACCGGGGCCTCGATGATCGCTTCATGCACGAGCGCCGTGGTATCGGGTTCCACCGCGGCGCGCGCTACGTCCGGCAACAGACAGCTCCCGAGGCCAAGGACGAGAGCAACGGCGAAAAGGACGGTGGCGCGCGCGGGGGCGTGGGTTCTGGCGCGCTCGCTAGCGCTCGCGCTCCGCGGCGATCTCGCTCTATGCATGGCGATCTCCTTTCTTGGGACTCCGGACTCGGGCGACGCCGGGCGTCCGACGATCCCCGGCGGCGACGAGAAGTTCCTCGACGGAACGCGTACCCTGCCCGACCAACCTCTCCTTCTCCGCCCGGCGCATCCGCTTGACGCGGTGCTCGGCGCGGAGCGCATCGCTCCAGGTCGCGACCTGCTCGGACCATACCATCGCCACGGGCAGCCGCCCGCGCGTGTAGCGCGAGGCGCGTCCCGCCTCGTGCTGGCGGAGCCGGGCCTGCAGGTCCTTCGCGCTCCCTGCATAGAACGACCCGTCGCAGCATCGCAGCAGGTAGACGTAGGGCATGGCGCCGGTTCCTCCCCTCTCCTCTGCTCTCTTCCGCTTCCCGCTACTCCGGCTCGAAGAGCAGGAAGGTTTCCAGTCCCGCCGTGCCCGGGAAGAGGTCGAGCGGGACGGCGCGCCGCAGCCGGTAGCCGGCGCGCGACCAGGCCGCCGACTCGCGCGGGATCTCGTCCGTCCCGCAGCAGACGTGCGCCACGCGAGCCGGCCCGCGCTCCGCGATCGCCGGGACGACGCCGGGCGCCGTCCCCTGCCTCGGCGGATCGAGCAGGACGATCTCTTCGGCATCGCCGGTCACGCCGGCGTGCGGCCGCAAGCGATCTGCGACGAAGGCGCCATCGATCCGCGCCGCAACGAACCTCATGCGCCCCGCCATCTTCAGGTGCTCGGCGTTCGATCGCGCCGCCTCGATCGCAGCGCGATCGAAGTCCGCTCCGACGACGTGAGCCGCGTCCCGCCCCGCCGTTAGCGAAAAGAGTCCATAGCCGCAGTAGAGGTCGAGCAGGCTGCGCCCTTCGACCGGCGCGAGCAGGGCGCGTGACGTCTCCACCATCACCGGCAGCATCGCGGCGTTACCCTGTGAGAACACGGCCGGCGGGAATCGCAGGCGCGTGCCGTCGACGTCGACCTCGAGCCAATCGGGCCCGAACAGCCGCTTGAAGGAAAGGATGCCGGGCCCGGGACGCCGGGCCTCGAGGTAGTAGTCCGAGCTGCTGGGATCGAGATACAGAAAGGCCGACCGGACGCCGAGCGCGCTCTCGCTTTCGATCGCTTGCGCCAGCGACTTCGCAGCGCGTACGGCCGGCGCGTCGAACCGGCGAAGATTGAGGATGACCGCAAGCGCCGGCGCCGACCCTCGCACGATCGCCCAGTTCAGCGCGGCGGCGAGCGGCCTCGCCGGCGGGCGGCGCAAGCGATCGACGAGGAAGGCGTAGACGGCCGCATGTTCCGGCAAGTCGAGCACGGACGGAGCGACCGAGTCGACCCGCGAGGGCGGCGCCCCCGGAAAGACGAGACGCAGGTCGGAACCGCGGAAGTCGGCGCGTCGCTTGGTGGTCGTCCGATAGGCGCGCGGCGCGCGAGCCGCCACGACCGGATCGGGCGCGCCGGGCAGCTCCGCCGCCCGCCAGAACGCGGCGATCGCCTCGCGCTTGAGCGCCAGCTCGGCATCGTAGTCGAGGGCGGCGAGCGGCTCCGGATGGTTCGGCGGGGGCAAGGCGAGGCGCCGCCGCTGCGCCAGAGTCCAGAGCGTCTCCGTCCAGTTCGTCATGCGGGAAGCGTAGCGGATCGAGAAAGACGTTTCCGCGGCCGTGTGGCCGGAGGCGGCTGCCTGGCCGGCTCCTTGGCGGCGGGCTCCTTTCCGGCTGCCTGGCCCGCTGAGGCCGAGGGCCGCACTCCTACCGGTATAGAGCCCTCAACGTGCCCCAGGTGCTCGGAGCCACAGCGGTCGGTCCCACCGGATCGAATGTGAGATCGTCGAGCGCAACGCCACACCAGTCATGACTCCCGAGAAACTCCACGCGATGGATTGCGGCAGCCGTCACTTCCAGCAGCGCACCCGGGGAGTCGAAGACCTCGTCCGAGTCCACCAGAACGCCCTCGAGGTCGTACGCGTTGAGGACGACGTTCATCCCGCTGTCCGACCACAGGTCGCAACGGACCGAGACATAGTCGGTCGAGGCGGGAATGTTCGGATCCCCGGGATCGACGAACGTGAAGACGACAGGCCATCCGCGCTCGTACGTCAGGTAGCCGTCCGGAGTCGACCCTCCGATCATGTGGGTGCCGCTCGGGGCGCAGTCCGGCTCGCAGTGAACGACGGCCACGTAGGGGGCGCCCGACGAGAAGACAACGCGTACGCGCTCGCAAGCTGATCGGACAGGCGAGCCGCTTCGGGAATCGGATAGCCGCTCAGGTAGTCCATCGCATAGAACGACTCGAAATCGATCACGACGCCGAGGCCGACCGCAGGCAGGATCGCGGCGGCCAGGCATCCAGTCAGCAACATCTGGACCGGTCCGATTGCAGTCTCGATCATTCGCATCGCTTTCTCCCTTCACTGCCAAGGAACCGCCTATCGGTAGAGCGCTTTCAGCTTTCCCCAAGTCAGGCTGCTCGCCGCGGGCGGCGCGCAAGGATCCGGATGGCAAGGAACGCCGACACCCAGGAAGAGCCAGCCGATTGTGAAAGGCACTCCGGCGCGGTTGGGCGGCGTCGGCGAGTAAGGCCGCCGCGGCAGCCGCGCGTCATCGCTGCGAGCGGCCCGGCGCGCTGCGCCGTCACGATCGGCGGCTCAGGTCCGGTCGTCCCTACCAGCTCCGGTCGGCGATTACGACCCCCGCGACATCGAACGTCTGCCACTGCCCGTGGTCGTCTTCCCACGTGATCTCGTGCAGGCGGCGGAAGGCGGATTCCGAGTGCTCCCACTGGTGGACCGTCATGCGGCCGCTCTTGCCGTCCGAGGACACGTCGGACTCCCACTTGCCCTTGGTGTCCCCGACCCAGAGCCAATCGGCGTGCTCCGTGCCGTCGGCCAAGCGGTCGCAGACGAGTCGCGCCTCCAGGTTCTCCTGGATCGGGTCGCCATCGTAGAAGAGCCATGCGCCGACCGGCGGGTCCGCGTTCTCGAGCTGCCAGGTCCACGAGCGATCGACGATCGCCTCGCCACGGCCGTAGACGACGAAGCTCCCCGCGCGCGCCGCGATGTCCGTCACCACGCGCATGTGGGTCCAGTTGTCGAACGTCCGGGTCTCGAAGAAGTCGGGACATTCCCCGTTCAGCACGTCGACCAGCTCCAGGCTCCCGTCCTGTCGATAGCAGGCATAGGTGATGTAGGAACAGGCTCCGTCGGCGCTCGGCGTCGTCTTGCTCCAGCAGGCCTCGCCTTCCTCGTCCCAGTCGTCGCGGTTCATCCAGCCGATGTCTCCGAATGCCGTCCGGGCGACGAAGCTGACCATGTTGCGTTGCGCCGAGACGATGCGGCGGGCGTCGACCACCACGGCCTGGCTGCCTGGGATCCGCGGATCGTTCGCCAGATGCGGGACGGGCAACGACGGCGGCTCGCCCAGGTTCTGCGGTCGCAGGGACGATTCCTCGTCGCTGCAGGAGAGAGCGCAAAGCAGTAGGCAAAGGAAGAGCGGCACAGCGAGACTCCGCGCGAAACCTGGGAGCCGCCACGCGGCCGCTCGGGAGGCTGGAGCACCGGCGAGAGTGACGGGGGGTGAGTCAGCGCGGGTCCGGTTCTCGTCCGCGGACGCCCCCGTCCGACCCTGTCGCCGGGTTGCTCGATGCCATCGCATCTCCTGCTCCTTGCTGCGGGGCCGGCCCCGGAGAGCCCCGCGAGGACGTTGCCACCGGAAGCGCAAACCGAAGATATGCGGTCTCTTTCGCCACTTCAAGCAGGTGCGAGCGGTACGCGCACGGCAGCCGGTGCACAGCAGCACGCGCGCCAGCACGCGTCAGGCAGCACGCGGCGCGGACGGGTGCCGTCGGTCGTTGCAGGGTCGCCGGCACTGGGAGGAGAAGGGGCCGGCTCGAGCATCGGGCTGCCGCCAGCGTCGAGCGTCGTGGACCTCGGGAGAAAACGCCCGGCCCCACCCGGACCGCCCCGGGGACCCGCCAGGAGGACCGGCTCGGACCAGCGCCCCCGCGCTAGCGAACCCTTGCTCGCAGACTCTTGCCGACCATCCGATATCGAGTATAATTCCTATGCGATCGATTCTGGTGCGACGGGTCCCCCCCGTCGGAGCGAGCGATTCACGCTCGCCTCGCACCCGTGACAACCAGCAGCAAAGGGAGGCCGTATGAGGCTCGTAGCTATTCTCGGTCTGCTCGCACTCCTCGCCGGGACCGCCCAAGCCGCCGATCCGATCTGGATCTCCGGCCCGGCCGGCGACGGATGGCAAGCTCCGCTTCGCGAAGACGTCTGCCAATGGGGATTCCAGGACGACCTGATCGGTGGCGGATTCGCCCTCCAGGCGGGTCAACCCCTCGGCATCCGCTGCGTGGGGCCGATGACGATCACGCGCGTCGGATTCTACGTGGAGTTCATCGTCACGCCGGGACAGGTCGACATCGTGATCCTGGACGGAGAGGTCGAGGTGCAGCGGACCCAGACGACGCCCGCCGTGGGCGACAACGAGTTCGACATCCCGGACATCGCGGTTGCCGATCCCACCATCATGCTCTGCCCGGTCGGGGCGTTCGACGGCGCGACCGGCGAGGACATCACGAGCTTCGGCAACAGCTACTACTCGACGACATGCGCGCCCACGTCTCCGTTCGAGTGGCTGAACCTGATGATCTGGGCGGTCTACACCGACGAGCCGGTGCCGGCGCCGGCGGTGAGTTGGGGGACGATCCGCGCGTTGTACCGGTAGGGCGGTAGCGCCAGCCGGCCAGGCGGCCAGCAGGCCAGCCGTTCCAGAGCTCCACCCAGGCCGCACGAACGCGGCGAATGCTTGCGGCAACCGCCCCGGACCAGGCAGGTCCGGGGCGGCGTGCATCCCCGCCGGCGCCGTGCCGCGAGCGAGCGGAATCGCGAGCTGCGTTCCGTCGTCCGAGAGGGCCGGTCCGACATGGCGAGGAATCTGCTTCGATCGGCCGGGAAGGCTGCTGGGACCGCCGAGCAACATGTCTCAAGTAGACGGGCGCTTTGCTCCCGGGCGATCGCAACATGCTGCGATGTCCCGCTCGATCCCGTGTCGGCGAAGTGTCACGTGCTTCGATGAGCCGGCGGGAGATCCCTCGTCTCTGAGTAGCATGCTACAAGTGCCCAGGAGGAGTGGTCCCGGGCGTATGTGACCGGCTTCGAACTGCCGGATGGAGATCGCCCGGCGCATTGTTCCCTGCTCCAGTGGCCCGCGGGCAATGCTGGCGCGCGTATGTAGCAGGTCGCAGAGTCCCATCCGGAGATCGGGCGGCGGTGTGGAACGCGCGGCACCACGCCACCCGGAGATCAAGCGTCGGCGAGGAACATGCGGCGGATCGCGTTCGGCAAAGCCGGCTGCGCATCGCGACCGGTTGCGATCCCCCGGGAGATCTCCCGGCGGCTGTCTGTAGCACGTCACACGTGCTCGCCGGCAGAGCGGGCGCGGCATTGCAGCAGTTTCGGCGAGGAGCCGGAGCGTGTCGGAAGTCTGGTCGCGCGCGAGAGAGCGCGCGAAGGAGAGCGCGCGTGAGAGCGAAGGAGCGAGCAGTCAGTCGTCGGCGGTCGGCCGGAAGCGGCTACGCCACTCGTAGACGGTAGCTTTGGCGATCCCGGCGCGCCGGGCCACCTCCGGTAGATTCCCCCCCGATTCCCTCGTCAAGTAGTCGAAGTACCTGGCAGTCACCTGCCGGAAGGTCAGCCCCTCGAAGACCGCCCGCTCGCACGATTCCGGCACACGATGCGCCGACTCCGTCACCGCCGTCGAAGCGGCCGCAGAAACAGCCGCCGAGGCTCCCGTCGCGATCGCCTGCGGCGCCTGCGGAGGCGCTCCATTCCCGGGGCCGAAGACTGCCTCGCTCCTGCGCAAGACTTCGCGAACGTCGGCAAGGGTGATCTGGCACCGGCCGACCGCGCTCGCCGCCTCCAACACGGCTCGAAGCTCGCGCACATTGCCTTCCCATGGAAGATCGGTCAGGTAGTCCATCGCCTCGCGCGCGATGCCTGTGATCCCGTTCTCGTCTCCTTGCCCTGCGTCTCGCAGGAAGCTTCGGATCAGAACCGGGATGTCCTCTCGCCTCTCCCTTAGAGGTGGAATCGTGATCGCGTGCCAGGCGATCCGGTGGTAGAGGTCGCGACGAAACCGGCCTTCACGGACGAGAGCGGCCAGATCGCAGGACGTTGCACAAATCAAGCGGAAGCGGACCGGATAGCTGCGCGCGTCCCCGACGGGAACCACCTCGTGTCGGTCCAGCACGGTTAGCAGCTTCGCTTGCAGCTCGGACGGCAAGTCCGCGATCTCGTTGAGGAAAAGCGTGCCTCCGTGCGCCGATCGGATACGCCCCTGAGACGTCTCGCGGGCTCCGGTGAAAGCGCCGCGCACATGGCCGAAGAGCTCGCTCTCGATCAGGTTCGGATTGAGCGCTGCCATGTTGACGGCAACGTATGGGCGGGTCGAGTCTCCGCTCAGCGCGTGCGTCGCGAAAGCCAGCGTATCCTTCCCCGTCCCGGTCTCGCCGAGGAGGAGGATCGGACCACTCCCGGGTATCGCCTGGTAGAGAGAGACGAGGGTCGCGCACAGAGCCGGAGACGCGGATACCACTCCGATCTCGCGGAATCTGCCGAAGGTCTCTTCTCCGGTGCCCGCGCGAAGGTCGAAGACTCTGTCCAGGCGGGCGCGGAGAATGTCCGGTTGCCGTTGCAGATCCTCCCAGGCCAGGAAGTCGGCTCGCTCGTTGGTCGCTTCCATCGCGGTCTCCTGGTCACGATGGCCCGTTATCATGAGAACGGGAACTTCGGGATATTCGCGACGGAGCCGTCGCAGGATATGGAGACCTTCGTTGTGACAGTCGCCTGGGGGGCCGATGAGTTCGGCGAGAGGCGCATGCGAGAAGTCGCGGTCGAGCAGCACGGCCCCGACAGAACGCGATCCGGGCTCTCCCAGGCGGGACTTCGCCTGAGGCCACGAGCCGACGAGATGGAAGGTGTAGCCGGCCAGGATCCTGCGGCAGAACGAATGCAGGTCTTCCCGGTCATCGATGATCAGCACTTCCCTCATGGTCGCACCTCGAGGAATCCTGTCGGGATTCACTTCACCATCATGCGAATGTCGGTCCTCTCGCCTTTCGAGAAGTGCACGAGGGGTCCATACGGCTCGACCGGCGCCGAGCGCGCCGCGTCGCTGAAGTCCCCCGTGCGGACGAAGAGCGGGCGAAGAGTCGCGTCCAGCCAGTACATCCGTCCATCGAAGAGTGTGACTTGAACGACGGCTCCATCGCTCGACGGTTGACCGATGTCGATTCGTCTGATCTCCGGTCGGGTCCCCCGCCTCAACGGGGGAAGGATGAGGTAGCCTTTCTCCCCTGCTCTCGGCAGCCCCGCCCAGCAATGGTACGGGTAGGACTGCCCGGATATGCTGGGCGGCTCGAGCATCACCAGGCAGTCGACATAGGTTTGCGGGTCCTCGGGGAAGATCGTCGTGTCGCGGGCGACCTCGTTGTTGATCCCGTACATGAGGACTTCTTGCGCTCCGTCCCCATCGAAGTCCTCGCTCGCGCGCCAAGTCAGATGGCCGCAGTGGTAGTAGCATCCCAGGGAGTCACCGGAGGCGCGGAAGAACTGGGTGGCGGTCGGATAGTAGTCGACCACCCGCGCGTGCGTGATGAGGACTGTTTCACGTTTCTCGCCCCAGAGGACTTCGCCGAGCCATCTGCAGGACGGACTGCCGGTGCGGCTGGCGAGCGGCCCGCGCTCCGGGTAGATCCAACGCAGATGGTGGCTCTCGATCACTCTCCCCCGTCGATCGGCGATCCAGAGCTTCGATGGGCCACGGATGGGCTGCGTCGCCAACGCCAGGCGCGGCGACAGGCGGTCACGGTCCGTGATCGGGAAGATGCGGTCCGGGGACCTGCGCCTCTGGGTCGATGGATAGTCCGGAAGGTGATTCGTAAGGATCTCCTCTCCGAGCTCCCAGGACCAGAGAACCTTCCCTTCGTCGTTCATCCCGACGACCCTAGTGCCGCCTCGGACTTCAACGGTCGTCGCGGTGGGTCGGCTGACGGAAGCGAGCGCCAGGCCCGCGGCCAGGAGAACAACCGCGATGGCCGCCACCATCGGCCGCATGCTCCAGAGCGGGGGATCCGGAATCGGGATAGGAGTTCTGGTGAGATGAATGCGGAAGAGCGTGCCGACCCCCGCAGCGCTCCAGATGCACACGGAGCCCCGGCTGGCCAAGAACTCCTTCTTGGACTCCGTCAAACCATGGCCGCGCCCCTTCGCATGCCGGCTGTAGCCCGACTCCCATATCTTGTCCTCGTCCTCTGGGTCCATCCCGATGCCGGAGTCCTCGATCTCGACCCAGACGCCGGGCCGAGGGGATCCGGCGGGCGCGATTCCCGGAGAGGAAAGGCGCACGGTCACTGGAACCTCGTCCACGTTCACTTCCCGCGCGCCAGCGCGGCAGGCCCTTTCCTCGGTCGCTTCGACCGCGTTGCGGATGAGGTTCTTGAAAAGATCGTGCCAAAGGGCGGCATCGGCAACCGGGACCCAGCAAGTCGAAGAGATGCCCCCCATGTCGAGGAGGATGGGGACGCGGGCGCGGGCCACGCCGGTGCCCGCTTCTCCGCAGCGTGTCGCTTCCGGATGCGCCGCCGTCGCGGCCTCCGGACGCGCATCCCTCAGTCCCGCTCCCACTCCTAGTCCCACTTCGCGCCGAACCTCGTCTGCCGCCTCGGTGAGGACATCTCCGATCGGAGCACCGTAGCGACGGGAAAGGTCGTCGGCGAGGCCCTTCGACAAGGTCCCGAGTCTGGAAATGCCGCGCTCGAATCGGGCAAGCGCGGAGAGCGAGAGAGGTTCGGCCTGCTCGAGCGGCCTGACGATCTGGCGGAGCCGCTGGACTGACGAGATCAGGCGCAGCAACAAGACGAGGGATCCGAAGCGGGCCGCGGCAGGGCGCGCGTGGCGGAGAGCGATCTTCTGGAAATCGAGGAGGATCTGCCCGGCGTCCTCGGCGTCGGACGCGAGATAGCGGCCGCGGCGCCACTCGTTCAGCAGGCCGGCCAGCCGGGCCGTTTTCGCCGCAGTCTCGTGAGATAGATGGCTTCGGAGAAGGTCGAGGGTCGGCGCGGTGACCTGCGATCGGCTCGCAAGAGCGGGGGCCAAGGCCATCACCGCGGAGACCGGGCGAAGACAGCGGGGAGATTGGAGCGAGCGGAGAGAGATGAGCGAGCGGCGAGAGCGGGGAGAACGGGGAGAACGAGGAGAGCGAGGAGAACGAAGCCTGGTCCGGACCAGAAACCGATAGGGAGGCTTCAGATACGCCTTGCGATTGCGATCGCGCATTCTCGGGAATCCCCTCGGCACTCGCGCGCTTCTGCTCCCTCGTCACCACCCCGGTAGACGCGCGGACCGATCGTAACGGACGGGCTCCAGCAGGTCAATTCGGCACCGGTGCCGGTGTCGCAGCGATACCGGAGTTGTGTGGGCGTCGGCATCGGCGTGGCGACCGGCGTCGCGCGATGCTGCTCGCGGACAGCAGGCATCTGTCTCGAGGCGAAGTGGTCGGCATCTCGAGCGATCGAGCGATCAGATTCCGGACCCGCGGTATGGATTCCGGACGAGATGGGCCGAATTTCGGACGGGATCTCGGACCTGGGCCGACTACGGAAGCAGTGCGGAGAGCATCCGGGGGTCCATCCGCTGAGCAGCATGCGGCCGACTGACCGGACGGGGTAGCGGAGCCGAGAGACGACTCGGGTTGAGTGTTGTCATTCCGAGGAAGCCTGGCATGCCGCGATCGTTGGCGACGAGTAACCGACCTGATGGCGGGCGTACTGATCGAAGAGGCCGCCTCCGAAGACGCCTTGGGCCCACGGGCCGTTCCGTTGGATACATGACCTACTCCGCGAGGCGGCCCGATGATCTCCGCAGGGCTGCACGCACGCATCCGCCGCCAATTATTAGATCGAAGGCGCGATTCGAGAGTCGCACTCCGAATTCCCGACTCGTCGGGTGTGGTATCCAGACGGGCCCAGCGGCGGAAGACGACCGCAGGGTCGAACGAGGTGACCTCACATCTCGCATCTTTCGCGTTGGACGAGCGCTCGCCTCGGACATCCTCAGAATCGGCGCGGACGCTTGCCAAACTGAACACTCCGTCGCCCCCGTGTCTACTCCGATGGCATGGGTCCTGCTTGCCCCTTGGTGGCTGTTGGCTGCTCGCGTTTCGTTGACCTTTCGCACAGGCAGCGGACTCAACCGGAGGTGTATCACTCATGCGCTCAGCTCTCGTCCTAGTTCTCGTCTTCGTGTTCTTCACCGGCTGCGCAACAACCAAGCCACCTCAGGTCTACACTCCACAGTTCGCGTTCTCAGCTCCTAACACTGCTGGCCCCGGTTCCGCCGGCGTCACCCTGGCCGTCGTCAATGCGCAATACGCGACGGACGCAGACTGGACGTCCGAGGCACCATTCTCCACCTTCGCCAGCACAATGAGCTCCGACTTTCAGGCGCTTCTCAATGCTCGTGGCTTCACTGTGCGGGGGCCCTTCCGGACAGTCGACGAGATGACTTTCCCCGACAAGAAGGGAAGCGATCTCGTTCTCACTCCCACCCTCGAACTGGCCTTTGATCCCGTTCCCGGCTCGGCACGGCTCCGTGACACGACAGGGTTGTTGGCTGCTGCGTTGGCTGGCCAGAAAACCTACACCGCGGAAGTCGACTACACAGTGGGCGGACGGGTCACTTTGGCCGTGAGCGAACCCCTCTCGGCGGAGCGCATGTGGTTCAAGAGTCTCCCGGTCGAGACCACAACAGTTCACCTGACGTACCGAGCGACCGGTGCTGGCATGGCCGACATCAACCTAATGGAGAGCCGGGAACTTTGTGAAGCGCTCTCATCTACTTATGCCAGCATCCTCGATACCGCATGGAAGTACCTAGATCCAGACGAGATGGCGATCGCGAAGAAGCAGAGCGCAGAGATTCGCGCGAAGAAGGTATACGACTGAAACAGCGCGCCATGGAGCATCCACCCACTTGCGTAGCCCGCCCGCTTCGTCCGAGAGATTTGCCTGTCTCGGCGCTCGGCACATCTCCTGCTCTGCGCCGTAGAGGGAGGAACGTCCTCCGCTCATGCATCCCCTACCGAGTCAACAGAGGTGATCATGTTGCCCAGGACCGCACGCCCCGCTTCGCTTGTCGCTTTCGCGCTTGTCTTATTCTGCTTCTTCCTGCCCTTCACAAGGCTCTCATGTCAGGGGCAACAAATCGCGACCATGACAGGCGTACAGCTAGCGATGGGTCGCACGATCCAAGATCAGACCGTCAGAGGAGAGATCGCTGCTGTGATCGCCGCGGCTGCAGCGTTGGGCGGTCTCCTCGCTTCTGTGAGCCGGCCGATCCGGCGTCCGCTCGAGAGGTTGATCGCGAGCGCAGTCGGGGCGCTTTCTCTCCTGTTCCTCAAAGCTCGTCTCGACAACCAAGTCCTGTCTAGGGGAGAAGGCGTACTAACCATCCACTATCTCTTCCCATACTGGCTGGCCTTTTGCCTCTTTGCGTCGGTGGGCGTCATGAACTGGCTCGCGCTCCGCTCCTCACCGCGAGCCGCGGCGGAAGACCCCCAAGCCGCTCCCATGAGAGAGGAGACTTCTCGTCGGACGGACATGGGAGGCAGCTCACAATGACATTCAGGGACGCAAAGAGCTCATCGACGCTTGTGCTACCGGAAGGGCACGCCACGTTCAGGACGCATTTCCGCTTCGTCGTATTTGGCTTCCTCTGCCCGCTGGTAGCGTTTGTAGTGGCCTGCTCATCGCATCCGCGGGAGGACGAGGCCGCTCGTTACTTCGCTTCCCTGATATCGCGCGACTGCAGGGGGCTCGTCAACGTCGCTAACTTTGTCAAGACGAACGGTGTACCGTACGGCTCAGCGCGATATGGGATTGAGTTCACCGCGACACTCGAGTTTCAGGCGGATTGCTGGTGGGGCCGACTGCCGCGAAGGATCCGCCGCCCGCGCCTTCTGCTCGTAGTAGGTCGATGGAGCGATGGGCAGCACCCCGCAGATCGGCTCGACTCCGAAGGCGGCCCGGTGCTCGTCCACGAACGCCACCATCACTTCCCGCGGCGGTCGAGCTCCGCCTGGGCGAAATAGGCCGAAGCCGCGCAGGATCTCATTGGCTCGCCGGAGTTCAAAGTTCTCCCGCTCCAGCCAGATGGGCGAGGTGAATCCGCTGGCTAACATGCGGGAAGGGCCGACTGATGCGTGGAACGCGTTATTCGGGAAATCACTTGACGCTCCCCATGGACTCACTGAACCGCCCCGGGATTCCCGGAGGCTCCATTTCTTGAGAGGATGGAGCGATGGGAAGA
>JBHGAY010000053.1:0-14176 GCA_041946735.1 Candidatus Eiseniibacteriota bacterium
TGGTCCTTGACGATCGCCACGGTCTGGCCTGCGCGCTCGGGCGTATAAGTGCGGACGGAGTAGAAGTCGACCCCTCCCGAGTCCCTCAGGAAACTCTGCCACGCGGCAACGTGTTCATCCGGCGCGGCCGTCGCCTGGAACGCTTCGGTGCACTCCTCGCTCACGAAGCGTCTGATGCGCTCCGCGCTCCCCGAGTTGGCGACCTCGATCGCGTTCCGAATGCGCGCTCCGATCTGACCCTCGGGCAGGGCGGTCGTGTCCTTGTAGTCCGGCGGGGTCGGCTGTTGGCCCCACGACTGCGAGCCGGCCAGGGCCACGACGACGGCCAGGAGGAATACCCAGGTGATGGGCATTCGCGGCGTTCGTTTGTTCGACATGCCAGCCTCCCAGATCTCTTCGTTGGCGGAATCGGGCGCGCCGGCCCGGTTGAAGGTCTCGTCGCACTTCGCAGGTGGCGGTTCGCCGCCTGCATCCCGGCAGGCTCGGAAGAGTTCGCGGGCGCCGAACCTGGCCGTCGATCGCAGCTCCTGCTGCATCTGCGATACCGTCATCCCTCTCTGCAGCTCAGACGGCCGTTGAGGCCACAGCGTTCAGTGCGACACCCAGATTCACGCGAGAAACGGCGGCCAGATCTGCACACCTCCTCACTCCCGTGCGGGGCAGGGCTCTAGCTCCCCGACGATGCGAGGCCCTTCGGAGTCAGATTGCCGGTGGACGAACCATATCTGGTTGGGAAACCGGTACCGGAGGTCTTGTCTTGCGGGTTGGTCCCCGTCCCGCCGTCAGCACCTTCTCCAGGTCGGCGACCTTATAGGTGCGCATGGTCGGTTGCGCTGGACCGGAATGGGTCGCACGGGAGACGATGCCATCGCGCGACGGGCGACAGGCGACGGGCGACGGGACATCGGATTGAAAGGAGCGCTCATTCATGAGTTTCGCGAAGCTCTTCCTGCAGCGCCACGACTCGTTCTACGACTTCTGGCTGGCCGGCGTGTGGGAGTGCGCTGCCGACCAGCAGATGCGCGAGCGGCCCCATCCGCGCGTCACCTCGATCGCCTGGAACATCTGGCACCTTACGAGGGCGGAGGACGCGGCAATGAGCCGCATCCTCACCGATGGCCAGCAGGTCCTGGACGAAGGTGGATGGGCGGAGCGTATGAAGGTCCCCTTTCGCCACATCGGCGGCGGGATGACCTACCAGGAGGTGGACGAACTGAACGCCGCAATCGACATCGCTGGCCTCCATGGCTACTCCGACGCGGTTCGTGCGCTGACGCGCAAGGTGGTTGCGGAATTGGATCCGGAGACCCTTGAGGCGCCTCTCGATCCGGACCGACTGCGTGCGGTCATCCTCCGCGAAGGGTTGGCCCTTCGGAACGCGGAGGAGATGCTGGCCGGATACAGCCGGTGGACGCGCGGGAACTGCCTCATGACCCTCGGGCTCACGCACCCGTACCAGCACATGGGGACGATCGGCACGATCTCGCGGCTCCTCGGCATCGAGTACGAGTGAGAGACGCGGAGACCGCCAGTCACCGATCCCAGAGAACATTCCGAGCGAAGCAGGGAGTGGTTGGTGGAACGTTCGGCTCGCCGGTGCAGATCGATCTTCATCGCTGGCCATCCCTGGCAGTTGCGGCCAGAATGCGCCGCACATCGCGACCGCGCTCGTAGACGGCCTCAATAGTCAGCCGGCCTTGGAGATCTGGACGAGCGCCGTTCCCCGAGCGGGGTCAGGCGCAGACCCTGAAGCCACTCGTAGACGGTCTGGTTGGTGATTCGGAGAGCGGGGTCCGGGGCGAGCGCGGCCACGATGCGTAGCACCACGAAGGCTGCCACCCACGTTCGAGGTCGTCGCCCACCGCGCGGGGAGCCGTCGGAACCGCCCGGCGCCAATGCCTGGTCGCGGAACGTGACCCCGCTTGCCGACCCTCGTGCGGGGGAACGCGTTACACCGCCAGAAGTTGCTTTCCTGGTACGGGTCGTGGCCGTCGGACATTGAGAAGGAATCCAGGCAGACCGCAGATCTTCTGAAGGGCTTTTGGACTTCCGTTCAGTGGGGTGGGATACTTCGTACCCGTACGCTCGACGGTGCCGGCCACGGAAGTAGAGACAGAGTTTTGGATCGGGGATTCTCGTTCACTGGCGCTCGAGCTTACGCGGATCAGGTCAGATGGTCGGACGCAACTCCAGGCGCAGGTTGCCGAGCCTAGACACGGACCGAGGTGCCTATGAGTAGACAGGGCCACCCTGCCGGAGCGGATACCCCCAGCCCTCCGGAGCATGAGAAGACCTCCGAGCACCTCGAAGAGCGGGGAGCAGCGGCGGCTGTCGAGGCGGCTGAGAAGAATTATCGGACGCTGTTCGAGAACCAGGCCGCCGGGCTGACGCACTGTCAAACGGTGTTTGATGACCACGGTAAACCGATCGACTACGTGATTCTCGATGTGAACGCCGCCTACGAAAAAAATGTCGGCATCCGAAGAGAACAAATTGTGGGCAAAAGAGTCACCGAGGCTTTCCCCGGTGTCTCTCAGGACCTGATCGACCGCCACAACCTGGTGGCCGTGACCGGCCAGAGTGCTCAGTGGGAGGAACTCGTACCGACCCTCGGCACGTGGTTCGACGTGCACGTCTACTGCCCGGCGAGAGGGTACTTCATAGCCATCTCGCACGACATCACCGAGCGCAAGCGGGCCGAGGCGGAGATGCGGGCGCGGGAAAGGGACCTGGCTCGTTCGCAGGCGGCGGCGCACCTCGGGAGCTGGCGGTGGGACCTACGCACCGATGCTGTCACCTGGTCCGATGAGCTGTTTCGCATCTTCGGCGTCGACCCGGCGGCCTTCGTCCCCTCGAACGATGCGGCCCGCGCGATGATACACCCGGACGATCGGGACCGGCATACGCGCGCGGTGGCGCTGGCCCTCGGAGGCCAGACCGTTGGGCCGTTCGAGTCACGCGTCATCAGGCCGAGCGGCGAGGAGCGGGTTGTGCTGGCGAGCGGCTTCGATGTCGATTCGGACGAGACGGGCACGCCCGTGACGCTCTTCGGAACGATTATCGACATCACCGAGCGCAAGCGGGCCGAAGATGAGCTGCGGGCAAGTGAGGAACGATTTCGCATTCTGAGCGCTACGGCTCCTATCGGCGTAGCCGTCAGCTGCGGTGGTACTTTCGTTTATAACAACCCTGCCTATGAGAAGATATTGGGTTGCGGACCTGGTGAGCTGGTCGGCAGGGAAGCGTCCGACTTCTACTTCGATCGTGACGACAGAAGCAAGTGGCTGCGTATGCTGAAGGAAACGGGAGCCGTCGAGAACTTCGAGGCAAGATGGAAGAAGAAAGACGGCACGCCCGTGTGGGTGTCGATAAACGTGTCTCCTATTCTCTATGGAGACAAGCAAGGAATAATCAGTACGGCGCAAGACATCACCGACCACAAGAAGGCTGAGGAGGCGCTGCGCGAGACGCGTGACCACCTGCAAAGCCTAATCGGCTACGCAAACGCGCCGATCATCGTCTGGGACCCAGGATTTTGCATTACACAATTCAACCGCGCCTTCGAGCGGCTGAGCGGGCGCAGAGCCGAGGAGGTGCTTGGTCAGACCCTGGACTTTCTCTTTCCGGCCGACCGGCGCGAGGAGTCGATGGCTCACATCCGTCGAACCACCACCGGAGAACGCTGGGAGGTAGTCGAGATTCCGATCCAGCACACGGACGGGAGCGTCCGCACGGTGCTGTGGAACTCCGCCACGATTCTCTCTCCCGACGGCAAGACGGCGATCGCGACCATTGCCCAGGGTCAGGACATCACGGAGCGCAAGCGCGCGGAGGATGAGCGCGCTCGGCTGCTCTCAGAAGTCGAGGTGGAGCGGGATCGGATCTCTGCGCTCGTGGCAAGCGTGCACGACGAGGTGTGGTTCGCCGACACCCGGAGGCGCTTCACGCTGGTCAATCCGGCGGTGATGAAGGAGTTCGCGCTTTCCAGGACAGATGGGGGAATGGACATCGAAGAGCTTGCCGCTAGCCTCGAGGTGCTGCGACCGGACGGCACGCCGCGGCCGGTGCAGGAGTCCCCAGCGCTCCGCGCTCTAGCAGGCGAGGTCCTAACCAATGTCGAGGAGTACATTCGTACTCCCTCGACAGGAGAGTTGCGCTATCGCCAAGCGAGCGCAGCGCCCGTCAAGGACAAGGCCGGCCGCATCATCGGGTCGGTCACGGTCACGCGAGATATCACGGATCACAAGCGCGCCGAGGAGGCGCTGCGCGAGACGCGTGACTACCTGCAGAGCCTCATCGGCTACGCAAACGCGCCGATCATCGTCTGGGATCCTGGATTCCGCATTACACAGTTCAACCGTGCCTTCGAGCGCCTGAGCGGGCGCAAAGCCGAGGAGGTGCTTGGTCAGACCCTGGACATCCTCTTTCCGGCCGACCGGCGCGAGGAGTCGATGGCCCACATCCGTCGAACCGCCACCGGAGAACGCTGGGAGGTGGTCGAGATTCCGATCCAGCATACGGACGGGACCGTGCGAACGGTGCTGTGGAACTCCGCCACGATTCTCTCTCCCGACGGCAAGAAGGCGACCGCGACCATCGCCCAGGGTCAGGACATCACGGAGCGCAAGCAGGCCGAGGAAGCGTTGCGCCAGAGCCATGAACGCCTGAAGAAGGTGCTCGAAGTCGAGACGGTCGGCGTGATGTTCTGGGACTTGAGCACCGGGCGCATGACCGACGCCAACGAGACATTCCTCAAGCTCTCGGGATACAGCCGCCAGGAAGTGGAGGCGGGCGAGCTGACTTGGCAAAGACTCACTCCGCCCGAGTACGTGGAGTTGAGCCTCGAGGAGATCGAGAAGTTCAAGGTGTCCGGCCGGATAGGCCCCTACGAGAAGGAGTACTTCCACAAGGACGGCGCGCGACAGTGGCTGGTCTTCGCGGGCAGCTCCCTGGGCGGCGATGCCTGCGTGGAGTTCTGCGTCGACATCTCCGACCGGAAGATGGCCGAGGACGCGCTCCGGGAGGCAAACCTCCAACTGGCGGAGGCCGACCGTCGCAAGAACGAGTTCCTGGCCGTCCTGTCGCACGAGCTCAGAAACCCGCTCGCCCCCATCGCCAATGGCCTCTACATCCTAGATCGCGCGCTCGCAGGCGGCGAGGAAGCGAAGGCCGCCCAGAAGATCATCGAACGCCAGGTGCGCCAGTTGACTCGCATCGTCGACGATCTCCTGGACATCACGCGAATCGCGCGGGGCAAGATCCGCTTGCAGCGGGAACGTCTGGAACTCAACGACCTGGTCGGGCGCACGATCGAAGACCACCGGGCCATCTTTCAACGGGGCGACGTCAAGCTGGAATTCGAGCCCGCTCCGTCTCCGGTGTACGTGGATGGAGATTGGAACCGTTTGGGGCAGAGCCTGGGCAACCTGCTTCAGAACGCTGTCAAGTTCACGGGACGGGGGGGAAAGGTCAGCGCAGCGGTTACGGTCGATCCTGCCGCGCGACGTGCGGTGGTGCGAGTGAGGGACACGGGAATCGGCATGACCCGGGAGACTATGTCCCACCTGTTTGAGCCCTTCATGCAGGCGGACATGACTCTGGATCGAAGCAGGGGCGGCCTCGGGCTGGGACTCGCGCTGGTAAAGGGCATCGTTGAGCTTCACGGAGGAGAGATCGCAGCCTCCAGTTCCGGTCTCGGTCAAGGGACGGAGTTCATCATCCGTTTGCCACTGGATCTGACAAAGGCACCAAGCAGCCAGACCGCGCCCGAGTCTAAAACATCCGTGCGCCGGCGCGTACTCATCATCGAAGACATCGCCGATGCAGCCACGAGCCTTCGTCTATTGCTTGAGCTTTGCGGGCATGTGGTTGAGGTCGCCAGCGACGGTCCGGGGGGAGTCGAGAAGGCGCGGGGCTTCCGACCCGAAGTGCTCCTCTGCGACATCGGACTGCCGGGGATGGATGGATATGAGGTCGCCCGAGCGTTCCGAGCCGACGAAGTTCTGCGGGACGTATTCCTGGTGGCGCTGAGCGGCTATGCGCTCCCGGAGGACCTGCAGAAGGCCGCTGACGCCGGCTTCGATCATCACATGGTGAAGCCGCCGAATCTCGAGCAGCTCCAGAACCTGCTGTCGGATCCACGCAGGAGGCCGAACGGTTTCGCCTGATCATTGCAGCCGGGTCCATCGATCTCTCCTCTGGATTCGGCTCACTCTCCCGCGTGGTGTTCCTCGGAGACCTGTCCGGCGGCCTCCTGATGCAGACGCTCGACGTAGTGGATGAATTGCACATAGGCCTCCACGTACTCACGGCCTGCTGCTACGCTCGCGTCCTTCTCGCCTGACACCCCCTTGTCGAGACTCTCTGGCTACCGCTTACGAACGTTCGGCTCACCGGGATGTGGTGAACCGCAAGGCGTCGAGGCGCTGAGGCGGCGATGCGCCTGTGTATCAGGGCGAGCGTTGGACGCGACTCTCGGACTGGCAGGCTGTCGCTGTCCCTCATGCCGCCGGCCATCGCGCAGCCGGCCACTTCGGAACCGAGCGGAAAGAAACATCCCCGATCGCATTTGCCGCAGCAAGGGAGGTCCCAGCATGAGGACGGTCTTCTCGGCATTGCTTGTCCTGGTCTCCGGTCCAGCGATCGGATTCGCTGAGGCCGAGCAGGAATGGGTCGCACGACATAGCAGTCCTGGCAACTTCAATGACGTGGCCTACGCAATGACGATCGACGCCTTCGAGAACGTCTACGTCACCGGAACGGCCTCCAACGATTTTGGCTCTGACTGCGTGACGATCAAGTACGACGCGGCGGGCGCCGTCCAGTGGGTTCGAACGTTCGACGGCGGGACGCACGACGTCGGCTTCGCAATCGCCGTTGACGATCTCGGCAACGTGTATATCGCCGGATCCACCCAGTCCTTCGGCGATGACTACCTGACCATAAAGTACGATTCATCCGGCACGGAGCAGTGGGTCCGAACCTACGAAGGCCCGGTGTTCGAGAGCGACAGCGCAGCCTCGATCGCGGTCGACTCCGACGGCAACGTCTACGTCACCGGGTACAGCACGGGCGACGGCACCGGTCTCGACTACGCCACCATCAAATACAGTCCCGGCGGAGACGAGCTGTGGCTGCGTCGTTTCGACGTCGGAGCAGGCGAGGACGTCGCCGCGATGGTTGCCGTGACTTCCTCGGGCATCGTGGTGACCGGACGGAGCAACTACGACTACACCACCATCATGTACAGCCCTGATGGCGTGGAGCAGTGGCAACGGACCTACGATGGTCCTGGTAACTCCGCCGACACCGCTGTGGCGGTCAAGCTGGACGAGGACGACAACATCTTCGTCACCGGCTTGAGCATCGCAGCCGGGAACGATTACGACTACGCGACGATCAAGTATGATCCAGCGGGCACCGAGCTGTGGGTGAGGCGATTCGACGAAAGCGATTTCGACTATGCGTCCGCCCTGGCCATCGACCCGCAAGGGAACGTCTTCGTTACCGGCGCCAGCGCGGATGACTTCGCCACGGTGAAGTATGACCCGACCGGAACAGAGCTGTGGGTGCGGAGGTTCGGAGCGGCTCAGACGGGCGATTCTCCGTACGCGATCGCCGTTGATGCTCAAGGCAACTCTTACGTCACCGGCTACAGCTACGGGGACAGCGTGACGACCTACGACTACGCCACGGTCGCCTATGATGCGTCCGGCGAGGCACTGTGGACCCAAAGCTACAACGGTCCGGGCAACTTCTACGACATTCCCCACTCCATCGCTGTCCATGAGTCGGGAGACGTCTTCGTAACGGGTCAGAGCGGCGGTGATGGCACCGCGCTGGACTACGCGACGATCAAGTACTCACAGACGACGGCAGGAGTCGCCGGACCCGGACCCGCACCCGGCGACGTCAGCGCTGTTGCGGCGTTCGCGCTTCGGAACGACCCCAACCCGTTCCGGTCCTCCACGATGATCCGGTTCACGCTTCCACCGGGACCGCCGCAGCCCGTACGGCTATCGGTTTTCGACGTGGGAGGACAGGAAGTGGCGATCCTCGCGAACGGTACGCTGGCGGCTGGGGACTATCAGTGGCAGCTCGACGGAAGCAAGCTGTCGAGCGGCGTCTACTACTCCAGGCTCCAGGCGGGTGATCTTTCGCAAACGAGGAAGATCCTCCTCGTCGAGTAAGCAGACCACCGCGCGGACGGCGCGCCGGCGAGGTGCGGTGCGCCGCCCGTGTGGGTGCCTTCGGCTGCCCGCCTGCCGGGCCCCGGTCGCCCGGCCGCCCGGCTGCCCGGCTGCCAAAGGGCAAGGCTGGAAGCGCAAGGCCTTCTGGGTGGGTCACGGCGAGGGAAGGGAAGTGCGGCGGCTCGCCTTACCGGATGACGCTCCCATCCGCGTCGATCTCCACCGGCTCCCCGAGCCCGAGGCTGCTCACACCCGGTTCGATCTTCGCTCGGTCTCCGATGAGGATGAAGGTGGCTTCGGCCGGAATCGCGTAGCGCCGCGCGGCGGCCTGCACATTGGCGAGCGACTCCCCGGCGAGTTCTGCGGGCTCGCGCTCGAGCTCGGACATCGGCCAGCGCAGAGTCCAGAGTGTCGCCACTCGATTCGCAATGTCTTCGTTGGTGCCGAACCCCGCGGCGTAGTTACGGATCAGCCCGAGCCGCGCGTTCTCGAGTTCCTCGGAGCCGATCGGTCGCGCGCCGGCTATGCCCTCGAGTTCGGCGATCATCTCCGCCATCGCTTCCTTGGTCTTGTCGGTCTGTACAGCCCCCTGCGCCAGCCATGCCAGGCCGTCGGCAAAGAGCAGGCGGGCGGTGAACATGCCGTAGGAATAGCCCTTGTCCTGGCGAAGGTTCATGTTCAGCCGGCCGGCGGTACCTCCCCCGAGGACCTCGTTGGCAAGCGTCCAGCCATAGAAGTCCGGACCCTTGCGGGCCGGCGCGCCATAGACGTGAACGATGTACGTCTGCGCTGCGTCCGGGCGATCGACGATCAGGACTTTGCCTTTGGCCATCGGCGCCGGCGGCGGGACCGGAGGAACGGGTGTCGCCGTCCCCGACCAGTCGCCCATCTCTCTCTCCGCGATCGCGCGGGCTTCCGCGATCGTGACGTCGCCGACGAGAATCAGCGCCGAGGCGTCGGGTCTCCAATGTTCCCTGTGGAAGGCCGAGACTTCGGCTGCGGACAGGGGAGCAATGGTGCGCCGGAAGCCGATCGTGGGCCGGCTATATGGATGCGAGGGCCCGAAAGCGGCCATCGGCCGAAGCCGCGCGGCAAGCGCGCCCGGATCCTTCTCCACCTGTTCCAGCTCGTCGAGTTGGAGCTTGCGCTCGCGTTCGACCTCGAGATCGGGATAGGTCGGGGTCCGCACGATCTCGGACAGAAGCGCGAGCGCCCGACCGAGATTGCCCTTCTGGACTTCGAGCGATTGCCGGACGTTCTCGATCCCGACGATGGTGGACAGTGCTGTGCCGAGGTCACCCAGCGCGTCGGCGACCGCTAGCGCGTTCTTGGCCTTGGTGCCACGCACCATCGCGCTCGCGGTCAGCCTCGCCAATCCTTCCTTTCCGGGCGGGTCGAGCAGGCTGCCGGCCCTCGTCACAAGGGTGGCTGTGACAACCGGGAGGTCGTGCCGCTCGACGACGAGGATCTCCAGGCCGTTCTCCAGCCTCTCGCTCGAAACCGAAGGGGGCTGGAACGGCGAATCGGCGCTCAGGCGCGGTTCAACCCGGCGGTCGGGCTCCGTGACGGCGGGGCGGATCGAGGTCTCCGGATGGAAGCGGAGAACGACTCTCCGGTCGGTCGCCAGCCACCGGGCCGTCGCGTCGCGGATGGAGCTCGTGGTTGCCCGAAGCACCCGCTGCAGATCCTCGTCGAGTCGCGCCGGGTCGCCGAAGTAGGTGCTGTAGTAGTTGAGGACGTCCGCCCTGCCTCCGAACGCTCCCATCCTCTCCAGGTTGACCGTGAACTCGGTGAGGTTCTTGGTGCGGGCGCGTTCGAGCTCCGCGGCGCCAGGACCGTCCTTGGCGAGCCGTAGTATCTCCGAGTCGATCACCTGCTCGATTTCGTCCAGGGATTCGCCCGGGCGCGCGGTCGCGTCAACGACGAAGGCGCCGGCGATCTCCCTCGAGTCGTTGAACGCGTGAACTTCGCTCGCCAACTGACTCTGGTAGACCAGCGCCTTTTGCAGGCGAGCCGAGAGGCCGTCGGCCAGGATGCTCGCGGCCAAGGTGAGCGCGGTCTCATCCGGGGCGCCGATCTCCGGTGCCGGCCACCCGAGAAACACGCGGTCCTGGGGAACACGATCGCTCACATCGACGACCCGTCTCCCCTCGAGGACGGGGATCCAACGACGCGGGCGTTCCAGGGCCGGACCGGGAGGAATCGATCCGAAGTACTTCTCGACGAGCCGTCTGGTCTCGACGGGGTCGAAGTCGCCAGCGATGACCAACGAGAGATTGTTCGGAGTGTAGAACGTCCGGAAGAACTCTTTCACATCCTCGAGGGTCGCGGCCTGTAGGTCTTCGTGGCTACCGATCACGGGCCAGGAGTACGGGTGTCCCGCGGGAAAGAGGTTTTCGCCCAGGAGCATGTACCAGCGGCCGTACGGCTGGTTGTCGAGTTGGAGCCTGCGTTCGTTCCGTACGACGTCGCGCTGATTGTCGAGCTTGGCCTGGGTCAATGCATCGGGCAGGGTGGCCAGGAGGTCGGAGTGGACCCAGAGCAGGAACTCGAGACTTCCCGAGGGCGCGGTGGAGAAGTAGTTCGTGCGGTCGTTGTTGGTCGTCCCGTTGGAGTCGCGCCCCGGACGGGCCCCTGCCCGCTGCATCAGCGTGAAGAAGTCGACCGACGCATTCTTCGAACCCTGGAGCATCATGTGCTCGAAGAGGTGGGCGAATCCGGTGCGTCCCGGCTTCTCGTTCTTCGAGCCGACATGGTACCAGAGGTTCACGTGAACCAGCGGCAGGCGTTGGTCGCGGTGAAGGATCACCTGGACTCCGTTCGGCAGGACATAATCCTCGAACGAGATCCTGGGGACCTCCGCCGCCGGTGCGAGGCCCGCGACCATATAGAAGTAGAGGGCAAGTAGAGGCGCGATCATCGCTGGAAGATAGCGTGGTTTTAGTTCGTCCGCCAGAACGGATCGGGCGACGCATGGCAAGCGCCGATGTGCCGCATCACGCTGAGTCTGAAGGCTGCTTCCGGTCACCTTCGGGGCTTCGGCCCAGTCGGTCCTTCTCGATCGCGCAACCCGACCGCTATACGACGCTATCCCCCGAATTCCTGCAGGATCTTCTTCGCCCCGAGGTTGCGCGGGTTCAGCTCGAGCGACTTCCGGTAGTGCTCGATCGCTTGCTCTTTCCGGCCGGCCTGGAGCAGCGCCTCGCCGAGGCTGTCGTGCGCATTCCAGGAATCCGGGTAAAGCGCAACGGTCTTCTCGAAGACGTAGACGGCGCGCTCGCAGGAGGTCGAAGCCGACCGCCTGGCCGGCGGCATGGGCATGCTGACATTTCTCCGCGACGGAGCAGGGATGATCACGGGATTCGTGTTCGACGATTCGGCCTGCCCACCCGCCCGTAGAACGGCGCAGACGGGCGGTATCATCTCCTGCATTCGCGCGACCTTACCGCAGAGCTCGTGGCCCCCATCGTCCATCGAGACGCTGATATTCCTATCGATCCCAGCGACACCCGGCCGAACGGAGAGAAGAGGTCGGCATGCGACTCCTGAACAGCGTTCTGCTCCTGGCCGTCGCCCTACTGCTGCCCATCGCGAGCTTTGCCCAGGAGCCGGCATCCGTCGTCGGCTGGGGGACGCAGCGGATCGTCCCCGACGAGGGGCTCGCCGGCTTGGTGACGATCGAAGCCGGCGGGTACCACACGATCGGCCTCCGTGCGGACGGATCGGTCGTCGCCTGGGGCCGCAACGACTTCCGTCAGTGCGACGTCCCCCCGCTGAACGCCCGCGTGCAGGCGGTAGCGGCCGGGTGGTACCACAGCCTGGCCTTGACCGAGGAGGGGGACGTGGTCGCCTGGGGATATAACGAGTACGAGCAGTGCAACATCCCGCCGCCGGCGACACGGTACGTCGCCGTGGCGGCCGGGTGGTTTCACAGCCTCGCGCTCGACGAGAACGGCTCGATCGTCGCCCGGGGCTGGGACATCTACGGACAGTGCGACGTCCCCGAGCCGAACAGCGGATTCGTCGCGATCGCGGCGGGCGGTTACCACAGCATCGGCTTGAAAGCGGACGGTTCGATCGTCGCATGGGGGTTCAACAACGAGGGGCAGTGCGACGTTCCGCCGCCCAATGCCGGCTTCGTCGCGATCGCCGGCGGCGGCTATCACACCCTCGCGCTTCGCGACGGCGGCTCGATCGAGGCGTGGGGAGCGAACCTCGATCACCAGTGCGACGTCCCGCAGCCGAACGAGGACTTCATCGGCCTCGCGGCCGCCTGGGGACACAGCTTGGGATTGAAGCAGGACGGATCGATCGTTGCGTGGGGCGGAAACTACTACGGCGAGCGCAACGTCCCGGAGCCCAACGAGGGCTTCGTCGATCTCTGCGGCGGCTACGCCTACTCGGTCGGCCTGAAGGAGGACGGCTCGGTCGTCGCATGGGGGTTGAACGACCACGGGCAGGGAAACGTCCCGTGGCCCAACCGAGGCATCACCATGGTCTCCGGAGGAGGGAGGCACAGCGCCGCACTGCGCTCCGACGGCTCGATCGTCGCGTGGGGTCTGAACGACGACGGCCAGACGGTCGTGCCCGCGCCGAACGAGTCGTTCGTGAGCGTGTCGGCGGGCGGGTTCCACACGCTCGGCCTGAAGGCCGACGGCTCGATCGTTGCGTGGGGGCTGAACGAGGACGGACAGTGCGACGTCCCGGCCCCGAACGCGGACTTCGTCGCCGTCGCGGCCGGCGGCTTCCACAGCATGGGGCTCCGCTCGGACGGATCGATCGTCGTCTGGGGAGAGAATCATTGGGGACAGCGCTTCGTCCCTGGGACGAACGCCGGCTTCGTCGCAATCGCCGCAGGGGGCTATCACTGCCTCGCGCTGCGGAGCGACGGCAGCGTCGCTGCCTGGGGGGCCGGGGATCCAGGCGAGTCGGGATGGGCCGACCAGGGCCAGTCGGTCGAGCCGATCCCGAACGAGGGTTTCACCGCCATCGCGGCCAACGGCTATCACAGTATGGCCTTGCGTTCGGACGGGTCGATCGTCGCGTGGGGATACAACGCGTACGGCCAGTGCGACGTCCCGCTCCCCAATGCCGGCTTCGTCGGGCTCGCCGCCGGAGGCTTCCACAGCCTCGGCCTGCACGGGGACGGGTCGATCGTGGCGTGGGGGGCGAACGATTCCGGCCAGTGCGACGTTCCCGAGCCGAACGAGGGATTCTCCGCGGTCAGCGCGGGAGGCGAGCACAGCCTGGCGCTGAAGCCCGACGCGCTTGTTGCGGCAGGCGACGCGGAGGCTCTGCCGCGCATCGCGCTGCGGGTCCTCGCGAATCCGTTCCTCGAGGGAACGGCGCTTCGCTACGAGCTGTCCGAGGAAGGGCCGGTCGACGTGCGGATCCTCGACGTGCAGGGGCGGGTTGTGCGCGCGCTCGTCTCGGGTGGCATCGTTGCTCCCGGCTCTCACACGGTGCCCTGGGATGGGCGGAACGACAGCGGGCAAAGGGTGCCCTCGGGCGTCTACTTCGCGCGGATGCGCGCGGCCGCCGCGCAAATCTCCGTGCCGATCGTGCGATTGAAATGACATGGAACGACGTCTGAGTCAATCAGTCAGGTCGTTGCCCCGGCTGGGCACCGCCGGCCGTCGAGTGGCTCGACTGGCCGCGGGAGGCCAGCGCGCCGGTCGGGTGGGTGAGCAGGCTGTCCCCGGCTGTGGGCGCTCGGTGCCGGCAGGGCGAGCAGCCCGTCCCGCAGAAAGTACGGAGAAGTCCTCGAGGACTTGCGCGGAGTTTCTGGCGGACGCGCGCGCCGTCTTGACGAGCGCCGCAGGGCGCCACAGAGGACGGCGCCGTCTGTCCGGCCGGCCGGAGCGGCTGCGACAGCGCTCGGAGCGGGGCGCTCGCCGATCCGATCGCCCTGCGCGGGCGGGCGAGGCGGCCTGACCGGCGGACGAAGCGCCCTCGCTGTCCGTCCGAACGGTCCGGCCAGCTGACAA
>JBHGAY010000054.1:0-12873 GCA_041946735.1 Candidatus Eiseniibacteriota bacterium
CGGCTCTCGATCCTGATCGCGCGACTGCGCTACCGCGTCGATCCGGAGCCGATCCCACCGGCCGACGACGTCGAGGGGCTCGCGGCGTGCTGGAAGCGGATCTACAACACGATCGAGGGCAAGGGGACGGTGGAGGACTTCGTCGCCGCGTACCGGCGATTCGTCAGGCCGGCGCGAGAGACAGTCGCGTGAGCGTCCGCCACACCGTCACCCGGCTCGATCCGCACGTGACCTATCGCGTGACCTGCAACGGGGCCGTGATCGGGACCGGGATGCGTCCGGACACTCACGGGGTCCTCGTCTTTGAGGCACCTTCCGTCACCGGGATCCGGATCTGCTCGGAGGGTGGGATGTCGTCGATCGAGGAGCCGCCGATCGAGGAGCCGGAGCGGCCGGCGCCGGAGAGGCGGCGATGGTGGGAGCGGCTGATCGGATGGATCCGGGGGCTGCTTGGGAGGCTTTGATGGAAAAGCGAATCGAGCACTGGTTCACGTATCACGCTCCGAAGCCAGAGCAGATCGGGCACTACAACGCGTTGCGCGAGGCGGCCAAAGTCTTCGCCCTGGCGATCGCTGAGCACACGCCGCAGGGCCCGGATCAGACCACCGCGATCCGCAAGGTCCGCGAGGCGGTGATGACGGCAAACGCCGCGATCGCCTGCGATGGAGTCTAGGTAACCCAACGGGCGAGGGGCTGCGCGCGTCCGGACCAGGACCTCACGCACGGGTGAGTAGAGCCGGACCTCTGCAGCGCCTCGCCTTGTCAGGGTGAGCCCCGGCCGCTGATCTCAAGCGCGCGCCGGGGCTCGGTCGTTGGGGGCGGTATCAGAAACTCCTCCCGAACTGCGGCGAAACCTATACCGCTACTCCTCGCGTGGTCCGCCGTAGACGATCTCGGTGCCCAGGTAGGGAGCGATCACCGCGTATCCTCGCCAGCCGTCGATTCTCTCGCCGTCCCTGTCGTGGCCCTCCTCGATCACCCAGTAGCGCAGCACCGCCGATGCACGCTCCTCCTCCGGCAGCGAGGCGCGCGCCTCACGCAGCAGATCCAGCGCCTCCACCGGTGCGTTGCGCGGATCGTTGCCCGTGCCGTAGACGTCGCGCTCCCACCGCCAGCCCGGACGCTCCAGAGCCAGGCGCTCGTCGCGGTAGACCGCACCGCACTCGATCCCCTCCTCGAGGAGCCCGCGCAACCGCGCGCTGCCGTGCTCCCGCGCCCAACGCACGCGCTCCGCCTGCTCCGCGAGCTGCGGCGCCAGCCTGCGGCGCTTCGCCTCGGCCTCCGCCTCGGCTACCGCTGCCGGGACGTGAGCTCTCAGCACGTCGTAGCCGACGACCGTGTATCCGGTGTAGACGAGAGGTCCGTCCCAGTCGTAGCGCGCCTCCGTCGAGCAGTGCGCCAGGTAGCCCTCCGGCGTCACACGCCAGTCCAGCGGCAGCGCCGCCCACCGCTCTGCCCTGGTGCGATCCTCCGCCGCGCGCTCGGCCGCGTGCCGTTTCGCCGTCTCGACCGCCTCCCGGTGCTCCTCGACGACCGCTTCGGCGTGTGCGATCGCAGCCTCGGCGTCCACCGGGCGGGAGTCCGCAGCGCCGGAGACCTCGCTGTACCCGCTGCCCAGCCGGATCGGCACCGTGCACGTGGCCTCTCCGCTGTCGGAGACCGCGGTCCACGGCAGCGCCAGCAGTCTCGGTAGCAGCTCCGCCGGCACGTAGTAGGTCTGCGCCCGCGTCGCCGGCGCGCCCTCGAGCAGTGCCTCGCGCTGCGCGTCGTCGGTCAGGTGGATCGTGATCGTGTGTCCCATGGATTCCTCCTCGCGGGGCGCCTCGCCCCGCCACTCGCTCCGTCTGCCGCCGGCACCTCGCCGGCGCCCGCCCGGGACCACGCGGAGGTGGAGCTTCCCCGGGCACGGGGGGCGGGAGACCGTCCCACCCCCGGGTGAGTGCCTACTGCTGCGCGGGGCGCCAGTCGCGACCGACGACGACCCGGTAGGTGGACCGGTGGTAGACCTGTTGCCAGCCGCCCGCGCGACGGTAGGCGCTCGGGTGCGCGATCACGGTGCCGCCAGGGGTCGTGTAGTAGGAGCCGGTGCCGGTGGCGTGCGGCGCCTCGGCGCCGTCCACGAGCTCGACGGGCACGTAGCTCGGGACGCCAGCAGCCTGGCGAGCAGCGCGACGGTAGGCGAGAGAGTCGGTGGACAGGATCGCGACGGGGGTGCTGAGGGTGGCGGACATGACTGACCTCCTCGGTCGATGTCTCCCCCGGACCTCCCGGGGGCTGGAGCGTCGGATCACCTCGACCCGACGCAGACAGTATCGACCTGGGGCGCCTCGGCAACAAGCGAAATCGGCTGAAATCGGCTAAGGCATTGCGCTATGGATCGATCCAGGCGCCAGCGTAGGCGCTCACCTCGAAGCTCTGACAGTCGGGGAGGCGAGGCACGGACGGAAGCGTTGCGAACTTCGTCTCTCCGGGCTTTAGGCGATGGAAGAGGGCTCTCGCGCTCCACTCATTGCCCGCACAGTCCATGCCGTAGACGTGAACATCGATCGCTTCTTGCTCTCCGTCATTGCGGACGTAGACCGTGATCCCCCGGTACTCCACGTCGGGCATGACACCCCAGGCAGTGAGCGTGTGATCGCGCCCTGGCTCGGACGGAGAGTCCTCCCCGCACCCCGCCAGCATCGCCGCCGCTAGCGCAACGCCGATCAGCACGCAGGTGGCCACCCAGACGATCCGAGTCCTCCGCTTGTCGGCCTCGAGTTCTTCCTCGGTCATAGGTGGCCACTCTCGCGGCTCCTCGGGTTCCGGTGCGGCGAGCGCGGGTACCGCCAGGATGTACATGAATCCGAAGAGCGGCGAAACCAGGAGAGAGAAGAAGAAGACGCCGGCCGCGGACCGATGCTTAGCCGACGCGATGGCCGCATTCACCCCAGATCCGACGAGCCAGAAGATCACAGCAACAGCGATCGCCTCTGCCATGGGGCGGCCTCCTTTCGCTGGCGACGAGTTTACACGCCCCGCCCGAGCTCGTCTAGTCTCCTTGCCCACGCCTCCAGGGCAGCCCGCATCTCCGCCTCGTACTCGTGCCGGTCGTAGATCCCCGTCACCGAGGGGTCCGCGTGACCGAGGATCCGCCGGACGACGACGCGGGGAGTGCCGAGCGAGGCGCACCCGGTCGCGGCTGTGCGCCGGAGGTCGTGGGGCGTCGCGCGCTCGAGGTTGAGCCGGGCGCAGAGCTCGCGCATTCGTCGCGCGATCGCGACCCGGGAGTAGGGCTGCCCTCGCCGGCGGTCCGAGCCGAAGACCCACGGCCCCGGGTACGACGCGGCGGCCGCCTCGATCACCTCGAGGGCCTGGCGCGAGAGGGGAACCAGGTGCTCCCGGTTGCCCTTCGTCCGCTCCGCGGGGATCAGCCAGGTCCGGCTCGCGCGGTCCACGTCACGCACCCGCATCGTCGCGATCTCCCCCGGTCGCGCACCGGTGAGCAGAATCGCCAGGAGCGCCTGAGACGGGCGATCGTAGGCGGGGGCCTGGCGGAGCATCGGAACGAGGGCCGAAAGCTCGCGAGACGCGAGCGCTCGGTCTCGAGTCCGTCTCTGCGCCGGAGTCTCCACCCCTACACAGGGGGAGTGCGGGACGAGCTCGCGCCCGGGCGCCGCAGCCCAGGAGTACATCCGCCGCAGGACCGCGAGTGTGCGGTTCGCGGTGACCGGCGATCCCCGCCCGACGATGGCATCGAGGAGCGCGACGATCTCGCGTCCCGTGATCGAGGACGCGGGCCGGGCCTGCCAGCCCGGGGGGGTCTCCCGCCGGAGCAGCGCCTCGTCCTGGCGCCATGAGCGCTTCCGGGGGCGGGCGTAGAGCTCGAGGTACTGAGAGCGCAGCTTCTCGAAGCTGATCCCCTCGGTCGGTTGCGCGAGGACTACGGCGGGGTCCTGCCCGGCCTCGAGCGCCTCGAGCCCGCGCGCGTGACGCAGTCGCGCCTTCCCTAGCGAGAGCGCCGGGAAGGTGCCGAGAGGCAGCCACGTCTGCTTGCCGCCTTTACGCAGGCGGTAAACCATGATCCACGTCTTCTTCCCGGAGACCCCGACGCGGATCCCGAAGCCGCGCGACTCCCACTTCTCGTAGCGCTTCGGGCCCGGTCTCAGGTTGCGGATCCCGATGTCGCTGAATCGCACGCGTGCCCCTCCGTGGCTAACAGCCGGCTAACAGCCGTCGCGGATTGTAGCGATCCTCACCGAGCCTCGGCGAGCCGAAAATGCCACAGAATACGGGGGCGATCGGGTCCTGGCGGGGCTCCTCGGAGCCGCGCGGAGCATCCGGACGATCACTCTGGATCATGGAACCGGGGTTCGAGTCCCTGCTCCCCAGCCACTTTGAAGGCAATGAGATAGCCCCCGTCGGAGCGAGTCCGGCGGGGGCTTCTGGCTAACAGCCGGGCTAACAGTCTACGGCTTCTTGCCACCCCCCTCCAGTGCCGTCTCCAGGGCCTCGATTGCCCGCTTCGTCCGCTCATCCCTCGGATCGAGCCGGTAGCGCACCGCGAGCCAGATGAGCCAGCGGATGTAGCTGCTCTTGTCCGGGTAGCGAATCTGCTGGAGCAGGTCCCCCCATTGCTTGCCGAGATCCGGGACCTGCGGGTTGTTGAGATCGACATACAAGCCGCTCCGCTTGCGGCCAGCCTGCATGTCCAGGAGCGGATCGTAGGTGCCCCCGGTGTCTGGTTGGGTCATCGGGTCGTCCTCGCTCGTAGCGATCACGAGATAGTCCGGAACGTCATCGCTCACCATCCTCACTCCCCCTGTTGTCGCTCTCCCGTTTGCATCCCTGGACCACCATTACGATCGTGCAATCTGCAAGGCGACTTTAGGGGATAGTTCGTGAGCCCTCTAACTCTAGATCGTCCCACCCCTTGATTTCAAAAAGAAAAAAGTTATTGACCGCTCTGTCATGGCCGATCTAGGGTCTAGACATGCGAGCCACTAGACCAACAGAGCCGCTGAAGGTCATCGCGATCAAGACCCCCGAGGCCCTCCACCAAGAGCTGCATATCCTTCGGCGGCGCTTGGGGTTCCACAACATCACCGACATGCTCCTGCCCGTCTTGCGGGAGTTCGCCGCGAAGCACAGGAGGACGCAGTGATCCAGGTCGTCGTGACCGTACCGGAGGGCTTCCTCCGGATCGACCAGGTCGCGAAGCGCTGCGGGCTGGGGGAGACGCGGATCCGCGAGATGGTCGCGACTGGAGAATTCCCAGTTCCACGCCAAATTTCGCGGCGCGCGATCGCCTGGTTGGAGAGCGAGCTCGTCGAGTGGATGCACTCGCGCCCGCGGGTGGCCGCGGACGCCAACGAAGAAGCCCCCGCTCCTGATCCGAGCGAGGGCCTCAACGACCCGTCTCAGGTGGTAGCTGAGGCTGGCCGCGTGGCATCAGTCTAGGCCCCCTGGCGCTCCACCGCCAGAGGCGAGGTGCCCATCATGGCCCTACGTCCCGCGCTCGTCGAGGAGCAGCGTCGACTCTCCTCGGTCCTGCACACCCTGTCCTGGGCTGCACGCCTGTCGTGTTTGCCCGACACCCGCAGGGAGCTCCGCGCTGCGTGCGCGCGAGTCCGGCGGACGATGCGAGTCAACGCCACCGTGATCGCCGCGCCCTACCGGCCGACGTCGTGGGACCGAGTCTGATGCCCCCGGCCGACGACACCTCCGGGCACGGCATCCTGCGCAACTGCGCCGTCTGCGTGCACTGGGATCGCTGCCGCGCGCGCGAGGCTTCGGTCTACGCGCTCTCCGCGAGCTTCCCGCGCCTGACGAGCTCGCACGCCGTCCTGCCCCGGCACCACCTGTACCGCGCGCTCGCGGGAGTCTGCGACGCGTACGAGACGAGCGCCCGACCCGACCCGCGGGCGGAGCTCCGCGAGGTGCCGGCGTGAGCCCCTCGGCCTGGCTTCCCCTGCAGCTCGCGATCGAGCTCGTGATTCTGGCCGCCACCGTGCGCCACCTGTGGCGCTGGAGAGGAGAGATCCTGTGACACCCGAGACCATGTCGATCGAAGTCGACGAGGCGAAGGAGCGATGGCTCCAACGGCGCCGCACCGGCATCGGGGGATCCGACGCCCCCGTCGTCATGGGCCTGAGCCCCTACAAGGGACCGCTGCAGCTCTACTGCGAGAAGCTCGGGATCGGAGAGCTGCCGAACGTCGAGTCCGAGGCTGCCGAGTGGGGGATCCTCCTCGAGGAGCCCGTCGCCGCGAAGTACGCGCGTGCGACCGGCCGGAAGCTGCTCTATCCCGGTCCCTACACGATCCAGCGCAGCGAGGCGTACCCGTTCGCGATCTGCACCCTGGACCGCGTGATCGTGGCCGATCCGCCCGAGAATCCGGACCGCGAGCTGTGGAAGGAGATGGTCTTCAACCACGATCGCGGCGTCCTGCAGATCAAGACCACGGGCGCGACGCACGAGGACGACTGGGTCGACGGCCCGCCGCCGCACGTCTACTGCCAGGTCCAGCATGAGATGGCCGTCACCGGCTACCAGTGGGCCTCGGTCGCGGTGCTGATCGGAGGCCAGAAGTTCCGGTGGTGCGACGTTGCCCGCGACGAGGCCTACATCGCGCAGCTCATGGAGGCCGAAGCCGCCTTCTGGCGGCGAGTCGAGACTGAGGACCCGCCCGAGCCCGGACCGCGCGACGGCCGCACGCTCGCCGCTCTCTATCCGACCGACTCCGGCGCGGTGATCGAGCTGCCGCCCGAAGCGCTTCAGTGGGACGTCGCACTCGAATCAGCGAAGGCCCGCGAGAAGGATGCGCGGTACGAGCGCGAGACGCTCGAGGCCAGGCTCAAGGCCGCCCTGAAGGACGCCTCCATCGGCGTTCTTCCCAACGGAGTGAAGTACACCCTGAAGTCCCAGACCCGAGCCGCATACGTCTGCCCGGAGAGCACGTTCCGAGTGCTGCGCCGGTCGACGAAGTAGAGGAGGCCCCCGACAATGGCACAGCAGAACACGGGACAGATCGTCACGAGCGAGCAGAAGTACAACTCGCTGCGCGGTCTGCTCGAGAAGAACAAGGCCCAGATCGCGATGGCCTTGCCGAAGCATCTGCACGCGGATCGGATGCTGCGGATCGTCCTCACGAGCGTCCGCAAGAATCCGAAGCTCCTGACCTGCGATCAGGAGAGCTTCATGGCTGCGGTCATGACGGCATCGCAATTGGGAGTCGAGCCGGACGGCGTGACCGGGCGTGCCTGGCTCTTGCCGTACTGGAACGGGAAGCTCCAGCGCAACGAGGTGCAGCTCCGCGTCGGGTATCAGGGCCTCATGGATCTCGCGCGGAACAGCCGGGAGATCGGTGGATGGTTCGTCGGCGCGGTTCGCGAGAAGGACACCTTCGACTACCAGTACGGCTCCGAGCAGTTCCTGAGGCACCGGCCGTACGACGGCCCGGGAGACGCGGGCGACCTGAAGTTTGCCTACGCCGGAGCGCGCCTGAAGGACGGCTCGGTGCAGTTCCGCGTCCTGAATCGGGTACAGATCCAGCGCGCGAAGGACGCATCCTCGTCTCGCGATCGCGACGGGAAGCTCGTCGGACCCTGGATCACCGACGAAGAGGAGATGTGGATCAAGACCGCGATTCGTCGTGTCGTCAAGATCCTGCCGGCATCGCCAGAGATGCGCGCGGCTGCGGCGATCGACGAGCTCGCCGAACGCGGGATGCCGCAGAACCTCACGGCAGACATGGCGGATCTCCCGCCAGCCGCGCCTGACGAGGACATCGAAGACGCTCCGTTCGAGGAGCAGCAGCAGACCACGGGGGAGGCGCCGCGTCAGGAGGCCCGTTCGGCCGATGGGGACCCGGCCCGGACGGAGACCGCGTCGGCGCCTCCTCCCACTCGTGCGCAGCAGGCCGTCCGCCGTCCGGCGCCGACGGCGCAGCAGCAGCGTCCGACCCCTCGCCCCGGCGGTAACGGCGGCCGCGTCACGGCCCCGACCGTCGATCTGTAGGGGGCGCGCGATGAAATGGACGACGGCACAGCCGACAGAGCCCGGCATGTACTGGGGGGGCTGGTTCGACGAGTACGAATCGAGGCGGATTGGACCGCACCTCTTCGTCTTCCGCACCGACCCCGATTCCTTCATCCGGTGCGTCTACAAAACCGCGGACAGAACGGTGAGGGCAGTCCATGTCTGGTCGCAGATTAGCGAGCCGAAGATCCCTGGGCGAGTGGATGTCGCCAGCATTGACGAAGCGATTCCCCTCTTCCTCGACGCAATGGAGCGGGACGGCGCGCCGGTTCGGGAAGGCGGTGCCGCGTGAACCCCGCGCACCTCTCGATCCGCAACTTCCTCGGGATCACCGAGGCCGACTACGACCTCTCGCAGCCGATCACGCTGCTCAGCGGCCACAACGGCGCGGGCAAGTCGAGCACGCTCGATGCCATCAAGTTCGCCCTGACCGGCCGCTGCCGTGGCACCGACGCCGGAGGCAAGGGCGCGGAGAATCTGATCCGGATCGGCACCGACGAGGCAAGTGTCGACTTTTCGTGGACCACTCCCGAGGGGAGCTGGCAGCTCGTCCGCACGATCGCGCGCGGGCGCGGCGTCAGCGTGGCCCTCGTCGAGCCCGGGGGCACGACCCTCTCGGGCGTCGCACCTGTCCGGGCGCGTCTGGAGTCTCTGATCGGAAACGCCGATCTCTGCGAGGCCACTCTTGATGCGCCCTCCTTCTTCGCTCTCTCCCGGGACAAGCAGGCGAAGGTTCTCGCCACAGTCGTGGGGAGCGAGTACACGGTCCTCGCCTGCGAGGAGGAAGCCCGCGCTCTCGGTCTCTCGGATCCGGCGGTCGACTCGGTCTCTCGGGTACTGACCAAGCTGACCGCCGGCCGGGAGACGTTCGGGGGAGAGGTCCTCGAGGCCGCGTATCAGCGGGCCTACACCAAGCGGACCGAGGAGAAGAAGACGCTCAAGGACCTCGAAGCGGAGCTGAAGCAGAAGCCCCGCGTCGGGAAGGTCCCGACCGACGAGGAGATCAACGCCTCGGCCGACCTGCTGTGCCAGACCGAGGACGAGACCGGGCGCGTGCGCGAGAAGATCGGCGCGCTCCGGGCTCGCGTCGAGCAGCGGCAGCAGATCGAGGATCAGATCGCGGAGGCAGAGAAGCAGCTCGCCGCGATCGAACCGACCGAGCAGCAGCAGGCAGATTCGGACCTCGTCCTCGCGCTCAACGACGCGGAGTGCGGCCCTTCGCTCGAGGAGTTGCAGGACGAGGTCCTGTCTCTCGAGGACGCGTGCGGTTCGGCGACCGCCTCGCTGGCAGAGCGTGAGCAGGCGAGGAAGGAGCTCAAGGACCTCACCGACCGTGAGGACCAGGAAATCGTCGCGATCGAGAGCGGCGCGATCGTTTGCCCTTCGATCCACGCGCCGGCAGAATGCCCCCTGTCGGCCGCGCGGAAGACGGAGCGGACGGCGCTCCTGCCCGGGCTAAAGAAGCAGGCTTTCGCGGATAAGCAGAAGCTCGTGAAGGCGTGCACCGCTCGGGACAAGGCGCGCAAGGATCTCGATGCGCTGGAGAGTGGACTCGCCGCCGCACGGCTGCGGCTCAAGGACGCGCAGCGCAAGCAGGCGGAGATCGCGGAGCGCCAAGCGCAAGCCGCTCGATCCGAGGGGGAGGACGCCGGCCGGCGGGAGGCGATCGAGCAGCAGCTCGCCGATCTCCGCGGTCGGCTCTCCTCTCTCGGAGATCCGCAGGCCGATCTCTCGGCAGCGGAGCAGCGGCTCTTCGGGCTCCAGCGTGACGTCACCGAGGCTCGCCGCGTGGGGGAGGACCTGGCCTCTCAGCAGCGGTTGGCCGACGAGCGCACGACGCTGGAGGTCCGCCTCGAGCAGCAGCGTGCGACGGTCACGGTCCTGGAGGAGATCGTCCCGGCGCTCGGGCCGAAGGGCATCCCCGCGCGGCTGATCCAGCGCGCGGCCGAGCCGCTGATGCGCCACGCCAACCTTGTACTCGACGACCTCACCGACAACGGCTACGCGCTCTCGGTCACCGCGGGAGACGCGGGGCTCGAGCTGGAGATCTGGAAAGCCGGCAACGAGGAGGCGCTGCCGATCGAGATGCTCTCGACGTCGGAGCGGCTGCGGATCGGGGTCGCCCTGGGGGCGGCACTCTGTGGCCGGACGCTGCTCGGGGTGCTCGTGGTCGACAACGTGGACATTCTGGACGCGGACAACAAGCAGCTGCTGGGCCAGGTGGTCCGCGATCTCGGCAACGTCCAGTCGGTGATCTCGATCTCGACGCGCGAGAAGCCCGCGTGGCCAGCGGAGGGGATCGCCTCTTACTGGATCGAGGGCGGAGTCGCGCGGGCGGTCGAGTTTCTGGGAGAGGAGGTGACGGCGTGAGCCCGAAGGTCGCCCGCCCGTTCAACACGGAGTGTCGCGGCTGTGGCGAGATGATCGCCATGTTTCCCTACACCGACCGCAACGGCTGCGCACGCTGGATGCCGACGAACTTCGAGGACGGGTTTCCGCCGGAGAGGGACGAGTGGGATCCGCAGACGATGACGTCGCACTTCGCGACGTGCCCGGAGGCGGAGAAGTTCCGCCGGAGTCGCGAGCAGTGAGCCCCTACGCGATGCGGTTACAGGGCGAGCGCCTACAGGCGCGACTCGCGCAGATGCACGACGAAGCCGAGCGCTTTCTGGCGGAGTGGCCGGTCACGGCGGACAACTTCCCGATGTTCCGGATCGTCTGGAGCGATCAAGGCCGCGTTCGGCGGATCTACTACGGGCCAGACGTCGTCCTCGAGCAGGAGGTAGAGCCCGTGATTGTGAGCACGCCCTTCGGCCCGGTTGCGCTCGCATGAGAGACGCAGAGGTGTTCCTTCCCCGGTCGCCGGTGTTCACCAGGAAACCCGAAACCCGTAAAGGAGGTGCCCCGATGAGACCAGGCGGCCAAAAAACGTGCAGGAGTATACGTCGCTCAATCGCGGCCGGGGGAGGCCTGTTACTCGCGCTCCTCATTCTTGCGGGCTGCTCAGACTCGGAGGATCCGCCACTCGACGCTCTGCTCGGAAAGACGACGCCACGCGGATCGCAGATCCAGCTCGCCGCACCGCCGAAGGCGGGTGCATCGCTTCCGGCCTACCCGACTTCCGACGAGATCACGAAGCACGTGTACAAGCTGTGCAGAGTCGACGGTAAGACGAGGCGGTATCTCCACCAGCGACAGGTGTGGAGTCGGACCACCGGGCAGATGATCGACTGGAGCGCACCCGACTCCGTCATCGTACAGAGCTTCTAGATCGGGCGGCCCGAACGCCGGGCCGCCATTCCTTTGCCGTTTCAGAGGTTACGAAAGACTCATGACGGTGTGCGCACCGACTAGAGGAGGGCAGATGCGGGAGGAAGTCGACGTGGTCGAGCAGACCGAGGTCGCCGTCGAAGCGGCAGACGCAGATCGCGAGGAACCGCACACGGTGCGCGTAATCAAGACGCATCGCGTGATCTCGACTCCGCTCTCGGATGCGTCGCGGGCAACGCTCGCGGACAAGATGACGAAGGCGGTTCTTCGGATCCGGGGCCTCGAGGGGGAGAAGAAGAAGTACGACGCCGACCTCAACGAGCAAATCAAAGCCGCCGAGGCGGAGCTCTCGCTCCTGGCGGACGAGAACGCGAAGAAGGAGCGCCCCGAGACGGTCGAGGTGGAGCTTCGATACGACTACACCGATGGCAAGGTCACCGTCGTCCGCATGGACACGATGGCCGTCGTCGAGGAGCGCGCCATGACGGACGCCGAGGCGCAGTGCCCGATCCCCTTCGATCAGCAGCAGGAAGACGACTGGAAGACGGCCGAGGAGGTCGCGGCGTCGCTGCCGGTGGAGCCGATCACGATCACGATCATCAACGTGGACGCCGACGGCGGGGAGTACGAGCGGACGCTCTCCGTGGATCAGCAGCAGCAGCCGATCGGCCGCATTGCTGACGAGGTCGCTCTCGAGATGGATTACGACGAGGACGAGAGCGATCCGCCGCTGCTGCAGATTCTGCGTGATCCGGACCCGGAGCGCTGGGAGGATCTCGACCGCACGAAGACGCCCGCACAGCTGGGGATCGCGGACGGCGACCGGCTGAACCTGTACTTCGCGAGCAGCCTGCCGAAGAACCACACGACGCTGATCTGGCGGCGCGCCGACAAGCCCGACGGCGATGCGTTCATCCTCTCGTACACCAAGGAGGACGTCACCGACCAGGATCTCGACCTCCTCGCTCTGCACGCCGCGAAGCATTTCCGCCTCGGGACGAAGCAGCGCGCCGCGATGGTCGTCCGCCAGGCCGGCGGCAAGGTGGATCTCGATCGCAGCAAGTCGCTCGTCGAGATCTTTGGCGACGAGCTCGGGAGCGAGATCGAGCTGGAGATCGTGCTGTAGCACACGACCGGCCGGGGCGGGCGGCTCTGACGCTCATCAACCTGCTCGCCCTGGCCGGATCGCAAACCAGGCCGCAAGGACGGCCAGAAGGGAACGCGAAAGATGGGACCTGATATCCGGATCGTGATTCTGCAACGGGGCTGGGTGACGGTCGGCGAGTACGAGACCCTCGACGGCGCCGTTGGCGCCGATCAGCGGCGTCTCGTCAACGCGAAGGTGATCCGCCGGTGGGGCACGACAAAGGGCCTGGGCGAGCTCGTCGATGGTCCGCTGCCCAACACCATCCTCGATCCGGCCGGCGAGGTTCGATTCCACGCGCTCGGCGAGGTGGCCTCGATCGTGGTCAACGCCAAGAAGTGGCGGCCCGTGCTGTGCGGCGCGTGATGGGTTCGTTGGGGGAGGACGCGCAGGCGTCCTCCGGCGACGGCTACGGCGACGGCTACGGCTACGGCTCCGGC
>JBHGAY010000055.1:0-12727 GCA_041946735.1 Candidatus Eiseniibacteriota bacterium
AGCCGGATCTGCTCGGCCCGGAGCTGCTCGTCCCCGATGCTCTGACGGATCTCCTCGATCCGATTCGCCGCGCGTTCGGCCGCGATGTTCCGCTCCAGGTTCGCGCTCTGCTGCATTGCGAGCGACTGGCGGATCATCCCCTCGAAGCTCATGTCGTAGGTCTCGATCTCCAGCTCGCTCCGCTGCTTCAGCAGGTCCATTCGCGCGAGCTCCAGGCTCTCGATGTCCCGCTTCTGCTGCGCGACCGCTCGGGAGTACTCCTCCGCTTTGCGGCGCGCCTCGTCGATCGCGCGCTGGCCGCCCTGCATCGCCACGTTGCCGGCTTCGAGGATCGCTTGGAGTTCACGCTGGCGCTCGATCAGGTCGGCGAGCTCCCGCTTGTGGCGCTCCATCGCCCCGGTGCCGACATTCCTCATGGCGGCTGCGTAGGCCTCCGCCTGGTTCATGCCCGCGAGCGTGTAGACCCACGCCTGAGCGACGCCGATCAGGTTCTCGTACCACTTCAGCTGGACACCCATCGTCTCGGAGTGCGCGATCTCGGTTTCGATCTGCGCGAGCTCTACCCGGATCGAGGCGAGGCGTTGCTCCGCGAGGCGGCGCTCCGCGTCCGTGAGGAAGCCTGTCTCGCGGGACTGGAGGATGAGGGCGTCCGTCGCTTGGTTCGCCGCGTCCCGCTGCTGCCCGGTGTACCGGAAAGATGCGACCATTGCGGCGGCGAGAGAAGCGGCGGCGACCGCGGCGATCCCGATCGGTCCCATCATTCCGCTGATCGCGTGCGAGGCGAGCATCGAGGTCCGGGCGACAGCCCCGTTGGCAACCCCCAGCGCCTGGAGCTGCCCCGTCACCATGGCCGCCGCGACTCCGTATCGCGCGACGGCCGCAGCGGAGGTCGTGTTCGCCTTGGCCGCCACTGCCGTTGTCTGGGCCACCCGCGCGTTCGTGTCGATGATCTGCAGGGAGACGTTGTGGCCGGCGAGCGAGAGTTCTGCCGCCCGGCGGGAGGCCTCGACGACCGCCATCTGTGCCGTCTCGACCTGGCGCATGGCCGCGACGTACTGCGCCGTCGTCGCGGAGAAGTCGTCGACGACCGACAGTACTACGCCGGTCCGCTCCTCCTCAGCCATCGAGGTCCTCGTCGTGCTGCGCCATCGCCTCTTGCCGCTCCTCCGCCTCGATCTCCTCGAGCGCGTCCAGGTCTCTCAAGTCCTCCAGGTCGACGTCGGGCTCCCCCACGATCTCGATCCGAGGCTCGATCCACCGGAGCCAGCGGGGGAGCGCGATCCGTACGTGGAATCGCGCACCCCGCTCGAGCTCGGAGGGGAGCCGGCCTAGCTGCCGGCAGATGCGGAGGACGGCTCGTCGCTGTCCGTCCTCCCGGAGTCGTTTTTTCGGGCCTCGCGATCTCCGGCCATCATCCCGTTGAGTCTGAGCAACGAGGTGACCAGCCGATCGAGCTCGACCCCGTCCAGGGCGAGCAACTCGTCGCGGTCGAGGCGCTCGAAGATGAGCTCGCCGTCCTCGTCGCGCGCGGACTGAACGAGGAGTGCCAGGTTGTACCAGTCGGCGCGGAAGGTTCCCTCGTCGATCGAGCCCTTCCGGGCGTTCTCGATGTCCGCGAAGGAGGACTTGTGCAGCACGATCGATGTGTCGAAGGCCTCGACCGTTTGCGTCTCTGTCGCCTTCCGGGCGAAGATCTTCTGCCGGATCTCGTCACGCTTCATGGCGATCAGCTCGCCGCGAAGATCAGGGAGCCGTCGCCCTTGAACTTCACGCTCTGGACGATCATCGAGCCCTTGTCGACCTTGATCCCCCAGTCGATCCGGGCGGCTCCGAGCCAGTACTCGGTCTTCCCGATCGCGGGGAAGAACTTCAGCACGACCGGGTTCTGGACGGAGGCGCCGGCGCCAGCGAGCCACCAGCTGTTGCCGGTCGACTGGTCGTGCCGGTAGGCGATCGTCGCGGATCCCGACCACTTCGATTGCCCGGCGTCGCTCGTCTCCCACGTCTTCCCCTGGACGCTCGTGTCAATGTCGGCCTGGGCGACGTCGAGGGAGAAGTCCACGGAGTCGCCGATCGCGTAGAGCTTCGGCGTCGCGTAGTTCGAGATCGAGACCGTGGCGGAAGCCCCGAGCGTCGGGGTGAAGATCAGCTTCCCGCGCAGGTAGTCGATGTCGTAGGTGTACGCGGTCGGCAGGCCGGAGCCTCCGACGGTGACCGTGGGCGGGGTGTTCGGATCGAAGGGCGCGCCGGCCACGGTCCAGACCTGGTAGGCGTCGTAGGAGATCCCGTCCACGACCTCGGCCCCCGAGTTCCCCGTGGCCGACGTCGGGCCGACGACCGCCGTGGTCCCGACCTGCAGGAAGATCCTCCCGAGCTTCCCGCTGATTCGCTTGACGATGTTCGCCATCGCTCTACTCCTCCTTGCTCTTGGCCGGACCCTTCGCCTCGGGCTCCGGCCGGTGGACCGTCACGCCCGGGGCGACTCGCACTGCATCCAAGGCCCAGGCCGGCACCTCGACCGGGACGCCCTCCGTCATCTCGAACCGCAACCCGTCTCGGTGGACGTGGAGCTCGCCTCGTCCCTTCTCGAGCACGTACATCTCCGGCCTCACGATTCCCCCTCCTCGCTACCCGATCGCGCTCGCGACCGGCCGATACCAGCTCTCCCCCTCGAGGGAGAGATAGGCGTTGTGCCGGTGGAGCATCTGCGCCACCGACTCGATCGTCGATCCCTGCAGCGTCCGCAGCGCGAACGGCCAGACGCCGCAGACGAAGTCCGCCCGGACGTTCGCGGAGTCGGAGACGCCGGGGAGCTCCACGCGCCCGCGCCCGTAGTCAATGGTGGTCGGTTCCGTCACCACGCCCTCGACCCGGACGACCGGGGCCGGCGTGTCGTACCACTCCCGCTGCCCGCTCGACCACCAGTCCCCGCCGGCCACCGGGATCAGCGGGTGTTGGATCCCACGGAGCGGCAGCCCCGGCGAGTACGAGCCGTCCCGCTCCATGCTCGAGGCGAGCCCCAGTGCGAGACGCGCCCACCGGAGATGGAGCGCCAGCTCCTCCTCGCTGCGAGCGTGGATCCCGACCCAGACGGTCGGCCGCTCCTCGTGCGAGAGGGACCCCTGCTCTCCAATCCCGAGCTCTGAGGCAACCGCTCCCACGGTCACGACAGCCGCGTCCTTGACCAGGTGCGAGAGGTCGCTGTCGGGGTGGACGGCGTGTACCGAGCCCGAGGCCCAGCTCGTCGGCCGCGGCTCGCTCCGGAGGTCCTGGTACGCCTCGATCTCCGAGCAGCGGAGGCGGACGTCATCGCCGCCGGAGACGTACACGACCCGGATCCCCCGTACGCGCGCGGAGACGAGCAGCGTCAGCATGTTCCAGCCGGCGACGAGCAGGTGAGACGGCGATCCGGACTCGTCTGCCCAGCTCGCCCCGTCCCAGGTCTGGAGCTTGACCGTCGGCGGCGTCGATCCCGCCGGCCAGCGGAACCGGATGCCGTCGAGCCAGAGGAGCGCCGACCAGGTCAGGCCCACGTAGCAGGGATCGTCGTCGACGTCAGTCGCGAAGGCCTGCCCCGCCTGTCCGTCGGTGAGCCAGGCGAGCTCTGATCCGGTGGCAGCCGAAGAGGAGATCGCCGCGGCATCCCCCCGCGTCGCCTCGTTGACCAGCTGGGAGAGCCGCTGCCCAGGACCGATCAGCGTGGTCTCGCTCAGGTACGCCGCGACGGACTTCAGGAGCGCCAGCACGTCACACCTCGCCCTTCAGGCCGCGGATCAGAGCACGGCGGCACTGGTCCTCGAAGTGTTCCTTCTCGGCAGCGAGAGCCTTCCGGTGGAAGGCGACTTCGCCCGTGGTGTGGGACAGGCTCTCGTCGAACTCCTGCCGGCGCGGGTAGTGGTAACCGCCGCCCGAGGTCTTCCCACCGGGCTTCACGCGGAAGCCGCGGCGCCGCGACCAGCTCACACCGCTGGGGAGGGACACGACATTCGTCCCGATGAAGGCCTCCAGGCCGTCGTGCTCGAAGCGGATCGTGATCGAGGTCTTCATCCGGCCGGTGTCAACGGGGCTGCGCTGCTTCGCCCCGCTCTGGACCCGCAGCGCGGAAGCAGCGACCACCGCCTGCACCCGGCGCCGGAGATCCGGGCGACCCGCCATCAGGGAGACGATCCCGGGAGTCGCGAAGACGCGCGTCGTGAGCGAAAGGGGAATCACGCCTGCGCCCCCTCTCTCAGCCGCAGCCCCACGAGCTGCCAGCCTCGCGCGGTGTTCTCCGCGATCGAGACCGGGACGTACTCCCGCCCCCCGTGCTGCACGATCACGTCCGGCCGGATCCAGGCGTGCCAGTCGAGATCGGAAGAGCGGAAGAGACGCTGGTAGAGCAGCTGCGCGTCGGCCGCCTGGACGAAGCCGAGCGGCCCGCCGGGAGCGCCGCGCTCGATCACGACCCGCCGATCCGGAGCGTCGAGCCAGAGGACGTCGACCGAGGTCGAGGTGACCGACCCACCCGAGACCCGCTCGGAGGTGTAGGAGTCCGTCTCTCCCCCACTGGGGACGAGGACAGTCACGGTCACCTTGCGCCCGCACTGCATCTCACCAGGCCTCGTAGTAGCCGATCGCGACGAACATCCACGCTGCGGCTGGGGTCTCGATCTCGATCCTCACCGGTCGGCCCGGCAAGCCCACGAAGAGCCCCTGGCCGAACCAGTTCTTCGGGTAACCCGGGACCGCGGTCGGGAACCACACGGCGTCGGACTTGTCCTCGGCTGAGGAGAACATGACGTCGTCGGACCCCGACGCAGGACGCAGGACGATCGACTCGACGTAGATCCGAGCGTCCGACTGAGAAGGCGTGATGGTCCCGCCGACAACCGCGTCGCAGCTGTAGTGGCGCTGATTCACGATCGTCGCGAGCTCGCACTCCGATCGCATCATGTGGGACGGCCAGGGCGCTCCGATGGGCATGTCACACCTCGATCCAGAAGAACTCGACGAACGCATAGGAGCCGGCTCCGGCCGTCTTGGCGACCGTCACCGGCTGATCAGGTTCGGCCGCGAAGAACGGGAAGGCCTGATATTGGACGGAGGCCACGGGCCCGCGCATGCGCACTGTATCGACACCCGGAGAGGACCATTCGACGACCAGGCCGACCACGTCGTGGTAGAGCACGAAGGACTGGCAGACGATCTTCTTCCCGGGCGCGGGCGTGATTGTGACTGGGCCCGAGAAGAAGGGCAGGTAGGCGCTGTACTGGTTGACCGTGTAGTTGATCACGGCCTCGTCTGCCGTCTTTGCCATCAGCCGATTTCCAGGTAGCCGACCGTGATTTCCTTGTAGGTCCCGCCGACAGAACCGGCGAGCGTGATCGTGACCGGTAGGTCGAAGTCGCCAGCGACAAAGAACGGGAAGCCCTGGACCGCGATCTGTCCCGTCGGCGCTCGATAGACGACGGAGTCGGCGCCAGCCGAGGCGAAGGTGATCGTGGCGTTCGTTAGGGTCCCGTCTCCCTTGAAGAGCCAGGATTGAATCACGATCTTGGTCCCCCGCTTCGGGGTGATCGTGAGCGCTGCGGACTGCAGATCGGCGAAGCGATGCTTCTGGTTGACGATGTAGGCGAGTTGCGCCTCTTCCGCGTTCATGCCCTTCGGCATCGTTCCCTCCTAAGTCACCGAGCCGCGGCGGAAGTTCCGCAGCAGCGCCTCGGCATCCGCCTCGAAGGCCTTCACGTGGCCGGCGAACTGGTACTCGCCGTAGTCTTCTCGCCAGGGACCCGAACCGAGCGACGTCGCTCCCTGGGCGCTCGAGGGGTGATCGACCGTGCCCTTGCGCTTCAGCACGCACGCCGCGGCGGCCTTCGCCACCGCCTGCCCGACGGCCGCCGGCACGTAGGCGAAGAGGTAGGTCGCCGTCGCCGTGTAGGAGGCGATCGGGCACCGGAGCTGTCGGGAGGAGACCATCGTCCAGGTCGCGGAGTCATCGACGCCGTTCTTCAGGACCTGGAGCGGTGGCCTCGTGCTGACGAGCTGCCCGGCCTTGGCTAATGCGAAGGACTTCGGGCAGTCGAACCAGGCGTAGGTCGCATCGGTGTGCACGTGGGCGACGTCGGCGTGGCCAGCGTCCGCGAGGGTCGAGACCGCGACGTTGTCGCCGATCTGCACCCAGCCGGTGCGGTACTGGACGACGATGTTCCCCTCGCCGCGCGGGAAGGCAAAGATCCCCCGCGATCCGAAGGGCATCGCATAGGGCAGATACGGGCCTGGCTTGATTGCGACCGTCCCGAGATCCTTCCGGATCCGGAGACCGGCCTCGGTGAATGCCCGCGGGTCGCTGATCGCATCGGAGCGGATCTCGAGCTGCTGCACGTCGACGATCGGCACGTGACGGAGCCGGATCGTGTCCTGCCCGCGGCCGGAGAGGATGTCCACGTGCGAGGCGAGCGGGGTGAAGCTGCGGTTGCAGTAGTCCTCCGCCCAGGCCTCGGCCTCGAGGATCTCCCCCTCGAGCAGTTCGCGAAGCTGCGCGTCGGAGTCCCCGAACCCCGTCCACCGGAGGACGTCGAGGTTGACTCCGTGCAGCTGCGCGAGCAGCTCGTCGACGTGCGCCAGGCGGCCCATCGGCTACTCGGCCTTCCCTTCGTCCTCGGCCTTCGGCGCCTCGGCCCACGTCTCGATCGAGAACCGGCGCTTGTCCTGGAAGTACTCCAGGTCCTCCCGCTTCACCTCCGCACGGCCCTTCGCGAAGACGATCCGCTTGCCGTTGGGCAAGCTCGCCGTCTGCACGAACGGATCGAGCGTCATGACGAAGAACCGGGGGTACTTCGCCTCGTGCCCGAGGCTCACGTCCGCCATCTTCATCCGCCTCTTCTCCACGTTGTCCATCTCCTCTCCTCTCGTGTGGCCCCTGTGGGCCGGGGTTCGCGGCGGGGGTCGCCGACCGTTCCCCCCGGCCCGTCAGGGCAGCTCTCTCATCCGGCGGTCGCTAGACCGCCTTCACCCGCGCGATGCGCGTCTGGTACTGCTCGATCGCGATCAGCGCGGCGTACTCGCTGATGTAGAACCAGTCGTACTCGCCCAGCGGGGGGAGAGGCTGGTAGCCCATCGGCTTCAGCGTCGGCAGGAAGAGGAGGTTGCCATCCTCCGCCACCGGCGCCTTCGTGCAGAAGAGCCACATGTCCTCTTCGTTCGCGGCGAGCTCGTCGAGGTTGGCCGGGGCGTAGGCCGGCGTGTAGGCCGCCCCGCTGACCGTCCCGGTCGCGAAGGTCGTGGTCTGCGTCGTCCTGGATCCGGTGTCGACCCAGGTGATCACGTCGGTCGCGGACAGGAAGCCGAAGCCGACCGAGTCCTCGGAGACGAGCGTCCCGGGGATCGTCGTGTAGTGGACCTCGGAGCCCGAGGCGCCACCGGCCGCCGTCCGGTAGATCTTGTAGAGATAGACCGCGCCGGCCGTGGCCGGGGCCGTCCAGGAGAGCTCGATCGAGCCGGCGCCGCTGCCGCCGCTGATCGTCGCCGTGACCTCGGTGCACGGCAGCGTCTCCCCCGTCTCGAGGATCGCGGAGACGTAGTAGTAGTACGCCCCGTCGGCCATCGCGCCGCCCGACGTCGCCGGCGTCGCCGTCACCGTCCCGCCCGGCCAGGCCTGGTTGGGAGCGATGAAGGACGTCGGGACGAGGGGGATCCCGCGGTAGTCGCGGAACCGGAAGCCGCCGGAGACCTCGACCTGGTCGTTCCAGCGCTGGCCGGACTGCTTCAGGCTCGAGATCTTCGAGATCATCTTCGGGGTCGTGAGGAAGAAGGCGTTGTCGGGCCCGAGGAAGACGCCCTCGGACTGGAGGTTGTCGATCACGGTGTCGAGGATGTCGGTCGAGATCGTGGCACCGTTGCCGTCGTAGATCTTCCCGTAGCCGGTCTGGCTCCACTGCTCCATCCCGGACCACATCGTCTCGTCCGCGTATTTGTTGGCGTAGAGGAGCGCCCACTCCTCGAGCCAGTTCGCGGAGACGGTGCAGCCCTTGATCTCGTTGCGGAGCGGATCGGTGAACTCCTGGGCCGCGAGGCCGAGGAAGTGCGTGACCTGCCCGCGCACCTGGAGCCGCTTGATCGGCTCCGCGAAGGACAGGTAGGTCGACCGGCCGATCGGTGCGGACTTGCCGTCACCGACGAACCGGCCGCGCCCCCTCGCCGACCGGAGGCGCTTGTCGTATGTCCCGCTCGTCCAGGGGATCCGCGGGATGAGCGTCCGCAGCGGCGAGAGCCGCATGTTGAGCTCGGTGATGTAGGGGTCGATCTTCTGGGGGATGAGCTTGTCGCCGGTCGTCGCGGCCGTCGAGTCGAGACCCTTGCGGATCCACTTCTCGATGTCCGCCGCACCGGGGGCGAATCCTCTCATGGCCTGGAACATGGTTCGGTCTCTCCTTTCGATCCGTCAGTGGGAGAGACCTGAGGAAGCGTCGGCCTGTGGCCCGCTATCAGTCTCCGGTCAGAGCGATCAGCCCTTGCGGGTGACCGCCTGGTCGAGCATGTCCATCTGCTCGAGGCGCGAGGCCTTCTGGAACTCCGGCGAGGCCTTGAGCTTCTTCAGCCAGTCGTCGCCGTCCTCGTTCTCGCGCCGCATCCGGTCGCTCTTCTCCTTCTCGTCCTCGATCACGTCGCGCTGGCCCCGGCGCTCGCCCTTCTCGCGCTCGCCCTGCTGCTCCCCGCCCTTGCCAGCCTCAGCCTGCTTGGCGCCCTCGGTGCCGGCGCTCTTCTGCTTCTGCGCGTCGTCGCCCTGATCGCCTTCGGGCTTCTCGCCCTTCACGGCCTTCAGGATCTCGTCGAGCTTCTCGTCGTGGGCCTTGACCCTCGCCTCGAGCTCCTCGAACTGCTTCTTGCCGATCATGTCGTCGCCTCCCTGCGACTTGTCCTCCTCGGAGGACTCGCCGCCGTCTCCAGACGGAGCGGGAGCGGCCGCGGCTGGCATCTGGCACCACACGAGGTCTTCCTCCTCGATGTCGCCGGCCCGCTTCCACTGGCCCTTCGGTTCCTGCTGCTTCTCGCCGCCGTCTCCACCCTCGCCACCGCCTTCGCCCGCGCCGTCCTCTCCGTCCTCGCTCTTCGCTTTCTTGGCGGCCTCATCCTGCTTCGCCTTCTCGGCAGCAGCCTCAGCCTCCTTGGCCTTCCGCTTCTCCTCTTCCGTCATGGGATAGCCTCCCTTGCTCCTGCCCTGCGCGTGGTCGACGGTCCCACCGGGAGCCGACTGCCTCGGGCTGACAGCCTTGAAAATCGCGCCCATCCAGTCCTGGGCGAACGCGCGGTTCTTCGAGAAGAAGTTCTGAATCGCGGCGTCCGGGTATGCAGGCATGGACGTTGGCACTGTGTGCACGAGCTGCAACTTCTCGATCACGTACTGCCACTCGCCGTCGCGCTGCTCGGAGTGGCCGGTCTTCACGAAGCCGCCGATCGACATGCCGAGCTTCCGCGCGGGGATCCCGCTCTCGGGGACGCCGTGAAGCTTTCGCCAGAGGGTCACCGTGTTGGGCATCGTCTTGTCGAGCCAGACGCGCACGAAAAGCTGATCCGCCGGATCGACCGATCCCTCGACCAGGTAGCCGATCTCCTCGTTCCAGTCGCTGTCCCAGTGCGTCGTGCAGAACGGGATCTGGCCGGAGTTGATCTGCGACGCCATGTCGGCGATGCACTCGGGCGTCATCCGGTCGCCCTGAAGATCGAGCCGCGTGCCGGAGGCGATCCCCTCGACGTACCAGTCGCCCTTCTCGTCCTCGTAGGCCTTCGAGACGAAGAGGTTGATCTTGAACTTCCCGCTCGTCGCGTCCTTGTACCGCTGGCGTTCCCCACGCAGCGGGGCGACTCGATCACGCCACGATCCCATCGGTCCTCCTACGGCTCGACATCCGCGACCTCGTAGATCCAATCGCAGCGGTCCTGCGGGTGGAGATCCCCCATCGCCATCGCCTGCTCGACCGTCCACGGCGGTTCCACCGAGCGGCTCTCCGCGTCCCGGGCAAGGCAGTCCTCGCACGCGTCCGTGGCCGCATCCCAGATGCAGCGCTCGATCTCGATCCCGTACTCCGCGGAGAGGTCCTGCGTGGTCTTGAGGTTGGCGTACCGGCTGGCCTGAGCGACCTCGGTGGCAGCGATCCGGTAGGTCTCGTAGTCCTCGAGGTCCTCGAACCAGTCGGCGACGTAGCGCCGGGCCTCCTCGTAGGTCTGGCCCTGCTCGATCGCACGCTGCAGGGCAGACCCGAGCAGCTCGCGGTTCGTCTCGCTGATCGCCTCGAGCACTCCCCGCTCGTAGGCGTGGATCCGGGCGTAGTCCGCGGCGAGCTGGCTGAACATGTCCTCGTCGAAGCTGATTCGCATCTGAGAGGCGATCGCCTCGGCTCGCACGCGGAGGGCCCGCTCGACACCGTCCTTGACGGCTCTGCTGTCCCGGAGGTCGGAGGCGAGGTTGCCCGTGATCCGACGAGCGACCCAGTCCACCCACGCGCGGTCATCGGGGCTCAGTTCCTTCGCGACGAGCGAACGCTCGCGCAGCGCGTAGCGCTTCGGCCCCTCGACGTCGAGCAGCTCCAGACCTCTCGCGGCGAGCTCCCGCCAGACTGGCCGCAAACGCTTCCTGCAGGCGCGCTCGATACGCCGCATCTTGGGCCCGCTCGGTTTGCCGTGCGTGCGGAGAATCCGGTTGCGCCGGTGATCGCCGGCCACTGGCCTTCGCCACCTTGCCGCGCTTGCGCGACTTCAGCGGGAAGACCTGGCCGGCTCGACCACCCCCTTCCTCGCCAGACGAAGCACCGTCCATCGGGAACACGTCGCCACCGAGATCCGAAGGTCCGAAGCTTTGCCCTTCCTCAGTGAGCTCGTAGCCGAGCGGGAGGCCGGTCAAGGGGTTGGTGGGCAGGTCGTAGACGCAGACCGGCTCGCCGTCGATCGTGACCGTCGGGCCCTCCAGAGGATCGAGTCCACGGGCCTCTCGGAGCTCGTTGAGGGGCATCCCGGCGCCGAACATCGTGGCCCAGACGTTCGCCTCGGTCTCCTCGTCGAGCTGGTCCTCCTCGACGAAGGCGAACTCCAGGCGCGAGTCCCACTCCTGGACGACACCCCGGGTAAAGGCGCCTCCGAGGATCTTGATCAGCGGCCCGAGGCTCTTGCTCTGGTGGACCTCGCTCATCTCCTCGGTCGAGGCCTTCGTCGCCATCGTCTCGAGGAGGATCACCTGGTTCGGCTCGACCTGCCAGGCCGCGCAGACGACGCGGAAGAGCCAGTACACGAACTGCATGTACTCCATGTCGCGGTTCGAGCCGACGAGCTTCAGCAGCGTCGCCCCGACGCCAGTCTGTCCGGCAGGGAGGTCCACGTGCGGCAGCAGGTGCGCCTGGCCCCGATGCTCCTCCCAGAACGCCTTCAGGTTGTCGAGAACGCCCTGGCCGGCGCCGATCGTGACGAGGATGTTCTCGGCCAGGTTGCCGTCGGTGAAGGCCGACGCGTTGTGGTTCATCGCCCAGACATGCGAGCCGATCTCCAGCGCCACAGACTCCATCGGCGAGAGGCCCCAGAGCGAGTAGGTCGACGGCCGGTTCTTCAGGTAGATCAGATCTTCCTTGGGGAACGGGATCGTCTCCTGCTTGCCGTGCGCCGTGTAGAGAATCTGCTCGTACTTCTCGATCCGGCCGTGCGCTTCGTAGCGCGGGACGATGGTCGCCGCGTCGAGAGCGACGAGCTCGGTGAGCTTCTTGCTGAGAGTGCTTCGGACCTTCTCGATCGCGCCACACCCGATGGTGAAGTAGTCCTTCAGGAACATCTCGAGGAACTCGTGCCAAGAGGAATCGGGGTTCGGGTTCTCGAAGAAGTCGGTGATCTCCTCGATCCGCCCGGGCGCGACGAACCGCCCCGCATACCGCTTCCGGAGCTGGATCGCCCAGTCGACAGCCAGGACCTGCTGGATCTTCGTGTCGATCACGGCAGAGACGATCGAGTTGCGCTGGTAGATGCGACGCATCGACTCGAACGACATGTAGCCGTGCCGTCGCGCTTCCGCCGGCGTCGGCCCCATCGGTCGCAGCGAGGCGACGTCCGACGTCATCCCCCGCGCGGCCTTGGCCCGGTAGTCCTCCATCGCCCGGGCGAGGGACTGGATGAGCTCGGGCTCGGCGAGGCTGAGCCGCTGCGACGGAGAGGAGGGCACCTCGACCCCAGCCGCAACGGCTGCCCCGCTGCCCGATGCGCTGCGCCCGATCAGGCGCGCGATGAGATCACCGACGGCGCCCAAGGCTCCGGATGTAGCCCATCAGGCTCGACCCGAGCTGCGGATCGTGACCATTGTTCGCTCCCGGCATCACGACGCGCGGCTGCGCCGCCTCGACCACGAGCTGGTGCTGCAGGGTCTGGACGACGCGCGCGGCGTCGAGCTGCGAGAGGACCTCGTTGCACATGTTGCGGACGTCGTGAGGCGTCGCGACGCGTGTGACACCGGGGAAGGGCCCAGGGTTGACGTGCACGCCCTGGCCGTCTGGTTGCAGCGTCAGGATCACGACGGCGGGGAGCTCCGGCGTCTTCTCCGGGCTCCCCTTCTGGTCTGCGCCTCCGTCGTCAGGCGCCGGCTGCTGCTCGTCCGGCGGCGTCGGCCCCACGAGCCTCAGGTCCGGCTCTTCGCGCTTCTCCGTCATCGGCCCTGCACCGTCCCGATCGCCGCGAGCGGCGGCACCGCGAAGACGGCCTCGAGGTCCACCGAGCCGTC
>JBHGAY010000056.1:0-12596 GCA_041946735.1 Candidatus Eiseniibacteriota bacterium
GGAGATTGCGTTTGAGCACGTTCGGGTGAACGAACGCGCAGGTGTAACGCAACGAGACATAAAGTGTCCGGGTGATCCAGAGTGATACAACTGCGCGGACGCTCCGTCGGAACGGTCCGTCGCGCCGCTCCGCGCGCCGCGCGTCACGCGCGGCTTTCACATTCACCATGACGGGGAGGACGAGAGGGGTCCGGAGACGGACGCGAGGCCGTCAGCGCAGCAGACCGGCCACGATCCGCAGATCGGGCTTGGGGGGGCCGATGCGGGGCCGGCCACGCGCTACGAGCACGGGGTCTGCACGGTGTGCAAGTGCCTCGTGGCCGCGCGAACAGCGAGCGGCGAGGAGCCGGACTTGCGGGACGGACGGAAGGGGATGGAAGGGCGCGATACGCGCTGCCCAGCGCCGCCAGCGGTCCCTCGCCGGCCGAGACGGCGCGGCCCCAGCCCGATTCAGGCGCAGAGGGTACATCGCCCTCGAAGATGCATCGTTGAGTCGTAGGGCTGGAGGAGACAGCGAATGCGTTTTCCGGGACCCAGGATGGCGAACGCTACTCCCGCAACAGCGGGATCAACACCGTCGAACCATCCATCAAGGCGTGCGCGATCGCGAGCGGCAGCAGCCGGCGGAGCCGGAGATACAGCAGCGTCTCGAAGACGGAAGACGGCACGGACGCGAGCAGCCGGAAGACCATGAACTTCGAGTCGAAGGTCACCGGCATGAAGGAGTGCTGCAGGGACCAGGCGAACGCCGCGACCGCCACCGCCACGACCGTGCTCCGGGTGAGAACCTGCACGCGCGGGAGGAGAAACCCGTTGTAGGTCATCTGCTCCGTCAGGCCCCACAGCAACGGGAACACCAGCACGCCGTAGAGGGCTGCGGGCAGCGGCAGGCCTCCCAGGAAGACGGGCGGCCGGAACGCCCCGTACACGATCCAGCCCGCCCCATAGGTGCCCGCGAAAATGAAGACGAGGCTGACCGGAATGAGCGCGAGGCCCAGCCACACGTCGCGGCCGAGGCGGGCCCGCGCCAACCCGACGAGATCGAACAGGCCGATCCCCTCGCGGCGCGTGAAACGCCACAGGAGCGTCAGGCATCCGGCGTCGATCAGGGTGGCGTAGACCGGCAGCCACGGCTCGGCGTCGTGCCACGGAGCCGGCGACCCTCGCAGGGCGAAGACGGCGGCGACGACGGCCTGCGCGGCGACCCCGAAGACGGCGCGCGCGAACAACATCAGCGCCGGGGCGCGCCAGCCGAGCGCTCCCCGCTCCCGCCGACGGAGGAGCGCCTCGCGCGAGTTCGGACCGATCGAGCGAGTCGGAGCCTCGCTCAGCGCTCCCCCTCGCCCGGCGCCGATCCCCCTTCCGTCGAACGACCCTCCGCTTCCCGTTCCGGCACGATCCTCACATGGACGGTCCGCGTCCGCGGCCCATCGAACTCGCAGAAGTAGATCCCTTGCCAGGTCCCGAGATGGAGCCGCCCATCCTCGATCCAGATGGTCTGGTCGAAGCCGAAGAGGCTCGCGCGCAGGTGGGCGGCGCTGTTGCCCTCGCCGTGGCGGTAGTAGTCCTGATGCTCGGGAAGCAGGCGGTCGAGATCGAGCAGGATGTCGCGCCGCACGTCGGGGTCGGCGTTCTCGTTCACCGTGATCGCGGCGGTCGTGTGCGGGACCCAGATCCGGGCGATGCCTGTCTTGACCCCGCTCTCGCGGACGATCCGCTCGACCGAGTCGGTGATGAGCAGAAGCTCGACCCTCTGCCGCGTTCGCACCTCGAACTCGACGATTCCCGCCGCGGTCACCGCAGCCCGCCGGCGCCGTCGAGCGCGCTCTCGAGCTCCGTGACGGCGACCGGCTCTCCCCCATTCCACCGGTCGAGGAACGAGGCGATCACCGTCTTCGCCTCGTCCCGCCGGTCCTCGTCGATGAAGCCGTCGTGGACGTGCACCCCCGCCATCGCCCGGTTGATCTCGCTCTCGCGGTTGTGATCGTTCAGCTCGGTAAAGTACACGACCCGGTAGCGCTGGTCGTACCCCGGCTCGCGATAGATCTCGTACATGATGCGGGACGCTTCGGTGCGCGCCATCGCCTCTGCTCTCCTCCATGCCGTCATGCCGCGAATCGGCCGCCGATCGCCAATCGCCAGTCGCCAGTCGCCGGCGCCGCCGGCCGCTGCCGCGGGTCCCGGCCTGCTAGACCGGGAAACCCGCCGCCATCTCCTCGCGAAGCCGCCGCTCGATCTCGCGGAGCTTCTCGTCCACCTCGCGCCGCTTCTTCCGGTCGCGCGTCAGGCCCTCCCGGTAGCATTGCAGGAAGTAGCCGATCGTCTCCACGCGGATCTTGATCGATCCGGTCGGCTTGTTCTCGTCGATGTCCTTGAAGCTGAAGTAAGGCGTCCCGGACGACTCGATGATCTCCTCGACGACCGAGTAGATCGGAGCGTCGTGGCCGCACTTGAAGCTCGAAAGCTCGAGCGCGACTAAGTTCGGGTGGCGCGCGACGTACTTCGCCGCCCACACCTTCTGGCTCGTGTTCTCGCTATAGCTGTTCTTCCAGACGTCCCGGATGTCGAGCGCGTCCGGCGTCGCCCCGTCGCGCACATCGTCTCCGAAGAGACGCTCGAGGATGTCCGGATCGATCGGCAGCGACGCCTGCGTCAGGATCGGGTAGCCAAGCTTCTGGAACTCGGCGAGGATCTCGTGATTGATCCCCGGGTCGTTGTGATAGGGACGGCCCAACAGGACGATGCCGAGCTTCTCCTCCGCCTCGAGGCGCTCGAGCACCTGGCGCGCCGTCCCGCGCTGGATCGCGTTGACGAAGGTGTCGTACGCCGCCCATCCCGCCTCGCAGGCGCGGGCATTCTCGCGCTCGGAGAGACCGAGCCGCTCCTGCCAGCAGGCGAGCATCTGCCGCTCGAAGAGCGGCTTCTCGCCCGGGTTGACGATCGGATCGAGATAGGCGACTCCCATCTCGGCGAACAGGTCCCCCTCCTTCGTGAACGCCGCCTTGACCGACTCAGGCGTGGTCGTGACGGTCGGGCAGGCACGGTGCGCCTGGCATCCGCTCAGGTCGGAAGGCAGATCGTCCACCATCGGGAAGAAGATGACATCCAGCTTGCGCTTCTTGTGATGGGTGTAGAGGAGATTGTGCACGTGCGGGATCCCGACCTTGCTCGGGAAGCAAGGGTCGATGGCGCCGCGCTTCGCTCCTTCCTTGTAGAGCTGCTCGTTGGTGAAGTCCGACCAGACCAGGTTCTTCGCCGGAATGCCGAGGCTCTCGAAGTACGCGGTGAAGAGCGGCCCGAGGGTGTACATGTTGAGCGCCCGCGGCATGCCGATCCGGATCTCGGCGCGGCGCGCCCGCGCCGCCTCCCTCTCGCGCTGCCGCGCCCGCTCTTGCCGGCTGAACGGCAACAGGCCTCGGCGCGCCGCCTCCCCCGTCTCGGCGACGAGGGACGGCGCGAACGACTTGAAGGCCGCCTCGGCGGCGATCTCGACCAAGTTGGGATTCGCGTCCTTGACGGCGTCGAGCCCCTTCTTGATCACCCGCATCGCGTCGACGTCCTCGACCGTCCCCTTCTCGCACGTGGCGATGATGATGCGCGTCGCTCCCTCGGCGAGCGGGAGCCGCGACTTGCCCTTCGGATTGCCGGCGCCGCCTTCCCCGCCGGCCGGCGGCGTCGCGGGAGGAACCTCCCCCACGATCGTCGCCACCTCGTCCAGCGCGTCCCGCTCGCGTATGCGCGCCGCGTGCGGCTCCTCCGGGCCTTGCTTGTACGCGAAGGCGTCGGCGGTCGCCGGCGCGCGGTTCGTCTTCACGTCGATGAAGGTCCGCAGGCACTTGTTCTTGCAGAAGTAGCAGCGCGTGCGCTCGTCGCGCGCCGTCTCGTACTCGATCCGCTCGACCGCGTCCAGGCCGATGAAGCTCGTCCGGACGCCGTTGTCCTTGTACTGCCGGATCGACTCGAGCGCCGCCCCGATCGCCCCCGACTCCCCGGTGTGCTTGTGGACCCAGACGTTCGCCTTCTCCCCGCGGCGCGCGAAGCGCTCCTCGATGAAGTCGACCTGCGCCTTGACCGCGGCGAGATTGTGTTGTGTGCCTCCCTGCAGGACGAAGTTCCGCCCGAGCTTCGGCAGGTTCGGGATCTGGCTGACGTAGAGCCAGATGTTCTTCGGCAGGACGTTCGCGAGCCCCGCCATGATCTCCTCGGCCCGCCATCCCTGGCGCTGGAAGTCGACGATGTCGGACTGCATGAAGACCGCGCAGCCGTAGCCGAACTCCGGCATCGACTCGGCCGAGAACGCGATGCCGGCGAACTTCTCGACCGGGAAGCCGAACCCCTCCGCCGTCGACTGCAGAAAGTAGCCGTTGCCGGCGGAGCACTGGGTGTTCAGCTTGAAGTCCTTCACCTGTCCTTTGTTCAGGATGATGATCTTGATGTCCTGGCCGCCCACGTCGCAGATGACGTCGACGTCGTCGTAGTAGTGGAGCGCGCTCTTGGTATGCGCGACCGTCTCGACCAGCGCGACGTCGGCGCCGAGCGCGTCCTTCAGGACGTCCTTCGCGTAGCCGGTCGTCCCCACGCCGAGCACCTCGAGCGCGGCTCCCTGCGACTCGACCTGGTGGCGCAGCGACTTCATGATCTCGATCGTGTCCTCGATCGGGTTGCCCTTCGAGAGCTGGTACGCCTTCGCGAGCAGCTCTCCCTCGGCGTTCATCAGGACCGCCTTCGTCGAGGTCGACCCTCCGTCGATCCCGATGAAGCCGCCGACCGTCGTCCCCGGCTCGAAGCGGGCCGGATCCCACGGCTCCTTCTTGTACCGATCGAGGAACTGCTCCAGCTCCGTCTTGTCCTTCGCGAGGCCGCGCGAGCCACGGCTCGCCTTCTCCTCCGCCCGGCCGACCTCGATGTAGCGCTGGAGCTGCTCGCGGCCCTGGTAGAGGCCGGTGCCGTCCTCCTCCTGCTTTCCGAACTCGCAGGCGCCGATCGCCGCGAAGTACTGGGCGTTCTGCGGCACGGCGATCAGCTCCTCGATCGGACGGTCGGGGACGGCGATGTTCCGTTCCTGCCAGATGATCGGGATGTTGTGGCGCCAGGCCTCGACCATCCCGCGGATGTAGGTGTTCGGCCCGCCGAGGAGCAGCACGACGGGGCGCAGCGTGTGCCCGCGCGTCAGCACCGAGAGGTTCTGCTGGACGATCGACTCGAAGAGCGAGGCCATCAGCTCGTCGCGCGGGACCCCTTGCTTCTGCAGGCTGTTGATGTCGGTCTCGGCGAAGACGCCGCACTTTCCGGCCACGTGGTGGAGCTTCAACCCCTCGTAGCCCTGTTCGCACAGCTCGGCCGCCGGGATCCGGAGTTTCGCGTTGATCTTGTCGATCACCGCTCCCGTCCCCCCGGCGCACTTGTCGTTCATCGAGGGGAGCTTCTTCTTCCGGTCGCTCCCCGGCGTCTCCTTGAAGACGATGATCTTCGCGTCCTGCCCGCCCAGCTCGACGACCGAGTTCGCCTCGGGATAGAGCTTCTCGACCGAGAGCGAGACGGCGGTCACCTCCTGCACGAACTTGCCGCCGAGGCGCCGGCAGATCGACGCGCCTCCCGAGCCGGTCATGAAGAGCCGGAAGGAGGAAGGCGGCAGCGCGAGATCGGTCTCGATCCGCTCGAGGAACTCGAGGACCTTCTCCGGCTGGCGCGTCTCGTGGCGCTGATAGTCCTGCCAGAGGATCGCGTCCTTCTTCGGATCGACGACGACCGCCTTGACCGTCGTCGATCCGACGTCGAGGCCGATCAAGAGGTGCGCGTCGCGCGGGACCGGAGGGCTCACGTTCGCGACGCGGATCATACGGCGAACTCCTCCTTCTTCGACCCGCAGCCGTGCGACTCCGTCCGGACGGTCGAGGCCGCCGCCTGGACGACGAGCGACTCGCTCGCCCGGGCGAGCGCCGCCGCCGTCGCCTGCGCCTTTCGCCAGCTTCCCGCCTGCGGCGCCGCCTCCTCGGCGACCGCCTCCGCCTCCGGCTCCGGCGCTTCGACCGCCCCCTGCGGGACGACCCCGGCCGCGCGCATGACGGCCGTCACGCCGAGCAGATAGTTCGCGGCGACTCCGGTGTAACCCTTCCGATGCGGGACCGCGAAGCCGGCGCGGCCCACCTCGGGATGCTCGCTGAGCCATCCCCGCACCTGCTCGAGCGGGTAGCCCCCCTCGCGCAGCGCGCGGGCGAACTCCGTTCGGGCGCGGGCGCGCGCCTCGCCGAGCGCCATCTGCACGCGGCTGTGCGCGTTGATCTCCCCCTCGCCGGAGGTCTCGATCGGCAGGTAGATCATTTCGGGGAACTGCGAGACGATCGCGGACTGCACGCCGTCGGACTGCGTCGAGGGCATGCAGCCGAACGGCTTCAGCGACAGCACCATGTGGCAGAGGTCCTTGTTGTGGTAGTAGACGTTCTTCGCCACCTCCAGGTGTCCCTCGCCGCCGCCCGCCCGGCTGTTGTAGAAGGGATGCGCGATCCGCTCCAGCTCGAGCTGATCGGCCAGCTCGTGAGCCTGCCCGCCGAGCGCCTTGCGGTAGCGCTCGTACTCGCGAACGAACATGCGGCGGGCGATCTTCAGCTTCCGGATCCGCTTCGACGCGCGCGACTCGACCCTTAGCCGCGCGATCGGATCGCGCCAGCTCGGCACCACGAGACCTTCCTCGAGCCCCTTGCGATCGCGGATCTTGTTCTGCGCCCCGTGGATCATGTAGCAGATCCAGGTGGCGATCGGCTCGACGAGCACTTGCGCCCCTTCCCGCTCGAGGAAGGAGAACATCTTGAAGTTGCCGTCCCCCTCGGTCGTCTGCGCCCAGAACTCGCCGGTGATCTTCACGATCGGCTTGACGCGCAGCCGGTCGACCGGGATCGCGTCGAGGCGTGCCCGCGCCCGCCGCAGGACGGCGGTCAGCTCGTCGCCGAACGCCTGGGTCAGGAACTTGCCGAGGGAGTTGACGCTCTGCTCTGCGCCGATCGAGCGCGCGAGGCTCGCCTTCCACCCTTCGAGCAAGAACGGCTTGTGGGCGCGCAACGTCTCGTGGAGATCGTCCATGATCTCGTCGAGCGCGCGGTCGGTGTCCCCCGGGTTCACCTCGTAGGGGCGGATCTGGTAGCCGATCTCGTTCAGGAGGTCGCCGATCGAAAGCGCGTTCAGGATCGCGAGGAAGAAGTCGAGGTTCATCTCGAGCCCCGCCTCGACCTCCGCCTGGTTCAGCCCGGCGGACTGCTGGAAGAGCAACACGCGGAACTGCTCGAAGCCCGCGTTGCGGAGCGCGAGTCGGTACTCCGCCTCGTACATGCCGAAGCGGCAGGGGCCGCACGCGCCGGCCGTGAAGAAGACGTAGCGGTCCTCGATCTCGCGCCGCGGGGCCCCCTGCTCCTCGAGGCGCTGAAGGAACTGCACGAGATTGCCGACCGTGAAGTAGGTCGGGTTGCACTGGCCGTTGTTGCCGTACTCCTTGCCGAGCTGAAACGCCCGTACGTCGGGCACCGGAAGGATCTCGACCTTGTATCCCAGCCCCTCCAAGCCGCCATGCACCAGCTTCTCGTGCTTCCAGGTCAGGCCGCCGAAGAGGATCGTCGTGTCCTTGCGCTGGTCGGCCGTGAACAGCCGCTCCGCCTGCCTCCGGAAATGATGCGCGGGCGAGGCGGAGATGCCGGCCGCCGCCTCCAGTCGCGCCCGCTCGGCCGCGAGCCGCTCGCGCAGCTTCGCCTCGGCCGCCTCCCGGTCTCTCGCCTCTCGATCTGTCTCGGACAGGGGCACGGCGCCGCGCCCGTTCTTCTCCACTGCCGTCGGTGTCGCGTTCATCGGATCTATCGACCTCCGGACGACGGAGGGCCGGACGCGAGGAGCGCCCGCGGCACGGTGATCCGCGGAGGGACCGCCGGACCGGCTTGGCTCGCCGATGGACGAAGATCGTGCGCTCTTGCGCACGATCCCGATACGGCTGCCCGGCCGCCATCGATCGGTTTGTTTTCTTGTTTGCCGTCGCGCGGCCGTTCGATGAGCACCGCAACCGTAGCGGCGGGCCGCAACCTCTCGCAACAAAAGATGCTTGCTCGTGCGCTCCCCGGCGCGCTCGTGCGCTCCCCCCGCCGTGCCGGAAGGATCGCGAACGAGGGTCGTGAACGAGAATCGTGAAAGTTATCACCTGCCGGAGCGCGCGGCAGCGATGCGTTCGAAGAGCGCGAGCGTTTCCCTCGCCGTCCTCTCGTAGCAGAACTGCGAGGCGCGCTGCAGGCCGCGAGCGATCAGGTCTTCGCGCAACGCGGGGTCCTCGAGAACGCGGAGGATCCCGCCCGCGATAGCGGCCGGATCGCGTGGATCGACGAGGACGGCGGCGTCCCCCGCGACTTCGGGGCACCCGCCGGCTCGGGTCGCGACGACCGGACAACCGCACGCCATCGCTTCGACGATCGGGATACCGAAGCCTTCGGAGAGAGAAGGAAGGACGAGCAGATCGGCGAGCGAGTACAGGGCGGGCAGGTCCTCGTCGGGGACGAAGCCGGGGAACCGCACGCGGCCGGCGAGGCCGAGCTCTTCGAGGAGCGCGAGATCGGCGCTCCAGGCGCGGCGCAGGAATCCGGGCGCGAGCAGGAGATGCGGGCGGCCCTTCGCGATTGAGGCGAATGCGCGCAGGAGGTTGCCGAAGTTCTTTAGCGGCGCGAGGCCGCCGACGAAGAGCAGGTACGGCGGCGCGACTCCGTAGCGGGCCGCGACCGCCAGCGCCTCCTCGCGCCCGACCGGGCGGAAGCGCGCGTGCGCGGCAAGCGGGATCGCCACGAAGCGGGAAGGATCGACGCCGAGGTGGGCGGCGGCGGAGCGCGCGGCGGTTTCGGTCCCGAGCAGCACCGCGTCGGCGCGCCGGCAATAGAGCGGCATTGCGAGTCGCGTGTACAGGCGATCCCCCGCGGCGAACGCCTCGGGCGCCTCGAACTGCTCGGCGCCGTGGAGCGTGAAGACCCGCGCGAACCGTCCCAGCATCGGGATCGAGAGCTTCGGCTGGAAGATCAGGTCGATCGAGCGCCGGGCGGCGAAGACCGGAACCCGGATCTGATCCCACAGGAGCTTCGTCGGGAACGTCAGGAGGTGCTCGGTCACGCGCGGGCCGAGAGCGATCCGCCCGCGCTGGGAAGGACGGGAATAGAGGAGGAGGTAGGAGTTCGTCTCGTCGATCCGGAAGAGCGTCTCGAGGAGGTTCTTCGTGTAGACGGCGATGCCGCCCTTCTCCTCGATGTGCCGCAGGAGCACGCCGATGCGCAGCGGCCGGCTCTCCCCGCTCATTCCGGGCGCAGAGGGATCGGCCCGCTGGACGGCGGCTCCCCGTCCTCCCATCGCCATTCCTCGAGGATCGACAGCGCGCGCGGCACGAACCCCTCCTCGTAGGTTTCCGGCACCTGGAGCGTCAGGAGGTAGTAGCGGGGGCCGCGGCGGCCGAGGGCGACCGTCCCCTGGAGCCACTCGGGACCCCCATCCTTCTCCCTGGCGTAGTCCGCCTCGTCGATCGAGCCGGGGAAGCGAGGAGGGACACCCTCGGCCCGCTCGGTGCGCCCTTCCTGCGCGGACCTCTCCAGCTCCTGCCGCGCTTGGTCTTCGGTCGTCCCGTCGTCCAGGAAACGGACCGCGAGGAAGCAGTCCTCCGTCCGCTGCCCTTCGAAGTTGGCGACGAAGCGGACCGCATCCACGCCGGCGGGCCCGCGACCCTCCTGCGGCTTGGCCGATTCGATCACCTCCGCGAGGACGTCGTTCGGCACGTAGGTGTGGAATGGTACGGCAAGACCTTGTCCCGCAACGGAGAACAGCCGAAATGTGAAGGGCTCCTGGAACCCTTCGAGCGGGATCGTCCCTTCCTTTGTCTCCGGGAGGCTGTCGTTCGGAGCTGCCTGGCCGCCTTGCGGCAGCCCGGCGCCGGCTTCGGGTGCGTGCCCGCCGCCCTGCCCACCTTCTCGACCCGACCCCTCGGGAGCGCCGCGCTGGCAGCCGAGAGCGAGGCAGAGGACGGAGAGGAGGCAGAGGACCGCCAGGAGGAGGCCGAAGCCGGGCCCGAGCGATCGAGATCGCACCGGAGCGCAGCGCCCCGGCTGCGCGGGCGGAGTCCGTCCTGTACGATCGGCCCCAGCGGCCCACCAAAGCCGAGGGGCAATGGGGAGGAACTCATGAAGGACCATAGGATGGATCGGATCATACCGCGAATCCTCGCGCTCGCCATCCTGGCGACGCTCGGAACGATCGGGATGTTCGGGTGCAGCGACGACGACAACGGGACGAACCCGCCTCCGGGGCTCGATCCGCCGGAGAATCTGGCGGCGGTCAACGGCGACGGGGAGATCGACCTGACCTGGGACGCGAGCCCGTCGGAGGATCGGGATGACTTCCGCCGTTACAACGTCTATCGGGATACCACGTCGCTGGTCGGCGTCGATCCCTCGCAGCTCGAGCCGAAGCGGGTCGGGACGGTCAACAGCGGGCAGGAGCGGCACCTGAACACCGGCGCGACGAACGGCACGCTGTACTACTACCACGTGCGAGCCGAGCTGGACGACGGCAGCCTGAGCGATCCATCGAACGAAGTGACGGCGGCCGCTCGACTGGAGAGGTCGGACATCACGATCACGGAGTTCGCCGATCCCAATGAGCCGAGCGGCTACGACCTTTCCGCCGGCCTTCCCGTCTCGCTGAACGCCTCGAACCCGAACCGATTCGAGGCGACCGACTTCTATCTCGGGACGATGGCCGAGGACGATAGCTCCGCCGCCGATCTGAGCCTGAAGAGCCCCGACCTTCTCGGAGGCGAGTATCACCACACGAACATCAAGCTGCTCGGGATCGGGGACGACAAGTGGGCGCTGACGACGACGCCGGACAACGGTTGGACGGATCAGGTGGCGATCGTGGAGGACGCCGTCTACGCGATCAAGACCTCGACCGGCAACTGGTCGAAGCTCCAGGTCACCAGCCTGGGCGGGGATCCCGGATCGCGCACGATCACGTTCCGCTACACCTATCAGCCGAACGCGAGTATTCACCAGTTCTGAGCCTGCGGCCGGAGTCCGAGTCGAGGCTCGAAACGATGCGGGGGGGCGGCGCGTGGAACGTGCCGGCGATGCCGGCCAGGATCAGCGCCGTCCCCGCGATCGTCCATTCGGTGATTGTCTCGCCAAGCAAGAGCCATCCGAGGAACACGGCCAAGACCGGGTTGACGTAACTGTAGGTGGCTACGATCCGCGTGGGCAAGAGCTGCACCGCCCGCAGGAATGACGTGAACGCGAGCAGCGACCCGCCGGCGACCAGGTAGCCCCACGCGAGCCAGGCCTCGGTCGAGGGATGCGGGATACGCTCCCCCGATGCCGCGGCAAGCGCGGCGAGCCCGAGACCGCCGGCGAGCTGCAGAATCCCGGAACTCGCCACGGGAGACATCGCGGCCGGCCGGCGCTTCTGGATCACGAGGCCGATCCCCCAGGAGAGAGGGGCGACGAGAAGGGCGACTACGGAGTGCAGATCCGCGCGCGCCCCTTCACGCAGCATCGGCCAGGTGAGGACGAAGAGGCCTCCGAAGCCGAGCAGGAGCGAGGCAGCAAGGCGAGGGGACGGCGCGCGGCGATCGAGGATCGAGTCGATCGCGGCGATCCACATCGGCATCGTCCCGACCAGGAGCGCCGCATACCCGGAATCCGCATGGCGCTCCGCCCAGGTCACGAGCCCGTTGCCGCCGACCCACAGCAGGATGCCGCTGGCGAGGAGAGCCGGAGCTTCCTGCCGCGTCGGGATGATCCGCTTTCCTCGAATCGCCAGGAATCCGAGTAGCACCGCGGACGCGACGAGCGTGCGCGATGCCGCCAGCAGGAAGGCAGGAAAGCCGCCTCCCCCATCTCGGACGGCGATTCGGATCGCCAGGTATGTGCTTCCCCAGACGAAGTAGACGACCAGGAGGTGGGCGATCCCTTCGACGGGAAGCTTCGGATTCCTCGACATGTCGACTCGGATTCTCCGTTCGTTCGGCCTTCGATTCCTGAAGCAGAAGAACGACGAAGGGTAACGCACCCGGGCCGCAAGGACACAAAGGAACTTCTATCTTCATCTGGTATGAACTCGGGACATGGGTAACAAGGAAGTGTCAGGACATGGGTAACAGTCTGGGGAACCATGGCCACCTCAGGGAGGTGGACCATGCCCTGGTATCAGAGGTCGCCCATGGAGATGAGGTCCGAGTTCGTCAGTGACTACCTCCGTCAGATGGTGAGACGACGAAGCGCCTTCCCGAAATATCAGCAGCCAGCAGTACCGATTCGACCGCTTCCGCAGGGAGTTCAACTACGAGCGACCTCATGAGGCCGCCTTGAACCCGGAGTTTGCGAATCGAGCCCCCCTCGCCGAAGGTGTCACCTATGTCCTGACACCAATCTGTTACCCATGTCCTGGTCCGGACCTTTTTTTGCATTCTTGTGTTTGACGATCGTTCGTTCGTGTAGTACGGTGTGAAATACCTTCGCTTCGATTCCGGCTCGTCGGCGTGACGAGCCCGGCGCTTCGCTCGATCGCGAGCGAGCGGGCGCCTTGGCCGCTTTCGTTGG
>JBHGAY010000057.1:0-11328 GCA_041946735.1 Candidatus Eiseniibacteriota bacterium
TCCCATGGCTCCCATTCTCCCTCCAAATGGAGCCTCCGGGAATCCCGGGGCGGTTCACAACACATGACTCGATGCTTCGGCGGGACGCGTACGCTCAAACGGTGCAAGCTGGAGAGCAGCGGGTGGTTTTGCCACCACCATCGCTGGCAGCCGGTGCTCGTGGGTATCCCTATGCTGGCTACCCTAGCCGGGCTGTACCAGGATCTCTTCAGGCCTCTATGTGAGAATCTGATCGTTCCGATCCGGCCGCCTGACTGCGCGATTGCCAGTGGTCCAATTGACCTACCCGACCCTTCGGACGGTCCATTGCAGTTTTCGAGCATCCGTGATCGTCGACGCCATCTCCTCACCATAACCAATCGCAACAAGGCGCCCCTCTCGAACTTGGACATCTACGTTCAATTGCCGGAGGCGATACGCAGCATCAAGCTCGCGCAGCCATCCGCGAACTCCTCCCTTCTGGCTGCCGAGGCATGGGATACTCAACCTCTTCATGTCACTGGGGACATCCTTCCGACCTTCGTCCTCGAACCATTCGCTGAGGATGAGCTAACTGGCCTGTGGCGCGTCACAGTGAATGGTGTGCCGGCTTCGAGCGCCGCTGTAATCGAGGTGATCACCGCGGCGGGAACAGAGTCGGGCCTCTACAGCACTGCCGCCCCGGACCTGGAGCGCCACGTCACCTCTGGTGAGGTGATGTGGTTTATAGAACTACGCTACCAGGTATCGCGCGACGCCGAGTGCGTGACCCGCGACCTTCTGCTGCCTCTTGAATTCGATCGAGAAGACCGTAGTCTGGCCATCGGTCGCTATCCGACTTCCTCATCGCGCGTCTTACTGCGGCATGGCCGGGGCGTTCGCCTCCCCGGGGTTTTCCGTACCAAGGGCTACCTCATGTTCAAGGGACGTTCTGGAACCAGCTACGACGCTCCGTTCATGCTCGAGACGACCAAGAACATCGTGGTTCGCTTTGGTCTGTTTGGAGCGCCGCCCGATGAACCAGGATTCGAAATACGCGTCGGCACGCCATCCAAGTCCTCCGGGTAAATCGCAGGGACACATGAAACCAACCATGAGGCCGTGTGATGTCTCTCTCGTTTCCACAGGCTCTTCAGCGGCCTGACATGCTGTCGAACTCCCTGTTCCAGCGGGTGAGCGGCCCTTGGAGCACAAGGCTCCGCTCGTTCTTTCAGTGGTACGCGCCGCTCACCGCCGCACCGTGCATTAGCGGGGTTCGGTGCTCGCCGCCGGCAGAAGGAGAGGTCGAATGAGCAAAGAACCTCAGAACAACTCAGGGGGAACCGGCGCCGGGGCGGTAGATGTCTTCGTCTCGTATGCCCGAGAGGATTTGTCGGCGGCACGACTTCTTACTGAGGCCTTGAGCAGCCGCGGCCTGACATGCTGGCTGGCGGAAGACGACCTGCGCCCGGGTGATGACTTTGGTCGAAGAATCAGAGAGGCGCTCGATTCATCGCGCCTGTGTCTCCTAGTGCTTAGCAAAGCGTCCAGCACGTCTCGGCCATGGCTTTCGCGGGAGTGGTCTACGATCCTGGAGACTGCATGGCGGCGCAGGACCTGGATCGTGCTTCCCGTTCTTCTCGGTGGGGCTGAAGCGCCGCCTTTCGCACGTTCTTGGCATTCCATCCGTCTGTCCGAGGTCTCTCGCGACGTGGCCGAGCGGGCAGGAGATGAGGTTGTTGCTTCGATCTCCAGACCTGAAAGGACGAAGTCCGCGCGTCCATCCGAAGCCGATGTCCAGGCCGCGGCGCAACGTTTTACTGAAATGATCAGTGCTCTGCGAGCGCACGAGATCCCCGATGCCGAGGATGCGGAGGGGGTCTCTGATGAATGATCCCCGTTTCCGCCACCACGTGGGAGTTGGCCTCCTGAAATTCCCGCGGGAAAGGTCGGTCTTTATAAACTGTCCATTTACCGCGGACTACACACCGATGTTTGATGCGGTCGTCTTTTCGTCGTTGGCCTGCGGTTTTCTGCCCCGCTGTGCTCTCGAGAGCGGAAGTGTGTCTGTCTCCAGGATGGACAGGATCCTTGGCGCGATGAGCGCCTCCAAGTACTCAATCCATGACTTGACGTTGTGCAAAGGCCAGGGTGATCTGAATCTCGCGCGATTCAATATGCCCCTTGAACTTGGCATTGCTATGGCCCAACGATTCGCTAGCACACCTGAAAGCCCCGACACACACGACTGGCTGGTGCTCGTTCCAACAGATCACGTTTACCAGCGCGTCATTTCCGACCTGGCAGGGTATGATCCGGGTACGTATGACCTCTCAGTAGAGGGTATCATACCAGCTGTCATGTCCTGGTTGGCAAGTCGCGACGATGCGATCGTGACTGCCACGCCGCGGGCCGTGCAGGAGGTTCTTCCACAATTCACTACCAGGAAGGAGGAGCTCGTTGCAGCTTGGGGTACGAAGCTCCCGTGGACGGACTTGCTGGTGGCGGGGATTGAGGTCATCCGGGACGCCGGACTGATCCCACCGAATGGCAACTGAGCTTCGGAGGATGCGTCGGGAAGCTAACGAACGGCTGGAGTGGCGTGAGCCAGACATGGGGGGGACGCAGTGACTCTAAACGTGTCGGTGAGAGTACCAGATGGGATAGTCCTCGCTTCGGACAGCCTAGCGTCGTCGTTCGTCCCTCTTCGGCATCGGGTTCAGATTCAGCCACACAAGTGCCCGAGCTGTGGTCAGGAGGATCGCCGGCGGTGTGATCTCACTGGCCCCGATTGGAGTTCCCGCCGGCAGTACTCCATTAGCGGTCAAGCTGTTCTACTTGGATAACTGCGGCTTGGTCTTCTTCGGCCAGTCCACCATCAATGGCCGTTCTCTCTTCAACCACGTGCTCGTGTTTCGTACCACGGTCTACAAGGTCGGAATGCAGCTCGTGGAAATCGCGGACGCCATGGCCCGGCAGCTTGCGGCCGCTATCCGGACAGACGCGAGTCTAGGCGGAGTGCCGCCGGGCACGGAGCGCGGAGGCTTCCAAATAAGCGGGTATGACTCCGGCGACATTGATATCGGTCGCACATCTGTCGTGAGGTTCACAGTCGGCCAGGATCCAGAGCGAGATGACGGGCCGCCTGAGTACGGGGTAACGGTGACGGGAGTCCGCGACGTCGTGCAGAAACTATTCGCGAATCCCGACGGTGCAGTTACACCAGTCCCGGCTTTCGGCAAGATGACCTTGCCTGATGCCATCGACTATGCCAGGTACCTCGTCCAAACCACGCCAGACTATCAGCGCTTCGCCGACATGGTTCCCCTTGTAGGCGGCCCAATAGACATCGCAGTTATAACAAAGTGGATTGGATTCCGCTGGATTCAGCGGAAGCGCATCCTGGGTGATGACACAACCCGGCGCAACGTCGGTAAGATCTCGCAAGAGATTGGGCAGATCCGCATGGACCTGCCGGAGATCATCCGCCGGTCACGACAAGGCGGCACGCACGATGAGCCTGAAGGGCCGACTGGCTAACGATGGCGTTCACCCGCCGGCTGCCTCGCGTCCGCGGGTGATGCACGGCGTTATGACTCAAGGAGTGCTTTGCCCGTGACGGCTCAACGCATGGTCGCCGTCCGCTATATCCTCGGCTTTCGAGAGGCAGGTCGCGTCGCGACGACTCAATTGGCTAATGAGCGGCGAGTGCTCGCTCTTCGGACGGCTGGTCGGCTATTCGGTAAAGCACCACGGGGGTGCCCGATCTGTCGCCACGCTTGGCAGAGCGAAGAGATCATGCTGTCACCGAGTCTGCGCGCGTGTGACACAGGAGTCAGGTGGCTTTCCGATCCTCTCGACGCGCACCATGCGCTGATCTCTCGGTCAAACTCCGGCGATGTACCGCATCTCGTGCCGGCCGGACCCTCTCTGGCGCTCTGGCGGGCGGGGGATGGTCGGCGGCGCCGCGGCGGTTCCCTCGTTCCTTCCGCGCTCGCTTTCGCGCTTTCGCGCCGGATAGCTGGTGTCTCGCTGTCTCGGCGTCTCGGGCATAGACAGCCCGGGGTGACACCGGTCGACACCCCTTGCACACCGGCAACTCCGTACGGGAAGCCCGGATAAGTGCTTGAGCGACCCCGCGCGCTCGGGTACTCTATTCGCGCCCATCTGAACGAAAGCGGACGAATCGGGCCGATGTCGAAACCGAGGGGCAGCACCACGCAGGGAGACGACGACAGGTCCGCGGAACCATGCGGGCAGGCAGCGGCGCCCCCGCAAACGCAACCGGCACGGCCGCCTGCGCCGCCAGCACCGCCGGCACGTGCGGTGGCCGCAACCGCGCCGCCGGCACCGCCGGGGCGCCGGCAGCGGCGCACCGGCGCAGCGGCGCAACGGCGCACCCGCACCGCCGGCGCCGCCGCAACCTGACGAAGTGAGGAGGGGCGAGGGTGTCTACCTCTAATAAGGCCGGCCGAGTGGCCGACGCGCACACGGGGTCCACCACCCACACCGACCTGCCCACCCGGCTCCCGCAGCCCGGAGAGCTGGTGCATGTACGGTCCCGCAAGTGGCTGGTCGAGGAGGTGGAACCGGCGGCCGACCCGAGGCTGTCCGCCGTCGTACGGCTCGCGTGCGCCGAGGACGACGCGCAGGGGCAGACGCTGGCGGTCTTCTGGAGCCACGAGCCGGACCGCAGCATCCTCGAGGAGGAGGGCTGGAAGGATCTCGCGAGCCGGGGCTTCGACCCTCCGCGGATGTTCTCGGCGTTCCTGCACACGCTCCGCTGGAACTGCGTGACGGCGACCGATCCGACGCTCTTCCAATCGCCGTTCCGCGCCGGTATCAAGATCGACGCCTACCAGATGGAGCCGCTGCGCAAGGCGCTGCGCCTCCCGCGCGTCACCCTCTTCATCGCCGACGACACCGGCCTCGGCAAGACGATCGAGGCGGGGTTGATCGCCCGCGAGCTGCTGCTGCGGCGCAAGGCGAAGACGATCGTCGTGTCGACGCCCCCCTCCGTCCTCGAGCAGTGGAAGGCGGAGCTGGAGGAGCGCTTCGGGCTCGTCTTCGAGATCCTCGACCGCGCCTACCTGACCCGGATGCGGCGCGAGCGAGGCTTCGGCGTGAACCCGTGGCGCACCCACAGCCGTTTCCTCGTCTCGCACAACCTGCTGATCGACAGCTCCTACGCCGACCCGTTGCGGGAGTGGCTCGGGCCGCTCCTCCCCGGAAGCCTCCTGATCCTCGACGAGGCGCACCACGCCGCGCCGGCGAGCGGCGGGCGCTACGGGATCGAGACGAAGTTCACGCGGGCGATCCGCGACCTGGCCGGGCGGTTCGAGCATCGCCTGTTCCTCTCCGCGACGCCGCACAACGGGCACTCGAACAGCTTCTCCACGCTGATGGAGATCCTCGACCCGTACCGGTTCACGCGGGGCGTGGATCTGCGGCCGAAGGCGCTCGAGGAGGTGATGGTCCGCCGCCTGAAGGAGGACATCCGGGCGACCCAGGGAGGCTTCCCGAAGCGCGACATCGTTCGTGTGCCGATCGATGGCCTCCCGGTCGATGCGCCGGAGCTGCTCCTCTCCCGCCTCCTCGACGACTACCGCACCGCCCGCGAAGAGCGCTTCGCCTCGACCTCCAAGCGGGCGCAAGCGTCGGCGGGGCTCCTCGTCGTCGGCCTGCAGCAGCGGCTGCTCTCCTCGATCGAGGCGTTCGCGCGGAGCCTCAAGGTCCACCGGGCGACGGTGGAGCGGCAGTGGGAGAAGGGCCGCCCGGCCGGGGCTGCGGCTCTCGATTCTGCGGGGACGAGCGAGGCCGCCTCCGCCTCGCTCCTCACGCAGGCCCCCGACGCCGACGACGAGCGGGCCGACTGGACGGCCGAGGAGGCGGAGGCGGAGGAGGCGAGCGAGGTCGAAGCGGCCACGGCGGCGGCGGAGTCGGAGTCCCCGCGGGACGAGGCGGCCACGAAGAGCTGGCGCCGCGAGAAGGCGCTCCTCGAACAGATGCAGGAGATCGCCGAGCGGCACCGGCACCTGCCCGATGCGAAGACCCGCTACCTGATCGACTGGATCCGCGAGAATCTCTGCCCCGATCTGCCGCCGTTCGGGAAGCCGGCGCCCAAGGGAACGCCGCCTCCGGAGTGGCGCAACCGCCGGGTGCTGATCTTCACCGAGAACCGCGAAGGGACGAAGCGGCACCTGAAGGAGATCCTCGAGTCTGCCATCGAGGGGACCGATCGCGCCGAGGAGCGGATCGAGGTGATCGATGGCCTGACGAGCAGCACGCGGCGCAAGGAGATCCAGCGGCGCTTCAACACCGACCCCGCGAAGGATCCGCTGCGGATCCTCCTCGCCACCGACGCAGCGCGCGAGGGGCTGAACTTCCAGGCGCACTGCGCCGACCTGTTCCACTTCGACCTGCCCTGGAATCCGGGACGGATCGAGCAGCGCAACGGCCGGATCGACCGCAAGCTCCAGCCCGCCGACGAGGTGCGCTGCCATTACTTCGTCCTGCCCCAGCGCGCGGAGGACCGCGTGCTGGAGGTGCTCGTGCGGAAGACCGAGACGATCAAGAAGGAGCTGGGGAGTCTCTCGAAGGTGATCGACGACGACATCGAGCGGCGGCTCGCGCACGGCATCCGCCACCGCGACGCGCAGAGGCTCGCCGAGGAGATCGAAGCGGCCGACCTCGACGAGGCGCGCAAGCGGGCCACGGAGGAGGAGCTGGAAGCCGCGCGCGAGCGGCGCGACGCGCTGGACGCGCAGAACGACCGGTGCCGCAACCTGCTCGCCAAGTCGCGACTGGCGACCGCCTTCGATCCGAGGTCGTTTCGGGCGGCGCTGTCCTGCTCGCTCGAGATCCTGCACGCGCCGCCGCTCGCCGAGGCGACCGACGAGCACGGCCGCCGGGTCTACGTCTTCCCGCCGCTCGCCGGACCTACCGCCCGCGATCAGAGCTGGGCGGCGACGCTCGATACGCTGCGCACGCCCCGTCGTCCCGACCAGAAGCTCGCCGACTGGCGGCGTGAGGCTCCGATCCGGCCGGTCGTCTTCGAGGACACCGGCATCCTGACCGAGGACACCGTCCACCTGCATCTGGAGCAGCGGGTCGCGCAGCGCCTGCTCTCGCGCTTCCGCGCTCAGGGGTTCGTGCATCACGACCTCTCGCGCGCCTGCCTCGCGCAGACGCGCGACTCGATCCCGCGTGTGATCCTCCTCGGGCGGCTCTCGCTCTACGGGCGTGGGGCCGAGCGGCTGCATGAGGAGATCGTCCCGGTGACGGCCCGTTGGGTGGAGCCGAGGCGGCGCAAGGGACGGCTCGAGCCGTACGCGCGCGCGGCGGAGGCGAAGACGCTCGACCTGCTCGACGACTCGCTGGAGGAGTCGGACGCGCTGCTGCCCGGCGATGCGATCCAGCGGAAGCTCCTCGCCTCGGCGGCGCGGGACATCGCGGAGCTTCTGCCGTTCCTCGAGCCGCGCGCCGAGGAGTGGGCGGCGGCGGCCGTGCAACGGCTGCGCGAGCGGGGGGAGCAGGAAGCGCGCGAGCTGCGCGAGACGCTCGAGCGGCAGCGGGACCGCGTGCGCGAACGTTTGCAGAAGTACGAGGCGGATGGGGACGGCCGGCGCCAGCTCACCCTCGGCTTCAACGAGGAGGAGCGGCGCCAGCTCGAAGCCGACGCGCGCTCGTGGCGGAGCCGGCTCGCGCAGTTCGACCGCGATCTCGCCGAGGAGCCGGCGCGCATCCGCGACTTCTACGAGGTGAAGGCGCGGCGGATCGAGCCGGTCGGCCTCGTCTACCTCTGGCCGGAGAGCAACTAGGACCAGGACGAGGACCAGGACAAGGACCAGGACAAGGACAGGGGCCTGGACAGGGACAAGAACTAGGACAAGGACCATGGAGACCCAGTAGAGCGATGGCGAAGATCGATCCGCAGATCCTTGCGCACTTGCAGTGGCTCGGCTTCGTGCAGCCGACCGGCCTCGTCGTCTCGGCGCCGGCGCTGGTGCGGGCCGGGGCGATCCTCGACTCCCGCGACGCGGAAGGGCAGCGGCTGCTGCGCTCGGTCGTCGGGGCGAGCGACCCGGCCGGCGATCAGGTGCGGGAGCGGCCGGTGGCGGGCTACATGGGGACGGCGGTAGCGACCGCGACAGCGATCGTGACCGATGCCGACCCGCGGATCACCGACTTCCGCGCCTTCGCCGGCGCGGTCCTCGGATGGCGCTTCTCGCCGAAGGGATATGCGGGGACGGACGCCTGCCCGATCCCGCCGGAGCTGGAGGTCCCGCTGCCGGACGCGGGGGAGACGCTGCGCCCCGACTACGCCGTCCGCGAGCTGGAGCCGCAGAACGGCGCTCCTCCGTGGCAGCTCCTGGTGCGCGTGCTCGAAGGCGACACGGGGTTCGATGAAGAGACGCGGGACGGGGGACGCTTCGAGCTGTCGCCGCACACGCGCATGGAGCGGCTGCTGCGGCAGACCGGCGTGCCGGCGGGACTGCTCGTGAACGGGCGGGCGATGCGGCTCGTGTCGGCGCCGAGCCGCGAATCGTCCGGCTGGCTCGACTTCCGTGTCGCGGACATGGTGCAGACGGCGGGGAGGCCGATCTGCACGGCGATGCGGCTCCTGCTCTCGGAGCAGAGGCTGCTCGCGCTGCCCCGCCATCAGCGGCTCGCCGCCCTCCTGGCCGACAGCCGGAAGTTCCAGAACGAGGTGTCGGAGAAGCTCGCCGAGCAGGTGCTGCACGCGCTCTACGAGCTGCTACGCGGATTGGAGGCAGCCGACGACGCGTCGAACGGGACGCTGCTCGAGGAGGCGATCGAGAAGCACCCGGACGAGATCTATCGCGGGCTACTGACCGTGATCCTGCGGCTCGTGTTCCTGCTCTATGCCGAGGAGCGGGGCATGCTGCCGGGCGATGGCACCTTCGTGCGGTACTACTCGCTCGCCGGGCTGCACGAGCGGCTGCGCGAGGATGCGGCGCTCTACCCCGACACGATGGAGGACCGCTACGGCGCCTGGGCGCAGCTCCTGGCGCTCTTCCGGATGATCCACGATGGGGCGGCGGCGCCGGAGATGCGGATCCCCGCGCGCCAGGGGGTGCTGTTCGATCCGGATCGGTACCCGTTCCTGGAGGGACGCAGGAAGGACGGCGGGGCGCGGAAGAATCGCAAGAGGATCGAAGTTCCGCTCGTGAGCGACGGGACCGTCTACCGCGCGCTCGAGAAGCTGCTCGTGCTGGACGGGGAGCGCATCTCCTACCGGGCGCTCGACGTCGAGCAGATCGGCTCTGTCTACGAAACGATGATGGGGTTCCGCCTGGAGATGGCGACCGGCTTCTCGGTCGCAATCAAGTCGCAGAAGAAGCAGGGGGCGCCGACGGCGGTGGACCTCGACGCTCTGCTCGAGGTGTCGGGGGCCGGCCGGGCGAAGTGGATCCAGGAGCGCGCGGACAGGAAGCTCCCTGAGGGCGTCGCGAAGGCGGTCTCAGCGGCAAGGACGGTCGAGGACCTGCACGCGGCGCTCCAAGCGGTGATCGACCGGGCGGCGACGCCGGACATGGTGGCCATGGGAGGGCTGGTCCTGCAGCCGAGCGAGGAGCGGCGCCGCTCGGGTTCGCACTACACCCCGCGCGAGCTGACGCAGCCGATCGTTCGCACGACGCTCGATCCGATCCTGGCCCGGCTGCGCGGCGCGGACGGCAAGCCGCCGAGGCCGGAGCAGATCCTGGATCTGAAGGTCTGCGACCCGGCGATGGGATCCGGGGCGTTCCTGGTGGAGGCGTGCCGCTACTTGGGCGACGCGCTGGTCGAGTCGTGGCGCGCGCACGGGGCGCGACCGCAGATCCCGCCGGACGAGGACGACCATGTCTTCGCGGGGCGGCTCGTCGCGCAGCGGTGCCTGTACGGAGTCGACCGCAACCCCGTCGCCGTCGACCTGGCGAAGATGTCGCTCTGGCTCGCGACCCTCGCCAAGGACCACGCGCTGACCTTCGTGGATCACGCGCTGCGCCACGGCGACTCGCTGGTCGGACTGTCGCGCCGGCAGATCGAGGGCTTCCACTGGAAGGCCGACGCGCCCCGCTTCCAGGCGGGCTTCGAGGTGATGCAGGTGCAGGAGCGCCTGGCCGCGGTCCGTGAGCTGCGGCAGGAGATCCGCGAGGCGGGCGAGGACGTCTCGGACGACGAGCTGCGGCTGCTGTGGAGCAATGCGGAAGAGGAGATGGACGAGCTACGGCTGCTCGCCGACCTGCCGGCTGCCGCGTTCTTCCAGGGGAGGAAGGACGCGATCCGCGAGCAGAGGCTCCGCGATTACGCGAAGCTGGTCGCCGTCGGAGAGGCCGTGCAGTTCCGGCCCTGGCTCGAGGAGCAGCGCAGGGCGAACCAGCCGTTCGCGCCGTTCCATTGGGAGATCGAGTTCCCGGAGGTGTTCGAGCGGGAGAACCCGGGGTTCGATGCGTTCGTGGGGAATCCGCCGTTCGCGGGGAAGAACTCGATCGCCGCCGGCAACATCGGTGGCTATCCCGACTGGCTGAAGGATCTGCACGCGGAGAGCCACGGGAACGCCGATCTCGTCGCTCACTTCTTCCGAAGGGCGTTCGATCTGCTGCGCCAGGGCGGGACCTTCGGGCTGATCGCGACCAACACGATCGCCCAGGGGGACACGCGAGCGAGCGGCTTGCGATGGATCTGCACGCACGGAGGGGAGATCTTCGCCGTTCGGAGGCGGGTCAAGTGGCCGGGCATGGCGGCGGTCGTGGTGAGCATGGTTCATGGGATGAAGGGACGGTTCGAGGGGACGAAGCGCCTCGACGAGCGCCCGGTCGATCGGATCAGCGCATTCCTGTTCCACGGCGGGGGAGACGAGGATCCGAAACGGCTGGAGGCGAACGCAGGGAAGAGCTTCGTGGGCAGCTACGTCCTGGGCATGGGCTTCACCTTCGACGACACCGACACGAAGGGAGTCGCGACGCCGATCGCCGAGATGGACCGGCTGCTGCGCGAGCACCCGGAGTGCTGGGAGGTGATCTTTCCGTACATCGGCGGCGAGGAGGTGAACAGCCACCCCGCCCATGCCCACCACCGCTATGTCATCAACTTCGGCGAGCGGAGCGAAGAGGAGTGCCGGCGGCGATGGCCGGCGCTGATGCGGATCGTCGAGGAGAAGGTGAAGCCAGAGCGGATGCGGAACAACCGTGAAGGCTACCGACGGTACTGGTGGCAGTATGGCGAAAAGCGCGCCGACCTCGCTCGCGCCATCGCCGGGCTGGAGCGAGTGTTGGTGATCTCACGCGTGGGGCAGCAGTCGGCGTTCACCTGGGGTAGTTCCGATCTTACTTGACAGTTGACCTTCCGGAGGGCGGATGGCCCTCC
>JBHGAY010000058.1:0-11288 GCA_041946735.1 Candidatus Eiseniibacteriota bacterium
CATAAACGCCCCTGTGTGGTGCCTCCTGCGGCGTACACGAACGGTCCATCCTCATCGCGGGCTGCCGCTAGCGCATGGATTCCGTAGGCCCACGCCTCGCGCACCCACAGCTTGTCGCCGGGGCGTCCGTGGGGGCACGGCTTGCCGAGAGTCGTATTCATCTGCACTTCGCCGCCGTAGTTCGTCGGCGCGTCCCAACTCGGCACGCCATCGATCACGTCTACCGGGCCGTTCTGGAATTGCGGCTTCACGATCCGTCTTGTCTGCGTCTTGGTGCCGGCGAGGATGGCGCGCACCATCGGCGCACTGAATAGGATCGGGCGCTCTTTCATGGCGTGATCCCGAGACGGCGCAAGACCTCGGATTCGACGGCACTGGCGACCGCCACACACTGTGCCAACGTCAACGTTTCCGTTCCCCGCACGAACGAATCCACGCACTTCAATGCATCATCCACGGCATCTGAGATCACTTCGCCAGCGTCCTCCTCGCTCATTCGCTCGTAGTCCGGCTGCGGGGCGGCGGAGAGGGCGGCCTTGTACGCGGCAATGACTTCTTCGCGCGTCGCTTCGATGTCCCGGCAACTGACGTGGTATAGGGCATACACCATGTTGGTGATTTGTACGTCGATTGGTGCGCGCGGCACCAGCACGAAGTCACTCATGGTCGGCTCCCTTGTTTCGCTCGGCGAGCATGGCGTCGGCCAGTAGATACGCACGCGAAGCGATGCCGCTATACGTCGGCCCTTCGTCCCCTAAAGTTGGATGCAATGCTTCTTGTCCAGCTACTATTGGGATCGCCCTCGCCGCGAAGTAGTCGCGCAGGGTCATGCCCGCGCTGGCGTACTTGGCCTCGTAGTTTGGGTCCGTTGTCGGAAACGCCGGGCCTCCGTCGGGCTTACTCATGGTCGGCTCCCGGCGCGGGGGGAAGCGGCATGAAGTGCGTCGGCTCGAAAGCCATCGCGGCGGAAGGGAACTTCCACGCCCCAAGCCTCGGACGCCATCGCGCCTCGCCGACATTGTGGTGACGTTCCGATCCGACGAGATATCGACCGGACTTGAGTGTCTCCCCCTCGATCGGCCGCCAGCCACTCGGATCGGGCAGCACAAGTCCATACCGCGCGATCATGTCCGCCGACAGCGCCGGATGCGTTGCCACACACGACTTGGCGTAGGCCGCAAGCGCGGGCTTCGCGTGCGGATCGTGGTCCACGTCGAGGACGAAATACTCGCAGCCGTCGTGCTTGCCGCCGGGCTCGTCGCTGCGGTCAACGCGGAGAACGATGAACTTGTTGAACATTCCTTGCTTCGTGGCCGGCGTTGCGGTATCGCGGTCCGGGATGGTGGGGCGCTCGGGCTTCGCCAGCGCGGCATCGATCGCGGCGAGAATCTGCGTTGCATCACTGATTGCCGCACACATCTCATCGTCCCGGCCGGTAGTACCGCCGCTGGTCTGCGCCATGAATGACAGTCTGCCCAGCGCCTCTCGTGCTTGCTGCAACAGTTCGCGGTCGGTCATCGCGTAATCTCCACATGGCGGACGGCGCGGCGATTCCACCAGTCCACAGCCATCCTCTTGGCCTCGTCACGGATGCTGTAGGTTCCCTTGCCGGACTCCCATCGCTCATCGTCGTACTTGCCGGACGAGGCCCCGCATTCCGAGCAGACCACGAAGTAGCGGCCAGGGCGATATCCCCATTCGGCGTTGTCGTGCCGGAGTTCTGCTGGCGCACCGTCAAACGGGCATGGCTCCAGTTGGTCGATGGTGGTCACGCTGCTACCTCCTGCGCCTTGGCGCGCCAGTAATTCACGTCGTTCTTCGCCACCGATAAGTCTCGGTAGGCGTTCCACATCCGAAGGTTTGCGAGCCGCGCGATACCGAGCGCCTGAGCCTCGCTAATCTTGTCGGCGCCGACGTTGGCCGTCGCGCGTCGCTTCACCTCGTAGCGGTGACCACCGTGGTCGTCGACGTAGACGAGCACGATGCCCGAGCGCTCGCTCGCGACCTGCGGGAGCATGGCGTCCGTCCAGATTTCGCGCGGCATGGCGTAGTAGTGCTTCCATACCTTCGGGGGCCACTGCCGCGCAGTGTTCTCGTGGATCGGCGGGCGCGTGATCCACCGGACATGCCCATTGACCTCGCACACTTCCTCGGGGCCGTACCCGAGGAACCGCCGGTCCCACCACTTCTCTTTCTTGGCGTCCGCCCGCATGTCGCTGCGGCTGATCTTGATCTCGACGTCGATGATTTGCATGTTAGTGGTGACCACGAGCAGATCGCACTCGTGGCCGGTCCAGTTGCAGTTGTCGACGACGACGTGTGCGCGCGCGAATAGGTCGCGCTGCAGGATGCTGGCGATGCTCGCCTCGGACCACTCGGTCACGCTACCTCCGAAAGCAAAGGGGCGTCCGCCGCGATCCTGGCTCTGGCCATGGCAGCGTACTCCGGGTTCAGTTCGATCAGCGTCGCGTTGCGCTGCAGGCGGTCAGCGACGAGCCCGGTGGTTCCAGCTCCGCCGAACGGGTCGAGCACCATATCTCCGGGACGCGAGCCAGCGAGGATGCACGGCTCGACCAGCGCGGGCGGGAAAGTGGCGAAGTGCGAGCCAGAGAACGGCTGAGATGCGATCGTCCACACACTTCGGCGGTTGCGCATTTCACCGACTTCAACACGACCCGATCCGCCTGGACCGCCAATAGTCGTGCGCTGCCTGGTGGCGTCTACCGCGCTCGTCTTCTGCGTTCCGTCATATTCGACGACGCGCCCAGCGTGGATTGCCGGCTCCGCAATCGCATTCGTGTTGAAGTAGTACCTCTCGCGCTTCGACAGCAGAAACAGGTACTCGTGCGCCTTCGTACAGCGATCGCGCACGCTTTCCGGCATCGGGTTCGGCTTGGCCCATATCACGTCTTGTCGAAGCCACCATCCGTCGGCACGAAGCGCGAACGCCAGCATCCACGGGACTCCGAGCAAATCCTTCGGCTTGTAGCCGGCCGATGCGGTGCGCGCGGGGCGGTGCATGCCGACGAGCTTCGGATTTCCGCCAGCGTGGCCGTTGCCGCGAAGCGTTGACCGCTCTGAGACGCCAGTCTGCGGGGCCCCGCTCGCGTGCGACGCATAGCTGTCGCCCATGTTCAGCCACAGCGTGCCGTCATCACGAAGCACCCGGCGGACCTCGCGGAATACTTCGACCATCGTCGCGAGAAATGCATCGACCGATGATTCAAGGCCGATTTGGCCGGCAACGCCGTAATCGCGCAGGCCCCAGTAGGGCGGCGACGTGACGCAGCACTGCATCGATTCGGCCGGCAGCGTCTTGAGCACGTCTCGGCAGTCGCCGACAAGGATGGAGACGCTCACGCTACCTCCTTCCATGTGGATTCGTGGGCGAAGTTCGCGCGGACCAGCGCGGCGGCAGATCCATTCGGGCGTTTCGCTCGCACCTTGGTGGTGAGAGCATCGGCAGCGCTCCATCCGGATTCCAGGCGTTTGCGTACCGTGTCGCGCGGCATCCCGAGACGCTCGCACCACTCGACCAGTGCGAGTCGTTCTCCGCGGAAGTCAAGCATGCGATTGCTGCGCCGATTCCGATCGTTGATTGAACGCAATACCCACCGGCAGTTCCCAGGCTCGTATCCACGATCGTTGTTGATCCGGTCGAGTTCATGAGATGAGGACGGTTTGCGCCCCATGTCGGCGATGAAATTCTCAACCGAACCGAACCACCGATCACAGACCGTGATTCCTCGGCCGCCGTAGTTCGGATAGGCAGCGTGTCTCGGATCACGACAGCGAAGCCGCATCTGTTGCCACGCTCTGTATTCCAGCGAATACGACTCGCCATGCTTCGGTTTTCCTGGCATCACTCTCTCCGAGTCTCGTCCCTCAGCGGCAGCCACGCAGAAAACGGGTCGCGGGTCATGCGCCCTCGCGCTTCATCCACCGGCGAAACGTCGCCGGCGAACAGCGGTAGTTGCGATCACCGCCGGTCGAGTACACGACGTGCCCCGTCACGAACCCGAGCACGCGCCGGAACCCATCCCGACCCATGCGCTTCGGCCAATAGACGCGGCCCTCGATGATGGTCGCGGCCTTCACGGGGTCTGCCCACCCCCCCCCCGATAGCTTTGGTCATGTCAGCTCTACTCCCAGATCGGATGTGGCGTAGAGCGGGACGTCATAGCCGCGCGTCTTGCGCTTGCTCACCAGCAAAAGGCCCTCGTCGTCCGGCTGGCTGTCACGCATGTTGGCCAGCCGCTCCAACCCCTCGCGGATCGCGTAGACACACGCCTTGCGCGCGACAGGAACTAGCATCTCAGACACGGGGATTTCCATGAGCGTTACCGTCCCGTCCTGGCGAGCGACGATGCGGAATGCTTTTCCGATGTCGGCCGTTCCCATCGCGCGCAGGAGTTCCAGCGAATACCGGACCCCGTAGATCGTGACCACCTCGGTGTCCCGATCGTAGGCAAAGACCGGCGCCCCGCGGGAATCAGTACAGGTTCTCGGAGAAGAGCTGTCCGTAGTCATGGTCGTACTCCCGAAGGATCTGTCCGCTGGCGCGCGCGATTTCTCGCCCCTGCTCGCGCGTGACGAACCGATATTGGTTGGTGACGAAGCCCTGCTCGGCCCGGCGCCAGTCGCCGCCGTCGGCCTTGATCTGGTCGACCATGAACTCGTCGAAGTGGCGCACGCCACAGATGACGCGGTCCCCGTTGCGGATCGCGGCACAGACAACGCGCAGGCCGGGAAGAGGCGGCTTCTGCGCCTCCAGCATCGGCTTGACGATCCAGTGAAAGACGCGCTCCCACCGGAATACAAACCAGAACCAGACCACCGCGGCGATGTGAAGGAGCCCTCCCAAGATCGGGTCCACGCCGATCATCCAGGTGATGACGCACCCGTACGTGAACGCGACGAGACACGCCGTCAGGAGTCGTCGGTCGACGATCGCCTTCATTCGCCCCTCCCTTCCCAGTAGGCGATCATCCAGTCCAGCCACTGAAGCCGGTGGGCCTGGACCCGAATGCGGTCCTCGCCGGTGATGAACGAGGGAAGAGGAACGCCTTTCGCGCGAAGCCATGACTCGAGGGTCGGGCGCCGTCCCAACAGGTCAAAGATCCACTTGCCCAACAAGGTCGCATCGCGACCAAACCAGTCGAGCCCAAGCCGATGAGATGCACGGCTGATCGCTATGCAGACGTAGATATCCTTGCCGTCTTCGTAGTGGCAACTGGCGCTGCGGCCGTCCCAGAGGTGGCGCTTCGCCTCGCGTAGCAACAGCGAATACTTCATGCGGGCCTCACTCGGTTGCGAACCCCGAGCGGGCGCATCCGGCCATGCCGGAGGTTCGTGGTGCTACGAAAAGTGATACAGCCGTCCCGAGACCTAGCGTGGACGGTGTAATTGACCCCTTGAGCTACGGGGGCGGCGGATACTACTCTACTATGAAAATCAATCTCCTGGCATCCCCTTGTATCCCCTTGTATCATCGGCGTGATACGCATTGCGTGATACGCCAAGTGATATTTGATACGAGGTGAGGCATGGCCAGCGTCACACAGACAGGTCCGAATTCCTGGCGCGTCCTGATCCGGCTCAAGGGCCACGAGCCGATCTGCAAGACCTTCAGGACCGAAGAGCGCGCCCGCAAGTTCGGCAAGGATACAGAACGCGAGATCCGAACGGGACGCGCGCCGAAGGCCAGCGGACCGACCGTCGATCGCGCCGTCGAGATCTTCCGCGAGCTCCGCGATAGCGGGCCGCGCCCCATCAACCCGAAGTCGAACGAGCACTACATGCTCGTGCACCTCGAGCGCGATCTCAAGGGGAAGGCGGTCGACGACCTGACGCCACAGGCGCTGGCCGACTTCTGTAAGAAGCGGGCGCTCGACGGCGCAAACCCCTACACGGTAGGCATGGAAGTCAGCAAACTCGGCACCGTGCTCAAGTACGCCGCGATCTCCCTGAACCGGGTCTTGCCGGACGTCGTCGGCGCCGCCATGCCGCTGCTCGAATACAGCGGGCTCGTCGGCCCCGGCACCGAGCGCGACCGTCGTCCCACGCAAACGGAGCTGGACGCGATCCTCGACAAGCTGCCGCCGATGATGCGGGACATCGTTCAGTTCGCCGTGGCGACGGCAATGCGCCGCGGCGAGATCTCGCGCATCCTCTGGGCCGACGTCGACCACGAGAAGAAGTGCGTCCTCATCCGAGACCGCAAGCACCCGCGCAAGAAGAAGGGCAACCATCAGTGGGTGCCCATGCTGGACGTCACCGGATACGACGCCTGGGCGATCCTGAACCGCCAACCCAAGACCGACGAACGGATCTTCCCCGCGAACCCGCAGCCGATCTCCGAGGCGTTCCTGCTGGCGTGCCGCGCCGCGGGCGTCATGGATCTGACCTTCCACGATCTCCGCCACGAAGCCACGTCGCGCCTGTTCGAGTCCGGCATGACGATCGAGCAGGTGCCGCTCGTGACGGGGCACGAGGACTGGCGGCACCTGAAGCGGTACACCCATCTCAGGCCCGAACACCTTCACGCGCCTGATCCAGGTACTCCGCGAGGTCGCGCACGTCCACGAACCGCGCGCCCCCGTCCAGGTACGTCCGCAGGTTGATCGACTTCCGGGACAGCCGGTTGCGCAGGCTCTGCTCGGAAAACCCAAGGGCCTCCGCAGCCTGCTGGACGTCCAGGCGTGGGCCGTACTTGTCGAGAAGGTAGGCTTGCGTGAAGAAGCTCATGGGATCACCCGCGTCAGGGCATCAGCCGCCGCCGTTCTGCTGCACGACGTCGTCGATGCACGGATCGTCGTTGTGGACGGCAATCAGGTTGATGCCGGCCGGGTAGACGCTGTAGCCGTGACCGACCAGCCAGTCCTTCATTGCGATCACGTCGCTCTTGATGTGTTCGACCAGGAGGATCGGCTTGAACGACGTGATGGTCGCCTCGGCTCCGACCAGCACCTCCATCTCCATGCCTTCGACGTCGATCTTGGCGAAGTCGAGCCGCGGAATCGCCATCGAGTCGACCGTGATGGTGGACACCGGGAAGGTCTTGGAGTAGTCGATCGGCTGTCCGATGTCCTCGTTGCGATCGCTCTTGCGCAGCTCGAGCGAGCCCAGACTGCCCTGGTCGTAGTAGTTCGGCAGCGGGATCTCCATGATCCCCTCCGCCGTGGCGCCGACCGCAGCGTGGATCGCCTGCGCGTTGAAGAGGTTGTTGATCGCGATGTTCCCGCACAGCGCGTAGAACAGCCGCTGTTGCGCCTCCACCGCGAACACCTGACCCCACCCCTGCATCAGCCGAGCCCACTCGATCGTGTGCACGCCGATGTTCGCGCCCAGGTCGAGCGCGAAGACGTTTTCGCCGTGGTTCTTGTATCGCGAGCGCAGGATGTTCTTGGCCAGTTCGACCTCGTCCGGGTCGAACGCGCCCATGTTGAAGATCTGCCAGCCCACGCCGATGCCGGTGCGACCGTCCGGCGTGACCTTGCGGTCGTTGATGCTGACGATCATCGGGCCGTGCGCCGTCGCGGCCACGACGAACGGGATCGGCCTCATTCGTCGTCTCCTTCGTTGACCGGAGCGCCGGCGGCCTCGACGGTCTGCCCGCTGCCCACGAGCCGCACGAGGTCGTCCTGGCTGGCGAGCAGCACGCCGAAGGACTCGCGCGCGACGTGGTTGCGGGCCTGGATCGAATTCGCCGCCCGGACGAGCCGGTGCTGGCCGGTCGCCTTGTTGGTGACGACGTAGATGCGCGTGTTCGTGGTCATACGATCTCCTGTGCGGCAAGCCGCTTGCGGGTTGAGAAGAAGTCGCGGTGCGCCGGGTGCAGCAGGCCAAAGAGCCGCGCGCAGTCCGGCGTCCAGATGTTGTTGAGCTTGAATTTCGGGTCGTTCTCGGTGATCCGCGTGTGGTGCCGGATCAACTCGAACAGGGTCTTGGCCGAGTAGTGCTGGCGCTTCGCGACCATCTCGAGCGCCCACGTCTCGAACTTCACCCAGATCCGCCAGTTCTCTTTCAACCACTCGTAGAACCCCTGCTGGAATTCCGATGGCGTCAGTATCAGGACGGAGACGAGCACCGCCTGCTTGCGCGGGTCCTGGGTGGCGTTCATGCCGGCAGCGCGTCGAAGTCAAGCTCGCGAAGCCACGTCGTCGCGGTGAGCCTGTCCACGCTGAAGTGAAGGGCGACGACATCGAGGATCATGTCGGCCGTCGGGCGCGGAACCGCGGGCGCGGGTTGCTGCGCCACGGCCTTGCGGCGCTTCTTGGCCGCTTCCCGCTCGGCCTGCTCGCGCTGTGCGCGCTCCAGCGCCTCGCGTTCCTGCGCGATCCGGCGCTCCTCGGAGGCGATGCGTTCGCGCTCGGCGCGCGCGGCCGCTTCCTGTTCCTCGCGCTGCTGGCGCAGCGCCGCCTCTTCCGCCTCGCGCCGCTCGCGCGCTACGCGCTCTTCCTCGGCGATCCTGGCGCGCTCCTGCGCGAGTCTCGCCTCTTCGGCCTGTTGCTGTTCCTGGGCGAGTCGGCGTTCTTCGGCGAGCCGCGCTTCGTCGGCCTGCCGGCGCCGCTCCAACTCGGCGCGCTCTTCCGCGATGCGCTGTGCTTCGGCCTCGCGTTCCTTGGCCGCCTCGAGCAAGTCCTGCATCGCCCCGTAGGCCGCGATCTTGACCGCCTTCGCCTCGTGCGCGAACTCCCCGAACCAATCGTCGATCACGACGAGCTTGAGATCGTCGATCGCCTCCGAGATCGCCGCTGAGGTTTTCAGGTGCGCGGCCGCCGCTGCGAGTTTCGCGATGCCAGAAATCCTTTCCCGGATCGTCTGGATGCGCTGGCGCTCGGCTTCCTCGCGGGCCCGTTTCTCGTCCTCGCGCCGCTTCTCGTCGGCCTTGATCTGCTCGTCAATCGGCTGTTCGAGCTTGAGCAGTTCCGCTGTGATACGCCGCGCCTCGTCGTCGATCAACCTGCCGCGCTCCAGCACCGGCGCCTTGAGCGCGACGCGGGCTTTCTCCAGGCTGCCGCGAAGCGTCACCAACTCCATGCGCGCCTTACGGGCCTCGTCGTTGCCGGCGACGGTGCGCAGGTTGAAGGCGACGCCCTCGTAGCGCTTGCGCAGTTCCGCGAGCCCGGACTCGATCGGGCTGTACTCGACGATCGCAGAGGGTTTGTTCGGCTCCTGTTCCATGCTCTCTCCTATGCCTGAATTCATGCCGGTCTTTCCCGGCTGTCCGTGCCATCACGCGGCCCCGGGAGCGAGCCGGGTACGAGGAACAGGGGTCGGGGAAAGGAGGGAAAGCCCGCCGCTGCCGCCGCGCTGGCACTGGGTCCGTTTGCGCGCCGCGGCGGCGCCGACACGGTTTCCTTGTCGCGTTCGTTCACTGCCCCGGGGTTCCTTTGGATTGAATCTTCTCGGACAGTTCGTTCACGTCGTGATCGAAAACGTCGACCAACGGGCCGGCCTCGTCAATGGCCGAGAGCATGTCGTCGAGGTCGAGGTATCTCATCTCTCGCCAGAGGAACATGACCATTCTTTCGACCAGCGTGCGGCGCACATCCGTGACGTCTTCGTCGCTCGCCTCGCCGCGCGCGAACGCTTGCCCTACCGAGAAAGCCATGACGAAGATCTCGTGCGTCATGGCGACGAGCCTCGCGGCGTGGCGGATGTTCTTCCCGTTCGCGCCGGACCGGGCTTCGATCCCATCCAGGATCTCGGTGATGCGTGCGCGATGCGCCTTGACGGCGTCGCGTACCTGCTCCCTGTGGTTCAGCATGCGAAAGTCATCCTCTTGTGAATGAGTCGGGCACGGTCGACGTCACCCGCGCAGTACGTGGCCACGTCGGCGATGCGGCCGGCCTGCACGAAGTCCCAGACGAGACTGCCGTCGATCTCGATGCCGTCCAGTTCGGCCCCTTTGGGCGGGATCCCGAAGACGCGGCAGAGCTTGTCCAAGCTCACCGTGTCGCGCACGCCGGCCCACTCGGTCATCGTGTCGAAAACGGCGTCGTCCCACGGCTTCGCCTTGAACGGGATCCACGGCGGGGGCACCACACCGCGCACGATCGCGCGCTGGCGCATGAACCGCAGATCGAAGCCGAGGACGTTGTGGCCGACGTAGGTGCCGCGCCGCCCGTGCGCCGACTTGTGGATGTCGGTGAGCACCACGAAGATTTCCTTGAGCAGCTTGCACTCGTCTTCCCAGTCCTCGCGGTAGACCTTGACGACCGGCTCGTCGTTGACCGCGATCGCCGCGCACGCGATCTGCCCGTAGGCACCGTCCAGCGCGGTCTTGCGCCACGCCTCCTCGATCGCGGCCGGCTTCTGTTCGGCCTCCCACTTCGCGATCGTCTCCGGCTTGCTCATTTGCGCCGGGTGCGTGATGGTCTCGGCAATCAGGTTGCGCAGGCCCGGGTCTTGTCCGGGGATCGTCTCGAGATCGAGGTAGATGTCCAGGCGTCCGTCGCTCATTGTGGTTCTCCTGCGTAGACGTTGGGGTCTTGACCGGGTTCGTCGACGGCACCGAAGTGGCCGCTGACCCAGGCATTGCATTTGACCGATGGCGGCGTGTACTTGCCGCGGAACTCCGCGGGCGCCGGAGCGAGGCACATGGCCGTGACGTGGCCGCCGCCGAAGCATTGCGCGACCATCTCGCTCCAGTACCGGCAACCGGCGCAGTTGCGGGTCTCGCCGTAGGTGCGGTCGCTCATTACCGCCTCACGCGAGACACGCCGAAGCGCGGCGCTGCAGGACGTACGCGATGTCGTCCTCGAGATCCAGCACGCTCACGCGCGCGTCGTAGACGCCGACCACCGCTTCTGGGCCGACACGCCGCAGCACGAGGTCGAATTCCTCGGCGGGAACCGCGCGCACCGTGTCGTCGTTCGTCACGAAGACGCACCGGCGGCCGCTGCGATTTCGGAGCATCAGGCCGATGCGGCCGGCCGCGGAGAGAGCCGCGTTCGCGATCATTTCGTGCTCCCGCGCTCGCCGATGGAGTCGGATTCGCGCATCACGCCTCCACCTCGACGAAATCACCGTCCTCGCCGAGCGCGTACCAGGTGTCGGCCTTGATTCCATCTCGCCCGGCGATACCGGACCGCACATGCCGGATGCTGCCATCGTCATTGCGATAGCACAGCACGATCGCGGAGCCGGAGCACGCCAGAGCCCGGCCACCGAAGCCGGTCGCCAGCGCGACCGAATCTTTCCCGGTCGCGCTGGCCGCGCCTCGCCAGCCGGTCGCGCTGGCCGCGCCTCGCTCGCCGGTCGCGCTGGCCGCGCCTCGCTCG
>JBHGAY010000059.1:0-10620 GCA_041946735.1 Candidatus Eiseniibacteriota bacterium
CACGTATGTCTTCCGAATCAAGAGCGTCGATGCCGCTGGCAATGGGTCGGCAGAGTCCAACACGGCAAGCGGGCAGACCCCGACGGACTGCTACCCGCGGGACGCGACCATCACGTCGGCTCCCTCATCAGGTTCCGAAAGCCCCGAACTGCCGGGCCTCGCAGCCCATGTGGGTTCGAGCCCCACTCCCGGTACGGACCTCTCCTCCGTCGCGTCGTCGCGCGCGCGCAGCGCCGAGGGCCAGCGCCAGCGCCTACGCCTACGCCGCCGCCTTCGCCTCCGCGCCTCCCGCCGGCTCGAGCCGTACCCCGCGCGTCAGCCATCCGCGGAAGATGAGCGCCACGGCCAGCCCCGCGAGGGCGAAGCCGGCGCACAACAGCCACATCGCCTCCGGCGAGCGCCAGAACGTCAGCGAGCCGTCCAGGATGCGGTCGCGCACCCCCTCCGGGCAGAACCGGATCAGCATGTGCCCGGAGAGAAGGCTGATGAACGTCTTCGCCAGGAAGTACGGCAGGAGCGACATCCCGAGATAGGAGCCTTCCTGTCCCGGCGGCGCGACGGCGGCCGTGTATTCCTGCAGCTTCGGCGACCAGATGATCTCGCCGAGCGACAGCACGACGAGCTGCACGACGGTCATCGTCGTGTAGGAGGCGGCGATGTCGCTGCCGAACCATCGCCACGGGACGACGAGCGCGAAGAGCGAGATCGACGACAGCAGTCCGCCGAAGAGAAGCATCTTGTAGACGTGGAAGCGGTTCGCGAGCGGGATGAACAGGATCAGCCCCGCGACGATCAGGATCGGGTTGATCGCCTGGAACAGTCCCATCGGCGCGCTCTCGCCGATCACGCGCAGCCAGTACTTCGGCTGCAAGAGCGCCATGTAGAGGAAGACCGCCCGGACTCCGATCAGGCAGCTCACGAGGACGAGGAAGCGCCAGAACGCGCTCTGCGCGACCACCTCGCGGAGAATCTGCCACGGCATCTTCCGCTCGACCTCCGCCTCCGCGTCGGTGCCCGTTCCGGTGCCTGCAGCGCCTGCGGCGCCCGCCGCCTCCACCTCGTCCGCGCCGCGCACCTGCATCTCCCTCCGGATGAACAGGACGGTAAAGAGGGTGCAGAGGATCGCGGCGAAGACGCCGATGTTCACGATCCAGGTGTTGTTCGCATGCAGATCGAGACGGACGAAGTCGATCACGAAGCCGCCGAGCGCCGCGCCGATGTTCATCACGAGGTACCACATGCTGAAGCCGGCCGCGCGCGCACGCTCGCTCGTGTAGCGCCGGATCGCCGCCTGGAAGACGGTCTGCACCATCGCGGTTCCTGGGGCGAGCAGCAGGAAGAGCGGCCAGATCCACGCCTGGCGGTGCGGGATTCCGGGGAAGAAGCCGCAGAGGACGATCCCGCCGCGCGTCACGAACAAGAGCGCCATCGCGAGCACCATCGCCTTCTTGATCCCGAGAGAGTCGGTGACGAAGCCTGAGAAGAAGAGCATGAGCGTCGTCGCCGTCGTGAAGATCGTGAAGACGTAGCCCGCGTGGACGTCCGAGAAGCCGAGGTTCTCGGAGAGGAAGACGACCGCGATGTTCAGGAAGGCGAAGTAGGCGAAGCAGTCGAGGAGGTTGATCAGCTGGATCGCCCAGTACTCCCGCGGGCAATCCTTCAGCACCTTGAAGTCGGTGAAGTAGTTCCGGATCGACTGGAGCGCCGATCGCGATGCGGTCGTGGTCGAACCGCTCATCCGCCCGTCCTCCCGATGCGGCCGCTCGCGCTTCGCCGCCGCGATGCGCCGGGCGAGTCGACCTCGACCGCCGGCCCGATCGCGGGCACGCGTGGTTTCTGCCGCCGAACGGATGTTAGGGACGTCGGGGCGAACGGTAAAGCCCCCGATGCGATGCGGGGTGGACTCAGGTCGAAGCGGCGCCGGCCGGCCGGCCGGCTACTCGATTTCGATCCGGTTGCCGGCCGCCGGGTCGATCCTCTCGAGATCGCGCAGCGCGTCGGCGGCCCGCGCGAGCCTCCCGGGATCCCGCACCTTGAAGAGCAGAACGGCCCGTCTCCCCTCGAACCCGGCGAGCAACACGTCGCCGGGCGCGCGCGCGGCCTCCGCAATCCGGCTCGCGAGGGAGGGGAGCCGGGCTTCGAGCGCCGCGAGCTGCCCCACCGACCCCGGAGCCACCGCGATCACGACGGGCGTCTTCGGCTGCTGGTCCAGGTAGGCGAGCGAGCGGTCATCGTCGATCGGAGCGGTCGAGTAGATGCTCGACATCCGGAAGCGGGCTCGCAGGACGTCCCGCGCCTCGGCGGGGGAGAACGTTTCGCCATCGGTCATCAGCACGATTTCCCGCAGGAGGAGGTCCACGCGATAGGGGGCGTCGGGGAAGGCGCGGGCGAAGGTTTCGATGCTGTGCGTGACGAAGTCGCGATCGATCGGCAGTCCCGCGTCGAGACGGCGGGCGACCTCGGGGTAGAGCGCCTTCGCGAAGCCGTCGATCACCGGGTCCGCGTACCAGGAGCTGCCGTCCCGGTGGCCGGTCGCCCGCTCGTACGCCCATCCGTTGCCGATCGCCGTCGCGACCGCCTCATTCAGCATCGCGTAGGCAAGCGGGGCGTAGGCCGAGGAGTCCTGGTCGAACCAGCCGGCCAGCTCCTGCTGCGACGCGACCGGCTCCGCCTCGAAGAGCGAGTGGCACATCTCGTGAAAGATGACGCCGAAGCGTCCTGCGAGGTCCTTCTCGTCGACGAGGACGGCGACCGTCTCCAGGCTCCCGAACGACTCGGCCGTCGTGCTCCCTTTCCCGCCGGGCACCGGATAGAGCGCCACCGTGAACGGCAGTCCGGCGGGCCACGCGGAGCGGTAGAAGCGTGCGGCGGCACGGAACATCGCATCGACGCCCCATGCCTGCGTCCGCGCCTCCATCTCGGCGCGGTAGCTCTCGAGCTTCCCCAGGTTCTGCTCCCAGATCAGGGGGTCGTAGATTGCCTGGATCTCGCGGAGGATCGTGAAGTAGCGCTCCTGATCGGCGAGCGGCAGCATGCCCTGCGTCGCCGCTCGCAGCTCGTCGAGGTTTCTGGCGTCGAGAGCGCGCCAGAACAGGAGCTGCTCGAGCTTCACTCCATGCGGCCGGCCGGGCGGGTAGTCCTGGAAGTCGATCCCCTCCTGCATCCTCTGGTGAAGGGCTCGGAAGTCCTGAAGCAGCCGCCGCGTCTCGGGCGTGTCATAGCGGCTGCCGCGAAACGCCTCGCGCAGAGCGGCCGGGCGATTGGGAAACTCCGCGATCGTCGTCGCGAAGAGGACGAGGCCGAGCATATGGCTCGTCCGGTAGGCGACATGAACAGCGGCGGTCGAAACGGCGGGAGGGATGGTCTGCGCCGCCGCCGGGGCAGAGAGGGACACGCAGAGCAGCGAGCAGAGGAGCGAGGCGGCGAGAACGAGCGTGAGAGGGAAGGTTCGGGGGCGAAGCCGAGATTCCACGCGCGATCCGGTCACGAGTCGGTTTCCTCCTGGTTCCTGCTCCCGGGCGGATGCCCCGGACGGCTTCAGCGGGTCAGGACGAGAGTCTGCGTCGAAGTCCTCGATCCAGCGCGGGCGCGAGCGAAGTAGACTCCCGAGCCAACCTCCTGCCCGTCGTCGTCCCGGCCGTCCCAAACGAGGACCTGCGACTGCAAGCCCGCCGCGCCTTCGAACAGGCGGCGCACGAGGCGCCCGGCCGCATCGTAGACGATCACCGTCGCGGTCCGCCCTGCCACGTCTCGTGGCGCGAAGCGGATGCGGAAGCTCGCGCGCGCAGGATTGGCCCCGTCCAGCGCCAGCAAGTCGCCGGGCCGCCCGGTCGCTTGCGCGCCGTGCGGGTCGGTGTCGACCGAGGCAGGATCCAGCGCAGGGCAGGGGAGATTGTGCAGCGCGAAGGCGTCGCAGATCTCGTGCCAGTGAGGCGTTCCGTTGGTCAGGTCTCCGTCGTTGTCGTCGTTGGCCAGCAGCCGCAAGAGGAACTCCGGCATCTGCGTGGGCTTCTCCTTCATGGTCCGCACGTGCAGATCGTCGAAGATCGGCGCTGCCGCCTCCGGCCCGTAGAGCAGGTCGAGGTTCTTCCGGACCTTCCACATCGCGCCGGAGAGGATCTCGCTGCGACAGAAGATGTCGCCCCCGCATTCCGTCCCCGGATACTGCCGCAGGTTCTCGCCGGTTCGGATGTAGCCGCCGGTCTCCAGGAAGTTCTCTCCGATCTCCGGATCGTCATGGATCGTCATCGCGGCGATGTCGCTGTACGCCTCGTCCATGCCGCTGGAGACGGGAGCCGGATCGGGGGCGTAGAGCGCGCGCGTGATCCCGTGCGCGTACTCGTGATAGACGACGTCGGAGATTCGGGCGGTGTTGTTGCAGCCGGACCCTTCGCTGAAGAAGACGAGACCGCCCTGCCACCAGAACGCTCCACAGCTGCCGTTGGGATTGTTCACGTGGACGGCGAGAGGGGTGTCGAGCGCCGTGAAGTTCGGATCGGCCTTCTTGATCCAGCCGTGGATCGCGTTGATGTGGAAGTAGGCGTCGCGCTCGGCGATGTGCGAGCCGGCATCGTCGAAGAGAAGCGCGACCGGATCGCCGGGCTGTGCGAGGAAGGAGAGCACGGCCTCCGGCATCCCATCGTCCCGGTAGACGTCGACGTAGAGACCGCGCAGCCGGGTGGTTCCCGGGTAGTCGCCGTCCTCCGGCACCTCGATGACCCACCCGCCGTCCTCGCCGGTGGTGCCCGAGTAGCCTCCCGTGATCGAGACCGTCTCGTTGGCGTACGGGAGCGCCTCCTGTGGATCTCCGACCGTTTCCGGTTCGACGAGGCCCCGGACGGTGCCTTCGAGCCGATAGGCGGCGACGCCCGTCGTGGTCGCCGCCGCCACGGAGACATTGGGAATGAAGCCGAGGATGGCGAGAACCACGAGAACGAAGGCGAGCCGGATCGTCGATCGCATCACGCGTCCCCCTTCGAAGCGCAGGACGAGTATGAAGCGTGCGGCTCGGACATGCCAGAAGCCCGCGACCGTCCCGTACCGTTGCTCGGCATAGTAGGCCGGCTTGCGCGAATCATTTCGTTTCTGTAGAATATCTTACGGTTTCAATCCATGGCCCTGGGCGGAATCCGTGCGGAAGGCCGTGGACCGCAGTCCGCATCGAAAACCGAAAGGATGAGACAGATGAGAAGTGCATCCCGGGTACTGGCGTTCGCGCTGGTCCTGCTGGCGGGCATCGGCTCCCTCGCGTGGGGCCAGACGAGGATCCCGCTCACAGCCGAGACCACGCATCTCACCCTCCTCGAGCAACAGGAGAACTCGCTCGTCTATCGGGCTGAGATCTCGGAGCTTGTGGCGATGCAGGTGGATACACCGGAGGGGAGATTCGCCCGCCTCCTGATCCCCGGCTTCCACTTCTCGCATGCCGAGGGGGCCCCTGAGCTGCCGATGATGAACCGCCTCGTGGCCCTCCCCTACGGGGCGACCGCCCGGATCGAGGTCCTCTCCGCCAGCTCGCGCGAAATCGATCTCGGGGCCTACGGGATCACGACTCCTCTCTTCCCTTCGCAGCCCAGCATGCCGAAGAACGTCGATCCGGCCGACTGGCCCTTCGTCTATGACCGGGCCGCCTACGCCGCGCCGCGCGTGGCGCAGGAGCTGGCCCGGGTCGAGGCGATTGGCCGGCTTCGCGCCGCCGACATGGGGCGCGTCGAGCTGTCCCCGGTCGAATATTTCCCCGGCCAGCACCGGATCGTCGTGCACGACCGCGTGGACTTCCGGGTCGTCTTCGAAGGGGGGGACAAGGCGCAAGGCGACGAGCTGTACGCCCGGACCTATAGCCCGTTCTTCCAGCCGGTCTACGACCGGCTCGACGGCTTCCGCGGAATCCATTCCCAGTATCCCGACCGGGTGCGGGACGTCGTGACGCTCGTGATCGTGACCCCTCCGGAGTTCGTCTCGACTCTTCAGCCCTTCGTCGACTGGAAGATCCAGCGCGGCTTCCACACGATCGTGGGCGAGATCGGCACCCCGGAAGTCGGCGTCACGAAGGAGTCGATCCAGGCGTGGATCCGCAATCTCTACGAGAACGGGACGCCGCAGCAGCCGGCGCCAAGCTTCGTCGTCTTCGCCGGTGACATCGCGCAGGTGCCGACGTTCACGGCGAGCGGCGATCCGACCGATCGACCCTATTGCACGATCGACGCGGACCTCGAGCCCGACATCTACTACGGCCGACTCTCTGCCACGAATCCGACCCAGCTCCAGGCGATCCTGAACAAGACGATCCGCTACGACCAGGCGGCGATGGCCGACCTGAGCTATCTCGGCGAGGTCGTGATGATCGCCGGCATGGATGGGAACTTCGGGCCGGTATGGGCGAACGGCCAGATCAACTACGGCACGACCAACTACTTCAACGAGGCGCACGGAATCCTGAGCCACACCTACCTCTATCCTGTGTCGGGGAATTCCGAGGCGCAGATCATCCAGAACATCAACGACGGGATCGGCTACATCAACTACACGGCCCACGGCAGCGAGACCTCGTGGTCCGACCCGACCATGACGCAGTCCGACGTCAACAATTTGACGAACTACGACAAGTTCTGCTTCGCCGTCGGCAACTGCTGCCTGACTTCCAGCTATGACGTCCCCGAGTGCTTCGGGGAGACGTGGCTGCGCGTCGTGAACAAGGGCGCGATCGGGTACATCGGCGGGAGCAACTCGACGTATTGGGACGAGGACTATTACTGGGGCGTCGGCTACCGGACGAGCATCGTCGTGAACCCGACGTACGACGGGAACCATCTCGGAGCGTACGACGGGGTCTTCCATGACCACGGCGAAGCGATGGAGCAGTGGTACGTCACCAGCGATGCCATGATCTTCTGCGGCAACCTCGCCGTCACGGAGTCCGGCTCGCCCCGCATCACCTACTACTGGAACATCTACAACTTGCTCGGCGATCCGAGCCTCTCGACCTATCTCGGGGTTCCCTCGGCCAACCCGGTCGTGCATCCCCCGACGATCTTCACGAACATGGTCTCGATCCCGGTGCAGGCGGTCCCGGGGAGCTATGTCGGCTTGACGCGCGACGGCGAGGTCCTCGGCGCCGGGACGGTCGGCCCGACCGGCACGCTCGATCTCCCGATCTGGGAGCAGCCGCTCTCTCCCGGTCCGGCTCACCTGGTCGTCACGATGCAGAACCGTCTGCCATACCAGGCGGACGTGAACATCATCGTCCCGGCGACGGTCGTGATCGATCCGATGGTCATCGACGCCAACGTCACGACGGCGGTGACGGTGGGCGTCTTCGAGGCGGATGGCTACACGCCGAAGCCCGGCATCGACGTCTGGGCTGCCGGCCTCGACTACGAGTCGACCCACCAGGTCACCGACGCGACGGGCCATTGCGTTCTCTCGGTCACCTATCCGTTCGGCCCGACGATCGACATCGTCGGCAAGGATCCGCAGGATCCCTGGGAGCTGTTCCGGATCCCGATCGAGGTGCGGGCGCTCGCGCTCAACCATCCCGATCTCTGGGTGACGACGACGATCGGCCTCGCCGACACGTTCGCTCTGAACCTGCCGGGCCAGCTGCACGCGCAGGTCGCCGAGCCTGGGGCGGTGCTTTGGGCCCATCAGGACGGCGCGCCGCTCGGCCACGTCGCGGGCAACATCCTGCCTCTGACCCCCTCGTCGCTTTCGACGATCACCGGGACGATCGCGGTCAGCGGCTATGACCTCTACTCCGAGCCGTTCCCCGTGATCGAGGCGTACGGAACCTTGACGGGACACATCGACGCTGCCGGAGGACCGGCGGCCAACGCGATCCTTCGGGGTTACGACGGCGATGGCGCCGTGGCGTTCGAGGCGGTCACGAACGCGCAGGGGAACTTCGACGTGGGGGATGAGATCCTCGTCGCTCCGTACACGATCACGGTCGATCACTTCGGCTCCCTCCACTGGGAGCAGGAGTACTTCCTGAACTACGGAGCGAACTTCCTCGACATCGACCTCGAGGCGGCGCCGAGCGGCGTGCTCACCGGCTTCGTTCGCGAGGACGAGACCGACGAGCCTCTCGAGGCGACGATCCGCATCTTCCGCGTCGACAATGGCGAGCTCTACGCCGAGACGATGAGCAACCCGGTCGATGGAAGCTATACGACCCCGGCCCTGCCGTACTTCGACTACACGGTGAAGGTTCGCGCCTGGCACCACATCCCGGTCACGGAAGTGGTGACGGTCGATCAGCCTTCGATCGTGCGCAACTACTGGCTCGATCCGACGCTCGGCGAGATCCTCCTGATCGACGACTCGCAGGGGAAGGCGGGTGTCGCGGTCGAGGCGAAGGTCGATCCGAAGACCGGAGCGGTGCTTTCGGACGGCTTCGTGCCGGCTCCGGGGAAGGCGGCGGCCGACATCATCGCGGATCTCGAGGAGCTGGGCTATACCGTGACGTCGGAGACCATCCCGACGACCGACCCGGCCACGTGGTTCGACTACGACCTGCTGATCGTCTCCGCCGGCAGCAACGCCGATCCGCTGTCGGAGTCCGCGTTCCGCACGCAGCTCGTCGCGTTCGTCGACGCGGGTGGTCACCTGCTCCTCGAGGGCGGGGAGGTCGGCTACGACTGCCGTAGCGACACGAACTTCGCCTCGCGAGTCATGCACATCACCGCCTGGAACCATGACCAGAGCGGCAACGTCACGATCGCCACGCCGGCGCATTACGTCGTATCGGTCCCGAACGCCATCGCCGGTCCGATCACGATGTCGTACGCCACCTACGGCGACCAGGACGCGCTCACGGTGAAGAGCGATGCGGTGAAGGTCGGCGCGTGGTCGAGCTACCCGAGCGACGGCAGCATCATCGCCTACGATCCGAACCCCGCCCCCGAGGGCGGCCAGATCGTCTTCTACTCGTTCAACTACTCGGCGATGGACGCGGTGGTGCGCCCGAACCTCCTCGAGAACACGGTGCTGTGGCTGATGACGCCGGAATACGGGAACTGCTCGGTGGCGGGAACGGCTCTGCTCGCCGGGCAGCAGGATCACTCCGGCATCAAGGTGGAGGCGATCCCCAACGGCGGGTTCGTCTACACGAACGCGCAGGGACAGTACCTGCTGCCGAACCTTTTCGCGGGGAGCTATACGATCCGGGCTTCGAAGTCGAACTGGTCGACGGAAGCCGAGGAGGTGACGCTGACCTCCGGGCAGAACCTGACCGGGATCGACTTCCTTCTCACGCCGGTTCAGCTCGACGAGATCTGCCGTCAACCGCATACGCCGATCCCGGACAACAATCCGACCGGGATCAGCGACAACATGCCGGTCGCCGTGGGCGGCAACGTCACCGGGATCCGGGTCTACGTGAACATCACGCACACCTACATCGGTGACCTCATCGTGAAGCTCCGCTCGCCGGCGGGCACGGTCGCCGTCCTGCACAACCGGACGGGCAGCTCGGCGGACAACATCGTCGGCTGGTATCCGACGACGCTGACGCCGGCCGAGAGCCTCGATCGGTTCCTCGGGGAGGCGTGCGACGGAACCTGGACGCTGATCGTGAGCGACAACGCGAGCCAGGACACCGGAACGCTGAACGAGTGGTGCCTCGAGCTGACCCACGGCACGCCGATGGGAGTGGAGGATGCCGAGACGCCGAAGAGCCTGCAGCTCGGCGCCTGCCATCCGAATCCGCTCCACCAAGGCGCGACCATCCTCTTCGATCTGCCTCAGAATGCGCAGGTCCGCCTGGGCGTCTATGACGTCGCGGGACGGAAGATCGCGCAGCTCGTCTCCGGCACGCTCGCCGCCGGCCGCCACCAGGTCCTCTGGAACGGCCGCGACGAGGCGGGCAGGATGGCGGCGAGCGGCGTCTATCTTTACCGTCTCGAGGCGCTCGGCCAGACGCTGACGAGGAAGATGCTCGTCGTGAGGTGATAGGGAACGACTCTGAGTCAAAGCACCTAGGTTCTCGATGGCGACCGTCCTCTCGGTGAGGGGGCGGTCGCCATCTGATTGAGGATCGACAGGGAAGGCCGGGCGCCTCGACGACGAGTCACGCTGACATTCGCGGATTGCCCCGGCGTCCCGGACAGGGCCGCATGACGGTGATCCGTCGTGAATCTCCCTGCTCCTTGGTGGCGGTTGTGCCAGGCGGCCTCCACCAGCAAACGCCGCACGTGGGGTTGCCTGCTTTCGTGATCGATCCCTGGCGCTCCCGCTCCCCACGCGAAGCCTCCGGAAGAACGAGGCTTCCGGATGGCTTGTCAGTTGACCGGGGAGAGTTGAAACGGCGGAGGTCGTGGAGTTCGGACACGAGGCTCACCGCTGTCACCAGGTCGGTGCCGCGGAAGCAACACGGCCGTTGAATGGGCTCGATGGGGATCCTGGACTCTCGGTCCCAGCGTCCGCCTTGGGGAAGGGGCCGCCCGATGATCTTGGTCCCGGGGTTCGCGGTTGTGAAGGGGCTGCGTCAGACTCTCGGCTCCGGGGTTCGCGGTGGTGAACCGGCTGCGTGAGAGTCTCGGCGCCGGGGTTCGCCGTGGTGAAGGTGAACCGCCCCGGGATTCCCGGAGGCTCCATTTGGAGGGAGAATGGGAGCCATGGGAA
>JBHGAY010000006.1:0-167083 GCA_041946735.1 Candidatus Eiseniibacteriota bacterium
GCGGCTGCTCGGCAACCGCATCATCGAGCGCTTCGGCGAGCGCATCGCGCCGCGCCAGGCGAAGGAGGAGGAGAACTGAGCGGGTGAGTCGGCCGGCCCCGTTATTCAGCAGTCGGTGCCGGTCGCGCAGTCCTCGTCCTCGCCGTCTCCCGCGTTCGATTGGGCGAGCAGACGCGAGATCCGATCGAGCAGTTCCTGGGAGCGGAAGGGCTTCGTCATGAAGGCGCTTGCTCCGCAAAGACGGGCCTCGGCTTCGTCGATCCTCTGGCCACGCGCCGTCAGGATCAGGACTGGGATGTCGAGCCCGGGACGCGCGCGCATCCGCCTCACGAGATCGAGCCCGCTTATTCCCGGCATCATCAGATCGGAGATCACGAGGTCCGGAGGATCGCCGGCGGCCCGGCACAGGAGATCCCATGCCTGCTCGCCGTCCTCGACGCATTCGACCTCGTGGCCGGCGCCCGCCAGGAGGAACGAGAGGATCCTGCGCAGGAACGGATCGTCGTCCACGACCAGGACTCTTGACGGCATCGATCGACCTCCCCGGATCGCGAAACGGCAAGGCCATCCATCTGCGAATCGGCCCCATTCTCCTTCTGCGAGACGGCCCGCATTCTCCTATCGGGAGCCGCTGGGGAGATCCTGAGCCGCCGTCCCCTCCGGTCGCTCGGCCGGAGGCCGGCCCGCTTCGTCTTCGGCCTTTACCAACGACGCAACATTCCGTAGGCTAATGGCGGCTCGCCCAGGGGGCGGGTCGATGCCTGCCGGCCGGAGCGGAGGGGACGTCGTGCGGTGGCCGGAGGCGCCTCATTCATCATCTCGTATCCCCCGACGTCCCCGGTTGGATCTGGAGGTCCGATGGACAAGGTCCGGGATTTCATCCTGGGTATCGGTGGGGAGTCCGGCGAAGGAGTCGTCCTCGCTGGAGACGTCCTGAACGTTGCCGCAGCGCGCATGAACATCCACAGCTCGAGCTTCCGCACCTTTCCGGCGGAAGCCCGAGGCGGTCCTTCCGTGGTCCGCATCCGCATGAACCGGGATCACGTCTACAGCCTCGGCGACGACTACGACGTGCTCGTCGCCTTCAATGAGGACGCGTACGTCCTCCACAGCCCGAAGCTCGCCCCGCACGGCGTGCTGATCGTCGACGGGACAGACGAGGATCCAATCCAGAAGAGGCATCCGGAGCTGGCCGGCCGGATCGTCTATCACGTCCCGATGGATCTGATCTCGCGCAAGGAGATCGGCGAGCCGAAGTCGAAGAACATGGTGGCGGTCGGCGCGATCGCGGCGCTCTTCGGCTTCGACCGCGCGATCATCGAGAAGGAGATCCTGGCGCGGTTCATCAAGAAGGGGGAGAAGCTCGCGGACGACAACCGGCGCGGATTCCTGGCCGGCTACGAGTACGCCCGCACCCGGCTCGAGAAGCGCGATCCTTTCGAGCTGGAGGCCGCGCCGGGTGACGGGTTCCTCGTGCTCTCCGGCAACGAAGCGGTCGCGCTCGGGGCCCTCTATGCCGGCTGCCGCCTCTGCGCCAGCTATCCGATCACTCCGGCCTCGGAGATCATGGAGATCCTCGCCGCCGAGCTTCCCCGCGTCGGCGGAGCGATGGTCCAGGCGGAAGACGAGATCGCGAGCATGGGGATGGTCTTGGGCGGAGGCTTCACCGGCGTCCGCGCGATGACCTCGACCTCCGGCCCCGGGTTGTCGCTGATGGCGGAGCTGATCGGGCTGGGCTCGATCGCCGAGATTCCGTGCGTGATCGTCGACGTGCAGCGCGGCGGCCCGAGCACCGGGCTGCCGACGAAGACCGAGCAGGCCGACCTTTCGCTTGCGCTCGTGGCGACACACGGCGACGCGCCGCACGTCGTCCTCGCCGCCACCACGATCCGCGACTGCTTCGAGATCATGGGGCTCGCCTTCGAGATCGCCGACCGCTACCAGCTTCCGGTCATCGTGCTGACGGAGCAGGCTCTCGGCTTCCGCAGAGCGGACCTTCCGAAGTCCCTCCTGCGCGAGTACAAGCAGAACGGCTGGAAGAAGGAGCCGGTCACGATTCCCGAGGGGGGCTACAAGCGCTACGCGATGACCGCGAGCGGCGTCTCGCCGCAAACGATCCCGGGGATCCCGGGGGGGCAGCACGTCGCGACCGGCCTCGAGCATGCCGAGGACGGCAAGCCCGCCTACGATCCGGTCACCCGGACCGCGCAGATGGACAAGCGGCTGCGCAAGCTCGACGCAATCGCAAAGGACTATCCGCTCGTCCTGCAATACGGCGACCCCGCTCCGGACATCGGCGTGATCGGCTGGGGATCGACCGCGGGACCGATTCGCGAGGCGATCGAGATCGCCCGCGCGAAGGGGATCAAGGCGGGGGCCATCGTGCCGCGCCTCATCTCCCCGAGCCCGAACGAAAAGATCGCGCCGTTCCTGAAGGCCGCGAAGCAGATCGTGGTGGTCGAGGGGAACCAGAGCGGGCAGTACGCCTCCTTCCTTCGCTCGCAGTTCCCCGGGTTCGATCCGAAGGAGTTCCACAAGTACGACGGGACGCCGGTGCGCCGAGGCGACGTGCTCCGGATTCTCGAGGAGGGTGTCCGATGACCATCGTGCCCAGCGGCAGTGACGCCGCAGGCGGCAGCGGGGGCGGCGGCGCCGCAGCCACCACCACCACGATTCCGCGCAAGGCGGCCGACTACAAGAGCAGCCGCAAGCCGGTCTGGTGCCCGGGATGCGGCGACTACGGAGTCCTCACCTCGATCTTCTCGGCGCTCGCCGCGGTGCAGCTCGATCCCGCCCGCACCGTCGTCGTCTCCGGCATCGGCTGCTCGAGCCGCATGCCGGGCTTCATCAATGCGTACGGTTTCCACGGCGCGCACGGCCGGGCCCTACCGGTCGCTGTCGGCGTCAAGGTCGCCAACCCCTCGCTCGACGTCCTCGTCGTCGGCGGCGACGGCGACGGCTTCTCGATCGGCGGCGGGCACGTGCCGCACGTCGCGCGCCGAAACATGAACCTCACCTACATCGTGATGGACAACGAGATCTACGGCCTGACGAAGGGGCAGACCTCGCCGACCTCGAGCACGGGGACGATCTCGAAAGCGAGCCCATACGGTTCGGTCGAAGCGCCGGTCCAGCCGCTGCTGATGGTCCTCGCCTACGGCGCGACGTTCGTCGCGCGCGGCTTCTCGTCGCAGCCGAAGGAGATGGCGGCGCTCTTCGAGCGCGCGATCCGGCACAACGGCTTCTCGTTCATCCAGGTCCTGAGCCCCTGCGTCACGTTCAACAAGAAGATCGGCTACGACTACTTCGCGAGCCGGGTCGCGCCGCTCCCGCAAGAGCACAAGACCGACGACCTGTTCGGAGCGATGCGGTACGCGGGGGATCCGGAGAAGTTCTACCTCGGACTCTTTTACGAGGTAGACCGGCCGTCCTACACCGATTCAATCTACAAGGGAGGGCGGAAGCCGGCCGTGGAACCCGCGATCGAGACGGAGAGGATTCTCACGAGATTCTCCTGATCCGCCCCGGCACGGAGGGAAGTCGATGAACCTGGCTCGCCTCCTGAGGCCGGAGCTGATCCGGCTCGAGATGGAGACGACCAATCCGCCGCAGGAGGATCCACCGCTCCCGCGCGATCGCTATGTCTGGCAGGTGAAGGAGGCCGTCCTCCTCGAGCTTGCCGGACTGATCGCGAACAGCGGGCGGGTCGGCAGCGCCAACAAGCTCTATCAGGACCTGCTGAGCCGGGAGAAGAAGGCGACGACCGGTCTCGTGCGCGGGGTCGCGATTCCCCACGTCCGGACGATCCACGCGAAGGAGCTTCTGTTCGGGTTCGCTCGCTCGACCCCCGGCGTGGAGTTCGACAGCCTGGACCACGAGCCGTCCCACCTGTTCTTCATCATCGTCGCGCCCCCGTACGACGACATAGTCTACCTGCGCATCTACAAGCAGATGGCTACCGCCTTCCAGACGACCGACGTGCGTCGCGACTTCCTCGAAGCGCAGTCGGAGGGAGAAGTGATCCGCGCGATGCGATTGATGGGGGACTGAGGGAAGACCGACGGGAAGAGCGAAGGGAGGGACGACGAGAGGGACGGCGGGAGGGAAGGACCGGCGGTCAGTCCTCCCGCAGCTTCGCGCCCCCGTGTCCGCCCGCGCCGAACGCCGGCGCTCCGCCCATCCCCGGCGCTCCGACGATCAAGTGCGCTGCGAATCCCGCGCCGAAGCCGTTGTCGATGTTCACGACGCTGACGCCGGGGGCGCAGGAGTTGATCATGGTGAGCAGCGCCGCGATCCCGCCGAGATTCGCGCCGTAACCGACGCTCGTGGGCACCGCGATCACCGGCCGGCCGGCGAGCCCGGCCACGATGCCCGGCATTGCTCCCTCCATCCCCGCCACCGCGACGATCGCCCCCGCGCCGGCGAGGAGGGATCGCTGCTCGAGCAAGCGGTGAATTCCTGCCACCCCGACGTCCCACAGGCGCACCACGCGGCTGCCGAGCGTCTCGGCGGTCAGAGCCGCCTCCTCGGCCACCGGGAGGTCCGACGTCCCGGCGGCGCAGACGACGATGTAGGGACCATCCCGCCTCTCGGCCGGCTCGCGCTCTCGATCGCGCCGGACCACGATCATCCGGGCGAGCGGATGGTAGACGGCGTCGGGAATGCGTGAGCGCGCCGCCTCCGCCGCCGCCGCGTTCGCTCGGGTCCCGAGGACGCGCGGATGCCGCGACGCGAGCCGCTCGAGGATCTCCGCCACCTGTTCGGGAGTTTTCCCCTCGCAGTAGACCGCTTCGGGATAGCCGGTGCGCAGCGCTCGATGGTGATCGATTCGCGCGTGCCCCACGTCCTCGTACGGCAGGTCCCGGAGATCCTCGATCGCCTGCTCGATCGAACGCTCTCCGGAGCGCACCCGCTCGAGAAGCGCGCGCAGCCACTCGGGATTCATCGGTTGAGGCTCCCGCTCCGGAATCCTTCGATGTCGAGCGACACGAAGCGGTAGCCGAGGGACTTGAGCTTCTCCGCCACCAACGCGCGGTGCTCGAGCAGGATCGGGAAGTCTGCCGGGTCGATTTCGATCCGGGCGACCGCCCCGTGATGCCGCACGCGCAGCTGCCGTATTCCGAACGAGCGGACGAACGACTCGGCCTGCTCGATCCGGGCGAGAAGCTCGGGCTGCACCGCGATCCCGTGTGGAATGCGCGAGGAGAGGCATGCCGCGGCCGGCTTGTCCCACGTGCGCAGGCCGAGCGCTCGTGAAAGGTCGCGAACGTCCTGTTTCGTGAGGCCGGCTTCGAGCAGCGGGCTGCGCACGCCGTGCTCCGACGCCGCCTGCCGGCCCGGGCGATGATCGCCCGTGTCGTCGAGATTCGTGCCGTCGACGATCCACGCGTAGCCCCGCTGCTCGGCGTAGGGAACGAGGCGCCCATAGAGGTCGCCCTTGCAGAAGTAGCAGCGGGCGGAGGTGTTTTCCCGGTAGCGCGGGTCGTCCATCTCGTGCGACTCGATGACTTCATGACGCGCCCCGATCTCGCGCGCCAGGCTCCTCGCTTCCTCCAGCTCGGACTTCGGAAGGCTCGGCGACGACGCCGTGACCCCGATCGCCTTCTCTCCGAGCACGTCGTGCGCCACCTTGAGGACGAGGGCGCTGTCAGTACCGCCGGAGAACGCCACCACGACGCTTCCGGCCTCCTCGAGCCAGGCGCGCAGGCGTTGGTAGCGATCGTCGAGGCCGGAGGGCAGAGAAGCGGCGGGACGAGCTTCGGCCGCGGCACCGGCCGCAACACCGGCCGCAGCGCCAGCGAGGCCGTTCGGTTGTCGATGCATGGGGGAGAGCCTCTCCTTTCTCGCGCCACGGCTTCCGGAGGGACGGCCGGAGGCGGAGCGGCGAACAGACCAGTCTAGCCGATCCGTGCCGCCGTCCGGACATCGCGATTCCGGCCCGGCCGCTCGGTTCGCGCTGCATTCGACGGGTCGCGGCTGGTACAATCATGCCGGCGATTCGATCGGCGCCCTCGAAGCGCACCGGTCCCATGCAGGGGGGCAGGAACGGTGCGCGAAGGGCCGGCATCGCAACGGAGGTCCCATGCATTCGCGTCCTGCTTCGCTGCTCGTCCGCGTCCTGGCCGTCCTCCTTCCCGCCGTCCTCGTGATTCTCGCTCCGGCCCTCTGCGCGAACGCGGCCGATGCCGCTCGCCAGATCGCCCGCATCGAGGGGACGACGGCGTCCGACAACAGCCTCTTGATCGATCTCGGATTCCAGATCGCCGCGGCTCGTCCCGGCGAGTGGACCGACGTGCTGGTGAGCCCGGAGGATCTCGATCGGCTCGAAAGGATCTTCCCGGTGTCGCGCGTCGACGACCTGCCGGCGATGATCCCCGCGCAGTACCACGACTACGGGGAGACGCTGACCGCGCTCCAGCAGATGGTGCTGCTCCACCCGACGATCGCGAAGCTCGAGGACATCGGGGACGGCTGGTCGAAGACCTACAACGACCCGGATTGGGCCCTCCACGACGTCTGGGCACTCAAGATCTCCGACAACGTCCAGGTGGACGAGCCGGAGCCGGCCATCCTCTACTCCGGCGTGCATCACGCCCGGGAGCCGGTGACTGTCGAGATCTGCCTCGGGATCGCGACGGAACTGCTCAACGGCTACGGAGTCGATCCGCAGATCACGCGCTTCATCAACGACCACGAAACCTGGATCGTTCCGATCGTGAACGTCGATGGACACTGGTGCGTGACGGATCTGAACTACACGAGCTGGCGCAAGAACTGCCGCGACAACGACGGCAACGGCTATCCGACCCCGGCCGACTGGTGGTCGATGCCCGACGGCGTCGATCTGAACCGCAACTACTCCTGGCACTGGGGCGGTCTCGGGTCCGATCCCGATCCGAGCGGCGAAACGTACAAGGGCCCCTCGCCCTTCTCGGAGCCGGAGACGCAGGCGACGCGGGCGCTCGCGCTTCGCGAGAACTTCTCCTTCTCGATCGACTATCACTCCTACGGCGAGGAGGTGATGTACCCGTACGGTTACGACTACAGCACGCAGGCGCCGGACAACGCGCTGCTGTCGCAGATCTCGCAGGCCGTGCGGGACAGGATCGGCGGCAACTACGTTTCGATGCAGGCGAATCAGCTCTATCCGGCCGCGGGCAACTCGCAGGACTGGCACTACGGCGAGAACAACTGCTTCGCCTGGATCATCGAGACCGCGACCGAGTTCATCCCTCCCGGAACGGCGATCCCCGGGATCGTGACCCCCAACGTGCGCGGCGCGCTCTATCTCCAGGAGCGGGTCGATGGGCCTGGCGTCCGCGGGACGGTACGGATCAACGGGGTCCCGGGCCTGGCCACAGTCAGACTGATGGGGATCGACAACCCGGCGCTCGCCAACTCGCGCCATTCCCATCCGGTTCTCGGGGACTACTACCGTCTCACCGCGCCGGGCAATCAGACGCTTCGCTTCAGCGCGCCCGGCTTCGACGACCAGGAATTCGCCGTCAACGTGCCGGCCGACGGCTACGTGACGCTCGACGTCAACTTCGGTCCCTCCGCCGGCGTTGCCGATGCGGGACACTCCGCGGGATCGGCGATCCTCGCCGCCTCGCCGAATCCGCTGCGCGGCGGTACCGGCGTGGACCTTTCCTGGCAGGTGCCGGCGGGCGCGGGCGACGGGACGCTCACCATCTGCGACACGTCGGGCAGGATCGTCGCGCGCCGATCGATCACGACGGAGCGCGGAAGCCTCGCATGGAACGGGCGCGCCGACGACGGCCGGCGGATCGCGGCCGGCGTGTACTTCGCGCGGCTCTCTTGCGGCGGCCGCGCGGAAGTTTCGAAGAGGCTCGTCGTCCTTCCCGAGTAGACGATCCCGGCAACGAGAAGCGCGAGATCGCCGACGGCGACCGTTCCCTTGGGGGCGGTCGCCGTCTCATTGGATGGAGGGAGCAAGGAAGGAAGCTCGCCTCAAGTCCGAGCTGGGATCTGCGGACCGGCGCCCTCCTCGCTGATGCGCGGCTCGGCGGGGGCGGCGGGCTTCGAGCGTTCTGCTTCGCGCATGCCTTCCGGCGTCCTGCGCCGGATTTCGACCTGCCCTTGCTGGATCCTGGCTTCGTAGCAGGTCTGCGGATAGACCGAGGGGCCGTGGATCAGATTCCCCGTCTCGAGGTCGAAGTGCGAACCGTGCCATGGGCAGACGACGACGTGGTCGTCCTTGACCTCTCCCTCGGAGAGAGGACCTCCCAGGTGGGCGCACCGCTCCGAGATCGCCGCCACGTGATCCCCGCGCCGGTACAGGAGGATCGGATTGCCGTCGAGCTCCACCTTGTGCGGCGTGCGATCAGGAAGTTGCTTCTCGGGAAGGACCGGCTTCCACTCCTCCGGTCCCGGCCACGGAGCGTTGTGGTCCATTCCGATGTGCTCGCCGTATGCGAGATGCCCGCCGAGATAGGAGGACACGAGGAGCCCCGACCATCCGGCCATGGCGAGAGCGCGGCCGGCTCGTGGCTTGTCGTTCCGGCGGGCGAGCAACGAGGAAGCGAAGAGCGCGGTGCCTCCGATGTTCAGCAGAGCGTGGAGCGCTCCGATGCGCTTCGCCCTGCCGTCCGTGTACTGCCAGTCGGCGGCGCCGCTCGCGGCCGCGACGACCGCGCCGGCAAGACCGACGCCGATGGCCGCTTCCGAAGCCTTTCCGAACGCCTCGTTGCCCGTCGCGGCCTCGAGAGCGTCGAGCACCACCGCGGTCGTCCAGGCTCCGATCGGAACATCCGTCACGGCGGCATGGAGCGGATGCCCGAGCCACGTGCCGTGGAGAACGTCCCGGACCTTCTGCCCCGCCTCCCCTCCCCCCTGATAGATCGCGCTGACCGCCGCCTGCAGCTTGTCGCTCATCGCATCGACCCACGGAGGCTGCTGCATCGCGTCCATCGCGTCGATCAGCTTGTTTCCCATCGTTTCGTTCCCCATCGAGGAACCTCCTCTCCTCCTTGACTGCCTCTGCCGCTTTCGTTCCGGGCGATCGAGACGGTCGTGGTTTTCAACGACGACTGGGAACCAGGGCCGGCTCGCCAGGAGCATAGCCCTGCGCGTCGCAAGCCATCGCGGGCGGGGCTTTCCACTCGTGCCCCATACGATCACACGTGCGCGGACGAAATTTCGGAAGTCGTACCAGGGTCGAGGCGCCGGCGGCGTTCTTTTCGGAGCATTCATCTTGCTTCTTCTGGCCGGCGCCGCCGGCGGGTATTCTCTGGCACGTCAGCCTTCCGCATGCGATGGGCCGCTCGGCAACCGAATTGCGTTCGCTTCGCATCATCCCGGAGACAGACATCTGACGACCTGCCGCCGCACGGGTCCGGAGGAGACAACGGCGCGATGCATCGAGTTCGTACTTCGCTCTTTCCCATCTCGCTTCTCCGTGCCGCATTCCTTCTCGACGCTTTCCTGATTCTTCTTGCCGCTGCCGCCGCCTCGGCGCCGGCGGGCGCGCAGGACCTCGTGCGCCGCCAGTCTGCGGGACGCGAGGACGCGCCGCTTCCGCTGTACGTCGTTCCCGCCGACTCGGCGCTCGTCCTGACCTCCGTTCTCTGGCATTCCATGACGACGGCGCCGCCTCGTACGAGGCCGCAGATCGTCCTCCGGTCTCAGAACCGTTCCGTCTTCTACGTCCACCCCGACTACGATCCGCGGAATCCTTCGGTCACGCTCCTCCCATACGAGGGAATCGGCAGCGAGATCGAGTTCGCGGCGGGCTCGACGGTCGAGTTGCTCTCCTCCGCGCCCGGCATGAGGACGTGGAAAGTCGAGTGGTCGGGATATCTGGTCCCTCGCAAGGGGGAAGGGCCTTCCGCTCCCGCGCAGCCGGCGAAGGGCGCCGTTGCGATGGGCATTCGGGGCATCGGGCCGAATCCGAGCCACGGTGTTAGCCGGGTGCTCTACCGGATCCCTTCGGCTGGCGACGTGGCGCTGCGCGTTTTCGATGCGGCGGGGAGAGCCGTCCGCACGATGGACGGCAGGGCCGCAGCGGCCGGGACCGGAACGATCGAGTGGGACGGCCGCAACGACGAGGGACATCCGGCCGGAGCGGGCATCTACTTCCTCGAGCTTCTCCTCGACGGCCGGGTTCTCGATCGCGGCAGGACGATCCGGATGCGATAGCGGAGCCGCGAGACGCAGCCGAAGGTCACGGTCCCGGAGTTCCGGCCGGCTATCGCCTCGACGCGCCTTCCCCGCTGTCCTGATCGTCCGGCTTCCGGAAGGTCATCCGCTGGTGGTCCTTCACCACTCCAGGGAAGCGGAGGGCGGTGTTGTGCATCACCACGTACACACCCCGAGGAAGGATCTGCACGGCGAGGAGCGCTTCGGTCAGGTTCTGCATCGCGTCGGTGTTGCGCAGCTCGTACGGGCGCATCGCCCCGGTGAGGACGATCGGGACCGCGGGCGGGTCGCCCAGCCTCTCGACGAGCAGTTCCCCCGTGATCGCGAGGCGGTCGGTTCCATGGGTGATGAGGATTCCGTCGTGCGATTCCGCATACGCGGCGGCGACGCGCACGATCCGCTCGTGATCGGCGTCGGTCATCGTGAGCGAATCGACGTTCATGACCGGGATCCGATCGACGACGACTCCGTGAAGGACGAGCGAGGCGAGCATGATCTCGAGAACACTTCGCTGGTTGGCGAGCGTGCCGTCCGACTCGTTGTACGTCTTCTCGATCGTTCCGCCCGTCGAAAGGAGGGCGATCCGGCGTGGAGCGTTCATCGACGTCGAGGATAGCACCCGGAGCGATCGAGCGGAGGCGGGGCGATGCGCCCCGCCTCGCGATCGATTACGGCTCTATCTGAGGATGGTCAGCGTCTGCGTGCGCTCCTGCCCATCGGCCGCGCGCAGCCGCACGTAGTAGATGCCCGGCGCGACTGCGGCTCCCCGGTCGTTCCTGCCGTCCCAGGCAAGGGCGTGCCCGCCGGCGGCGAGCGGTCCGTCGACCAAGGTGCGCACGAGCCGCCCGTCGATGCCGAAGAGCTGCAGGGAAACCTCTCCGGCCTGCGGCAGCGCGAAGCGAACCGACGAGCCGGCGTTCGCGGGGTTCGGCCGCGGCGGATCGAGACGGAGGACGAGCGGCCCGAGGGCGCCTTCCGAGGCCTCCACGACACCGGGCGTGCCGGTGATCTGGAAGTCGTCGACCGCCGCCTCGAGCAGCGAGTTCGATCCGGAGTCGCTGGCGACGAACCGCACGCGCACCTGCGCGGTCGGCGTGACGTAGTCCGCGACGACGAACTCCATCCGGGTCCATTGATTCGCCGACTGCGTCGTACGCTCGAGGTCGGCCCAGCTGTTCCCGCCGTCGCTCGAGATCTGTACGAGCCAGGTGTCCTCGTTCGGATTGTTCCCGAGATTGTTCGTGTACCACCGCCAGTAGACGACCTTCGGCTGCACGACGTGCGAGAGGTCGTACACCGGCGTCGTGAGGGTCGTCTTCCCGCCATCCAGATCCTGCTCGCCCGCCGCGCCTCCTACGGACCCCTGACCCGTCACGAAGCAGTAGACCCCGGGGGCCGGCGTGTGGTCGTCCTCCGGCTGGGCCGGCTGTCCGTTGTAGGTCGTGCCGTTCGGATCGACGCGCACCCAGCGGCCGGTCGTCGCGTTGTCGTCGGCGGCCACGAGGCTCCACCCCGATTCGCTCTCGACGTCGTCGTAGACAGCCGAGCCGACCTGGATCTGGAAGTTGCTGACCGTCTGATACCCGAACCCCGCCCGGATCGCGAGGGAGAGCGGGAGGACCTCTCCGGCCACCGCGGACGGCGAGACGGCCACGCGGAATGGGGGCGTGAGCGCACCGGCGCCACCGGCGGGGATCAGATCGGCGGCGCCGTTCTCATCGATCACGACCAGATGCGGGGAGGAGGTCGAGAGGACGGCCGTCACGTCCTCCGCCGCCTGGCTCCCGCCATTGGCGAGCGTCACCGGGATCACGACGACCTCCCCGACGTCCGGGACGCCGTTGGCGTTCCCGTGAGCGGCGTCGTCGAAGGAGTGCGAGGCATAGGTGAGCCGGGGGGCGGCGACCTCGATCGTGAACGGGACGTCTCGGTTGCCGGTGTTGTCGGTCATCGCGAGGACGAAGTTCAGGATCTGGCCGTCGACGGCGGATCCGGCGAGCTGCACACGGAAGGCGGTGGTGTTCTCCGCCTCCCCGCCGGCCGGGATGTCCGGCCAGTTGCTGTTGCCCTGGAGGACGGTCGCCTCCTCGCTGCCGCTCGCGAGCGAGCCATGCACCTGTGTGGCCGGCTGCTGGCCGAGGTTGCGGATCGTCACCAACAACTCCAGCGTCTCTCCGGGATTCGCCTCGCCGTCACCGTTTCCGATCGAGCCGCCGATCGCGTCGTCGTCGAGATCGAGCGATCCGAACGCGAGGAACGAGCCGCTCGGGTTCATCGGGACCGCGGTCGTCGCGAGCGCGGCGACGTTCGCCTTCACGCAGCTCAGGATGTAGTCGTGCGGGTAGCGCTCGATGCGGTCGTTGCAGGTGTGGTACCAGGGGCAGAAGTCGTCCCCCCAGGCTTCGTCCTCGATCGAGCAGATCGCGTCGTATCCTTCCGACCAGAAGGAGTAGTGGTCGCTTCCGCTCATCGACTCCACGTGGACGATCACGTCCAGCTCTCCCGGGATGTACTGGTCTGCGGCGTCCGACAGGGTCGTCGCGAACTCCTGGGAGGCGCTGTTCGTGTAGATGATGAGATCCGGAGGCGCGGGATCCGTTCCCCGGTAGGCGATCATGTCGCAGTTGTAGGCCGTGACGACGTCCTCTCCCTGCGAGCGGATGTAGTCGCAATAGGCCGCGGAGCCGAGGAGCCCCTGCTCCTCTCCGTTGAAGCAGGCGAACTTGATCGTGTACTCGAAGAGGTACTGCGAGAGGATCTTCGCCGCCTCCATCACCGCCGCCGTCCCGCTTCCGTTGTCGTCCGCTCCGGGCGCGCAGAGTCCGGTGTTCTCCGAAGTCGCGTCGAGGTGCCCGCAGATGTAGACGACCTTCGAGGGATCGACGAGGCCCGGCAGCGTGGCGACGACGTTGCGCCTCTGCTGGCCGCTCTGCATGTAGTAGTGGAACTCCGCCTGCAGTCCATAGGAATGGAACGTGTCGAGCATCCACTGCGTCGACTGCAGGTTTCCCTCAGCCGAGATATAACGGTTCTCGAAATCGTCCAGGGTCTGCCAGATCTCGTCGAGATCGGCCTGCTGCACGCCGGCGACGATCGCCTGCACGATCGGGTCCCTCGTCCTCGGCAAGTCGGTCACCGGAGCGGTCACGTCGGGCCAGGCGATCGGGCGGCCATCGATCCGGACCGGCTGGGCCAGCCCGTGCAGCTCCTCGCGGGACTCGGCCGTCAGCTCGGGCGGCTCGTCGGCTGCGATGGCGACCAGCGCTTCGTGTCCGGAGTAGGCGAGCAGGCGGGCGGGTTCGGCGAAGCGGGCGCGCGCGGGATCCTCGACGAGGAAAACGTAGAGCGCTTCTCCCGGCATGACCGCCACGGGCGTGCCGCCGGCGGCTTGCAGGCGCGATGCTGTCGCGGGATCGGTGCCGAGGAGAGAGCCGGCCGCGCCGTGGTAGTACAGCTCGCTCGTGTCCCGGAGACCCGGAACCGCGTCGAGGGCCGGCGACCAGACGAGAGTGTCCGTGGCCGGTTGCGCGAGCCCGGGAGGGGCGAAGACGAGGACGGCCAGGAGCAGCAACCCGGCCGGAAGGAAGGACCTGACCTGCCGGGACCCGTTGAGACGCAACATCGATGCCTCCCGCCAAGAATGTCCAGCTGGGGCGCGGACGCGGACGCGGCGCGCACGATCCGCAACAATTCTACCAGCGCGCGACCCTTCGGCCGAGAAGTTTCCCGGCTCCTCGTCCAGGTTCTCCTTCGAGGCAACCACTTCCTCCGTTAGCCTTTGGACGGACGCCGCGCCCCGGTTGCCCCGGCCGATGGCGGAAGCGCTGCCGCGCGCCGCGCGCCCCGCGTCGCGACACCATCGAGGAGATCCGATGCCAACAAGCCTGCTCGTGCCCTTCCTCGCCGCCGTCCTGGCCTTCTCCGGGCAGGACGTCGGCTCGATCCTGCGCGACCTGCCCGCGCCTCCCGGGACTGCTCCGAGGTCGGAGGTGCGGGTCGAGCCGGCCGATCCCGAAGCCGGCCGGCCGAGTCGTGAGTTGCTCGACTTCGGGGCGATGGAGACGGCCGAAGTCTCCTTCCGGCGCGAGGCTGCAGAGGGACAGATCGAGGTGGCGCTGCACCGGATGGCGGCGCCCAGCGGCGCCTTCGGAGTCTGCGCGCTGCTTCGCGGAGAAGACCCGCCGGCGCAGGATGCCGGGATCGGATCGGGCTCCTACCTGCGAGACGAGGAACTGGCCTTCTGGAAGGGCCCCTTCTTTGCCACGATCCACGGGGCCGGGACGGAGGAGGCCAAAGCGCTCGCCAACGATCTCGCCGGCAGGATTCCCGCCGGCCGCGACTCGTTTCCGGCCCTCGCGGTCCTGCCGCCCGGCAATCGGGTACGCAACAGCGAGCGCTACCTGCCGTCTTCCCGTCCCTTCCTCGGGATCGACGGACTCGGCGACGCATGGTCCGCCGGGTACAGCGAGGGAGCGCGGCGCTACACGCTACTGATTCGCAAGAACCGCCCTCCGCTGCGCGCGGAAGCCTTCCGGTCGATCGGCGCGGTCAAGGCCAGCCCGACGCAACAAAGCCCGCTGCAAATGATCGAGACGAAGGACGGCAGCACGCTCCTGCTCTTCTACGTGAGGATGAGCCCTTGGCTCGCGGTCTACTACGGGCCGAAACCCGATTCTGTGGGGATCGTCGATCTGAGCGAATGGGTGGAGTCGCTGCGCGGCCGGAACGCGCGGCCGCCGGCGCGGTGACGCGGGGACGCGATGAGGCGGTGACGCGCGGACGGGAGGGGGCGGCAGGCGAAGCGCACCGGCGCACCCGGCGTAGCTCGATCCACGTACGCCGGCCATCGCGCGCGCAGGTGGCGCTGCTTCCCCTTCTTGGATTGATCCCCTCCTTCCTGCTCGCGACCTATGCGCTCACCCAGCCGTGGGCGCGAGGACGAGCGCTCCTTCTGGTCGGGATCTCTCGCAGTCCGGGCGCCGCGCTGCTGCTCGCCATGACGCTGCTCGCGATGGTCGGCATGAGCGTCGCCGTCGCGACGCGCACCCGGCGGCGCGACGTGGCGGCCGGGGTGCACGTGGGTACCGCGGTCCTGATGGCGGTGGTCGCGCTTGCCGCGTTCCGGATGATCCGGCATGCCGGGGTCAAGATCCTCTTCGTCCCGATCGCTACCGTGCATCCGGGGAGGGGGCTGCGCCTCTTCGTGCTCGCCGCCGGGCTGGTTCTCGCCCTCGGACTGGTCGAGTTCTTGCTCTCCCTTGCCGACCGGCGTAGTCCAGGCGGCTCCGCCGCTCCCGAGGCGTAGCCGCCCCCAGCGGGCGTAGCCGCGCGGAGTGGCCGGGCGGCTCTGGAGCGGGAGAAGGATTCCCGGAGCGATTCGGTATAATGCCTCTGGCATGACGCCGTCGGCCGCTGTCGTGTGCTCGCCCTTCGCGGCGGCCTCGCTTGGGTGGTGGCGCGGTTCATATGAGGAGGATGGGGGGATGAGTCGAGGGCCGGTCGCTCCGGAGTACGTCCGTAATCTTGCCGTATACGTGCCGGGCAAGCCGATCGAGGAGGTCCGGCGGGAGTTGGGTATCACCGATCAAATCGTCAAGCTGGCCTCGAACGAGAACCCGCTGGGCGCGTCCCCTCGGGCGCTCGAGGCGATCCGCAAGGCGCTCGCCGAGGTGCACCGCTATCCGGACGGAGGCGGGTTCTATCTCCGCCAGGCGCTCGCCGACCGCTTCCGGCTGACTCCGGACTCCGCGTTGCTGGGGAACGGATCGTCGGAGATCATCGAGATGCTCGCCCACGCCTATCTGGCCGACGGGGACGAGGCGATCTTCTCGCAGCAGTCGTTCGTCATGTATCCCATCGCGATCGCTTCGGTGAACGGCCGCGGCGTGGCGGTTCCCGCCACGCGGGATCGCCGCCACGACGTGGATGCGATCCTCGCTGCCGTAACAGACCGCACGAAGCTGATCTTCGTCGCGAACCCGTCGAATCCGACCGGAACCTACATCGCCCGTCCGGACCTCAGCCGGCTCCTTGCCGGCGTTCCGGAGAGCGTCCTCGTCCTGGTGGACCAGGCGTACCAGGAGTACGTGGAGGAGCCCGACTATCCGGACGCCCTGGACGATCTGCGCGAGGGAAGGAACGTGGCGATTCTGAGGACCTTCTCGAAGATCTACGGCCTTGCCGGGATTCGGATCGGTTACGTTCTCGGTCCCGCTGACGTGATCCACACGCTGAATCGTATCCGCTCGCCGTTCAACACCTCCCACGTTGCGCAGGCGGCTGGTTGCGCCGCTCTCGAGGACGAGGAGTGGGTTCTTCGATGCAGGACCGAGAACGCCCGCGAGCGGACCTTCCTGCAAACGGAGCTGTCGCGTCGCGGAGTCGCCTTCACGCCGTCGGTCACGAACTTCCTGCTGATCCAGCCGGCCGGCGACGTCGCCTCTCTCATTCCGCTGTTCGAGAAGCGGGGCGTGATCATCCGCCCGGTCGGCGGGCCGGGACTGGCAAATTGCGCTCGTGTCAGCGTCGGGACGCGCGCCGAGAACGAGAAGTTCCTCGCCGCCTTGGACGCGCTTCATCGCGAAGGCAAGGTCTGAGATCGCGGACACGGAGAGCCGATGGTAGCGATGGATCGTGGGAATCGAGTGCGCCTGACCGCCGCGCTGCTTTCGCTCGTCGTCGGCAGCGTGCTGATGGCGGGGAAGTTCCTCGCGTTCCGTATGACGGGATCGACGGCGATCTTCTCCGATGCGCTGGAGAGCATCGTCAACGTCCTCGCCGCCGCCTTCGCGGTGGGGGGCATCCTCTTCGCCGGACGCCCCGCCGATCGCGGCCATCCTTACGGTCACGGCAAGATCGAGTTCTTCTCCGCGGCTTTCGAAGGCGGATTGATCGCCTTCGCCGCGGTCGTGATCGTCTATCAGGCGATCGAGAGCCTGATCCACGGCCCCGAGCTGCGGCAGCTGAACCTCGGTCTCGCGATCACGGCGGGCGCCGGCGCGCTCAACGCCCTTCTCGGCTGGATCCTGATCCGGACCGGCCGGCGCTACGACTCGCTGATCCTGATCGCCGACGGCAAGCACGTCCTCTCGGACTTCCTGACCACCGTGGGGATCCTCATCGGCCTCGCACTCGTGAGGATCACCGAGGTGCTCTGGCTCGACCCGGTCGTCGCCATCGTCGTGGCCATTGCGCTCGCCCGGACCGGAGTGCTCCTCGTCCGCCATGCGGCGCGAGCGCTCCTCGACGAGGAAGACACCTATCTACTCCAGCGACTGCTGGAGGCGGGGGAGCAGGCGCGGGAGCCGGGGATCATCAGGATGCATCACCTGCGCGCAATCCGGGTCGGAAGTTTCGTCCACGTCGACGCGCACCTCGTCGTCCCCGAGTTCTGGTCGGTCGATCATGCACACGATCGAAGCGACGCGTTCGAGCGGCGACTGCTCGATCGCTGCTCCATCGACGGCGAGATCGTCTTCCACACCGATCCCTGCCGGCAGATCTTCTGCGAGGCGTGCGATCTGGCCGACTGTCCCATCCGCGCGCGGCCGTTCGTGGAGCGCCCGCGCCTGACGCTCGACGAGGCAACCTTGCCGGACGAAGCGCCCGGTCAGCCGCCTCTCGTCACGGCGATCACGAGCCTGAAACGAGGCTGAGGGCGGCGCCGGCAGCGCCGGCGCCGGCTACCCCGCGGCGACGCAGTAGCGGTCGAATGCTTGGATGAGGTTCGTGGCGACGTCTCCCGGGTCCCGCCCCTCGATCTCCTGCCGCTGGATCAGGCGGACCAGCTTGCCTTCCTTGAAAAGCGCGATCTGGGGAGACGTCGGCGGATGGTTCTCGAAGTAGGCCCGAGCGCGGTTCGTCGCCTCGAGGTCCTGACCGGCGAAGACCGTCGCGACGGCCCCGGGCACGCGGTCATGCGTCAGGGCGAGAGCGAGGCCAGGGCGTGCCATCCCAGCCGCGCAGCCACAGACGGAGTTGACGAACACGAGAGCGGTCCGCTCTCGGTTCTCTCGCATGAAGGCGTCCACCTCGTCGGGAGTGCGAAGCTCCTGCACTCCCATACGGGTCAGTTCCTCGCGCATCGGCTCGACAAGCTCCTCGGGGTACGGCATCGATCTACCTCCTTACGTCCTCGTGCGCCCTCGCGCGTCGTGCGCCCTCGCGCGTCCGAAACCTGTCGACACTACCGGCTGCGACGACCCTAGGCAATGCCTCGCGACGTCCGCTCGCCGCCGTCACCCCTCGCTGGCGCTCGCTACGGCAACTGCGAGTGCGTGGCGGCGATCGCGGTCAGAGTCTGGGCGAGAATTCCAGTGCCGAGCGTCTTCAGGAGAGCCGGATGGTCGGCGGCCATCTCGGCGATCTTTTCCACCACCGAGGGATCGAGGGTGTCGGCAGCGGCGGCCAGCTTGCGGACCGACGCAGCCCCGATCCGCTCGGCGTCTGCCGCCGACACGGTCTGCTTCCCGACCAGAAGTTCCTGCACGTGCTTGGGCTCGTGTTGCAGGGCGACCGTCCCCTCCTTCTCGTTCAGGGCGGGGAGCAGGCGGTTGAGGATCCCGGCTCGCTGCTCGGGCGTCGCGTGTGTGTAGAGATCGAGCACGATGTCTGCGAAGGGCGGAGTGCTGGCGGATTTCAGGGACGTGACGATCCCGGCGGCAAGTTCGCCCCGGCTGACCTCCTTCGCGACGCTGTCGAATTCCTCGTGGATCCTCGGTCTCTCGGTCGCATCCGAACGATACTTGCGCAATACGTCGACCACCTGCTTCGTCATGGCGTCGGTGCCCTCCATTCCGGTTCACGAGGTTTTGCCGGCCTGTCGGATCTTTCACATTCACGGGGAAGGCCGAACGTGGGAGCGTTCCGGCGACGGGGCCGCCCCGACGCTCGCTTCTCCTTCGGATCGTACTCCGTCTCGTTGCTGCCGCTCCGCTCACATCGCGCCGCGCGGAGAGATGCTCGACCACGCCGGTCCTTTGCGAGCGGCGACGGCCGTTCGGCGGCGCCTTGCCCTCCCGCCCCCGGCGGCCTACCGTCACGTCCCATGGATGATCCGCATCGCTCGCGATACGGCGCTTTCGACTACGCTGCGGCGACCCACGCGCACCGGCGCCGCTTTTTGCGACACGCCCATCGCCGGCGCTTCGAGATCGCGCTCTCCCTGCTCGAGCCTCGTCCGGGCGATCGCGTCCTCGACTTCGGATGCGGAGACGGCTTCTTCCTCGCGCTCCTCGAGGAGCGGGGACCGCGCGGCCTCGACCTCGCCGGGTACGAGCCGATGGACTATCTGCGCGAGACGCTCTCAGGCCGATCGGCGCGGATCGTCGCGAATCCGGACGATCTGGCGCCTCGCTCCTTCGACCGCATCGCGTGCCTCGAGGTTCTCGAGCACCTGACGGCCGAGGATCTGGACGCAGCGCTCGACCTCCTCGCGCGGCTTCTCGCTCCCGGCGGCATCCTGGTGGTCAGCGTCCCGATCGAGATCGGCCTCCCCGCGCTCGGCAAGTACCTCGTGACCCGCCTCCTGACCGGCGCGGACCGTCGATGCACGCCGGGCGAGGTGTTGCGAATGACGCTCGGACTGCCGGTCGCGCGGGAGAGCGGTCTCGCCTTTCTGCCACACAAGGGGTTCGATCACCGGAGCCTCGAGCGAACGCTCAACGCGAGGTTTCGGGTCGAGCGGCGGGCTTTCAGTCCCGCCCCAGCGTTCGGGCCCTGGGTGAACTCGCAGGTGATCTGGCGGATGGCGGGCCGCGGGAAAAAGTGATGGACGCAGAGAAAAGACGCTTGACCAGTGGCCCTCACGTCGGCCAATATTTCAGTGTTTGCTGAAATACTGAAACAGGGACAGGGACCCCATGGGAGGAGGAGACCTGGATGGCGCACGAGAATCCCGCTCCTCGCGCCGCCGCAGCGGGGCCGGGCGCGACGGCGGCCGAGATCGAGCGGATGCGTGAGCAGATTCGAGGGCTGGGCGCCATGGACCCGCTCGCCGAGGCGTTCGCCGCGCTCGGAAGCGCGCCGCGCCTCCGCCTGCTCTATCTGCTCTACCACCGGCCCGATCTCTCCGTCGGCCAGCTGGCCTCGCTGGCCGGACTCTCGGTCTCCGGAGTGTCGATGCACCTCGCCCGCCTGAAGCGCTCCGGTCTGGTCAACTGCCGGCGCGACGGGCAGACGATCTGCTGCGCTCTGACCGGGGAGAACGACCATGTGATCTTCCTTCGGAATCTGTTCCGTAGCATCGCCACCCAGACCGGCTGCTGCCAGCCGCTCCCGGGCGGCGCGAAGGAGGTCGCCAACGCGGCCGCCCAGTGCAAAGGAGGAGTTCGTGGAGAAGCCTGAAGTCCGTGATGTGGTCCGGGAAGGGTACGCGAAGATCGCCCGCGGAGAGAGCTCCTGTTGTGGAGATTCCAGCGAGCACGCCGGTTCGTCGAGCTGCTGCGGCTCCTCCATCGACCCGGACGAGTTCGCCCAGCGGCTCGGATACGCGCCAGAGGATCTCGCGGCCCTGCCGGAGGGAACGAACCTCGGTCTCTCGTGCGGCAACCCGACCGCTATCGCCTCTCTTCGCGACGGCGAGGTGGTCGTCGATCTGGGAAGCGGCGCGGGATTCGACGTCTTGATCGCCGCGAAGAAGGTCGGCAAGGCGGGACGCGCGATCGGGGTCGACATGACTCCGGAGATGATCTCCCGCTCGCGGGCGAACGCCGCGCGCAGCGGACTGACAAACGTCGAGTTCCGCCTGGGCGAGATCGAGAACCTGCCGGTCGCCGACGACTGCGCGGACGTCGTCATCTCCAACTGCGTGATCAACCTCTCCGACGAGAAGCCGCGTGTGTTCCGCGAGATCGCCCGCGTCCTGAAGCCCGGCGGGCGAGTCGCGGTGAGCGACATGGCGCTTCTGCGTCCTCTGCCTGCGCAGCTGGCAAACGATCCGCGAGCCTACGTCGGCTGCCTGAGCGGCGCAGTCACGGTCCAGGAGTATCTCGGGCACATCGAGCAAGCGGGACTGGTCGATCCGTCGGTCGAGGTCGATCCGCTCGGCGAGTCGCTCGACGAGGTGCAAGACCCGCTCTACTCCGCATGGAAGGAGAAGCTCCCGGCGGGAGAGAAGCTCTCGCAGTACGTGGTGAGCGTTCGCGTGACCGCGCGCAAGCCGTCCTGAAGTCCGATGTGGTGTGTGTGTGATCCGACCTGCGATTCGGACCTGAGCGACAGGGGTCGAGAGTCTGCAAGCCGAGAACCAACGGGTGCCTTCGGACGCCCGAGAAGAATGAGAAGGAGAAGCCCAATGAACCGTTCCCGTGTACGTCTGGGGTCCGTGCTCTTCGCAACGGCTTCGCTGATCGGGTTGGCGATGGCCGCTCGCGCCGCCGAGGATCACGAGGGGAAGGCGTCTCCTGGCGCCTACCCGGCTCCTTCAGCGCTCGAGGAGGAACACCGGAAGATTCACGAAGACCTGGTCGAGCTGCTCGGAGCGGGTGGCCAGACCGGTGAGGCCGCCCACAAGCTCGCGACGGCCTTGCACGCGCACTTCGGTCGCGAGCAGGAGATCTCGATCCCGCCGCTGGGCCTCCTCGTCCCTCTCGCGGAGGGCAAGCTGACGCCCGAGATGAAGAGCCAGGCGGAGGCAGGCTCGGTCCTCCGGGCCGAGCTGCCGAAGATGCTGGAGGAACACGGCCAGATCAAGGCGGCGGCAGAGGCTCTCCGGGAGGCGGGCGAGAAGGAGGGGAAGCCGGAGGCGGTCAAGTTCGCCGAGGAGCTGATCCTGCACGCGCAGAACGAGGAGCAGGTGCTCTACCCGGCCGCGATCCTGGTGGCCGATTACGTCCGTCTCCGAAGCGACTCCTGATCATGGGATCGAGCGGCCCGCGCGGATCCGGCGGCGACGCCGGCGGCCGCCGCGCGGGCGTGGAGGCCGCATGAATCGTTCCGATTTGCCCCCGTCGGTTCACGTCCTCGGGTTCGCCGGCAGCTTGCGGAGCGGCTCGTACAACCGTGCGACGCTCCGCGCCGCCGCCGGCCTGCTGCCCGACGGAATGACCCTGGAGATCTTCGACCGGATCGGAGAGATCCCGCTCTATAACGGCGACGTCGAGGCGCAGGGAGAGGTCCCGGAGCCGGTCCTCGCTTTCAAAGAGCGGATCACGGCGGCCGACGCGCTCCTGATCGCGACGCCCGAATACAACCACTCGGTCCCGGGAGTGTTGAAGAACGCGATCGACTGGGCCTCGCGCCCCGCCCGCACCTCGCCGCTCGACGGCAAGCCCCTCGCAATCCTCGGAGCGACCACGGGCATGGCCGGAACGGCTCGCGCCCAGATCGCTTTGCGGCAGGTTTGCGTCTTCACGAACATGCATCCCCTGAACAAACCGGAGGTGCTGATCGCGAGGGCGGCCGAGAAGTTCGACGCCGAGGGGCGTCTTCACGACGAGCCGACGCGCGAGAGAATCGCCGCGCTGCTCGTCGCCCTGCGCGACTGGGCCTTGCGCGTGCGCGTGCGCGTGCCGGGCTGAGGCGGAAGCACCCGCTGAGGCGAAAGCTTCCCTGGACAGGCTCTTTCGCCTCTTCTACAATCCGACGCACGAAAACCGAGCGCGGGGCCTCCCGCGAAGTGGATCGCGCGAGGCTCCCTCGAGGAGAGTCGCCTTGAGCGTCGGCCCTGCACGGACCGCGATCCTGATCGGCCTCATCGTCGCAGGAACGCTTCTCGCCTACGCGCCGGCCATGCGCGCGGGCTTCCTCTGGGATGACGACGATCACGTGACGGAGAATGTCGCGCTGCGCTCGCTCGGCGGGCTCGCCCGGATCTGGCTCGAGCCCGGCGCCACTCCCCAGTACTACCCCCTGGTGCACACCAGCTTCTGGATCGAGTACCACCTCTGGGGGACGTCGCCGCTTGGCTATCACCTGGTCAATGTCCTGCTCCACGTGACTGTCGCCCTGCTCTTCGGGCTCGCGCTCTCCCGCCTCTCGGTTCCCGGGGCCTGGTGGGCGGCCGCGTTCTTCGCCCTCCACCCGGTCCACGTCGAGACGGTGGCGTGGATCACGGAGCGCAAGAACCTCCTCTCCGCGCTGTTCTACCTCCTCGCGCTCCTCGCGTGGCTGCGCGGACATCCCATCGGCGAGAACAAGCCGCTCGCCGGAGGTGGGACCGCTTCGTCCTCAGCTCACCCGGGGAGCTGGATCCTGGCCTTCGTCTTCTTCCTCGCCTCGCTGCTCACCAAGACGGTGACGGCAAGCTTCCCGGTCGCGATCCTGCTCCTCCATTGGTGGAAAGAGGGACGGATCGGTCGCCGCCTGCTCGCGTCCCTCGCTCCGTTTTTCGTGGCCGGCTTCCTCCTCGGTCTCCAGACCGTCTCGATCGAGAGGCGGATCGTCGGCGCGCAGGGGGAGGAATGGAATCTCTCGCCGCTCGCGCGGACGGCCATCGCCGGACGCGCCCTCTGGTTCTACCTCGCGAAGCTGATCGCTCCCGTCCGGTTGAGCTTCATCTATCCCCGCTGGGACGTGGAATCGCTCCGTTGGATCGCGACCCTCGCGCCCCTCGCCTTCGCCGCGACGATCGCCGCGCTCTGGTTTCTCCGCCGGCGGATCGGACGCGGCCCGCTCGTCGCGTGCCTCTTCTTCGCGGGCACGCTGTTCCCCGCGCTTGGATTCTTCGACGTCTATCCGTTCCGTTACTCCTTCGTCGCCGATCACTTCCAGTACCACGCAAGCCTTGGGGCGATCGCCTTCGCCGCGGCGGCCCTCACGCTCCTCGCGCGGCGACTCCCCCGTCCGCCCCGCGCCGCGCTGCGAGCCGCCGGCCTCGCGCTGCTCTTGCTCTTCGCCGCCGCCACCCGCGAACGGGCAACCGCATTCCTCACGGCGGAGTCGCTCTGGGAAGACACGATCGCCAAGAGTCCGCGATGCTGGATGGCGCATCACAACCTCGGCATGCTCCTGGAGGCGCAAGGGCGCATCGACGACGCCGTCCGTCACTACGAGCGGGCGCTCGCGATCCGCGGCGATCTCGCGCAGACACGCTACAACCTGGCGGTGATCCGCGCCCGTCGCAACGATCTCGCGCGAGCCGGCGCGGACTTCGAGGCCGTGATCGAGGCGAAGCCGGGGTATGCGGACGCGCACGTCGGCCTGGCCAACGTGCTCTTCGCGGAGGGAAGGATCGAAGAGGCGATCGAGCGATACCAGCGCGCGGTCGCTCTCGATCCGTTGAGCTTGCCGGCGCACAAGAACCTCGCCCTCGCCTACGAGTCGTGCGGCCGGCCGGAGGAGGCGGCGCGCGAGTATGGGATCGTGCTGCGCCTCGCCGCGACCGACCGCGACGCGGCATCGCGCCTCTCCCGGCTGCGGCAAAGGTTCCCCGAGGGCGACCTGGGCCGCTAGTGCCGCTTCCCTCCTTGTGGCCGGTCGAGATCGATTCCCGCTCCCGGCTGCGATGCCTGATCGACGTCCACGAAGATGCCGCGGTTTCGAGCCCGCTCGTTGTCGCTCCCGGGTGCGTCGGTCAAGCGCGCGCCGTCTGCCGCGTCCGTCCCCGGCGGATAGGTGTCGCGCCCCGAGCAGTCGAGGAAGAGACCGATCGAGATCGGCTCCGTCCAGTAGTTCGACGGCGTGTCGCGGTCGAGAAAGCGAGGATCGAAGGTCGCGAGGCCGGGCCGCTGTTGCGCCGAGCCGAACTTGTAGGCATCGTCGCCGCCTTCCTCGAGACAGAGGACGACGCTGCGGTTGATCGAGTTGCCGATGCCCCCTCCCCCGCACTCGTAGCGGTCGCTCCCGGAGCGGTCGTCGAGGATCGCTACCGTGAAGTCGTGGCCGAACGCAGGGCCCCAGTTCTGGGCGACGGAATGCAGGTCGTCGCCCGCCTCGTCGACGACCGCGCCGATGCAGAAGTGCGCGCCGGAGGCGGAAGCCCATCCGTTCGCGCGGTACTCGTCGTTCCCCGATCCGTCCCAGACGAGGCCGGTGCCGAACCAGTAGCCGCAGCCCTGTCCCCAGTTGCCCGTCGTGTAGCGGTCGTTTCCCTCCATGTCGAGGAGAGCGCCGAGCCCGCCGGCCCAGGAGTGCCCGTCCGAGCCGTCGCCGCGCCGTCCCATCCCGCAGCCCTGCGCGTCGCTCACCGCGATCTTTCCTTCCGAATGGTACGAGGGGCGTCCGGTCACGGCGGGATCGACGACAGCGAGATACTCGTCGTCTCCCAGCCGGTCGGCCAGCACTCCGACTCCCGCAACGCCGCCGAATCCCTGCCCGTCGCTCCAGACCGTGTAGCGGTCGTTGCCGGCGAGGTCGAGGAGCAATCCGATCCCGAAGAATCCGGCTCCCTGCCCGCTGTAGCGCTGCTCGTACCGATCGTCCCCGGAGAGATCGGTCAGGACGCCGAGACCGAAGTGCCCCACGCCTTCGCCGAGCGTCCCGGCAGCCTCGTAGCGGTCGGAGCCGGCGGCGTCCAGAAGGACTCCGATGCCAGTCACGCCGGCGCCGAGGGCGCCGTCGCGAGCGGCGTAGCGATCGTCCCCGGAAAGGTCGAGCGCGGCGGCGAGCGGAAGCAATGGGCCGGATGCGGCAAGCGGGCCGGTGTAGGCGCTCGTCCCTCCGAGATCGACGACGAGGAACGCACCCGCGTCGCCGATCGCGATCGCTCCGTCCTGACCGTCGCGCGAGCCGGTGCCATCGATCACGACCCTACCCACGGGGGTGGCGAGGTCGATCCGCAAGGCTGAGAGCTTCTCCGTCCTGCTGCTGCTCGCGGCCAGTGTGCTGTCGAGGGCCAAACGGGCCTGATCGCACGCCTCGACCGCCTTCAGACCGGCGTACCATAGGCTCGCCTCGTCCCAGCGCCGCGCGGCGTCGTCCATCGCCGGCTCGTATTCGAGAGCGTCCGTCTCCTCGGCCCCGAGGTCGGCGCGGCTCGCGATCCGCTCGCGCATCTCGGTCGGTACGTCCCGGAACGCGAGGACCGCCCATCGACGCGCGTCGAGAAGATCGAGAACGAGCTTGCCGAGAATCCCGCTGACGGTGGGTGGGAGATCCGCGCAGGCGGCCGCGAGATCCTTCGCCGGGAGCGGGTACGGAGACTCCTGGCCGAAGCTCACGAACTTCGTTTCCCGGCCGGCGGCCCGCCAGGCCTCGAGCAGCGCGACCTCGAGCGGCGTCGCGACGGCGGTGAGGTTCGCGGAAAAGGCGCGGGTCGCCCCGTAGCGCTTGTTGACGCCGAGGTCATGGACCGCGCGGTAGAGCGCTCCCGCGCCACGCTCCCCCTTCTCGCCGGCCACGTTCTCCGGAGAGAGGGTCCCGCGCACCGTCGCCCCCATCGCCCGCGTGAACGGCACGATCGCGAGCGGCTCCTCGCAGAGGTCGGCGAAGTGCCGCATCGTGTAGGGAATGTCGGCCGGGTAGCGCTCCCAATAGCCGCGCGCCTCCCAGCCGAGATCGCCGCGTGTCAGACCGGCCAGGCCGAGAGCGTCGTCGAGCGCGTCGAAGGACGAGGCCGGCGCAGGACTCTGCGATTCCGACGCCTGGGCGGTCCAAGCAAAGACGGCGGCGGCAAGGACGGAGACAAGGGCGGTGACAAGGATGGGGGCAAGGATGGGGACAAGGATGGAGTAGACAGCCGGGATGAGAGAGGACGCAACGGGGAAGCAGCGGCGCATCGGGATCCTCCGGACGACGCCTCGTGCCCGGGGCGACCATCGTCCCGGGGCGGCGGCGGCGAACTGCCGCGCGGAGTGTAAAGCCGAAGGCGCGCGCGTCGCTACGCGGACGGGGGGCGGCTGCCGGGCCGCTGCCAAATCAGCCGGTTCTCAGTCCGCCTTCTTCAGCCGGTTGCGGAACTTCTCCCGGAACTTCTGCACCTTCGGATCGATCACCAGGCGACAATAGGGCTGGTTCGGATTGTTCGCGTAGTACTCCTGGTGATACTCCTCGGCCGGATAGAACGCCTCGAACGGGACGACCTGCGTCACGATCTTGCCGTCCCAGATCTTCTCGCGATCCACCTCGGCAATCACCTCGCGCGCGGTCGCCTCCTGCTCGGGGGATCGCGTGAAGATCACCGAGCGGTACTGCGTCCCGATGTCCGCCCCTTGGCGGTTGAGGGTGGTCGGATCGTGCACGGTGAAGAAGACGCGCAGAATGTCGGCGAGCGAGATCTGCGCCGGATCGAACGCGACCTGGATCACCTCGGCATGCCCGGTCTCCCCGGTGCAGACTTCCCGGTAGGTCGGGTTCGGGACGGTGCCTCCTGAGTATCCCGACCGGACGTCGACGACGCCCTGAAGCTCATCGAAGACCGCTTCGGTGCACCAGAAGCAGCCGCCGCCCAGCGTGATCGTCTCGAGGCCTTCGCGCTTCGTCGCCTCGTCGCTCGCCATCGTATCCTCCCCGGCGGCCGCGTCCCGCGCCTCGCCGCCCGATCTTCCCGCGTCCTGGCGTGCCTGCCCGCTGCCCGAATCCGCCTGCGCGCACCCGTTCCAAACCAACCCGCTGATGACCAACCCGCTCATGACGAACCCAACCGCGAGCAGGACGCAGGCGATGCTCGTGATTCTCATCGAACTGCCTCTCTTCCGGCGGCGGATGGCGATGCGGCCGGACTGGGGAGAATAGCGGGGCGGGCGAATCAGCGCACGAGCTGGAAGTAGCGGCGCTTGCCGAGCCGAACGAGCGTCGAGGGGCGGCCGTCCCACGTCGCCGCGGTGTCGCGCACAGGCTCCTGCTCCACGTAGAAGCCTCCCTGCTGCATGAGGCGGCGCATCTCGCTCTTGCTGGCGGCCAGCTTCGCCGCCACGGCGAGGTCCACCCAGCTCGTGCCGGGCGCGACGGACGCAGGAACCCGCACCTCCTCGATCTCCTCGGGCGCCGACTTCTCCTGCACGACCTGTCGAAAGTGCTCCGCCGCGCGGGCGGCCGCCTCGCTCCCGTGGTAGAGCCCGACGACGTGCGCGGCCAGCTCCTTCTTGACGTCCATCGGATTCGTCCCCTTCTCGGCGAGGCGCGCTTTCAGCGCTTCCGCCTCGGCTTCGGTCATCGCCGTCCCGAGATCGAGGAAGTTGGGGATGAGATCGTCGGCGATCCGCATCGTCTTGCCGTAGATGTCCTCCGGCGTGTCGTTGATGTGGATCGCATTCCCGTACGACTTCGACATCTTCCGCCCGTCGGTTCCCATCAGGAGCGGGAGGGTGATCATGATGTGCGCCTTCTCCCCCATCCGCTCCTGAATCCACCGGCCGGCGAGCATGTTGAAGTGCTGGTCGTAGCCGCCCACCTGCACGTCGCAGTGCAGCGCGTAGGCGTCGTATCCCTGCATCAGGCTGTAGAGGGTCTCATGGAGGCGGAGCGATTCCCCGCGATCGAGCCGCTCGCGGAAATCCCGCCGGCTGATGATCCACTTCAAGGGGAAGATCGACGCCAGCTCCGCGATCTGCGCAAAGGTCAGCTTCGAGAGCCACTCGCCGTTCCTGCGGATCTCCGTCCTCTTCGAGTCCAGGAGCCGGAACGCCTGCTCCGCGTAGGTGCGCCCCATCTCGAGGACCTCCTCGTGGCGCAGCCTCTTTCGTTCCGTCGATTGCCCGGAGGGATCGCCGATCGTGGCGGTGTAATCGCCGATCAGGAAGATGACCTGATGGCCCAGCTCCTGGAACTGCCGCAGCTTCTGCACGGGGACGAAGTGGCCCAGGTGGAGGTTGGTCGAAGTCGGATCGACGCCCAGATAGACCCGCAAGGGACGGCCTTCGGCGAGCCGCTCCCGCAACTCCGCCGTCATCTGCTCCCGGAGGCTCTTCCCCTCGCTCAGCCGCGCGCCTTCCTCCCCTCCGTCGACCTCGTCGGCGAAAAGGGTCGCGCGCAGCAGAATCTCGATCTGTTCATCGATCGACTTCTTCATGCTCTTCGTCCTCTCGGTTCTGTGCTTCCGGCGGTTGCTCCCGGCCAGCGCCCGTACGGTGGCCGCGCCCGGCGCGCCGGTAACGGGTACGGCGGAATGGGAGTATCGCACAGCCTTCCGTGCCGGATCTAGAAGCCCAGGCGGGGCGGAGAGAGGCGGGCGGCGTGCCCCCCACCCGGCCGGTCCGGCGGCGCCGGTCGGCCGCCGCCTTGCCGACTCGGGTTCGCCCCTCTATCCTCACCGCGGTATGTCATCCCCGCGCGCTTCGGCGAGCCAACCCCAGCCATCCCGCGACGCGAGCGTCGCTCCGCTCCCACGGATCGCCGGACAGATCGGCGCCGGCCTGGCGGCATTCGGCACCGCCGGGTTCGCCGCCGCGAGCCCGATCTCGATCGCCGGGGCGGAGATCGCAGCCGGCATCGCCCTGCTCGGAGCCATCCTCGCGATCGTCTCCGGACGGTGGCGGTATCGCCCGACGCCGGTCGACGTCCCGCTGTTGCTCTTCTTCGCCGCCGAGATTCTCTCGATCCCCTTCTCCGTCCATCCGGCCCGGAGTTTGCGCTGCCTGAAGGGGGACTGGTTCCTGGTCCTCTTCTTCGGCTTCTCGCAGGCGTTCCGCCACTCGCGCGACGTGCGGCGCGCGTTTCGGATCCTCCTCGTCTCTTCGTCGATCGTCGCGGGCTACGCGTTGCTGCAGATGTTCCTCGGACAGGACCTGCTGCGCCACCGCCCGCTCGAACCGCTCGGCTCCTTCTTTATCGCGACCGGCTTCTTCGGCCACCACCTGACCTACGGCGGGCACGTTCTGCTGACCGCCGCGCTCGCCGCCTCGTGGTGGGCCTTCGAGCGGCCCCGGCGCCGGCAGGTCCCCGGACGCGTCGCCGGCATCCTCCTGCAAACCGCCGGCGTCGTCGCGAGCTTCGCGCGCACGGCGTGGATCGGCTTCGCGGCCGCCATCGCGACCATCGCGCTGCTCGCGCGCGGACCGATCCGCCGGCTCGCGATCGCTTCGGGAGGGATCGTCCTCGCCCTGCTCCTCGCCCTCGCCCCGCTCCGCGAGCGGCTCGGCGCGTTCGTATCGTTCGGCGACGATCCGCGAGTCCGCCTCTGGCAGACGGCGCTACGCATCTGGCGCGACCATCCGATCTTCGGAGCGGGCCTGGGGAGCTTTAAGACGCAGTTCCCGATCTACAAGGTCCCTGGCCACTACATGGCGACCGGCCATCCGCACAACGACCTGCTGAACATCCTCGTACACTCCGGAATCGTCGGCATCGCGGCGTTCGCGTTTCTCTGGTATCGCTACTTCCGCGCCGTCGCCGGGGCCGAACGGCGAGTGCCGAAGGCGGGCGGCCCGCGCGCTCTGCTCCTCGCGGGTATCCTCGTCCCAGCGGCGTTCTTCGTCGGCGGTCTCGGCCAGTGCTTCCTGACCGACGAGGAGGTCGGAATCCTCTTCTGGTTCCTGGTCGCCGGCTTCCTCGCCGTCGCCCGCGAGGTGCGCGATGGCGTCGCTTGAGCGGCGCGCGAAACGGCTCCTGATTCGCGGCGTCGCTCCCATCTTCCCGCCCCGCCGCGAGACTGAGGCAGGCGCCGGCCTCACGCGTTCGCCTCGCCGGATCGCGCTCCTCCGCGTCGACGATCGCCTCGGGAACCTGCTCCTGCTGACGCCGGCGCTCGACTGGATCGCGCGGGTCCGTCCCGATGCGGAACTCGGCGTGGTCGTCAGTTCGGCGTTCGCCTCGCTTCTCGCAAACGATCCGCGGATCGGCCGCTGCATCGTCCTCGACAAGACGGCGCAGAAGCGAGCGTTCCCGATCTTCCTCGCCGACCTCGCCCGCGTGGGCTCGCTCCGAGCGGACGCGGCGATCGAGTGCAGCGATCGCAACGCCTTCTCCTTCTCGAGCGCCCTCTACGCGCTCGCGACCCGCGCCCCGCGCCGGATCGGCTTCGCGAACGACCTCGCGGCCCGCTACCTGTCCGAGACTGTCGAGCCGGGACCGCCCGGCCATGCCGCCCGCGATCCGGTGCGCCTCGCCGCCGCGCTCCTGGGAATCCCCGCGCCGCCGCTGCAGGATTGCCGGCTCTCGATCCATCTGCCGGCGCCATCGCCGGCCTGGGAGCGCTGGCTCGCCGGCGCGACGGAGGGCGCGGAAGGACGCATCGTCGGCCTGCACGTGGGCGGGCGCGGGCGCAAACGCTGGCCGGTCGACCGCTTCGCCACGCTCGCGCACGCGCTCCTCGACGACGGCCTCCGCCCCTGGATCTTCCGCGGCCCTCTCGAGCAAGAGGACGGTGAAACGGGGGACCCGTTCCGCGACGTTCTCGCCCGCGGCGCCGTCCAGGTGCCGAGGAGCGGGATCGTGCCGATCGGCCAGGCGCTCGCGCGCTGCTCGCTCGTCGTCGCCCCCGACACGGGGCCGATGCACCTCGCCTGCGCCGTGGGAACGCCGACGCTCGCGCTCTTCCTCGACTCCCAGGCGGAGCGCTACCACCCGATCGGACCGGAACATCGCTGGATCGACGCGCGCGGGCGGGCGCTCGGCGTCGACGAAGTCCGCGCGGCGGCCGCGGAGATGGGAGCCGCGGAAGCCACCGACACGACCGGAGGACGGGAGATACGGGCGCTCGGCGCGGACGGTAAGGCCAGCCGGCGATGAAGCTCTATCTGCGCCTGCTCCGCTTCCTCAGGCCGCACGCGCGGCTGCTGGCCGCTGCGATCCTCTGCATGGTCGTCTACGCATCGTTCTCCGGCGCCACCGTCGCGCTCGTCGTCCCCTTCAGCCGGATCCTCTTCTACGGCGGCTCGCTCGATGGGACTCCCGGGACCGCCGTCTCCGGCCCGGCGCCTGCCACAGCGCCTGCCACGGCGCCAGCCCCCGGGACCGCCGTCTCCACCCCGGCCCCGGAGCCATCGACGACGCCCGGACCCGCCGCGACTTCGCCCGGGCGACTCGATGCGCTGCAGGAAGGCCTGAAGCGGGGGATCTACGATCGTGTCCGCGGCGCCGACCGCGTCGAGACGCTCGGGCGCTTCTGCGTGCTGATCCTGCTCGTCTTCCTCATCAAGAACCTGTTCTGGTACGCGCAGTCGTTCCTGATCGTGCGCGTCGAGCAAGGGGTGATCCGCGACATCCGCAACGCCCTCTACGCGCACTACCTGAGCCTCCCGGTGGAGTACTACAACCAGGCGCGTGCCGGCACGCTCGTCTCCCGGATCACGAACGACGTCAGCCTCGTGCGCGGCGCGATCGCGAACGGCTTCGCGCAGGCGATCCGCCAGTCGCTCCTCGTCGTCGCCTACCTCGTGGCCGTTCTCGCCGCGAACTGGCGCCTCTTCCTGATCACGCTCGTCGTGGCGCCGCCCGCCTTCTGGGCGATCGACAGGATCGCGCGCAAGCTCCGCCGTCACAGCACGCGCAGCCAGGAGCGGATGGCGGAGCTGACCGGGACGCTGCAGGAGACGATCCACGGGGTGCGTGTCGTGAAGGCGTTCAACCTCGAGGGACGGATGCGGGAACGCTTCCGCCGCGTGAACCAGGCGTTCGCCAACGCCATGGTTCGGATGACACGGACCGGCTCGCTCGCGCCGCCGCTGACCGAGATCCTCGGCGCCACCGTCGGCGTCGTCATCCTCTACATCGGCGGGCGCGACATCGTGCGAGGCACCGGGATGGATGCGGGACGCTTCCTGATGTTCCTCGTCGCGCTCTTCGCCCTGATGCAGCCGATCCGCACCCTGTCCCAGGTGAACATCCAGATCGAAGAGGGGCTTGCCGCCGCCGTACGGATCTTCGCCGTCCTCGACACGCGCTCGACGATCGCCGATCCGCCCGCTCCCACCCGCTTCCCGGACCGGATCGACGAGATCCGCTTCGACCGGGTCTCCTTCTCCTACGTCCAGGAGGTGCCGGTGCTGCGCGGCGTCGACTTCGCCGTCGATTCGGGACAGATGATCGCGATCGTCGGACCGAGCGGCGCGGGCAAGTCCACGCTGGTCGACATGGTCCCCCGCTTCTACGATCCGCAGGGGGGCGCGGTGCGCGTCAACGGCATCGACATCCGCGACTTCTCTCTCGACGACCTGCGCCGCGCCATCGGCCTGGTCACGCAGGAGACGATCCTCTTCGACGACACGGTGGGCGCGAACATCGAGTTGGGACGGCCGGGCGCGACCGCCGCCGAGATCGCCGAAGCAGCCCGGGCCGCCAACGCGGACCGCTTCATCCGCGAGCTCCCGCACGGATACGAGACGCCCGTAGGCGACCGCGGCGTCAAGCTCTCCGGCGGCCAGCGCCAGAGGCTCGCGATCGCGCGAGCGATCCTGCGCGATCCGCCGATCTTGATTTTCGACGAGGCGACTTCCGCTCTCGACAGCGAGAGCGAGGCGCTGGTCCAGGAGGCGCTCGATCGCCTCGTGCGTCACCGCACCACCTTCGTCATCGCCCACCGGCTCTCGACGGTCCTCCACGCCGACCGGATCCTCGTGCTCGAGGCGGGGAAGGTGATCGATTCCGGGACGCACGAGGAGCTGCTCGCCCGTGGAGGCCTCTACGGCCGCCTCTACGAGATGCAGTTCCGGGATCGCGTCCCGGCGGCGGCGCAAGCCGAGCCGCTCTGAGCCAGCCCCTGGCGGAACGAGCGGCGCCCGGCTTACCCTGTTTCCGTCCCGGCTGGAGGAGCCCGAAACGACGCATCCCGTCGGAGGGGGAGGAGGATGGAGATGGCGAAGCGCAGCACGGAGGGATCGCAGATGGACCGGAGGCCGACGCGGGCCTTGAGGCAGCGCCTCCCTCTCTACTTCCGCATCGGCGAGAGGCTGCTGCGGTTGGGGAAGGGAGAGGCGCAGATCTCCGAGCTGGCTTCGGCGCAGGGGATCGCGGACGAAGAGGCGAACGAAGACATGGAGATCCTCGGGATCGAGCGGCGTTCCGGCGGGTCCGTCGCCGTCGCCTCGCTGCACGACGTGGCGGAGCATCTGCTCGGTCTCCGTCCCGTCAACACGGCAGTGCTGGTCGGCATGGGGCGTCTCGGCTCGGCGGTCGCCGCCTATGAAGGGTTCCATCAGCATGGAATGCGGATCGTCGCGGTCTTCGACGCGAATCCGGAGAAGATCGGCCGCTTCGTCTCCGGACTGCGGATCCTTCCGATGGAACAGCTCGAGGACGTGCTCAATATCTTCCAGATCCGGCTCGCCGTCCTGACCGTGTCGCCCGACGAGGCGCAGGACGTGGCGACCCGGCTCGCGAGGGCCGGCGTCCAGGCGATCTGGAACTTCGCGCCGGTGAAGCTCACGCTGCCCGAGGACATCGTCGTTCGCAACGAGGACCTGGCCGCAGGTCTCGCGCAGCTCTGCCGGGACCTACGAGAGACCAACCTGCGGAGGTTGCCGCCGGAGGAGGGCGGAGCGGATGCCAGGACCGAGAACACCAAGAGGTAGGCCAAGCGTCGCGGGGAAGAAGACCGCCCTGCGCAGTACCGGAAGCGCAAAGCGTGCGGCGGGGCGCGAGAGCGGCGGCGGCGCCGCCGGCGTCACCCTCCTCATCGGGACGCGCAAAGGGGCGTTCCTCCTGAAGAGCGACCCGGCGCGCCGCACGTGGAAGCTGAGCGAGCCGATCCTGCTCGGCAACAACGTCCACCACTTCGTCGCCGACGCGCGCGAGCCGTGCCGGATGCTTCTCGCCGCTCGTACCGGCCACCTCGGCCCGACCGTCTTCCGCTCGACCGACGCCGGCCGGACCTGGAAGGAGGCCGCGAGCCCGCCGGCCTTTCCCAAAGCGAAGGAGGGAGAGAAGGGGCGAGTGGTCGGCCACGTCTTCTGGCTCACGCCGGGGCACCCGTCCGAGCCGGGATCGTGGTATGCCGGCACGTCCCCGCAAGGGCTCTTCCGCTCCGTCGACCACGGCGAGAGATGGGAGCCGGTGCCCGGGTTCAACGACCACCCGATGCGCGAGACCTGGACGGGCGGCGACCAGTCGGGGACTCCCGACGGTCCCAAGATGCATAGCGTCCTCGTCGACCCGCGCGATCCGGAGCATCTCTACATCGGCATGTCGGGCGGCGGAGTCTTCGAGAGCACCGACCGCGGCGATTCCTGGATGCCGCTGAACGAGGGATGCCGGGCCGACTTCTTCCCCGATCCGTACCCGGAGTACGGCCACGACCCGCACTGCGTCCGCCTGCACCCCCTGCGGCCGGACCGCCTCTACCAGCAGAATCACTGCGGGATCTACCGTCTCGACCGTCCCTCTTCGAAGTGGATGAGGATCGGCGAGAAGATGCCGAAGAAGATCGGCGACATCGGCTTCCCGCTCGTGCTCCATCCGCGCGATCCCGACACCGTCTGGGTCTTCCCGATGGATGGGACGGAAGTCTGGCCACGCACGAGCCCCGGCGCCAAGCCCGCCGCCTACGTCACCCGCAACGCGGGAAAGACGTGGACCCGCCAGGACGCCGGGCTCCCCGCCGAGAACGCCTACTTCACCGTGCTCCGGCAGGCGATGACGGCCGACGATCGCGACCCGGTCGGCGTCTACTTCGGGACGACGAGCGGGGAAATCTGGGGGAGCCGCGACGAAGGGCAGAAATGGACCCAGATCGCCGCGCACCTGCCGCATGTCTACTCCATCGAGACGGTGGGGGGCCGCGGCGGAGGTATGCCTGGCGCCGGCCCGCGAGGACGGTGAGCGCCATGCAGGTCCACATTCCGAGCCCGATGCGAAGCTACACGGGCGGAAGCAGCGAAGTGCAGGCCGAGGGGCCCTCGGTCGCCGCGCTCCTCCTCGACCTCGATCGCCGTTTCCCCGGGTTCCGCTTCCGGATCATCGACGAGCAGGATCGGATCCGGCCGCACATGAGGATCTTCGTGAACGGGGAGCAGACGTTCGAACTCGAGACGCCCTTGCGGCCCTCGGACGACGTGCATATCCTCCAGGCGTTGAGCGGAGGCTGAGCCGGCCCGCTGCGCGGAAGTTCGGAGCATGGGAGGGGGGGCTCCCGCCTCAGCGAGGCCCCCGCCCTACTCATCTAGCGGTCGCTGTCTAGTGGTCGTTGTCGTTCGTGCCGCTCGTGCCGCTCGCTCCGCCGTTGCCGTTCTTCGCGCCGCCCTGGCCATTCCTCCCCTCTTCTTTCCCCTCCTCGTCTCCTGCGGGCGGCTTCCACTGCTGGGCGAACGTCACTTCCTTCTTCGCCCCCGGCAGGTTGCGGATCGTGATGACCGCACGGATCTCGCCCGGCTCCGCTTGCCAGAGGTTCGCCTGCCCGAAAAGCTGCGGCTGGAGGGGAGGAACACCAGCCCCCGTGGTGTCGGCCGAGCCCGACTGCCCGGCTCCGGCTTCCGTCCGCTCCTCGGTCCGGGTCTCCCCCGAGGTCCCGGTCTGCCGCTCCGCGGTGTTCTCCCCAGGCGGGCCGATCTGCTCCTTCAACTCGATCGTCTGCGACTTCCCGTTCGGCCACTGCAGGATCGCCGTCCCGCTCACCGAATCGAGCTGCATCACCGGAGTCATCTTGTCTCCGAAGATCCAGACATGGACGCCGTCGGAGTCGAACACCGTCTCGAATGTGTAGCCCTGCATCTCAGTGATCTGACCGCCATGCGTCTTCGCCCCTTCACGGGTGTGCGCCTCGTCCGACTCCTGGCCGGTCCCCTGACGGTCCTGCTCGTCCTGCTGCTGCTCTCGCTGCTGTTGCTGCTCCTGCTGCTCCTGCTGCTGCTTTTCCTGCTGCTCCTGCTGTTTTTCCTGGGACTGCGCCTGCTCTTCCGCCTGAGCCAGCGCCTGGCCGCCCAGCACAGGCGGACCGGCGAGCGCCACTCCGAGGACCGTTCCGCAGAGCCACAACGCCGCTCTCATCGCATGCACCTCCTTCTTCTCTCCACTCTTCGCCGTCGACATCGACGTCGCCTCGGGTTGTTCCGTTCCCGCCCGCCTGAGCGTCCGGCCCCTTCGTTCGAGTCGAGCAGGATCCGGGCCGCGATCGGGGATCAGGATCTTGGGGCGGAAGCAACGTGCCGTGCCTCACTTGTACATTATCTCGCCGGCGCCGTCGCTCGCTCGGTCCGTTACCTTTTTTCTGCTTCATGAAGCGAAGGGAAGAAAGGTGCCGTTCGCCGTCTCGATCCTGGCCGGCCGGAGCTCCGGCTCGTCCGTTCCTCCCCAGCACGGGGATTCCCCGTGGTCGCGGGATGCTTGGCCGCCGGGCTGCTTGGCCGCCGGGCTGCTTGACCGTTCCCGCGGATCCACCGATGCTTCTTCCCATGGAACGGCGATCGGGCGGAGCCGCGTTCGGCTACGAGTCGTTCGACCACACGGCCGACATCGGACTGCGGGTGTACGGGCGTACGCGGGGCGAGCTGTTCGAGCAGGCCGCGCTGGGATTGGCCTCGCTGCTGCTCGAGTCCGGCGAGGTGCGGCCGGTCGAGGAGCGCGTGGTCTCCCTCGAACATCAAGGATTCGAGGAGGGCCTGATCGGCTGGCTCAACGAGATCCTCTATCTGCGCGAGATCGGGCGCTTCCTTCCCGCCACCGTCGCCGTCCTCGTCCTCGACTCGCGGCGGCTTCGTGCCCGCCTCTCGGGAGAGACGCTCGACCCGTCCCGGCACCTGCCCGGCCTCGAGATCAAGGCGGCGACGTATCATGACCTCCGGATCGACGAAGCCCGGGCGCCCGACGGTACGCCGCGCTTCGAGACCCGGGTCATCCTGGACATTTGACCCGGAAGGCCGGTCTGGCCTGGACGGCCGGTCGATCTCAGGATCGTTCCGAAATCGGCGAGCTCACGGGACGAGGGACGGCAGCATGACCAAGGGTGAGACGATCGAGATCCGAGAGATACGCGATTGGCTCTTCGAGATCCCGCGCAGCGGCGGGATGCGCGTCCCCGGACGGATCTACGCGGACCGCGAAATGATGTCCTCGATCCGCGGCGAGGGAGCGGTGGAGCAGGTCCGGAACGTTGCGCACCTGCCCGGAATCGTCGGTTTCTCGCTCGCCATGCCCGATATCCACTGGGGATACGGCTTCCCGATCGGCGGAGTGGCGGCGACCGACATCTCGCAGGGCGGCGTCATCTCCCCCGGAGGAGTCGGCTATGACATCAACTGTGGCGTGCGGCTCTGCACCACGCGCTTGCGCGCCTCCGACGTGCGACCCCGGATTCGACGGGTCGTGCAGCGTCTCTTCGCGAACATCCCGTGCGGAGTCGGCTCCGAAGGGGCGATCCAGCGCGTCTCGATGCAGGAGCTCGACCGCGTGATGGTCGAGGGGGCGGCGTGGGCGATCGCGCAGGGATACGGCCAGCCCGGACAGCTCGAGCAGATCGAGGACCGCGGGCGGATGAGGCCAGCCGACCCGTCGAAGGTGAGCGCCCGCGCGCGCGAGCGCGGAGCCGAGCAGATCGGCACGCTCGGATCCGGGAACCACTTCGCTGAGATCGACGTCGTCGATCGGATCTGCGACCCGGAGGCGGCCCGCGAGTTCGGGATCGAGGAAGGGACGATTGCCGTCCTGATCCACACCGGATCGCGCGGCTTCGGCTACCAGATCTGCGACGACTACCTGAAGCTCCTCGGCCGCTCGATGTCGAAGTACGACATCCACGTGCCCGACCGGCAGCTCGCCTGCGCGCCGGTCGATTCCGACGAAGGAAAGGCGTACCTCGCCGCCATGGCGTGCGCGGCGAACTTCGCGTGGGCGAACCGCCAGACGATCCAGCATCTCGCCGAGCGATCGCTGATCGAGGCGATGGAGACGAGCCCAGCGGAGGTCGGGTTGCGCCTGCTCTACGACGTCTGCCACAACATCGCGAAGATCGAGGAGCACGAGGTGGAGGGGAGGCTCCGCACCGTGTGCGTCCACCGCAAGGGAGCGACGCGCGCGCATCCGCCGCGCGGGCAGCGGCTGCCGTGGAAGGCCGGCCAGCCGGTGATCGTCCCTGGCGACATGGGAACGGAGAGCTGGGTCTGCGCCGGCACGGAGCGCTCGCTCGAGGAAACGCTGGGGAGTAGCTGTCATGGAGCCGGCAGGATCCTCAGCCGCAGTGCCGCGAAAGCGCGCTTCGGCGGGCGCGATCTGGTCGCCGATCTCGAGAGGGAAGGAATCACGGTGCAGGCGAAGGCCCGAGGAACCCTCGCCGAGGAGATGCGGGGCGCCTACAAGGACGTCGGCCGCGTGGTCGACGTGATGGAGCGAGCCGGCGTCAGCAGGAAGGTCGCCCGCTTGCGGCCGATCGGCGTGATCAAGGGATGACGTCGAAGCCGTGTCCTGGCGGGGCTCGTTCCGCCGATCCGATCCTCCTGATCCAACTCAAACGGATCGGCGACGTCCTGCTCTGCACGCCGCTCGCCCGCGCGCTGAAGGTCGACCGTCCGGATCGACGCGTGCTGTTCCTCACCGAAGAGGCGAATCGCCCGATCCTCGAAGGGAACACGAGGATCGACCGGGTGCTGACCGTTCCCTCTTCGATGGGCCTCTCCGCCTGGCGAACCGTCGTTTTGGAGCTGCGAAGCGAGAGCGCGGCCACGGTCGTCGACCTCTCCGGAACGCCGCGGAGCTGCCTCCTGGCGCTCGCGTCCCGCGCGCCCTGCAAGATCGGCTTTCGCGTGCGGCTGCCCCGGCGTCTCGTCTACGACATCGCGGTCGTCCCCGACCGGTCGAAGTACACGGTCGACCGGCGCCTCGATCTCCTCCGCGCTCTCGGAATCCCGGGAGCCGGACTCGAACCGGAGCTGGCCTTGCGCGAGGCGGAGCGGGCCGAGGCGCGCGAGCTGCTCGACCGCGCCGGCTTCGATCGCGCCTCGGCCCTGCTCGCCGTGGCGCCCGCCTCCCGCCGCGCCAAGAAGCGTTGGGACCCGCGCGGGTTCGCGGCGGTGCTGGAGCGCGCGCGTGCGCAGTGGGGAGCGGTCCCGTTGCTGCTCTGGGGGCCCGGCGAAGAGGGTCAGGTGAACGAAGTCCTCTCGCTCCTCGATCCGCCCCCGCCGCGGCTGCCCGGCCCGCCAGGACTGCGGATGCTCGCCGCCCTGATCGAGGCTTCTCAACTCCTGCTGACGAACGACGGCGGTGCGAAGCACCTCGCCGTCGCGCTCGGGATTCCATCGGTCACCGTCTTCGTCTCGACCGCGACGTTCTCCTGGCATCCGCCCGGGCTTCCCGATCACATCGCCGTCGAAGCGGGAGGCGGGCTGGCGGACGAGATCGAACGGACGGCCGCCGCAGTCGCGCAGCTCTGGGATCGCGCGGCGCTCCGGCCCCGTACCGGCCAAACCGCCTGATCCGCCCTCGGTCCCGCGCTCCGACCGTCCCCACGGCGCTGGGCGCGCGCCCCGTCCGCTTCCCGCCGCTTCCCAGCCCTTTCCACACTCCCTCCGCGTTCTCCTGCCCCCGCTTTGCACGCACTTTCCACAACCCGGCCGGACGGCCGATCCCGCGGCACGATCATGAGTTGCGCCGGGGCGCGGGCCCCGCCGTCGCGTTTTCCACAGCCGAGGGGGAGTCAGGCCTCGAGGCGGCGCGGGCTGGTGAGAACGGCGACCGGGAAGTCGACGAGGGCCGAACCGGCGCCGACCGCCCGCGTCCCATCGGGCAGCGTGCGGATCTCGACCGCTTCGCCGGTGAAGAGGTTGCGCAGCGGGCCGCCCGGAGCCTCGGGCGGGAGCAGGATCCACGTCTCGCCATAGACGGCGTCGCCGAGGGGCAGCTTCCTCTGGCCTTCGAGCAGGATCGAGAAGAATCGCGGTGCGATCACGATCGCCCAGTCCTCTCCGTCGTGCCGCGCGAATGCGAAGAGATGGTTCTCGCGGTCCCCCCGCGGATCGAGCGAGAGGTACGCGCCTGCCTGGAAGAGCGCCGGGCGCTCCTTCCGCAAGCTCAGACAGCGCAGGATGAGATACTGCTTCGCGCGTCCGTCCTCGAGCGTATCGAGCAGCGAGCGCGCAAGCGCCGCCGCCCCCTCCGGACGATCCGCCGCGGCCGACACCTCACGCAGCTCGTCGATCATCCGGCGGCGCTGCTCGTAGTCGACCGGCCGCCGGTTGTCCGGATCGACGAGCGTGAAATCCCAGACCACGCTTCCCTGATAGAAATCCGGAACGCCCGGAGAGAGCGCCTTCAGCAGCGTCTGCGAAAGCGCGTTGTACATTCCGAACCAGCTGATCTTGCGGGCGAACGGGACGATCTCCGACAGGAAGCGCTCTCCCGTTTCCCGGCGGAGCATGGCGGTGACGAACTTCGTCGTCGCCTGCTCGTACTCGGCGTTCGGGTTGATCCAGCTCGTGTGGACCTTCGCCTCCTTGATCGCCTTCTGCATGTACTGGATGATCCGCTCGCGGAACGCGGCGAGCGCCTGATCGTCCGGCCCTCCCTCCCCCATCGCCTCGAGCGGCCAGGCTCCGACCAGGGTCTGATAGAGGAGGTACTCGTCGTTGCGATCCGGAGCCGGATCTCCTTCGATCAACATTTTGCGGGAACGGTTGAGGCGTGAGAAGACGGCGAGGCGCTTGCGCCATTCCTCCGGAAGCTCCGTCAGCACGTTGGTCCTCGCCCGCACGTCCTCGCTCCTCTTGCTGTCGTGCGTCGAGCTGGAGAGCATCGAGTGGGGCCAGCGCCGCAGCCGCTCGAAGTTCGCGCGATGGAGCACGCCGGGCGACGTCGAGAACCGGCGAGGATCGCCCCCCACCTCGTTCAGCGAGATCAGGCGGTGGTAGCGGTAGAAGGAGGTGTCCTCGAGACCCTTCGCCATGACGGGCGCCGTGTACTGCTGGAATTTCATCGCGAAGTCGACCCGGGCCTGGCGATCGTCCCCATCGCGCCCGGCGCTCGGCTCGAGCAGCAGGACATCGCGCAGGAAGTCGAAGATGGTCAAGTCGGAGGCAGGACTCCGCCGCTTCGCCTGCGCGATGGCCCAATCGACGTAACGGCGGTCCTCGGGCGTCACGCGCTCGCTCGTCACGTACGTGCGATAGACGGGGAAGCAGGCGACCGTCTCGACGATCGCCTCCTGGAGAGTGTTGAGCGTGAAGTCGCGCGTCATGCGATCCGACTCCGAGATCCTGTCGAGGAGGTTCGCCAGGACGACCAGCTCGCTGGCCAGCGCCGTCCGCATGATCAGCTTCTTCGATTGATAGAGGATCTCGCCGAAGTCCGGCCTCCGACCGAGGAAGCGAGCGTAGATGCGGTCCATCGCCCGCTCCGCCTCGGGCAGGACGAACAGGCCGTTGACGAGATTCAGGAACTCGTAGCCGGTCGTCCCATGAACCTCCCAGTCCTCGCGCAGCTGCTCGCGCGACCCGAGGATCTTCTCGATGACCAGGTAGAGGGACGGGGAAGGCCTCCCGCTCGCCGGCGCCATCGCGCCCAACGGCGCCGTCGCGCTCGTCCCGCCCTCCGCCCTCGTCCCGCGTTCTGCTCTCGCTTCGACCTCCGGCGCCTCGCGCCCCCCCGCGTCCGGATCGCGCCCCGCCGCCCTCGCCTGCAATCGCGCGAAGTAGGCGGCGGGATCCCTCAAGCCATCGGGATGGTCGATCCGCAGGCCTTGGATCTTCCCCTCCCCGATCCACTGGAGGATCCGGCGATGGGTCAGATCGAACACCTCCGGAACCTCCATCCGGAGGCCGGCCAGCTCGTTGACGTCGAAGAACCGCCGGTAGTTGATCTCGTCGGTCGCGACTCGCCAGTACGCCAGCCGGTAGGTCTGCTCCTCCAGCAGGCGGTGGAGCCGCTCGAAGCTTTCCGCTTTGCCCGGCTCGCCGTTCACGCGCGCAACCGCCGCCTCCACGTGCGCGCGGATCTCCGGCACGCGCCGCGCCAGCTCGGCCAGCTTCCGCTTGTGGATCTCCTTGTCGCGCGTCCGCTCGAGGACCGCCTCCCGATCGCTCCTCCACCGGTCGGGCAGGTGATGGAACGCGCCGATCAGGCTCTCGAACTCGGGCAACGAGGCGTCCTGCGGCCCGAGCCGATCCCGCAAGGACTCGAGATCGCCGGAGAGGATCTCCGGATACCTCTTCGGATCGATCGGGAAGCGGTTCTCGTAGTAGCGGACCTCGATCGCTCCCCGCTCCGGATCGAAGGCGAGCTTCAGCTGTCCCCGCTCGAGGACGGTTCCGTAGCGATCCCCAAGGACCGGAAGCAGCACCTTCCCGCGCAGCTCGTCCTTCATCGGGAGCCAGTCGATGTCGAAGAACCTCGCGAACGGGCTGCACTGCCCGTTCTCGAGCACCTCCAACCACCAGAGGTTGTCGGGGCCGACGCCCATGTGGTTCGGAACGACGTCCAGGATCTGCCCCATGCCGTTCGCATGGAGCGCCTCGACGAACCGCTCGTAGTCCTCTTCGCTGCCGATCTCCGGATTGAGCGAGCCGTGGTCGACCACGTCGTAGCCATGCATGCTCCCCGGCCGCGCCATGAGGTACGGCGAGGCGTAGCAGTGGCTGATCCCGAGATCGCGCAGGTAGGGGATCACCTCGATCGCGGAGCGAAACGTAAAGTCCTTGTGGAACTGCAGGCGGTAGGTCGCCCGTGGGATGTCCGGGCCGCTCGGCGATTCCGCGCCGCCTCCGCCCGACCCTCCCGGATCGGGACGCGGCCGCTCCTCGCGCAACATCCCGGCGAGGCGCTGCGCCAGTTCGCCTCGCCCGACCTCGTCCACGGAGACCGGCAGCTTCCTGCGCCAGTTCGGATACCGGTTCCCCGCCGCGGGGAAGTTGAACGGCTCCGCCATCCCGACAAGGTCCGAGAGCTGCACGAGCAGGAGCCTCGATCGCGCGCGCGCGAGATAGCGATGCAGCGCGACGGCGAGATCGACGGAAAGCTCCGCGGCCGATGAGGACTCGACATTGACGCCGGAAGGCAGCAGGCCCTCGCGTTCGAGCGCGAGCAGAAGGCGGGTGCGCTGCTGGTTGCGCTCCATCACGCGCGCGCCGCGCGCCTGATCATCCGGGAAGAGCCCGGCTTCGCCGAGCCAGAACAGATCGCGCCCCTCCCAGAAACCGGCGAGCGTGGGAAGGTCGTGCGTGCTTATCGCGACCGCGGCGTTGTGCGGGTACTCCTCGATCCTTCGCGGATTCCCGCCCTCGTCGTTCTCGAAGTAGAGCAGCCGGTAGGACAGCACCGATCGCTCCATGAGCGCCTCGCGAAGCCCCGGCGGGATCGTTCCCAGATCCTCGCCGATCACCAGGCAGTGGTTGCGCCGGCTCTCGAGCGCGATCAGCCCTAGGATCTCCTCGAACGGAAAGTCGACGTAGGATCCGTGCGCCGCGCCCAGGCCCTTCGGGACCCAGTACTGCCGCATCATCCCGAGGATGTGATCGATTCGGAGCGCGCCGGCGTGCTTCATGTTGGCCCGCAGCATCTCGACGAAGAGCCGGTAGCCGGAACGCCGCATCTCGACCGGATGCAACGGAGGGATTCCCCAGTCCTGTCCGGCGGGATTCACCGGATCCGGAGGCGCGCCGATCGCGACGCCGAGCACGATCTGCTCCTGGTTCGCCCAGGCCTCCGCCCCCGCCGGGTCCACGCCGACCGCCAGGTCCTCACAGAGGCCGATGCCGAGCCGCCAACGCTCGCAACGCGCTCCCGCCTCGCCCAACTGCTCGTCGGTGATCCACTGCAGCCAGGCGAAGAACTGCACGCGCTCCTCGTGCTCCTCCGCGAACTGCGCGACCTCCTTCGTCGCCGGATGCCGGTACGCGACCGGCCAGACCTGCCATCCCCAGATCTCCGGATCGCCCGCGTGGAAGTGCTCCTGCAGCGCCTCGTAGAGGGCGTGGCTGCGCAGCGAGACTCCGCCCCGTTCCAAAAAGCCGCGGAACGCGCGCCCCCGCGGCGACCCGGCCGCCAGATGCTTTTCGCGGAAGTGGGAGTAGAGCCTCTCCAGGATCCGCCGCTTCGCGTCGACGACGCCGCCATAGTCGACCAGCTCCTCGCGCCGCAGCTCTTCGAGCCGCTTCTGGAACTCCGGCGATGCCACCTCCTCCTGCGCCTCCAGGCACTCCTGAAACTCGGGAACCGCCTCGACGTCGACGTAGATTGCGTTCTTCCAGATCCGGCTCGAGGGGCTGTACGGGGAGATCGCCCACGGATTGTGCGGAAAGAGCGCATGTAGCGGGTTCAAGCCGATCATCTCCGCCCCGATCTCCGCGCAGCGGTCGATCAGCTGCTTCAGGTCGGTGAAGTCCCCGATCCCCCAGTTGCGATCGGAGCGGAGCGAGTAGAGCTGGACGGTGATTCCCCAGGTCCGGTTCTCTCCGGCGATCGCCGCAGGGAGAAAACAGGACAGCGGGGACACCGCGAGCGGCATCGAATCGAGCGTGCCCTCCCGGCCCGAGATGGAAAGCTCGTGGTAGCCCCAGCGGAGGGGGCCGGCCAGGGAGAGGGAAAGGGACCGCCTCGTGAGCCTCCGCCCGCCGATCTCCCGGCTCTCCTCGGCCGGCAGGTCGGCCGGCCGGAAGGTTCCGCTTCGCTCCGCGCCCCCCTCCTCGCGCAGCAGCCAGGTCAGCTCCTCGCCGCTTCTCTCGTCGGGAAGGATGACCGAGACCCGAATCGGCCGGTCCTCGCGCGCCACCACCACAGGCGGCAGGATGCGCGACCATGCCGACGCGACCTCCCGGTCGAGGAGCGGACCGGCGTCCTGGCCGCCATCGAGCGGCAGGCCCATCGCCCGAAGCAGCGCCACCTTCGTTTCGGCCGGGATGACGTAATGCCGGCCGGCGATGTCATAGAAGTCCTCGTGGATGCCCCACATCGAGGCCAGACGGTCGATCGGAGCCGAGTCGCTCATACATCCCCCTCGTCACGGTGTCCGTCGCGATCGTAGCCAAGCGAGGCGGTCGCGTGGAAAGAACCGGCGGGATGGATCGAGAATCGAGGCCGGAGACGCGGACCAGCGTTCGTCAGCGGGCGGCGGGCAGGCCCTTCGCCACGCCGTCGACGATCGCATCGAGATCGACGATCGTCCGGCAGATCGGATCGGGGCAGGCGCGGCGCCAGCAGGGGCTGCAAGCGAGGGGAGTCGTGACCTTGACGCCGCGATCGAACAGGTCGATCTCCTGTGCGCAGGAGACGTTGAACCAGCCGACCGTCCACTTGCCCAGGGCGATCGCGATGTGCAGGGCGCCGCTGTCGGGACTGACGACCGCGTCGCACGTATCGACGTAGAGAAGGCCGCGCCGCAGCCCCTCTCCCACCGGCGTCTCGATGGCGCGGCCGCCGCACCGCCGCGCGATCGACCGATTGCGCTCCGCCTCTCCCGGCCCACCGAGCAACAGGATCGCCGCTCCGGGGAGCCTCGCGTCGAGTCGCCCCACCAGCGCGACCACCTGATCCTCCGTGAGGCTCTTCAGCGGATACAAATCGCTCGTGCCGGTCTGGATCCCGATGACCGGACGAGACGCAGAAGCCCCGATGCTCCTACGGAACTCCTCGACGAACCGCTCCTCTTCGGCGCTCTTTCGCAGGACGTAGGGGTCACGCCGGTAGTCGAGGCCGAACGCCTCCGCAAGCAGCTCCTGGCCGGTCCTCCCGTTCTTCCGGAACTTCTCGTCGTCGTCGAGCCCGAGGCGGTAGAGCGCGCGCGAATCCTCGTGCAGCGGACGGATCATCCCGTTGCGATCGAGGCCGAAGCCGCGCTTCTCGGCAGCCCGCAACCGAGTCGCCAGCGCGCAGGACGGCCGCCCCTTGTCGGCGTTCAAGAGGAGGTCGAACTCCATCGCCTCGAGCGTGGTCACGGTCGCGAGATCGAAGCCCCACGCTCGGTCGATCAGCGGGTTGCCAGCAAGGAGCGGGAGATGGGCGGGTAGGGTGAGCCACGTCAGCAGGGCGCGCGGGTGCTTGCGGCGCAAAGCAGGCAACAGGCAGGTGGTCATCAGGACGTCGCCCATCGCGTCGAGATTGATCAGGAGGATGGTGCGGTCGAACGGATCCGCCTCCCGGCAGCCGTCGCACACGTAGCCGGGGGCGCAAGGCCGGTAGCCGTTGAAATGGCGGCACTCGAGGTTCGCTTCCCCCCGATGGATCTCCACGCGCGGAGTCTACGGAGTGGCGGCGCCGGCCCGCAAGCGCGCGGCCGGGACGATCGAAGCCGCCGCCCCGGCGACCGCGAAACGCTCGGGGGCCGGGACGAGCGCACCGAGCCCGTCAGTCCGGCGAATCAGCGGCGGCGCGAGCGCCTCGCCAGAACCCCGCTGCCCAGGAGGCCTGCGGCGAGCAGCATCAGGGTCGATGGCTCGGGAATCGGGTTGGAGACCTTCATCTCGATCTCGGCGAGGTCGTTCCCGCATCCCATCGTCCAATGCAGCTTGGCATCGCCCGTCCAGTCGACGTCGGCCAACTCGATGATCGATTCGATTGCGTAGCGGCCATCGAAGGCGGCGTAGGAGAAGCTCTCCGAATCGAACGAGTCGGCCCACTGCTTCACTCGAAGCGGATCGCCCGCGCCGCCCCACGCCGGGCGGCCCGCGAGACTCGGATTCTCCCAGACCAGCTCGCGATGCCGGACCGCTCCCACCGCGCTCACGTCCACCGCGTAGTCGTAGACGCCGTCCCCGCTCAGGTCGAGCGCGAGATCGCCCGGACACAGATGCTGGTAGTACCAGCCGTTCCAGCCCATCCCGCCATCCGGACCAAAGCCGGTGACGACGCCGAGGTACAGACGGCTCGCGTCGCAGGCGAGATAGACCGCTTCGACATCGAACGGTTGTCCACCGTAGCCGGGATCCAGCCAGCCGTTGGCGCCCGACACATAGTCGTCTACCGCGAAGACGACCCGCATGTCGGATGAGACCTCAGGGTTCCACCGACCGTACGAGATGCCCCAGTCGTCAAGGAAAAGCGACGCTGGCGCCTGGGAGACGGCCAAGCAGGATGCCAGGAGGAGCAGGATGCTCGATGTGGCTTTCATGTTGTTGCGTCCTCCGCACGTACCGCCGCTCGTTGGGGTGTGGCGACGCAGCGGCTCGTGATGGAATTAACGCTACGCGGAATTAATAGGATGCGTAAGCCGAAAAATCGGCGGGGCGGATCTCAGGGCCGCCAGGTCCACCGCCTAGCGGGCGACGGAGGCGGAAAGCCAAACAGATACGGAAGTTGAGCTGTTGCCGCCCGGATGTTCGTTCTTGAGCACATCGACCCGGAGGCTCGGTTCCAGGGAGTCGATCGCTTCCCAGGCGAGCGTGGCCGATCCTCCCCGCACCGTCTCGTCCGTCCCGACGACCCCCTCCCTGGAGGAATGCAGATCGAGAAGGTGGGCTTCGGCGCGAAGCCGAGGATCGATCAGCCGTCCGAGGAGGCTGAGGCTGGCCACATGCTTTCGCTCCGGATGGGTGCCGGAGGTCGAGTTCGTCCGCCGATAGAAACCCGAAACCGCCAGCCAGTCGCGCGGACCGAGTTCGGGAGAGTGGAGTCGCACGCCCCCGGAGAGGCGGTAGCCCTCCTCGTTCGGCCCGTATGTGAGCGCCGCATACGACGGATCGAAAGAGCGATCCAGACGGAACAGCGCGGCGCGAGCCCAGACGGTCGCCGCTTCGCCGGCGATCGGTAGGTCCCCTTCGAGCTGTGCCCGCTTTCCCTCGCCGCGATCGTCCTCGCCGAAAGACCACGTCTCGAGCGAAGCGTACTCGAGCTCGAGAGCGAGTCGCGCGAGAGCCACCCGGCCCAGCACCGTCCATCCCGTCTGATCCTGCTCGGGCGGACGGACGTATCCCGACCCCTCGGGGATCGTGCGCCGGTCGTCGTCGACGCGGAGCGCTGCGAGCCGGATTCCCCACGGGGCGGGGAGGCCGAGATGCGCGTCGCCGGGGCCCGGCTCCCCGATCTCGAGCTGTCCTGCGACCAGCGTCCTCCGGTACGCCGCCTTCTCATGCTCATCGAGCGGCGCGTCCGTCCGGACGATCCTGCCGCTCCGCGGGACGGCGATCGAGAATCCGGCGCGCGTCCATCGCGTCCCTCCGCCTAGCGAAAGACCTTCGAAGAGATAGGCCGGCCGGAGGACTTCGAGGCTTCGCTGGCGCAGGCCTGCCGCTCCCGCGCCACACGCGCAACCGACCCCTCCCCCACCGCCGATCGGCGGAGCGTCCTGTTCGTCCCATCTTTGGAGCAGCAATGGGGAGACGCGAAGCGGGTAGGCACCAAGAACCGCCGATACACGACCGCGATCGAGACGAAGCGATGCGCTCCCATGACGGCTGCTGACCTGGTCCTCCTGCTGCGTCAGCACCTCGTCGTCCTCGTTGCTCACCCGGAGCCATGGCTCGAACACGATCCCATCGGCCAGATGGAGCGGGAGGCGCAGATCCCAGCGATGGAGGAACCAGGTGCCGTTCTCGAGCCGCTCCTGATAGAAGCCGGCGTCTCCCTCCTCAGCCCCTTCGGTCGCCTGCAAACGGACTCGCCCGTCGATCGCAAGATCGGAGAGCCCGCCGCCCGCGAGATCGGTCAGCCAGGAGGAGAGCCACGAGGAGAAGGCCTCCCCGTCGTCGCCCGAAGCGGCGCCCGAAGCGGCGCGCAAAGCGACGCCCGGCGCGCCGTTCTCGCAGTCCCCCTCTGCGAGCACGCGACGAACGGCCGGGACGACGGGAGACACGAGATCCGGAATCCGGTCGTCGAACACCGCACGCACCACCGCGCACTGATCGATCACGAAGACGCCGAGATGGCGGGAGCCGAGAGCCAGTCTCCGGGCCAACGTCCGCTCCGGGTCCCACAGATGCGTGACCGCGATCCCGCGCTCCCACAGGAGGTCGCGGATCGCTTCGGGATCGTCGGGACCAAGCACGATTCCGGTGACGCCGGCCCCAAGAGGATGCAGCGAGTCGGCGAGCGCCTCCACGCCGAGCGCGACCTCCAGGCAGTGCGGGCACCCTCGATCCCAGACGACGAGGACGGTCGCCGGCGATTCCGCGAAGAACGCCGGCGAGCTGACCGCGGCTTCCCGGTCACCTCCAAGCGGAGAGAGCGCAAACGCGGGCACCGGTTCTCCCACCGACACCGCGATCGCCGGCGGGGCGAGTGCCAGGCCGCCGCCGAGGCAGAACGAGCCGAACGCTGCGAGGAACAAGCCGCTCCGTAGGATCGTCATCGGGTCCGCCTCCCGTCTCGAGGTCGGCCGACCCGGCTCTTGCACCGCCCGGCAGGCCCGCTTCGCGCTCGGCCCGGCGGACGGCGAGAGCCGGCTCGGACGGGGTCCCTACGCCATCGCCTCCTTCAGATCCCGCACCCGGTCTCGGAACTCGAGGAACGCCTCCTCGAGCACGCGCGGATCGCGGAGATCGATCCCGGCCTTCGCGAGCAGATCGACCGGGGAGTCGCTCCAGCCGCTTCGCAGGAGATCTACGAAAGCGGGCACGAAGGCGTTCCCCTCCCGCTTCCACTTCCGGTAGAGAGCGAGCACCACCACCTGGCTCAGGGCATAGCTGTAGCAGTAGAACGGATTGAAGACGAAGTGCCCGACGAACGCCCAGGCAAACCGGTCCTGCGGAAGCAGCTCCACGTCCGGCCCGTACTGCTCGCGATTGCGTTCCATCCAGAGATCGCAGAGAGCCTCGCAGGTGAGCGGCTCGCTCTTGCTCCGTTCGTGGACGTCGCGCTCGAACTGCGTGAAAAGCAGCTGCCGGAAGACGACCCCGATGAACCGGTCGACCTCGCTCGACAGGATCTGCCGCCGGAGGTCGGGATCCTCGCGCGTCTCGAGCAGATGGTCCCGCAGAAGGCACTCGCCGAACTCCGACGCCGTCTCTGCGATCACCTTGCTCATTCGGTACGCCTGCAGATAGCACTGCGACTCGCCGCTGAGGGAGAAGTGGATGCCGTGCCCCAGCTCGTGGGCCAGGGTGACGAGGGAGTTCCAGGTCCCCGTGTAGGAAAGCAGGACGTACGGCTCCCTTCCGGGAACGGGAGCGCAGAACGCCCCGCCGCGCTTCCCCTGGCGCGCCCCGGCATCGAGCCTTCCTTCCTCGAAGAACCGCGACACGCGCGTCCCGAAGGAGGGATCGATGCGCGCGAACGCCCCTTCCACGAGACCCCGCGTCTGCTCCCAGGGAATCGGCTTCGGGTCGACACCGGGAAGCGGCGCCGTCAGGTCGCAGCTCCGGAAGGAGGGAAGTCCCATCCGCCCCTTCCGCCAGGCGTAATAGCCGTGCAGATCGGGCAGATGCTTGCGCCACAATCTCAGGAGATTCTCCACGACTTCGCCGGGGATCTCGTTCGGGATGTTCTCGACGTCGATCGGCTTCTCAAAGCGGCGCATCTCCGCCTCGATCCCGTGGTCCTTGACGACGCTCGAGTAGAGGAACGAGAAGACCGACTTGTGGTCCGCGAAGGTCTCGAGCAGCCGCTCGCGCGACCGCAGCCGCACATCGGGATCCGGGCTCTCCTGCAGGGAGATCAGCGCGCCGAAGCTCATCTTTCGTTCCTGGCCGCCCACCAGAAGGGTGCCGAAGTCGAGCCGGGCGGCAAACTCCTCCCGGAAGCGCACGATCGCGTTTCGTCCCGCGATGTCCTTCTTCAGCGCGAGCTTCTCCTCCGCCTCCGAGAGGGTGTGGGGCGCCAGGGACCCCTGATACGCGAGCCAGTGGCGATACGGCGCGAGCAGGGGACTCTGGAGCAGCCGCTTCATCGCAGCGGCGGGTAGCCGGCGGTATTCGAGCTCGGCGAAGACGGTCTGCGAAAGCCAGAGGCTGTGCCGTTCCTCGAGGCGGGCGAGAAGCGCGCAGAGGGTGGAATCTTCCGCATCGGCGGAGACGGCCAGGTGCGCATAGGTGACGAGCCGATCGGCCAGGAATCGGATCTTCTCGTACTGCTCGAGCGCCGCTCGAGCCTGGCGCGCGGTGACCTTCGCGGACTTCAGCTTGCCGCGATGCTCCTGAAACGACGCGACGAGGCGATCGACTTCCGCCTCGTCCTTCGCGATCTTCGGATCCTTCGGGCCCGCGTAGATCGGCCGCAGGTCCCAGCGCACTTGCTGGGCCTGGTCGGCCGCGGTGATCTCGATCATGGTCCCCTCCCCCCTCCACACACGCATCCGTATACGCGCGGTTCGTCCGCGGGGGATTGTAGCACCTTCGCTCGTTCGCTCCGACTCCCATGCGCAGGCGCCGCGCAGGCGCCGCGCATCGCTCCCAAGAGGGCCGCCGGCCCGGGACTATCGGCGGCGCCGCCGGGCGGGCTACACTCCCGGCGAGCGTGCCGTCGGCGACGGCCGCGCCATCCCGAGGAGATCGAGACCCGGACGCGGATCCGGCCGGGAAACCATGGCATCCCGCAGAGGGAGGGGAGGGGAGATGACGCGCAGCGAGGAACTGATCCGGCTCGCCGACACGTACGGCGCCCACAACTATCACCCATTGGACGTCGTGATCGAGAGAGCCGAGGGAGTCTGGGTCTGGGACGTGGAGGGAAAGAAGTACCTCGACTGCCTGTCATCCTATTCCGCCGTCAACCAGGGCCACCGCCACCCGAAGATCATTGCCGCCATGGTCGAGCAGGCAGGGAAAGTGACGCTCACCTCGCGCGCTTTCCATAACGACCAGCTGGGACCGTTCCTCCAGGAGCTGTGCCAGCTGACCCGGCAGCAAATGGCGCTGCCCATGAACACCGGAGCCGAAGCGGTGGAGACGGCGATCAAGGCCTGCCGCAAGTGGGGCTACAAGGTGAAGGGGATCCCGGAGGGGAAGGCCGAGATCCTCGTCTGTTCGAACAATTTCCACGGACGGACGACGACGATCGTCGGGTTCTCGAGCGAGCCGCAGTATCGGGAGGGATTCGGCCCGTTCACGCCGGGCTTCATCCTCGTTCCCTACGGAGATCTGGAGGCGTTCGAGCGGGCGCTGACGCCGAACACCGCCGGCTTCCTCGTCGAGCCGATTCAGGGGGAGGGAGGCGTCCTCGTTCCGCCGGCGGGATACCTGCGCGCAACGCGCGACCTCTGCCGCAAGCACAACATCCTCTGGATCGCGGACGAGATCCAGACCGGCTTCGGGCGCACCGGTCGCATGTTCTGTTCCGAGTGGGAAGGGATCGAGGACCCGGACATGCTGGTCCTGGGCAAGGCGCTTGGCGGCGGCCTCTACCCGGTCTCCGCGGTCGTGTCGTCGAAGGCGATTCTCGGAGTGTTCCACCCCGGCGATCACGGCTCGACCTTCGGCGGCAACCCGCTGGGCTGCGCCATCGCCCGCGCGGCGCTTCGCGTCCTCGTCGACGAGAATCTCACCGGGAGGGCGGCCGAACTCGGAGAGCACTTCATGCAGGGGCTCCGCGCGATCGGGTCGAAGCACGTGCGGGATGTCCGCGGGCGCGGCCTGTTGATCGGCGTCGAGATCGTTCCCTCCTCCGGACCGGCGAGGCCGTTCTGCGAGCGGCTGCGCGATCGCGGGATCCTGTGCAAGGAGACGCACGAGCAGGTGATCCGCTTCGCCCCGCCGCTCGTGATCACGAAGGGGGAGATCGACTGGATCCTGGAGCAGGCGCGGGAAGTCCTCGCCTGACGCGCTTCAGCGCCCACCGGCCGAGGAATCTCCCTTCGCCCGGCGGGAATCGGTCACTCGTGGGGACCGGCGAGCGGGATCTCTCCCGGTCCCCCGGGGTTCAGGGAAGGTGCTCGGAGAATCGATGAGAAACCCGAACCGACCCGCGCGCCCCGCCTGGCTAGGACGGCCCCTCCGGGGCGCGATCGTTTGCGTCCTCGCGGCGCTCCTGCTCGCCAACGGCATCCTCCCCAGCGCCGCCCTCGCCCAGATCGATCCGGCCGCCGAGGATCGCGAGCCGGCCGCCGGCGAACCGGCGGCGCAGCGGCCTTCCTCCGACTTCGAGGTGGGGCTCGAGGCGGCGCGCAACATCGCCGAGTCGATCGGCCTGGTCGAGAGCGACTCGCTGGTCCAGCGGGTGAACGACGTCGGCTACAGGGTGGCGATGGCGGCGAACCGTCCCGGCATCCTCTTCACGTTCCAGATCCTCGACATGGACGTCCCGAACGCGCTCGCGCTCCCCGGCGGATGGATCTTCGTGACACGAGGCATCCTCGACACCGGGATCGACGACGACGAGTTGGCGAACCTCCTCGGGCACGAGATCGGGCATGTCACCCGCGGCCACTTCTCGCGGCAAGGCCGGCTCGACGGCCTTCTCTCGCTCGTGCAGACCGCTCTCGTCGTCGCAGTCGCCATGCTGGGAGACAACTCGAGCTCCAGCCGGCCGGTGATCGAGAGCCCGGGGGACTACGGGTACTCGCTCAGCTCCGGAGAGGCGGCGCTGGCCGGCACGAATCTCTTCGGCAGCGTCTTCCATGAGCTGCTCCTGCGCGGGTACAGCCGCAAGCTCGAAATGGAAGCGGACGAGGAGGGACGGCGCCTCGCCTCGCTCTCCGGATACCCGAGGGAGGCCGGGGCATCGCTGCTCGAGAAGCTGCACAACCAGATCTACGAGGACCGCGAGTACGGCTACTGGAGGACCCACCCCTACTTCGTCGATCGCGTCGCGATCGCGCGCGCAGCCTCTCCGGGCGCTTCCCCGGTCCCCGATCCGGCCGAGGTCTCCGCCTATCGCCTCAGCATTCAGGAAGGGCTGGCTGCGGCGGCGGCACGGGTCCAGGACGAGCAGACCGGCACCTACCTGTACGAGCTGGCTCTGCACGCCGGCCCGAACGACCCCAGCTCCGTTTCGGTCCACACGAAGGCGATCCGATTCCGGCTCACGAGAATCGAACGGAAGGACCCGCTCCTGCGGGCCTACGGTCCCGTCGGCGCAGAGCTCGACAGCCTTCTTGGGTACGCCTCCAGCTCCCAAGGGATCGACCCGGCGACGGTGCGCGGCATCCGCGATCTGCGCGATTCGGTCGAGGCGAGCCGGCAGGCTCTTCTCCCCCGCTATCGCGCCGCCCTGGAGTCCGAGAACGCGAACCTGAAGGTCCTCGACGCCTTCTTGCGAAACTTCCCCGACGACGAGTCGGCCGCCGGAATGAGCCTGCGCCTGGCCCGCGCCTACCGGCTTTCGCGCAGGCCCGATCGGGCGATCCCGATCCTCTGGCCGCTCACCAGCATCCAGAGGACGGGGGAGTCGACCGATTCCACGATCGCCCAGCAAGCCCGGGTCGAGATCCTCCGCTCGCTCGGGGACATCAAGGATCCATCCACCGGAGAGGACCTCCTCGCCCGCCGTCCCGATTCGGAGATCCGCGCCGCGGCGCTCGCCCGCATGGAGGTGCTCGCCGACAGCGCCGGCACCCTCCAGACGATCGGCCGATTCCTCGCGACGCATCGCTCGTCCGAGATGGCGCCGCGATTCCGCGACCGCCTTGCGTCCCTCGCCGAGGCGGAGTTCAAGAAGGGGCGCCTCCACGAATCGCTCGGCGACCGGCAGGCGGCGCTCGAGGAGTACAACCGCATCGTCCTCCTCGCTCCCGAGACCGACTGGGCCAAGGAGGCGCGTCGCGGGATCGACCGGATCCAAGCCCTCGCCAGCTCGAAGCCCTAGCCTGCCGCCGCGCTCCCACGCGGCGGTGCGCCCCCCCCGCACGAACGTCGCTCTCTGGACCTCTCCACCCCGCCGGGGCCATGATCGCCGGACATCGCCGGACACCGCCGGACACCAAGGAGAGGAGAGCCTGTGCTGCCGCAAGTCGCGGAGACGGTCGTCGTCGGAGGAGGTCCTGCGGGGGCGGCAAGCGCGCTCTTCCTGGCGCGGCTCGGCCATCGCTGTCTGCTGCTCGAGCGGTCGGTCCCGGGGGAGCGAAAGCTCTGCGGCGAGTTCCTCTCCCCGGAGATGCTCCCGTTGCTCCGGCGGCTCGGCGTCGGCGAAACGCTCGCAGCGCGCGGCCCGGCGCGCATCCGGAGCGTCCGCATCACCGCTCCTCGATCCCGCCGCGCCTGGGAGGCGGAGCTTCCCGCCGAGGGATGGGGCCTCTCGCGAGCGGCCGTCGACGAAGCGTTGCTGCAGGCCGCGGAGCGGGAGGGCGTGACCGTGGCGCGAGGCACGATGGCGGTTTCGATCTCGATCGATCGGGCGGACCGTGCGGCGCCCCCCGCCGCGGTGCTCGCGGTGCGACCTGCCCGCGAGTCCGGCACCGTCGCGATCCGCGCCCGCGCCGTCCTCCTCGCGACCGGCAAGACCGCTTCTCCCGCGCGGCAGAGCCGCTTCGCGCGTCCGAGCCGCTTCCTTGCCTTCCAGGCCCACTTCGAGGGACCGGCTCTCGGGCCGCGGGTCGAGCTTCATGCATTCCGGGGCGGCTACGTCGGCCTGATCGACATCGAAGGCGGCGCTCGAAACCTATGCATGCTCGCCCCCCGGATGCCGTCGCGCCCCGCGGTGGCCGATGACCTTCTCGCGATGGCGCTCGCCGAGAACGAAACGCTCGCCCAATGGCTCACATGCGCGCGGCGGGTCTCCCCGTGGGCGACGACGCCCCGGCTCGACTTCCGCGCGGAAGACCCGTGGCCCGACGGGGAGGCGATGCGGGTCGGAGACGCCGCGGCGCGGATCGTCCCGCTCGCGGGGGACGGACTTGCGATGGCCGTCCGATCGGCGCAGATCGCGGCTCCGATCCTGAGCGACGTGATCCATTCGCGCCTCGACGAGCGCGACGCGCGACGTCTTTACCGCCACTCCTGGAAACTCGAGTTCGGCTCCCGGCTCTTCACCGGACGCCTGCTTCAGCAGGTCCTCGTCCATCCGGCCGCGCTGCGCGTCGCGCTTGCGGCGATCCGCCACGCTCCGCCGCTCGGCCGCTGGACGATCCGGCTGACGCGAGGACGCCTGGCCGGATCGGCGGCGGAGGGCTGATGAGGACCTTGCAGGCCGCGATTCTCGGAACCGGCATCGCAGTGCCGGAAACATGCCACGAGCAGGAATCGATCCTCGAGCGACTGATCGTTCCGACCCTCGGCCGCTCGGAGCGGGCCCGGCGGATCTTCCTGCGCTCCGGAATCGCGACGCGCCACTCGGTCCTGCCGGATCTCGCCTGGCACGAGAAGGTCCGGACGACCGAGGAGCGCAACGCGCTCTGGATCGAGCGAGGGATGCCGCTGCTCGAGCGGGCGGCGCGGCGCTGCCTGGAGGACGCAGCGTGCGATCCGGAGTCGATCGACGAAGTGATCACCCTCTCGTGCACGGGAGTCGACACCCCCGGGCCGGACCTGCAGCTCGCCGCCAGGCTGCGCCTGCGAAGCGACGTGAAGCGAATCCATCTGGGCGGGATGGGATGCTATGGCGCCGTTCCGGCGCTCTACCGCGCCGCCGTTTCGATCGATTCCGGCTCCGCGAGACGCGTGCTCGTCGCGTCGGTGGAGATCTGCACGCTCCACTACCAGCACGAGTCCACCGCCGAGAACCTGGTCGTCTCCTCGCTCTTCGCCGATGGCTCGGCCGCAGCGCTGATCGGATGCTGCGAGGCCCCTGGCGGCGGCTCGGGCTCCGGTCGGCGGGCGCCGCTGCGGCTGCGGCGCTTCGCCACCTGGACCGATCCTCGCTACCTCGATCGCATGGGGTTCCATCTGACCGACCGTGGGTTCCGGATGCATCTCGCCGCGGACGTCCCGGCGCTGGTCGAGACCCTCGCGGCCGAAGCGGCGCGGGCGCTGTTCGACGGATCGGGGCTCGTCCCAGAGGAGATCGGCGCCTGGCTAGTACATCCCGGAGGCGTGCGCATCCTCGAGGCAGTGGAGCGCGGGCTGCATCTCCCCGATTCGGCGCTGGGTCTCTCCCGCTCGATCCTCGCCCGCTACGGCAACCTCTCCTCTGCGACGTCGCTCTTCCTCCTCGACGCTCACAGGCACCGGGAGGTAGGAGAGGAGAAGAGCGCGAGCCAGACGGGCGCGGGAGTACTCCTCGCCCTCGGCCCGGGGCTCACCGTGGAAGGCGCGATCTTCGAAGGATGAGAGAAGGAAGAGAGGAGGAGAGGACGAGAGGACGAAAAGCTCGAGACCCGCCTACATCCCCTCCTCCTGGGCCTCCTTCCATGGCTCCCCGAGCACCCCGCTGGACGTGGGCTCGAGTTCCGAAGGCTTCGCGCCATTCTGCTCGACGTAGGTCTCGAGGCGGGCTTTCGCTTTGTTGAGGTTCTTTTCCAGGCCCATGCGGCGGGCCGGATCGGTCTCGCGCGGAATCACGTACTCGAGCTCCTCGATCCCCCTCTCCACATACTGCGGGGCCGCGACGTACATGAGCCCGAGGTTGCCGCGGGCGCCGAGATGGTCGGGGTAGAAGAGCAGCGTGCGCTCGAAAGCCTCCGCCGCTTCCTTGTTCCGTTCCTGGCGCATCAGCACGAGTCCCGCGTGGTAGTGCGCCTTCGCGTCGACCATCCGGAGCGCCGGGACGTGCTTCGACCGGATCGCGACCGGATCGAGGATCCGCAAGGCGAGGCCATACTCCTCCAGCCCGATGTAGGCCGCTGCGAGGTTCACCTGGGCGAGCGGGAAGTCGGCACGCAGCCGTAGCGCCTGTTGGTACAGGTCGATCGCTCCGCGGTAGTCCGAACGTGAAAGCTTCTCATTCCCCAGTTCGAAGAAGACCTGCGGGTTCTTCGGATAGGCCCTCCGGTCGGCCTGGAGGAGCGTGGGAGTATCGAGGAACTGCGGGGCGCGCACGAACGTCCGGAAGCCGAACAGCGCGACGATGGCGATGGCAACGCCGGCGAGAACAGGACGCAACTCCGTCCTTCGCTCGGTCGCTCGCTGCGCTGCCAGCACGGCGAGTCCCATGAACCCGGGAAGCGCGAGGTAGAGATTCCTCTCGCTCGCGACCGACCCGACCAGCCGCGGGATCAGCGCCGGCGCGAGCAGCGGCAGGATCGCGAGGAGGGCGAGCGGCGTGCGCGGCATCGCTCCTCCGCGCCTCCCTGCGATCCAGATCGCGAGCGCGACCAGGGCGAGCGCGAGCGCGGCGAGCCCCCAAAAGGCGGGACCGTGAAGAGTGAGCAGCCAGGTATGGTCGTGCGACAGCCGGATCGGGACGACCGCGATCGAGATCTCCGCCGCGATCCCGGCGATCGACTGCGCCAGCAAGGGAAAGAGCGGCAGCGCAGAGGTCGGATCGACGGTGGGGATTCTGCGGATCGGCTCGGGCAGCGCGACCAAAGCGACCCCGCGGTAGAGGAGCGCGATGGCCGCGGCACCGAGCACCGCGTAGAAGAGCCGTTTCTCCTCTTTCCAACGCGACGGAGAGACGAGCAGCACCGAAGCCGCGACGAACGGAAGGAGAAAGCCGGTCTCCTTCGAAAGCATCGAGCCGAGCGCGAGGAGGCCGACCCCGGCGATGCGCCCCATGCCGGCCGGCGGCTTCGCTCCGGCCATCAGCAGGAGCGCCCCCAGGAAGAACCCGGTGGCGAGGATCTCCGACAGACCTCCGAGATAGAGGACCGACACGGTGTTCGCCGGATGCGCGAGGAACAGCAGACTGGCGATCCCCGCTGCCACCGCCGACCGCAGCCAGCGGAGCAGCAGCAGGAACAAGAGCCACGCGACCACCGCGTGCAGGACGATCTGGTCGGCCTGGTATCCGCTGCGCGCGTAGCCGTGGATCTCATGCTCCAAAGCACGGAGCGCAACCGCGACGGGACGCACCTGCGGCCGCATCTCTCCCGCCTGCCACCTGCCCGCGAGGAGCTGCCCCGGCGCCGCTCCGGTCACGGCCGGATTCCCCCAGATCAGCTCCGCCTCGGACTCCAGCCGCATGTGGTCGGAAGCTCCGTGATAGAGCACGACAAAGGCGAGCAGGATCAGCAGGGCCAGAAACCCGACGAGGACGATCGAGCCCTTCACAGCCATCCTTTCTTTCGGAACAGCATCAGCAAGGCCGCCTCGACGCCGAACATCGAGAGGAGCATCGCCCCGAACGCCCGGGGATCGTGCAGCCCAGGCAGGAAATCGAAGTTCATCCCATAGAAGCTCGTGATCACCGTGAGCGGAAGCCCGAGCGTCGCGATCGCCGTGAAGATCTTCATCGTCCGGTTCGTGTTCTCCGCCGCCTGTCCGAGGTAGGTGTCGACGGCGGTGGTCAGCACGTCCCGGTGGATCTCGAGCGACTCCCCGATCCGCAAAAGGTGATCGTACACGTCCCGGAAGTAGGTGCGCACGGGGGCGGAGATCCACGGGTACTCGTGCGTGGACAGATGGGAGAGGATCTCGCGATGCGGCGAAACCAGCCGGCGTAGCTGCAGGATGTCCTTCCGGACCCCGAAGATGTCCTGCAGGAGCTTCCGATCGCCCCCCTCCACCAGCGCAGTCTCGATCTCGTCGATCCGCTCGTCCACCGCGTCGATCAGCGGGAAGCAAGTGTCGACGATCGCGTCGAGGATCGCATGGAGCAGCATGTCCGCGCCCTGGTCGAACGCGAGGCGGCCACGCACGAGCCGGTCGGCGATCGTCTCGATCGGCGTGACGGGACCAGGGTGGAACGTGACGAGCACGTTGCCGCCGAGCAGGATGTCCACCTCCTGCGCCTCGAACTCGGTCCCCGCGATCTTCGCGATCGCAAAGGCGACGACGAAGAGATGGTTCGAGTACTCCTCGATCTTCGGGCGCTGCACCGCGTGGTGGACGTCCTCGAGCGCGAGGGGGTGAAACGGGAAGATCTGCCGGATCTCCTCGACCGCTTCGGGAGTCATCCGCTCGACGTCGATCCAGACCGGGTGGCCCCCCTGGATTTCGCGAAGGATCGCGCCGGTCCCCGTCACGACCGCCGCCGGCATGTTCTTTCCCCTTCCGGCGTACGCCGTGAGCCGGCCGGGCTCCCGCGGCTCCCGGCCCTCGCCCTTCGCCCCCCCCTCCTGCAGCCGCGGCTCTGCGGCCGGCGACGGCTCAGCAGTCACTGTCATCCCGGACCTGGACCTTACCCGAGCAATCGATCCCCCGGTGCTCCCCCGGTCCCTCGACCTCGATGGTGCAGTGCTCGATCCCGAACTGGTCGTTCAGAAGGCGCCTCGCCGCCTCGCGGCGACTGCTCCAGTCCTTCAGGTTCTCGACGACGAGATGCACCGTCAGGGTGTCGAAGTGGCTTCCGATCCTCCAGACGTGGAGGTCGTGAATCCCGGTGACCCCCTCCACCTCGCAGAGCGCGCGTTCCACCTCCGGCAACCGGATGTGCCGTGGCACCCCTTCCAAGAGGATGTGGATGCTCTCCCGCAGAAGATGGATCGAGCTGACGAGGATCAAAGCCGCGATCAAGAAGCTGACGATCGCGTCGATCCGCGTCCAGCCGGTCCTCGCGATCACGACTCCGGCGACGATCGCTCCGACGCTTCCCATCGCGTCGCCCAGCACATGCAGGAACGCGCCTCGCACGCCGAGGCTCCCCCGGCTCGGATCGCGCAGCAGCAGGAGAGCGATCACGTTGACCGCGAGGCCGGCGATCGCGACGGCCAGCATCATCGGCCCCTCGACGTGCGGCGGCCGCTCGATCCTCCGATACGCCTCGTAGGCGATCACCGCCGCTGCTGCGAGCAGCAGCAGCCCGTTCGCGAGCGCCACCACGATCTCCAGGCGCTGATACCCGAAGCTGCGCTTGGGATCGGGCGGGCGCTGCAGCTGGCTCATCGCAGCCAGCGCGAGACCGAGCGCCGCGACGTCGGAGAGCATGTGCCCGGCATCCGACAGCAGGGCGAGGCTGTTGGAGAGGAGCCCGCCGGCGAACTCCACGAAGAGGAATCCTCCGGTGAGAAGCAGGACCGTGCGGAGACGGCTCGTCGGCAGCTCGTCGTTCCCGTGCTCGTGTCGGACGATCCCGTGGCTCATCGCTCGGCGGAGATCCCTGCCATCGCCTGCTCCAGGTCGCCGAGCAGGTCCTCGGTCTCCTCCAGCCCGACCGCCAGGCGGAGGAGGCCCTCGCCGATGCCCGCGCGCTCGCGCTCTTCGGGGCGGAGCATGCGGTGGCTGGACGTCGCCGGGTGGGAGAGCAGAGTCTCCACTCCCCCGAGACTCGTCGCCAGCCGGATCACACGAAGACCGCCCATCAGCCGGACCGCCGCGTCGCGTCCGCCGGCCAGATCGAACGAGAGGATTCCGCCGAAGGCTCGCATCTGTCGGGCGGCGATCGCATGGCCGGCGTCGCTTTCCAGCCCGGGGTAGCGCACCCGGCGCACGAGCGGGTCGGATGTCAAGGCGCGCGCGATCCGCAGAGCGGAATCGGACGCCGCGCGAACCCGCAGGGCGAGCGTCGCGAGTCCGCGATGGAGCAGCCACGCGGCGAACGGATCGGCCACCGCGCCGAGCGAACGACGCGCCTTCTCGAGCGGATCCCGAAGGCTCCCCCGACCCACCACGGCACCGAGGACGAGGTCGGAGTGCCCTCCCAGATATTTCGTCGCGCTATGGACGACCGCGTCCGCTCCCCAATCCAGGGGGTTCTGGAGCGCCGGCGTCGCAAAGGTGCCGTCCACTGCGACGCGCACCCCGGCATCTTTCGCGCGGGTGCAGATCGCGGGACCGTCGAAGACTCGAAGGAGGGGGTTCGTCGGCGTCTCGAAAAAGAGGAGCGAGGGGCGGCGGTCCAGTCCCCGGGCGAGCGCTTCTCCGTCGCCGAGGTCGACGATCTCGCGCTCGATGCCGAGTCGCGGGAGAAGCCGTGACATCAGATCGGCGGATCCCCCGTACAGATCGCTCGCCACCAGCACCCGGCCTCCCGAAGGGACCATCGTCCAGAGAACAGCGTGAATCGCAGCCAGCCCGGAGGCGAAGAGCAGCGAGAAATCGGCGTTCTCGATCGCGGCGATCTTCTCCTCGGCCGTCTCGACCGTCGGATTGCGGTAACGGGAATAGACGTAGCCGCGGCTCTCGTCTCCGAAGACCTCGAACATCTCCTCGGGACTGTCGAACGAGAAGGTGCTGGTTTGCACGAGGGGAAGCGCGACCGGCTTTCCGAGCTCTCCCCGGGCGATCGAAGCTCGAGATCCGTGAATCGCGCGAGTTCGGAAACCGGTGCGGCCCCGCCCGGCCGGGTCGTCCACCGTGTCCTCCGCGTGTGGGGGTTGCGGGATGCGGGCCGGCCCCTTGCCGGCCCGCGCGTTCCGCTCACTGTACTATTCGGAGTACGCCGTTCGGAAGCCGACCTGATCGGAGGCGACATCGGGCGCTGTCGCCTCCCGGCCGGTCACGCGAACCCCGTAGGCGCTCTTCGCGTAGCTGCCGCCGCGGATCACGCGAAGGACACCCTCGATTGGCCCCTCCGGATTCGTTTGGGGCGCCGACGGGTACGGTCCGTACCAGTCCTTCGTCCACTCGGCGGCGTTTCCGCTCACGTCCAGCAGTCCGAAGGGGCTGGTGTCGCCCGGGTACGATCCGACAGGACGGAGGGCGCCGTAGCCGCTGTCGAGATAGTTCGCCTGCTCGGGAGCGATCGTCGTCCCCCAGGCGTAGATGTACTCCGTGTGCGTTCCCTTCGCGGCGACCTCCCATTCGTGCTCGGTCGGGAGGCGCAGACCGAAGTGCTCGGCATAGGCCTTCGCTCCATACCACGTCACCCCGACCACCGGGAACTGACCCGCATCGGGCAGGACCGCCATCCTGTCGCCTTCCGGATCGTAGAACAAGGCGGACTTGTCGAGGTCGACGATGCGCACCGGCAGGCTGTCCTCTTCCACCGGTTCCGTGAGGTTCGGGTAGAAGATGAGGTCGTTCGCGATCGTGTCGCGCCGCACCAGCGGAGAGTCGCCCGCCATCGCGCTCTCGAGATACTGCAGGTAGAGGGTGTTCGTCACCTCGGTCTTCTCGATGTAGAAACCCGACGTGAACCGGACGTCGTGCGCAGGCAGCTCGTCCCCCTCCGCCTCCGTCGGATCCGCGGACCCGACCTGGTAGAGCCCCGCCGGGACGTACGCCATGTTGGCCGGATCGGGCGGGTTCGGATCACCGCCGACGTTCGAGACGGAGACCTGGCGCTGATTCGCGCCGACGCGGTTCGGCAGGTACGTGTTCTTCGCCTCGATCTTGACCGTGTAGATCCCGGGCCGGGAGTACTTGAACGACACCTGCGAAGTGGCGGGAAGATTCTCCGCGAAGTCGTGATCCCAGACGCCGTCGGAGTCGAAGTCCCACCGGACGATGATCTCTTCGGGCGGATCGATGTCGTCCTCTGTCGTCGACGCATCGAAGGTGAAGAAGGTCTGCGTCGTCCCCGAGGCAGGAGTGATGACGATCTGCGGGCGAGGCGGCCGCAGATCGCCGCCCATGTTCAGAATGCGGACGGTGACCAGGTCCGATCGAGTCGTGTTGCCCGCGACGTCGAATGCCTTCGAGAAGAGCCTCACCTTCGTCCCGTTGGTCAGTAGCCGCGTGTACCAGCGGGCGAAGTAGACGGAGGCGCCCTCGGTCGCGTGGAGCGTGTCGGGAAGAGCCTCGTCACCGTTGGGCTGGTCGAACGACCCGATCATCTCCGACTCACCGTCGTTCTCCGAGGTCGACCAGATCTCGACTCGCGAGAGGTCGTTGTCGTCCTTCGCCTCGACGAAGATGTCGAGGGAGTCGGAGACGTCGAACAGTTCTCCTACTTCGGGAGCCGGATAGAGGAACCGGGTCTCGGGAGCGGTTGCGTCATCCTTCGTCGAGACAGCGTCCTCGGAGCACGACGAGAGGACCGAGGCGCCGGCCAGAAGCAGGCAACCGAGCAGGAACCAATGGACGCGCCGCATACCCACCCCTCCGTGGACCACCCCAACCCCCTGGCGGTGTCAGTAGAAACTCGTCCCGCGCGGGACTCGTCACCGTTCGGGAGGACTATACCGGCGCCTCCACGGCTCCGTCAACGGACCCCATCGGGCGTTCCTCGATCCGCCGAAGTCCCCTCAGGGCGCCATGGACGGCGGACGAGATGACCTCCGCGCTGGCCGCTTTTCCACATTCCTTTCCACACGGTTGTGCGAAACCGGGCCAAGCGGCCGCGGAGCGCCGTGAGGCAGGGGGAGACTCTGTGGACAAGCGGTGGACAAGGGTCGAAAGCCTCGTCAATTCGCCGACTTCGTTCCGGTGCGTCCGTAGATCTCTTCGTCCTCCGGCGTCGTGTAATCGCCCGGGGAACCCAGGCTCGAGCCCCGCGGCGTGTCGACCTCCTGCGAGGTTCCGGAAGCTTGCGCGGGCATCTGGCAGGCGCCCTGGAAAAACACCCCCTCCTCGATCACAAGGGACTGCGTGATGAGATCGCCCTCCACGTAGGCTCCCTTGCGCAGCTCGATTCGGTGATGACCGGCGATTCTCCCGATGACCTTGCCCATGACGAGGACCTCGGCTGCATCCACGTCGGCGTTCACGCTCCCGGTCGCGCCGACGATCACCTTCGCGCGCGCGACGAGCGACCCCTCCAGGCTTCCCTCGAGCCGCAGGTCGCCCTCCGCGTGAATGTCTCCCCGGATCGTCACCCCTTCCTGGATGAGCGACTGGGACCGCGAGATTGCCGGCTCAGACGTCTTTCCGAACATCGATTCCTCCCGATCCGTCGACGCTCCCTCCTGGCCTCGGAAGCTCTCGACGTTGAAGTCGAATGCCGTACCGGGGCAAATGTCCTAGTGGCGCTCCTCTTCCGGCGCGTAGCCGCGAAAGAACCGCCCTGGTCCGAACGGACGCCCCTCCTTCGCGATCTCGAAGTGGAGGTGGGGCGCGCTGCTCTGGCCGGTGCTACCAAGCCGGGCGATCGCCTGGCCCGCGCGCACCGAGTCGGATTCGGCGACAAGAAGCTGCTCGTTGTGTCCGTAGCGAGAGACCCACCCGTCATCGTGCCGCAGGATGACGAGATTGCCGAAGACCGCATCCCAGGAAGCGAACTCGACGATTCCATCCGCGGCCGCTCGCACCTCGGACCCCGGAGCGCCGGCGACGTCGACGCCGAGATGGCTCGAGGCGTCCGCGCCGGGGCGGAATCCGCGGCTGACGCGGCCGGCGAACGGTATGCAGCGGAACGGGGTTCCCGCGGCGCCCGGCGTCAAGTCCCCGCTCGACACATCGGCCGCGGCCGCGATCGCCTCCGCGCGAACATCCTGCCCGTCCAGCCCCACGGGGGTCTCTTCCTGGGAGTCCGTGAGCTCGAGCAGCTGCCGTCGCAGACGGTCGATCTTCGCCACCTCGTCCTCGATTGCGGCGAGCCGGTCCATCTGCGCGCGCAGCGTCAGATTCTCCTTACGGACCTCTCGCAGCACGAGGGTGTCACGGATCAGCCTCCCGTAGAGAACGCCGCCGGCAACGACCAGCATAAAACCAGCGAGCAAGATCGTGGCGAGCAACCGTAGCGACCAGCTCGGAAGCTCGATCTGAAACGGACGCTCCGCTTTCGCGGAAGTGATCGTCAGCACGAGACTGTTCCGGTCCGCTTCCGCATGCTTGCGCAGCCATCCGGCCCCGCGCTCGATCAGCCCGGGCGCGCGCATCATCAATGCACCTGAACTCCGAGCAGCTCGAGGATCCGCTCGAGCTCGGATTGGTCAGAGAAGAGGATCTCCAGACGTCCATGACCTTTCCGGCGCACCTGAAGCCGCACGCTCGTGCCCACGACGCGGCGGATCGCCTCCTCGACCCTGCCGAGATGCGGATCGCGCGCTGTGGACTTCCGCGTCTTCGCCGACCCGGAGACGTCGGCCGTCGCATCGGTTTCTACAAGCTTCCGCTCGAGATCGCGTACCGACCACCGCTTGCGGAGCACACGCTCGGCCCACAGGCGCTGATCCGGCTCGCGCGCGAGGCCAAGCAGCGCGCGCGCGTGCCCGACGCTGAGCCTTCCCTCCCCGACATGCTCCTGCAGATCGGGCGGCAGCCGGAGGAGACGGATCAGGTTCGTGACCGTGGAACGCTCCTTGCCCACCTGCCGGGCAATCTCGTCGTGCGTGCGGCCGAACTCCTCTGCGAGCAACTGATAGGCGCGCGCTTCGTCGATCGGATTCAGATCCTCGCGCTGCAGATTCTCGACGAGCGCGACTTCGAGGCTTTCCTTATCGGTTAGATCAACGATTACTATTGGAACTTCATTCAGCCCTGCCTCTTGGGCGGCTCGAAGCCTTCTCTCCCCCGCCACAAGCTCGAACCCCTCACCCGACCGGCGCACGAGCAGAGGCTCGAGCACGCCCCGCAGGCGGACGGAGGAGACCAGCTCCTCCATCTTGGCAGGGTCCACGCTCTTGCGCGGCTGCCAGGGATTCGGCCGGATCCTCTCGATGGCGACTCGCGTCTCTGCCGCCTGTCCTCCGGCTTCGTTCGTCGCGACGGCCCCGGCTCTCTGCATCGATCGGCCCGGCTCCGGGGATGCCTGACGGGGAATCAGTGCCTCGAGACCTCTACCGAGCGCCTTCCTGGTCATTCTCCAAGATCTCCTTCGCCAGGCCGACGTAGCTGGCCGCGCCGACGCAGTGGGGGTCGTACAGGGTGATGGGGCTTCCGAAGCTCGGGGCTTCGCCAAGCCTTACGTTCCGCGGGATCATGGTGCGGTATACCTGATCGCCGAAGTAGTGGCGTGCTTCTTCCGCGACCTGGAGCGAGAGGTTCAATCTTCCGTCGTACATCGTGAGAAGGATCCCCTCGATGCGAAGGGTCGGATTCAGCGACTCTCGAACCCGATCGAGGGTCTCCATCAAACGCCCGAGCCCCTCGAGCGCGTAGTACTCGCACTGAATCGGGACGAGCACGGACTCGACGGCCGTGAGGGCGTTCAGCGTCAGGAAGCCTAGTGATGGGGGGCAGTCGAGGAACACGTAGCGGTAGCGATCGCGCAACGGGGCGATCCTCTGGCGAAGGATGATCTCCCTGTCGGGAAGATCGACCAGTTCGATCTCGGCTCCCGCCAGACGCGCGTCGCCAGGCAAGAGGTCAAGTCCCTCGACGACGGTGCTTCGTATCGCCTGCTCGGCGTCCCCGGAACCTATCAGGACCTCGTAGGTCGTCGTGTCCTGTGGTTCCACACGAACGCCAAGTCCTGAAGACGCATTGCCTTGCGGGTCCAGATCGATCAGGAGGATCTTGCGATCCGAGGCCGCCAAGGCCGCGGACAGATTGACCGCCGTCGTCGTCTTGCCCACCCCACCCTTCTGATTGGCGACGGCGATCACTCGCCCCATCATGCCTCCCCCTCGTGCCTGCCCATCGCGCCCTTCGTCCCTCACTCCTCGTCGACCATCCCAACGCAGGTCCTCGCCCGGCGGGGGACCATCAACCGAATTCGACGACGGCCAGCGCGCCCTCGTGAGGGTGTAACGCCGGGCTCGCGCGAAAGCTAACAACGGGGACATGCACGGTCAACGAGGTTTCACGTGAAACATGCGACCGCTCGCCGCGGAATTTCCACAGCGACGCCTGGAGCGATTCCATCTCACAAAGCGATCGACGTTTCACGTGGAACATCGCGACGCGACTCGACCACGGTGGAGTCAGGCGCAGGCGCGAAGGCGTCTGCTTCGGCCAGCCTGGTCGGCCCCTGTGTTGAGCTTGCGATCTAGACGAGCTTGCGAATCGTCAGGAGGTGACCGGGTGACCAGGGAATGCGGAGCACCTGCTCCAGCTGGAACTCGCCAGACTCGAGAAGGCGCGCCCCGCGAGCCTTTTCGACGTCCTCCATCCATCCCGGGCCTTTGAAGGTGATGACTTGTCCGCCCCGCTCGAGGAGCGGGCCGAATTCCCTCAACGTCGTCGGAAGGTCGGCGACGGCGCGCGCGAACAGGACCCGGAACTCTCCCACCATTTCCCCTCGCTGCAAGAGGGTCTCGACTCTGAGGGGTAGGATCGAGATGCCATCGAGATCGAGGAGCCTGGCGATCCGCTCTAGAAAGATGCACCTTTTGCGCGCGCTTTCGATCAGAACGAGATCCCGGGCCGGCTCCCAGAGTTTCAGAACCATGCCGGGAAGGCCTGCTCCGGTCCCGACGTCGACCCACCGATGCTCCGCTCCTTCGTCTACGGCGAGAAGCGGTCCCAGCGAGGCGCCTATGTGCTTCACGACGACGTTGTCAACGTCCTGCCGCGAAAGCAGCCCGACATCTTTATTCCAACCAATGAGTTCCGTAGTAAATCGTAGCAAACGTTCTTTTATCTCGCCCGTCATCTCGAGGCGAAACGGCCGCATCTGCATCTCCAGACGATCGAGCTGCCTGCGGAAGTTCTCGACGTCCCGGCCGGGCGTGTCCCCTACGCGGCCTCTCCGCCGTCTCCCCCGGTTTCTCCTCATGTGCCCAAATCCGGCCTCGAAGGGCGTCAGCGGCGCTTGCCGCGTCCCTGGCCCCGGCGCGGTTCCTCTTCGGCGCCGACGAGAGCGACGGCCGGTGCGCTCCGGTTCATCCAGATCTGCTGGAGGACCGTCATCAGGTTGTTCACGGTCCAGTAGAGGACGAGACCCGAAGGGGTCGAATAGAAGAGAAAGGTGAAGAAGATCGGCATGATGTAGCCGAGGCTCGCCTGCCGCGGATCCGAAGGGGTGATCTTCTGCTGCCAGACCATCGTCGCCGCCATGATCAGCGGCATCACGTTCACCGGGAACCCGGCAAGATGAGCGACGGTGTCGGGGGCCGCGAGATCGCGGATCCAGAGGACGAACGGCTCCTTCCGCAACTGGATGGCGTTGGCGAGAACGTAATAGAGACCCGACAGCACGGGCAGCTGGATCAGCACCGGCAGACACCCTCCGAGAGGGTTGATCTTGTTCTTCCGGTACAGCTCGAGCGTCTCCTCCTGCTTCCGCTTCGGATCGTTCTTGAACTTCTCGTTGATGCGGTCCAGCTCCGGCTTCAACATTTGCATCTGCTTCATCGAGTGCATGCTCTTCTTCGTGAGCGGATAGAAGAGGAAGCGGAGCAGCACGGAGAGGATCACGATCTCGAAGCCGTAGTTCGGCACGATCTTGTTCAATCCCTCGAAGAACTTCATCAGGAGCTTCGAGAAGGGGCGTAGCACGCCGGGACCGAGATCCTGCACCCTCTCCAACCCGACGCCATAGCTATCCAGGATGCTGTAGTGGATCGGCCCCAGGTAGAGGCGATAGTCGCGTTCCGTGGGACCCTCGAGGGACAGCGGCTCGAGGAGCAGAGCGCTCGCGCTCCGCGCCTCGCCGTCGTAACCGGTCAGCACCCGTCGCTCCGAAGGGGAGTCGAGGATCAGCGCGCCCAGGAAATATCGGTTCCTCACGCCCAGCCACCGAAGCGTCCCCTCGTGGACTTCGTTCTTCTCCCCGCCGGTCCCGCGCGCGCACCCGAAGCCGCCCCCCGCGTGCGTGCGAATGTACTCCTTCCCGAAGAGAGCGACCGACGAGATGGCGGCCGCCTCGCTCCGAGTATCCTTCTCGAGTAGCGGCAGGCCATCCACCCACCCGATCTCCCAGTACGCCTCCTGCCCCTCCGGCACACCGCTGACCTTGACCGCGAGACCGCAATCGTATCGATCCCGGGGGACCGAGAACGTCTTCTCGATTCGCAGGCCCGACGCGTCCTCCGCGGTAAAGCGGATGACCTTCGCGCCGTTCTCGTCGCTCACGCTCGTTTGGAACAACGTCGAATCCGTCCGAACGACCCTCCCCCCAATGTGCAGGGCGAACCAGAGCGCGCCCAGGTCCCGCCCGTGCCGAACGAGGTCCGCCGGTTCCCCCTGCGGCCCCGTGTAGGAGTGAAGTCGCCAGCTGCGCAGCGATCCGCCCAGGGGGTCGAACTCGGCATCGACGTATGTGGTGGCGATCTGGACCGTCTCTGCCGTGCCGGCCGCGGGGGCCGAGACATTCCGAAGCACACCCGATGGGCTCGGGACACCTGGCGCGCCTTCCGCGCCCCTACGAAGAGCGGAAGCGCCGGCAAGACCCGAATCGGCACCGGCAGGAGGAGCAGGAGCAGGAGCGGCCGTCTCCGGCGCGACGGATGTGGTGTCGGCCGGCGTCGTCGGCGGCGGAGCGGTCTTCTTTCCGAACAGAAACGAGTTGAGGACGAGGACGAGAATCATCAGCCCGACAGCCAGCAGGAAACGGCGGTCCATCGCGATCTCCGCCTACCGGTTGCGCAGACTCGACTCGACGAGGAGATCCCGTCGATTCGAGCGTCGTGCGGGTGGAACCGGGTCGTAGCCGTGCGGCCCGAAAGGATGGCAACGCAGCAGCCGCCTCGCGGCCAGCATCGCTCCGCGCCATGGCCCATGGGTCAGAACCGCTTCCTCGGCAAAACGCGAGCAGCTCGGCTGGAAGCGGCAGCAGGCCGGCAGAAACGGAGCGACCGCGCTCCTGTAGAGGCGCAACAGCGCCAGGATCGATTTCGTCAAGAATCCCCCGCGGCGAAGTCCGTGGTTTGCTCGAGAAGGCCCGCCTGATCGTAGAGGTCCCGGAGATCTCCCGCCACTTCGATGGAAGAGGCCCCGGCGCAGGCAGGTCGCGCTATCAGGATGAGGTCGCAGGCGGCACGCCTGAGCTGGGGACGCCAGAAGCGGAAGGCTTCGCGAAGCAGCCGTTTGCAGCGGTTGCGCTTGACGGCGTTGCCCACCTTGCGGCTCGCGACCACCGCATACCGCAGCGGGGTCCCCGCGGAGCCCGCAGGTCGGTCCGTCGGTCGAGACGACACGATGAGAACGAGCAGGCGGCCGTGAAAGGCCGCCCCCGCCTTGTACGCGTCGGTAAATGCCTGTCTGTGTCGAATTCGCCCCGGGTGAGTGCGGCGTGCGGGATACGCGGGACTTACTGGACGGTGAGACGATGACGCCCCTTCGCCCGGCGGCGGCTCAACACCTTGCGACCGTTCGGAGTCCTCATCCGGATCCGGAAGCCGTGCGTCCGGCGTCTCCGTCGGTTGTGTGGCTGATACGTCCTCTTCACCAAGCACCTCCGGTCCTTTCCGGGGCCCATCCCCCGCCTGCGGGCAAGCGCAGACGATCAGGCTAAACCGGCCGCCGAAATGAAGTCAAGCCGGAACCTCGATTCTCTCCCGACGCAAGGCCTTACCCCAGGCCCCGGCAACCCCGGGCACGGCCCGGCTCGTGGGCTGCCTCCGAACGAGCTTCGTGACGATGCGTACATGGGAGCCAGCGTGCAAGTTACACACTCATGAAGAAACTGTGAAAAAACCAGATTGCCCGTCGTCGAGACGCGATGCTAGAGTGCCGCTCCCAGGGCTCGGTGATGGGTTGTTGAAAAGTGTCGCGGGGGGCTGACGAATCAAAAGTTACCACCGTTTGACCGTTCGTCGTGCTCTCGGTCCCTTGTTCATGAGGGATTGGAGAGCGCGGTAGGATTCCACACGGACGACGCTGAGAAGATCCTTGTGTAAAGCGCGTTAGCAATTCTACGAGCGCGTGGAATCCGATCGAGGCGAACCAGACGGGCGTCTGCGCGTCCGAACCCCGTTCCACATTCCCCCATCCTCCCCACACGGGACAAGCCTTGTGGATAACTATGTCGATAAGACGGTAGACAGTTCCTTCATCGTGGAGGTTCCTTTGTCAGGGGGCAGCGCGGTTCAGGATTTCGGACAGAATTGGGAAGAAGTACTCGTCTCCCTCCGATCCAGCCTCGACAACGAACAACGCTTCGCGACCTGGTTTCGCCCTCTTATACTGAAGTCGCTCGAAGGGGAGCACCTGACGCTCGAGGTGCCCAATCCGTTCTTCATCGATTGGTTCGAGGAGCACAACCTTCCGATCCTCCAGCACGCTCTGCGGGAAGCCTGGGGCTGGGAGCCGAGAGTCTCCTTCGTCGTTCGCGAGAATTTCAAGGAGATCTTCCGACAGGAGGCGGAGAAGCAGCGGTGTTTCTCTCCGGTCTCGCAGCCGCAGCCGCAGCCTTCCCAGAAGGCTACGCTGGGCGAGGGGAATCTCAACCCGCGCTTCAGCTTCGAGAACTTCGTCGTCGGCCGGAGCAACGAGCTTGCCCACGCCGCATGCCAGGCGGTGGCCAAGGACCCGGGGCACGTCTACAACCCGCTTTTCGTCTACGGCGGCGCCGGTCTCGGGAAGACCCACCTGATGCACGCCATCGGCCTGGTCGTGCAGGCGGGCGATCACCGCAGGAAGGTCCAGTACGTTCCGGCAGAGACCTTCATGAACGACATGATCGAGGCGATCCGCGCAGGAACCACGCAGCAGTTCCGCGATCACTACAGGCGCCTCGACTGCCTGTTGATCGACGACATCCAGTTCCTCGCCGGACGCGGCAGAACCGAGGAGGAGTTCTTCCACACTTTCAACAGCCTCTACGACGCGAACAAGCAGGTGATCATCAGCTGCGACCGCCGGCCGAACGACCTGACGAGCCTTGAGGAGAGACTGACGTCGCGCTTTCAGTGCGGACTGGTCGCCGACATTCATCCGCCCGACCTCGAGACTCGCATGGCGATTCTCCGGCAAAAATCTTCCCGCGATGGGCTCGACATTTCCGACCGGATCCTGTTCCTGCTGGCAGAAAACATTCGCGCGAACATCCGTGAGTTGGAGGGAGCGCTCATTCGCCTTTCCGCACTCTCGTCCTTGACGTCGAGTCCGGTGACCGAGGAATTGGCGCGAGACGCTCTCCGCGACTACCTGAAAGGAATCGGCTCCGGCCCGCCGGACATCGGCGCTATTCAGAGAATTGTGGCGAAATACTTTGAGGTGACCGTCGAATCGATGCGAGGCAAGCGCCGGACGAGCCAGGTGGCGCTCGCCCGGCAGACAGCGATGTATCTCGCGAAGCAGCGCACCGGCATGACCCTGGTCGAGATCGGCAAGCGGTTCGGCAACCGGGATCACAGCACGGTGATCTACGCCCTCACCCGGGTCGGCGACGAGATGAGCAAGAGCCAGGAGTTCCGCGACAAGATCGCGCGGATCGAAGAGGAACTGAATGGCCCTCTCTCTTCGTTGTCGGCCGGGAGAGCTCCCGCTACGGCTTCGTCGGCGTCGACCTTGTCGAGTTCTTCCGAAAAGTCGGGGGAAGCTTGAACGACCGCTCCGGTCCTTTCCCCGCTTTCCACGTAGAGAACGCGGGGAGGAGCCGCGCGCGTGGAAGGAACGCCGGTTCTCCCCAAAGATCCCGGCGTTCTTTCGACGCCCCCTGCCGTCGCGCAAACGACGATTGGTCCTTGCGATCGATTCATGAACGCGCTGTTGCTCACGGTCCTCACATCCCTACGGCTACTACGATCTCGATCCAAACATCGAAGAAGAGAAGAAGCGGAGTCCCGAAAGGAGGGCTAGCCCATCGGCCACGGCGGGAAGCACCCGGGAGACGGCACAGCGATCCCGGGGAAACCAAGGTGTCTGGGAGGCGGCCTTGCCTTTGCTAACCGTTGCACTTAGGATAGATTCTCTACCGCAGGTTGCGACGCGCGCGTTCTACCGGACGACCCCGGAACCGGGCGTCTTCCGGGGGCCGCTGCATGGGTTTCTCCGGCCGGAGCATCCAGGTCTGGGCGTGGATCGCTCCGGCAAATCGAGTCCCAGGACGGTGCACCCACGCTGATGTGCGGAGGGGGGTGAAATGGACTTCTCGGTCGTTCAGAGTGAGCTGCTGCGAACCCTGCAACTCGTCGTCTCCGTGGTTCCGGCGAAAAGCGTGCTGCAGAACGTGCACTCCTCCGTCCTCGTACGGTCCACGGAGGACGGGCGGGTCCGGCTCGAAGGAACCGATGCGGATCAGTACATGACGGCGGAGCTTCGAGCGACGGTCGAGGCGCCGGGGACCGTGGCCGTCCAAGGGCGCCGCTTTCTCGAAATCGTGAAGGAGCTGCCGCCCGGCACCGTCCGGCTCCGCCTGAAGGGCTCGTCGCTCGAGGTCTCCTCCGGACAAGGGAAGTTCCGGCTCGTGACCCGTAGCGCCGAGGACTTCCCTGCGTTCCCCGAGGTGGAGGACTCTAATTCCGTGGAGGTCCCCGCTCGGGAGGTGGAGCGGCTTGCGCGCAGTACGGCCTATGCCGTCTCCACAGACGATTCCCGTACCGAGCTGAGCGGCGTCCTCGTCGAGGTCGTTGGGCAGGAAATCCGGTTCGTCGGAACCGACGGCCATCGCCTTTCGCGTGCGATGTATCCGGTCGCCTCGTCGAAGGACTGGAAGTTCCTCGTTCCGCCTCGGACCCTCAACACGCTTCAGAGGTTGATATCGGAGGGCGAATCGAACGTCCGCATCTCCGCGGACGCCACCCACGTTCGAATCGAAGTCGGCGCCAACCAGCTCTCCGCCCGCTTGCTTCGCGGCGAATACCCGAACTACGAGCGCGTGATCCCGACCGGCAACGACAAGATCGCCGTCGTCAAGACCGAGACGCTCTTGGCCGCGGTTCGAAGGGTGGGGATCTTCAGCGACAGCTTCACGCGTCGCGTGACCCTGTCCCTCGAGCCCGGCAGTCTCCGGGTCAGTGTCCAGACGCAGGACGTCGGCGAGGCGGAGGAACTCCTCGAAGCTCGCTACGACGGAGAGCCGATGCGGATCAGCTACAACGCCGGCTACTTGACCGAGATGCTGCGCACGATCGAGAGCGAGGAGCTCCAGATGGCTTTCAAGGGCCCGATGCAAGCGGGCCTGTTCCGGCCGGAAGGAGAGGGCTCCGCGAGCCTGCTCTGCCTCGTCATGCCGCTGCGCCTGCCCGACGAGGAACCGCTCGCCGCTCCCCAGCCGGAGCGCGAAGGCAGCCGGGCGGCGTCTTGACGGCTGGAACTAGACCGGGACCGCGAGGGAGCGCTGCCGCGGAGCGGCGGGGCGGTCCGCCGCGGCTCCTCGGCGAGTCGCTTGCCGAGTTCCTCCGGCGGAGCGGCCTCGCGCACCCGATCGAGGAGCGAAAGCTGTTTGCCGGCTGGGAGCGGATCGTCGGTCCCGCGCTCGCGAAAGAATCGACACCGATGAGAATCGAGAAGGGAGTCTTGTGGATCGGGGTGAAGAACGCGCCGCAAGCCAACCACTTGCTGTATCTGAAGCCGCAGATTCTGACGCGACTGCGGCGCGAGTGGCCACAGAGGCCCATTCGGGACGTGCGGGTTCTGCACCGCCCCGCCGAAGGAACGAAGGACCGATGATGCCGGACGGAGCGGCCACCTACGATGCGAGCAAGATTCGCGTTCTGCGCGGGCTCGAAGGCGTCCGCCAGATCCCGGCGATGTACATCGGCTCGACCGGCGTCCGGGGTCTGCATCACCTGATCAACGAGGTTGTCGACAACGCGATCGACGAGGCGCTGGCGGGCTACTGCGACACGATCGAGGTGACGCTGCACGGGGACGGAAGCTGCAGCGTCCTCGACAACGGCCGAGGGATCCCGACCGACCTGCACCCGGAACAGAAGCGGCCCGGCGTGGAGGTCGTGATGACGGTGCTCCACGCCGGAGGCAAGTTCGACGGGACGAGCTACAAGGTCTCGGGCGGACTGCACGGGGTCGGCGTCTCGGTCGTCAACGCGCTGTCCGAGTGGCTCGAGGTGCAGGTCTTCCAGAAGGGCCAGATCTTCCGGCAGCGGTACGAGCGCGGCGAGATCGCCACCGAGCTCGAGGTCGTGGGTCAGACGGACCGCCGCGGCACGCTCGTCCGTTTCCTGCCCGACCCGGAGATCTTTCAGGAGACGACCGTCTTCCAGTTCGACACGGTGGCGCACCGGCTCCGCGAGCTGGCGTTCCTCAACGCGAACGTCGCCATTCGCCTGGTCGACGAGCGCGAGGGAAAGGATCAGACCTATCACTATGCCGGCGGCCTTCGGGAGTACGTCACCTATCTCGACGAGACGAAGACGCCGTTTCACAAGGACCCGATCTATATCGGCAAGGAGCGGGATGGCGTCGTCATCGAATGCGCCTTGCAGTACACCGACTCTTTCGCCGAGACGATCTTCAGCTACGCGAACAACATCAACACGATCGAGGGGGGCACCCATCTCGTCGGCCTCAAGCAGGCGCTCACGCGCGTCCTCAACGTCTACGGCCAGAAGAACAACCTTCTGAAGAACGAGGTGTTGAGCGGAGAAGACGTGCGCGAGGGGCTGACCGCCGTGCTGGCGATCAAGCTCACGCATCCCCAGTTCGAAGGCCAGACGAAGACGAAGCTCGGCAACAGCGAGGTGACCGGGATCGTCGCGGCGGTGGTAGGGGAGGAGCTGAGCGAGTACCTCGAGACCCACCCCGTCGAAGCGAAGAGGGTCATCGAGAAGTGCGTCCAGTCGGCGAGGGCGAGAGACGCCGCGCGCAAGGCGCGCGATCTGGCGCGGCGCAAGAGCATCCTGGACGGTGGCGGCCTTCCCGGCAAGCTCGCGGACTGCTCCGAGGAGGATCCGGAGACCAGCGAGCTGTACATCGTCGAGGGGGACTCCGCCGGAGGCAGCGCGAAGCAGGGGCGCGACCGCAAGTTCCAGGCGATCCTGCCGATCAAGGGGAAGATCCTGAACGTCGAGAAGGCGCGGCTGGACAAAGCTCTCTCGAACGAGGAGATCCGCGCGATCATCACGGCGGTGGGAACGGGGTTCTCCGAGGAGTTCGAGGTCTCGAAGCTCCGGTATCACAAGATCATCATCATGACCGACGCCGATGTGGACGGCAGCCACATCCGTACCCTGCTGCTGACCTTCTTCTTCCGCTACATGAAGCCTCTCGTCGAGGGAGGGTACATCCACATCGCGCAGCCTCCGCTCTATCGCGTGAAGAAGGGCAAATTCGAGCGGTACGCGTACAACGACGAGGAGCGGGACCGCTATCTGGATGAGGTCGGGCGCAACGGGGTCCACCTGCAGCGTTACAAGGGACTCGGGGAGATGAACCCGGAGCAGCTCTGGGAGACCACGATGAACCCCGAGACCCGCACGCTCCTGAAGATCTCGAGCGAGGATGCGGCGGAGGCGGAGAGGATCTTCTCGATCCTCATGGGAGACCAGGTGGAGCCGCGGCGAAAGTTCATCGAGGAGAACGCGCTCGCCGTTCGCAACCTCGACATCTAGCCGGTAGCCGGGCGTTAGGGGTGCCGCGGCCGATCCGCGGCGGGAAGAACCAGCAGAGGTATGGAAGAGAAGCGCGAGAAGCTCGTCCCGGTCTCGATCGAGGACGAGATGCGGTCATCGTACATCGACTATTCCATGAGCGTCATCGTGTCGCGGGCCCTTCCGGACGCGCGCGACGGCCTGAAGCCGGTGCACCGGCGCATCCTGGTCGCGATGAACGACCTTTCGCTCTATCACGACCGCCCGTATCGCAAGAGCGCGAAGATCACGGGCGACGTCACCGGCAACTATCATCCGCACGGCACCATCGCGGTGTACGACACGATGGTGCGACTCGTGCAGAACTTCTCCCTCCGGTACCCACTGGTCGACGGCCAAGGGAACTTCGGATCGATCGACGGCGACGCGGCGGCGGCGGAGCGCTACACCGAGGCCCGCTTGTCCCGGATCGCCGAGGAGATGCTTCGCGATCTCGAGAAGCAGACGGTCGACTTCCGTCCCAACTACGACGAGACCCGGCAGGAGCCGATCGTGCTCCCGTCGGCCTTCCCGAACCTGATCGTCAACGGGACGAGCGGGATCGCCGTCGGAATGGCGACCAACATCCCGCCGCACAACCTTCGTGAGACGGTCGACGCTCTGATTCACCTGATCGACGATCCGGACTGCGGCATCGAGGATCTCTGCCGCTTCATCCAAGGGCCCGACTTCCCGACGGGCGGGATCATCTACGGCCGGCAGGGGATCGTAGACACCTACACGCAGGGCCACGGCCTGATCATCGTGAGGGCGAGGGCGACGATCGAGTCGCTACGCGGCGGCAAGGAAGCGATCGTCGTCACCGAGGTCCCGTACATGGTGAACAAGGCGGCGCTCGTCGAGCGGATCGCCGCGCTGGTGAAGGAAGGCTCGATCGCCGGGATCTCCGACATCCGGGACGAGTCGGACAGGGAGGGACTGCGGGTCGTCATCGAGCTGAAGCGGGACGGCCAGCCGCGCGTGGTCCTCAACCAGCTCTACAAGCACACGCAGATGCAGTGCACGTTCGGCGCAAACATGCTCGCCCTGGTCGGCAACCGGCCGCGCGTGCTCAATCTGAAGGAGCTGCTGCAGGTCTTCGTCGACCACCGAGTCGACGTCGTGGAGAAGCGGACCCGTTTCGATCTCGCGCAGGCGGAGAAACGGGCGCACATCCTCGAGGGTCTGCGGATCGCGCTGGATCATCTCGACGAGATCATCACGCTGATCCGGGGATCGGCTGATGTGGACGCTGCGCGCAAGGGCCTGCAGGATGGCTTCGGCCTTTCGGAGGAGCAGGCGAACGCGATCCTCGAGATGCGTCTGCAGCGGCTGACCGGTCTCGAGCGCAAGAAGATCGACGACGAGTACTTCGAGACGATCGAGAAGATCCGCCGCTTCAAGGAAATCCTCGCCGACCGCCGGCTCGTTCTCGGGCTCATCAAAGACGAGCTCGCCGAGATGCGCGAGTCGTTCGGCGACGCCCGGCGCACGGAGATCGCCGCCGGCGAGGAGCTGTCCGCGTTCGAGGTCGAGGATCTGATCCCGGACGAGGACATGGTGATCACGATCAGCCACTCCGGTTACATCAAGCGCGTCCCGATGGTGAGCTACCGTGCGCAGCATCGAGGAGGCAAGGGACTGACGGGAGCGTCGGTCAAGGACAACGACTTCGTGGAGCACCTCTTCGTCGCTTCCACGCACAGCTACATCCTCCTCTTCACGAATCGGGGGAGGTGTCACTGGCTGAAGGTCCACGAGATTCCCCAGGCGAATCGAACGGCGAGGGGCCGCTCGATCCTGAACCTCGTGAACATCGGCCAGGAGGAGAGGATCACCGCCTACGTGCCGGTGCGCGGCTTCGTCGAAGGAGCCTATCTGCTCCTGGCGACGAGGCTCGGCCGCATCAAGAAGACGCCGCTCCGCGCCTACTCGAACCCGCGGCGCGCCGGGATCCAGGGAATCCTGCTTTCGGAAGGGGACACCCTGATCGCCGCCGAGCTGACCGACGGCGAGCGGGAGATCATCCTGGCGACGAAGCGCGGCAAGGCGATCCGCTTCCAGGAGTCGCGGGTCCGGTCGATGGGGCGAGTCTCGAGCGGCGTACGCGGGATCCGTCGCCGGGGCGCCGAGGACGAGGTCGTCGGCATGGTCGTCGTCCGCGATCCTTCGATGACCCTCCTCACCGTGACCGAGAACGGTTACGGAAAGCGGAGCCGCATCGAGGACTACCGGGTGACCGATCGGGGAGGCCAGGGCGTCCTGAACGTCCGGATCTCCAAGCGAAACGGACAAGTGGTGGCGATCAAGGCGGTCCGCGACAGCGACGAGCTGATGGTGATCAGCCAGGGCGGGCAGGTGATCCGCCTCCGCCTCGCGCAGGTGTCGGTCCTCGGGCGCGCCACGCAGGGGGTCCGGCTGATCGACCTCGATCCGAGCGATCGGGTGATGGACGTCGCGACGATCGCCACGGAGGACGAGGAGGAGGGAGCCACTCCGCCGGCCGCAAGAGGACCGAATGGAGGCTCGACGCCGCCGGCGGACGCGGGCGGGTCGCGTCCCGGGACGGAGATGGGGACGGATGCGGATGCCTCGGCCGACGCCGACGCGGACGCCGACGCGGACGTGGATGCTGACGCCGACTTGGAGGCCGATGACGAGGCGGATGCGGACGGCGATGCCGACGCCGATACCGAGGACTCCCCCGCGGCGAGCGAGGCCGACGCGGACGATGGGGGCGACGCCGAGCCGGCCTAGGGCCGCTCGAGCGACCAGGATCGTGAACGTGCGGGCATTCTCACGAGCGCGAGGAAGGGGAGCCAGAATGCAGGATGCGGGTCCTGCCGGGACGAAGATCAGCGAGTACACCGTCCGGCGCCTGAGCGTCTACTACCGGATTCTCGAGGACGTCGAGAGGAGCGGGACCGAGGTCGTCTCCTCCGCGGCCCTCGCCGATCTCGCCGGGACGAATCCGGCCCAGATCCGGAAAGATCTGTCGTACTTCGGCAACTTCGGCAAGCGTGGCCGCGGCTATCGTGTCACCGCCTTGAAGGACGAGATCAAGTCGATCCTCGGTCTACACCGCTCGTGGAAGGTGGTGCTCGCCGGGGCGGGGAATCTCGGGCATGCGCTCTGCAGCTACAAGGACTTCGGAAGGCACGGCTTCCAGATCGTCGCCGTGTTCGACATCGATCCGGAGAAGATCGGACAAAGCTGGGACGGCATCCCGATACACCACATCGACGACTGCAAAGAGGTGATCGCGGGGACCGGCGCCGAGCTGGCGATCGTCGCCACTCCCGGATTGGCCGCCCAGTCCGCCTTCGACAGCCTCCGCGCCGCCGGAATCCGCGGCTTCCTGAACTTCGCCCCTCGCAAGGTCGAGGCGGATCCAGCCACGCAGCTGCGCTACGTCGACATCACGATCGAGCTCGAAGGGCTCACCTACGCCCTCCACTCCGCTCGCGAGTGATCGAATCCCGGATCGGAGGACGGATGTTCCAACCGGTGGACCCCAAGCAGGACTTCATTGCGCTCGAGCACAGGATCCTCGACTTCTGGCGGGAGCGGCGGATCTTCGAGAAGCGGATGGAGAAGAACGCCGGGAAGAAGCCCTGGTCGTTCCTGGACGGTCCCATCACCGCGAACAACCCGATGGGGGTGCATCACGCCTGGGGGCGCACCTACAAGGACGTCTTCCAGCGGTACATGGCGATGCGCGGCTTCGACCAGCGCTATCAGAACGGATTCGATTGCCAGGGCCTCTGGCTCGAGGTCGAGACGGAGAAGGACCTCGGGTTCAATTCGAAGAGGGACATCGAGGCGTACGGTCTCGACAATTTCTCGCGCCAGTGCCGGGCCCGCGTGGACCGGTTCAGCGACGTCCAGGCCCAGCAGTCGATCCGCCTCGGCCAATGGATGCGGTGGGACGACTCGTACTACACGATGTCGGACACGAACATCGAGTACATCTGGCACTTCCTGAAGATCTGCCGCGAGAAGGGATGGCTGTACGAAGGGCACCGCGCGATGCCGTGGTGCACCCGGTGCGGGACGAGCCTCTCGCAGCACGAGCTGGCCGAAGGGTACGAGGAGGTGAGCGACACCTCCGTCTACCTCCGCTTCCCGCTCCTCGACCGTCCGGACGCCTCGCTCCTCGTCTGGACCACGACGCCCTGGACGCTGACCTCCAACGTGGCCGCCGCCGTCAATCCGGACCTCGAGTACGTCGACGTTCTGCTGGACGGCCACCACTACTACCTCAGCCGTGGCGCGATGAAGAGCGCCTTGAAGGGCAAGGGGGAGGTGGCCGGCACGCTCCGTGGCTCCGAGATGCTCGGCTGGCGCTACAAGGGACCGTTCGACGAGCTGCCGGTCGCCGAGGGGCTCGAGCACCGCGTGATCCCGTGGGACGAGGTCGGCGAGGAGGAGGGGACCGGCATCGTCCATATCGCGCCGGGATGCGGCGCGGAGGACAACGAGCTCGGCAAGCTCCACGGACTCCGGGTGATCGCTCCGCTCGACGGCAACGGCATCTACATCGGCGGTTTCGGCTGGCTGACCGGGATGGACGTCCATGACGTCGAGAAGCCGATCCTGCAGAACCTGAAGGAGAAGGGGGTCTTCTTCCGGCAGGAGGCGTACCGGCACCGCTATCCGCACTGCTGGCGCTGCAAGGAGAAGCTCGTCTTCCGGGTCGAGGACGAATGGTTCATCGCCTGCGATGAGATCCGCCCGTTGATGAAGGCCCAGAGCGAGACGGTTCGCTACGTTCCCGAGTCGGTCGGCAAGCGCGTGCTCGACTGGTACAACAACATGGGGGACTGGTGCATCTCCCGCAAGCGGTACTGGGGGCTCCCGCTGCCGTTCTACTGGTGTCCGGATCGACACCTGACCTTGATCGGCAGCCGGAGCGAGCTGCGGGAGCGCGCGATCGATCCGTCGGTGGTCGACCGCCTTCCGGAGCTGCACCGTCCCTGGATCGACGAGGTGAAGATCCGCTGCGCGGAGTGCGGGCAAACGGCGGAGCGGGTCCCGGACGTCGGCGACTGCTGGCTCGACGCGGGAATCGTCCCCTTCTCGACCCTCCGTTATCTCGAGGATCGCGGCTACTGGGAGAAGTGGTTCCCCGCCGAGCTGGTCTGCGAGATGCGCGAGCAGATCCGGCTCTGGTTCTACTCGATGATGTTCCTGTCGGTGACCCTGACCGGCCGCACACCGTACAAGGCGGTCTTCGCCTACGAGAAGGTCTACGACGAGCAGGGCAAGCCGATGCACAAGAGCCACGGCAACGCGATCTGGTTCGACGAGGCGGTCGAGAAGATGGGCGCGGACGTCATGCGCTGGCTCTACTGCGCCTACAACCCCTCGTTCAACCTCCGCTTCGGCTATCACGTCGCGGACGAGGTGCGGCGCAAGCTCCTCGTTCTGTGGAACGTCTACGGCTTCTTCGTCACCTACGCCTCGCTCGACCGGTTCGATCCCGCCACGGCACGGATCGAGGAGACGCTGGGGCAGAGCCGCAACCCGCTCGACCGGTGGATCCTGTCCGCCTTGCACGGGCAGATCGCCGACTTCCACGCCCGGATGGACGCCTACGACGTCGACGGAGCGGTGCGAGGGGCGGAGGAGTTCATCGACGCGCTCTCGACCTGGTACGTCCGGCGCAGCCGCCGCCGCTTCTGGAGGAGCGGGGACGACGAGGACAAGCTCTTCGCCTACCGCACGCTACACCACGTGCTGACGACGCTCGCCCGGCAGCTCGCCCCGGTGATCCCCTTCCTGACCGAGGAGATCTGGGGCAACCTGATGGGCCCGAAGATGAAGGCGAACGGGAGCGAAGGGCTCGAGTCGGTGCACCTGACCGACTTTCCCGAGGCGCGCGCCGACCTGATCGACGAGGCGCTCAACCGGCGGATGGAGGCGCTCCTCGAGGCGGTGCGCCTCGGCCGGGCGGCCCGCGAGAAGGTGCAGATCAAGATTCGCCAGCCGCTGTCCCGGATGTGGCTCGTCGCGCTCTCGGGCCAGCTCCCCGCCTTCGGCGAGGACCTGATGCGGGAGATGGCGGAGGAGCTGAACGTCAAGGAGGTCCGGACGGACCGCCACGCCTCCGAGGTCGGGGAAGCGACCATCAAGCTGAACTTCCCCGTGCTCGGCAAGCGGCTCGGCGGGTCGATGAAGGCGGTGCAGAACGACGTGCGCGACGGACGGTGGGAGCTGGCGCCGGACGGAAGGCTTCTCGTCGGAGAGCACCCCCTCGAGCCGGAGGAATTCGAGCTGGCCTACCAGCCGCGCGCGGGACTCGCGCTGGCGACCGACGGCCGTATGCTGGTCGCGATCGACACCGAGCTGACCGAGGACCTGCTCATGGAAGGCTACGCGCGAGAGCTGATCCGCGCCGTCCAGGATCTCCGCAAGCGGGCCGGCTACCAGGTCGAGGACCGGATCGAGCTCCGATGGGAGGCGGTCGATCCGGCCGTGACCCGGACGATGGAGAAGTTCACTTCGGGAATTGCCGGGGAGACGCTCGCGGCCGCCGTCCACGAAGGGCATGGGCTCGTCGACATGGAAGCGACCGTCGAGCTGGGGCCGGATCTCAGTTGCTGGATCGGCGTCCGAAGATAGGCGCAAAGGGTCCGGCGCGGGCCGCGCTCCTTCTTCTCCTCCTTCCCCTCCTATTCCTTGTGATCGACGGGACGGTGGGACGGGCGGCCGGCGCGGAGCCGCGCTGGCCGGACCCGGTCGGACACGCGAACGACTTCGCGCAGGTCCTCTCGCGGGCGGAGCGCGACTCGCTCGACGCGAGCCTGGACGCCTTCGCCCGCCGGACCGGCATCGACCTCGTCCTCGTCACGCTCCCCTCGCTCGACGGCGGCGACGTGACGGACGTGGGCAATCGCATCTACGAGCAGTGGGGGGTCGGACGGAGAGGGGAAGACCGAGGGGTGCTCCTCGTCGACGCGATCGAGGAGCGCCAGCTTCGGATCGAGGTCGGCTACGGCCTCGAGTCGGTCCTCACCGACGGCGAGGCGGGCGAGGTCCTCGATCGAGTGACCCGGCCGCTTCTCCGTGAAGGGCGCCGGGCGGATGCGTACCGGGCGACGTTCGCGCGCATCGCCTCCATCGTGACGGGCGACTCGGTCTCCCTGCCGAACGCCGTCGTTCCCGGTGCAGGCTCCGGACGCCGGAACCAAGGGCCGACCGCTTTCCTCTTTCCGCTCTTCATCCTCATCGTGATCCTCGTCTCCATCTTCGGCGGAGGGCGAGGCAGGGGAGGGCGCGGCCGCCGCGGCCGGTTCGGATCCGGCCCTTGGATCTTCCCAGGTGGGTTCGGAGGCTTCGGAGGGTTCGGCGGATTCGGCGGGGGATCGGGTGGCGGAGGTGGGGGATTCGGCGGCTTTGGTGGTGGATCGAGCGGCGGCGGGGGAGCGTCCCGCGGATACTAGCCCAAAGATCCGGCCGCGCGGCCGGGCATCCCCCTGGAGAACCGGGGGGACGGCTCGGCCGAGCGGACCGGCACGATGAGGGGAGACCGATGGCCAAGGACCTTGGAGTGATCGTCGGACGTCTCCGGGAGGAGATCGAGAAGACCGAGGAGATCCGAGCGGCCGTGCTCTACGGGAGCGCGGTCGGAGGCGAGTACCTCCCGGGAAGAAGCGACCTGAACGTCCTCTTGATCGCCAATGAGATCACCACTCCGCTCCTCGACGACTTGCAGAAGGAGATGAAGTCGTGGCGGAAGATGGGGATCACGGCGCCACTTCTCGTCGATCGCCCGTTCCTCGTCTCCTCGACCGACTCCTATCCGCTCGAGATCCTCGGGATGCTGGCCGGCTATCAGGTGCTGAAAGGGGTCGATCCCTTCGACGGTCTCATGCCCCGCAAGGAACACGTGCGGCTTCAGGCGGAGCGCGAGATCAAGGGAAAGGCGCTGCTTCTTCGAAGGGCCTATCTCGAAAGCCAGGGGAATCACGGACGGCTCCTCGCCTACCTCGTGCAGGTCGTCCCCGCCTTCGAGGCGATCCTTCGAGGGATGCTCTTCCTGCGAGACGCGGACTGGAGAAAGAGCGGCCCCGCGCTCCACGAAGCCTGCCGGGACCTGGTCGCGATGGATCCCGACCTTCCGCGCGAGCTGCGCGAGGCGCGCCTCGGGCGCGAGCGCCCGGATCGTCACGCCACGATTCGCCTGTACGGGAGAACATTCGAGGTCCTACGCTGGCTCGATCGGGAAACCGAGCGAGCCGCCGAATGAAGGAGAAGGGGAGGATCGATGAAGCGCGGAACCATCACCCTCTTGGTCGTCCTCGGGATCGTCGCCATCGTCGTTCTCGGCATCGTTGGCTTCGTCCAGCGGACATACAACGGGCTGGTGCAGAGTGACGAGCAGGTGAAGGCATCGTGGGCGCAGGTGCAGACAGTCCTGCAACGGAGGGCGGACCTGATCCCGAACCTCGTCGAAACGGTCCGCGGCTACCAGATCCACGAGCAGGAAGTGCTGATCCGTGTGACGGAGGCGCGCGCCCGCGTGGCCGGAGCGGGGACGATCCCCGAGCAGATCCAGGCGAACCAGGAGCTCGGCTCCGCGCTGAGCCGGCTTCTCGTCGTGGTCGAGAACTACCCGAACCTGAAAGCGAACGAGAACTTCATCCGGCTGCAGGACGAGCTTGCCGGGACGGAGAACCGGATCGCGGTCGAGCGGAGGCGCTACAACGAGGACGTGCGCGACTACAACGTGAAGGTCCGCCGCTTTCCGGCGAACCTGGTCGCCTCGTCCTTCGGCTTCGAGAGGGCCACGCCGTTCGAGGCCGCTCCCGGCGCAGAGACCGCTCCAAAGGTGGATTTCGGCACCAAGTCCGGCCAGTAGGTTTGCTTGGGTGGCGCGTCCGATCGGGTGGCGCGGCGATCCCGGGGCGGGCAGCGGCTCGATCGGCGGCTCAAGCCGCCTGGAGAACCAGGAACAGCTGCCAGCCGACGACGCCGAGGAACAGCAGGTAGAGCGCCACGAGCCCATGTCGCGCGTAGGGGAACTTCGTGTGGAGCCCGAGGAAGACGAGCCCCAACGCGGAGATGGCCAGCTTCACCCCGACGAACAGACCGTCGCTCCTCTTCAGCAACCAGTCCATGACCGGGTTGAGCTCCGTGCCTCCCCGCTGGACGTGCGAGAGGGTCATGGCGCAGTCCAGGATCTGGAAGAAGAAGATCGAGGCGAGGAGCAGGAGAAGCATCCGGTCCGGGCGGTCCACATAGCAGGCGGACGGGTCGGACGCCCGGCGTGGGCCGCGGCGCCGGCCTCCCCACAGGAGGTAACGGCTGACCACGGGGGTGGGACGGCGGCGGCGGTCGGATGTTTTGCGGCGTTGCGGTGTCATATGTCGACGCCAATTGTAACCAACGCGACCGACGAGTGACAAGCTTCATGGACACATTTCCCTTCCTCGACGTCGAAGTGGACCGTTTCGGCTACGACGGGACGGAGGTTTTGCGTGACGTGCGCCTCCGATTCGACCGGCCGGGTCTTGCCGCGCTGCTTGGGCCGAACGGATCGGGGAAATCGACCCTCCTTCGGATCGCCGCCGGTCTGGCGCGCGAACCCGGATGCCGGGTCAGGATCCACGGGAAGGACCTGACGAGAATGGGCGCGAGAGAGGCGGCGGCGCTCGTCGCGTGGGTTCCCCAGCGCGCGGAGGCGGTGTTCGCCATGTCGGTCCGCGAGATGGTCCGAGTCGGGCGCTTCCGCGCGCACGGCGTCGGTCCGGCGCGAGGAGCGGCAGGGGAGGAGGAGCGAATCGAAGCGGCGCTCGAATCGGTCGGGATGCTCGATCTCGCCCATCGCGACGTGGACACGCTGAGCGGCGGGGAGTGGCAACGGGCGCTGATCGCGCGCGCCGTCGCGCAGGACACGCCGGTGATGCTCTTGGACGAGCCGGTCGCGAGCCTCGACTTGCGCTACCAGGACGAGATCTACCAGCTCCTGCGCGCGCTCGCCTCCCAGGGGCGGGCGATCCTCGTCGCCGACCACCACATCGACCTGGCCGCCTGCTACTGCGACCGGCTGTTGCTCCTTCGCGAAGGACGGATCGACGCGGATGGCCCGCCTTCGGTGCTGCAGGAGGAGACGATCGCGCGAGTCTTCGGAATCCGGACGGCGGTCTTTCCCGATCCGGTGACCGGAACGCCACGCGTCAGCCGCCCGCGGGGGCGGACGTGAGGTCGCGCTTCCTCCCGGCTGCGCCGGCCGCCGCTCGGCCGCTCGCGTTCACGCTCGCGCTCGCGTTCGCACTCGCGCTCGGGATTGCATGGGCGAGCGAGCCCGTTCTCGCACAAGCTCCGGCCGCTGCCCCGTCCTCCGACAGCGGCCGGGAGGCGATCGACGCCTTTGGGCAGCGCTTCTCGATCGGGGAGCCCCCGACCCGAATCGTCTCCCTCTCGCCCAGCCTGACCGAGGCGCTCTTCGCGATCGGCGTGCCCGCCCAGCGGATCGTGGGAGTCACCCGCTTCTGCGACTTCCCGGAGGAGGCTCGCTCGATCGAGAAGGTCGGGGGAATCGTCGATCCTTCGATCGAGACGATCCTCTCCCTCCATCCCGACCTCGTCCTCGTCACGCGCGGCAATCCGATGCCGGTGATCGACCGCTTGCGAGCGGCGGGCCTGCCCGTCTTCGCCATCGACGCCGAAGGGGGACTCGACCAGGTGCTGCAGTCGATGCGGACGTTGATCCGCGTGGCCCAGCCGTCCGACCCCCAGGCGGCGGGGGAGGCGGTGGAAAGGCTGGCGGGGGAGGCGGAGAGGCTACGTGCCCGGTCGGCTCGTTACGCGACGTCCGACCGTCCCACCGTCTATTACTACGATCCGGTCTCCCCCGAATGGACTTCGGGGCCGGGGACGCACGTCAGCGAGGCGATCGCTCTGGCGGGCGGGCGCAACCTCGCCGACGATGCGGACACCGCCTGGCCGCGCTACAGCCTGGAGCGAATCGTCGCCCATCCGCCGGACCGCCTGCTGATCGCAGCTCCTCCGGCCGATCCGGACGGCGAGGAGGCGTTGCGGCGGCTGCGGCAGGCGCCCGGGTGGCGGGAGATCCCCGCGGTGCGCGACGGCAACGTCTGTGTCGTGCCGGCCGATTGGCTCATGCGGCCGGGCCCTCGGGTGGTGCGAGCGGTCCAGGCGCTCGCCGAGTGCCTCCATCCGGACGACGAGAGCGAATGACGGCGGGAGCGCGGGGCGAGGCCGGGCGATGAGAAGGACGGTCGGGCTTCTGCTGCTCGCCCTCGCCGGCGCCTTCCTCGCCTCTCTCCTCTTCGGACCGGCGAACGTTCCACCGTCCCGCATCCTCGCCGGCCTTCTCGATCCGGGCCGTCCCGAGTCGGAAACCGCGCGCATCCTCGTCCGCGACCTGCGCCTTCCGAGGGCGATCGCCGCAGTGTTGAGCGGCGCGGCGCTCGCGATCAGCGGAGCCTTGCTTCAGTCCTACTTCGCGAACCCCATGGCGGGGCCCTACGTGACCGGAGTCTCGAGCGGCGCGGGGCTCGCAGTCGCCGTGGTCGCCGTCGTCGCCGGCTCCGGCGGACCACCGTCCTGGGCGACGCCGGCCGCCGCGCTCGCGGGCGCGCTCCTCCTCGTCTCGCTCGTCGCCTTCGCCGCGTCGCGCAGCCGGTCGAGCCGCACGGAGACGCTCCTGCTGATCGGCCTGGCCGTCGCCTCGATCGGCTCCGCGCTGATGTCGATCCTCCTGCTCCATCTTCCGCGGGGCCCGGAGGGGGTGCTCTTCTGGTTGATGGGGAGCCTCGCGAGCAGCACCGGCGCGGGGAACGCGCTCCTCGCCATCGCCCTGGGCGTCGGCCTGCTCGCCGGCCTCTGGCACGCGCGCGCTCTCGATGCGATCCTCTGGGGCGACGAGACGGCGAGGAGCGTCGGCGTCGAGGTCCGGCGCACCCGCGCCCTCGCGCTGATCGCCGCCACGATCCTCGCCGCCGCGTCTGTCGCGACGTGCGGCGTGATCGGCTTCCTCGGGCTGATGGCGCCGCACATCGCCCGCGGCCTGGTCGGACCGGGGCACGGCCGCTTGCTCCCCGCGTCCGCGCTCGTTGGAGCCGTCACGTTGCTCCTCGCCGATCTGGGCGCCCGCCTGCTGCTCGCGCCGGCGGAGCTTCCGGTCGGCGCGATCACGTCGGCGGTCGGCGCGCCGTTTCTGATCTGGATCTCCCTACGAAGGAGGGGAAGTTGGGACTCTTCGGCTGGAACGCGGAGAAGAAGCTCGCCAAAGCGAACGAGCACCTCGAGCGAGGCTCCTACTACGAAGCGCGCCTCGGCTTCGAGGAGATCCTGACGCGCGACGGCGTTGCCGAGTCGCTCCGGTCGATCGCCAGGGAGGGATGGAAGAAGGCGCGGGCGGCCATGCGCGACGAGATGCTCGTGGAGGTGCGCCGGCTTCTTTCCGCCGGGGACTACGAAGCCGCCGAGGAAGGCTGCGCGACGGCGCTCGAGCTGGCCGGCGAGGACCTGGACGCGACCGACGCGCGCGCGTTGCAGGCGCAGGTCAAGGCCGCGGCGCGCGCCGCGAAGAGCGGAGGCGCTCTCGCGTTCGAGGCGGCCCGGCCGGCGCCCGCGGGAGACTCGCGAGCGGAGCGCAGCGCCAGGACCGGCGGCGCCGGCCGCGGGAGCGCGACCGCCGGCGCGGCGGAGGACGCGTCCGCAGACTCGACCGAACGTGCGCCGGAAGACGCCGCCGGGGAGGACGCCGCGGGCGAAAGCGCGACCGATGGCGAGCCCCCGTACGACGGCGAGGCTCTCGAGGGAACGCCGGAGGAGGTGTTCGAGGCGCTCCTGCAGGCGCTGCCCGAGGAGCAGGCGGAGGCGTACCGCGGGTTCGGCCCTGCCTTCCTGCGCGGCTACCTCCTCGTGCAGGAAGGACGCGGCGAAGAGGCGATCGCGGCGTATGGCGAGGCGCCCGGCGAGACGCGCGCACATCCGCTCTTCCGGCTCGAGACGGCTCAGGCGCTTCTGATCGCCGGCCGCGACGAGGAAGCGCTGAGCGAGATCGAAGGGCTCGAGTTCCCCAAGGCGATCGACCGGCAGCGGGGAATCCTCTTGATGGGGCTCTACGACCGGGTCGGAAGGCGCGAGGAGGCGGAGGTCGAAGCGCGCAAGATCTGGGAGGAGATGTCGAAGGACCAGGTCGGATCGATCCTCTATTGCGAGATCCTCCTCGAGCACGAGAAGTACACTGAGGCGCTCGAAGTGATCGACCCGCACGTCGACGAGAACCGGGTGCAGCCCGACGTGGACGTCCTCGCGGCGCGCGCCCACGGCGGCCTCGGCGAGATCGACGAAGCGCGGGGCCTCCTCGAGAGGATCGTCGAGTCGTACTTCCAGGGGCCGGTTCCCGGAGCGCGCCGGCAGGCGTTCCCCATCGCCGCGGCTCGCGAGCTGCTTCTGCTCTACATCGCGGTCGGGGAGGATCCGAAGCGCGTGCGCGCGATCGCCCAGCACCTCGCCCGCGAAGATCCGGGATCGGCCGCCACGTACCGGGAGAGGGTCGAGGAGTACGAGCAGCAGCAGCACGAACGGCACGAGCGCGAGCGCGCGGAGCCGGAGGAGGAGCGCGGCCAGGAGCAGGAGCGGGGATAGAGGGCGAGGGCGCCGGGCGGCGGCTTGCCGCCCGGCGATCCCGAGAACCGCTCAGCGATCCCGATAGGAGTTCGGGTCGATCGCCCAGGCGCCTTCGCCCATTCGAGGGGCGAAGGCGTTTCGCACGAGCGAGACGAAGGCCGCCGCGAAGCCGCCGCTCCGCAGCGTCTCGAAGAATCCCTCCGGCCGCGGATAGTGCAGGAACTTCACCTCCTGCTCCGCAGGAATGCCGGCTCGCTGCTTCGCGAGCGTGACCGCGTCGTCGAACGTCCCCACGCGGTCGATGAGATGGCGCTCCAGAGCCTGCTCGCCCGTCCACACCCTCCCTCGACCCACGCTGTCGACGTCCGCGGGGGAGAGGCCGCGCTCGCGGGCGACGTCCTCGACCCATTCCCAGTAGTCGGCGAAGTGCCGCTGCGTGAACGATTCCCACTGCTCCGGCGTGTAGTCGAAGTAGTCGGAGTCGAAGAGCGCGTTCGGCCCCCGCGTCACGAAGTCCTTCGTGATGCCGAGCTTCTCGTAGAGACCCCGCAGATTCATCTTTCCGGAGATCGACCCGATCGAGCCGACGACGCTCAAGCGGTTCGCGACCAAGGTGCTGCACGGGTAGGAGATCATGTACGCGCCCGAAGCCGCGACGTCCGACATCGAGACGACGACCGGCTTCACGCGCTGCGCCCGATCCGCGACATGCCCGATCTTCCACGAAGTGCTGCTCTCCCCGCCCCCGCTGTCGACCCGGAAGACGATCGCTTTCACGTCGTCGTTCTCGACCGCCTGGCGGAACGCCTGCTCCATGGTGCCCGACCCCATCGTCATCCCGAAGGGGACGACGTAGCCGCTCTTCTCCCCGCCGATCAGCCCTTGGGCGTGCACCACGGCGATCGTCTTCTTGCCGTCGATCCCCGCGTCTCTGCGCGAGACCTTCGCGTACTCCTCGCCGCGGATCATGCGGGGACGGGCCGGCCACCCGTCCTTCCCCCGCTTCTCCTTCGCCATCCGGACGCCGTGGAGCTTCGCGATCGACGACTCGACCTGATCCCAGTAGACGAGGCGGTCGACGAGCCCCGATTCGAGCGCCTCGCGCGGGGTGAGCACCCCTTGCGAGAAGATCCGCGTCTCGAGCGTGCCGGGATCGAGTCGTCGCGCCCCCTCGACCGCGTCGAGGAAGTTGCGATAGAAGGCGTCGATCATCCAATCGGCGTTCGCCCTCGACTCGGGCGACATCGTCGTGCGCGTGAGCATCTCGGCCGCCGACTTGTACTTTCCGATGCGATCGATGTCCGGCTTGACCCCGATCTTTTCCAGCGTGCCGGCCAGGAACGGCCGCTCGGAGGCGAACCCGTGGAGCGACACGTATCCGTTGCGCATCAGCAGGATGCTGTCGCAGGCGCACGCGAGGTAGAGGTCATGGCTCCCGAGGCTCTCGAGGTAGGCCCAGACCGGCTTCCTCGCCTCCCGTAGCTGGCGGATCCGCTCCCGGATCTCGTCCATCTTCGCCCAGCCGATCCCCGGCGCGCCGATGCGCAGGACGACGGCGCGGATCCTCTCGTCGTGCCGCGCCTTCTCCAGGTTCTCGAGGAGGGCGGTGTGCGAGGGCGCCTGCCCGCCGGGAAATGGGAAGGTCGAAGGAGGCTGGTACTCGGGAATCGGCCCGTCGATCTCCTGCACGAGGACGGAGCCTGCCTTCAGCTGAGGGACGTCGCTCTTCGCTTTGACCGCGACCAGGAAGGCGAGGAAGGCGACGACCAGGCCGAAGAGCAACGCGTCGGCGACGAGCACGGCGAGGATCGTTCGAAGGAACGCTTTCATGCGGGACCTCCAGGACCCGCGCCGTCCGCGCAGGATCAGCCTGCGGCGTTCGGGCGGATGCGCGGAACGATAGCACCGGCCTGGCTCGCGGTCCTTCCCGGTCGTCCCGGCCCTCGCTTGCAGATCCAGAGGGTTCGGGGGGCTTCGACCTCGGCGCGAGGGTACGGATCGATCCGGCGGACCCGGAGGACGATCCACCCGGACTCGCGAAGCGCGCGCTCGACGAGCGGCCGGCGCCAGTTCCGCTCCCGGATCGCGATCTCGCGGAGAGTCCAGCCGAAGGAGCGGCGGGCGCGGAAGATCCGGAACCTCAACGTCCCGTAACCGCCGTCTTTCGTGGCGGATGCCAGGGCTTCGACGTGCAGGCCGGGGGCGTCGACCGCCCAGCTTCCCTCGAACAGCCGGGCGAACGACGTCTCCTCGTTCAGGTCGAACAGGAACAGCCCGCGCGGGAGCACCGAGCGCGCGACCGAGCGGAAGCACCGTTCGAGGTCGCGAGTCCGGGTGAGGTGGTTGACCCCGTCGAACACGCAGACGGCGGCGCCCACCGGCTCCGGAAGGCGGGTCGCCTGCAGGCTCGCGAGACGCAGGCGGGCGGGCGCCCCCTCCGCTCGCAGGTTCCGGCGGGCGGCCGACAGCATCCCGCTCGAGAGATCGGTGCCGTAGAGCCGCCAGCCGGGATGCCGCGCGGCCCACAGGCGAAGGAACCCTCCCGTGCCGCATGCCAGGTCGGCGATCGAGGAGTGCGGCGCGCCCCGCCGCTCGATCTCCCGCTCGTAGAAGGGGAAGATCGCCTCCGCGAACGGCCGCGGATAGCCGCTCTGCCACGCGTCATAGACCCTCGCGAAGGTGTCGTAGGCGGCGGCCGGCCCGGCCGGCGTCCGGGTTCGGGGCATCGGGACCTCCCAGCAGAAGCCGCAGGATAGGTGCCGCTCCCGAGCAGGCGCAAGCGAAGCGATCCGCAGCGCTCTTCACCAAATCTTCGCGATCCCTTCAAACCGGCCGAGCGGAGCGGTGCGAAGGTGCGCGCATCGAGCAAGGAACGACAGACAAGGATCGGGCTGGACAAGCGAGCGCCGGCCGCCGGCGCGCACAGAGAGGAGAAGCCGATGAAGCGACAGGATGGTGAAAGGAGTACGCCGCGCTGCGGCACCCGCGCCGGCGCCGCCGCGCTCGGGATCGCCGCGGCGATCCTCGCGGCGCTCGCGCTCGCCGCCACGGGCGCCGGAGCCCAGACGGCGATGCAGGTGCCGGCCGGCATCCCGCCCTACCAGCCGGCCTCCGGAATCTCGGGGAGCCTGAGCTCGATCGGCTCCGACACGATGAACAATCTCATGACCTACTGGCAGGAGTCGTTCCGCAAGCACTACCCGAACGTCACGATCCAGGTCGAAGGGAAGGGATCGTCCACCGCTCCGCCGGCGCTGATCGCCGGCACCGCCCAGCTCGCCCCCATGTCGCGCGAGATGAAGGCGACGGAGATCGACGCGTTCGAGAAGAAGTTCGGCTACAAGCCTTCCTTCATCCGCACCTCGCTCGACGCGCTCGCCGTCTACGTCCACAAGGACAACCCGATTGCCGGGCTCACCCTGCCGCAGCTCGATGCGATCTTCTCCAAGACGCGGAGGGGTGCATTCTCCGAAGACCTCACGAGCTGGTCGCAGCTCGGCCTCCCCGCCGACTGGGCGCGACCGATCAGCCTCTACGGCCGCAATTCCGCCTCGGGGACCTACGGCTACTTCAAGGAGCACGCGCTGTTCAAGGGGGACTACAAGGACACGGTGAAGGAGCAGCCCGGATCGGCCTCCGTCGTGCAGGGGATCGAGAACGACCGCTTCGCGATCGGCTACAGCGGCATCGGGTACAGGACGGCCGGCGTCCGCGCCGTTCCGCTCGCCGGGAAGCCCGGCGATCCGTTCGTGCCCGCCGACATGGAGCACGTGATCGACGGCTCCTACCCCCTCGGCCGCTACCTGTACATTTACTACAACCAGGCCCCGAACAAGCCGCTCGACCCGCTCGTCCGCGAGTTCCTCCGCTTCGTGCTGAGCCGTGAAGGGCAGGAGGTCGTGATCAAGGACGGCTACCTGCCACTCCCGGAGAAGGTCGTCCAGCAGGAGAGCCTGAAGCTGCAATGAGCCGCCGCCGCACCGCTCCTCGCGTGCTGCTGCTCGATCGCGTCGCGAACTTCGGCATCACGGCGGGAGGGATCTCGACCATCGTCGCGGTGGCCGGGATCGTGATCTTCATCCTGGCCGAGGCGCTTCCGCTGTTCCGCCCCGCGAAGGCGTGGAAGGTCGTGGAGGTCACGCTTCCCGCGTCGCGGCCGGGGGCGTCCCTGCTCGCGCTCGGCGTCGACGAGCACCGGGAGAGCGCCTATGCGATCGAGTCGGGATCCGGGGCCGGACCCTCCGCCGTCTTCTTCGACCCGGTGACCGGCGCCATGCAGACGACGGCGTCCTTCGACAGCCTGGCCGGCGCCGAGCTCACCGCCGCCGCGCGCTCGACGCGGGGCGATGCGCTGGCCATCGGGACCTCCGACGGGCGCGCGCTCGCCGCCGCCGTCCGCTACGACGTGGCGTTCGACGCGGAGGGGCGCCGCTCCGTGACTCCGTCCCTCGAGTCGGACCCGCCCGTGCGGATCTCCCCGGGCGGCTCCCCGATCGTTCTCGTCGCTCGCGCGCGGATCGAGGACGGCTCCGCCCTCGCGGCGGCCGACAGCGAAGGCCGCCTCGGCCTCGCGATCGCCACGGTCCGCACGAACCTCCTCGGCGAGGAGACCCGGCGCGACACGCTCCTCGATCTCACTCCCCGCCTTCCTTCCCCCGCGACCGCTCTCGCCTTCGATTCGGAAGGCCGCCGCCTCTTCGCGGGGATGCAGGACGGCGGCGTCAAGCTCTGGAGGATCGAGGACGGCGCCGCCCGCGACGAGGCCGTCTTCCAGGCGATCGAGCGGCGTGGCACGCCGGTGACCTGCCTCTCGCTCGCCCTCGGCGACAACACGTTGCTCGCCGGCGGCGCGGACGGCAGCCTCCAGGGATGGTTCGAGACTCTCGACCCGGCCGAAGGGGGAGGAGGCCGCGCCTTCCAGCGGGCGCACGTCTTCGCGCCGCATCCCGCGCCGGTCGTCGCGATCGAGCCTTCGCGCCGCGACCGGTCCTTCCTGACCGCCGATGCCGCCGGACATCTGCGTCTCCACTTCGCCACCACGGAGCGGGTCCTCCTCGAGCGCGATCTGCCGGTGGCGGCGCGAGCCCTCGCCTTCGCTCCGAAGGGGGACGGCTTCCTCGCCGCGCTCGATCGGACGCGGGCCGTCCACTTCGGACTGGACAACCGGCATCCCGAGATCTCCTGGAAGGCGCTCTTCGGCAAGGTCTGGTACGAGGGGTACGACGGTCCGGCCTACGCGTGGCAGTCGAGCGGGGGGACCGACGACTTCGAGGGAAAGTTCAGCTTGATCCCGCTGATCTTCGGGACGGTGAAAGGGACGGTCTATGCCCTGCTCTTCGCCGTTCCGATCGCGCTGCTCGGGGCGATCTACGCGAGCCAGTTCCTGCACCATCGCATCCGCAACGTGCTGAAGCCGGCGATCGAGATCATGGCGGCGGTGCCGTCGGTCGTCCTCGGCCTGATCGCCGGGCTCTTCCTGGCGCCTCGCCTCGAGGCGGCGCTGCCCGCGACGATCCTCACGATCGCGATCCTGCCGTTGCTCTTCCTCGGCTCGGCGGTCGCCTGGAAGGCGCTCCCCGCCCGATGGACCGGTCGCTTCCCGACCGGCACGGAGATCCTCTTCCTGATCCCGATCGCCCTGGCCGGCGCAGCCGTCGGCGGCGCGCTCGGACCGGTCCTCGAGCGGCTCCTCTTCGGCGGGGACTTCCATGCCTGGCTGAGCGGCACGGCCGGCGTTCGCTATGACCAGCGCAACTCGATCGTCGTCGGCTTCGCGATGGGCTTCGCCGTCATCCCGATCCTGTTCACCATCTGCGAGGACTCCCTCTCCGCCGTGCCGCAGCACCTCGTCAGCGGCTCGATCGCCTGCGGCGCGAGCCGCTGGCAGACGGCGCTGTGGATCGTCCTCCCGGCGGCCGGCTCGGGAATCTTCTCGGCGATCATGGTCGGCTTCGGCCGCGCGGTCGGCGAGACGATGATCGTGCTCATGGCCACGGGGAACACGCCGATCCTCGACTGGTCGATCTGGAACGGGATGCGGACCCTCTCGGCGAACATCGCCGTGGAGATCCCCGAGGCGCCCTACCACGGGACGCTCTATCGCGTCCTGTTCCTGTCCGGGCTGTTGCTCTTCGCGATCACCTTCCTCGTCAACGGCGCGGCCGAGGCGATCCGCCTGCGGCTGCGCCGGAAGTTCGGAAACCTCTAAGCTCCCGCGGACGGGAGAGGAGCGGACGGCGCATGGCGGCGAATCGATCGATCGCCCCGATCGAGAGGGTGCGCGAGAAGCGCGAGGAGTCGGTCTGGACGCAGCTCGTCCGGCGCGGCGACCCGTTCGTGTGGCTCACGGGCGGCGCGCTCGCGATCGCCGCCGTGATGATCCTCGCCATCCTCCTCCTGATCGTCGCGCAAGGGATCGGCGCCATGTGGCCAAAGGATCTCGTTGCCATCGAGACGAAGGACGGATCGGCGTTCCTCGGCCCGATCGAGCGCTGGGAGACGATCCCCGAGGGGAGCGAGGGAGCCGGCGGCCGCCGGTTCCTCATGCGGATCGGCAATCGGGATCTCTACGGTTCCGATTTCCGATGGTTCGACGCCTCGGAAATCGTCGCGCAGTCGAAGCCCTCGGGCGCCCTCGTCATCGAGCGGCGCGAGTGGGGCCCCTTCCACGGGACGCTCGAGCGGGTGCGGCTGGGGGATGGCCGCGAGCTGGAGGGTCGCGCTGCCTGGCAAGCGTTTCGGGAGGCGATCGGCGAAGGGAAGCGCCGGTTCGCGGAGATCTCCCGCGTGGAGAGGGAGGAGGTCGGCCGCGCGAGCGACGCGATCGAGCGCGCGCGCCTCGAGATCAGGAAGATCGAGCTGGCCGGCAAGGCGGGCACCCGCGAAGGCTCGGCGCGCATCGCACGCGCCCGCGCGCGCGTCGCCGCGGAGGAAGGCGCCATCGAGCGGCTCCGCGGGCGACTCGCCGAGCTGCGCGCCTCCGACGAGGGACGCGCCGCGATCGTCCTCTCCGCCCGCGGGGAGCGGGAGGAGATCCCGTTCTCCCGGATCGTCCGCGCCTGGGCCCCGAACGACACCGGCGCGCTCGGCAAGATCGCGATCCACGCCTCGCGCCTCTGGGAGTTCGTTTCGGCGGAGCCGCGCGAGTCGAACACCGAAGGCGGCATCTTCCCGGCGATCTTCGGAACAGTGTGGATGACCCTTCTCATGACGATCGCGGTGGTCCCGCTCGGGGTCCTCGCCGCTCTGTACCTGCGGGAGTATGCGCGGCAAGGCGCGATCGTCAGCATGGTGCGCGTCGCGGTGAACAATCTCGCGGGGGTGCCGAGCATCGTCTTCGGCCTCTTCGGTCTCGGCTTCTTCGCCTACGGCCTCGGCGGGACGATCGACCGCGCCTTCTTCTCCGAGCGGCTGCCGAACCCGACGTTCGGAGGGGGAGGAGTGCTCTGGGCCTCCCTCACGCTCGCGCTCTTGACCGTCCCGGTGGTGATCGTCGCGACGGAGGAGGCGCTGGCCGCGGTGCCGCGGGGGATCCGCGACGGTTCGATCGCATGCGGGGCGTCGAAGTTCCAGACGATCACGCGGATTGTCCTGCCGGCGGCGGCGCCCGGGATCCTGACCGGAGCGATCCTTGCGATGGCGCGGGGAGCGGGAGAAGTCGCCCCGCTCATGATCACCGGCGTCGTCAAGCTCGCGCCGAAGCTGCCGGTCGACGGAGACTTCCCGTTCGTCCATCTCGAACGGAAGTTCATGCATCTCGGCTTTCACATTTACGACGTCGGGTTCCAGTCTCCGAACGTGGAGGCGGCGAAACCGATGGTCTACATGACCACGTTGCTCCTGATCATGATCGTCGTCCTCTTGAACCTGGCGGCGATCGTGGTCCGCAACCGGTTGAGGGACAAGTACAGGACGGGGGCGTTCGGATGATGTCCTCCAGCGAGACGACGGTGGCGGAGACGCCGCCCGAAGAGGGAGCGAAGGCGGAGGTCGAGGAGAAGGCGGCCGTCTCGGTGAAGGGGCTCGGCCTCTGGTACGGGACGAGCCAGGCGCTCTTCGACGTCGACCTCGAGATCCCCGAGAAGAAGGTGACGGCGTTCATCGGCCCGTCGGGATGCGGCAAGTCGACGCTCCTGCGGTGCCTGAACCGCCTGAACGATCTGATCCCGGGCGTGCGGATCCAGGGGAGCGTGCGCATCCACGGCGAGGAGATCTACGCGCCCGGGGTCGACGTGATCGCGCTCCGCAAGCGCACCGGCATGGTGTTCCAGAAGTCGAACCCGTTCCCCAAGTCGATCTACGAGAACGTGATCTACGGGCTGCGGATCGACGGGCAGAACCGCCGGAGCGTGCTCGACGAGGCGGTCGAGCGCAGCCTTCGCGCCGCGGGGCTCTGGGACGAGGTGAAGGATCGGCTGAAGGAGAGCGCGATGAATCTCTCGGGAGGGCAGCAGCAGCGGCTCTGCATCGCGCGGGCGATCGCGACCGAGCCGGAGGTCCTCCTGATGGACGAACCCTGTTCGGCTCTCGATCCGATCGCGACCGCGCGGATCGAGAGTCTCATCACCGAGCTGCGCCGGCAGTACACGGTCGTAATCGTGACGCACAACATGCACCAGGCGACGCGGATCAGCGACGCGACCGCTTTCTTCTATCTCGGCTCCCTGGTAGAGTTCGGCGCCACCACGAAGATCTTCCAGAAGCCGGACAAGAAGCAGACCGAGGACTACGTGACGGGACGTTTCGGCTGATCCATTGCGCATCCACCGCGCTCTCCCTCGAGGGGAGGGCGGATCGAGGGCTCGTGCAAAGATGAAGCGGTACTACGATTCGAGGTTCGAGGAGCTGCGGGATCTCCTGCTCCGCATGTCCTACCTGTCGGTCGAGAACTTCTTGCGGGCGCTGCAGGGGCTGTTCGGCCGCGACACGGAGCTGTGCGAGCAGGTGGTCCGCGAGGACTCGGAGATCGACCAGCTCGAGCTCAGGATCGACAAGCTCTGCCAGGAGCTGCTCCTGACGCTCCAGCCGGTCGCGAAGGACCTCCGCTTCGTCACGATGTCGATGCGGATCAACACGAACCTCGAGCGGGTGGGGGACCAGGCGGTCTATATCGCCCGCGTCGGATGCGATCTCGCGAAGCTCCCTCCCATGCCGAACCTCTTCGGCCTCCCCGATCTCGGCCTGCGGGCGAAGACGGCGGTCCTCCAGTCGATCGAGGCGTACATCCAGGAGGACGTCGAGCTGGCGCGGCGGATCCGCGCGGGCGACGCGGGGATCAACCGCACGCACCGCGAGATGATCCAGAAGCTGCTCGTCCACATGATGGAGAACCCGTCGCAGGTGGCGCAGGCGATCGAGCTCGTCTTCCTGGCGCAGTCACTCGAGCGCGTGGCCGATTACGGCAAGAACATCGCGGACGAGGTGATCTATCTGGTGGAAGCGGTCGACCCCCGCCACCAGAAGGAGGCGGGTTAGCGGCGCGCCCGGCGGCCGGATCAGCCCCAGACGAGAAGGAAGAGCGCGATCATCAAAGCGAATCCGATCACGAGCCTGCGCATTCCCAACAACCCCCTGCCCCCCTTCGGCCCCCGCCCCGCCACGATCCATCCGATTCTCGGTCGGTGAGAAGCGCGGAGGCCCCGCGCATTGTGCCGGGAGCGGACCGTCCCGCGAAAGAAGAATCTCTCCTCCCGCGCTGCCGCGAGCGGGCCCGCGCGTGCTACCTTCGGCCGCGTGACGATCCGCATCTGCTCCCTGGCGAGCGGCAGCTCCGGCAACGCGACCCTGATCGCGAGCGAGACGACGGCGGTCCTGGTCGACTGCGGCCTCGCGGCGCGGCAGGTCGAAGCCCGCCTGGCCTCGCTCGGCGTCGATCCGTGCCGGCTCGACGGAATCCTCGTCACGCACGCGCACGCGGACCACTACCGCTCGGCCGGCACCATGCACCGGCGTTACCGGATCCCGGTCCACGTCGACCCATCGACCGCCTGGGCGCTCGCCCTGCGGCCGGACCGGACCTCCTGGAGTCGCATCTCCGAGCCCCAGCCGATCCCCGATCGGATCGGCGACCTGGAGATCCGCGCCCTCGACACCCGCCACGGGGACCCCCGGCACGACGGCAGGACGGTCGCCTACCGGATCGAGCACGCGGGATGGGCCGTCGCGGTCGTCACCGACCTGGGCCGCTTCGACGACCGGCTGATTGCCGCCCTCCGGGGAGTCGACGCGATCGTCCTCGAGGCGAACTACGACGAGGCGATCGTGGGGCGCAAGCTTTCCGATCCCCGTTTCGCGCGCGACTGGCCCTACCTCCGGTGGGTGCAGAGCGACCGCGGCCACCTGTCGAACCGCCAATGCGCGGAGGCGCTGGCGGAGATCGTGCGGGACGAGCGGGCCCACGTCCTCCTCGGGCACGTGAGCGAGAACCATTTCGATCCGCGACGCGACAACAACGATCACCGGATCGCCTTCGATGCGGTCGCCCGCGAGCTTGCGCGCCGCCGGCTTCCGCTTCCCATCCTCCATCGGACCTATCGCGTGGGACGGGTGCCGGCGGGCTGTGGCGCGCCGATCGAGATCGGCGCCTGAACGTCCCGCCGGCTCGAGGCCGGCGCGCGATCCCTGGGCGGCGGCGGCCTGCCTGTCGAAGGGGAGTCGGCTGATCCGGGCGGCGGGCGCTGCGTCGGTCGAAGAGGGGCGGGCGATATCCGGGACCCGCTCTGCGGTCCGTCGAAGAGTCGCGGGTGAATCCCGGAGGTCGGTCTTGCGCGCGTCAAAGAGCTGCGGGTAGCCCCGGGAGCGGGACTTCGACGTACGGAAGCCCGACCTCCCGTCTTCGACTGCGGGTGTTCGACATGCTGGAGAGCCGCGCCGAGACTCCGGGTGTCATCGTCCCGCCGGTCGAACGCGAGCCGCCGATCCCTGGGGGCGACTCTTCGACGTGCGGAAAGCGCGCGGCCAGGGTGTGGGAACCGGTCTTTCGCGCGCGAAACGCGCTTGCCAGGGCCGGGAGGCCGCTCTTTCGACCGTCGAAGAGCGAGGGGCGAACCCTGGGAGTGGCTCTCTCGCGCGCGTGAGAGCGACCGGGGCGGATCGCCTGCGCGTCTTCGACGCGTCGAAGAGCGAGTCGGAGAGATCGGGAGCGGGAGTTCGACGTCCGGAGGAGCGGTTGCGCGGGTGGGGGGGCGGGGGCGCGGCGCGCCTGCGTTGACCCGGCGGGGTTCACCGGGCATTCTCAGTCCGTCTGAAGGAGGACTTCGATGCCGCAGGGACCGCAGGAGGGCATGTCGCAAGCCGGGCGCGGCGTTCCGGTCGAGGCGCTCGCATGAGCGAGAAGCCGGCGTACGACATCGCGAAAGCGCTCGCGTACCTGGATCCTTTGCAGCTCGGGCCTCCGGAGCTCGCGATCGAGAGGATCGACGACCCGGCCGTGCGCGTGCAGCCCGACGTGGGACGGACCGCGGCGGCGCTGCTCGACCTGCTCGTGCGCCTCCAGCGTCCCGAACGGATCCTCGAGATCGGCACCTGCCTGGGGTACGCCGCCTGCGCGCTCGGTCGCGCGGCCCGGGATCACGGCGGCCGCGTGCTCACCTACGAGATCGATCCCGCGCTGGCCGCCGCGGCGCAGCGCAACGTCGCGTCGGCGGGACTCGCCGGCGTGGTCGAGATCCGCAACGAGGACGCGCGCGCGGCGATCGAGCGCCTCGATCCCGCCGCCCCCTTCGGCCTGATCCTCCAGGACGGCGGCAAGGACGATTACCTCCCGATGCTCGAGCCCCTCCTCGCGCTGCTCCCTCCCGGCGGCCTGCTCGTCTCCGACGACGTCCTCTTCCCCGTGATGGACCTGCCGGAGCGGGCGCGGCCCTGGGCGCGGGCGATCGACGCCTACAACGTCCGTCTTCGCGATCTGCCCGGACTGCGCACCGTCTGGCTCCCGATCGGCGACGGCATCGCGATCAGCTACAAGGAGCGCTGAGCCAGCCCGATCGACGTCCGCCCCTCCTCCGTTCGCTCTCCGCTTCGCCGCGTGCGCATTCCGGCCCGCCCTTCGTTCCCCTTCGTTGGAGGAATCGGGAAGCGGGCCGCTCAGAACCGGCGGCCGAGACGCAGCCGCGGACACGCGACGAAGGAGGACGACCGATGAAGAACGCGAAGCGGACGAACGAAACGACGGGAGCCGCGCAGCGCGCGAAGCCGGCCGGGCGGTGGCACGCCGCCCGCGCGCTTCTTCCGCCTCTTCTCCTCGCGCTGGTGGCGGGCCTTCTCGCCGCGCCCGCGGGCGCGACCGCTCCCGATCCGGCGCCCGACTGGAGCGCGAGCGGAGAAATCACGCACGCGTGGTTCGGGAGCGCGGTCTCGACGACCGGCGACGTCAACGGGGACGGACTCAGCGATCTGATCGTCGGAGCGGGGAACTACGGTTCCCAGCGGGGGCGGATCCGGATCTACTACGGCGCGGCCGCAGGCATGGACTCGCTCGCCGACTGGACGCGCAACGGCGCCCAGGGGAATCAAGGGCTCGGCGTCTCGGTCTCGACGGCCGGGGACGTCAACGGGGACGGCTATGACGACTTCCTCGCTGGATCCCCGTACTTCACCGGAACGAACGCAGAGGAAGGAAAGCTGCACCTCTACTTCGGCTCGCCGGGCGGGCCGGTCGAAGCGGCGGAGTACACGCAAGGCCAGCTCTACGCTCACCTGGGAATGTCGGTCGCGGGCGGGGGCGACTTCGACGGGGACGGCTACGACGACTTCGCCGTCGGGGCCCCGCTGCTCGAGAACAGCCAGCTCGACGAAGGCGGCGTGCTCGTCTTCTACGGCCGTGCGAACCAGGCTCCAGCGACCTACGAGCAGTGGCTGCAACCGAACATCGCGTCCGCTTCCTTCGGGGCATCCGTGTCGGTGGCCGGCGACGTGAACGGAGACGGCTACGACGACCTGATCGTCGGCGCCCCGAAGTACGCCGGCGCGGGAACGGAACGCGGGGCGGCGTTCGTCTATCTCGGAGGCCCCAACGGGCTCGGGCCGAATCCGCTTTGGACGAAGGTCGCGGCGCAGGACGGGAGCCACCTCGGCGCCTCCGTCGCGGGAGCGGGCGACGTCAACGGCGACGGCTATGCCGATGTCCTGGTCGGCGGGCCGGACGCGGGCAATCTCCAGCAGGGACAGGCATGGCTCTATCGGGGCGGCGCGGCCGGACCCGAGGTGGATCCCTTCTGGATTGGGACGGTGAGCCAGGCGTCCGCGCACTTCGGCGCCGCGGTGGCGACGGCCGGCGACTTCGACGGGGACGGCTACGCGGACGTCGTCGTCGGCGCGCCGGGCTACAACGGCGCGGGCGGAGCGGACGAAGGGCTCGCCCGGCTCTATCGCGGCTCGATCGGCGGGCTCGTCCTCGTACGCGAGCACACCTGCGGGCAGCCGGTCGCCGGCTTCGGCGTGGCGGTCGCGACCGGGGGCGACGTGGACGGCGACGGCTTCAGCGACCTGTTGATCGGCGCGGGGCGCTGGGACGGATCGCAGCAGGACGAGGGGCGCGTCTTCCTCTATCGCGGCCACGCGCGCACGCTCGCCGGCAATCCCGAATGGTCGTGGAACGGACAGCCGGCTTCGTATGTCTACGACCGCCAGCCCCCTTCGTCCTGCTCGGGAGACTGGAACGGCGACGGGCGGAGCGACATCGCGATCGGCGATCCGCACGCTCCCGAGCAGGTCGGCCGCGTCGACGTCTTCTACGGCAGCAGCGCCGGACCGTCCGGCGCGCCGGGCTGGAGCTTCGTCGGCGACTCCTACCACGTCCATCTCGGCCGCAGCGTCGCGGCCGGCGACCTGGACGGCGACGGCTACGACGAGCTGCTCGTCTCCGCCCCCGGCTCGCTCTACGAGAACGCGGGGCCGGGCCGCGTCTTCGTCTTTCGCGGAGGTCCGAGCGGACTGTCCGGCTCGCCGGACCTGGTCCTCGAAGGAGAGCAGGACGGCTCGCTCTTCGGGCACGGCCTCGCCTGGGCGGGGGACGTCGACGGCGACGGCTACGGAGACGTAGTCGTCGGGGCCCCGCGGCACGGATCGGTCGACGCGCCGAGCGGCCGGCTGCTCCTCTACCGCGGGGACCCGGATGCGCTGCTCCATCCTGCTCCGCTGGTCGCCGACGGAGCGCCCGGCGAAAGGCTGGGCCACACGATCTCGGCCCCGTGCGACTTCGACGGCGACGGCTATGGCGACTGGGCGGTCGGCTCGCCGGATGCGCGCGACTTTGGCAACCGCGCCGGGAACGTGCACGTCTACTTCGGCGGTGAGAGTCCCAACCTGGTTCCGGATGTCGTCCTGCGCGGCGGCACCAATCCGACGGCGTTCGGATGGTCCGTCCTCGCGTGCGATCTGACCGGCGACGGGCGCTCGGACCTGCTGATCGGCGAGCCGTACTACGACGACGGATCGAACCAGAATCGCGGCCAGGTCATCCTCTATCTGGGGACGGCCACCGGCCTCTCGCTGTTCCCTCTCTGGGGACGGGTCGGCGAGATCGACAACGGCAACCTCGGCTACGCGCTGGCGAGCGCCGGGGACGTCAACGGAGACGGGAGGGAGGATCTGCTCATCGGCGAGCCCGGTTACGGCAGCGATCCGTCGCAGGAGCAGGAGGGACGGATCCACCTCTTCGTCGCTCCGCTGACGCTGCAGGGCGGGCCGGCATGGACGAAGGAGGGCGGCAAGGCGGACGCGCGCCTCGGCTCGGTGGTCGCGCGCGCCGGCGACGTGACGGGCGACGGGTTCGCGGACTTCCTGGGCGGCGGCCGGATGTCCGGACCGGGCGACGACGCATCGTTCTTCGTGCAGTTCGGCGGCGGACGGCGCGGCGTCGAGCGCCCGCTCGCGCAGAAGCGCGGCGACGGAAGCGGGATCCGGCTTCTCGGCGGCACGCGGGACGACGCCTTCCGCATCCTCTGGACGGGTCGAAGCGCGGCGGGTCGCGACCGGATCCGTCTCGAGCGGGAGATCGCGTCGTCGGGGCAGCCGTTCTCCGGGGGCGGGGAGATCGTCGCCGGTCCGCTCGAGGACACCGGCGCGCCGGTGCAGGGCTACGGCAGCCGCATCGTCTACGACGAGACGATCGCGGGGCAGCCGGCCGGCGGGCTTCATTGGCGGGTGCGCGTGCGGAGCCGCTCCCCCTTCTTCCCCGGTTCGCCCTGGTTCACGCTGGCCGGCAACGCGGCCGCCGAGGACGACATCCGCGTGACATTGCCTGCGGGGGCCGGCCTCGACGGCGCGAGCGGGAACGAGCGGCTCCCGGGCGCGCTGCGGATCGCGGGCGCGAACCCGTTCCGCGATGCCGCGAGCATCGCCTACACCCTCTCCACTCCCGCGCGGGTCGACCTCGCGGTCTTCGATGCAGGAGGAAGGAAGGTGGCGCAGCTCGTGGACGGGGAGCGGCCGGCCGGCCGGCACCTCGTCGACTGGGCTGCGGGCGATGGCAGCGGCGGGCGGACGGTCCCCTCCGGGATCTACTTCGTCCGGCTCTCGGTCGGGTCCTCGGAGCCGCCGGAAGTCCTGCGAATCACGCGCGCTCGCTGACGCGGCGGAGGGGCGTTGACTCAGCCGATCTCTACCCAGCGCGCTCCCGTTGCTTCACGCAAAGTGCTACCCGGCCGGGCAGGCTGGGGGGCAAGCATGAGGGAGCGGATCGACATGGGCAACGCGCAGGGAAGTGATCCGAGTTCTGGAGCAGCGATACCGATATGCGAACCGGCCGGAGAAGAGCCGGATCCTGACGACGAGGAATTCGACCGCAATGATTCCTCGAACGCGGTTCATGAGAAACGCGCGCCACCTTGCGGACGGCGGCCGCAAGCGGCGAGCGATCGGGACCGTAAGAGGAAGATAGAAACGGAGAGTCTTCCGCAGAAGGCGGACGCTTCGAAACCCCTCACTGCCGGTACGGCAGCTCGTGCTCCCAGCACCGATGCAAGTCGGCTGCGTCTCGAATGTCGCGCACGAGCCTGCCCCGCTCGAGAACCAGAAACCGGGAGCAGGTCTGGGAGGCGAAGTCGAGATCGTGGGTGGCCACGAGCATCGCTGCTGGCAGATCGCGCAACAATCGCGCGAGGCGTCGCCGGCCGGGTGGATCCAGCCCGGCAGAGGGCTCATCAAGAAGCAAGACCGCGGGATCAGTGACCATAGCGCCCGCAAGTGCCACGCGCTGCTTCTGGCCGTGGGAAAGATGGTGAACAGCGGATTCCGCCAGCTCGCTGATCCCGAGGGACTCGAGGATCCGCATTGCGCGCTCCGATGCCTCGCGCGACGGCAGCCCGCGACGCACCAGCCCGAACGCCACGTCCTCGATCACCTTGGGAAAGAGCAGCTGATTCTCCGGCACATTGAAGAGAAAGCCGACTCGATTGCGGATCTCGGGCGCCGACCGCCTGGAGAGCGGAGTCCCGGTGACGAGGATCCTGCCTTCGTGCGGGACCAGTCCGACCACCGCCATGAGCGCCGTCGTCTTGCCCGATCCGTTGAGTCCGATCAACCCTACTCGTTCGCCGACCGCGACCGAGAAGGAAACGCCGGCCAACACCGACGGCGCCGCCGGCTCATATCGGACAGTGACTTCGCGGAACTCGAGGCCCGGCTCGGTTCGGCCCTGAGACGGATCGGTCACTGCCGTATTTCCCAGCGCAGCGCTACGGCCCCTGCGAGCAGTCCGGACGCGAGTAGAAGAACAGCCACATCGCGGGCCTGCAGCCGACGTCCATGAAAGCAAGGGATCGTGTCCTGCCCGTATCCTCGGATCTCCATCGCGGAGGCGACCTCCTCCGCCCGGACCACGACCCGAGGGATCCAGACCTGGGGAAGCGAAACGAGAATTCGCCACGCCGTCCTGCCGGAACCCGACGCCCCGCGGACCGCCATCGCAGACGCCACCTGTCGCGTCTCGTCCAGCAGCGTGCCGGCCTGATGGATGATCTGCAGCAGAATCGCGGAGACGTGGCGAGGAATCGGAAGTTGCACCAGTCCCTCGCGGAGATCGCTTGCAGTCAGGGACGTGACGACACCCAGCATCACGAGCATGCCGCTCAACCCCCGCACGAACATGCTCCATGGGACCGCGACAGAACGCCCCCAACTCCACGCCGCACCGGCCGGCGCATTCCGGATCAGAGGCGTCAGAATGAACGCCGGCAGCAAGAAGGAAAGCCCCAGAAGCACCACTCTTCCGATGGTTCCGAGCGGCGGACTGCAGAGAAGGAGCCAGGCCGCGGTCCCTCCCGCGACGCAGGCAAGGCCCGCCAGGCCCGTCACAGGCGCGGCCATGCAAACGGCGAAGAGCATCAGCCCGGCCAGAACGCGGGTCTGCGGCGTGAGCCGGGTGGCCGGTCCGCGCGCGCATCCCCAGAGGCCGTGCCACGAGGTGCGCACCGCGACCTACCCGACCGGCTTGGCAGCCGAGAGAATGTAGCTGTCCGGCGTTTCAACTGCGGTTGTCACCTCGAATCCTTGCGCCGTGAAAAGGTCCGCGAGATCCTGCACCGGCGGTAAGTGATCCCGGCAGATGGCCTCACCTGCGTCCGCGTGCACCTGGTTCACGCGCTCACGCGAAATCAGGTGCCACACGTGAACCCGCCCGCCCGGTCGCAGGACGCGGCGGAGTTCGCGAGCGACATCCTTCGGATCCTCGAAGTGCGGCCAGACCGAGTAGCAGATCGCACGGTCGCACGAGCCGTCACCGAGAGGGAGGTGCTCCGCTTCGGCCAGATGCCACCGAACACGAGCGTCGGAGACTTTCCCGCGCGCCGTTTCGATCATGCGCGGCGAGATGTCGACGGCCTCGACTCGCCCGTCGGCCGACAGATGATTGAGCAATGCCGTAGTAAGGTTGCCGGTCCCGCACCCGATATCGAGCACGGTTTCCCCGGTGCCGACGCCGAAAGCACGCAGCCCGTCGTCGAACTTTCGCGCCAGGGATTTCAGGCATTCCCATCCGTCCCATTGCTCGGCAATACCGTCGAAGAACGCGACCTTGGAATGGTTACTCATAGAGGGTTGTCTCCGATCCCGAGGCGAGTCGGACAGACCTTCGGCAAACGGTGACCAAAGGCGGGACGACCATGATCATGAGCACGATGCCGGGCCATCCGCTGAGGAGCGAGAGGCCTGCCATGAATCCCGCGGGGAGATGAATGACCAGTGAGAATGCGTAGACGAGTCCGACGTAGAGGAAGCGCCCGAAAAGCAGGACCGGAACCAGGATCAGCCAGGCGTTCGCCCGCAGCCAATGGCGGGCGGCGATGGCGATCAACCCCGCCATCAGTGCCAGCTCGATGGCCATGAAGACCGCGACCGGCGGATAGAACGGCGGCATACCCATCAGGGCGCCCGAAAGAAGCGGGGTCAGGAGAGCGGTGACCGCCGCGGGCCACGGACGGACAAAGAAAGGAAGCGTCACCAGGGGCAGGTACATCGGCATGAAGACGTGCCCCAGATGAACCAGGTGAAAGATCGTGGGCAAGAGCAACGCGATTGCTCCGAACATCCCGCAATAGGCCAGTTCCCTTGCAGACAGCCGCGTCCCCATCGGATCCCGGTCCTTCCGTGACTAGAAGTCGGCCTTGAGCCCGCTCATCCATACCTGCCGGGGCATCGGGTATCCTGGCCGGTACTCGTATCGTTCGCCGGTGATGTTCTCACAGGCGAGGAACAGCTCGGCTTGCGATGCGTTGATCGGCAGGCGATAGCCGAGGCGTCCATTGAGCACGAAGTGTCGTTTCACCCGAGCCGTGGGGGACTCGTAGTCGGCCGGCGCGGCGAACCGGGGATTGAGGATGAACTGCGCGTCGCACCAGGCGGCATCGAGGCTCAGCCCGAGTGCGCGGGTCAGCCTTGAGTTGAACCCTGCAGTGACGGCCCAGTCCGGCGCGTTCGGCAGGTCCTTCGGGGTCGGATGCATGAGCGTCACTCCAGCGAAGAGCGTGGAGGAACCGGCCTCGGTGGAAAGGCTCGTCTCCACGCCACGGTTGATGTATCGCCCGTCGTTATCGAAGCGCGGAGGCTGAAAGGGAGGCGGAGGCGGAATCACAGGCGGAACCCAGTGGAGCGCCGAGCGCACCTCGTCGTAGAACGCGTTCACCTCCAAATCGCACTTCGCATACGGACGGAACCTCAAGCCCACCTCGTTGTGGTCGAGAAGCTCCGGGCTCAGGCTCTTCCACTCGTCGGGGCGGCCCCAGCTGTCGTACATCGCCGCGACGTAGACGCCCGGCAGGTTGAAGGCGCGGCTGTGCTGGATGTTCAGGCGGGTACGTCCCCGTTCGGCGGTTACACCTCCCTGCCACCCCCAATCCGAGCCGAAGAAGCGGCTGTCGTTGTAGCGTGCGCCGATCGACGGTGTCAGATGCCAACCGCCCACGGGATCACTAGCAAGAGGAAACGTCCGGGCCAGGGCCAGATAGGGCGCTCGATTGCGGAATTGGTGCGCCGACTCGGGTTGGTCGCCTGTCGCGAGCTTGTTCCGGGTCTTGCCTCCGTAGAAGTCCTGGTCGTATCCCAGAGTCAATGCAACTGCCGCGGGCAGCGGCACCGATTCCTGGAGGTGCAAGCCGTAGTTCTGGTAATCGGTCATCGTGGTGAAACTCTGTGCGGGCGCTCCGCCGCCCGGCGAGTCCCACTGGAGCCAATCCAAGTGTCCGTCCTCGAGGTAGACCTTGACCGTGCCCGTGGCGGGCCCGATCCGATGCGCCATCGTGGCCAGATACAGCTCGGTGTCAGTCCGGAAGGTAGGAACGCGAAATGCAGGGTCTGCGAGTGGCCACGGATCCTTGGTCGAGCCGGGATCCTCGTCCTTTCCGTCCGTGTGCTCGACTTGGAAGTTCCAGTCCCAGCCCTGCGCGATCTGGTAGCCCGCTCGGCCATAGAGTGATTCGGTTCTGCCGGCAGCGAGGTCGCGCTGGCCATCGCTGCGGTTTCGGCCTGCGCTCAGGTAGTAGTCGAAACGGCCGGTTTGGCCACCGTGGCGGATGACCCCGGACGACGTGTTATATCGCCCGAAAGCGCCCTCGACCGAGGTTTCGTACCCCGGCGCCGTTCGGCGGAGTGGCACCAGGTTGACGGTGCCGAAGGCCATGTTGCCTTGCAGCACCGGCTGCGCGCTCTTGCGAACCTCGATGCCGCCAGACGATTCCAGGGAGAGTGCGTCCATGATCGGATGGGTCCATACGCCCACGAATCGAGGGATGCCATCGAAGAGGGTGCTGACTTCGGCGCCGGGGCGGCCGGAGCCGAGCCCCCGAATGTAGACCGCCCCTCCATCCCCACCGCCGTATCCGCCGACGAGGTCGTAGCGCGAGATCGCCACGCCCGGAAGCCTGCGCAGCGCGGAAGGGAGATCCAGCGCGTTCATGTCGCTGATCTGCCTGGGGCCCATGATCGTCACCAGGCCGCCCAGTCGATCCAGGCGCGTGTCCTCCAGGATCGGCCGGTCTGCCGTGACCACGATCTCGGGGAGAACGATGGCCTTCTTCGGGTCCGGCCCCTTCTCCTTCGATGTTGCCGTCGAGACCGAGCCAGCGGTCGCAGGCGCTGTGACCAAGAGCATTCCAGGCAGCAAGAGCCCCAGGCCCGCGAGCGCCCTCCTCAACCGGTGAGCCAATGTCATGCACCGCCCCTCCCTTCCCCTCCGAGTCCACTCACGAGGGCCTGCACCGCTCCGCGCGGCGAGTGCAGTCTTCTCTAGGTCAGTCCCTTGCCGGTCGTTGCCGGACTGAGGTTGCCACTCTTCACGCCCTTGAGCGTCGTCAGGCGGTCAGCCAGGTCCCTGACTTTCGAGGCCTTTCCCTTGACGATGACGATCTCCAGGCAGTTGTGATGATCCATGTGAACGTGCGTCGTGCTGACGATCGAAGCCTGGCAGTCATGCTGGATCTGGGTGATGCGGTTGAGGAGATTCGGCTGGTGGTGATCGTAGACCATGGTGATCACCCCCATGACGTCTGCCTTGCCACCTTGCCACTCGTCCGCGACCAGCGCGCGACGGATCAGGTCACGCACACCCTCCGACCGGTTCTCATAACCGTGGACCTCTAGGAACCGGTCGAACCGATCCAACAGACCCGCGTCCAGAGTTGCCGAGAATCGCTCCACCATGGTAATACGAATCCTCCACCAGTAATACTACCGATGCTGATGCGGCTGTCAAGACTGTCCCTCCCGAAAACCCCATCTGCGCCTCCGATTCCGATCCGCGTCGTGATCTCGCTTCGTCCGCGGTCGACTCTATTCCCGGAAACGCGCTGTGAAGCGGGTCAATCTGTCGACGAAGGGGCCAGGCGGCAGTCTGGGCTTCGCCCGTTCGTGACCAACCTGGACAGCCTGCGGGAGCGGGGGCGAGCCGTGAGCCTCAGGCGGCGACGCGTTCGTAGCGATGATGGAGTGCTCCGACCTCGGAGATCTCCACGATACGGCCCACTCCCGGCCCCCGGACCTCCCGATGCTCGGGAGAGTCCATCTCCAGCGCCTGATGCGTCCGCCAACGATGGTCGTAGCCGAAGTACTCGGTCAGGATCCGTTTGAGGTGCCGCTCGTTCACAACGATGCAGTGGTCGAGGCGCTCGCGTCGAATCGACCCGATCAGCCTCTCGACGAAGGGGTTCTGCGAGGGTCTTCGCGCAGCGATCAGTATCTCCTCGAATCCCAACCCGCGCACCCGCTTCCGGAACGTCTCGCGTAGATCTTGTCGCGATCGCCGAGTAGGAACCTGGGCGGGTCCTGCCAGGGAAACGCTTCGACGAGCTGTTGCGCCGCCCATCGGGCAGTCGGGTTCGACGTCACGTTGAAGTGGAGCACTCGGCGTCGATTGTGGGCGAGCACGAGAAAGACGAAGAGTATCTGGTTACGGACGGTCGGGACGACGAAGAAGTCGGCCGCGATGATCTCTCGCACGTGGTTCTTGAGAAACGCGCGCCACGTTGCGGACGGCGGCCGCCTCCTCCGGATCCTGTAGCGCTCGACCGTCGACTTCGCGACCTCGATCCCGACCATCCGCAGCTCACCAACGATTCGAGCCGACCCGCACATTGGGTTCGCAGCGGACATCTTGCGGATCAGATCTCGCACCTCTCGCGGAACCGCCGGTCGCCCGGAACGCCCCGACCGACACAGCTTGCGCCAGTGATCCCGGAACTTTCGTCGACGCCAGGCGAGGACCGTTTCCGGCTGAACGAAGAGAAGGGCGTCGCGCCACGCAGGCCAGAGGCTGGTACTGCTATGAGGCTGCTTCTGTCCAGTGCTGTGACAGCTACGGCAACAGTGGCGGCGATGGCCTCTGCGGCATCGACCTCGGCGGGAACTTCTCGGCCGACCCGCTCTTCTGCGATGCGCCGAACGGCGACTACACGCTCGACTGGGCCTCGCCCTGCCTCCCCGGCAACCACCCGGATGGTGTCGACTGCGGCCTGATCGGGGCACTGGACGCCGCGTGCGGCACACCGCCGGTGACCGGCGCCTGCTGCCTCGCTGACAACTCCTGCATCGTCATCGAGGCCGAGAACTGCCCGGGCACCTACATGGGGGACGGCACGACGTGCACACCCGAGATCTGCGTGCCGACAGCCGTGGACAGGACGACGTGGGGCCGGATCCGCGGAGCGTATCGATGATGTTCGAGGGGAAAGGCTATTGACCTGGGCGAGACTGGCGCTGACAGCTGGACCGGGAGGTCGGGGAGCGGGGCCGCGGGTGGACGGCGAGCGCCCCGAGGAGGTGGGAGCGGGAGCGGCAGCGGGAGCGGCAGCGGCGCAGGCGTCGTGAGCGTGAGCAGCGCGGAAGGACCGGCGGCGCTCACCCCCCGGTAGCGCCGCCTGCGCTGCCTTCCGCGAGGCGGAGGGCTTCCTCGAGCGGCATCGCCCGTCCGGCCGCCCAGAGAGAGACGAAGCGATCGGCGCCGAGAGCGTCGCGCAGCTCGCGGACCCGGTCGTCCCAGATCGCGCGCTCCCCTTCGCCGATCGGCAATCCCATCGCCTCGTGCTGAGCCTCCGCGGCGCCGAGGAGACGCGCCGCCCGGGCGTGCTCTCCGGAGCGGTGGTCGACGGCGCCCAGCGTCGTCAGGACGGCGAGGAGCGTGACCTGCTCCGCCGCTTCTCGCGCGAGGTGCAGCGCTTCCACCGCATGCAGGCGCGCTTCGTCCACCGCGCCGCCCGCGAGGGCGATCTCGGCCAGCGCCGAGAGCGAGGCGGCGAGCTGGCGCCTCTGTCCCGTTCGGCGAAGGACGGCCACACCTTCCTGCGCGAGACGCCGCGCGCGCGAAGCCTCTCCGAGCTGCAGGAGGCTGTAGCTCAGATTGCGACTCGTGACCGCCTGGTTCGCGTCGTCTCCGATCTCCCGCAGGATCGCGATCGCCCGCTCGTAGTGCGGGACCGCCTCCGTGTGATTGCCGAACCTCGCCTCCAGCACTCCGAGGTTGCAGGCGAGGGTCGCCATCGCGTGGAGCTGCCCGGCCGCCTCGTGCAGGGCGAACGACTCGGTGAGGAGGGCTCGCGAACCTTCCACGTCCCCTCGAAGATCGGCGAGGTAGCCGAGCAGGTTCAGCGCCTGCGCGATCGAGTCGCCCTCGCCGGTCGGGCGCAGCAGCGCCAGCGCTTCGCCGCCCAACTTCCACGCGCCGTCCAGGTCCCCGGTCGGCCAGAGGAGAGAGGAGGCTCCGACCATCGCGCGTCCGCGCAGCTCGGGCGGCGAGCCGGCGGCGGAGGCGAGCATCTCGGAGAAGTGGCGGTGCCCTTCGCGGAACGACTCGCTGCGAAACCAATAGCGGCGGAGCGAAAGGCAGAGCCGGATGCCGGCTTCGAGACGCGGCGCCTGGCCGGAGCCGCCTCCGGCTCGCGAAGCCCAGGCGATCGCGGCGCGGAAGTCGTCGGTCTCCGCTTCGATCGCGGCCATCGCTTGCGGCTCGACCGGACCGACCATGCGGGCGTCCGCCTCGCGGGCGAATCGCAGGAACCAGGCGAGGTGGCGATCGCGGCCGCGCGCCTCCTCGCCCGCTTCGCGAAGGCGGTCGAGAGCGAAGGCGCGCACCATCTCCGGCATTCGATAGCGAGGCGGGGAAGCCTCGGAGTCGAACTGCGCGATCGAGCGGCGCACGAGACTCTCGAGAAGGCCGAGAACCGGCTCGCCGCCAATGGTCCCGCCTTCGCTGCTCTTCTCTTCCTCGCCGGCGCCGCCTTCGTCGGCGCAAACCGCGCGCGCGGCGTCGAGCGTCCAGCCTCCCGCGAAGACGGCGGAGCGGGCGAGGCAGAGCTGCTCGGGCGGCGAGAGCAGCCGGTAGCTCCAGTCGATCGAGGCGAGCAGCGTCTGCTGCCGCGGCAGGACGGCGGCGTCGCGCACGGAGAGCAGCCGGAAGCTTTCGTCCAGGTGGTCGGCGATCTGCTCGGGGGTGAGCGCGCTCGTGCGGGCGGCGGCGAGCTCGATCGCGAGCGGGATCCCGTCGAGCCGGCGGACGATCCGCGCGATCGCCGGAGCGATCTCCGGCGTGACGGCGAAGCCGGGCCGCTGGCGGCACGTCCGGTCGACGAAGAGGCGCACCGCTTCCGCATCGAGGATCTCGAGCCCCTCGCGCTCTCCCGACCGCGCGGGCGGAAGCGGCGGAACCGAGAGGGATCGCACGCGCATCGTCCTCTCGCCGGGATGTCCGAGCGGCTCGCGGCTCGTGGCGAGGATGCGCAGGCGTGTTTCCGTCCCGGCAGGGAGGAGGCCCGCGAGCAGCTCACGCACGCCGCCGAGCACGTGCTCGCAGTTGTCGAGCACGAGCAGCAGGGTCTTGCCGCGCGCGAACTCGAGCACCTGCTGGAGCGCGTCGCGCTGCTTCGATTCCGGAGCGCCGACGGCGGAGGCCGCCGTTTCGGCGACGAGATACGGGTCCTGCAACGGGGCGAGATCGACCCACCACACGCCGTCCGGGAGCCAGCCGGCCGCCTCCTCGGCGGCGCGATGCGCGAGCCGCGTCTTGCCGCAGCCGGCCGAGCCGGTCAACGTCACGAGCCCCGGCTCGAGCAGCAGGCGGCGCATCTCCAGGATCTCCTCGCGACGTCCGATCAGGCGCGTCGGGAACGAGGGAAGATTGCCCGGCGCGTTCGCCGCAGGCCGGCCGGCGCCGTCGCTCTCGGTGGCCGGCGCCCCGCGCTCGTCGTCCGCCACGCCCCCCGCGTCCCCGGCGGCGACGCGGAAGTGCGCGGCCAGCTCGCGCGCCGAGCGCGGGCGATCGGCGGGATCGCGTGCAAGGCAGCGATCGATCGCGCGCGCGAGAGACGGCGGGAGGTCCGGGCGAAGCTCCCGCACCGGCAGGATCTCGCCGCGTCGGTGCTTGTCGATCAGCTCCGCCCAGCTCGACGCGGCGACCGGATGCCGCCCGGTCGCGAGCCGGTAATGGAGGCAGCCGAGCGCGTAGAGGTCGCTCGCGTGCGAGGCCGGTGCGGTCCCTTGGAGCAGCTCGGGGGCCATGACGATCGGGGTTCCTTGCGGACTGCCGTCCGGGAAGACGCGCTCGCGGCCGGTCGCCGTTCCGGCCCCGAAGTCCATGAGGATCGTGCGGCCGTCGGGATCGCGCATCGCGTTCGACGTCTTGACGTCGCCGTGGATCAGCCCGGCGTCGTGCACGGCGGCGAGGGCGGCGCAGAGATCGATGCCGATGCGGGCGACCTCCGCGGCGGGCAGCGGGCCTTCGCGCGCCAGGCGCTCCTCGAGCGTCTCGCCGCGGATGAAGTCGGTCCACATGCCGGCGCGACGGTCGTGCACCTCGACCCCGTGCACGGTCAGGACGTTCGGATGGCGCACGCGGGCGAGCCGTCTCGCCTCCTCGAGGTGCTCCTCGAACGCCGCCTCTTCCGCTTCGCCCGCGAAGCGTCGCAGCTTCAGAGCCACCTCCCGGTGGAGGACCGTGTCGAAGGCGCGGAAGACCTCGCCGAAGCTGCCGGACCCGAGGCGCGAGAGGACGCGAAGCGGTCCCCAGTCGAACGGAAGGCCTGCCGCCGCGGAGCCTGCCTGCGCGGGCTGCGGTCCGTCCGGCGGCGGGACCGCCTCCGCGGGCGGGATCTCGAGCGGCTGCGCGCAGGCATCGGCGACCGAACGGATCAGGCGCATCCATTGGAGCCGGCCGGCGAGGCGCGGCTCCTGCGCGGCGAGGGCATCCCAGTCCGGCTCGCGACCGTCGGCGAGACTGCGGGCGGCGGCGAGGAGGATCGGATCCGGCGAGCGACTCTCGTGCCCCGCCGCCCCCTTTCGCTTTCCCTCTCGCTTACGCGGGCCGGTAGGCATGCATCGCTTCGGTGAGGCGGACGATGGCGCGCGCGATCTGCATCCGGACGGCGTTCGCCGACGAGCGCCCGAGGGCTTGCGCGATCTCGGGATGGCTGAAGCCGAACTCGATCCGGAGGATCACCGCCTGCCGCTGCTCGTCGCTCAAGCTCGCGAGCGCGCGGTCGTACGCCTCGAGGGCGCCGTGGCCGATCGTCCGCTCCAGCACCTGCTCGCGCGAGGCCGGCAGGTCGGTGTCGAGCGAATCGATCGGATGGCGCTGCGCGCGCCGGATCTCGTCGCGGATCACGTTGATCAGGATCTGATGCAGGTAGGACAGAAAGGCTCCTTCGCGACCCGCCTCGAACTCGCCGACCCGGTTCAGCGCGCGCAGCAGCGCGGTCTGCACCACGTCGTCGGTGTCCATCAGTCCCCGGGAATGAGCGGGGAGCCGCCCGTGTGCCCAGCGGCGCAGCCCCGGCAGGAAGCGCGCGATCAGACGGTTGCGCGCCTCGTCGTCGCCCGAGCGGATGCGGTCGAGGAGCACGCGCGTCGTCTCGAGGTCGGTCCTCGAATTGTTGGATGCGGGCCGGGCGCCCTCCGCGGGCCGGCGGGGTGGATGCACGCTGTCCGTCCTCCGAGTCTTGCGGGTACGGGATCCCCGGGATGGGGGGATCGGGCGGCAAGAGGATCGGGGGACTATAGCATGCTCCGCGGCCGGCCGAGCTTGATTGGAGCGCGGGCGACGTGTAATGTCCTCTGCCGGTGGCCGATCAGGCGGTCGAACGATCGGCCCCTTCTCTTCGACTGGCCGTCCGGGGTTGGAGAGCCAGGGAGATTCCGATGGCGACCGCCCGCGGAATGTTCGCTCTTCCGGCGCCACGCGCGCGTTCCCGCTCGTCCATCCCGGTCCGCGCTTTCGTTGCGTCGCTCGCCCTCTTCGCACTGTCCTGCGGTGACGATGCTGAGAAGCCGACGCCCCCCGATACGACTCCTCCCGCTTCGGTGCAGAACCTGGCCGCGGTCTACGCGCCAGGCCGCGTGACTCTCGGCTGGACGGCGCCTGGCGACGACGGCGGGGAAGGAAGAGCGAGCCTCTACGACCTGCGCTTCGCCGGCGCGCCGCCGACCGAATCCTCGTGGGACTCGGCGACGGTGGTTCCTTCCTGCCCGGAGCCGCAGGAGGCGGGCGGCGTGGAGCATGTCGATCTTCCGGCGCTCCCGGAAGGAACGTGGCACTTCGCGCTGCGAACCGCGGACGAGGTGCCGAACTGGTCGGGGCTGTCCAACGTGGTTGTCGTGACCGTGCTGCCCCCGCCCGATCTGCTGCCCCCGGACGCCGTGAGGAACCTGATCGTCTCGTCGACGACCGACCACAGCGCGACACTTTCCTGGACCGCCTCGGGAGACGACGAGACATTCGGGACGGCGTCGGCGTACGACATCCGCTACGCGACCGCCGAGATCACGGCGGAAACCTGGGAGACGGCGACCCCGGTCGCGCAGCCACCCGTTCCGCAGCCGGCCGGGGCCACGGAGAGCTTCACGATCGACGGCCTCGAGACGGGCGCGACGTACCACTTCGCCTTGAAGGTCGCCGACGAGCGGCCGAACTGGTCCGCGCTCTCCAACAGCGCCAGCGCCCCGATCGCCGACGTCGCGCCGCCTGCGACCGTCCGGGATCTCGCGGCGGAGCTGGGCGGACAGGGAAGCGTGACGCTGCGCTGGACTGTGCCTGGAGACGATGGACAAGCCGGGCGCGCGTCCTCGTATGATCTCCGCTACTCGACGGTCGTCATCTACGAGGAAGTCCTCGACTGGAGCTGGGAGCGCGCGACGCCGGTACCCGATACCCCGGCGCCGGGGGAACCGGGGAGCGCCGAGACGTTCACGGTGACCGGCCTGCAGCCGGGAACGCTCTACTACTTCGCCCTGCGCGCGTTCGACGAGTCGGGCAACGGCTCGGGCCTTTCGAACGTCATCACGGGGAACGCCTTCCCCTGGTCCCTGCATCAGCTCACGAGCAGAATCGAGTCGACCTGGCTGTACGAGCCCCAGTGGTCCCCCGACGGACAGGAGATCGCCTTTGCGCAAGGAGGGACGGGGAGTGTCGAGATCTACCGGATCTCCGCATCCGGCGGCGCTCCGGTGCAGCTCACGAGCCATCCCGGCTTCCGCAGCGGCGATCCCACCTGGTCTCCGGACGGCTCGCGCATCGCCTTCTTCTGTTCCCCGACCGAGTATCCGGAAGGGAAGAGCGGCGATCTCAGGATCATGGACGCGGCGGATGGCGGAAACGAGAGGACCGTGATCCACGCGGACGAGGGGCTTTGGGGGTGCGCCTGGTCCCCCGACGGCGAGCGGATCGCGTACGTCGTCGGTCCCCGCTTTCTCACCATCCTGACCCCGACCCTGATTTGCGCGATTTCGCCGGAGGGAGGAGCGCCCGACACGCTGTTTCGAGGCGACTACTTGAACATTCATCCCGCGTGGTCTCCCGATGGACGTCGGATGGCGCTCGTTTCCGGCCGGGACGAATGGGCCAAGCTCTGGAACGTTCCCGCCGGAGGGGGGATCTGGGTCTACCTGGACGGAGAGATGCGCGTGCAATGCGGGCGGCCGACGTGGTCGAGCGATGGATCGCGCATCGCCTATGATCGGCGCCACAACGACAACCTGGACATCTGGCTGACGCGTGCGGACGGAGCGAGCGCCGTTCCCCTCATTGAAGGCCCGGCCCGCGACCTGGACGCGTCCTGGTCGCCCGACGGGAGCCGGATCGCGTTCGTGTCGGACAGGACGGGGCAGGCGGAGATCTGGATCCTCGATCTGGATCTGCGGTGACCGGGGCGCGACGAAGCGGATCCGGGCGGCGCCGTCTCGACTGCTGACCGGCGACGAAACGGGTCCCTGCTCCGCCGTCTCAACTGCTGACCGGCGGCTCCTTCGACCGGGTCTTCGTGATCCCGGCGACGATCCCTATGCCGGCGAGCACCAGGGCGATCACGACCATCCATTTGTCCGAGACGTGGAGCAGGCTCGCGGCGTAGAGCACTCCTGCGATGAGGATGGCGAACCCTATCCAATAGACGAGCGTGTTCGTCATCGGCGTTCTCTCCTTCCCCCCTCGCCTCGAGACAGCCCGATCCTGCCGGGCCTTTCCCTCAGGCTACCCCGGCGGGCGCTTGACGGAGAGGAAGGAGTGCTGCGAAGAAGCGCGAACGGTCGCTCGATGCGGGGACGGGCCGTCCGCACGCACGCACGGCGGACGGGCGGGGCGATCAGGATCCGAGGCGGCGCAGGACGGCCTGCGTGAACTCCCGCGTGCCGGCGCGCCCGCCGATATCGGCGGTGATCTCCTCGGGACGTCCGTCCTGCAGCACGGCGTTGTACGCCGCCTTGATGCGGTCGGCGACGTCGCGCTGGCCGATGTGGTTCAGCATCATCACGGCGGTCATGATCAGGGCGAGCGGGTTGGCCTTGCCCTTCCCCGCGATGTCCGGCGCGCTGCCGTGCACCGCCTCGAAGATCGCGCAGTCGTCCCCGATGTTCGCTCCCGGCACGACGCCGAGGCCGCCGACCAAGCCCGCGCACAGGTCGCTCACGACGTCGCCGTAGAGATTCTCGAGGAGCAGAATGTCGAAGCGGGTCGGATCGCGCACGAGCTGCATGCAGCCGTTGTCGATGATGATCTCCTCGTACTCGATCCCGTCTCCCTCGATCTCGTGGATGCGGCGGGCGCTGTCGATGAAGAGTCCATCGGACATCTTCATGATGTTCGCCTTGTGGAAGACGGTCACCTTGCGCCGCCCGCGCTCGCGCGCGTAGCGGAACGCGAAGCGGGCGATCCGCTCGCAGGCGTCGCGCGAGGCGATCTTCAGGCTTTCGACGACCCCCGGGACCACCTCGTGCTCGATTCCCGAGTAGAGCCCTTCGGTGTTCTCGCGGATGACGACGATCTCGACGTTCTCGTAGCGAGTGCGCACGCCGGCGAGCGAGCGGATCGGACGCACCGCCGCGTAGAGGTGGAAGCGTTTCCGGAGCTGGACGTTCACGCTCGCGAAGCCCCGCCCGACCGGAGTCGTCACCGGACCCTTGAGCGCGAGCCGGATCTTCTCGATCGCGTCCAGGGTCTGCTTCGGCAGCACCTCGCCGTACTTCTCGGCCGCGGCCGCTCCCGCTTCCAGCCGGATCCAGTCGATCTCGGCGCCGGCCGCGCCCAGCACCTCGAGCGTCGCCTCGGTCACCTCCGGCCCGATCCCGTCTCCGGGGAGCAGGCAGACCGTCCTGCGCATGGCGTTCCTCCTCGCACGTGGCCGAGCCGCTGCGGCCACGGCCGATCTTCCGTTCGCGCCGATCGGCGACCGGGGGACGGCTGCCTGGCGCGCTCGCGCGCGGCCTCGTGCCTGCGTGCCCGCGCGAATGGCAGAGTGTAGCAGCCGGCCGCCCGGACCCGGCCCCGAACTTCCCGAGCGCGGGTAGACGCCGGCGCCTCGTGTGAGGCCGCACGCTCTCTTCAACGTTCTCTCCTCCGGCGCCGTCTGGTTGACTACGAGTCTCGCGACAGGCGGCGAGACCGGCGGAGCCTTGCGAGGGAGGCCCGCGAGGGGCCGGGGGCTCCCTTTCCCATGAGGACGACAGGCGCCCGGGCGGCAGCCGGGGCGAAAAGCCAGGAAGGAAGAACCATGAAGAGGCATCGGACCCCCAGCGCAGCGCCGGCGGGCGCTCCCCACATCGCGGCCGCGTCGCGCATTGCGACCGCGCTCTGCATCGCCGCCGCCCTTTGCGTCGCGGTGGCTGCTTCCGCGGCGGCCCGCCCCGGATACCTGCGGTACCCCGACATCCGGGGAGAGACGGTCGTCTTCACGGCCGAGGGCGACCTCTGGATCGCTCCGGTCGCTGGCGGGGAGGCGCGGCGCCTCACCTCGCACCCTGGCAACGAAGTCCTTGCGAAGTTCTCGCCGGACGGGAAGTGGATCGCCTTCGCGGGCGACTACGACGGCAACCGGGATCTGTTCGTCGTGCCGGCGACGGGCGGCGAGCCGGTGCGTCTCACCTGGCACCCGGCGGCCGACGAGCCGATGGGATGGAGCGCCGACGGCACGCAGATCTACTTCCGCAGCTATCGCCAGCAACCGAACCTCGGTTGGTTCGCCTATGCGATCCCGGCGAAGGGCGGGGATCCCGTCCCGCTCGACATCGGATGGATGGTGAACCTCGCGGTCGATCCCGCCACCGGCGCCTACGCCTTCACGCGCAACGGCGGCGGCGGCACCTGGAAGCGCTATCGCGGCGGCACGGCCGACGACATCTGGGTCGGCGATCCCTCCCGCGCCGACTTCCGGGCGGTCACGAGCTTCCCCGGAATGGACGCCTTCCCGATGTGGTCCGGCGGCAGGATCTACTTCCTCTCGGATCAAGGCGGGACGGCGAACGTCTGGTCGATGAACCCCGACGGCAGCGGCCGGAAGCAGTGGACCGACCTCCGCGACTGGGATGCGCGCTGGCCTTCGATCGATCCCGGCAGCGGCCGGATCGTCTTCGTGGTCGCGGGCGACCTGCACCTTCTCGATCCGGCCAAAGGGACGGAGAGCGCGATCGCGATCGACCTTCCCAGCGAGAGGAGCCTGACGCGCACGCGCTACCCCGAAGCGGAGCGCTACATCACCGGCTTCGCGCTCGCGCCCGACGGAGAGCGTGTCGCGATCCAGACTCGCGGCGAGATCTTCTCGGTCCCGGCCGAGGACGGCGTGACGCTGCCGATCACGCGGGGGAGCGGCGCGCGCGAGGACCGCGTGAACTTCGATCCGAAGGGGGAGCGGGTCGCCTACGTGACCGACCAGAAGGGCGAGCAGCAGATCGTGACCGCGGACGCCTGGGGGCGCGGATCCGTCCGCGAGGTGACGAAGCCGGGCTCGAGCGCCTGGCACTTCGCGCCGATCTGGTCCCCGGACGGGAAGTGGCTCGCCTACGCCGACCAGACGCACACGCTCTTCGTCGTCGACGCGAACGGCGGAGATCCGCGCAAGGTCGACCATGCCGAGCAGGGGGAGATCTACGACTACTCCTGGAGCCCGGACGGCCGCTGGCTCGCGTACTCGAAGCCCAACGATCTCCAGTACCGCTCGATCTTCGTCTACGACACCCGCGACGGCGGGACCCATCGCATCACCGGCTGGACGACGAGCGACTCGAGTCCCGCCTGGGATCCCGAAGGGCGCTACCTCTATTTCCTCGGCGACCGGACGATCAATCCTGTCGTCGATTGGGGAGTGTGGGACTTCGAGACGATCCTGACCGCCTCGACGCGCCCCTACGCGGTCCTGCTCCGCGCCGACGTGGACAATCCAGTGGCGGAGACCGAGGGGATGCCGCCGGACGAGTCGAAGAAGGAGGAAGCGTCGTCGTCGAAGGGTGGCGAGAAGGCCAAGGGCGGCGAGAAGGCCAAGGATGGCGCGAAGTCGAAGAAGAGCGACGACGAGGGGGCGATCGAGCCGATCGCGATCGACTTCGCCGGGATCGAGGATCGATTCGTCGAGCTGCCGGTCGAAGCGGGCCGCTACGTGGCCTTGACGGCGACCGGCGAGAAGCTCTTCTTCCTCTCCCTGCCGCTCCGCGGATTGCTCGACGAGGGCCAGGATCAGGAGGAAGGCGGCGTCGCCGGCGACCTGCTCGCCTACGACCTCGAGAAGAAGGAAGCGAAGCCGTTCGTGAAGGGGGTGCGCAGCTATGACCTCCAGCCGAAGAGCGGCAAGATGGCCGTCCTGAAGGGACGGAGCGAGCTTTTCGTCCTCGACGCGAACTCGCCTCCCGGCGACGACCTCTCCGAGAACCAGGTTGCCCTCGGCGGGATGGTGGTGGAGCTCGATCCCCTCGAGGAATGGCGCCAGATCTACTACGAGGGATGGCGCTACATGCGCGACTTCTACTGGGACGCGGGGATGCACGGCGTCGACTGGGAGGCGGTGCGCGACCACTACGCGACGCTCCTGCCCCGGCTGGCCACGCGCGACGACCTGGGCGATCTGCTGGCGGAGATGATCGGCGAGCTGTCGACGTCCCACACCTACATCTGGGGCGGCGATCGGGGTGTCACCTCTCCGCAATGGCCGGCGGGACTGCTCGGCGCCGATCTCGTGCGCGAGGGATCCGCCTTCCGCGTCGAACGAATCTATCGCGGAGACCCGGCGGACCGCGTTCGCTCGCCACTCTCCGAGCCCGAGGCGAACGTGAAGGAAGGGGAGTACGTCCTCGCCGTGAACCACCAGCCGTTCCGCGAAGGGGTGCCGTTCGAGGCGACGATGCAGAACCTCGCCGGAAAGCCGGTCGTCCTCACGGTCAACACGAAGCCGGCGATGGAGGGCGCGCGCGACGTCGTCGTGAAGCCGGCCGCCTTCGGCCCCGAGGCGGAGCTGCGCTACAAGGACTGGGTGCGGCGCAACCGCGAGTATGTCGCGGAGAAGACCGGGGGCAGAATCGGCTACGTGCACATTCCCGACATGGGCGGGCGCGGGCTGAAGGAGTTCGACACCTGGTTCTATCCGCAGCTCGACAAGGAAGGGATGGTGATCGACAACCGCTGGAACGGCGGCGGGTTCGTCTCCCAGCTGATCGTCTCGCGCCTGTCACGTCACCTCGTCTCGTTCGATCGCTCGCGCTGGGGCGGCGTGTCGACCTATCCGTGGCGCGTGCTGAACGGGCCGTTCGTCGTGCTGACGAACCAGTTCGCCGGCTCCGACGGCGACATCTTCCCGGCGGCCGTGCAGATCCAGAAGCTCGCGCCGGTGATCGGCATGCGCTCGTGGGGCGGCGTGATCGGGATTCGGGGCGGGCGGGCGTTCGTCGATCAGGGGATGCTGACGCAGCCGGAGTTCGCGTGGTTCGATCCGCAGAAGGGATGGTCGATCGAGAACCATGGCGTCGATCCGGACATCGTGGTGGAGAATCTGCCGCAGGAGCTCGCGCGCGGCGTCGACGCGCAGCTCGACCGCGGCATCGCGGAGGTGCTGCGGCTTCGCGACGAGCGGCCGCCGATCCGGCCGCAGTTCGGGCCCGCTCCGGATCAGAGCCGGACCGCCTACCGGCACGAGCTGAACGAGCAGGCGCCGGTGCAGAGGTCGGAGGCGGTCGGAGGGGGAAGCGGCGATGCTCCTGCGTCGGGCGATGCTCGCCCGGCAGGCGGCGTGGAGGGAGGGAGCGATGGATCGCAAGGAGATGAATCGCAAGGAGAGCATCCGGCAGTACAAGGAAACGGCCCGGCCAGCGGGAATCTTCCGAATTCGCAACACGGCAAGCGGTAGATCGCTGGTCGGATCGAGCCCGAACCTGCCGGCGATCCTGAATCGCCAGCGCTTCCAGCTCGAGAACGGCTCGCATCCCGACAAGGAGCTTCAGGCGGACTATTCGGCGCTCGGCGCCGGCTCCTTCGAGTTCGAGGAGCTGGACCGGCTCGCGGTTCCCGAGGACCAGCCGGATTACGATCCGACGGAGGACCTGCGAGTCCTGAAGGATCTGTGGCTCGAGCGATTGACGGACGCCGGGGTCGATCTCTATCCGCAGTCGCGGTGGCGCGCATAGAGACCGGCGCGAGGCGAGGCGAGGCGAGGAAGGACGGCGATCCTCAGTCCATCGCGCCGGCGAGCCAGCGCAGCTCGTTCAGGGCGAACTGCTGGTTGTCGATGCCGGCCTGGTTCATCCCGAATTTGAAGGGCTCTCTCCCCGGGGCGAGGATCACCTGTGCGGACAACATCGCCGCCTCCCCCTGGATGACCACGCGGCCCTTGCCGGCGCGTAGCGCGACCGCCATCGAGCGGCCCCTCGCCGGCTGGGCCATCGCCATCATCGCCTTGGGGTCCTCGCGCGCCTGCAACGCGGCTAGCGGCAGGTCGAACGCGTCGTTGGAGAGGAGCAGGAACGGAGTGGATCCGGCGGGACCGAGAAGCGACTGCCCGGTGAAGGCGATGACGCGGCCGACCCGCTCCTTCTCGTTCCGTCCCTCGAGGATCGGGTGGTCGCCGAGCGAGCCGCGCTCCCGAGTGAACGCGATGTTCGTGACGCTGCCCTCGGCCTGCAGGCTGTCGCCCGTGTAGCCCTTGCTCATCTGCACGCCGAAGCGCTCGCCGAGCGCGGCGGCCGCCGAGCCGAACGGCGCGTGGTCGGCGATCAGCAGGAGCGCCCCCCCGTCCTTCACCCACCGGTAGACGGCCTCGATCTCGTCCGGCTGGAATGCGGGGAGGGCGGCGGCGGAATCGCCGCCGGAATCCCAATCTCCGCCCAAGGCGTTCGCGATCACGAGGACGTCGCTCCCTTTCAGCGTCTCGGCGCGGAACGGCTCCCGGTTGGGCGCCACTTCGAATCCGTCCGCCCGCATGAGCTCCCCGAACGCGGCGTAGCGGCCGTCGAGGGTGTGGAAGTTGTGATGAGCTTCGTCGAAGAGGATCTTCGGGTGGCGGGTCGTGAAGGCGGGATCGCCGACGACCGGGTGGAACGTCGAGTCGGCCCTCTGCTTGACCTGCGCGGCTGCGGGCGGCGCGGCGAGCACGGCGCCGGCGAGCGCGAGCCACGGAAGCACGACGAGGATGCTGCGGCAGCGGCGGGATCGAGCGACTCGAGCGATCATTTCACACCCCCTCTTCCGGACTCCGGCCCTCGGACTCGGGCTCTCCGACTCCGACTTTGCGCCTCCGGGTCCGGCGGTCAGAAGCTGAACGAGAAGCCGGCCTGGATCGCGTCGTACGTGAGCGGCGGCGCCGTGTCGAACGGCCAGTTCATGTCGGACTTCCGCAGCTCGTAGAGGCCGTAGCCGATCGCGTTCTTCAGGAAGAAGCCGACGATAGGCGCCGCGCCCGGGCTTCCGTTCGCGACCGCGTCGACGAACTCGTCGACGCCGGCTTGCGCGGCCCGCTCGATCCCGGCCGACCCGAGCCACTTCCAGAACAGGTGCCGCGGGAAGACGATCGACCGCTGATAGGAGACTTCGATCGCGACCTTGTCGCTGGGGAACGCGGTCACGCCTCCCTCCCAGGACGAGCCGAAGCGATAGGAGCCGTCGAAGGCGCGCAGGCGCACATCGTCCTCTCGAGGAGGGTCGAGCTCGAAGCGGGTCCATCCGATCCCGGTGCCCGAGTAGGGGACGAGCGCGGAACGTCCCGTGCCCAGGGTGTAGGCGAGCGCGACGCGATCGACGAAGCCGAACCGCCACATCTTCGACTCGGCCTCGCCGGACTCGGGAGATTCCAGCGCGGCATCGGAGGAGCCGAGGCCGACCCGGACGCCGTCGAAGTTCCACCGGATCAGCATCGTATCCGGCTCGACCGGCGTCAGCTTCACGTATCCCGCCTGCACTTCGGCCGTCCCGTTCGCGGCGAGGTCGTAGGCCAGATCCTTGCGATCGACGGCCGCTTCCCCGTAGCGGATCGAGAGGAAGGGGCGCGTGACGGAGAGTGTGTCCGGCAACGGGCCGAACTCGACCACTTCGAGGAAGCGGCGGGCCGAGCAGTCTGCCGGACTGAGCAAGCTCGCGGCGACAGCCGCAACGGCGCAAAGAACGAAGACGAGTGCGATCGGGGCGGTGCGGCCTCGCTCCCGGTGATCTGGCTTCATCGACGAAGCTCCTTCCTCCCCGGCGGGGATCGCGAAGGACGGCGGCTGTGCGGCCAACCCGCACGGCAATCCCGGAGGATTGTAGGAGCGGCCGCGGTGACCCTACAATCCTGCGATCGCGTGTTTCGAGCGCGGTCCATCGGCGGTCAGGAGGGAAGGGAAGGAGGGAGGTCGCGATGCACAACCCAGGGCACTCGAGATGGCACGGAAGGCGGGGGTCGCTCTCGATCCTCCTCGCGATCGGACTCGTCGCAGCGGCGCTTACCGCGCCGCTCTCGATCGCGACGGTGGCGAGGGCGCAGGAGGGCGGCGGGGCCGGGGATGCCGCGGCTGCGGCTGCGGCCGCCGCGAGCGGCGACAGCGCTCGCGTGGTCGTCGTCGGACAGTGGGTCCCGACATTGGAGGCCGGCCTCAACATCGCTCAAAGCTCCTACACGTCGAACTGGCGAGGCGGCGAGCAGGGCTCGATCGTCTGGGTCTTCCTCGTCAACGGCACCCTCGAGAACCAGATCCATCCAAAGGTCGACTGGCTGAACACGCTGAAGCTCTCCTACGGCCAGACGCACCAGCAGGTGCGGGCGGGGGACGATCGGTCTCGCGACTGGGACAAGCCGGAGAAGTCGACCGACCTGATCGACTTCGAGTCGATCGCCCGCTTCACGCTCGGAGGCTTCGTCGACCCGTTCTTGTCCGGGCGGATCGAGAGCCAGTTCCAGGACGTGTCCGATCCGGCCGGCCGGACCCTCGCCTTCACGCCGATCCGCTTCCAGGAGTCGGCCGGGATCACGCGGCGCTTCATCGACCAGAAGGACCGCCTCGTGCAGTCGAGGCTCGGCTTCACGTTCCGCCAGAACTCGCGGCGCACCTTCATCGAGCCGCCCCCTTCGACCAAGACCAGCACGGAGGGGACCAACGACGGCGGTCTCGAATGGGTGAACGACGCGAAGATGAACATCGTGGGGGACCGGATCTCGTGGACCTCGAAGTTCTCCGCCTTCCTCCCCGTCTTCTACTCCGGCCGGGACGACTTGAAGAACCTGAGGGGGCTGGATCTGTCGGTGGTCGGTCTGCCCGACGACATCGAGGACTACCCGATGGCCGTCGACCTCGACTGGGAGAACGTCTTCACCTCCCAGATCACGAAGGTGCTGTCGGTCAACCTCTACACGCGATGGCTCTACGACAAGTACGACAACAGCGTGAAGCCGATTCCGCTGGCTGGTTATGGACTCTCGAACCCCGACGACGTGCGCCGCGCGGTTCGCAAGGCCGGCCAGTTCAAGCAGACGCTCGCGATCGGGCTCACCTACCGGATCCTGTGATCCGGTAGGCTGCCGGCCGGGCGAGTCCCGGGCATCGGGCGCTGGGGAGCGCGGCGTGCGTGCGACGCGCTCCCCCTCGCACCTTCTCCCCTCCTTTCTCTCTCCTCGCGCTTCATAGGATCTTCAAACCTCTGCCCGATGCTCCCCCTGTCCCAAGCGCCGCACGCGCGCCAGGCGCGCGCGCGCGATGGCGCAACGAAAGGGGAGCGAGCGTGGTACGTCCAGGCCATGGCCGTCATCGAGACAAGCGGATCGCGATCCTGGTCGTCCTGCTGGTCCTTACCGCCGCCTCCGAGGCGGCGGCCCAAGGAGTCCCGTTCAACCAGAGGGACGATCGCTATCCGTTGCTCGGGCTTCGCCGAGCGAAGGAGGCGTACGAAGTTGCGCGAGAGGATCTCGAGCGCCGGCGGACGCTTCACGAGCAGGGACTGATCTCCAAGGCGGACCTCGAGCGAGCGGAGAACGCATTCTCCGACGCGGAGGTGAACTACCAGCAGTCGCTGCTCGCCGTCCTGTTCGAGGAGCAGGTGGTCACGGTCTCCTCGGCGGTCAAGCGCCAGGCGCGGGACGGCACGAAGCGGGTGCGCCTGCTCGTCGCGAACGCCTCCGGAGCGAGCCCGGAGCTGCAGGAGCTGCTCGGGATCGACGATCCGATCTTCCGCTCCCTGCAGCCCGACCGGATCCGCGATGTCTACGTCTCGCTCTCGAACGACGAGGGAGCGATCGTGAGCGAGCCGTACGAGTCGAAGATCGAGGAGCTGCGCTACGGCAGCCCCGAGGCGATCGAGTTCACCCTGCTGCAGGATCTCGACGTCGTCACGGTGAACCTCTTCTACGGCAACGGCAGCTCCCGCTCGATGAAGATCTATCTCCAGAAGGATGCGTCGGCCAACCGGGTCGTCGTGCAGGCCGAGCCGTTCTCGCAGGAGATCGAGCTCGGCTCCTCGGCCACCTACGATCTGACGCTCGAGCTGTTCTCCAGCGAGGCGCGGACCTTCCGCCTGGAGACGCGAAACCTTCCGCCGCAGATCGACCGGTACTTCACCGACCCCGCGACCGGGGCGCGCCTCTCGCAGTTCCGATTCCTGCAGAGCGCGAACACGCGGCGCGCGGCGCTGCAGGTCTCCCTTCCCGACCGCGCGACGGCGGAGATCCCGATCGACCGCTCGATCCCGTTCTACGTCCTCGTCATTCCGGAGGGGCAGGAGCGGGGCGATGCGGCGCCCGGGTCCACGCCGGCTTCCGCGCCGGCGGCGTCCTCGGAGAGCGCTCGGACGATGAGCGAGGAGGAGATCGCAGCCCTCGGCGTCGGCTACGCGCGCCTGGAGCTGGTCCCCCGCGGCAACGGGATCCTGACCGTCAACGCTCCGCAGCTCTTCCACAGGATCCGCGCGAACGAGAGCGTAACGGTCGACATCGATCTGTCCAACGAAGGGACGCGCCGGCTCGACAACGTCTCGATGGAGGTCGACGCGCCGCTGCGCTGGTCTCACGAAGTCGCACCCTCGATCGTTCCGGCGCTCGCGGTCGGCGAGGAGAAGCGCGTCCGCCTGTCCCTGATGCCCGATCGCGGGACCTCGCCCGGGCGATACGAGGTCCGCCTCCGCACGCGGGGGCTGTCCGAGAACCGACCGATCCATGCGGAGGACAAGGTGATCACGGTGGAGATCTCTCCCGGCTCTCCGATCCTGGCGACGGTCCTGCTCTCCGTCCTGATTCTCGGCCTCGTGACGGGCGTCGTCTGGCTCGGGATCCGGCTGTCGCGTCGTTGAGCCGGCGGACGCGCGGGAAGCGCGGCATCGAAAGCCGGAGGAAGCATGAAACGAGAGGAGGAGGCAGGACCCATGCAGCAGCAGTCGCAGTCGCGGCAGCAGTCCCCGCGGGACGAAGACGGCCGGCCGGGCGCCGCGAGGCCGGTGCTGGAAGCGATCGGCCTGACGAAGCGATACGAGGACTCGGTCCTCGCTCTCGATCACGTGTCGTTCTCCGTCCTGCCGGGGCAGATCTTCGCGATGCTCGGCGGTAACGGAGCGGGCAAGACGACAACGATCCATCTCTTCCTCGACTTCCTGAGGCCGACGGAGGGGATGGCGCGCATCGACGGGATCGACGTGCATGCCGATCCTCTCGCTGCGAAGGAACGTGTCGCCTACGTCTCGGAGAACGTGATGCTCTACGGCAACTTCACGGCCGTCGAGAACCTCGCCTACTTCGCCCGCCTCGGCGGCCGAGCGATCACGCGTGACGATTGCCGCGCGGTCCTGCTACGCGTCGGCCTGCAGCAGGAAGCGCACGACCGCAAGCTCCGCGGCTTCTCGAAAGGGATGCGCCAGAAGTGCGGGATCGCGATCGCCATCGCGAAGGACGCGCCGGCGATCCTGCTCGATGAGCCGACCTCCGGCCTCGATCCGCGCGCCGGGCACGAGTTCCTCGGCCTGCTGCGGTCGTTGCGCGACGAAGGGAAGGCGATCCTGATGTCGACGCACGACATCTTTCGAGCGAAGGAGTCGGCCAACGTGGTCGCGATCCTCGATCGCGGGCGGATCGTCCTGCAGCGGCGGCGCGAGGAGCTGGAGCACGAGGACCTCGAAGCGCTCTACCTGCGCTATATCGCCGGGGGAGGCGCCGTCCGTACGGAGGAGGGGAGGCTCGATGTTCCGGCTCTTGGTTGAGAAGGAGCTGCGCGACGCGATCGGCTCGCCGAAGTTCGTCGCGACGTTCGTCGCCTCGGCCGTCTTGATCCTGCTCGCTTTCTTCTTCGGGGCACGCGGCTATCAGATCGAGTCGCGACGCTACGATGCGGCGAAGGCGGAGAACCTGCGGCAGCTGGAGGGGATGACCGACTGGCTGCAGGTGCAGGACCTCCGGATCTTCCTGCCGCCGCAACCGCTCGCCTTCCTGGTCCCAGGGATCGCGAACGACATCGGGCGCACCGTCTCGATCGCTGGCAGCGGGGATCTGCCGGCGGACGGCAGCCGCTATGGCGAGGAGCCGGTGCTCGCGGTCTTCCGCATGCTCGATCTGGACTTCCTTTTCCAGGTCGTGCTCACGCTCTTCGCGATCGTCTTGGCCCACGATGCGGTCTGCGGCGAGAAGGAGAGAGGGACGCTGCGGCTCGCGATGTCGAACGCGATCCCGCGCCGCCGCTTCCTCCTCGGCAAGATCGTCGGTACGCTCGTGGCGCTCCTCCTGCCGCTTTCCGTGCCGCTGCTGCTCGGCTGCCTGATGCTGCCGCTTCTCGGAGTCCCGATGACGGCCGGGGAGTGGCTCCGCCTCGCGCTGATCCTGGGGTCCGGGCTTGCGCTCCTCGCCGGGACGATCGTCCTTTCCGTGCTCGTGTCGGCGGCGACGCGCCGCTCCTCGAGCGCGTTTCTGATCCTGCTCGCGATCTGGATCGCCTCGGTCGCGATCGTGCCGCGCGCCTCGGTGCTGTTTGCCGGCCGGGCGGTCGCGGTCCCCTCGGTGGATGAGATCGCCGCACAACAGGAGCGCTTGCGGGGCCAGCTCTGGACGGAAGACCGCCGGAAGATGGCTTCGTTCCAGCCCGCCCACCTCGGCGATCCTCAGGCGATGGTGGCCGAGCTTCAGGACTTCCTGCAGAAGATCCGCGATGAGCGGGAGCGAAAGGTGTCGGAGTTGACCCACCGGCTCGAGGAGGAGCGGCGCAACCGGCAGGAGCGTCAAAGCACCTTCGCCTTCGCGCTCGCCCGGATCTCGCCGGGCGCCGTCTTCTCGCTCGCCGCCGCGAAACTGGCCGGCACTTCTCTCGATCTGCCGCGCCGTCTGCAAGAGCAGGCGCTCGCCTACCAGGCCTCCTATGCGCGCTTTCTGCTCGAGAAGACCGGCATGAACCCGGGAGCGGGGACGGTCGTGATCCGGATGAACGACGACGGCAGGCAGCCGGAGCCGATCGATCCGCGGGAGCTGCCCGAGTTCCAGTACCGCAGCGAGACGCTCGCGGAGGTCCTTCCCGGAGCGTCGCCCGACCTGGCCCTCCTCGCGCTGTTCCCGGTCCTGTTCCTCGCGGTCGCGGTCGCGCTCTTCCACCGTTACGACGTCCGCTGAGAAGAAGGGGAGGACTCACTCCATGTTGCGAGCGATGATCGGCAGGGAGCTGCGGGCGATCCTGCGCAGCCCGAAGTTCGCGGGAAGCTTCGCCGTCGGGGCGGCGCTCATCGTCCTTTCCGTCTTCCTCGGGATTCAGGAATACCGGGCCGCGACCCGCCAGTACGAGACGGCCACCACCCTCGCCTCGCAGCAGCTCCGCGAGGAGACCACCTGGATGCGGATGGGGACGCGCGCGTTTCGCCGTCCCGAGCCGATGCAGATCTTCGTCTCCGGGGTCGGCAACGACATCGGCCGCCTTTCGCCGATCGCCGCCTCGACCCCGGTCGAGCTGCGCCACAGCCCTTACGCGGACGACCCGATCTTCGCCTTCTTCCGGATGCTCGATCTCGTCTTCCTCGTCGGGGTCGTCCTCTCGCTCTTCGCGATCCTCTTCACCTACGACGCGATCAGCGGCGAGCGGCAGGACGGGACGCTCAAGCTCGCGCTCGCCAACCGCGTGCCGCGCGCCCGCTACCTGATCGCGAAGGGGGTCGGCTCGTGGCTCGCGCTCGTCGTGCCGCTTGCGATCCCGGTGGCGCTGTCGATGCTGCTGCTCGTCGTCTATCGCGTCCCGATGGACGGAGAACGGTGGATGCGCCTCGGGCTGCTCCTCGCCGCCTCCCTTCTCTACTTCACCTTCTTCCTCGCCCTCGGTCTCCTCGTCTCCGCGCTGACGCGGCGGCCGAGCCACTCCTTCCTGATCGCTCTGCTTCTCTGGGTGATGCTGGTGCTGATCATCCCGCGCGCCGGGATCGCCATCTCCTCGCAGATCGTGCCGGTGCCCGGTGTCGCGGAGATCGAAGGACGGCGTGCGGAGTTCGCGCGCGACGCGTGGGCGGAGCATTACGGCCGGATGGAGGCGCGGCTGCGCGAGGAGCGGAACGCGCACGGCGGTCCCGATCGCGAGCCGCCCGGCGAGAAGGAGACACAGACACGCGCGCGCGAGCAGGAGGCGGCCCGCCGGGAGACGCTGGAGAAGATCGACGCCTATGGCGAGCGGCTCGAGGAGGACCTGGCGGCGCGTCGGCACGAGCAGGAGAGGCTCGGCTTCGCGCTCGCGCGCTTCTCGCCGGCCGCCGCCTATCAGCTGGCGGTAATGAACCTGGCCGACACGGACACCGGGCTCCGACGGCGGACCGAGGACGCGATGCGCACGTTCCGCTCCGACTTCCTGGCCTTCGTCCGGAAGAAGCAGGAGCAGACCGGCGAGACCGGCGGGATGCAGATCCGCATCGACAGCGAAAGAGGGGTCCGGATCGGGACTGCGGGGAGCGACCAGCCGATCGACATGACCGGCCTGCCCGCCTACGACCCGCCGGCCCGCAGGCCTGCCGAGCCCCTCGCCGCTTCGGTCGCGGACCTCACGTGGATCGCCGTCGCGGCACTGGGGGCATTCTCGGCCGCGTTTGCGCGGTTCCTTCGCTATGACGTCCGATGACGTCCGCTGAGAGCAAGTCGGCTAGACTCGGTGGGACGCAAAGCCGAGCGGGAGGGTGCCGGGTGGCCTCGAGCAGGCGCAGGATCCTCGTGATCGAGGACGACCGCAAGACCGCCGCGACGGTCCGGCTCTATCTGGAGCACGAAGGCTTCGAGACCGTCGTTCTTCACGATGGCCGGCGCGGCCTCGAGGAGGCGCTCGCCTCCCGCTACGACCTGATCGTCCTCGACCTGATGCTCCCCGGTGTGGACGGCCAGAGGATCTGCCGGTCGATCCGCGAGGAGATGGAGGTGCCGATCGTGATGCTCACGGCGCGCACGACCGAGGAGGATCGCGTGCGCGGACTCGACATCGGCGCCGACGACTACGTCACGAAGCCGTTCAGTCCGCGCGAGCTGGTGGCGCGCGTGCGGGCGGTGCTGCGGCGCACCGATCCGCGGGAGACGCCCGGTCCGACCCGCTTCGAGTTCCCGAGCCTCTCGGTCGACCTGGCGACGCGCGAGGTGCGCGCGGGCGGCCGCGCCGTCTCGCTCACGCCGACCGAGTTCGCCATCCTGCAGGCGTTCGTTCGCGCGCCCCAGCGCGTCTTCACGCGCGAGGAGCTGATCGAGCGGGCGCTGGGTCCCGACTACGAGGGCTTCGACCGGACGGTCGACGCCCACGTGATGAACCTTCGCAGGAAGATCGAGCCGGATCGCGTCCGCCCGACCTACATCCAGACCGTCTTCGGGGTCGGGTATCGATTCGCTCCGGCCGCCTCCGCCGGCGGCGATCGCGACTCCAATGATCCATAGCATCCGTTTCCGCCTGCTCCTGACCGTCGGCCTCGTCGTGGTCGCCGCGCTCCTCGCCGTGGGGCTCGTGACGAGCCGGGCGACCCGCACCGAGTTCGACCGTTTCCTGGCGCTCGAGATGCCGATGCACGGCCCAAACCTGCCTCCCGAGGCGCAGGCGCGCCTCGAGGAGTACTACCGCCAGCACGGGAGCTGGCTCGGCGTCGGGGGCGTGCTCCGCGAGCTTGCGGACTCCGTCGGAAGCGGCGGCCGCGCGGCTGGCATCATCGTCCTCGACTCGACCGGCGCCGTCGCGAGCGACGGGGTCTCCCCCGGGCTGACCCAGCTGAAGGTGCGGGTCGAGGCGGACAGCAGCTACGAGGTCACGGTCATCCGGAAGGAGGACGACGGTGACGCCACGAGGCGCGAGGAGATCCGTGTCAGGCGCGTCGGCGTGCCGTTGCTCGGGTCGGAGGGAAAGGCGATCGGGCGGATGCTGCTCGTCCCGGCGCCGCCGAGCGCGTTTCCTCCGCGTCGCGACTTCCTCCACTCGGTGAACCGCTGGTTGCTCGGCGCGGTCCTCGGGGCTGGGCTGCTCGCGCTCGCGTCGACCGCCTGGATGGCCCGCAGGATGCTCCATCCGATCGAGGAGCTGACATCCATCGCGCGCGAGATGGAGCGCGGCGATCTCTCGCGACGGGCCTCGGTGCGCACGAAGGACGAGATCGGAGAGCTGGCGCGCAGCTGGAACGCAATGGCGGACGGCCTCGCGCGGATCGAGCGTCTCCGCCGCGGAATGGTCGAGGACGTCGCCCACGAGCTGCGGACGCCGCTGACCCGCATCCGCGGCCAGCTCGAGTCGGTGCAGGACGGCCTGCTTCCCGCCGATCGCGATCTGATCGATTCGCTGCACGAGGAGGTGATGGGGCTCTCCCACCTGGTCTCGAACCTGCAGGATCTCGCCCTGGCCGAGGCGGGCCAGCTCCGGCTCGTGCCGCGCCTCATCTCGATTGCCGAGGAGGTGGAGCGCGTCCTGCGGAGCCTTCCGCCGCCGGCCTCGGGGATGGCCTCGGTAGAGGGCCCGCCTGCGCCGATCGTCCTCGACCTTCCCGCGGAAGGACTGCCCGGCGCACACGTAGACCCAGAGCGCTTTCGCCAGATCGTCCGAAACCTCGTCGAGAACGCGCTTGCCCACACCCCGCCGGGGGGGAGGATCACGATCACCGCCCGGCAAGCCCAAGATGGGGAGATCGACGGCCGCCGTGCGATCGAGATCGAGGTTGCCGATACGGGGGAAGGCATCCCCGCCGAGGACCTCCCGTTCGTCTTCGAGCGCTTCTACCGGGCGGATCCGTCGCGCCAGCGAGCGACCGGGGGTGCCGGGCTCGGTCTCGCGATTGCACGCCAGCTCGTCGAGGCGCACGGCGGATCGATCCGGGCGTGGAGCGAGCCCGGAGCGGGAGCGCGGTTTCTCTTTACCGTCCCGGCGGCGGCCTCTGCGTCCGCGTCCGCCTGAAGGCTCCTGAGGTTCGCGTCCGAGGCGCGTCCACCTCCTCACGAGACTGCCAACATGCGATTAGCGTCATGAAGCGTTCGAAAGTAGGTACCGGCCGGCCGCACTTCTAAAATCGCCGGGAGCGACTCGCGTCTCGTCGCCTCCGACTAGCCGACCGTCGCCGCCGTTCCGGCAGGCCCCCTGAAAACGGGGAAAGGCCGCTGAAAGCGGCGAACAGGCCGATGAAAACTGGGAAAGGAACATCCATGGCGTCATCTTGCTGCGCGCCGCCGCGCCTGCCCCAGCGGCGGTCCGTTCTCGCTTCTCGCGTGACCCTACCGCTCCTGATGCTTGCGCTGGCCGCGCTCCTGTCCGCGCTCCCCGCGCATGCAGCGTGGCAGCAGTGGAACGGCCCGGAGGCCCCGGCCGTCTACGGTTTGGCGCGTTCCGGATCCGTCCTCCTGCTAGGCAGCAACGAAGGAGACGCGGGCGACGTCTACCGATCGACCGACGGCGGGACGAGCTGGGTCAACGCCGGCCTGCCCAACGCGGGGATCACCTTCCTCTATCCGCACCTCGGGAATGTCTATGCCGGCACCTATCTGGACGGCTTGTACCGCACGCGGGATGCCGGCACGACGTGGGAAAAAGTCGGACAGGGGATGCCGCCCTCCGAGATCGTGAGCGCGATGGTTTCGATCGGCGGCTCGGTCCTGCTCGTCGGGTTCGACTCGGCCATGGGGCGGAAGCTCTACCGGTCGGCGGACGCAGGCGAGAGCTGGGCGGAGGTCGCCGGCTCTCCGACCGTTCACGTCCGGTCGATGGTGGTCTCGGGCCACGCGTTCCTCGGCACGGACGGGGATGGTCTCTTCCGATCGAGCGACAGCGGCGTCACGTGGTGGCCCTGGGGAGCGGGCCTGCCGGAGTTGTCGCGGATCGACGCGCTGACTTCGTCCAACGGAATTCTCTATGCGGCTTTGACGAAGAACGGAGCCCCCGAGGTCGCCGGCATCTACCGGTCCGTCGACGCCGGCTCCACCTGGACGCGCGTGAGCGCGGACCTTCCCGACGTCACCCTCTACTACTTCTCTTTCCTCGTAGGCAACGGAGGCGCCCTCTACACGGGGATCGTGAGCGACTTCGGCGGGGCCGGAGTCTACCGCTCGGTCGATGGGGGGGCGCACTGGACTCGCATCACCGAAGGGATCGCGCCTGAGACGCAGCCGTACTGCTTGTTGCCGTCCGGGGGCGTGCTGTTCGCCGGGACGGACGCGGGGTTGTGGAAGACGGCCGACGTCGGTCAGACGTGGAGCTACGCGGGCCGCGGCACGGCGGCAATCCGCGGCGTGGGGGCGCTGCTCAAGAGCGGCGGCGCGCTGCATGTCGGGCTTTCGGCGGCCGACGGATCCGGGCGCGGCATCTGGCGCACGTTCGACGACGGCGCCACGTGGGAATTGGCCGATGGCAACTTCCCGAACTACACGACGGCGCTCGACCTGCTCGACGGCGGCTCCTATCTGCTTGCCGCGCTCTTCGGGCTGCAGCGAGGGGTCTTTCGATCGACCGATGGGGGGCTCACCTGGATCCCTTCGTCCGACGGGATCCCATCGGACGCGCTGCTCGGGTGCCTCGCGAAAGGGAGCGGGTTCGTTCTCGCTGGCGGCTACGACGCCCTGTATCGCTCGACGGATGACGGCGTCCATTGGGGGACGGTCCCAGGCGTCGCCTACGTCAACGCCATCGCCGCCCAAGGCTCGGACCTCTTTGCCGGCACCGGCGACCGCGGTGTGATCCGCTCCACCGACATGGGGCTGACGTGGTTCGACGAATCGCAGGGCCTGGACAGTCCCGAGGCGCGATATGTGAACGCTCTCGCCCTCGCGAACGGGAGAATGTTCGCCGCGACGCAGGGCGCCGGCGTGTACGCCTTCGATGCGGGGCGTTGGGTGCCGGCGGGACTCGATGGCGAGGACGTGCACGATGTGACGGCCGCCGGGACCGTCCTGCTTGCCGGCACGTCGGGCGGGAAGATCTACTACACGGCGAACGGCGGGCATAGCTGGGTCGACTTCGGAGACGGATACGCGGGCGGGGACCTCTACGAGTTGTACGGGGATGGCGAATGGATCTACGCCGGCACGACCACCCACGCTCTCTGGGCGCGGCCCGCTGGGGAGTTGGACCCCGCGTCGGTCGGGACGGAGGACGCGCTCGCCCCGCTCGGCCTCGAGCCCGCCCGCGCCTTCCCCAATCCGTTCTCGGCGACGACGCGCCTCTCGCTCCGCATTCCGCCGGGCGAGGAAGGCTCGCTTGAGGTCTTCGACGTGGGCGGCCGCGCGGTCGCGCGAGTCTCGATCCCTGCGGGCGGCGATGGGGAGCGCTCGATCCTGTTCGACGGGTCCGCGCTGCCGGCCGGCGTCTATCTCTGCCGCCTGCGCGCTGCCGGAGCGGAGAGGACGAGCCGGCTCGTGATCGGGCGATGAGTGGCGGCGGACGGGGAGGCTCCTCTCTCCTTTCGAAGCGGAGGCGCCCCGGCCCGGGCTAGACTGTCGGCATGACGCAAGACCACTTCCTCACCCGTTGCCCTTCGTGCGGAGCGGCGAACAAGATCCCGGTCGCCCGCGTCGGCCAGCAGGCGCGATGCGGGCGCTGCAAGACCGCGCTGCCGAAGGAGGATCTCGGCGCGAGCGCGCCGATCGCGGTGACCGACGGGCAGTTCGACGCGGTGACGCGCCACTCCTCCCTGCCGGTGCTCGTCGACTTCTGGGCCGCCTGGTGCAGCCCGTGCCGCTCGCTCGCCCCGGAGCTGGAGAGGCTGGCGGCCGATCTGGCCGGACGTCTGATCATCCTCAAGATGGACACGGAGGCGGAGCCGTTCACTCCGAGCCGGTTCGGGGTGCAGGCGATTCCGACGATGGTGCTGCTGCGCCGGGGAATCGAGGTCGAGCGATTGACCGGGGCGATGCCGGCCGAGGCGATCCGGTCGAGGGTCGAGCGCTTCCTGTAGCGGCTATCCCGCAAGCGGCCATCCCACTCGCGGCTATTCCACGATCGCGAAGCGGCGCCGCGTCTCCTCCTTGGGGAAGGCGTCGAAGTGCCACCATTCGATCGCGAGCGCGCGAAATCCCGCATCGGTCATGACGCTGCGAAGCAAGCGCCGGCGCGCGACCTGCTCGCGCGTGAGGCGTCCCGCGCGTAGCAGTCGGTCCTCCTCGCGCGGCGCGGCGAGGATCGTGAAGTCGTCCAGCGGGGTCCCCATGTCGAGCTGCCGGCCGGTCGAGGCGTCGATCAGGGTGACGTCCACCGCGGCGCCGTAGTTGTGCATCGATCCGCGGGAGGGAGAGGCGACGTAGCGCTGCCGCGGCGTTCCCCGTACAGCGGCCCACATCCTCTCCTGGATCCTGCGCGGTCGCGCCCCGTCGGCGACCAAGATCCGTAGGCCAGGAGCGCGCTGCTTCAGGATCGCGTGCGCGCGCGCGAGCATGCGAGCGGCCTCCGGCTGCAGGTAACACTTCTGGAGCGAGCCGTAGAGGTTCCGGCCGAGGAAGTTGTCCGTACGGGCGTAGGTGAGATCGATGACGAGCGTCGAGTCGAGGGTCGACACGTCGACGAGGCCGCCCTCGAGGAGCGCGCGTTCGAGGGGACCGGGGAACTGATCGGATCGGGCAGGACGGGAAGCGACTTCGGAGGCCGCCCGAGCGCCCGGCCACCCGGCGCCTGCCAGCAGGACCAGGAGGGCGGCCGGGCCCAGAATCGCGCGAAACCGGCGAGTCCCCGAGCCCGAGCCGTTATGGTACAGTCCGACTCTTGTGAACCGGGACGCTGCCGGAGGTTCCCGGAGCAAGCGGTCCAGGCCCGCAGGCCGTTCGTCGACTTCCGGGCGAGTCTCCGTGGGAATACCGCCCGGATTGCCAGCCGGGGTCCTCGACCGAGTCGAAGCTGAAGTCCCAGCCGGAATCCCCGCAGGAGTCGGGGCCGGAGTCCCAGAGAGAGTCCCAGCAGGAATTCCAGGAGGTCTCATGTTCGAGAGAGTGTCCAGGCGCATACCCGCGAAGCTTACGCGGGCGTTCGGGATCGGAGGAGCGGCGGGGCTCCTCTCCCTCCTCCTCGCCTCGTCGGCACGGGCGGGAGAAGCCGACTTGATCCTTCCGGATCTCGCCTCGGTCTCCTTCCTCGGAATGTCCGGACGCGGGCTTCTCATGGGCGGGATCGTCGTCTGCATCCTGGGATTCCTCTTCGGTCTGGCGATGTTCACGCGCCTGAAGAACCTGCCGGTCCACCGCTCGATGCGGGAGATCTCGGAGCTGATCTTCGAGACCTGCAAGACCTACCTGATCACGCAAGGGAAGTTCCTGCTGCTGCTCGAGCTGTTCATCGGAGCGATCATCGTCGTCTATTTCGGGTGGCTCAGGCATTTCGACGCAGCGAAGGTGATCGTCATCCTCTTGTTCAGCGTGATCGGGATCGCGGGAAGCTATGGGGTCGCTTGGTTCGGCATCCGGATCAACACGTTCGCGAACTCCCGCGCCGCCTTCGCCAGTCTTCGCGGCAAGCCGTTCCCGACCTACCAGATCCCGCTCCAGGCCGGCATCTCGGTCGGGATGCTCCTGATCTCCACCGAGCTATTGATCATGCTCGCGATCCTCCTGTTCGTCCCGAAGGACTACGCCGGGCCGTGCTTCATCGGCTTCGCGATCGGCGAGTCGCTCGGCGCCTCCGCGCTCCGCATCGCGGGAGGGATCTTCACGAAGATCGCCGACATCGGCAGCGACCTGATGAAGATCGTCTTCAACATCAAGGAGGACGATGCCCGCAATCCCGGCGTCATCGCCGACTGCACCGGAGACAACGCCGGGGACTCGGTCGGACCGACGGCGGACGGTTTCGAAACGTACGGCGTGACGGGAGTCGCTCTCATCACCTTCATCCTGCTCATCCTCGCCCACAACCCGGTCGCCCAGGTCCAGCTCCTCGTCTGGATCTTCGCGATGCGCATCCTGATGATCGTGACGAGCGCCGTCTCCTACTTCATCAACGACGGCATCGCGCGGGCGCGCTACCAGAACGCCGCCACGATGAACTTCGAGGCCCCGCTGACCTCCCTCGTCTGGATCACCTCGGTCCTCTCGATCGCGGTCACCTACGTCCTCTCCTATCTCCTGATTCCCGGCCTCGGTGACGGCAGCCTCTGGTGGAAGCTCGCCTCGATCATCAGCTGCGGGACGCTGGCGGGGGCGGTAATCCCCGAACTGGTCAAGGTCTTCACGTCGACGAAGTCCGGGCACGTGCGGGAAGTGGTCACGGCGGCGCGCGAGGGAGGCGCCTCGCTCAACATCCTCTCCGGGCTCACGGCAGGCAACTTCAGCGCCTATTGGATGGGCCTCACGATCATGGCACTCATGGCGATCGCCTTCGGCATCAGCACGGCCGGCCTCGGCGGCATCATGGCGGCCCCGGCGGTCTTCGCCTTCGGTTTGGTCGCGTTCGGCTTCCTCGGCATGGGGCCGGTCACGATCGCCGTCGACTCCTACGGACCGGTGACCGACAACGCGCAGTCGGTCTACGAGCTGTCGGTGATCGAGAACATCAAGGGGGTCAAGGAGGAGATCCGGAAGGACTTCGGCTTCGAGCCTCAGTTCGACAAGGCGAAGCACTATCTCGAGGAGAACGACGGAGCGGGGAACACGTTCAAGGCGACCGCCAAGCCGGTGCTGATCGGAACGGCGGTCGTCGGCGCCACGACCCTGATCTTCTCGATCATCGTCGTCCTCACGAACACCCTGACCGTCAACCTCGACAAGCTCTCCATCCTCCATGCTCCGTTCCTGCTCGGCCTGGTCACCGGGGGCGCGGTCATCTACTGGTTCACCGGCGCCTCCACCCAGGCGGTGTCGACCGGCGCGTATCGCGCGGTCGAGTACATCAAGCGGACGATCCGGCTCGACGGGAGCGCCGAGAAGGCCTCGATCACCGACAGCAAGAAGGTCGTGGAGATCTGCACGCAGTACGCGCAGAAGGGGATGTTCAACATCTTCCTCGCCGTCTTCTTCGCGACGCTCGCCTTCGCGTGCCTCGACCGGTTCTTCTTCATCGGCTACCTGATCTCGATCGCCGTCTTCGGCCTCTACCAGGCGATCTTCATGGCGAACGCGGGCGGCGCCTGGGACAACGCGAAGAAGCTGGTCGAGGTCGATCTGAAGGAGAAGGGCACGCCGCTGCACGCGGCGACGGTGATCGGCGATACGGTCGGCGATCCGTTCAAGGACACCTCGTCGGTCGCGATGAACCCGATCATCAAGTTCACCACTCTCTTCGGGCTCCTTGCCGCCGAGCTGGCGATCGAGATGGAGAAGACGACGCCGACCCTGCTCTACGTCGTCGCCGCCGTCTTCTTCGCGATCTCGGTCGTCTTCGTGTGGCGTTCGTTCTATCGGATGCGCATTCCGCTTCAGGACGCGGAGACGGTCGCCGCGGAGAGGCCGGTGAAGTCCGCGGTGGGGGCCGGCCGCTAGGGCGGATCGCCTCGACAATCGCTTCGTTCATGCGCGGGCGGGTCGGTCTACCGGCCCGCCCGTCTTCCTCGGAAGCTGGATCGTCGTCCGCCAGCTAGACCCCTTCGGGAAAGAGGCGTGAGACGATCTCGCCCGGCAGCCGGTCACGATTGCGATGATCGATCTCGATCGTCTCGATCTCGCTCCCTTTGCCGGCTCCCATCGCGCGAGCCTCCTCGGGAAAGCCGGGAGCGCGTGCGCCGACGGTCGCGACGACCGGCGTGGGGCCGGACAGCAGCGCGCGCATGGCGGTCACGAAGTCCTGCGAGAGGCATTCCATCTTCCCGACCTCGTCGACCAGGTACAGGTCGCACGGCCGAGCCAGCTCCGGGACTGCCAGGGCCTCGAACATCGGGACGTCGACGCCATAGCGCCCGACCCGCGCCGATCCGCGGAAATCCACATGCGCGATCGTCGCCTCGTCCCCGGCGAAGGTCACCAGACGAAAGCCGACTCGCGCGCCGCCCGCCGCGCGCACTTCCTCCGTATAGAAGCCGGCGAGCGAGCGGTCGGCGAGGAGGGCCGCGAGCTTCACGAGCACCGTCGTCTTTCCGATGCCGGGAGGTCCTACCAACAGGATCTTCATGATGACTCCCTTCGAGCCGGCCGGCGCACGAATAGCGGGCGACCTCTCCCACCATGAAAGCAGATCCGGTATACTGTTACCGCTCGGATGCACCTGGAACCACAACAGGGCGATCTCCGCGACCGGCCGGTTCGCGCTCTTCGTTCGCGCTCCAACTCGCCATCACGACCAGGCATGGCGGTTCCCGCACGGTGAGAGGAGCGATCGCAGCCGATCGAGCGTGCGGAGCATCGTCCCGAGGAGGATTCGCTCATGCGCCCGCTCCCGCCAGCTTCTGTCACCTCCCGCGGCTCCCGCGCCTCCCGCGGCCTGAGTCCGTCCCGCCCCCCATGGATCGCTCTAGCCACCCTCGCTGCGCTTTGCGCGATCGCTCCGGCGGCTCATGCAGACACGGAGCTGCTCTGGTCCGTCCAGGCGAACGGGAACATGCAGTCGATCGCGACCGTCCCCGACATCGACGGCGATGGCCTCCCCGACGTGGCGTTCGAGGGATATGGCAACGGCCCGTCCAACGTCGATCACGTCTTCGCGATTCGCGGAGCCTCGGTCGGTCAGGGAGAGGTGCTGTGGTCGAGCCGGCCGTTAGGCGGCGCCAGCAACGGCGGCGGTGATGGAGACGATTGCCTGCGCCTCGGTCCCGACCTCGACGGAGACGGCTTCCCGGAGCTTCTGCTCGGCACGGCTTGGGGCGGCCGCACCGCCTACGCCCTTCACGGCAACACGGGGGAGGTCCTCTGGGGCTTCGACACCTATGCGGAGTATGGCGATTCCTATTCCGGATGGATTTACTCGATGGACTCGCTCGGTCAAGATCTGGACGAAGACGGGATCCCGGAGATCGTCTTCGCGAGCGGAAGCTCCAACGACCGGGTGCATTGCGTGAGCGGAGCCAGCGGCGGTCTCGTCTGGGTCTACTACGGCGGGGACGCCTTCCGCGACGTCCATTCCTGCGTGGACATCGACGGGGACCAGGTGCGCGACGTCATCGTCTCGCTCGGCGATCAGACCCCGATCTCGCCGCGCGTCGTTGCCCTCTCGGGCGTCGACGGACATCGCATTTGGGAGACGCCGGTGGGCGGGGCGATCTGGAACATCGTCTTCCTGAGCGACTTGACCGGCGACGGGATTCCGGAGATCACGCTCTCGCAATGGAGCAACTCTCTCGTCTGCTTGAACGGCGACACCGGCGCGGTCGTCTGGTCCGTCCCCGTTCCGGCGCAGCAGCGGGTCGCCGCTCTCGACGACGTCGACGGCGACGGCAAGCGGGACGTCGCGGTGGGATGCAACACGACGAGCATCTGCCAGGTGCGGAGCGGCGCCGACGGCGAGCTCGTATGGAACGTCGCGACATCCGACTGGACCTGGGCGATCGACAGGATGCCCGACGTCAGCGGCGACGGGATCAACGACGTCGTCGTGGGGGACTTCGACGGGTGGGTGCGACTCCTGGACGGCGCAAGCGGAGCGGAGATCTGGTCGTGGCTCAATCCCACGGGCGACAAGATCAAGACGATCCGCGGCACCGCCGACCTGAACGGCAACGGCGCGCCGGACGTCGTCGCCGGCACGCAGCTTCTCTACGGCGGGTCGGGCGGCGACGTGTACGCCCTCGAGGGGAACCCGAATGCGATGGGCGTCGCCGAAGGGCTTCCCTCGACGGGCGCTCGCCTCGGGCCGGGATTCCCGAATCCGAGCTTCGCGGGCGTTCGCTGGTCGATCGCTCCCGGCGTTGCGCCCGGCGCGGAGCTTTCGATCTTCGCCGTCGACGGCCGCCGCGTCCGCACGCTGGCAGCGCGCGCGGGAACGATCGCATGGGATGGACGGGACGAGCGAGGAAGGGACGTGCCGGCCGGCGTCTACCGGGCGAGGCTGGCGGGCGGCGAAGGAGCTTTCGAGGAGTCGAAGCCGATCGTCCTGATCCGTTAGGTCTGCCTGGCAGCGTCCGGGATCTCGTGCACGCGCCCAGGGACTCGCCGACTCGCCGGTTCCTGGGCGCTCGCGCGCTCTCCGCGCTTCTCACTCTCGCGCGCGTGAGACGCGCCGCTCGCGCCCCCTGCTATAGTCCGGATATGCAGGAGTTCGCATGACACCATCCTCGAGCGGCAATCCCGCCGATTCCGATCCACCCGCCGATCGTCCGGTTCAGCGCCCCGGCGAAGTGCAGCTCGTGCGCACGTTGCACGATCCGCTGTCGGTCCTGGTGACGTCGGGGGATTTCGGTCCTCTCTTCGCTGCATGGGAGCGCCACGCCGAGCTGTGGCAGGAGGCGCCCGATTCGTTGTCGACCGTCCTCATGCGGCAAGGGCTCGCCGCGGCGACGCTGCATCTCGCGAACCGCCCGCGCGACGAGGTCGTCGCCTGGACGCTGAACCTGCGGCAACCGCCGACGAACGTCTTTCTCACCGGCGAGGCGCGCCAGGGGATCGTCACCGGGCGGGTCTATACCGAAGGCGTGCGCACCTATGAAACGAGCCGCTTCTACGTCCAGACGATCCGTGGGCACCGGGAGCCGGTCGTCTCGGCGATCGAGGTGGAGGGCTTCGACCTCCTCGACATCTTCGAGCAGTACTACGAGCGGTCCGAGCAGAGCCCCGCTCGCTTCTTCGAGGGGGACGGGGATCGCTTCCTGATGGTTCTCGGCCTGCCGGGCGTCGATCGCCAGTGGCTCGAAGCGCTCGATCCGCGCGCCGCGGCGGAGATCGACGGCTCGCAACGGACGCTCGAGGAGCGCGCCTTCCGCCTCGAATGCGGATGCAGCCCCGCGAAGATGCTCCGCGCCTTGCGGACGATCTTCGCCGAGCAGCCGGAAGAGCTGTTCCAGGGGGACGAGCGTGTCGAGACGTCGTGCCCGCGATGCGGCCGGCGGTGGTGGGTGACGCGCGAGCAGTTCGAGGCGTCGGCCTCCGGAGGCGAAGGGACGGCCGAGGCGTAAGGGAGCCCGGCGGAAGCGCCGTTCGCACGGCGCCGGCGCTCGCACTGCCGCCGCACGACGTTCGCTCGCCGCGCGATCCCGCGATCCCGTTAGTCGGCGCGCGGCTTGCGGCCGCTTCTCTCGTCGACCAGGAATTTCCGTCCCCGCACCGTCGCCATCTCGATCTCGGGATGCCGGCGCGTCACGTACTCGTACAGCACGATCGAGCACGAGATGTTGACGTTCAAGCACGGGACGAGGCCGAACTGAGGAATCATCACCCTCCGCTCGCAAGCGGCGAGCAGCCGCTCATCGAGCCCATGGAGCTCGTTGCCGACGACGAAGAGGGGCCTCTCGGGGAATTCGAAGCGATCGAGCCTCTCCGCCTCCGGCGTGATCTCGACGGCGATGCTCGTGTAGCCCGAGCTGGGGAGCCAGGCGAGGAAGGCGTCCCGGTCGGGGAAATGCCGGATCCTCTCGTACCGTTCGACGCCGTTGCTGCCGCTCGCCTGGTAGCTGGCCGATCCGATCAGGACCAGCTCCCCGCAAAGGAAGCTGTGCGCGGTCCGGATCAGGTTCCCGATGTTCATCTGCTTGTCGGGATTGTCCACGGCGACGGCATAGGGGAGCCGCCGCGCATCGAGGCTCCGTTTCAGCTCGGCCCTTCGCGGGTTCAGCGATTGGAGGAAGTCCTCCTGGCGCTTCGGATCGAATCGCGGCATGCGGTGTACCCCTCCGTGACTCCAGGCCTCGGGTCCCATTCGCCCGCCGCGCTATGATAACGTCGATCCGCGGAGAAACGGCAGGAGCGAGCTTGCCGGCGCTTGCCCGGCCGCTTGGCCGACCGGCCGCTCAGGCGGCGCCGCGCCGCGCCCCCCGAATTCCGTCGAGGAGGTTCGTATGCCGATCCGGATGAAACGAGGAGGTAGCCGGGAAGCGCCCGATGCCCGGTTCTACGAGGTCGAGCCGGACGGCCGGCTTCTCTGCACCCTCTGTCCCCGCTACTGTCGCCTATCGGACGGCCAGGCCGGATTCTGCTTCATCCGCCAGAACCAGGGCGGAACGATGAAGAGCCTCGGCTACGGGCGGCCGACCGGCTTCGCGATCGACCCGGTCGAGAAGAAGCCGCTGAACCATTTCCTCCCCGGGACGCCGATTCTCTCGTTCGGAACGGCCGGCTGCAATCTCGGCTGCCAGTTCTGTCAGAACTGGGACATGAGCAAAGCGCGAATCGATACGCTGCAGAGCTACGAGGTGACGCCCGAGGAGGTGGTCGATCTCGCCATCCGGGAAGGTTGCCCCTCGATCGCGTTCACCTACAACGACCCGGTCATCTTCGCCGAGTTCGTGATCGACGTCTCCCGGATCGCGCGCGAGCGCGGCGTGAAATCGGTCCTCGTGACTGCGGGCTACGTCACGCCGGAAGCGCGGCCGGAGTTGTACCGCTACGCCGACGCCGCCAACGTCGACTTGAAGGCCTTCACCGAGGAGTTCTACCGGAAGGCGACCTTGTCCCACCTCGCTCCGGTGCTCGATACGCTGGTCTGGCTGCGCAAGGAGACGGAGGTGTGGACCGAGATCACGACGCTCCTCATTCCTGGCAAGAACGACGGCGACGAGGAGATCCAGCGCGAGTGCGCCTGGATCGTCGAGAACCTGGGCGAAGATCAGCCGATCCACTTCACCGCGTTTCATCCCGACTACCGGATGACCGGGATTCCGGGGACGCCCGCGGCCACCGTGCGTCGCGCCCGCGCGATCGCGCGAGCCGAAGGACTGAAGTACGTCTACGTCGGAAACGTCCACGATTCGGAAGGACAGACGACGTGGTGCCCGAACCCGAGCTGCGGCGAGGCGCTGATCGTCCGCGACTGGCAGTCGGTCCGCCACTACCATCTCCAGGCGGGCGGCCGGTGCCCGTCGTGCGGCGCGACCGTCCCGGGAATCTTCGAGAGCGGTGCCGCGACGACCGCTCGCCGCGGCATCCTTCCCTCGCGCGTGACGCCGTAGCGGGATCTTTCAGCTCCGATCCGAGCCTTTCAGCTCCGATCCTTGAGGCCGTGGACTCCCTGCATGTTCGCGCAGTTGACGCAGCAGTAGATCGAGCCGTCCGCCTCCACCCCGTGCCCGACGATCTTGCAGCTGCAGTGCGCGCAGACCGGAGCCAGAGCGTGGATCGCGCACTCGAAGCTGTCGAAGACATGGCGGCGTCCTGCCTTGGTCACTTCGAAGGACTTGTCATAGTCGTTTCCACAGACCTCGCACGTTGCCATGTGCGCTCCTCCTGTTCCCATGCGGTCGGCGACCGCCGTTCGCTGTCACGTTCGCGCTCCCACTCGCGCGGATTCGCGCGGCCTTCGTTCGTCCAAGGTACGCAAAGCGCTCCCGGTGAGGAATCCGAACGGGCGGCCGGCCGGCTGCTCCGAACGTACCTGCCTACCAGGCGAACCACTTGCTGATCTTGATCAGGAAGATGTTGCGGGGATGGATGTCGAAAAGGTCCTCGACGTCGTCACGGAGCGAGAAGCCTCCGGACGGCGTGGATCCCGCCCGTCCCTGGCTCCAGACCAGATAGAGGGTCGAGCCCGCCTCGTATTCCCAGCGAAGCACCAGATTGGAGTGGAACTCCTTGTAGTTGAAGTCGGGATCGGAGAACGAGTAGTCGGCCGTCCCGTCCCGGTCCTCGTCGACGACGTAGCGGTCCGCGTCCGCGTCGAAGGCAATCTCGTTCGCAGCCGGGTCGAAGACGTGGAAGCGGTCGGCGTAACGGCCGGCGTCGGGGTTCGTGATCCTTTTGAAGCTGCCGTAACGGCCGGCGGAAACGAACGGCTGCGCATAGTACTGGACCGTCAGGTTCGGGCTGAGGCAGGCGTCGACGCGCATCGTGAAGACCGCGGTCTTCTGCCGGATCCGCCCAAAGAGAAAGCGGTCCGCGCCGCCTGCGTCCGCCTGGCCGATGTACTGGAGGTCCGACCACGAGTGACTCCATTCCGGATTGGCGCTCAGCTGGACTCCGTTCGCCACCCGCCAGTCCAGTTCGATCTCCGCGGAGCCGCCGAAGTCGCCTCCCTCGTCGCCCGCTTCGATGGATCCGGCGATCGCTCCATGGACCGGCAGGCGCGCGTCCGAAGAGACGTTGGACTCGATGCTCCAGGAACCGGGGAGCAGCATCGACGGCCCGCCGCGCAGAGCGGAGTTCGATCGCGCCTCGAGCGTGCGCGTGATGCCGGCGTAGTACTCCCATCGGTTGCGCAGCGTCGCGTGCGTGTTCACATTGGATTGGCGGAGCAGGTTGTTGCCGCCGAAGTCCCAGTAGAGCCACTCGTTGGCGTTGACCTCCATGCGATGGAAGATTCCGAACGGCTGGTTGAGGTAATAGCCGGCCCATGTCGAATGGTTGATCTCGTCGGCGGTGCGCATGTAGCCGAGATCGTTCAGCTCGAAGCCAGGGGAGCGCCAGGCTAGGCCTCCCTGAAACCTCCACCGGCCGTTCTGCTTCCCGGCGTAGATCGAGCCGGCGTGTCCGGAGAGGGACGTGGCTGTCGAATCGACGGAGACATGGTGCGCGTCGGGCCGCTGGAAATAATGAGCCGACGACGTCTGCGTACGCACCAGCGCTTCCTTCTCTCCGCGGACGCTGCTCGCCAGGATCTTGAACAGGACGGAGTACGCCCGGTCGTGGAAGCGATGCTCGAGATCCAGTCCGCCGACGTAGGCGGCCGAGTGCAGGAAGCGCACCTCCTGAGGCGAGACGTCACGGTGGGTCGAGGTCAGCATCCCGCCGATCTGAGTCTGGCCGTCCCGCAGGTCCTTCTGCACGCGCCCCACGAAGTAGTTCGTCGCCGGCTCGACGACCTGCCCTCGCCCGCCCTGGAAGCCGTCGATGCTCGCGCGCTCCCGCGCTGTCACCGCGTCCAGCACTCCGACCGACAGCCCTCGCGCCGTCTTCCCCGAGAGCTTCGCCGCGCCGAGGATGCTCGTCGAATTCGGCACGCTGGCGAACTCGCCGTCCTCGAGCGAGGGCGATCCCTGGGGTTCCCGTCCGACGCGGCGCGAATAGAAGAGGCGGTCTTGGGTGAAGTTCCCGCCCGTGATCGCGTTGGCGACCTCGTAACGGAAGATGTCGCTCCCCTCGATGAAGAACGGGCGCTTCTCGCCGAAGAATGTCTCGAACGCGGTCAGGTTCACCTCGGCCGGATCGGCCTCGACCTGCCCGAAGTCGGGATTGATCGAGGCGTCGAGGATCAGGCCGCTTCCGATCCCAAGCTTGGCGTCGACTCCGCTGTCGAGATGCTGGTCCGTCCCGTCTGCAAACGGATCTCCGGAGATCTTCTCGGAGCGCTCGAGATCGCCCACGAAGTAGGGTGCGACCTCGAGCTGCCTCTGCAGCGGAAGCTCGCGCAAGCCGCGCAGCTCGCCGAAACGGCTCACCCATCCTTCGTCGTCACGCGAAATGAATTGCCAGACGGAACGCTCCTCCTTGCGAAAGAGCCGGCGCTGCACCTGGATCCCCCAGGCTTGCTCCCCGGCCGGCGAATAGCGGAGCTGACTGAAGGGGATGCGGATCTCGGCGGTCCATCCGTGGTCGTCGACTGCCGTGGTGTTGGTCCAGACCGGGTCCCACGAGGAGTCCCAGTCGTTGCCGTCCTCCGACACGTACTCGTCGCCGCGGACGCCGCTGGCGCTTGCCGTGAAGGAGAACGCGGTCCGTCCGTCCCGACGGCTGTCGATGTTGATCTCGACCCAGTCGCCGGGGAACCAGTCACGCCGCGCGAGCATGTGTTCGACCCGAGAAGGCTCCGGGTCCCAAGCGCGATAGGCGACGTAAAGCGCGTGTTCGTCGTAGAGGATCTTGAATGCCGTCGAGCAGGAAGGCGCCACGCCCTCCACTGGGTCCCGCTGCGTGAAGCCCCCCGACCAGGGCACGGCGTCCCAGGCCGGCTCGTCGGGCCGGCCGTCGAGTAACGGGGACGTCCCTTCGATGCGGTGAGTGACATAAATGCGCCGGCCACCCTCCTCTCCAGTGGACGGTGGAGGCTGCGCGCGGGACGGCGACGAAAGGACGAGCGCCAGACCGGCGACGATAGGCAGAGCGAGCAGGAAGTTCCGGCCGCCTCTCACGAGCCGGCGATCTCCTTGCCGAACGCCTCGCGCGTCCGAGGCCGAGCCGGGCCGAAGTCCGGTTCCTGCGCCGGCGTCGCCGCTAGTGCCCGCATCACTTCCTCGATCCCCCGGTCGAGCTGCGCGTCGACGCCGCGCGCGACCTCCTGCGGCAGGTCGTCGACCACGATGTCCGGGTCGACGCCATGGTTTTCGATGCTCCAGCCGTGCGCATCCCACCAGGCCGACTGCGGCTGCGTCTCGAGCCCGTTGTCGACGAGAGGGCGCAGTCCGCTGATCCCGACGACGCCGCCCCACGTGCGCACTCCGATCACCGGCGCGAGCTTCTCCATCTGGACGACGGCAGGGAAGATGTCGCCGTCGGAGCCGGCGAACTGGTTCGTCAGCACGACGAACGGACCGTTCAGGACTCGATCGGGATAGGTAGCGACGCCGCTCCAGCGGCCGCGGTTGAAGCTCACCAGGCGCCGGCGAAGGCGCTCGACGATCTGCTGGGAGACGGCGCCGCCTCCGTTCCAGCGCGCGTCGACGATCATCCCTTCCTTGTCAAGCTGCGGGTAGAACCAGGTGTTGAACTCGATCAGGCCGTGCTGCCACATGTCCGGAATGTGCACGTAGCCGATTCTTCCGCCCGTCTTCTCCGAGACGTACTCCCGATTCCGTCGCACCCAATCGGAATAGCGCAGGTCCCCCTCGTCCGCTACGGGGACGACCACCACCTCGCGCGCTCCCTGCGCGGCCGGCTTCTCGTTGACAGTCAGCGCGGCCGGACGGCCCGCGAGGTTCTCGAAGTACGACTCGAATGCGCGGGTGTCCGCGAACGGCTGGTGGTTCACCTGCAGGATGTACATCCCCTCGGCAAGGTTGACCCCAGGCGCCGCGAGCGGAGAGACGACTTGATCGGCGGGCGCGCCGCGATAGATGCGCGTCACCTTGTAGGCGCTTCCCTCCCGGTGCACGTCGGCTCCGAGGAGCCCGACCGAGACGGACCGGGGCTGCACGCCCGGGTCGCCGCCCCAGAGGTAGGTGTGCGAGGTGTTCAGCTCGCCGATCAGCTCTCCCATCAGATCGGAGAGATCGGCACGGGAAGAGAGGCGCGGCAGGAGCGTCGCGTATTGCTCTCCGATCTTCCTCCAGTCGAGGCCGGCCATCTCGGCATCCCAATAGAAGTCCCGCTGGTTCCGCCATCCCTCGTAGAAGATCTGCGCCCACTCCTCGCGCGGGTCGAGATCGATCACGACGTCCGCGATCGAGACTTTCCCTTCCTCGAGATCGGGCTCTTCGCCGTTCGCGTCGACGACGTAGAAGTCTCCCTTGTCCTTCATGAGGGCGATCTTCTCCGCGTCTGCCGCCAGCCGGTAGTCGGCCACCCCTTCGACGAACGGCTCCGCCTCCATCTCGTCCAGGTCGAAGACCATGAGGTCGCTTTGCGGGCCGGGTTCCTCGAACAGACCCTCCATCTCGGCGAACCCACGCAGCGGAGCGGAGAGGTAGAACACCCGCTTGGCGGTTGCGGAGATCTGTGAATAGCCGCCTCGCTCGATGTCGAGCGGCACCACGCGCTCCGCGAGTCCGTCGAAGTCGATCGCGACCGGCTCCGGCGGCGCCTTCTCGCCCTTCTCGCCGTTCTCGCCATCGCTTTCGTTGCCGCTCTCGCGTCCGTTCTTCGCTTTGCCGTCGTCGTTCCTCGACGCGCCGTCGCCATGCGGCGGCATCCCTTCGCGGGCGGCGAACGGATTCTCGACGTCCTTGCGGAGGAGCGCCAGGTAGAGGAGGCCGCGCTTCGCCTCGACGTTGTCCCAGTCCTGGTTGCCGAGGATCGGATTCGTCGCGCGTTCGCTGACGAAGTAGAGGTAGCGCCCTTCCGGATCCCAGCACGGGCCATGGTCGTCGGTCGTGCCGTCGCTCATCGGATGCACCTCGCCGCTCTTCATGTCGTAGATGCAGAGCGTGCTGTAGCCGGTGAACGCCCGCTTGCCGTAGGCGAGCCACCGGCCGTCGGGGCTCCAGGCGTAGTCGTGAATCTCGTCCGCCTCGGCCTGGTCCACGCGATGGGGTGGCGAGCCGCCGTCCGCGGCGACGACGAAGAGCGTCTGCGTCATGTCGCTGTAGGCGATCCACCTTCCATCCGGAGAGAAGAGCGGGGCGGCGTTCCAACCGCCCGATTCGCCGGCCGGCTTGACGACGACCGGCTTGCCGCGTCCCCAGGCGTCGATCACGCGGATCTCCTCTTCGCGCGGCTCGTCGGTCACGTAGACGATCCGTTCCCCCTTCGGATCGAAGCTCGCCCAGTTCTCGCGGGCGCCGCTGCCCCGTGTGATCGGGAGCGTCACTCCGTCCTCCACGGGGACGGAGAAGATCTCGCCGCGCGCGGTGAGCGCCAAGCGGCCGCCGTCCGGGGAGATGTCGAAGCAGGTCACGTAGGGAGCGGCGTCGGGGTAGCGCACCCGCGTGAGCACGCGGTCGCTCGGAAGATCGATGTCGACCTTGCGGGCTTCTCCGCTCGCCGGGTCGTAGATCCAGGCGTCGGCAGCGAGCGTGAAGACGATCCGCCCGTCGGGGCCGATCGACGCCTGCCGCGCGTCCCACTCCTGGAAGTCGGTCAACCGGCGGGCGCCAGCGCCGTCGGGCTTCATCGACCAGAGGTTCATCGTTCCGCCGCGATCGCTGAGGAAGTAGAGGAGGCCGCCGTTCCACATCGGATACGAGTCGGTGCCCTCGAAGTCGGTCACCTTCCTGAAGTCCGCCTTCGACGGATCGCCCACCCAGATGTCGGGGGCGGTGCCGCCGCGATAGCGCTTCCAGGTGGCGAACTCGGTGGAGTTACGGACGAACGCGTACAGTCCCGTCTGCGGATCGATATCGATGCGCCCGGCGTAGCCGATCGGGAGAAGCTCGGCGTCTCCCCCCTCGACCGGGACCGCGAAAATGTCTTCATTGTGGTTCGGTTCCCAGCGCGCGCTTCGAAAGAGGATCTTCGATCCGTCCGGCGTCCAGCCGACGACTTCGTCGGGACCCGGATGCCAGGTGAGACGGCGTGGCTCGCCGCCGGAGGCCGGAATCACGTAGACGTCTACGTCTCCGTCGTACTGGCCCGAGAAGGCGATCGACTTGCCATCGGGGGAGAACTGCGGAAAGAACTCCGCGCCTGGATGGGTCGTCAGGCGGCGCGCCTCGCCCCCGGCATCCGAGACGAGCCAGAGATCCGACTCAGCGGCGAAGACGATCGAACCGCCGTGGATGTCCGGGTAGAGGTAGTAGGCCGGCGCGGCGAACGCCGGCGCGGGCGCAGACGCGATCGCGAGTGCGAGTGCGAGGAGCGCGAACATGCTTGCGCCACCGAGGATCAGCGAAGCTGATGCACGGGGGACGGCGACGACCGGCCAGAGCGAACGGAGCGACGGACGCATCTCGGATTCCTCTCTTTTCCTGCAGGCAGGCGGCCGGGAACGGGTTCCGCGGCCACCGGCCGCGGAGCACGGAGAGAGTACGGGGCGCCCATCCTCTCGAACAAGGGCGGGGCTGCTATCCTCGGGAGCACCGGCCTGGGGGCCGGCGAGGTAGGCGGGGCGCGCGATTCGGCAGGCATTGCAGGCGGGCACAGGAGGTTCGAATGTCCGAAGTTCTCAAGGATCCGGTCACCTGGCTCTATCCCGAGATCGAGCCGTACCACACCGAGCGGCTGGCCGTCTCGCAGCTTCACGAGATCTACTACGAGGAGAGCGGCAATCCTGCGGGCAAGCCGGTCGTCTTCCTGCACGGCGGACCCGGAGGCGGCTCGGAGCCAAAGCAGCGAAGGTTCTTCGATCCGCGCCGCTACCGGATCGTCAACTTCGACCAGCGCGGTTGCGGCAAGAGCACGCCGCACGCGGAGCTGGCGGAGAACACCACCTGGGACCTCGTCGACGATGTCGAGAAGCTGCGAGAGCATCTGGGCATCGAGAAGTGGCAGGTGTTCGGCGGAAGCTGGGGCTCGACGCTCGCCCTCGCCTATGCCGAGGCGCATCCGGATCGGGTGGCGGAGATCGTCCTGCGGGGGATCTTCCTGCTGCGTCGCAAGGAACTGGAATGGTTCTACCAGGGCGGAGCCTCGGAGCTGTTCCCCGACGCCTGGGAGCCGTATTGGAATCACATCCCGGAAGCCGAGCGCGGCGACATGATGGCCGCCTATTACCGGCGCCTCACCTCGGAAGACCCCGACGTGCGCCTCTCGGCGGCCAAGGCGTGGAGCACGTGGGAGGCCGCGACGTCGAAGCTCCTGCCCGATCCCTCGCTCGTGAGTCACTTCTCGGGAGACGAGTTCGCGCTCGCGTTCGCGAGGATCGAGGCGCACTACTTCGTCCACGGCGGCTTCCTTGAACACGAGGATCAGCTGCTCCGCGACGTCGGCCGGATCCGCCACATCCCCGCCGTGATCGTTCAGGGGCGCTACGACGTCGTTTGCCCGATGGAAAGCGCCTGGGCGCTCCATCGAGCATGGCCGGAAGCGGATCTGATCATCTCTCCGGACGCCGGACACAGCGCCTTCGAGCCGGCCAACAGCCGCGCTCTGGTCGCCGCGACCGACCGCTTCGGGATGGTTCAGGTCTAGCGCAAGGAAGGTTTGACACGCGCAGGCCTGCTTGCGTAGCTTCTCCGCACTAGACCAATCGGTCTAGATCCCACAGCGCTCCGATTCGGAAAGGAGGCGATCGTGAGCGACGATGACGCCGTCCATCGTTCGGAGAGCACCGTGAAGAGTCTCTGGCAGGAATATCGCGTCTACGGAGACCGCGTGGAATTCGACACTCTGTTCGGCACGCTCTCGGTCCCCTTCGATGAAGTCGAACGAGTCGAGGTGTCCGAGTCGGAGGTGCGGGGACTGCTCCGCGGCGACCTGCACCTGAAGGGATTCCGGCCCGCCCTGAAGCTCGACTGGGCCAATTTCCTCGAGCACGTCGTCCTCGACAAGAACGAGGGCAGCGTACGCCGGCTGCTGTTCACTCCGCAGGACCCGGCGGCATTCAAGAAGGCGATGGACGCGGCGCTCGAGCGGTATCGTTCGCGCCGTCCCTGAGGTCAGGCGCGCCGCGAGACCGCCACGAACCGGCGGAACGGTCGTCGGGCTGAGGCCTCGCCGCCTCAGGTCTCACCGGTACGCCGGGATTCCGTTCGCGCCTCCCGGCGTCTGTACGTGGATCCCTTCTCCAAGAGGATCGTGAAAGCGCGTGCGCCGCCTCTCCCCGGAGTGCGCGCGAGCGCGGCTGTGCAAGAATGGGCACCGGGCCGCTACGTCTTCCATCTCTCGTGAACCACGCGAGTCTCGCGCTCGAGCGAGCGTGCGCCCGCCACCGGAGGAGTTCGATGATCGAGATCCGCTGTCCCGCCGGCCGCACCGATCCCATGAACCAGGACGCAGCGCAGCTGTCGCGAGCGGCGGCGCTGGCGCGCTTCATCGTCCCCGCTCTGCTTTCCTTCGTCCTCGCCTCCGCCGCCTTCACGATTCGCGCTTCCGCAGAAACGGAGACGATCCGCCCCGCGTCGCAGCAAGAGGGCGGCGGCGCCCCGACGCGGAAGAGCATCGACAGGCTCGCCGAAGACCAGAAAGACGAGGAGGAGCAGGAGGGCCGGGAAGGCCAGGAAGGCCTGAAGGACCAGGAAGAGCAGGAAGAAGCGAACCACCAGCGCGAGTACTTCCAGCGCTGGTATGGACAGATGAGTCCGGAGAACTTCGAGCGGATGTGGGGCGAAGTCCTGGCGATGCCGTCGGAGCCGCCGGTCCAGGGCGCGCCGACCTCGGTCAACTCCTGGCAGCTCCTCGGACCGCTTTACAGCGTCAATCCCGGCGGCGGGCAGATGACCGGCCGCGTCCGGGACATCGACGCCGCGAACTACCGCGTTCTCGCCGCGAGTGGAGGCCTCTGGCGCTTCTACTTCGGGCCTGTGCCGATGACGGAGCACGTTCCGGCGAGCTGGTTCGGCAGCTTCGCGTCGAACCCGGCCGACGCGAACGTGATCCTCCTCGCCACCGGCGAGTACGGTGTCGGCTACGGCACCGGCTTGTACAAGACGACCGACGGCGGATCCGTCTGGAGCAAGGAATCGATCGGCTCCTCTCCGGACTGGTTCTCCCGCGTCCGCTGGAACGCCACGGGAACCGTCGCCTACGCCGCCTCGGACTACGGCGTCTACGTGTCGACGAACGGAGGCGGCAGTTGGCAACGCACGCTGAACGGCGACGCGACCGACGTGGCGCCCGTCCCCGACGCGTTCTATCCCAACCTGGCGTACGTGACGATCAACGACCAGGGGCTCTGGAGGACGACCGACGCCGGGACGACGTGGACGCAGATGACCACCGGAGGGATTCCGTCCTCGGCGACCGGCCACGGCGCCGTCTCGGTGATGTATCCGGGACAGAATCAAGGCGTGACGATCTACGCCTCCTTCGCCACCGCCGGCGTCTGGCGCACCTTTGACGGTGGCCTCAACTGGACGAACATCACGCCGAACCCCGACGTGAATCGGTTCTGGTACTGCAACGTGATCGCGGTCAGCCCGTACGACCAGTACACGGTGTTCCTTGGAGGCGTCGGCGCGCGCTACTCGCACAACGGCGGCAACACGTGGAACCCAATGGTCACTCCGCACCTGCACGCCGACTATCACGCCTTCGCGTTCGATCCGGGTGGCGCGGGCGTCTGGGCGGGCAACGACGGGGGATGGTCCCACTCGACCGATGGCGGCGCGACGTGGGACACCTCGTTCAACGTGATGCCGATCACCCAGTTCTACGACGTCGCGTGCGAGCGGGGCGAAATCGGGATGATGATCGGCACGTCGCAGGATAACAACGTCGAGTACACCCCGAACGAATCGCTGATCTGGAACCTCCCCGCCATCGGCTCGACCGAGGGCGACGGGACTGGCGGGGCGGTCGACCAGTTCGTGCCCGAGCGGATGTGGGCCGTGCAGGGAGTGTACGGCGGCAACTACAGCTACCAGCGGCAGCGCACGACGGATGGCGGTCTGTCATGGCAGGAGATCGACAACGGAATCGATCCGAACACGCACGGGGGGCGGATCCGCCAGGACGGCGTGTACAACCCGACCCTCTACGCGAGCGCCGGCCCTTGGGTCTACGAGTCGACGAACCTCGGGTCGAATTGGAGCAAGGCGAATGTCTACGAGTTCCCGGGAACGGTGGCGGAGCTGACCGCCTCGGCTCGCGCCACTCCGGGCTCGGTCCTCTACGCATGCATCGCGAGCAACACGACGGGGGAGCGACTCTACGTTCGCGACAGCGGCGTCTGGCTCCAGCGCGACTTCGGCCTTCCGGCAGGAGTCTCGGTTCACACGGTCGCGACGCATCCCTTCACCGGGAACTACACGGACGAAGGATGGGCGCTCATGAACGGAACGGGCACGCCCGGCCAGAAGGTCTTCCACACGACCAGCCGAGGGGTGGGCTGGACCAACATCACGGGAAACTTGCCTGACATACCGATGGGCGATCTCGTCGCCGATCCATGGAACTCGGACCGGCTCTTCCTCGGCACGGCTCTCGGCTGCTTCAAGTCCACGGACGGCGGTGCCACGTGGGTCCGGTGGAACAACGGGCTGAGCGACGCGGTCATCGTCACGGTGATGACCTCGATCGACACTCGCGGCTCGGGCGGACCGCTCTACATCGTCGCGGGGACGTACGGCCGGCCGGTCTGGATGCGCGACGCGACCGGGGACGATCCGGCCGCCGTCCCTCAGAAGGATCTCGCGGGTGGGCCGCGGCTGTTCGACGTGTCGCCGAACCCGCTCTCCGCGCAGGCGAGCCTGAGTTTCGTGCTGCGCAAGGACGGCCGGGTGCGGGTGAACGTCTACGACACCGGCGGCAGGCTCGTCGACACGCCGGTCGACCAGGATCTGGCGGCCGGGGCGCATCTGCTGAAGGTCGACGAGGGGCGCCTTCCCGCGGGCACGTACTTCTTCCTGATCGAGGGAGATGGCGGGGTATCGGCACGGACGGTGACCGTGGTTCGATAGTCCGCGCCTGCAACGAGGCCGGGGAGGATCGCTCCTCCCCGGCCTTTCGCCGCCCGATCGATCCGAGCCATCGGAATGGAATCAGCGAGTCATGGTCACTCGACTCGTGCGCAGGCCGGTCGGCGACGCCAACTTCAGATAGTAGGTGCCTGCCGGGAGCTTGCGGCCGAAGTCGTCGCGCCCGTCCCACACGGTCTGATGCATCCCGGACGGATACGAGACATTGGTGATCGTCCGGACCTCGCGACCGGAGACGTCGAACGCTCCGATCCGCACAGGCCCTGACTGCGGCAGGGAGAAGGACACCATCGCCTCCCCCGAGGTCAGCGACGGATTCGCTCGCAGCCAAAGGGTGGCTGCCGGGCCCCGCGCCTGCACCGCGACCGGCCCGAAACGCTCTCCGGCTCCGGACGGCTGCACGATCTCGATCTCGTACGAGTAGCCGGTCCCCGCCTCGACGTCGTGGTCCAAGTACCGGTACACGCCCCCGTCGGGCTCGACCGGCACCGGGTTGATCCGCTGCGCGGGCGCTCCGTCATGCGAGCGGTAGACGTCGAACGCGAGCGGTCCGATGTCGGAGTACATGCTCCATGTGAGGAGCACTCCGTCCTCCTCGCTGCTGGCCTCGAACGAGGCGAGCATGACAGGCGTCGGTTCCTCGATGCTCTCGATCTTGGCGAAGAGTCCGTGATCCTCGACCTCGCCGCCTCCCGAGATCCCGGCCGTCACATACAGCGTGTTCGTCGCCCCACCGTTACCGCCGTTACCGAAGATCAGGCCCCAGAGTCCCTCCGTGACGAGATCCGCTCCGAGAGAATCGGCCAGCGTGCCCTGGAAGGCGCCGGTTCCTGGGTCGAAGGCGTTGATCCGCCCGTCGCCGAAGTTGCCAACGAGCAGGTCGTTGCTGAACTGGCCGAAGTCGGCGGGGGCGCGCGCGAGCCCCCAAGGGGAGTTGAGCTGCCCTTGAGTGATCAGCCGCTGCATCAAGCCGCCATCGAGATCGAAGACGTCGACGAGGCCGTTCCCCGGACCCGGGACATCGTCATGACCATCCGCATCCGCCACCGCGAACGTCACGATCAGCACGCCACCGATCGCATGGATGTTGAACGGCGCGAAGCCCGCCGGCAAGTTCGGGTCGGCGAAGGTCCCCGGGAGGAGGACGGGATCGAAGTTCGTGTCGAAGGCGTCGATCCGCCCATTGTGGAAGTCCGCGGCATAGAGCGTCGGGTTGCCGGCGCGGGAAGCGAGAGCGAGACCTTTGTACACGGCGTCGGCGGCCGAGTTGTCCACCATGAGAATCGCGCGAGTCGGGTCGACCCCAGGGCTCCATCCCGAGATCGTGCCGTCCTCGGTCGCGAAGAGAAACCTCGCCGGATTGCCTGCACCCAGCTCGAAGCCTCCGGTGTCGTTGAAGACGATACCGGTCGGCGTGGACGGGCCGACCTCCCCAGCCGCCGGAGGGACGGTGACGACGAGCGCCTGGATCTGGCCGGCTCCGTCGTAGACCGTCGAGAGCCCCGTTCCGTTGTCCGACACCCAGAACGGCCCGGTCGCGCTGTACGCGACTCCCCACGGATTCACGAGGTTCGAGTCGGTGACCGCGGCCTCTCCCGGGATGTCCGAGACGAGCTTGGCCATCCGGTAGGCGGACGCGATTGCCGGGGATGTCGTGAGCGTTCCGGCGACGACGAACGCCGGCAAGAGCGACGCCCATAGGATCGTCCGGCGTCCGAGCTTCTGATTCACGGGATTCCTATCCATACTCCCTCCGTTGAAAGGGCAGCGATGCTCACTGTCGTGTGACTCTCCGATTCCGAGGAGGGAAACGCGTCGGCGTTCGTATCGTGGGCGACGCGGACGCCCTGGCTCTCGCCTTACACACTTCTGCGGGGAAGCGCTCCCTTCGCGGGCTTGGGTGAACGGCGGATCCTACGCCGTGCCTCGCGAGCTCCCAACGGTCCAGATGGCGGCAGGCGTATCGGGTCCCGTATGGCGAACATCGCTACGTCGTATGGCGAAGCGCTCGAAGTTCCTGCTATTCTCTCCCGGTCCCAAGGATAGGGCTACGTCCCCCCGAGGAGTCGGGAGGAGACACGCAAGTGATCTCGGACCGCATGAACAGTGACGGATCAGGGCGAAGGCGGCTGCCAATCCGGGGGGGGGGACGAATTCGTCTCCCGCTGGTCCTGCTGCTGCTCGGGATCCTCTGGATCGCGACACGCCCCGCCTATCACATCGAGGCGCAACAGCACGATCCGTACTACCGCACTCTGCCGCTTGGAATCGATGGCCGCGCCTACCATGAGTGGGGTCTGCTGATTTCTCACGGCGATTGGCTGGCCCGATCGAACGGGAACGGAACCGAGTACGACGATTGGATCTCGAAGCCGGACGGCGTCCTGACGAGGGCTCCTCTCTACGCATACTTTCTCGCTTTTCTCTACCGCGTCTTCGGCGCCGGCTTCGGCGTGGTGTATCTCGCGCAGCAGCTCCTCGGATTGTCCACGGCGGTGCTGCTCTTCCTCATAGGACGGCGGTTGTTCTCGCCCGTCGTGGGCCTGGTCGCAGGTTCGCTCTGGCTCCTCTTCGGAACCGGGATGCTCTACGAGATGCGCGTGGGCGTCGAAAGCCTCCTGGCGCTGCTCACGGCGGCATCCGTGTACTTCGTCATCCGCTCGCAGCAAGAGGATCGACCGGCCGACTGGATTCTCGCCGGGGTGATCATCGGCCTCACCGCTCTTACCCGGCCGAACTGGTTCCCCTACGCCATTCTCCTCCTTCCTTTGGAGATCCTCCGTCGTGGAAGGCGCCGGTGGCGGACGGGTGCGACGAACTGGTGCCTCCTGATGACAGGGGCCCTTCTCGTGATCCTGCCCTTCACCCTTCGCAATCTGCTCCTTGGCCACCGGCTCGTCCTGATTTCCGCGAACGGTGGATTGAACTTCTTCTTCGGCAACAACAACCAGACCAAGGGCGACTTCGGCCTGACTCGCCAGTACTACGATCTCGTGGCGCAGTACCCGCCGGGGGAGGTGCCGTGGATGCGGATCGCACTACGGGAGATCACTGCCGAGCCTCTGACATGGATCGCCTACACGGTCCGCAAAGCGGTCCTCTTCTGGAAACCGACCGAGATCCCGAACAATATCAGCGAGGAGTACGCGCGCCACTATTCTCCGTTCCTGCGTCTGCCGTGGATCTCCTACGGCGCGCTGTCGCTCCTTGCGATGCTCGGCGCCGTGACGGGCTGGAGGCGATGGCGGGAGCGCGGTGGCCTCTATCTCGCGGTCGCCGTGCTCTGGATCACGATCACGATGCTCTACGTCGTCAACCGCTTCCGCCTTCCCGTTGCGCCGCTTCTAGCGGTTCTCGCGGCGGCCGGGATCGCCTGGCTGGTCGACGGCGTCTACCGCCGACGCTTCCGAACAGTCGCGGCCGCCGTTGCCGGACTCGCGACCGTCGCCTGCATGATGCTTCCCGTTCGGGCCTACGACAGGAGGACGACCGACGGCGTCTGGGCGCGAAACTACGCAGCCGTTCTCGCCGACGAGGGACGCTACGAGGAGGCGGTGCGCGAAGGAGAGAGGGCGCGCGATCTAGGTATGGCCAAGGCAGCGGACCTCGCCATCCTTGCGCAGTCGTATTACAACATCGGTGATAGAGGCAGAGCTGCAGACGCGATCTGTACCGCCATTCAGGCGAACGCTGACGACCCGGGCGTCCAGTCTACTGCGGGCGCCTTTTACACCCGGTCCATCGAGGACCGTGAACTCGCCGACGCCCTGAAGAGCGCGGCTCTGCGTCTCAGTCCGACGAGACCGCCGGCGGCGGCAGGCGCGCAGCGCTGATGGGGAGGCGGCCGTCCTCCAAGGGGGAACGGCCGCCTCGTCAACGATCGAGGGATCGATCGAAGCGCTACTGAATCTTCAGCACCGGCTGGGCGATCGACCGTCCTTCGAAGGAGGCGCGCACGTAGTAGACGCCCGCCGGAGCGGATCCCGCGCCCGACCAGTGCAGCTCGAGACCGCCGGCGCCCGCCCAGCCATCATGCAGGGTAGCGAGCCGGCGCCCAGCCACGTCGTAGACGCCAACCGTGAGCAGTCCCGCCCGGGCGAGCTGCACGCGGACCTTGCCCTCGTCGCCTACCGGGTTCGATGCGAGGATCCGCAGCGCCGCAGCGCCGCCGTCGACCGCGCTCCCTTCGATCCCTGCCGCGGTCGGTCCAAGAACGAGGAACGATCCGCCGCCCGAGAGATAGACATAGCAGTCACGGATCGCGAGCCAGCCGCCCGAGCCGTCCCCCGTCCCGACCTCGACCGGGTCGCTCGGCATGGAGACGTCGTACACGCGCACGCCCGGATCGGCCGCCGCGAAGAGGCGGTCGCCGGCGAGCTGCAGTCCGTTGAGCCACCCGGGGAGCTGGATCTCGCGGATCGAGCGAGGCGCGTCGGGATTCGTCACGTCGTAGACGCCGAGCCGGTTGTGCCCCAGGTCGGCGTAGACATAGGAGCCGTTGGTGACGACGTGGTACATCCAGTCGAATGTGTCGACGGAGCCGCGCATGAAGGGCTGCGCCGGATCGGAGATGTCGACGACGACCAGTCCGACGTTGCTGTTGCCGATGTAAGCGAAGTTTCCGTGGACGCACACCTCCCATGCCCAGCGCGGGACCGTGCAACCGCCGAGAATGACCGGATTCGCGGGATCGTGAATGTCCACCGTCGTGAAGCGCTCGTCCTTGACGATGTACGCGCGGTCGCCGGCGATCGCGATGCCACTGACCGGCAGGTCGAGATGGGCGACCAGCTCGGGATTCGCGAGGTCGCCGACGTCCACGACGTCCAGTCCCGCATCGCGATTGCCCAGGAATGCGTACTCGCCGGAGAGAGCGATCGCCTGTGGGTGGATCGCGAGCGGAAGCCAGGAGATCTGCTCGGGACGGAGCGCATCGGCGATGTCCACGATATGGAGCCCGGAGTAGGCGTCCGCGACGTAGGCGGCGCGGTCGTCGACTGCGACGCCGCGGAGCCAGCCGGACTCCCAGTAGCTGCCCAGCGGCTGCGGCTCGGCGGGATCGCTCACGTCCAGGGTCGTCAGGCCCGTGTAGCCGTTGGCCACGTAGGCGACGTCGCCTGCAAAGTCGAGATCGTTCGAGTCGCCTTCGGTGACCATGTGGCCGACGACCACAGGGTTGGCGGGATCGGAGAAGTCGAGGATCACTGCGCAACCATCGCCGTCCGTGACATAGGCGAGCCCACCATGGAAGAAGATCTCACGCGACCACTCGGTCCCCCGGTACTCGCCGAGGAAGACCGGATTGGTGGGGTCGGCAAGGTCGTAGACCATGATGCCGCTCTCGTCGCGCAGCCCGCCGGCGCCAAAGGCCGCTACTCCGCCGGCGCCAAAGGCCGCGCCTCCGTCCGCCCCGCCGCCGTCCTGCTTCTTCTCGCCGCTCGTCCAGAGGCAGTACGCGCGGTTGCCGTCGACGCGGAGCCCCATGAAGGAGAAGAAGTCCCAGCGAGCGACCAGGTGCGGATCGTCCGGCTGAGAGACGTCGATGACGCAGGTGCCTTCGTGATAGCCGGGCATGTAGACATACTTGCCGGCGACGGCGATGTTGAACCCGTAGGCCGGGCAGGAGCCGAGCAGAACAGGGGCGGCCGGATTGCTGAAGTCCACGATCTGGAGGACACTCTCACCGTCCCAGCACGCCACGTAGGCGAGGTTCTTCGTGATCGCGAAGTCGACCATCTCTTCGGCCTGATAGCAGCCGACCTCGGTCGGATGCTTCGGATCATGGACGTCGATGATCCGGATCCCGTTGTCCCTGCCGACGAACGCGTACGGCCAGGAGACTTCGACCCGGTGGTTGCCGCCGTAGGCGTAGGTGCGCCCCAAGAGCAACGGATTGGCCGGATCGCTCACGTCGAAGACGGCGAACCCGCTCCCGTACACCACGTACGCCTTGCCGTCGACGACGCGGACGCTGTTCGCGCCATGCCAGAGCGAGGAGGACAAGAAGCTCGGTGCATCGGGCGGGACGGCGAGGGCGCTCGTTGGAATCGAGACCGACGCGGTCGATAAGACGAGCAGAACTGCGAGCGGAAGCAACATGCGGCCCATGATCACTCCCTTCTTGATGGACGTTTGCGAGGCAGCGCAATTCTAGTGCCCGAAGGGGGGAGAGTCCAGGAAGGGCCGTCCCCGGACGGGGCAATCCGGGAGGAGGAAGAGGCTCGAGCGGGAGCCGCGTCCTATGCTTCTGCATTACGCGACACGGACATACGGTTACCAGGATGCGGGCGAACACCCTCTCCGGTCTCGCTGAAGAGATCCTGCTCCGCGCCCTGCTCGTCGCGTTCCTCGCAGCCGGAATCGACTCTCAGTCCCCGATGCTCTATCCTCGATCTGCCTCGAAGTACGAGGCCCCCGAACGCCCACGGGCC
>JBHGAY010000060.1:0-10020 GCA_041946735.1 Candidatus Eiseniibacteriota bacterium
GCACACGGAGGCACGACGTTTCCAGCGCGGTTCGTGCTCGTAGCGGCGATGAATCCCTGAAGTTGCGTTGCTTTTTTGCAGCGACTTCAGAAGGCGTAGGGAGGTAAAGCATTTGGATATGGACGGTTCCGTTCCCGATGGTGATCCGCTCGACAAGCTGCTCGATGACGGCTCGTTTATCTTCGAAGGCGAGCTTGGGCCAGCGGGTGGAGAGGTCCCGGGCGCCGGTGATGACTTCGTCTTTGGAGATGAGCTGGATCTTCAGGAAGTCGAGCTCGCCCTGCAGACGCGGCATTTCGTCCTCGATCTGCTTCAGGCGCTCCTCAAGGGGGCGGTACTGCCGCCGGTAGCCGTCCATGCCCAGGGCGTCCTCCATGTAGGCCTTTTGGATCTTGTTCATGGACCGGACGACCTTCGCCTGCTCCTTGGCGAGCGCCGCAAGGCGCTCCTCACGGTCCTTGACCTGCTGATTGCCCTGGGCCAGGTGAGCGGTGAGTTCTTTGGGATCGAGGAAGTAGTTCTTGAGCTCCTCGGCGAAGACGGCCTCGAGGTCGCCGGTCGGGATCTTGGTGCGGCACTTGTAGCAGACGTACTTCGGGGTATTGGAGGGGACGTACATCTTCTGGTTCTCGCCGCAGGAACAGAAGACGACGCCCGTGAAGAGCTGCTTCGGCTTTCGGGCGAGGCGCTTGCCATTCCCCCGATTGCCCTCGAGGATCGCGTTGACCTGGGTCCAGAGCTCTTCGGTGATCAAGGGTTCGACAGGGGTTAGGACCCATTCGCTGCGGTCCTTGAGCTTCCAGTTCTTCTTTTCGCCCAGGGACTTCGTGTAGTTCGCCCTTCGGATCCCCTTGGCCGTCGTGTCGCGCAGAAGCCGGTCGATGGTCGTGTCGGTGAACTTCGAGCCGTTCCGGGTCCGGTGGCCCCGCTCGTTCAAAAGCCGAGCGACGGTCTTCTTCCGCCGGTGCTCCAGGTAGAGCTCGTAGATCAGCTTCCGGACCGGGGCTTCCTTGGGATCGGGGACCAAGTCCCGGTCGAGCCAGCGGTAGCCGAAGGGGGCGGCGCCGCCTAGGGGCTTGCCCAGCTTCGCGCGGATGGGGACCGAGGCCGCCACCCGCTCGGAGATCTCCTCCCGCTCCCACTGCGCCATGGCGGCGATCATCGTGTAGAAGAGCCGCCCGGCCGGGGTCGAGGTATCGATCGACTCGTGGAGGGAGACTAAGTCCGCGTCGCACTCCCGGAAGATGTCGGCAAAATCCAGAAGCTCGCGGGTATTCCGCGCGAGCCGGGCAAGCTTGGAGAAGATGAGCCCTGAGATGTGCCCGGCACGCACGTCTTTCAGCATCCGCTGGGTCTCGGGGTACCCCATGACGGACTTTCCCGACAGAGCCTCCAGGTGATAGACCTCCCGGACCCGCCAGCCCTTGACCTCGGCGTACATGCGGGCGCGCTTCTCGTGGTGCTCGGGGCTCTCGCCCCTGGCCTGGTCCTCGGTCGAGACCCGGATCCAGATGCCGACGGGCTTCACTTGTTCGCCGCGAGATCCCGTCTTCTTCATGTTTCTCCTTTGAGGGATGGCGCCCGTCTTGTGGGGTAAGACCTCAGGGCTTCATCTTTTCCCGAATCTTTGCGGCCTGGACCATGGCTGCTTCGGCAACCTTGAGGATGTCGTCCGACCAGCATGCCCGAGCCAAACCCAAGTTCTCAATCTCTCTTGCGACGAATGTGACTCTCCCATCCCCTGATGGTTCCACGAATACTCCGGATTGCCCAAGGTGGCCGACAACCATACCGAGGAATCGAGGTTGTTGGATCTCCAGCAGAGCTGGTTTGGATGCCGGCGTCGTCACTCCCCCCGCCAGAAACACCGGACTTCCGCTATTGCCACCAAGAGAAACTCCGTCGATGAGGAACTCAGAACCGGAGCCTATGCGCGCGATCGACCCCGCCCGGAGTACAGGGAGAATTCCATCGGTTCCAGGTACATTGGGAAACCCCAAGAAGAAGACGCTCATCCCAAGCGTCACCTCCCGACGAGGGAGAGGGTAACCCTCACCAATCGATTTCACGCGAGCGACTTTGATCGGACCGCCGTCCAACTCACCTCGCACACCAATAGTCAGAGGGAATGCCGCAATGTCGATCAGGCTGTCGGGATGTGTGGCGTACAACTTCGATCCATTATCGTCCAGTTGATATCTCGTGCGCAGCCTATCTCCCGCCAGCACCCAGCTTCTTTCATTCAAGACAACTTCGTTGGATCCTCGGGCACCCAACCATGCAATCAACTCCGAGTCAGCGGCCACCGAGACGAAGATTGACTTGCGCATGAGCAGGTGTGCCGCGGTAACCACGATGAGTGGATCACCAGGTGAATTCCCGATCTTCATCAGAAATCCCGTACCATGATATACAAACGAGTCGCCCATGACCTTCTCAAACAGGACAAGGCAATCAGGGGTACTAGGGTCCATGCCCACTCCATGCGCCGGCTTTATACTAAGAGCCGCCGCGGATAGGCAGACGATTGCGATGATGGGTAACAGGCAGCAATGCTTCATGTTTGTCTCCGAATCCTCTTCATTGTTTTCACTACTACGCCCGAAACAAGCCGTCGCCTCTCCATTCTCTCGCTATCATTCACCCCCTTGTAGCTCACCCTAACCTGATACCCCCGCACCGTCTTCGTCTTCCCCGAAGCCTCGGCCTCCAGGCTCTCGAGCACGGCGAACGCCTCTTCCGGAACACAGAAGTGGACCCGCTCGGCCTGCTCGGGAAGCTCCTCCGCCACGGCCGCCTTGACGGCTTTGAGCGTCTTCTTCTCGCTCGAGACGAGTACGGCCCGATCGAATCCCGCCGCCAGGCACTTCTGCAGGTTCCCGAGCTCGTGCGCCGGGTCGGTTGTCACCGCGACCTCGCAGGCGACGGTGTGCTCGCCTTTTCGGAGCGAGACGTCGACGCTGCCCAGGCCATCCAAGACCTTCTCTTCGATCGTCACCCGCCAGTCGTGGGCCTCGCCCCAGCGACGGATCAGCTCCTGAACGTACTTGTGCTGCTGGCCACCCCGGCCGGGAGAGCTCTCCTTCGGAATCCGGGCGGTCCGCTTCGCCGCTTCCCTGGAGACGGGCGGCCGAGCCTCGGCTGCTGTCTCTTGCTCAGGCGCCGGCGTCTGGACCGGTTCCTTTTCGATCGGCTCCGAAGCTCTCCGAGGCTCGCGGTGGGGCGCTGTGATCTGATCGCGCTCAGGTGCCGCTCGCTGAAGCTCGGCTTCGACCTCTGCGCGCGACCGGGCGTACTTCTCCCGCGATCGCGCGGTCGCCTGCTCGCGGCGGGCGGGCCCGGTCTCCGGGTCGACCTTGGGGAGGGGTGCGGTGTCGAGTGTGAAATCGCACTCGGATCGCTCGACCCGCGCGATCGCCTGCCCCGTGCCCAAGTTCTGCAGGTCCTTGGCCTCGAAGTGGGCAAAGCCGCTTTCCAGCGCCCGAGCATCCTGGTCCCCGACCCGGAAGCAAATCCTCGTGTAGGGGTTCGAGAGCACGGAGTTCAAGACTTCCGGGCTGCGGCTGGAGAGCTGCCTGAGATCCTGGTGCGCGAGGATCAGTCCCAGCCGGTACTTCCGCGCCCCCGAGAGCACCTGCTCCATCGTCGGTGTGACGAAGTTCTGAAACTCATCGATGTAAAGATAGAACGGCCGGCGCTCGGACTCGGCCACCTCCTGCCGGGAGAGCGCGGTCTGCTGGAGCTTCGAGACCAGCAGCGAGCCCAACAGGTAGGCGTTCTCCTCGCCGATCGCTCCTTGCGAGAGCCGCGCTAAGAGGATCTTCCCCTGGTCCATGAGCGCGCGGAAGTCGAGGCGCTCGCCCTGTTGCGCCACCATGTAGCGCACGAGCTTCGGCCGCAAGAAGGTGTCCAGTCGCGTCAGGATCGAGCCTTGCGGCTGCCCTCGCAGGAGCGGGAACTCGTGCTGCCAGTAGTAGACGATCTCGGGATCTCGGACGGAGGACAAGAACTCCTCGCGGAAGCGCTTCTCGACTAAGAAGAGCCGAAGATCGACCAGGGTCCCGCCGCGATCGCTCTCCAAGAACGCGGCAATCGCATTGCCGAGGACCGAGGTCATCTGATCACCCCAGGACGTCGACAGTCGGCGGAAAACGGCGACAAGGTCTGAGGAGAGTAGCGTCCGTTCGAGCTCGGAGTGGGCCGAGAGGATGTTGAACCCGACCGGCCAGTCGGCGTCCGCGGGATTCAGGAGCACGACGTCGTCCAGACGGCCCTCGGGGAGAAACTCCAGGACCCGGTCGACGAGGTCCCCGTGGGGGTCGAGGACGGCGAGGCCCTCGCCGCGCGCCAGGTCCTGGAGGATCATGTTCAGAAGGAGTGTCGACTTGCCCGTCCCCGAAGCCCCAATCACGTACATGTGGCGCGAGCGCTGGTCGGGATTCAAGGCCACCGGCACCGCCTTGCCGGCGTGGGTGTTGCTCCCCAGGCCGACGCCTTCCCCCAGCACGATGGCCGGTGCGCCTCTGGTCTTTCGAGCCTGCCGGTGGAGCTTCTCGCTTCGCACGGATTCCGACGGCGGGTGGACGAGCCCCGCAAGCTCCTCGACGTTCAGGATCATGCCGGATCGCCGGGAGGCCCTTTCGAGCAGATCCGACTTGTGGTCTTCGGAGTCATAGTCGTCGTTCGAGAGGGGCAGGAGTTCGTTGCCCGCGGGATCGGAGAACGCTCGGAGGCTTCCGGTCAGCGCCCGGGCAAGCTCCCAGACCCGGCCAAGGTCGGGGCTTGCCACCGCGACTCGGACGACCACGGCGTAGAGCGGGCTTGCGACCTTCTCCTTCGTCGCGGCCGTCAGCTCGGGCGCATCGAGGAAGAAGGGCTTGCCGTCCTCGTCCCGTGAAGAGCGCCAGAAACTGGCCGCCCACGGATGACGGACGGGCTGGAAGAGGACCTGGACCAGGCCCAGTTCCTTCGGCTCTAAGTCAGATAGCGCCGCAGTAATCCCGATCAGCGGATCGATGTCGAAGCTCCGGAAGGTCCGAAGCGGGAAGTGGACCTCCCGAGCAAGACCGAAGTCGACAATGAGCCGGAAGGCCTCGGGATCCGACCAGAGCCCAGACAGGGGCTCTGCCGGCGTCACGACGAGATCCGGGAAGAAGGCCTTCAGCTGGCCGAGGAGGCCGTCCTCGGGGTCTCGGAAGGCCAGCCGGATCGCCACCTGGCTTTCCCGGCCGAGCACCTCGAACGCCAGGGGGGCGTGACCTGCCGGAAGGCCCACCAGGAAGCGTTCCACGGCCTCTCGCGGGACCTTGAAGGGCGGTGGGACGGCAAGAACGTACTCGGCGATCCGGCCGCCCGTCCGGGCTTCCTCGGGCTCAGGCTCCGCTTCGGCGTCTCGCACATCCTCGAGGTCGGCTTCCGTTGGATTGCCCACGAGGAGCCGGCCGATTCCTCCAACCAAACGCGAGAGCAGGGTCGGGCGGAGACCGTCATCGAAGCCGAGATCGGGAATCGGAGTCCCGTGGAAGCGGAAGGGGACGAACGGTGGCTCGAGGTCCACGGGCGTGTCGAAGAGGCGCCAACCCCGGCCGCGCCTCTCCCACGCGTGGAACTGCTCCGTCAGGGCTTCGATCGAGTGGATCACGGGCTCTCGCCCCCGTTCACGTGACGATGGTTTCCAGAGTCGCGATGAGGAGCAGAATAGGCAAGCGGGAGAGGCAACACAACGGCATGTTGCCCCTCCCCGGGTTGGGCCACGAGCGGCCCGGGCGCGTTCCCCCTACTGGCGACTCAAGAGCTCGCTCAGGACGGGCTTCTCCTCCTCAGTGGTAAGGGCGCGGAGTCCCTTGCTCGCACGGAGGCCGCTGATCACCTCCTTGACCGCCGCCTCGACCTCGGCGCGGAACATCAGGGCCGTGTCGATCTGGTAGTACGTCGTCGGCCGGAAGATCGCCCGGTAGAGCGTGCCGACGACGGGAAGCATCATCACGGCTGACTCCAATCCTGGGCGGTTGCGGTGCGCAATACCGGCCACCAGCCACAAGACGAGAGGCAGCGTGAGCAGAGCGACGACCCCGCCGAGGATGGACTGCCAGCGACCGATCACGTTCAGGACAAAGAACCCGGCGATGACGAGGAGGGCCATCCAGTCGACGAAGGTCGGCGGACGGATCGCGAGCCACCAGGAGAAGAAGTACCCCGTGCCGAAGGGAGCGGCGCAGATGTCGAAGACGATGTTGCGCCGCTGGACACGGAAGTACTCCCGATCGGCCGAAGCCACCCCGCCCTCCCGATACCGGATCCGTTGATACCCAATGTCGGGGACCTTACGGCGAGCGAGGGACTGCATCACCGCATCGTAGAAATCACCGGAGGAGGTGCGGAAATCTTCGAAGGACTGCTGCCAATGGGCGAGGACTTCGGGATAGGCTTGCCGAGACATGAGTGTTCCTCCCTTTCTGACCCTTATCGCCTCGATCTTCGCAATCGATCCCCCCGGTTCTCCTCGATGGCTCGGCACCTAGATCGAGTCGAGCCGAGAAGAATGAGAGAGTCCCCACCGGACCTGGGCGATCACCAGCACTCGGTCCGGCTCCTCTGCAGTCGCGAAACGGCTGCCAAACCCGGTGGAGATCCAGAGGCCCTCGGACGCTCGAAACTCCAAACCGGCGGACCATTTGCCGCTCGAGGCGTCCGCCGGTGCCCCCTTCTCTAAGTGCTCGATCCCAACAAGCTCGAGAAAGGCATTGGTGCTTCCCGAGCCTATGCGTGCCTGCCCGGCGTAGCGGAGGACGCCTTCCCGTGGTTGGGCGGCCTGGGCTTGCCGTTGGTCGAACTGCACCTGAGCCCGAAACTGCCCGTACTTCATCAGCGGCTGTGACCCCACGAGCCAGATGCTCGTGCCGAGCCACTCGGTGCGGTCAATCTCAGAGCGTTCAGCCCTCGCTCCTCCTGCCAGGCCTAACGAGAGCCTCCGGGCGTTCCAGTGCTCCTCGAACCAGGCGGCGCGCAGCTCCTCGCTCTTCTCGTCTAGGCACGACTGTGAGCTTCGTTCCCCAGGCAGCGCGGGCCGACAATCCGCGAACGCCTTGGCAAGCGCGGCCGTGAACCCCGGATCCCTCATCGGGTCGCCTTCATCGACCAGATTGACTCGAATTCCGACCGCCAGGTCCGTCGAAGCGCTGTCCCCAGAGGCTCGGGCCGTACCGACCGAGAGCTGGGTGGTCGCAAGCACGTAGGCGCTCCAACTCTTCTGATAGCGATCGAGATCGACGTTCAAGGCGGGAAGCAGCGTGGAGGGAGTGACATCGAGTGCAAAGCCTTGCTGGATCTCTCCGTGTTCTCCGACCGCATTCAGAAGCGTGACGGCCATATCCCGCGGCGACCCGGGTTGGGAGGCGGCCGTCGGCGAGACGCCGAGAAACGTGAAGGCCGGAGCGTCCGGGACGGCGTAGTCGACGACCGGTACATCCGCACCGGGTGCGACCGTCGCAGTGATGGCGAGTAGGACGAGTGCGAGCACGCACGGCAAGACGGAGTCGTTCCACATGGCCCGCGCCTCCTAGATGAGCTCGACGGAGCCGGTGACTTCCGCCGCTCCCTTTCCGCTCACCTTGCCTTGATGCAGGAGATCCCCGCCAATAAGGAGTTTCCCGCCCTGAGAGAGCAGAAGGAGGGCCACGTAGCGCGTGTGAGGGTTTCCTCCGACGGCGAACCAGTAGGCGATCTCCGTCCCCCGGGACAGTGCTCCGAGACTCTGATGGTCAGGGGCGGAGTCCCGGGATTCCCCGTCGGCCACGACCTGCCACTCGTCCTCGGGGACTCGCGTCCAGATCCGATAGTTCACAACGTGTGGCGTTCGAACAACGACGTTCACCTCGAGCTCCATCGCGGGGTCCATGCGGATCGGTCCGGCCATGGCAACGCTCCCTTCCCCTTGGGTGGGTGTGGTGGGAGAACGGCTTCATCCCGAAAAGGGGGCCGACCGGAGAAACGGCGCCGACCCCCTTCGGCTCTCCGGATCTCCCGAGCTCGCAAGTCATGCAAGGGATGTACCAGCAGCAGAGAGGGTGGCTGGGTGGACGAGATGGGCTTTGCCCAGGAGGCTCAATCCTAGGAATAACAGAAAAGTCCGACATATCGGAGCAGGACGCACGAAGAACGGGCAGGACGTCGCCTATTCCTCTGTCAGATCATGACACGTTCAGGGGCGTCGTTGACGACAAGCTTGCTTGACTCGCATCCCCTGCCGGGTCGAGAGGCCCGAGGCCGTGAGCCTTCCGGGGATGAGCCGCATTCTCGCCGCTTCACGGTGGCGGTTGCCCTGCGCCGCTCACCAAAACGGCGGGGTCGCCTTACGGGGAGCGCTGCCTCATGGCAAGGCACATGCGGCGCGAGTGACGGCGGCTCATTGGCGCCGGTAGCTTCGTGGTCCTTCATCCCAGCGCATCGTAAGGTCGTCTCCCTGGATCGAGTAGGCGACCTCGTTGACTTCGCTTCCCGGCTCGCCGGAGATCCGCACCGTCTCGCCTCGGTCCTCGAAGGTCATCTCCTCCTCGGTCGTGCAGCCCAGATCCGCACAATCGGGCCCTTCACAGCAGTACGTCAGCACGAAGGAGCAGTCGGACCGAAACTCGAGGGTCTCGGTCGTCGTCGTGCCTTGGGCGCTCCGCAAGCGCTCCCAGATTCCGGCAAGTGGCGAGCGATCGCAGGATCCGGAAGGATTGGTGGACGAATCGCCGCCACAGGCGAGAGTCAGGAGACTCGCAAGAAGAAGGGTGCCTGGGAACGCTGCTCGCATGGGAAGCCTCCTCCTCATTTCGTGCCCCATAGCTTCGACACCAAGCAGTTCTCTGGCTCGCCTCATTGGGCGACGCCCAACACGAGCACGTCCGTCGCCGACCCTTGACTCAAGCGTCGCGACCACGTTTCGCCGTTGTCGTCGGAGGTGAAGACGCCATCGAAGCCGGCCGCGAAGATCCGTCCCGTCGCCGGATCGATGGCGAGGCCCGCCAGCACTCCGGCCGGCACGGTCCAGCCCGACCAGCTCCGCCCGCCGTCGGTGGAACGATTCGAACCGACGTAGACGATCGAGGCATCTTGGGGATCGAAGACCACCGACCGGCGGTCGGCGGCGTCAGCGACCCTCGTCCAGGACTGAAGGCGGTTTTCGCTCAGGAAGATGCCGGCTCGGGTGCAGGCAACCGCTCGGGCCGGATCGCTCGGATCCATTCCGACCGAGTACACACTGACTCGGAGGAGCCCTTCCCGGGCTCCGATGGGAAGCGCCGCCCAGGTGGCACCTTGGTCCGTGCTCTCGAAGAGCCCGTTCGTCGCGACATCCGGGTCGAAGTCGTCGGTTCCGATCACGAACCGGTTGGGGTTGTCAGGATCGATCCAGACCCAATGGACGGCGACCGCAATCGACGGATACGAAGGCACCTTGGGAAGGCCGGCGGAGATGTTGGTCCAGCTGACGCCATCCGTGGAGCGGAACACGCCCCCGGCGTCGCCGGTGATGCCATTGCAGTCCGCGGATGGCGCATACCCGGCCGTGCCGAGCAGGAACATAGCGGATTGGACCGCAAGGGCCTGGATGCCCGTGCATGTCAGAAGCGCCGGCTCGCTCACCAAATCAAAGGTCTTGCCGCGATCTTGGCTTCTGTAGATCCGGGTCACCCCTTGTCCGGACCAGTCCCGGATGCCCGAGGAGGCCCAGACGACGTCGGGGGCGTCAGGGTCGGCAACAAGAATGCCGACCTGATGCCGGAAGTCGCTGAGTTCGCTTTCCTGCCAACTTCGGCCGCCGTCTTCGGAGTACCAGACTCCGTTGGACTCCGTCCCCACGAGCACGTACGAAGACGACTCCGTCGGGGTCTGCCCGCTTGCCGTGTTGGACTGCGCCGACCCGTTGCCAGCGGCATCGACGCTCTTGATTCGGAAGACATACGTGTGGCCCGACGCCAGGCCCGTGACTTGGAACGTCTCCGTCGTTCCGGCGGCGGCAGGAGTCGGCTCCCCGGA
>JBHGAY010000061.1:0-8856 GCA_041946735.1 Candidatus Eiseniibacteriota bacterium
GGGTCCGCCTATCGAGACGCGCGAATGGTCATTCCATCACAATCCCGCGCAATCGTCAATACCTCATCCGAAAAAAAGTGCAGAAAATGTTCGGACCGGCGCTTGCGCCGATCAACCTTTCTTCCAGATGCCGAGCAGGCGCCGCACCACCACCAGCTCTCCCGTGTGGTAGGCGGTGTGGTCGACGACGAGCACCAGCTCGCGCTGGTAGGTCTGCCCGGAGCCATGAGGGATCTTTGCGGCGAGATCGCGCTGCGTGTCGGCCGCGAGCTTTTGCAGCGCCTCGCGGTCCTTGCGGTACGCGTCGAGGCTCTCGTCCCATGCCTTCGGCGACGGCGGCTCGGGGCTCGACGGCCAGTAGTCCTTCGGCCAGTCGCGCTCCTTGTAGTTCGGGTTCACGCAGAAGTCGAGGATGTCCTCCTGCGTCAGGCGGATGTGCTCGATCAGCTGCCAGGGGGAATACGGAAGGCCGCCGGGCTGCATGCCTCGCTTCTCGGGCGGGATTCCCTCCACCGCGGCATCGAAGCCGGCATGGGCGTCGCGCCACGACAGGGCGCGGCCGAGAAGATCGCGGAGGGCACGGTCATCGCTCATCGTTCGTCTCCTTCCCGCGGCCGTCCTTACCGGCTGCCGGTTGCTGCCACCGGCGGCTCCTGCCTGGTTGCTGCCACCGGCGGCTCCTGCCCGGTTGCTGCCACCGGCGGCTCCTGCCTGGTTGCTGCCGCCAGCTGCTCCTGCGCTGCTGCCGGCTACTCCTCCCTGCTGATACGCGGCGCTCGTTCGGCCGCCATCTCCCGAACCGTCCGATCCCGCCACCGTTTCTCGCGCTGGAAGTCGACGATCCGCGGGCGGCCCCCTTCCACTTCCACCTTGCCCCATACCGTCTCGATCGTGTCGGGGGCAACGGGGGTCTTTCGATCGAGCGACAGGGTGCGCAGGTCGATCGATGACCAGCGGGTCGCCTCTCGGAAGTCGGACCGGGAGACTGGCTCGGCCGGACCGGCGTCCTCGACCAGCCTTTCGTTCGCGCACAGGATCACCTCGCCCATCGGTCCGCTTCCGCCCAGGATCAGTTCCGTGCGCAGCCCCTCGAGATAGCGGACGCAGGATGCGAACCGCGCGTACTCGGTGATCTCCGGATACTTGGGAGCGAACAGATCGGCGGCATACAGCGAGACCTGACCCACCCGACCGCCGTCGCGGTAACGGATCTGCTGCCATCCGGCGTCGGCGATGTTCGTCCCGATTCCCGTCTCCTTCGCAATCCGCGCCCGGGCAGAGTCGACTCCCGCCTCGGTGATCTCCGGGAGGCGCTGTGCGTGAATCAGAAAGGCGAGGAGATCTTCGATCTCCTCCGGGGCGATGCGACCCCACGTATCGAGCGCATTGCCTCTGAAACGGTCCTGCGCCAGAGCCCACCCGTCCTGCCAGATCCGCAGGTGATGTCTTGTCGTGTCGCCGCGGAACCAGGAGCTGTAGCGGTCATAGAGGAGGATCGGCTCTTCGCTCGGGATCGTCCTGCGATCGGCGGCGTCCCGCATCGCTCGAGAAGCGCCGCAGGAGCAGAGGCTGAGGAATCCGAGGAGAAGACCGAGGAGGGGAAGACCGAGGACGGGGAGGAGCAGGTTCAGGCGTGGCGTGGGGATCCGATGCATCGCAGGCAGCCCTCCGTCTCCAACCCCGCGCTTCATGATTCTATACCGCGGATCCGTCCGACGGCGCGTGCAGGAGCAGCGTCATGTGGATCTCGTCGAAGCGCCGGCCGTCCTCGAGCTGGGTGGCGCCGGGCTCGCGGCCCCACGCGCGGAAGCCGAACCTCTCGTACAGGCGCTTCGCCTCCGGCGCCCCCTCGCTCACTCCGAGATCCACGTAGTCGACACCGGGCCAGCCGCGAGCGATCTCGAGCAGCGTTGCGATCAGCTCCGCGCCGAGCCCCTTCCCGCGATGCGCGGGCTCGACGTAGACGCCCCAGATCGTCGCGCGGTGGCGGAACTTCTTCTTGCTCTCACGCCGCACGCCCGCCGCGGCGATCAGCTCTCCCGTCTCCGGATCCTCGAACGCCACCGTCGCCGCCTCCGCCTCCGAAGCGAACATCTGCACGAGATGCTCCCGATCGAGGGCGAAGTCGTCCTCGGGACTCGAGCCGAACGCCCAGGGCGAGTCGTGCAGCATGCGGAGCCGCAGGCGCGCGTAGCGCGCGGCATCGCCGGAGGTGAGGCGCCGCAGGGTCTCCATGGTCGTCAGAACCCCAGGAGCTTCCGCAGCTCGGCGTCCGGCGCGCACTGGCCGGAGCGATAGTCGAGGATCCGGCGCCGCATCGGGTTCATGAAGTAGGACAGATGGACGAGCAGGCCGAAGACGTCCGACAGCTCGAAGCCGGTGATGAGGAAGCCGGCCTTCAGCTTCGGCACGATGACGCGATTGTTCGTCGCCGTGTGGCGGCTCCAGGCGATCTGGAAGCCCTCCGCGCGGACGCGATCGAGGATCCTCGGCAGGAGCGCCTTGTAGATCCCTCGGCCCTGGTGCTCCTTGAAGATGCCGGTGTTGGCCATGTAGAAGCGGCCGGCGTCGCTCTGGACGCCGGTGAACCATCCGGCCAGCCGGTCCTCCTGGTAGATGCCCAGGCGCAGGCGGAACGGCTCCCCCATCCGCGCGCGGAGCCCTTCGATCCTCGCCTTCTCCTCGTCGCTGAGGTAGCGCTCCGGAAACAGGTCGATCGTCTCGGCGAACACTTCCTTCCTATGGCTGCGGAAGATCTCCTCGAACTCCTCCGCCTCGAGATCCGCCACTGTATAGCCTTCGATCAGCGGCGCCTGTTCCCCTGGCATTTCGGTCCTCCTGGGCTCGCGAGTCTCGGCGGGCGGCGCGGATCGCAGCCCTCCCTCATCCCGGTCCAGCCGATGGAGAGGTCGATTCGCCGCTCTCCCACCACGCCCGCAGGATCTCCTGCTCGCGCTCGCGCGTGAGCCCGGCGCGCCTCGGACGATCGGCGGGCAGAGTCACCACCCATTCGAGCGTATCGCGCACGGTCTCCTCGATCGGACGGAAGGCGAGGCCGGCGGTGACCGCCTTGGATACGTCGGCCGTGTGGAGCCCGGCGGAGTCGCCCCCTTCGGGCACCCAGACCGGAAGGTCCATCCATCCCTCGATGCCGTGCGAGACGAGAAACGCCTGGGGAACCCAGACGAAGGTCGCGTCGCTGCCGCTCTCCCGCTTCGAAGCGTCGAGGATCCGCCCGATCGTGAGCGGATGCGCCTCGTCGGGGCCCGTGGCGTTGTAGATCCCGGTCTCGCCGCGTTCCACCATCCGGATCGTCCAGTCCGCCAGATCCCGCACGTCGATCACCTGGACGACGACGTCCGGGCGATCGGGCGCCAGCACTTCCCCGCCGGCCGCGACTCGCTCGGGCCAGTAGGTGAAGCGGTCGCTCGGATCATGGGGACCGACGATCAGTCCCGGGCGGATGCGGAGCGTGCGCCCCGGGAAGACCTTCTCGACCTCCTCCTCGCACAGAGCCTTCAGCGGGCCGTACGTCTCGCCGGTGATCTCCTCGACGGTCGGGTCAGGAACCGTTCCGACGGCGGCGGTCTCGTCGATCCCCACGATCGAGAGGTCGGGATAGACGGAGATGCTGGAGATGAAGGTGTAGAGGCCCGCGCGATCGCGCAGGTGCTCGGCCGAGGCGCGGACGACGCGCGGGAAGTAGCCGCAGGTGTCGATCACCGCGTCCCACCGGCCGTCCCCGAGGGCGGAGAGGCCGCCGTCGCGATCGCCGTGGAGCATCATGACGCCCGTGCGCCCGGCGTACAGCTCGGGATTGTGCTTGCCGCGCGTGAACGTCGTCACGCGGTGGCCACGAGCGAGCGCAGCGTCGACGAGCGCGCGCCCGAGGAATACGGTCCCCCCGAGGATCAGGATCTCCATGGCGCCCCTCCCTCCTGGATAGGTCGAAATCGTACACCAGAAACGAGGAGCGCCTCCGACCGGTCATCGACCGAGGCCACGCCAAAGATCCTGCTGCGACCTTCCCCTGCGAGCGGACGCCTAGTGGCAGGAGGAAGGCCCGAGGTAGACCTGCGCGAAGATCGTCAAGTCGGCCAGGCTCATCCGCCCGTCGTTGTCGTAGTCGTGGCAGCTCGGACCGCCCGCCCGGAACGCCTGCGCGAACGCCGCGAAATCGATCAGGCTCGTGTTCTCGTCCCAGAGGTTCGGCAGGCCGACGTTGTCGTGTCCGGCATAGTCGGTGCTCACCACCGTCTCGAACATGCGGATCACCACGTTGTTCGCCCGGATCACGACCGCGTCCGGTCCCTTCATGCATCCACTCCCCGGGAGGGACATCCGGACCGAGCCCTGCGAGTTCGTCAGGCTGCTCGTGATCGCCTGGTCGCACAGGTGCACGCGCCCCTCCGTCAGACCACCCGGAAGGATCTCCACCAGAGCGTTCGCCACAGGCTGGCAATCGTTGTCCCGGACGATGACGGTGAACGTCGCGAAGCCCGGGTCGTCCACAGATCGGAACGGATAGAGCAAGAGGCGCTGCGCCTCGTCGAGCGAGGTCCAGCAGCACAGCGGGTCCGGCGATCCTTCCGCCCGCGACATCGCGGGCAAAGCGATCGTGCAAAAGAGACAGAGGATTCCGATCGCGAGACCGCCTGCGGAAAAACGATCACGAATGTCCATCGCCACCTCCTTCGCGGCTGTGACGGTCGATCGGCTCGACCGTCAAGGAAGTGCTCGCGCAAGTGCGAGCGCGCTCGATTGGGACCAAGACACTCGAATTGGAGCCGGGGAAAGGATACCGCCAACGGGCGGTCGAGACAAACCGTCGAACGAGGGACTTCAGGCGGTGCGGCCGGCGACGGCCGCGCTCCTGCCCTCCGGCGCGCCGCGCCGTCCGTTCCGTCGCCCGCGCTTTGCCGTCCCGTTGCCCGCCGCCGCCGGAAGGACCTCCTGCAAGGCGATCCCGGTGTACGACCCGCTCACCTGCGCGACGTCCTCCGGGGTGCCGGCCGCGACGAGACGCCCGCCCTCGTCTCCCCCTTCGGGGCCGAGGTCGATCACCCAGTCGGCGGTGCGGATCACGTCGAGCTGATGCTCGATGACGACGACCGTGTTGCCCGCATCGACGAGCTTGCCGAGCACCTCGAGCAGGATGCGGATGTCCTCGAAGTGCAGGCCGGTCGTCGGCTCGTCGAGGATGTAGACGGTCCGTCCGGTCGAGACGCGGGACAGCTCGGTCGCGAGCTTCACGCGCTGCGCCTCCCCACCGGAGAGGGTCGTCGCGGGCTGGCCGAGATGCAGATAGCCGAGGCCGACGTCGCGGAGCGCGCTCAACCGCCGGTTCAACACCGGAATGTTCTCGAAGAGGGAGCAAGCCTCCTCGACGGTCAGGTCGAGGACGTCGGCGATAGAACGTCCCTTGTACGTCACCTCGAGCGTCTCGCGATTGTATCGCTTGCCTCCGCAGACCTCGCACTTGACGTAGACGTCGGGAAGGAAGTGCATCTCGATCTTGACGACCCCGTCGCCGCCGCACGCCTCGCAGCGCCCACCTTTCACGTTGAAGGAGAAGCGCCCGGGCTTGTAGCCGCGCACCTTGGACTCCGGCAGGCGCGAGAACAGATCGCGGATCTCGGTGAAGGAGCCCGTGTAGGTCGCCGCGTTCGAGCGCGGGGTACGGCCGATCGGCGATTGATCGATGTCGATCACCTTGTCGATGTGTTCCAGGCCGCGAATGTCCTTGTGCGGCCCCGGCATCGGACCGCTGAAGCTCAGATGCCGCTGCAGGCCGGGATAGAGGATCTCGTTCACGAGGCTCGACTTTCCCGAACCCGAGACGCCGGTCACGCAGACGAGCGTGCCCAGCGGAAAGGCGACGTCGATCGAGCGGAGGTTGTGGTGGCGGGCGCCGCGCACCTCGAGCCACTTCCCCGATCCCGAACGCCGCAACGCCGGCAGCGGGATCTCCCGCGCCCCGGTCAGGTACTGGCCCGTCAGCGAGGAGGGAGTCCGCATCACCTCCTCCGGCTTGCCGGCAGCGACCAGCTCCCCGCCGTGCCGTCCCGCTCCCGGTCCCAGATCGACCAGGAAGTCGGCGGCAAGCATCGTGTCGCGGTCGTGCTCGACGACGACGACCGTGTTGCCGAGGTCGCGCAGGCGCGTGAGCGTCGCGAGGAGGCGATGGTTGTCCCGGTGATGGAGGCCGATCGACGGCTCGTCGAGGATGTACAGGACGCCGACCAACTGGCTGCCGATCTGCGTCGCGAGCCGGATGCGCTGCGCTTCGCCCCCGGACAGGCTCGCGGAGGCTCGGTCCAGCGTGAGATAGCCGAGCCCGACGTCGTCGAGGAAGCCGAGTCGGTCGCGAATCTCCTTCAGGATCGGCTCCCCCACGGGCCTCTCGCGCTCGCCGGGGATCAGCTCGCCGATCCGCTGCAGCGCCTCGCGGACGGAGAGATGGGTCCAGGTGGCGATGTTCCACGAGCCGATCGTGACGGCGAGCGTCTGCGGCTTCAGGCGCGCCCCCTTGCACTCCGGACACGGATGCGGGCTCATGAACCCTTCGATCCACTCGCGGATCTCCTCGGACGAAGTCTCGCGGTAGCGCCGCATCAGGTTCCCGACGACCCCTTCGAACTTCCCCTTCCATTCGTAGCGGCCGCGGTCGCTGACGTGGGAGATCTTGAACTCGTCTTCGCCGGTGCCATAGAGGACCAGGTCCTTCGCGCTCTTCGGCAGCTTCTTCCATGGCGTGTCGAGCGAGAAGCGGTACTCCTTCGCCATCGAGCGGAGGATCGAGCCGTGCCATCCTTCCTCCGCGTTGCGGAAGACGGGAAGCGCCCCCTCGGAGAGCGAGAGGTCGGGATCGTGGACGAGCAGGTTCACGTCGATCTCGAGCAGGGAGCCGAGCCCCTGGCACTTCGGGCACGCGCCGTACGGGCTGTTGAACGAGAAGTTCCGCGGATGGAGCGCCTCGAAGGAGATCCCGCAACGCGGGCAGGCGGACTGCTCGCTGAAGACGATCTCCTCGCCCTCCTCGGGAAGGACGACCGCCGTGCCCTTGCCGGTGGCGAGCGCCGTCTCGAGCGAGTCGGCAATGCGGCGCCGCCGGCCTTCGTCGATCGTGATGCGGTCGACGACGACCTCGATCGTGTGCCGCCGATTCTTCGCCAGCGCGATCTCCTCCTCGAGCGAACGGATCTCGCCGTCCACGCGCACACGCAGGAAGCCCTGCCGGCGAAGCGCGTCCAGCTCCTTTCGGTACTCCCCCTTGCGGCCCGACACGACCGGCGCCAGGATCTGCGCCCGCTTGCCGGTCGCCTCGGTGAAGAGCCGCGCCAAGATCTCGTCGATCGACTGCCGCGTGATCGGCCGGCCGCACTTGTAGCAGTGCTGCACGCCGACCCGGGCGAACAGGACGCGCAGGTAGTCGTAGATCTCGGTGGTCGTGGCGACCGTGGACCTCGGATTGTGGCCGGCGGAGCGCTGCTCGATCGAGATCGCCGGGGACAGTCCCTCGATCTGATCGACGTCAGGCTTCTCCATCTGCCCGAGGAACTGGCGCGCGTACGCCGAAAGCGACTCCACGTAGCGCCGCTGCCCCTCGGCATACAGGGTATCGAACGCCAGGCTCGATTTGCCGGAGCCGCTCACTCCGGTCACGACCGTGAGGCGGTCTCGGGGGATGGAGAGAGAGATGTTCTTGAGGTTGTGTTCGCGGGCGCCGCGGATGTCGATTCGGTCCATGGAGGCGATTGTAGCCGATCGGGGAAGCCGCGGCCCCGTTGCTCGAGCGGAGCGACGGAGCGACGGCAAGATGGACGGAGACAGGTGCACGAGAAGAAGACGGCGGCACGGAGCCGGCCGGGCCCGGAGGGTTCCGGCGCTTGGCGCAGAGCGCAGCTGCGCGCCGGAACCCTCCCGGACCCAGCCGCGCAACTCAGCTTCCCGTCCCCCACCCTCCCCCAGAGGGGGGCGGCGCGCGCTCAGCACGACGAACCGCTAGCGCGCCGCGCTCGGCGCATAGCGCAGCTCGCTGCGGGCCGGACGTGCCTCGACAGCGCATCGGCTGCCTGGCCGCAGTAAGCGTGGGGCCGCGGGCGCCATCGCCCGTCCAAACGGCGCGCCTCGCCACGCACGACCAGCCAAGTCCGCTATGCTTGCCGATGCCGCAGAAGGAGTTTCCGATGGACGACCACGCGAACCGGGCAACCATCGAGCGGCTGGTGGCCGCGATCAACGCGGCGGACCTCGACGCTCTCGACCGCGTGTTCACCGACGACGTGGTCCTGGAGTGGCCGCAGTCTCGGGAACGGATCGTCGGCGGAGAGAACCGGCGCGAGATCTACCGCCGCTTCCCCAGTCTGCCGAAAGCAAGTATCAAGCGGATCACGGGGAGCGGAGATCTATGGACGCTCGAGGCCGACCTCGACTACGGCGACGGCGACCCATTCCTATGCGTCTTCCTTTTCGAGATGCGCGACGGGCTGATCGCGAAGGAGACCGCGTACTGGTCGAAGCCGTTCCCGGCTGCCGAGTGGCGCGCCCCGTGGGTCGAGAGGATGTAGCCGATCTTCCCGCCCCCTCGTCCGCATCGACCCTATCCCCCTGGGAGGTCACCTGCTGCATTGCGGTAGCCCGGACGCCGCCGAGGCACGGCCGGCCCGCGGCGAGCTGCGCTATGCGCCGAGCGCGGGCCGGACGGCCGAGCGTACAACGGTGGGAGCAATGGGATCAGCTCGCCGCGCTACGCAGATCCAACGTCTGCGACTCGGGTGCGCGCGGCGAGCGCGGCGCGCATCGGCTTCCGTCTACCTCAGTGCGCGCCGCCCCCCCTGGAAGGGGGGGTGGGAG
>JBHGAY010000062.1:0-8756 GCA_041946735.1 Candidatus Eiseniibacteriota bacterium
GGTGTATCGGGGTCGGTCGCCGTCCAGGTGATCGCATGCTGCGAGCCCGCCTCCCAGCTCTCGCCTCCGTTGGGGACACTCACGGTGACCGCGGGCGGCTGCCCGGCTCCGCCGCCCCCCGCCGTCGCTTTCAGAAGGTAGGAGTCATCCGGGTTGTAGTCGAAGAGCCAGCCGTAGACATACACGTAGAACGTCCCGGGGTGTGGGGGCGTCACCTGGATCTGCTCGTCGGCGGTCTCCGGGTTCTGCGAACCCCAGTCGTCTCCGAAGTAGTAGAGCAGATGGTCCGCGGGATCCTCCCAGTAGAGCCAGACGTCGTAGTCCGTGGGGAGCGAGCGGAGAGTCACGGTGATCTGCTGAATCTCCGCGAGATCGAACTTGTAGTAGTCCTCATCGCCCAGGAACGAGAGCCACGATTCGATCTCGACCCCCAGAGGGAGAGGGGCGGCCTGTGCCGCGGTGTCGTTCGGTTCGTAGCTGTCGTTCACCGGAGCCGCGGGCCGCTCCGGGGGGGCGTGACGGACGGGAGGAGCCTGACCGGGCGCGCCGGCCGGGCGGGCGAGCGCGATTCCGGGAGCGGCAAGCGCCGCAGCGAGCGCGAGAACGAGCCAGGCGCACGCAGGCGCAGCGAGAAGGCGGCGAGATCCTCTCATGGTTCTCCTATCGGAACGGAATGCGTGGATTCCGCCTCTGAGCGGAGGCGTTGTCGCCGGAGGACCGGCGCGTGTCGACCGTGCCGTGCTGTTCCAGGGGCTCGAAAGCAAAGACCTACCGAGGTGGCCGGAAGGGAGGTCCAGGACCGAAGTCGAAACGGGTACGCGACCCGGGCGGCATGCCCACCTCAGCCTGCGCAAGATAGAGATCGTCGATCCGTTTCTCAAGCGAGAAATGATCACCCTCACATTTCTTTCCTTCTCTCGCGCGCTCTTCGCGCCGCTACGAAACGGCTGAACGGTCCGCGCCGGCGGCACCGCCTCCGCAGTTCGCAGCAACGGCGACGACCGGCGCGGCCGCATACGCGACCGCGAAGCGCGCCGGCCGGGACGGAGCGGGAACTCCGACCGGGCGACGCCCGAGCATGGCGCCACGAAGTCGGGCGCCTGGCTCACGCACGAGAGGCGCGGAGGTTGCCCCGCGCCTGGCGCGCGGCAACGATCGCGCACGAGCCCCCAATCAAGGACCAAGGACGGACGGCCATAAGGATCCGGACGATCGTCGGCGCACGCTGCCGGTCCGGACCTCCCGCCGCTTCGGGCGATCAGGGACGATCGATCTCAACGCCCCGGCCCCCTTGCGCGTCATGCAGGCGTGGGGCAGTGATGAAGGGGGCGGAAACCGCCGCGCCGAATATTACACCTGCCGCCTCGCTCCGTCGATCGTTCGCTTTCGGCATGGATCGTTCGCCCTCGCGTCGAAAGGCTGGGATCGGCTAGCCTTCCCGGCGGCGCGAGCGACCGGAGTCCCCGGAGTGCCCGGAGACTCCAAACCAGGAGGGAGGATTCGATGAGTCGTAAGTCGATGCTGGCGGCCATGATCGGGTTGGCGGCTCTCGGCGGGATCCTGATGGTCCTGCCCAAGGGGGTCCGAGCCGGCTCTCCCTTCGACCGCCGGTTTCAGGTCGAGGCGCAGAGCCTCGTCGTCGGAAACGTGGTGGGCGAGGTCCGGGTCGTGGGATCGACCGCAAGCGCCTTCGAGGTCGAGGTGGCGGTACGCGGCAAGGACGCCTCGGCCGATCGGGTGCGCTTCGAGCAGAGCGAAGGGGCCGACGCGAAGCTCTCGATCCTCTTTCCGTCCGAAACCCGTTTCGTCTATCCCCCGCTGGGCAGGGGGTCGAAGACCTCGTTCCGGCTCGGCAACGAGAAGGAAGGCTGGCTCGACCTGCTCCTTTCGGCCGGCCGCGGGAAGGAGATCACCGTCTCCGGGTCGGGGTCGGGCACCGAGATCTGGGCGGACGTGACGGTGCACGTGCCGGCCGGGCGCAAGATCGAGATCCGCCATGGCGTCGGATCGGTCACCGCTTCGGGGACGACCGGCGGGACGGTGCTGGCCACCCACGGCGGGCCGATCACCGCGGAGAACGTCGAAGGGGGTCTCACGATCGACACGGGGAGTGGGAAGGTCGTCGTTCATGACGTTCGCGGCGGAGCGTCGATCGACACGGGCAGCGGCGACGTCGAGCTGCGCGGAGCGTCCGGCGGGGAGATCGTGATCGACACCGGGAGCGGATCGGTCGAGGTCGACGCGATCGATTGCTCGCAGATCCAGATCGACACGGGCAGCGGAACGGTCGAGGCGATGGAGGTCCGGGCCGATCGGGGCCGGATCGACACCGGCAGCGGCTCGATCCGCGCCGACTTCGGAAGGATGGGGCCGGGGCCCTTCGATCTGGAAACCGGCAGCGGGGCGGTCGACCTCCGGATCCCGGCCGACGCGAGCGCCTCGATCTCGGCCTCCACCGGATCGGGACGGATCCGGTGCGATCTCACCGAAGCGCAGCTCCTACACAAGGATCAGGGCGAGATGTCGATCCGTGTCGGAGCGGGCGCGGCGACCGTCCGGATCGATACGGGCAGCGGCTCGATCGACATTCACGACTTGGCGGGACGCTGACCGGCCCTTCCGCCGCGGCCGCGCCTCCTGCTGACGACCTTCCTCCGGCCGGACCCGGCGCGCCTAGCAGCCGGCCTTCAGCCGACCTGCCGCACCCGCACCTCCTGGCGCGGGCGCATCGCCGGCATCTCCGCCGGCCAGCCGAGCGGCGTCACCGTGGCGACGAAGAAGCGTGGATCGATTCCGAGGATCTCCTTCACGTCGTCTCGGTTCATCGCGCCGATCCAGCAACCTCCGAGACCATGGAGATGCGCGGCCAGCAGGAAGTGATACGTGGCGATGCAAGCGTCGTCGATCGGAAGGGGGGAGATCTGCGGATCGGCCGCGATCGCGACCGCCATCGGCGCCTGAGCGATCGGCGCGCTCGAGTCTCCCCGAACGGCGGCGAGGCGCGCGAGCCTCTCACGGTCGCGAATCACGACGAAGAGCCAGGGCTGCGTGTTCCGCGCGGACGGAGCGACGCGCGCGAGACGCAACAGGCGCGACAGCACGGCGGGATCGACCGGCTCGTCGCGGAAGATGCGAATGCTCCGCCTCGTCTGCAGCAGCTCCTCTCCGGTGAGGAAGGCCGGCAGCGGATGATCGAACGACTGGAACTCGAGCGACCGTCCTTCCGGATCGCTCGCGAAGAAGTGATAGATCGAGAACTTCTCGTTCGCCTTCGGCTCGCTCTTCGCGCAGTCGCGCAAGCGCTCGTACATCCGATCGACGGAGGCCCGGTCGGGATAGAAGAAGGTGATGAGCCCTTCGCGGTCGGCGGAGGGCTGCTGGTGAAACCCGAGGATCAGGTTGCCGTGACAGAGGAAGCTGCAATCCGGCTGGTCGAGCCAGCGCTCCATCCCGACGCGTTCCGTGTAGAACCTCACGATCCCTTCTCTGTCGGTCGTCTTCCAGAACACGATGCCGGACATCGTCGCACCTCGCCTTTCCCTCGCCTCCCGCACGGCCGCGACGGCGCGGCCGAAGGCGGAAGCGTACCGGAGAGAGGATAGCGAATCGGCCTTCCGATCGCGACGGCAACGACCGTGTGTCGCGAACAATTCCGGATCGCGCCGCATCGTGAGCGCCAGGAATTGTTTCTGTTCTGACGGAAACCCGGCGAAAGTCTAATCGACCGCTTCGCCGAAGTCGTCCCGTCGTCGCGAAACCTCCCCCTTGACCGGTTCCTAAGGTGCCGTTACGGTCACCCTCGTTTTCCGCGACCCGGACGGGTTCGGGCCGCCGCGATGGTCGCAGTCGCCAAGGGGTGGATGATGGGTGTCCGGCCGCCGGTCTTCGTGCTCGCCTTCGTTTTGCTAGGGTCCTGCCTCTCGCTCGCCGTTTCCCTTCCCGCTCGAGGAGAGGGAGAGAAGCTCGCCTTCGGCGGAGAGATCCGCTTCCGCGGAGAGGGATTCGACAACCTTCTGGATCTCGACGACTCCCGAGAGGCTCGGGACGACTACGAGTACTACCGGCTCCGGGCGCGGCTGCAGGTGGACGCCCAGCCCCGAGACCGGCTGCGCCTGTTCTTCCGTCTCGGCAACGAGTATCGCTTCGGACGCGGGGTCACCAATGCCGGGGTCCGCGATTCCGAAAGCAAGATCTCCCTCGACAACGGCTGGGTGGAGATCGGCGCTCCGCCGGAGACGCACCTGTCGTTGCGGCTCGGCCGGCAAGACCTCGCTTACGGCGAGGGTTTCCTGATCTTCGACGGCACTCCCGCCGACGGATCGAGCTCCGCCTGGTTCGATGCTCTCCTCGCCAGCTACCGCCCGTCCGGATGGTCGATCGATCTCTTCGAAGCGAAGATCGACGACGAGGGGTTCGGCGCCGAGACCCGCGAGGAGGACCTTTACGGTCTCTACGCCCGCAGGGCGCCTTTCGACGTCTACGCTCTTCATCGCAAGCAGGAGCGGGCCGTCGCCACCCGCGCGGGGATCGTCCACCCCCCGCAGCGAACCACCGCTCTCGGCGCCCGCTTCGCCCGGCTTCCCGAAACCGGCCCGTTCCTCGCGGTCGAGGGGGCGTACGAGTTCGGCAGGCGGGCGGGGGAGGATGCCCGCGCGATCGGCGGGGTGGCCCATCTGGGATACACCGGCAGCTGCGAGCGGCACGGAACGCTGGAAGCGGGCGCTGTCGCGCTCTCGGGAGACGATCCGGAGACCGGCGACTTCGAAGGGTGGGACGACTTCTACGCAGAGTGGCCGAAGTACTCGGAGCTGCTCATCTACACCTTCTCCGACAACACCACCCGCATTCCGAACGACGATCCCGGCGCCTGGACGAACCTGATCGGCTTCTGGCTCGAAGGGAAGGTCAACCTCGAGAAGCGCGTGGTGCTTGCGCTGCGCGGCTCCCGGCTGCTCGCTCCACAGGAGACCGGTCCCGGCGGCGGCGACGTTCGCGGATGGCTGGCCGCCGGACGGCTCGACGTGACCTTCGCGCCCGATCTCCAGGGGCAGCTGCTGGCGGAATGGTTCGATCCCGGGGACTTCTACGCCCCCGGAGCGGACGCCGCCTGGTACGGGCGCTGGCAGATCGTCGCACGCTTCTGATCCGCGCAAGCAGGAGGAGGCCGCATGAATCCCCTTTCCGTTCTTCTCGCGATCTCGCCGATCGCCGTCATCTTCGCGCTGCTTCTCATCCGGCGGACGGCAGCCGACATCGCGGGCGTGATCGGCTGGGGGGTCACGGTCGCCGTCGCCGCTCTCTACTTCCAGACGGCAGGGAACGTGATCACGCGGGCATCGCTCGCCGGGATCGTCGCCTCCTTTCCGATCAGCCTCATGGTGGGGGCGAGCCTCTTCCAGATGACCTTCATGATCGAGACGGGCGCGGTGAAGCGGATCGTCCTCGCGATGCGTTCCGTCTCTCCGGCCGACCGGATCGCGCAGATCCTGATGATCAACGTCGGCTTCGGCACCTTGATCACGGCGCTCGGCGCGACCCCGGTCTCGATTCTTCCGCCGATCCTGGTCGCGCTCGGGTACTCGAGCTTCGTGGCGATCGCGCTCCCGGCGATCGGCTACGACAGCCTCTGCACCTACGCGCTGCTCGCGATCCCGGCGGTCGTCTACACCGATGTCCTGGCGCCGATCGCGCGCGCGGCCGGCGTCGAGTGGACGCTCCAGGACACCGGTTTGCTCTTCGCCCGCTTCATCCCGTTCGTCACGACCGGGATCGCCCTCGGCATGTTCTGGATCGTCGGCCGGGGAAGGATGGTCGCGCGGGGGTTGCTCCCCGCGCTCCTGACCGGCGCCGTGGCAGGTCTGTCCTGCTGGATGATGGCGCGGCTCGACCTCGTGCCCCTCACCGGCATCGTCGCCGGAGCGGCGATCATCCTCGCGATCGCGATCGTCCTGCTCCTGCGCCGCCGCCCCGTCTATCGCGAGGCGGACCTGACGGAGGAAGACCGGAAGGTGAAGCGGGGGATGGGGCTCTTGCGCGCGGTGAGCCCCTGGCTGTTGCTGCTCCTGTTCGCGACCCTCGTGAACGTCAAGGGACTGCCGTTCTTCCGCCTGCTCTTCGAGAGCGCGCCGCTCGCGATCCCGATCATTCCGGGGCATCCTACGGCGACGCGCCTGTTCTGGCAGGCGTACACCTGGGTGTTCGTCTCCACGATCGTCGCCGCCGTCTTCCTGCGTCCCACCGGACAGCAATGGCGCGCGGTCCTCGCGAAATCGGCGCGCCGGGCGCCTCGCCCGATGTTCGCAGCGGCGATCTACTTCGCGATCGCCTATGTCATCGACCATTCGGGAAAGGGAAGCGGCTGGGCGCTCGCCGACCCGGCGCGGAACATGGTGCACGTGGTCGCCGGGGCCGCCGCGACGATCTTCCAGTCGGGCTACGGACTCGCGGCGCCGTACCTCGGGTTGCTCGCCGGCTTCGTCTCCGGATCGGAGACGAGCGCGATCGCGATGCTCTCTCGATTCCACACGGAAACCGCAGAGGTCCTCGGCAAGCCTCTCTCGGTGGGACTCCTGCTCGCGGCCGCCGGAGGGATCGGGGGCGGTTTGGCCTCGGTGATCTCGCCGGCGAAGCTTCAGAACGCCGCGGCGATCATCGACCGGATCGGAGAGGAGGGCCGGGTGCTGCGGACCACCGTCCTCATCAGCCTGGTCCTGACCCTCCTCACCGCAATCGCCACCTTCGTCTGGTACCTGCAGGGCTGACGCAGGCCGACGCGTGGCGAAGCCGGACGTCCGGCATCAACGAAGGAAGACGAAGCTCCTCACGGCCGTAGCCGTCCCGCCCGGATCGGAGCGGAAGCGGGCAAGGTAGACGCCGGCCGGCAGAGGAGCGCCGCCGGGAGCGCGCAGCGCGCGCAGGTCGATCGCCGCCTCTCGCGATCCGCCGAGCGGGAAGGCGGCGATGCGGCGGCCCGAGGGATCGAGAAGCTCCATCGTCCCCCCCGCGGCCCCGCCCTGCCAGGAGAAGACGATGCGGTCGCGGGTCGGATTGGGGAATCCGCGGAGGATCGCCGACGGAGCGACGATCGAAGGCTCGAAGATCGACGCCGGGTTGGGGGTGCGGACGTTGCCGGTGTGATGGTCGTCGTGATAGGGCCTGCCCCACGCGACCCGATCGGCATGGAACGTGTACGGCAAGTCCCAGAGATGCACCGAGCCGCTGCTCGTGTGGATGCAGACGTTGACCTGTCCATCGCCATCGACGTCGGCGTCGCACGATCCGCTGACGACCATCGCGCCGCCCGTCGGGACCGGGAATCCCGGCGTCATCGTCCCGTCGCGCTCGTACGCCCGGAACTCCCCCGGCGTCGTGTTCGATCCGGCCAGGATCTCGAGATGACCGTCGTCGTCGATGTCGGCGATCGAGCAGGAGCACTCCATGTTCGGCCAGTTCGCATTGACCGGGAAGCCGGGAACCAACGTGCCGTCGAAGTTGAAGAGATAGATCCGCCCGTTGTGGGAGGTCACGGCGAACTCGGGGGCGCCGTCTTCGTCGACGTCGCCAACGGCCGGTGTGGAGTAGCACCAGGAGCCGAAGTCCTGCATCACGTACGGCCAGCCGGGCGCCAGCGTCCCGTCGTGATGCCATACGGCGACCTTCCCCGACCAGTTGCCGCCGCCCGACTCGTGGTAGCCAACCGCGATCTCGAGGTCTCCGTTGCCATCGAAGTCCACGAGCGCGGGAGAGGCGTAGGAGTAGCCGTCGTAGGAGAGCGGCAGGTGTTGTGGCCATCCGGCCATCACGGTGCCGTCTTCGTGAAGCACGTTCAGGTACTCCCACCCCTCGACGACGATCTCCTGCACGCCGTCATTGTCCAGATCTCCGACGGCGGGCGTCGCGCACGCGCCGTACATGCTCTGAATGGCTGCGGGGAAGCCGGGGTAGTAGCTGCCGTCGCCGCGAAAGACGTGGATGAAGTTGCCGAAGCCGGCGATGACCTCGAGCGTGCCGTCGCCGTCGAGGTCCTCCAGCACGGCGCTCGACATGTTCGAGGAGCCGCTCAGGGCGACGCTCCAGAGGGCGCCGCCGTCGAGGCGCCGCGCGAGCACGTGAGTGAGCTCGACGACGACGATCTCCGGCACTCCGTCCCCCGTGATGTCGCCGATCGAAGGGGACGATTGCACGCGCGAGCCGACCGTCACCGGGAAGCCGGCGAGAGCCGTTCCGTCCGTGCGCCAGCCGTAGAGCTTGCCGTCCGTCGATGCGGCGAAGATCTCCATCTCCCCGTCCCCGTCGGTGTCGACCGTCGCCGGACCTCCGGCAGGGGAGTAGTTGGGATGGACCGCCATCTGCCTCGGCCAGCCGGGATGCTCCAGGAAGCTCCGCAGCTCGCCTTGCGGCTCGCCTTGCGCTGCCACCAGTCTCGCCGGCGCCGGTCCGGTGGTAGGCGGGGCGGCTCCACGTGCGTCGGGGAGCAGGGCATGGGCCGTCCCCGCCGCCCAGGCGAGGAGGGCGGACCCGAGGACGAGGCGAAAGGCGAGCGCGCGAACGCGGCCGCGCGGGAGCGGTGGACGGGGGCAAGACCGTCGAACGCCGGACATGGGGGGCCTCCTTCCGATGTTCGTTCCTTGGCCGGGTGGCCGGCGGATGTTCGAAACGGGAGGGCGTGGGCGGGCGGCTGCCATGCGGCCGGCCGAACGCCGACCCGTCGGAAACTAGGCCCCGCAATTGTACGACCTGCAGCGCTCCCGGCAAAG
>JBHGAY010000063.1:0-7114 GCA_041946735.1 Candidatus Eiseniibacteriota bacterium
TCCGCGCGCGGCCGGTGCGCCGGTGTGCGCGAGAGATGCCGAGAAGCAAGAGCCGGACCGGGAAAGGCGCGGGTCGCATGAAGCGGAGCGGGCGGCAGGAGACGAAAGCGAGCGGAGAGCGGCCGCGTGCGGCCGCGTGCGGGCCGTTATCGCTCCAGGACGAGCATGAACTCGAGGGTGCGTAGCATGTCGCGATCACCGTCGCGGAAGTCCGGGTGGAATCGGGAGACCCAGCAATCGAAGCGTTCCACGTCGGCGAAACGGCGCACGTCCTCGACGCCGACTTTCGAGAATCCTGCAGAGCGGTAGATCGAGACGATGTCGTCCATCCGGAGGCGGTTCGAGGAGCTGCCGCGCCGTCCGTACATCCAGCGGTACTCGCGCGGGCTGTACTGGAGCATCCGGAACGGCTCCGTGCGGCGGCTGTAATGATCGGCCAGGTCGACCCGGTGGTATCCGACACCGCCGGGCCGCGTCAGGCGGCACAGCTCCGACGCGACGAACGGCATCGCGTCAGCGGAGACATGCTCGAGCACGGCCACGCTGAAGGTAACGTCGACCGAGCCATCCGGCTCCGGAATCGTCGCGGCGGAGCGCCCGATATGGAGGGCGATCCTCGCCGGGTTCGGACGGACCCGGCTACCCCCCGGCTCCTCGATCAGACCGGCGGGCGGCCAGTCGATCGGGAGCCCTTCCTCGCGAGCCGCCGCCACGAGGACGCGATAGTAGGAAGCGTCGTCGATGAATCCGAAGGGATCGATCTCGACGTTGATCACGCGGCGGGCGCCGAGAGCGAGCAGCAGGAGCGCGAGCGAAAACTCCCGGCCCGATCCGATCTCGAGCAGTGTCGCCCCCTCGATCCTCGAATCGCCGATGAACTCGCGTCGAACCTGGAGCCTGCCCAGCGCCTCGCGCGCGACCTTCGCGTCGTCGCGCGGGGGCCTCCGAGCATTGCGCACCTTGCGGAGCGCGTCACGAAGCGGCACGGAGCCGGCCAGCAGGTTCAGGGCGACCTCTCGTGGATGGAGTGACATGGCTCGCAGTCTACGGAAACGATCGCCGACTTGGCAGCCCATAGGACGAGGGTTCTGTGAGGATGGGGGCAGGAGCCGGCCGCCGCCGCCACAGCAGCGGCGGCGGCCCGGCTGCCTATCTGGGTCCGCCGTCCCTCTCGAGCGGCACGACCGGCGGTGCTCCCGGCTGAGGCTCCGGTCCGGACCGCGGCTCGGGCGGCCATCCCTCGCGGCCGCCGCCCTGGCGCTCCCGCTGCTGCTCGGGGGTCAGCGTCGCCTCGAGATGGACGGCCCGTTCCACCATCCCGGCGAACTCGCTCACACGCTCATCCCCGGCCAGCTCCGCAGCGAGAGGACGAACGATCGGCAGCAGATCGGCGATCCGGCTCCCCTTGGCCCAGTAACTGCCGCGCAGGATTTCCGCGAACTCGGCGACTGCGGCATCCATGCGGAGGCGCGGCGCGGCGCTCTCGAATCGCGAGGCGAGATCGCGGGCGTCGAGCTTGCGCTCGATCTCCCGCACGGCCGGCGCTCCTTCCGTCACGGACTCGGGAAGCGCCCAGCGCAGCCGGACGGTCAGGAGCCGGCCGCGTCCGCTTCGCTCCGCCGCCTCGCCGGCGAGCTTCACCTCGTAGAGGGCGGTCACTTCGTGTCCGGCGCCGACCTCGCCCGCGTCGATCTTGTCGTTGCGGAAGTCCTGGTCGCGCACGTCGCGGTTCTCGAAGCCGATCAGCCGGTAGAGCGAGACGAGGCGCGGATCGAACGCCACCTGCACCTTCACGTCGCGCGCGATGGTCTGGAGTGTGCCGGTCAGGTTTTCCACGAAGACGCGGCGAGCTTCCGGGAGGTCGTCGACGTAGTAGTAGGCGCCGTCCCCCTTGTCGGCGAGCTTCTCCATCAGGACGTCGTTGTAGTTGCCCATCCCGAATCCGATCGTGGTCAGCTGGATGCCGCGGTCGGCCTCTTGCCGGATCGTCTGCAGGATCGCTTCGGGGCCGGTCACTCCGACGTTCGCGACGCCGTCGGAGCAGAGGAGGATCCGGTTGATCCGGTGTGCATCGTAGGCGCGACGCGCCATGTCGTAGGCGAGGCGGAGGCCTTCCTCGGCGTTCGTGCTGCCGCTCGGGCGAAGCTCCTCGATCGCCGCGCGGATCCGCTCGCGATCGGAGGTCGGCTCGAGGATCGCCTGCCCGGTCGATCCGTACACGACGATGCCGATCCGGTCAGCCGTGCGGAGCTGATCGAGCAGGATCGCGAGCGCCTTCTTCACCAGTTCGAGGCGGTCCTCGCGAGCCATCGAGCCCGAGACGTCGACGACGAAGACGAGGTTGGCCGGCTTGCGGTCACGGGCGTCGACGTCGCGCGCCTTCAGTCCGACACGGATCAGCCGGTAGTCGCTCCCCGCGAACGGGGCGGGCGCGCCGTCGATCAGGATGCGGAAGTCCTCGTCATAGAAGGTCGGGTAGCCCTGCTCGAAGTAGTTGACGAACTCCTCGACCCGGACCGCATCCTTCGGAGGCAGGAACCCCTCGTCGATGTAGCGGCGCGTCACCGTGTAGGAGCCCGTGTCGACGTCCACGGCGAACGTGGAAAGCGAGTCCTCGTCGGCCGGGACGAAAGGGTTCACGCCGTAGTGCTCGAAGAACATCGAGTCGAACGGCTCGTCGTTGGGGAGCGTCGTCCCGCCGGTCGTCGGATATACGGGAGGGCTCGGGGCGGCGATCTTCATGGCGAACTCGTCGGGCACGACGAGAGCTTCGATCCGGTTCTCGTGACGCGTCGAAGCGCTCTTCTTCACGATCCGCTCTCGCGCCGCCGTGATTTCGACGTTGTCCGTCATCGTGAGGAGAGCCGGCGCGAGAACGAAGTCGATCCGCGCGGCCGCCCCTTCCCTCACGACGGCGGTCTCGGTGGCCGGACCGAATCCGATGCACGTCGCCTTGACCTCGTAGCTCTTCACGGGGACGTCGCGAATCAGGAACTCGCCTCGCTCGTTCGTCATCGCCCCCCACGCTGTCCCGAGAATTAGGACGTTCGCGTATGGAAGGGGCTTCCCGTCGGAGTCCCGGACCGTGCCGAGGATCTGTCCCATCCCGGGGGAGACGGGAATCCGCGTGGCCAGGCTCTCGGCGCTTGTGCTGTCCGGAATGGCGGCCTGCAGGGATCCGACAGGAGTCCCCGCTTGCGTGGCGACGTCGGCTCCCGCGCCCGCCTTCGCGCGAGACGGAGAGGGGGGTTCCGGGGAACGCCGGGCGGTTTCGGTTCCCTCCCTCTCCGCCTTCGCGACGGGAACGGGCGTCTCGGTCGCCCGGACGGCACGCGCCGGCTTCTCGACCTCCCCAGTCTTCGGAGGCTCGATCGTCTGCGACGGACCCTGCTGGTCGGCGAGCGAAGGCCGCGTCTGCTCGCCGGTCGCCGAGCCGGCTTCCCGGCCGCCCGCGCTCTGCTCCCGCTCGATGGAGACGGCGACCTGCGGCGGCACCACTTCCGGCGCCGGTCTGAGGAGCAACACCGCGAGGACCGCGGCGGCCGCGAGCGCCGCCGCGCCCCAGGCGACCCGCGCCGGACGCCGTCCCCTCCTTGCCGTACCCCGCACCCCCTCGCCGGCGCGGATCGCATTCCAAACCGCCCGCCGCTCCTCCGCGGTGAGCCGATCCCGGTGTTTCTCGAAGAACGTCTTCATGGCCTCTGCCCTTCCAGACCCTCGGCCTCGGCGAATGGGGTGCCAATCGAGAGCAAGGCGCGCATGCGCTCTCGCGCGCGCGCATGGTGGACGCGAGCGGTGCTCTCCTCGCAGCGCAGCGCCGTCGAGATCTCACGGAAGCTCCATCCTTCCCATTCGCGCAGAAGCAGAGCCCCACGCTGTGAGGGGGAGAGCCGCCCGAGAGCGTCCCGAAGCGCCCGCCGTTCGGAATCGAAGTGCACGCTCCTCTGCTCCGTCACGGCCGCGAAACGTCCCTCCTCGAGCGGGAGGGCGCGTTTGCGCCGCGGCAGCCAGCGACGCTTCCAGTCCATCGCCATCCGCAATGCGATCGCCCGCAGCCAGACCTCGAGCGGCGCCTCGCCCCGGTAGTCGCCGAGACGCCGGAAGGCGCGCAGGTAGGTCTCCTGGAGCAGATCGAGAGCCTCGTCGCGATCCCGGAGCTGGAAGCTGAGGAGGGAGAAGAGCCCGTCGCAGGTCGTGTCGTAGATGTCCCGCCAGGCCTCTTCGTCCCCTTCGCGCGCCCGGCGCACCCGTTCTCGATCTGCCGTAAGGTCCCGCATGGTTTTCACCCGTCGCTCCCCGGTTTCATTCGGAAGGACGCGTATCGCAGGAAACGTGTTTACCGGGCGTTGCGCAACTCCTTCCTCCCGTGCCGTCACTTCCGTGGACGATTCCGCCGCTCTGCCGCTCGGCCGGCCCGTTCCGCTGGGATGCCCCGTTGCGCCACCTCGTTCCCATGTCCTGCGAAAACAACGGTTTCGGAGCATCGATCGTTCAAGAGACGAGCCTGCGCGGCCGAAGAACGACGGGGGCTGCCGCCGGCCACCGCCGGGTGCCGAGGGTCGAGCCCGCCGGGAGGGAACGATGAAGCTCACCGTCCGGGGGAGGATCATGATCCTCCTCTCCGCTCTCGTCTGTCTGTTCGTCGTCGCCTTCGGCGTCGCGCGACAGATCCGCACCGCGAAGACGGACGCCATGTTCTCGACCGAGGGGCACCAGTTCGCTCGCTTCCTCGATGGCTTGATCGAGATCCAGGGGCAGTCGCTCGAGATGGGAGTGGCCGACTACAGCTGCTGGGACGAGATGCACCGCTTCGTCCGTGAACCGGACCCGGAGTGGGCGCGCGAGAACCTCGCGCCAATGCTGAAGCTCTTCGACACCGACGTGTTCTGGGTCTACGGCACGGACAGGATGCTCCGCTATTCGGCGGTCAGCGACCGGCTGCGCCAGGCGGGGGTGCGCGAAGCGCCTTCGATGCGATGGGCGCTCGGCTCGTTCGATGGATCCGCCCGATCCTGCCACTTCTTCGCGGAGCTTCCGTTCGGGACGAGCGAGTTCCGCGGGGCGACGATCCATCGCACGACGGACCGCGACCGTCAAGGGGAGCCGGCCGGCTACCTGATCGCCGGACGGGTTTGGGACGATCGACGCCTTGCCCAGCTCGCCGATTTCGCAAAGGCGGAGGTGACCCTGTCCGCCCCGGCTCCGGACGTCCTGCTCGGGTGCGCGGTCGACTCGCGCACCGGCCTGCTTACGATGGTCAAGCAGTTGCCGGGATGGGATGGCGCGGCCGTTTCGTTCCTGCAGATCCGCGCGAAGTCCCCCCTCGTCGATCTGCTCCGCCGCTACGCGCAGTTCGAGCTTCTCGCGACTGCGGTCTTCGCCGTTTCGGTCCTCGCGCTCCTGTTCCTCTCCGTCACCTACTGGGTCAGCCGGCCTTTGAAGAGGATTTCCCGCAGCCTGCACGCCGAAGATCCCTCGCTGGTCGCGTCGCTCGAGCACGACTCCTCGGAGTTCGGCCAGATCGGGAGCCTCATCCGCCGCTTCTTCGTCCAGCGGGACGACCTGGAGAGGGAGGTTTCCGAGCGCGAAAACGCGGAGGAGCGCCTGCGCGAGATGAGCGAGGACCTCGAGGCGCGCGTCACACTGCGCACCGCGGAGCTGCAGGACGCGAAGAGGATCCTCGAGGCGGAGGTGACCGAGCGCCGGCTCGCCGAGGAGGCGCTACGCGTGGCGAAGGACACCGCGGAGGAAGCATGCCGGGCGCGCAGCCTGTTCCTCGCCAACATGAGCCACGAGATCCGGACGCCTATGAACGGAATCATCGCGATGGTCGAGCTGGCTCTTGCGAACGACATGGAGGCGCAGCAGCGCGAGTATCTGGAGATCGTGCAGAAGTCCGCGGACGCGCTCTTGCACATCATCAACGACATCCTGGATTTCTCGCGGCTCGAAGCGAACGGGCTGAAGCTGGAACATTCCGCCTTCGATCTTCACGAATGTCTCCGGGACTCCGTCGATACGTTGCTGCTCCGCGCCCGCAAGAAGGGGCTGTACCTCGACCTCAACGTTTCGCCGGAAGTGCCGCAGGACGCCGCCGGCGACCTGTTCCGCTTCCGCCAGATCCTGCTGAACCTGATCGGCAACGCGATCAAGTTCACGGAGAAGGGGGGCGTGACGGTCGAGGTGACGAAGGAGGACGAGACCGCCGAGGAGGTCGTCCTTCTCGTAACGGTCGCCGACACCGGCATCGGCATCCCGCAGGAGAGTCAGGCCGAAGTCTTCGACGCGTTCGCGCAGGCCGACTGCTCCATCACTCGCCGCTACGGCGGAACGGGGCTCGGGCTCGCGATCACCGCGCAGCTCGTCCGCCTGATGGGCGGCCGTATCTGGCTCGACAGCCAGGTCGGCGAGGGGACGAGCTTCCACTGCACCCTTTGCTTCGGGAAGGCGGAGAGGGAGGCGGACGGAGGGGATCCCGGAATCGATCGCGCGGCTGCGTAAGGGAGCGAAGCCGAGCGGCCCTGGCGGACCCGCGGGCCGCCCGCGCCGTCGAGCCCGCCGAGCCCCGTCGAGCCCCGGCGAGCCCGCCAGCCGAGCGGCTGTATGTCCCCACGGCGCCGCAGGTCCCGTTCTTCCCGGCCCGCTGCTATGATGAGCCCCTGTCTCGGAGGCCGACCGGCGGAGCTCCGAACGAGGAGCAAACGGACCGCATGAACATCCTTTACATCTATCAGTACTTCAAGACGCGCGAGGGGTACGGAAGCACGCGCTCCTACGAGTTCGTGCGCCGTCTGCGCTCCGCGGGCCACGAGGTGCTGGTGATCTCCTCGACCGCCCGCGTCTCTGCCGACGGGGGGCGGAAGGTGCTCGGTATCGCGGAGACAACGATCGAGGGAATCCCGATCTGGGCGATTCCCTCGAGCTACAGCAACCGGATGGGGTTCCTGCGGCGCGGCGTCGAGTTCCTGCGTTTCGCGGTGCTCTCCTCCCTTGCGGTCCTCCGCGCCCCGCGGCCCGAGCTGATCTTCGCCAGCAGCACCCCGCTGACCGTGGCGATCCCGGCGCTGATCGGGCACTGGTTCCGACGCATCCCTCTCGTCTTCGAAGTGCGCGA
>JBHGAY010000064.1:0-6954 GCA_041946735.1 Candidatus Eiseniibacteriota bacterium
CACAATCCCTCGCAATCGTCAAGCCTCCACACGAAAAAAGTGCAGAAAATGTTCGGACCTGTCGCGGGGGCGGTTCGCGACGGCGCGCGACTCGATCGACGCGTGCGGGCGGCTCGCGACGCGGCGAGTCGATCGACGACCCTCATCCTCCGACGACCCTCATCCGCTCACCGCCTCTGGCTCGGGCGCTGTTCCATCTCCCTCGACCAGCCGCCTCTATCGGTCTCCCCTGTGGCGGTGCTAGGCTTTCCTCGCATCGGGCGATCCCTATCGTCGAGCGTTCCCGCGGGGTGGGAAGGAACGGCGAACGCGCAAGCGCAACGTCCCGAAGCGTAGGAGGAAGGCCGTGTCCTCTCTTTCGTTCTCGTCGAGGATCCCAGCGCCCGGCCCTAAGCGCCGGTCGCCCTTCTGCTCTCTGCCGATTCTGCTCGGCATCGCGGTCGTGATGGGTTGCAGCGAGTCCTCGCCTCCGGAACCGCCGCTCCTGGAGCACTCGACGCTCTACGGAACGGTGACGGCCGTGGGAACGCAGCAGCCCGTGCCCGAGGCCCATCTCGTCCTGGTCGACGGCACTCGCAACGTGGTCGTCGGCGGACCGGTCGTCAGCGGAGCCGACGGCGCCTACCGGTTCGTCGATCCGCCCGCCGGGACGTTCCGCGTCTTCGTATTTCATCCCGAGTACCTCGTCTACGACCGCACCGGCTCGCGCGTGACGCTGCCCGAGCTTGGAACCATTCGCTTCGACATGCGCATGCTTCGTTCGGAGCTCTGGAATGGCAGCGGGTACGCGATCGAGGGACGGGTCCTGGATGCAGAGACTCGAGAGCCGATCTGGGGCGCTTTCGTCTCCGGCTGGTGGGGAGACGTAGCCCATCTGTTCATCGGCGCGGGGCTCCCCTCGGAAGCGGTGACGGACTCGACCGGATCGTTCCGATTGAGGCACGTCCGCCTCGCCACGGAGGACGGAGACACGCTCGCGATCCTGCCGATCGGGGCATCCAAGGAGGGGTACGACCCCGCCGCGAGCCCGTGGCTCGAGCTGCCGGAAGGGCCGGACAGCACCGCGCACTACGACTTCCTCCTGCATCGCTCGAGCGGGACCGGCACGATCTTCGGCAGTGTGACGCTGGACGGGCAGCCGCAGCCCGGTGTCCCCGTCGCCCTCGACTTCTACGATCCCGGCTGGCCTTCGGAGCCGCCACCCGCGCCTCGGCCGCCCGCGGCCCACGCGTCTCGCCGCGTGCCGGTCGCCGGGCGGGTGACGTTGACGGACGACGAAGGCCGCTGGCGCTTCGACGCAATCTCGCCGGGCGTCTACACGGTCCTTCCCGCCTATCTCCCCGACGACGGGTACGTCTTCGATCGATTCAAGGCGGACCAGGTAGAGGTAGGGGGAGCGGAGATGATCGACGTCGGGGCGCTCCCGGTCGTTCGGGCGATCCGTCCGCTGATGCCCGCGCCCGGGTCGGTGGTGAACACCGCCTGCCCGACCCTCTCCTGGGAGCTTCCCGAAGGCTCGGATCGAGTCGTGCTGGGCTTGACGACCGGGCACCTCTTGGGCGAGAGGGAGCACCTGCTTTCGGGCGTCGGGTCGTTCACGCTTCCCGACAGCCTGCCGGCCGGCTCCCACATCCGGTGGGCGGTCTACGCCTATCGTCATAACGAGCTGATCGGCGCCTTCGAGGAGTACCCGACGTTCACCGTCCAGCCGGAAGGAGGGACGCCGTGAGGATCGCCATGAGAATCGTCATCGCTCTTGCGGCGCTTGGCTGCAGCGGCTGCAGCGGCGCAGCTGCCGGCGCCGCGGCCGAGCCCGAAAACGGCGGCATCGCCTTCGCGATGGATCTCTACCGGCAGGTCGCGCCGGAGCCTGGGAATGTCTGCATCTCGCCCTACAGCGTTCGCGCGATCCTCGCCCTCACTCGGGAAGGCGCGGCCGGCGAGACGCGGGAGCAGATGGAGCGGGCGCTGCACCTGGCCCCCGGGGAGCGGCCGAAGCTGGTCGCCGCGACGGCCGGAGGCGAGGCGAACGGCTTCACGCTCGACATCGCGAACTCGATCTGGGTGCAGATGGGCCTTAAGCTTCAGCCCCAGTTCGCCAGCACCGCCCGCGAAGAATACGGCGCCCGGGCCGCCGAGCTGGACTTCGCCGCCGCGCCCGACGAGTCGCGCAAGGTCGTCAATGACTGGGTCGCCGAGCGGACGCGCCAGAAGATCCTCGACCTCCTCGAACCCGGGACGGTCACCCCGATGACCGCGGCCGTGCTGGCGAACGCCGTCTACCTGAACGCGAAGTGGCGAACTCCGTTCAAGCACGAGTCGACGCGCGAACAGGACTTTCATCTGGCGGACGCGACGACGACTGCGCGCGTTCCTACGATGGCGAAGGTGGACTACCTGCCTTACGCCGAGACCAACGATGCGCAGATCCTCGAGCTGCCGTATGCGGACGGGCGCCACTCGCTCCTTCTGCTGCTGCCCAAGCTGAGCGAGGCGGCACAGCCCGGCGAGGCGCTGCGCGCGCTCGAGACGAGCCTGACCGCGGCTGGTCTTGGGGCCCAGCTCGCAGCGTTACGTCCAAGAGAGGTCGATGTCGCGCTTCCCCGCTTCACGATCACGACCGCCTCGATCAACCTGAACGAGGCGCTCCAGCGGCTCGGCATCGTCGATGCCTTCTCGCCGAAGGCCGACTTCTCGGCGATGTTCGAAGGCAACGGATGGATCTCCGACGTCGTGCACAAGGCGTTTATCCGCGTCGACGAGGAGGGAACGGAGGCGGCGGCAGCGACGGCGGTGACGATGCTGCGGGAAAGCGCCGCCCCGACGGACGCTCCGGTCATTTTCCACGCCGACCATCCGTTCCTCTACGCGATCGTCGACGACGAGGCGGGAGAAGTCCTGTTCTTCGGGAGGGTGATGGATCCGCGCTGAGAGCCCCCGCCCCGGCGGGGGCGCATGGCGAGACTACGAGGCCGCCTCGCCGCTCAAGCCCAACGCGTCGCGCAGGCGCCGCGCGACATCCGCCGGCACGTCTTCGCGCTCCAGGCATCGAACCAGCCCCAGAGTCCCGCGGAGCGACGCTGCTTGATCGCGGCACTTCTCGCAGATCTCCAGGTGGCGGGCGACGTCGCGGCAGAACGGGGAATCGACCGTCCGTCCCGCCTCCAGGCAAATGCGCTCGAGGATCTGCCGGCAGGCGTCACCTGGGGCGTTCTTCTCATGCGCCATGGCGATTGCCCTCTCGTTCCTCTGCCAGATATCCGGCCAATCGATCCCGCAGGAAGAGCCGCGCGCGGCGCAGATTCGTTTTGGCGGCCGGGAGGCTGATGCCGTTCGCTCGCGCCGCCGCGGCGACCGTCATTCCCTCGAGATCCACCAGGACGAAGATGGCCCGATGCTTCGGCGGCAGCTCGCCGATCGCCCGCTCCAGCCGCTCTCGCAGCTCGCGATTCTCGAGCAGCACATGCGGATCTTCCTCGAGCGCGCGCGCGGCATAGCCGAGATCGACGGTCGGATCGGCCTCCAGGTGGTCGAGATCGACGAAGGCAGCCGCCTGCTCGCCGCGCCCCTGCCGCCGCCGGCGCCGCAGCCGCTGCAGCGCCTCGTTCGTCGCGATCCGGTGGATCCATGTCGAGAGCGACGATCCGCCCCGGAATCGTCCGAGGCCGCGGAACGCCTTCAGGAAGGTCTCCTGCAGGACGATCTCCGCTTCGCCGGGATCACGCGTGAGTCGCAAAGCCAGGTTGTACACGCGCTTCTCGTTCTGCGCGACGATGGCCGCCCGCGCCGCGGGATCCCCCGCGCGAGCCGCGGCCACCAGCGCTTCCTCGCCGGACGCGCCGCCGGCCGGATCTTCCCGACGGTCCGGTTGCACGAGGTCGAGGATATCCCATGATGCGCCGCCGCGCCGCCCTTACGCCGGCTTCGCTCCGCTGACAGCCTTCATCACTTCGGCGAGCAGCGCCGCCTCCGGCACCGCTCCCTCGATCGCGTGCGTCTCGTTGATGACGGTCCTCGGGACGCCCACCACCTGGAACTTCTGAATCAGATGGGGGAACTCGGTGGCTTCGATCATGTCCGCCTTGACCTGCGGACTGGCGAGCGCGAAGCGATGGGCCAGATGCACCGCGCTCGGGCAATACGGTCAGGTAGGGGTGGTAAAGACCTGGATGTGCACCGGCGACGTGAGCTTGTCGAGCGCTTCGGCCGTCGCGGGCGCGAGCTTCGGGTCGCCAGCCGAGAGGAGCTTGACCCCTTCGAGGAGCGTCGCGAAGTCGTAGCCGGCCGGCACCCCGTAGTAGCGGATGCCCGGGTCGAGCCGGTCCTTCTTGCGGATCAGGACGATCGCCGGAATCTTGTCGATCGAGTGCGCTGCGGCGAGGTCCTTCTCTTTCGCGAAATCGTGCACGTCGAGCGAGAGCTTCGGCGAGAGCGACGTCAGCTCCTCCAGCATCTCGCGCGTCTGAGAGCAGTAGTCGCATTCGAAATCCTGCGTGAAGTAGAGGAACTCGACCTCGTCCTTCAGGGTCTCGAAGATCTTCGCAATCTCCTTCTTGTCCTTCTCCTTCAGCATCCCCATGCGCGCCTCCCGAAATGAACGTAGAACGGCCCGTGCACGATGCGCTGCGGGTTGTGATCGAGAGTCGCTCCCTCGTACGCCGTCAAGAGGACGGCAACGTCAGGGGAAGCCGCGAGAGGGAGTCCCTCGACCTCGAAGCGTACGTCCTCGTTCTGCGGCTCTTCCAGAGCCACGCCCAATCGGGGACCGCCTCAGCTGTAGTCGTCGATGACGATGCGCGGGAGCTTGCCCCGGGCAGAAGGTTCGGCCAGCAGACTCTGCAACGCCCCCTTCGCTCGTTCGCTCAAGTGGAGCATCATCCTTCGGCGCTCCGCGGCGTTCCGGCGCCCGCGTCCGCGCCGGCGTCACCCTCTGCGCCCCCGCGCTTGCTCGAAGCGGGGAGCGCGTGCTTGTCGAGCCGCTCCTTCAGGGGACGCAGCGGCAGCGCGCCGACGATCGTGTCGACCGGCTTGCCGTTCTTGAACAGGATCATCGTCGGGATCGAGCGGATGCCGAACCGCTGCGCGGTCTTGGGATTCGCATCGACGTCGAGCTTCCGAATCCGAAGCCGCCCGTGATACTCGGGGCCGATCTCCTCGAGAAGTCCGCCGACGAGACGGCACGGACCGCACCACGAGGCCCAGAAGTCGACGAGCACCGGCTCCTCGCCGTGGGTCACCACCTCGTCGAAATCGTTATCGGTCACCGGCACCGGCTTCCCGGCGATCGGCTTCTTCTCGAAAAGCTTGCCGAAATCCACGCAAGAGCTCCTTTCCGTCGGATGTTGGGACGTTGCGTCGTCGGGACGTTCAGACGCTGGCGAGCGGCCCCGGCGCCGCCCTCGCTCGTTTGGATGCTCGAAGGGGGTGAAAGGATGCAGCCGGATTTCGAGCGGACCCGGGAAGCGAACGTCAGTGGTCCCCTCTACGGTCGTCCCCGCCGCTAGGGCCAGGGCCACGGTCCTCGGCTTGCGTCTCCGCGCCCCGGTCCCGCCCGTCGGACGACGGCAGAGGCTCGGCTCCGGGCGAGCCGGCCGCCGTGCCGGCCGCCGCGCCGGCCGCTCCCGCCGCTGCGCCGGCCCCGCCCGAGAGCGCGGTAGCCCCGCCCGAGGGCTCGGCGGCTTCCGCTGTATCCGCCGGCAGCACCGAGCGGTACGCGTCCATCACGCGGTCCGCCAAGGCGAGGATCGAGAAGTCCGCCTCCACGCGGGCGCGCCCAGCCTCGCCGAACTGCTGCCGGCGCCGGGGGTCCTCGAGCAGGCTGATGATCGCTCCCGCGAGATCCGTCTGCGCCCCGGCCGGCACCAGCCATCCCGTCTCTCCGTGCCGGACCGCCTCCGGGATCCCGCCCGCCCTGCTGGCCACGACCGGGAGGCGCGCGGCCATGGCATCCAGGATGGACGTGCCCAGTCCCTCCTCGACGGAAGGGTGGGCGAAGACGTCGAGCGCCGGGAAGAAGCGGCAAACGTCCGGGCGGAAGCCGGCGAACAGCACCTGGGTCTGAAGTCCGCGCTCCCAGGAGTCGCGCCGCAGCTCCGCCTCGAGCGGGCCGTCGCCGAACAGGACGAGGCGGGCGTCCGGCCGGGTAGCGAGGACGCGCGGCATCGCCGCGAGCAGGTAGCGGTGCCCCTTGTGCGGGACGAGGGAGCCGATCGAGCCGATCACGCCCGCGTCGGGCGCGATCCCCAGCTCCTCCCGCAGGCGCGCGCGATCCTGCCCGGCCATGGCCGCGTCGATCCGAGCCGTGTCGATGCAGGAATGGACGACGCGCAGGCGCGCCGCCGGCACTCCGTACTGTTCCAGGACCTTCCGCACCGCCTCCGACACGCACAGGAAGAGCGCCGGGTCGGAGGTATAGCGCGCGCGTGTGATCGGATCGGCCGCGGGCGGGAAGTCGACGCGCCGGTGGACGACGAGCGCCGGCTTGCGCTCCTTCTTGAGGACCGGCAGGCGAAGGGCGAGGAATCCCAGGCTGTGCGCGTTCGCCGTGTGCGCGTGGAGGATCTGCGCGTCCGTCTCGAGGATCGCCTGGATCACCCCGCCGATCGCGATCGGATCGCCGGCGCCGTGATAGGAGATCTCTCGCAGCGGAAGATTCTCGTTCATCGCGCGGCGCGCGAGGGGACTCCCCTTCGGGGTGACGATGACGGAGCGAATGCCGCGCTCCAGCAGAGCGCGCGATAGGTAGAGGACCTGTTGCTGTCCTCCTCTCCATTCGCGGCCCGTGTCGAGATGAAGGACGCTCTGCAAGCCACCTCCGATCCGTCGATCCGTTCGAGCTACAGGGGAGGATACCAGCCGCGGGCGCCGGCCGCTCCCCCCGCGCCTGCGGGGGCGCACCTGCGCCAAGCTGCCCGGGCGCACCTATGCCCAGCCGCCGGCGCATTCCCGCCCTCC
>JBHGAY010000065.1:0-6469 GCA_041946735.1 Candidatus Eiseniibacteriota bacterium
GATGCTGCGGCTGCTCGGCAACCGCATCATCGAGCGCTTCGGCGAGCGCGTCGCGCCGCAATAGCGTGCCGCAAACCTCCCGGACGGCAGGAGCCTACCGCAACTTGACGGCGCCCGCCTCCCGACGCGCGCATCGGCCATCACCGCAGCTTGACGACACGCACCCCGCGGGTCGCCCCGCCGGCGTCCAGCCGCACCATGTAGACGCCCGCGGGCAGCTCGGCGCCACGCGCGCTGCGCCCGTCCCACGAGAAGCGACCGGAGCCGGTGCCCGAGACGATCTCCTCGCGGAGAATCCGCCCCTGCAGGTCGAGCACCTGCAGCCGTCCGCTCACGGCGAACGACGGCAGCGACCACGCAAGTTCCGTCCTGGACCGCAGGGGGTTCGGGCTCGCGCGCAGGGCGAAGCCGGCGAGGTCCGCCGCGACGTCCTCGACACCGGCCGATTCCCGCACGCCCGGAGCGATCCAGACTTCCCACGCGCCGCTCGGGCGCGAGTCCATCATCACGATGCGCGGATCGCCCGAGGGCAGCGCCGCCAGGCTCGGATTCCCCGAGGAGTATCCCGGGCCCGCGTCGTCCGCTGGGATCGCATCGCTCCACGTGAGCCCCGCGTCGGTCGATCCACGGAAGAAGATGTTGTAGCTCGCCGCCCACGAGGCGAGCAGATCGTTCTGGAGGCCGGGTGCGAGGTTGACGACCACGTCGCAACCGGCCGGGGTGCTGACCGCGGCGCTCGCCTGCCACGTGGCGCCCGAGTCGGTCGACAGGCTCACGCGCATCTCGGTCGGACCGGAGAAGTCGTCGCAGAACCATCCGCAGGCGAGCGTGCGGTTCGGCGTGGCGACCAAGACGCGCGCCGATGCCTGCTGGTACCAATCCGTGATGTCGTTGACCTCGACGTTGACGCCCCACGTCGCTCCTCCGTCGGTCGAGCGGGAGAAGAAGACGTTCGGATAGCGGCCTCCCGGCACGTTGCCGCGCCAGTCGTTGAAGACGCAGTAGAGGTCCTGCGGAGGGACCGGATCGTAGGGATCGACGATCAGGCTCGGGTCGCCGGCGACCGGCTGATAGCCGATCTCATCGGAGACGCGAGACTCCGTTCCCCAGGTGGCGCCGAAGTCGCTCGAGGCGCGGAAGTAGACCTGGTTGAAGATGCCCTCCCGCCAGTCGGTCCAGGCGACGTAGACGCGGCCCGCCGGCCCCGCCGCAATCATCGGATGCATGTAGGAGCCGGCGTCCGTCGAGCCGCCTGCGGTGTTCACGCCGGCCGACGGCGACCAGTCGAAGCGTTGTGAGACAGGATTCCAGACGCCGCGCGCGAAGCGGACGTTCCAGTTCCATCCGCCCGCCCGGACGTCCTCCCACACGACTCCGAGCGATCCGTCGGAGAGGACGGCCGCGCGCGCGAAGCGGGCCATCGCTGACGCTGGCGCATCGTCGACGAGGCGGCTGCCGGACCAGCTCGCGCCGCCGTCGAGCGAGACGGCGTCGTAGATCTTGTAGGTGTTGGTGCGGTCGTCCATCCAGATGGCGACGAGCTTGCCGTCCGGCAAGGCGACGAGGTCGGGCCACAGCGCATTGCCGCCCGCGTCCTCGCGAACGCGCACGTTCGGCCCGAAGGTCCAATCCGTGCGGGGACCGTCGCCCGTGGCGGCGAGGTCGCCGGCGCCGGCCGGCGCCGCGGGTGGTGGCTCGAGCGGCCTCCACGTATCGGTGGCGGCGTCATACGATGGAGCCGCTCCCGCCGCTCCCACCGGGCCCGCCGGGACCATGAGGCTTCGATCGGAAGCGCCGTGAGCGACCGAGACCACGAGAACCAGGAGAAGCAGTGCCGCTTTCATGTGGTTGTCCCTCCGGTCGTGAATCGACCGGGGACCATTCTAGACCACTTGCTCCCGTTCGAGCAGACAGAACGACCGGCTGGCTCAGGCCTGCCGGCTCAGCGGTTCGTCCCTCCGTCCGGCTCGCCGAAGTCGATCGAAACCCACGGGCGCACCTCGTTCCCCCAGTCGGTCCCCGTGTAGTTGCCCGGCTGGTAGCCCGAGCACAAATGCGAGATGTACGCCTCCACTCCTCCGATGTAGGCCGCAGCACCCGGGCCGGAAGCGGAGAACCGAAGCACCGTATAGGGCGGGACCGAGGAAGCGGACAGCGGCAGCCCCGTGATCTGCAACGACCAGGAATCGACGTGGCTCTCTCTCGCGTTCTTCGCCTCGTACTGGAGCGAACCGTCCATCGTCCTCTCGTCGAGGTCGGCGGCTCCCGAGATCGAGATCGACCAGGAGATCGTTCCCTCGCAGAGGTCCTCGTAGCTGCCCGACGCGCTGTAGGAGAACGCAGCGCCCTCCCAGGCGATCGGCGCGCCTCCCGACTGGACGTTGCTGCCGGTGAAGTACTCCTCGAGCGTGTACTGGGAATCTCCGTTCTCGAAATCCATCATTCCGCCGAAGCCGATCGACACGTTGGTCCGCCGATGCAGCGCCTCGAGGAGTCGGTCGGGGACGAACGCGACGTCCCCCAAGTCGATCCACTGGGTCGTCGGGGTCCCCCAAGGAACCGAGACTCCCGTGCCGACGTCGGTCGAGTCACCGCCGTCGTAGATGCGAAGCGTGCAGCTGCCCGGGAAGATCGTGCGGAAGGTGCAGGCACCGTCCTCTCCGGTCGGAGCATCGCAGACCGGGAGGAGGTACTCGGTCGTGCCAACCTTGCTCACCGCTCGCGCCGTGACACCTTCGATCGGATCGCCCGCGCCGTCGACGATGCGCGCCCTCGCCCGGTAGGTCAGCCCGAGCGGCTGCAGCATCGCCGGAAGCTTCGCCTCCTTGCCCACCGCCGCCAGGACGGCGCGAACGCGGTCGAGCAGCGTCGGGATGTCGTTCGTCCCGAGTGCGATGATCTCGTAGCAGGCCTGGAAGAGGCTGTCCCGCTGCCCGCCGACGACCGGCACCGCGACGCGCTTCCCCTCGTAGTTCAGGATCGTGGGATCGTCGCGGATCAGCGAGGCGAAGACCGCCATCCCGAACCCCTCGATGTCCGTGAAGTCCACCGTCGCCGGATCGTTCGGGCCCGACGGCCCGCTGCCGGCGAAGCCGCCTCCCTCCGGGTTGCGCCCGCCGACGGATCCCTTGAGGTAGTACTCCGCGAGATAGGCCGGTTCCTCGATCAGGTTCTGCCGGCATCCTGGAGACCCGATCGCGTGGCTCGAGGACAGCGGACGCGTCGCGAAGACGCCGTAGCCACTGTCGAGCAGCAGGTGATGCAAGTAGTGCCCCACCTCGTGCGGGATGCTGGGCGCCGCGTCGTTGGGGATCACGAGCGCGCAACGGGGCGTCAGGATCACATGATCCCAGAACGGGACGTACTTCGGTTTCGACGGGAACCAGGAGCCGGGATTGTTCATGTCGACGTAGAGCTTCGGGCTGAGTGGACCGTTCGCCCGGGCGATCACGTCCGCCCGGCGAGCCGGCGGAATCGCGTTCAGCAGGTTCGTGCTCGCGTCGCGGATGTTTTGCTCGAAGCGGACGAACAGCGTGTCGCGCGGCGTCCCCTTGACGACGCGGAGCGGCTTGAACACAGGGACTCCCGCCCAGCGCCGCGCCTCTCGCTTGCCGCTGGTGCTGACCGGCAGTGCGAAGGCAAGATCGGCGCCCGACGCCGCATCCTGCAGAGGAAGCCAGCTGCACCCGTCCGGCTCCTCCCCTTCGAGGACGATCGCGTCGTTGCTCTCCCAAGAAAGAAGAAGCTCCGTCGCCTGCGGATCGTCGCTCATCAGGAACTCCACCGTCGATGGACCAGCGTAGTCGACCCGGAAGGCTCCGTCCTCGGCGCTCGCGCGCGGACCTTCCAGCACCGGCGTCACCGAAATCGTCCCGCCCCCTCCCTCCGGGAATCGGAACGTGCCGCCGCTGATCGCTTCGGGGATCGTTCCGCCCGGCTCCTGCGGCACCTCGTACGTCGACGGATCGCCGAGCACCCACTCCTCGGCCGCTGGCGTGGTCGGTTCGTTCGATTGCTCGCGCTCGCAACCGCTCGCCAGGACGAGCACCGTCGAGGCGGCGAGGGCGGCGACTGGGGCGCGCAGCCGCCAGCCGGTGGCGTGCGTTGCCGAAGCTCGAGACGCGGGAAGGACGTTGCGGCGCATCGGATCCTCCTTCTCTTCCGGAACGGGACGCGGAGGCGGGCTCTCCCGGGCGACCGGCGCGCACCGCCGCTCCTACGAATCGGCAGGAGCCTTCCCGGCGAGAAGCATTCTCCGATGCGATGGCGGGGGAGGATTGCGCAACGCGACGCCGCGCGCAGGCGAGGGAGAAAAAGTCCTCCGATCGGCGAGGGCGGAGGGAGGATCCGCGCGGCAGCCGGCTCTACTCGCCGGTTCTCCGAAGTAGTCCGAGGGGCGAGCTCACATCGGAAGTCGCGACTCGGCGGGCCGCCGATGGCGCCCCGCCAGGCTCTCGCTTCGCCTCACCCTCCCCTTGCGTGTCGCTATCCCCTTCGCCCGGCGCGAGAAAGAGATTCGTCTCGAGGCCACGCTGCCGCTCGTACAGCTCGTGATAGCGACCGCCGAGCGCGTACAGCTCGGCGTGCGTTCCCCGCTCGACGATCCTGCCCTCCTCGACGACGAGGATCTGATCCGCCCGCAGGATCGTCGAGAGCCGGTGCGCGATCACGAACGTCGTACGGCCCTGCATCAGCCTCGCGAGCCCCTCCTGGATCAGCGCCTCGGACTCCGAGTCGAGGTGCGAGGTCGCCTCGTCGAGGATCAGGATCCGTGGATTCGAGAGGATCGCGCGCGCGATCGAGACGCGCTGGCGCTGGCCGCCCGAGAGCTTGACGCCGCGCTCCCCCACGATCGTGTCGTAGCCCTCGGCGAATCGCTCGGCGAACTCGTCGACGCGCGCCGTGCGGCAGGCGGCGAGGATGTCCTCCTCGCTCGCGTCCGGCCGCGAGAAGGCGACGTTCTCGCGGATCGAGCCGTCGAAGAGGAACGTCTCCTGGAGCACAACGCCGATCTGCGAGCGGTAGCGATCGAGCCGCACCGTCGCGAGATCGACTCCGTCCACCCGCACGATCCCCTTCTGCGGCACGTGGAATGCGGCGAGCAGGCCGATGATCGTCGACTTGCCGGAGCCGGACGGTCCGACGAGGGCGTTGACCGTCCCTGGATGCGCGAGGAAGGAGACGTCGTGGAGCACCTCCTCGCTCCCCTCGTAGGCGAAGCTCACGTCCTCGAGCGCGACGCGCCCTTCGATGGCGCCGAGGTCGCGCGTACGTCGCGGGTCCTCATCCTCCGGCCGTTCGCGCAACAGCTCGCGCGTCCGCTCGAGCCCGGCGAGCGCCTCGGTGAGCTGCGTGCCGATCGCCACGATCTGGAAGACGGGCGCCACGAGGAACGCGAGGAACGCCGTGTAGGTCATGAAGTCCCCGAGCGTCATCGCGCCCGCGAGGACCTGCCGCGCTCCGACGAACATGATCGCGGCGCCGACGATCCCGAGGAGCATCGTGGAGGACAGTCCGAGGAGGGACGTCGCGGTCAGCGTGCGCAGGACGTTCTCGAGCAGGCGACCGACGCCGCCAGCGAAGACGCGCGCCTCACGATCCTCCGCGTGGTAGCCCTTCACCGTGCGCACCGCGCCGAGCGACTCGGTCAGGCGTCCTGTCACCTCGGCCTGGATCTTTCCTCGCTCCCGGAAGATCGGGCGGATCGTGGCGAACGCCTTCTTCAACCCGAAGGTGAAGAGCAGCAGCGTCCCGAAGGCGATCAGCGTCATGAGAGGGCTGATCCGAAGCAGGACGACGAACGCGATCGCCGCCGTCATCAGCCCGCCCGCCAGCTCGACCAGTCCGGTGCCGATCAGGTTCCGGACCCCTTCGACGTCGCTCATGATGCGCGAGACCAGGTTGCCGGTCTTGTTCGCGTCGTAGAAGGCGACCGGCAGGCGGCCGACGTGCTGCTGCACGCGGATCCGCAGCTCGGCGATCAGCCGCTGCGCCGCTTTCGACAGGGTCTGGGTGAGCGCGAAGGAGCTGACGCCCTGCACGAGCGTCGCGGCGAGCACGGCGAGGACCATCGGGAGGAGCAGCTCGATCCGCCGCTGGCCGATCACGTCGTCGACCAGGTACTTCGTCGACGCCGGGAGGACCAGGCCGCTCACGCGGTTGACCGCCATGAGCAAGAGGCCGGCGAGCAGGAGCCGGCGGCGCGGCTTGACGAGCGCCCAGACGTCGGGCCAGAGCGCGCGGATCCGCTCCGAGCGGGGACGGCCATCCGCGGCGGAAGCGGCCGGCTCGCCGCGGCGCCCTGCGCCTCTGCCTCGCTCGGCGTGCGGGAGGTGCACCGGCCCGAAGCCTCGGCTCAAGGCTGCACCCGGCGGCTCTCGGGCGTCCCGCCGATGTCGATCACGACGCAGCAGAAGCCCGGCTTGGGATCGAGCCGCGGTGTCACCCCCTCGATTCCGATCGCGCTCAC
>JBHGAY010000066.1:0-6424 GCA_041946735.1 Candidatus Eiseniibacteriota bacterium
GGGTCCGCCTATCGAGACGCGCGAATGGTCATTCCATCACAATCCCGCGCAATCGTCAAGGGTCCATGCAAAAAAAGTCTCCGAAATGTCTCCGTGTGCGAGGAAGGCAGCCGGTGCTGAGCAAAGGGAGGCGAGAGACGGCGAGAGAGAGAGAGCCTCTCGCGCCCTCCGTCGCTCGTCGCTAGGGAAGCAGGATCCACTTCGCGGAGGTTTCGATCCCGCCGGCGCGAAGTCGCACGAGATAGATGCCGGCCGGGAGTGGCGCCTGCGCTGAGGCGTCCGCCGTCGAGCCGGCCGCCGACCAGCGCGCCTCGTGCGCGCCGGCGCGCTGCGGCTCGTCGACGAGCCTCCGTACGATCCGCCCGTCGATGCCCAGCAGGTCCAGCTGCACCGGCCCGTCCTCGGCGAGGTCGTAGGCGATCCGCGCGTCGCCCTGCCGCATCGGATTGGGGGACAGCGCGAGCGCCAGCTTCCGAGGGGCGGTCACGTCCTCGCCCGCGCCTGCCGGCACCGCCTGGCGGAACTGCACGGTGACGGCGTTGTCGTTCTGCTGCGGGTCGTAGGTGAATCCGGTCATCGTGACGCGCGCCATCGCGTCGACCGCGACGTCCATGCCGATATCGTTCGTGCCGGCATCGGACGACCAGCCCACGGACCAGGAGAGATCCCCCGCACGCGTGTAGCGGACCGCGAGGTAGTCGCGGTTCTGGGGCGGGAACGTCGTGTAGCCCGCCGCGTAGACGTTGCCGTACCGGTCGGTGGTGATCGCGAAGGCGACGTCCTCGCTATCGCCCGGGCCGTCGAAGCTCCGGAACCAAAGGCGCGTGCCGTCGGGAGCGTGAAGCGTCACCTGGAAGTGGGTGAAGGCCGACTGGATGCTTCCGCTGCTGACCGAGGCGATGTTGCCTTCCCGATCGATCTCCATGTCGGCGAACGTGAAGCTGTCGCAGGGCACGGCCGGCAGCGAATCGTGCCACAGCACCGCCCCGGTCGCAGCGTCGCACTTCCAGATCTTGAACTGGAAGACGCCGCAGGTCGATTCCGGGCTTCCGGCGACGACCGGGTTCCCATCGGGACCGACTGCGATCTTGTTGGGCGGGAAGACGGACCCGATGTCGCCGGGCTCGGCTTGATCCCAGAGGAAGGCGCCGGCCGGGCTGTACTTCACCGTCGTGAAGGCGTGCGAGTCGTCGACGGCCCCCGTCACGTAGACGCTCCCGTCGGGGCCGGCAGCGATGTCGGTCGCGATGTCGGAGGCGTGATCGTCTCCGTCGTAGGCGCGATCCCAGAGCAGCGTGCCACCGGGCGAGTACTTGAGGATCAGGTAGTCGCCGTTGTCGGAGCCGCTGACGAGGATGTTCCCATCCGCGTCGACAGCGAGCTTCGGACCGAGATCGGCGGTGACGGTCGAGGCGGGGAAGCGACGATCCCAGAGGACCGTCCCCTCCTGGTCGTACTTGATGGTGAGGATCTCGCGCTGGGCGCCGGTCGAGGAGATACCGGTGACGACGACCTGCCCCGGCTCGGGGATGAGCAGGTCGGTCAGCTCGTCACCGCTCGGGCCGCCCGCATGGCGAGACCACACGGTGTTTCCATCTCCATCGATCTGCACCAGCAGGTACTCCTCGAGCAGACCGCCGGGAGTCGGGTCGTAGGTGCCTCCGGCGACGTAGATGCGGTCGGGCGTGTCGACGGCGAGGAACTTACCTTCGTCCTGGTGATTCCACTCGCTGTTGTAGACGTGGACCCAGGCGCGAGGGGGCGGATCGTCGGCGCGAACGGTCGAGCTCGACGCGATCGTGACCAGCACGATCGCGGATAGAGCGAAGAGAGTGGAAGCGGGCCGCGCAAGGCGCATCGGATCTCCTTTCGGTCGGTACGGGGAAGGTCGCAAGGGATCGCGCGACGATATCATCCGGGCGGTCGCGCGTCACCGCCTCCACCACAGACTGTCGAGGAGACCGAGGCTTCCGATCACCAGAAGCGCCACGCCGAAGATCGGTTCGAGCAGACGAATGTTCATCCTCACCGCCATGCGCGCTCCGAGATAGGAGAGCGGCACGGAACCGAGACCGAACACGAGAACGATCCACCAGTCGACGTGCCCCATCGCGACGTGGACGATCGTCCCGGGCAGAGCGAGGGCGGCCGAGGCGACGAGCGAGCAGGCGAATGCGGTCTTCAGGGGAAGGCGGAGGACCCGGACGAAGAGCGGCGCGAGCAGGAATCCTCCCGCGTTCGCGAGCAGTCCCCCCGCAAACCCCACCACCGTCCCGACGAGAGCGGTGAGCCCTCGTTTCGCGCGCGGCGAGAGGGGCTGCTTGTGGGTCGCCGACGATGCGGACGGGTTCGTGAGGAAGGAGATCCCGAGGCCGGCGACGACGAGGTTGCTCAAGACCAGCAGGCCGCGGCCACCGACGTAGGCGCTCGCCAACGCACCGAGGATCGTCGCCGGCACGCCGAAGAGGACGCTCCAGAGGACGACGTCGCGATCGTAGAGACCCTCGCGGATGTAGGCGAGGCTGGCGACGAGCGTGCCGGGGATCGTCGCGGGCAGCGGCGATGCGACGGCGTAGAAGGCCTGGACACCGGCGAGCTGCAGCAAGGGAGTCGCGATCGCGCTGCCTCCCTTGCCGAACAGGCCGCCGAGGAATCCTACGAAGAGCCCGATCGCGAAGAGAAGCGGCGCCATCGTTGGAGGGCAGCCTATCGGCCCGCCAGCCCAGCAGCGGAGTGCGAGTCCAGCCAGGTGCGGAGCATCGAACGCCCGCGGTAGGCCGCGTCGTAGCTCATCTGCTCCTCGGGAAGCGCTCGCGACTCGAGGAAGGCCAGGAGCCGCTCGATCGGCGCGCGGAAGTCGAGACCGGAGCTGCGGAAGGCGTCCGCCAGGACCACGCTCGCCTCGCATGCCGTGTCCACCTCGCTGTCGTTCGCGGGATCCGAGTCGTCCAGGAGAGCGCGCGACCAGTCGGGTAGACCGCGGACGGCATCGAGGAACGGCTTCGCGAGCTCGGCCGGCGGATCGGGAGTCCAGAGCCACAAGAAGCGCAGCGCGGGCAGCGGATCCTCGCTCTCCAGGATCTCCGCCAGCTCGGCGTTCCGTCGCGGCCGCGCGCGGATCGATTCCACCGCCTCGTCCCGGATCTCGTCGACCGGATCCTGCGTCCACGGCAGCCAGTCGCGGAGCGGCGAGCCGGGCGAGAGCGCGCGGAAAGAGGTCAGCTTCTCCTCCATCGCACGGCGGTCCTCCGCCTCGCGCTCTGCCGACGCGGCGCGCGCTTCCCTCGACGCCCGGGCGTTGTGCGCGCCGAGAACCGCGGTGCCCAAACACATCAGCGCGACGAGCCCGCCGGCGACGAGCCGCAGGGAGCCGGCCGGGGGAGCGTGGGAGGGACCGCGCAGCGCGACCGCCGCGAAGTAGGCGAGCACGAGCGGCGCGACGACGGCGAACGCGGCGACCCAGATGCGCGCCGGCTTGCCGTACCACCCGCTCGTCGCCGACACGATCGACCAGAGCTCGAGACCTGCCACGCAGGCGAGCAGCACGAGAACCGCGAGCGCCTGGACTCCGGCGGATCGATGGATCCAGGAGAACCCGCCCCGCGAGGCGGCGAGGACGAGCACGACGGCGAGCAGGATCCATCGTCCCACCGAGAGGAAGAACGGGCCGGCGAGCGCCATCGAGTCCGGTCCGGCGAGCGGGCGGATGTCCGCCGCGATCGGAACGTACAGCAGCGACATGAGGACGATGAGGGCGACGAGCGCGTAGCCGGCGACGATCATCGGCTTTCGAAATCCATCGGATCCCTCCTTCGGAGGACGTACGTCTCTTCGCCGCGGCTCGCGCGGCGCAAACCAAGCAGGATAGCAGCAGCGCGGCGGAGGAACGACAGGAAGGAGCGGCCTGGGCAGATCGCGCAAGGCGCGCCGTCTTGCCGGCTGGTATCCTCCCGGTTGGCGCGTGAGCGATGTCGCGAGGATTCTTCAGGGAGGTGATGGGAATGATCGCTCGAATCTGGCATGGATGGACCACTCCGGCGAATGCCGGCGTGTACGAGAACATGCTCAAGGAGGAGATCTTCTCGGGGATCCATGGCCGTCACATCCGAGGGCTGCGGAACATCGAGCTGCTGCGGCGTGACGCGGGCATCGAGGTCGAGTTCATCACGATCATGCACTTCGACTCTCTCGACGCGGTGCGCGAGTTCGCCGGGGAGGACTACGAGGCGGCCGTCGTCCCCGAGAAGGCGCGCCGCGTGCTCGCCCGCTTCGACGACCGTTCGCAGCACTACGACGTGCGGGAGGAGAGGGCGCTGGACCGGTAGCCCGCCGGCGCCGGCGCGTAGCCCGAGATGCGGGAGCTGCGGGAGTTGCGGGAGATGCGGAGCGCTCGCACGCTGCCGGCGCCTCCCGCATCTCTCCGCCGCCCCCCGCCACCGACTCACGCGCTCTTCGGTCTGTCGAACTCCTTGCTCAATCGCGCGAGCGCCAGCGCGCCGAGCGCGAGGCCGAGGTCTCGCAGCGCGACGTCGAAGTACCCGGGGATCGAGAGCAGGTTGACGATGATCCCCAGGAGCCACGCGGCGACGACGTAGCCGAAGATCCTCGGGCGCAGGGCGATCCCGATGCCGGCCACGATCTCGATCACGCCGGCGGCGAGCATGAAGGCGTGTCCGTGCCCGCCGAGCAGCCCATTGACCCACGGAGCGAGGTATTTGTCCCAATCGACCATCAGATCGAGAAACTTGTCGAGACCCGCAAGGATCGGGGCCGCGATGAACCCGATCCGGAGGATCCAGAACGCCTCGCGGGCGGGATTGCCCGCATGCACGTGCGGAGCGACTTCGGACACGGAGCGACTGCGACTGGTCGCCGTGGGGAAAGTTCTATCTGCCATGATCCACCTCCAGATTCCTGCGGCCATTCGCGTTTCCATCGCTTCGTTTTCTCTTCGCTCACTCTCTTTAGATGAGCGTCCCGCCGCGGCCGGGTCCGTACAAGGTGCGCGTCACTGCACGCGATCGGGGAACTGCGCGAGAATTCCGTCGCTCAGCATGTCCGCCATCTTCAGGATCTCGTCATGCACCTTGTCGTACGCGGCGATGTCGCCCTCGTAATCGCCGTGCAGCCGGTCGACCGCTTCCTCGAGCGTCAGGTCGAGGTGGTCTTTCATCATTTGCTTCATGTCATCGAGCGGCCAGTTCTGCGGGTTCGCGCCGTTCAGGAACGAGGCGATACTGTCCGCGTTGGCGTACCAGCGAACGGAGGCCTTCTGCGTCCCGTCGGTGTTGCCCGCCTTGGCGGCGGAGATCAGGTCGGCCGCCGTCAGGATGTGGCTGCGGAGCAGGGAGGTCAGCTGTTCGCCGGCAGCGTCGCCGTAGAACGGCTTGATCGCCGTGCCGATGTCCTCTTGATTCGCGAGCAGGCGGTTGGCGGTCGCGCCCAGGTCGGGCAGGTCCGCGGCGGCGCTGACGATGTACATGCGCGTCCAGGTGATGTGATCTTCCCAGAGCTTGCGCATATCGTTGCGGAAGGCCTGCTCGCCGGTCGTCTCGCCGCCGGGCATCGGCATCGTCGTCGATTTCGAGTCCTCCGAGCAGCCGGCAAAGCCGAGCAGGCCGCCAAAGCCGAGCACGGCGGCAAGCGCGAGCGGCGCGAGGGTCGGATGCGTCTTCATGTTCGGTCCTCCTACACTGGTTCTGGGGATTGCGGGCCCACATCCGTCGATCGCGTGTCGATCGCCGGCTGTCTATCAAGAGCAACAGCTAGTAATAGAATCTGCGCGCACCGGTGGTCAAGCACTTTTCACGAGCCGTTCTTTGTTTTACAGTAAGCGTATGGAAGAAAGACGGCTGGAGGATCAAATCGACCGCATCGCCGCGCTTCAGGAGCCGGTGCGCCGCTCGCTCTACCTCTATGTGGCCCGGTCGGGACGCGAAGTGGGGCGAGACGAAGCGGCGCGGGAGGTGAAGATCTCCCGCGCCCTCGCAGCGTTTCACCTGGACCGTCTCGTCGACGACGGTTTGCTGGAGGCGACGTTCCGGCGGCTTTCGGGGAAGGTGGGGCCGGGCGCGGGCCGTCCTGCGAAGCTCTACCGGAGATCCGAACGGCAGATCGAGATCACGTTGCCGCAGCGACGCTACGAGATGGCCGCTCAGCTCCTCGCACGGGCGGTGGACGAGGCGGGAACTGGCCCCGTCGCTCCCGTTCTGGCGCGGATGGCCGGCGAACTGGGGGCCACGATCGGCGCCGAGGTGCGGCGGCGCGCGGGAGAACGGGCCGGGCGCGACGCGCTCCTCGATCGCGCCCTCGAAGTCCTCGCGGAATACGGCTTCGAGCCGGTCGTCACTCCCGACGGGGAGGTGTTCCTCCGCAACTGCCCCTTCGACGCGCTCGCGAAGGAGCACCGCGCGCTCGTCTGCGG
>JBHGAY010000067.1:0-5557 GCA_041946735.1 Candidatus Eiseniibacteriota bacterium
GTTTGAGCACGTTCGGGTGAACGAACGCGCAGGTGTAACGCAACGAGACAAAAAGTGTCCGGGTGATACACAGTGATACAACTGCGCGGACACTCTATCCGCGCAGTCCACCGCATGCGCGCAGTCCGCCGCGTCCGCGCAGTCTACCGCGCCCGGCGCGGCTGCACTTTCACATTCATCTCAGATGAACCAGGAACAGGTGTCGGGAACCGGACGCCACCGCGGCTTCGTCGATGCGGCCGGCGAGCCGCCTTAGATCCACGGCTCGTCGGCGGTCGGGCCGTAGATCGAGGGGACCTTCCCACCTGCCATCCTCAGGTAGACCGAGAACTGCCCGCGATGGTGGATCTGGTCGTGCAGGAGGAACCAGGCCCAGTCGATGCGCCGGATCTCGCCCATCGTCTTCGGCGCCACGAAGAAGTGCACCTTCTCGACGAGCTGCTCCTCGGGCGTCGCTCGCACGACTTCGCGGAACTCCGCGTGCGCGGCCTCCAGCGTGTCGAGTAGCTCCTCCCACGAGTCGGGCACCAGGGGAGCCTTTCCCGCGGGAGCCGCGTGCGCGAACGCGTCGCTCCATACCTTCACGCCAAGTCGCCGCTCTCCGACGAACACCCACGCGAGTTCGCGGGCGGTCTTCAGCTTCTCGTGCGGGCGCAGGTCGAGCTGCTCGACCGGGTATGCGCGAAGGACCCGCATCGTCCGCTCGTGCTCGGTTTCGTAGACCTCCAGGAAACGATCCTTCAGATCGGCGTTCGGTCGCTCCATGGGCGCCTCCTTGTCGATGGCTCCTTATGGTTCGTCGCTCGCGACTTCTCGTCTGTCGCTGTCTTTCGTCCGTCGCTGTCTTCGGACGCGGCCTAGGTATGCAGAATACGGTCTGCGTAGCGTCTCGTGGCACACGGGACGAGGACGTCGCGCCGGCGACGCCGCGGCGCGTCGCAATCCCGACGACCGCTCGCCCCCGCGCTGGCCGGGGCTGGCCGCATCGGCTAGAATGCGATCGTTTCCCGGGAGGTTGCCTTGCCCGTGCTCTTGCCCGCGCCCGCGATCGTGTCCGCTCACCCGAGCCCGCCGCCGAACGGCCGGCCTAGCACGGGCCTGCCTGTCGCCGGCCGACCTGCCTCCGGCACGCGCGCCGCCAGCCTGCGCGCCGCCGGCCTGCGCGCCACCGGCCTGCGCGCCACCGGCCGGCATGTCGCCGGCCCGCGCGTCGCCAGCCCGCGCGTCGCCAGCCCGCGCGGCCCGGCATCGATCCCGCTTCCCCTTCCTGCGGACGGACGGAGGACGACCTGATGCCGGCGATCCCGAAGCAGCTCCGCCGGCCCGGCGCGGAGATGATCCTCACCGAGGCGCAGGTGCAGAGCCGCCTCGACGACCTTCTCGATCCCGAAGGACGTCCGATCCCCGCGCTCCGCGGGATCCCCCGCCGCGAGCTGGAGAAGATGGTGCGCATCGCCGCGCTCGCGACGCGCTGCGCGCTCGAGCGACGCAAGCGCGGGCTGTGGATCTACCAGATCGCCGAGAGGCTCGCCGTCCGCCAGAAATGGATCCGCGCCATCGAGGAGGGGGACGTCGAGCAGATGAAGCCGCTCGTCGTCCGCGGATATCTGCGGTTCCTGGGGCTCGGGCACTGGGCGATGCTCTGGACGCGGGAGAACGCCGAGCTCGCCGCCCGCATCGGCCTCGACCGATCCGCGGCACGCGAGCTACTCACGCCGTCGAAGGCGCGAGTGGGAGTGACGCCGAGCCGGCCGAAACGTCCCGCCCGCTATAGCGAGGTGTTCCAGCTCCGCGTCGTGCTCAAGGAGATCCACCCGGAGATCTGGCGCCGCATCCTCGTCCCGTCGACCTACTCGTTCTGGGACCTGCACGTGGCCATCCAGGACTCGATGGGATGGCTCGACTTCCATCACCATCGCTTCCACATGTCGCGGCCCGACCGCTTCCAGCGCGACGCGATCGGCGTGCCGGACGACGAACCGGAGTTCGAGAGCATCGAGCGCGTGCTTCCCGGCTGGGAGATCCCGATCGCCACCTACTTCACGGTGAACAACCGGATCGCCGAGTACCTCTACGATTTCGCGGATGGATGGAGCCACCTGGTGGTCCTCGAGGCGATGGCGCCGCGCAAGCCCGGCGTCCGCTATCCGGCTTGCACGGACGGAGAGCGGCGCTGCCCGCCGGAAGACATCGGAGGCATCGGCGGCTACGAGGACTTCCTCTGCGCGCTTCGCGATCCTCGCCACCCGGCGCATCTGACCCACCGGGAGTGGGCCGGCGAGTCGTACAACCCGAACTCCTTCGCTCGGGAAGAAGTCCACTTCGACGACCCGATCAAGCGATGGAGCGAGTACTTCCTGGAGGCGCAGGAGTAGCGGGAGCGCTGCTCAGCCGCGCTTCGCCCGATCCGCCTCCGGCCGCGCGTGCCGCGGCTCGTACACCCCGAGCTTGCCGCCGCCCGGCAGCGTGATCTGCGTCAACAGCCCCCAGCCTCGCTCCTGTACCTCGCCGCACGCGACTCCGCGAGCCTGCATCGTCGCGATGAACGCCTTCACGTCCTCGACCATCAGGTAGAGCTCGTGCAGATCGTTGCGTTCCGACGGGTGGACAGCGACCTCCGAAGGCGGCAGGGCGAAGATCAACCATCCCTCTCCGACGTCGACGTGGACGAGGCCGAGCGCGTCGCGGAAGAAAGCTCGATCCGCATCCGGATCCTTGCTGTAGAGGACGACGTGCGCGCCGATGATCATCGTTGCCTCCTAGCCTGCGGCCTCGTTCTCGTGTGACCGACGACCGTAACCGGGAAACGCTTTCCGAAACAAGCGGCGCGCCGCCCCCAGCGCGCGGCCCCGGCGCACGGCCGGCCAAGCGCCGCCTCCTGGGGATCTGGCGCTGGGCAACGGAACCGGATGGGACGCAACGGGACGGGACGATCGGACGGCGGGCGCCACTTCCGCCTTGCTTCGCCGGATCGCACCGGGTCAGGATGCCGGCGCACGACGCGTTCGCTCGCCCGGCGGGCCGCGGCAGCACGCAGCGCCCGGCGCAACGGGCCGCGCCAGCGCCCAGCCGCCATCGCTTGGGGCGGAACGAAGGGAGGAGGGTCTCATGAAGTACGGCGCACGCAATCAGCTGATCGGGGTCGTCCGGGACGTTCGCAAGGGGCAGCTCATGTGCCAGGTGGACATGGAGGTCGAGCCGGGGACGATGAGTTCCGTCATGACGGTCGATTCGCTGACCGAGCTGGGGGTCAAGAAGGGCGACCGGGTCCGCATCGTCGTCAAGGCCGTCAACGTCCTGCTCGTGCGGGAGTAGCGAAGGGCGAAGGGCTAAGGACGACGGAACGGAGGAAGATGGGCGAAGCGCGCGGGCGGTTGCGTGGCAGCCTCCCGCGCCATCGTCTGTCCAGCGACTGTCTCCTCCGCCTCTCTCGTGAGCCACGCCGGGGATTGCGATGACGCAACGCCGCAGAGGGAAGCAGGGCGGCAGCGGTTCCCGGCGTCTCCCTCGGCACCGGCCCCGGCCCCGACGCCTCGGCCACCTCCGCCGTCTCCGCAGGCACCCCCGCCTCCACGGCCTTCGCCGCCTCCTCGTGGCGATCGCGCTCCTGGCCGTCGCACTTCCCATCGCCACCGTCGTCGCCCTGCGCTGGATTCCCCCGCCGGCAAGCGCGCTCATGATCGAAAACGAGGTGGCGTCCTGGTTCCGTCACGAGCCGCATGACATCCGCTACCGCTGGACGGGCTGGCGCGGCATCTCTGCTCAGGCCGGCATCGCGGTCGTCGCCGCCGAGGATCAGAAGTTCCCCTTCCATTCGGGATTCGACATCGAGGCGATCGACGAGGCGATCGAGGACAGCCGGCGCGGCGAGCGCCTACGCGGCGCCAGCACGATCTCGCAGCAGGTCGCGAAGAACCTGTTCCTGTGGCCGGGCCGCAGCTTCGTCCGCAAGGGACTCGAGGCGTATCTGACCGTCCTGCTCGAGACGTTGTGGCCGAAGCGCCGGATCCTCGAGGTCTACCTGAACATCGCCGAGTTCGGGCCGGGCATCTACGGCGTGGGAGCGGCGAGCGAGGTCTACTTCGGCGAGCGGCCCTCGGCGCTCGGCGCGCGCGAGGCGGCGCTCCTCGCGGCCGTCCTCCCCAACCCGCGGCGCCTGCACGTCGACCGCCCGTCGCCCTACGTGCTCCGCCGCGTCGACTGGATCCTGGGGCAGATGCGCCACCTCGGAGGCCCCGCCTACCTCGACGCGCACTAGCCCGCACGCAAGCCCGCGCTCCAGCCCGCATCGGGTCCGTCCCGGATGTTGCGGAATCTTCGCGGGGCCATCTAAACTCGCTCGGGCCAACTACCATGTCCAGGGATCTCTTCGAGAGGGCGAAGGCGGTCTTCGTCCAGGTCTACGACGCGACACCCGAAGATCGGGATGCCCTGATCACGCGTGCGTGCGAAGGCGATCCCGACCTGTGTGAAGAGGTCCGCCGGCTGCTCGTCTACCATGAGCAGTCCGGTGGACTCGGGCCCGTCGATGACCTGGTTCTCGGGGTGCGCGATCGCCGCGATCCGGCCTCGTTCCGCGATGGAGCTTCGGCGGAAGCGGACGCAGGCACCCCGGCCCTTCCGGCCCGCCTCGGCCGCTTCGAGATCCGATCCCTTCTCGGCCGGGGAGCGATGGGGATCGTCTATCGCGCCTTCGATCCTTCCACCGGGCACGAGATCGCGCTCAAGGTGGTTCGCGAAGGCGCATCATCCAGATCGCTGCTCGGGCGCCAGAAGGTCGAAGCCGAAGCGCTCCGGCGTCTCCATCACCCTGGAATCGCGCGGCTGCTCGAGGTCGGCTCCCTCGAAGACGAGGGCGAAGCGCGCCCCTACCTCTGCGTCGAAATGGTGCACGGTCGCTCCCTGCGCGATTTTCGGTTCCCTTCCTCGCGAGCGGACGACCGGGGACGGATCGAGCTCCTCGCGGCGATCTGCGACGCCGTGGAGCACGCCCATCGCCAGGGGATCGTGCATCGCGATCTGAAACCGGAACACGTCATGGTCGAGGAGATGACCGGGCAGCCCAAGATCCTCGATTTCGGTATCGCGCGGCTGACCGGCATCGATGCCCGAGCGACCACCGTCATGACCCGGGCGGGACAGATCGTCGGCACTCTCCGCTACATGAGCCCGGAGCAGGCGCGCGGAGACAGCAGGGCCATCGGTGCGCGGACCGACGTGCACGCCCTCGGGTTGATCGGCTACGAGCTGCTCACGGGGAGATTGCCCTACGATCTGCCGCCGGAGATCGGGCCGGCGCTTGCGGCGATCCAGACGGCGCGGCGCGTTCCCGCCCGATCGGCGCGATCGGAGCTCGAGCCGGGCCTGGAGGCGATCCTCGACGAGGCGCTTCGGATCCCTGTCGAGGATCGCTACGACAGCGCCGCCGCAATGGCGCAGGACCTTCGCCTCGTGCTGGCCGGGCGGAAGCCAAAGGCCAGGGGATCGCGATGGTTCAGCGTCCTCGCGCGCCGGGCACGAGCGAGGAGGAAGGTCGCGGCGGCGGCGCTCGCGCTCG
>JBHGAY010000068.1:0-5393 GCA_041946735.1 Candidatus Eiseniibacteriota bacterium
GAGAGAGCGGAGCGCCGGGACTCGTCGCGTCGACGAGCCGGGAACGAAGCGAAGGTTTTGACACCGTACTACACCGAACGGACGATCGTCAAACACAAAAATGCAAAAGGTTGAAGAAAGAGTTCCGTCGCGTAGCTGGTCCTCCGATTCCTCACTGCCTCGTGGTGCTGATCGTCCTACTGTCCCTCCACCGATCGCCAGACGGAGAAAGAGGAATGCCGGGAGCAGGATCAGGCGAAGCGGGCCGTAGCCTCATCGGCAGGCGGGGGAGAGTGGGGAGGTCCTCCGGGGGCGAGGCGATCGCTCCTGCGCGGGCCGGCTCCGAGCGGATGCTATACTCGCCGGTCCGTTTGCGCATCAGGCCGCCTGCGCATCGGGCCCCTTGCAGCCGTCCGGAGCGCGGGCCTGCCGCGACGACGTTCCATGCGCGAAGAACCGGGAGGTCCCATGAACGATGACGATCCGTTGAACCCGCAGGCGAAGCAGATGGCCGACGAATCGATGGTCCGCAACCTCGACGCGCAGGCGAAGGCGATCTGGCCGCAGGAGGTTGAGCTGATTCGCGGCTACGGCCTGCTCGACGGCATACGGATCCTGGACGCGGGATGCGGTACCGGCGAGGCCGCCTACCGTCTGGCCGAGGAGTTCCCACGGTCCCGGCTGCTCGGGATCGACATTGTCGACTCCCACCTGGACCTCGCACGGCAGCGATGCGCGCGTTTCGGCGACCGGACGCTCTTCGAGAACCGCAGCATCTTCGAGTTGGACCTCCCCGACGACAGCTTCGATCTCACCGTCTGCCGCCACGTCATGCAGGCGATCCCGCATGCAGAGCGCGTGGCGGCTGAACTGGCGCGGGTGACGCGGCCGGGCGGGCGCCTGCACCTGATCGCCGAGGACTACGGGATGATCCACTTCCAGCGCGCGGCCATCGACCCGCGGCGCTTCTTCTACGCGGCGCCCGCTCAATACGGCGACAAGATGGGGATCGACCTCTTCCTCGGCCGGGACATCTACGGAATCCTCGCGGACCTTGGGCTCGCCGAGATTCGCATCGACTACGTCGTGGTCGACACGCTGCGCGTGCCCCGCGAGACGTTCGCGGCGATCCTCGAGGCGTGGCGGGACGGATACGCCGAGCCGATCGGCGAGCACACCGACCTCACGCGCGAGGAGGCCGAGGCGTATTTCGAGCAGATGATCGCGAACGTCCGCGACCCGCGCGGCTACGCCGTCTGGATGGTGCCGGTCGCGAGCGCGAGGGTGGGGTAGGCGAGGGAACGTTGCCGCCTGGGTAAAAGGCGGCGGTCGCGCCACGTTGGCACGGGCACGACCGCCGTTCGCTGAGGAGACCGGATCGCCTATCGGAGCGTCACCGCGAGCGCGTCACCTGAGCAGGGTCACGCGGCGCGTGTCGGTGCGCCTCTCCGCCGTGATCCTCACGAAGTAGACGCCCGATGGAATCCGCGTCTCGGATTCAGCCGGCTGCCAGCGCAGGAAGTGCGTGCCGGCGGGAAGCGGCTCGTCCACCAGCGTTGCGACCACCCGGCCGGCAGTGTCGTAAACCTTGGCGCACGCCTGACCCGGTTCGGAGAGGCGGAAGGAGATCGACAGCTCCTGATCGAGCGGGTTGGGAGCGGCGTCGAACCAGCGCGCCGGCGACTCATCGGCGGACTCCTCGTCGACTCCGGCCGCCCCGCGTGTGCCGTAGAAGATCGCGACGTCCGTGGCGTTGGGGACGATCAGATCGTCCTTCTCGTCCCCATTGATGTCTGCAAGGGTCGGAATCCAAGCACCAAATGCCCCGCCGTATGAGTGCATCGTCTCGAACGTGCCGTCGCCGTGCCCGCGAAGAACGGCCAGGTTGTCGGCATAGTAGTTCGCGGCCAGAATATCGAGGACGCCATCGCCGGTAACGTCGCCGACAGCCAGGCCAGCGGTCTGGCCTTGGATCGAATAGCTGACGGGCGCGGCGAACGCGCCTCCTCCAGTGCCGAGAAGGACGGTCACCAAGCCCAAACCCAGGTTCCCGATCGCGAGATCCGGAATGTCGTCCTGATTGAGATTCGGAACGATCGTTACGAAGGAAGCCGAAACTCCGGCGGGATAGACGACACCGTCCAAAAACGTTCCGTCCCCGCGGCCGAGCAGAATCGAAACGTTGCTCGTAGCCATGTTGGCGGTCGCCAGGTCCTCGATCCCATCGGAGTTGAGGTCCCCGATCGCGAGGCATTCCGGCCGAATGCCCCCGCCGAGGCCGTAGGCGACCGGAGCGTGGAATGTGCCATCCCCAACGCCCAGGCATACCACGAGCATCCTCAGAGCCACGTTCCAGATCGGCAAGGCAACATCGGGGATGGAATCCGCGTTGAGATCGGCCACGCACAGGTGGCTCGGACCTCCTGGAAGAGCGTAGCTGACCTTTTCCTCGAACAGACCGCCGCCGAGTCCCAGCAGAACGGAGAAGGAATTCGAGTTTCGGTCTGGCGTGATGATGTCAAGGACGTGGTCGCCATTCAGGTCTTCCGTAACGACCCAGACCGGCTTGGCCCCCACGGCGTGGAATACCGGGGGCGTGAACTCGCCGCCGCCCAGGCCGAAGTAGAGGGACACGTCGTTGCTCTGCGCGTTGGCAACAACCATGTCGGGGATCATGTCATCGTTGAGATCCTGCACGCTCACTCCGGATGGCATAACTCCAGCCGTGATGTGCCGCGAGTCCGCAAGGATCCCACCGCCGGTTCCGAGGAAGACCAGCGCCTTGCCGGTGTCGTACTCGCTCGCAGCGAGATCGGGGATGCCGTCGCCATTGAGGTCCGCGATGGACACATCGGTCGCCCGGTTGCCGATCGCCGTGAATGTCACCGGTTCCGCGAAGGATCCGTCGCCGATGCCGGCAAGCACCGCGACGTTTCCGGCGCCGGCATCCGCTCCGAAGTTGGCGACCGCTAGATCAGGCGTGGCATCCCCGATCACGTCGCCGAAGGCGATGCCGAGAGGCTCGTCTCCGCAAACGTAGAACTGAGCGGCTGCGAACGAGCCGCCACCCAGATTGAGCAGGACCGCGACGTTTCCGGACTCTTCGTTCACCGCCGCCAGGTCGAGCAGCTCGTCTCCGTTCATGTCTCCGACGGTCACCGAGCTTGGTCCATCGCCCGCGGCGCACTGATTCGGTGGCCCGAAGGTGCCGTCGCCAAGGCCGAGCCGGACGGTCAGGTCGTCGGACGCGTAGTTCGCCGTAGCGACGTCGATGAATCCGTCGTCGTCGAAGTCCGTCAGCTCGATCGCCCACGGCTCGTCGCCCACGGCGTACGATGTGGGCGGACCAAACGTCCCGTTGCCGAGTCCCGGGCGGACCGTAACGTCGTCCGAGAGCGAATTGGCGGTTGCGAGATCGAGGCGGCCATCCCCGTCGATGTCCGCGATCGCCAGGCAGCGGGGGCCGTCGCCCACGGCGTACTGCACCGCGGGAGAGAACGTCCCGTCGCCGTGTCCGAGCAGCACTGACACGTCGTCCGATTCACGGTTGGCGACGATGAGATCCGGCGCGCCGCCGGCGTTCAGGTTGACGATACGCACGGCCGATGCCCCGGCGCCGGTCGCGTAGTGACTCGCGTCCGCGAATGTGCCGTCGCCGATGCCGAGTAGGACTGCGATTTCGGCGGCGTCCAGGTTCGCGGTGACGAGATCGGGAATCCCATCGCCGTCGAGGTCGCCGACGTCGATGCCGTACGGGCCTCCTCCAATGTAGAAGTCGAGTCGGGCAGGCGAGAAGAGGATGTCGGCACCGGAATCCACAGACGCGAGGGAAGAAGCGAAGACGAGGATCGATGCGAGCAGCAGGATACTGTGGAAACGGCGCTTGCGCGCGAGCGAAGGAACGACGGAAGAAGAAGAACAATGCATGGCGGGCCTCCTAGCCAAGAGGGGGGGCGCGCGCTCCTCACAGTCTGGACGAACGGCCGAGTCAAGAGTGCGCGACCGCCCTCGCAACATTCCAAACACCACGGTCGAGAAGGGCGGAGGATCTTTGCGTGTGAGACGCTAGAGATTTCGGGGCGTCTTCGTCAACGATCTCTTCGTGCATCGGGTAGCGGTGGCTTCACCGAGCGGCGATTGTTGCGGTATTTCGAGAGCCGGGGGTGCGGGGGAGAAATGTTCCCGAGCGGTGACGGCTCCGCAGCAGAAGGGTAGGAAGGGCTGCGGCCCACGAAGGACCGCAGCCCCGTTGTCGTCAGCATCTGTCACTCCTCGGAACACCCCGGCGCGGCACTTGCCGGGAGACTGCGCGGCCCTCCTTTCGATCCGACGCGGCCTTGGACTCCGGAACGCTCTTACGCGGCAGCAGGCGTCTGCGTCGAGGCGGGCGCCTGCGTCGTCGTAGGCGTCGCCGTCGCGGGCGGCGTGGCCGCCGGCGCTGCCGTCGTCGGAGTCGTCACGGCACTGCCGTCACCGCCGTTCGCGCCCGTCTCCACCGCCTCCGGCTCCTCCTCCGAAACCCGGCGCCTCGTGCTAGGCGCCATGAAGAAGGTCTCGGCGATCTCCGGCTGGGTGGCGAAGTGCGCGCGCAGGCGGTGGTAGAGGCGGTCGTACGCCTCCATCCACATGCGCTTCTCGTTCTCGTAGTCGGCCTTCGCCCGGGCTTCCGCGACCTCGCACTCCTCGAGCGTGTGGACCGCCTCATCGAGGCTGGTCTTCAACGTCGCGAGGGGTTCCGCGAAGGCGGCAACCACCGGCGGGCAACCCTCGAGCCCGAGCTTCCTGTGCAGCTCCTCGGCCTGCTCGAGGACGACGGACGCGCGCGACCGCGTGAAGAGCGGCAAGCCCTTCGGGAAGAGGAACTGGTAGAGCGGCGCCCGGACGGAGTTTCCGCAAGCGACCTTCAGCTCGCTCGCAAGCCGCCGGACGCACGTAGTCAGCTCCCCCTTCCTGTGGTCGCAGACCGCCCGCGCCTCCACGGTGCGGTCCGACGCTTCGTCGTGCGTTGCGATGGCGCTGACCAGCCGGCCCTGCCACGCGATGAAGTCCGAAACGATCTCCACCGGAAGACCGAGCCATGCCTTCAGCCGCGCCACGACGTAGAGCCCGACCTGGCGAATCCGGCGGGCTGCCCACCTGACCAGTGGCCTTCTCATGATCGGCTCCTTTCTGGCGAAGGGCTCGGAATCACCCTTGCCAACCTCCATACGCACGAGCCGGGTCAAAGGATGCGGAAATCTCAGATATTTTTTTGGAGCTCGTGTAAGTCATTGAAAAGGCGTGTTGAAAAACGCCGGCGGTCAATCTGTAATAAACGGGCATGTCGTAAGGGTCGGTGGCGGGCCGAGGGACGATCGCCGCGCGCGTGCCGTCCGAAACGCGAAAGCCGGCGCGTGCCGCCCGGGCTTCCCCGT
>JBHGAY010000069.1:0-4863 GCA_041946735.1 Candidatus Eiseniibacteriota bacterium
GTCACCTCCAACCGCGGCCCCGACGAGTGGCTGGCCACATTCGCTGACCCCGTGCGCGCCCAGAGCGCCATCGACCGATTCACGAGCAACGCCTACGACCTCGTGATTGAAGGCGAGTCGTACCGCAGGCGCCTGAAGCCAGGAACGAAGCCGGCCGGAAAGGCTGGACAGAAGGAGAAGTAGGCACATTGGCCCGGTCACGCCCCGGGGATGGGGGGGAATGATTCTGAAAAACAGGGGTCCCATCCCTGTGATCGCCGACAGTACCGGGTCGATCCGCACCCACTTCCCGCCTCTGACGACATCGAGAGCCTCGCAGCGACATGGAAGCGCGTCTACAACACGTCCGCCGGGAAGGGAACGCCCGAGCAGTTCGTCGCTGCCTTTCGACGCTTCGTGCGGCCATCGAAGGAGGCGATCGCATGAGCGTCCGCCACACGGTCACAGGCCTCGATCCGGAGCTGTCCTACACGATTATCTGCCACGGCGAGTTGATCGCCGTAGGGCTGCAACCCAGGCCGGACGGCATCCTCGTGTTCGAGGCGCCGTTCTCGACCGGGATCCGGATCACCGAAGAGACGGGGGTGAGTGGGATTCAGGAGCCGCCAATCGGTGCGCCAGAAACTCCGGTGCCCCGAGGCTCCTCGCTTCATCGGTTGGGAGGCATCGTCATGAAGTGGCTCGACCAGCTGTCCGGCCAAGTCCAAAGGCATCGATGGATTCTGGCGCTGCTCGTCTTCTGCACGGTCTTCCTGTTCCTCATCTTCCTGGCCTCTCTGGCGTTCGGAGCCGGAGCGCGCACGGCGAAGCTCGTCTACTACACCTCGTCCACGAATACGCAGACCGCGGCCTCGCTCGACTCGCTCTGTCGCGCCGACCTCCTCGTCTCCTCGGAGCGGCCGGAGATGGTCCGGCAACTGCGCGCGCGCAACCCGGTCCTGAAGCTGCTCTGGCGCACGATGCCCCAGTACGTCCTGCCGTACGACGGCGGACCCGCGTGGTGGCTGCCCGACACGTCGTGGAATCCAAGCCGCGCGGCCATGTTCTATGCCTGGAAGAACAACTGGTACATGCCCGACACTCGCGGCCAGATCCTGAATGGATGGGACGGCACGCACCGGCTGTTGAACTGGACCCGGTACTGCCCGGTCGACACCTATCGGGAGTCGAAGGGCCTGCGGGCCGCGGAATGGATGGCGCGGATGTACGCCCGCAAGGCGCGGACGTGGACATGGGACTCGCGCATCACCTACAACGGCTACGTCTGGGAGGCGTACGCCGACTGCCTCGGCAGCTACCACACCCTCTACGCCAACGCCGATCCGAACCGCGACGGCGTGCCCGATCCGGTGACGAAGAAGTGCAGTCAGGGAGGGGACCGCGAACCACTGACGCTGCTGATCCGTCAGGAGAACACCTGCTTTCGCGCGGCCCTCCGCCGGTACGTTTTGCGCCCCGACCTGCGTGTGATCTGCAACGACGCGAGCAACTGGACCGGCCCACCCGGGCGCGTCGACTTGAACGGGCTGAAGCTGGAGAACTTCTTCGGGCCGGATCATCCCTGGACCTTCTGGTTCAACGGCTGGGAGGGTGGCGTTGGCTACCGATGGTCCGAGGCGAGGATGGGCACGTCGGGGCCGGACGATCTGAACGGATGGGATGCCTCCATCGTCACCTGCTACTACTCGCGCGGGCGAACGGAGGCGGAGAACCAGCGGGCCGGCCGACTCGCGATCGGGACCGCGCTGCTCGGGGATGGCTACGTCATGCTCTCGAAGCGAGAGCAGTGGGCGTGGTGGGTCCCGGAGGTCGACCTCGACCTCGGCCGGCCGACGCAGGACTACTGCACCGTGCCGTTCGGCCCAGGCGACACGCTCTACACCCGCACCTTCGAGCGCGGTCGGGTGTGGGTGAATCCGGGTCCGCATTACCTCAACGGGGTCCCGCCTCGAGACGCGAAGATCTGGACATTCAAGCCTCCTAGGGAGGCTCGGCCGCTGAGATACGGTTGGCCGGATCAGGCTCCCGGAGTAAGCCTGCGCTACTGACCTCCAGGCCACCCTCCTCGACCACCTCTTTGCAGCCGATGGACCGTAGAAGCGACGTCAGCTCAGCCGGAACCAACTCAGGTGCGAATAGGAAGCAGGACCAAGACTGGGCCCGGCGCCTATTCACGACGGAGGTGAAGAGGATGGTGCAATGCTCAAGACTCTGAAGCGCATCACGGCAATCAGATTCCGGGATTGGATCCTGGGAGCGAACCTGGACGAGCCAGAATGCCCCAGACCGGGCGCAACTTCCCCGCATTTCTCTCGCTCTCGCTCTCTAGCCTGAGAAGAAGGACCTTTGTCACTTTCGGTTCACGGCCCCTCATATGCGGCCCTCCTTACATCACATCATCCGACCAGAGAGAACAAGCATGAAGACTAATGCGGTCCTGTTACCGGAAATTCGTGAAACGAGCGACGGAAATTCCTGCCGCGGCCCGGCAAATTCCTCCGCTTCGGGATTCCATGCGCCGATAGGCAGGTCGCGGCAGAAGCCGAGGGAGAAGCGATAACGAAACCGCAGAAGCGGAGGCATAACGTGAGCGAGAAGAACGGCACCCTCTTTGGTGGCGAGCCGGATTCGGTTCCGGCGCGGGACGCCTCGGAGCGGAGCGAAATCGATTGCATGCCCCGGAACTCGCAAGCCTGCTCAGCAGCATGGGGAACCGGAGGAGTCCTATTCGAGGCGAGTCGCGACGCCATTTTCGTCGTCGACGAGGAAGGCCGGATCCTCGAGGCCAACCCTGCGGCCAGCGACACGTATGGCTACGATCCGGACCTCCTGCGGTCGATGACCTTCGATTCGGTCCGGCACAGCATCTCGTCGCCGACTCATTGGTTCTTGAGCGGGTCGGAGGTTTTCGAGGAGATCCACAACAGGGCCTCCAGCGAGACGTTTCCCGTCGAGGTCCAGGTCGTCCCGATGGCCGCGTCGCAGCACTCACTCCGCATCATTCGTGACGTCTCGGACCTCGCGCGGGCGCGCGATGCGCTCTCTTATGAGCAGACGGCCCGAACGGCACTCGCCGAACTCATCCGCGTTCTTCCCGTCACGAAGGCGGTGCGCCAGTTTGCGGCGGAGGCGCTGACGCGAGCGATGCGCGCCACGAGGTCGGTTTCGGGACTGATCGGAGGAATCGATCCGCTGACCGGGGAAAGCTCGATCCTGCAGGCCGAAGGACGGCTGAAGTGGAGCCGCGACGTGGCCGCGAGGTTCGGGGCGCCGCCCCGGCCGATTCCCGGTTGGATCAGCCGTCATCGGGAGCCGTGGTTCACGAACGAGGGGATTGAGGAACAACAGGGGGGCGCCACGCGAACCGCAAGGCGCCTGCTGATCGTGCCGATTCGGATCGGGGAAACGAACCTCGGCTCCATCGTCCTCGCAGACGCGGGAAGGCCCTATACCTCCCGCGATCTCGCCTTCGTCGGCCAGGTCGGCTCCGTATTCGGCGTCGCCATGCAACGGGCACTCGAGGAGGAACGTCTGCGGCGTGCGACAGAGGCGGCCGTGGCCGGGAGCATCGCCAAGGCTTCCTTCCTGGGGACGATGAGCCACGAGATCCGAACGCCGCTCAATGGGATTCTCTCGTTGGCCGATCTGCTCCTGCAATCGACGCTCGATGAGGAGCAGGCGAATCACGTGCGGGTCCTCCGAGCTTCCGGCGCCACGCTGCTTGCCGTCCTCGATGACTCGCTCGAGTTTGCTAGGCTGGAGTCGGGACAGGTGCATCTCGACATCGCGCTGTTCAGCCCGGCGGAGTGCCTCACGCGGGCGGTCGATCGCGTCCGGGAACGAGCCACCGCGAAGGGGTTGCGCCTGAATCTCAATCTGTCTTCCGCCCTGCCGGTCCAGCTTCTGGGAGACCAGGGGCGGCTGGAGCAGGTGATGTCGAACCTCCTGGACAACGCTGTGAAGTTCACCGATCGCGGCGAGGTGAACGTCTCGTGCCGCCTCTTGGATCGAACGTCGGAGTGCTGCCTCATCGAGTGGAGGGTGGCAGATACGGGAATCGGAATTCCGCTCGAGGCGCAGCGGCAGATCTTCGATCCCTTCAGTCAGGCCGAGTCGTCCTCCACTCGCCGACATGGGGGCACCGGCCTCGGCCTCTGCATCACCCGACGGCTCGTCGAGCTGATGGGCGGGACGATCACGGTGAGGAGCGTGCCGAACCACGGAAGCAGCTTCCGCTTCACGGTCCGGTTGCCGCTGGCAGAGGAGTCAGCGGGGCAGGCCAATGGGAACTCCGAGAAAGATCCTCCGTTCCGCCAGGCGGCGTAAGGCAACGCCGCGGGAGCGCCACCCGCCTTGCTGGTATTGACAGCGGTACTCCTTCCCGCGTAGACTTTTTTGCATTCCATTGACTGGCGGCGAGGCCGCTCACGTGTGAAGAGTAGAGGATCCTCCGAATGACGCATGAAGGACAGACGGAATCCGCCGTGCCGGAAACGGGCTTTGAGATCGCTGAGCTCATCCGGCGAATGGTCAAAGTCTTGGTCAACACCCCCGAACAGGCGGAAGTCGAGTGCCAGGTCGGGCGCAACGAGCTCCAGTGCTACGTCCGCGTGGCGCCGGGAGAGGCCGGCCAGGTGGTCGGCAGGCATGGCAGGAACATCGCCGCGCTCCGAGACATCGCGGGATGCGTCGCCGCCCCGGAAGGGTTGCACGTGCGAATCGACATCGACGGCTGACGGGGCGAGCCCGCGGACGCCGAGGCTGGCGGTCCGCCACCTATGGAGTAGGTTCGGGCGGCCTCCACGTGTAGTAGTCACGACCCGACTTTACAGGTCCCCCCCGTGCCGTGGACCTAGGCTAGCA
>JBHGAY010000007.1:0-164503 GCA_041946735.1 Candidatus Eiseniibacteriota bacterium
TGCGCCGACGTCGGCGCAGGCGAGTCGATTGGGCCGCGCGCCGACGCGCGGGCGCTCGGGGCGGCGCTCTGGCTCGTCGGCGTGACCCTGCTGTACAACGTCGCCGAGGGGATCGTCGCGATCGCAGCCGGGGTGCGCGCGGAGTCGATCGCGCTCGTCGGATTCGGGCTCGACAGCTTCCTCGAGGTTGCGGCCGCGACCGTCCTGTTCTGGCGGCTCGGCCGGGAGGCGCGCGGCGCGGAGCGGGAGGAGGTCGAGCGCACCGAGCGGCGGGTGCATCGCTTCGTCGGCGCGACCTTCCTCGGGCTCGCGGTGTACGTGGCGGCGCAGTCGATTTGGAGCGTCGTCGAGCGCGAGCCGGCGGCCGAGAGCACGATCGGCATCGTCCTCGCCGCGGTATCGCTGCTCGTCATGCCGCTCGTCGCTCGGGGAAAGCTCCGCGCGGCGGCCCGGCTCGGCAGCGCGGCGCTCCGCGCAGAAGCGAAGGAGACGCTTGCCTGCTCCTATCTCTCCTTCACGCTGCTCCTCGGGCTCGGCGCGCACGCGGTGGCCGGCTGGTGGTGGGCCGATCCGGCCGCCGCGATCTGCATGGTCCCCTGGCTGGTGAAGGAGGGGATCGAAGGGATTCGCGGGGAGGCGTGCGAATGCGAGGAGTGATCAGCGCCGGGCCGCCACGGCCGCTCCTGCCGCTCGTGCTCGTATCGCTGGCGCTCCTCGCGACCGTGCTGCTTCTCCCCCCGCATGCCGGGGCCGTCGATCCTTCCGAAGAGGGGCGGGCAGGACCTCCGGTGCCGGCCGTCGCTCTCGAGGACACGCTCGATTACACCCACCTGCCCTTCGACGAGGTCGAGGTCCGCGCGCATCGCCTGTCGATCGGCGAGATCGTCGATCGCTGCATCCGCCAGGAGGAGGCGCTGCAGGCGAAGATCGCTTCCGACTCGTACACGCAGCAGGTGAAGGCGGTCCTCCACGTCGGTGGCGACGGCGAGGGGAAGGAGACTCTGCTCGTGACCGAGGAGTCCTCGCGCGTCTTCTATCGGAAGGGCAAGGGGACCGAGACGGTCCTGCTGCAGAAGGACCGCTACAAGCTCGAGGGCGGGCAGCGGAAGGAGTGGCCGGAGGAGTCGGACTCGGGGGGCGGGAAGGTCGAGATCCGCTACGAGGACTTCCACGCCCTGCCGTTCTATCTGGAGGATCGCGAGCAGTACGACTTTCGCATCCTCTCGCGCCACTGGCTCGGCGGGAAGCTGATCTACGAGGTGACGCTCGAGCCGAAGTCCGATTTCGCGATCGCGCCGTCGGGGCGGATCTGGATCGACACGACCGACTTCCAGATCCTGCGCGAGGAGTTCGATTTTCGCGACCGCGTCCCGATGCCGATGTTCGTCAAGTCGATCGGGCCGTTCGTGCGGGAACGCGAGCGGATCGGCGGCGTGTGGGTATGGAAGCGCGTGCTCGTCCGCGCCGATCTTCATGCGAAGCTGCTCCGGTTCCTCGACAAGGAGATGCCGAGCACGGTGGAGATGTCGGTGACCTTCGCCGGTCACGAGGTGACGGAGGAAGCGGCGCAGTGAACGGGGCCCGCATGCCGGCGGCGGCCGTCTTCGCCCTGCTCGCGTGCCTCTCCGGCCAAGCCCTAGCCGGATCGGGTCCGGCTCCCGCCCCGGCGCCGGGTCTGCCCCCAGCGGCCGATTCGCTCGCCCGCTTCCTCGACGCCCTCGGCGCTGCGAGCGACAGCTCGTTCAGCTCCGAAACGCTCGCCCCCGCCTCGCTCGAAGGAGTGGACATCGACTCGATCGTCGCGGTCTACCGCGCGACCGGCCTTTCGCCCGCGGAGAAAGCGAAGCGGTCGCGCGGATCGATCCGCCCGGGGCTGCGGGCGATCCGCTACGACCGCGTCGAGGGGCTGCACGCGATGGGGAACCTGGCGATCCGGCCGCCGGGCACCCAGGGGCTCCGGGTCGACGCGGGGATCGGGTATGCGACGGCGTCGGAGGAGACGACGTGGCGTGGCGCAGCCGAGCAGACGGTCCGTCTGGGAGAGCGCAGCCGCCTCGACCTCGACGCGGTCGCGAAGCACGACCTGCGCTCGTACGGATCGGGCGGGGTTCCGCTCGCGGCGGCGATGGCGCTGCTCTACGGCCTCGACGAGGAGGACTACTTCCTCGCGACCGGAGTATGGACAGGCTTCGGGCTCTCGAACGAGCGCAGATGGGGGAGTGTCCATTACCGCTACGAGGAGCAGGAGTCCGCGGCCAACGAGACGCGCTTCTCGCTCTTTCGGGGCAACCACGGCTTCCGCCCGAATCCTCCCATCGACGACGTGACGGTGCGATCGATCGAGATGGCGATCGGGATGAACCAGATCGCCGGGCCGCAGAGCTTCGTGCGAATCGAAGCGGCGATCGCGGGACGCGGCCTCGGGGGCGATGCGGACTACCGCTCGCTGCGCGCGGACCTGCGTCTCGCGCGGACCGTCGTCGCCGGGGATGAGGTCGTGGTCCGTGTCGCCGCGGGGGGCGTCGATCCTTCGGCGCCCTATCAGGCGTTGCACCATCTCGGCGGCTACGCGCTTCTGCGGGCCTACGAAGTGAACGAGTTCCACACGCGCCGCTTCGTCCATTTCGGCTTCGACGATCTCCTCGGGACCGATCTGTTCCGCCCGATTCCGCTGCTCGGGAGGCTGAAGATCCAGCTCGCGCCGTTCTTCGACGCTGCAGCATTCGAAGAGGCGGCGCCTGGCGAGTCGAACGAGGCGGTCTGGCGCTTCTCGACCGGACTCGGATTGCAGAAGAACCTGCTTCAGCTACCGGGCGGGGGCGGACAGCTGCGCCTCGAGATCGGCCGGCGCCTCGACCGGTCGGAGGACGCGATGCGCTACCGGTTCACCGTCACCGGATTCTGAGGAAGGACGGCGCAAGGGAAGAGGCGCCCGCGGAGGCTTTCGCCTCCCAGGCGCCTCTCGTGAGGTCATCGAACCTTTCTGCGTCAGACTAGCGGAAGAGCGAGCGCACCTGGCCCCATGTGGTCTCATGGACCGCCACCGGCTCCGGGTTGCAGGCCCATTCCGCGAAGTTGTTCGCGAGCGTGCTGTTGTCGGCGCCTATGATCTGCGAGTCGGTGAACGCGTTGTGGTCGCCGAGGACCAAGATCCGCCCGCCGGCGTCGAAGCCCGTAGCCGGCTCCATCACCACCGCGAAGACGCGGCCGTTCGCGTCGTCCGCGAGCCGGAGCGCGTTCGCCGGGTAGTTGTAGGTCGATTGCGTGACGTAGTTGAACGCCTGCACTCCCTCGGTGATCGGATGGTCGGCGACGACCGAGCCGGTTCCGTTTTCGCTCAGCGCCACGTAGCCGGTCACCCCGTAGAAGGCGGTGAACGACTCGTAGGCGTCGAGCGGGAAGATGTCGGCGGTCACGATCAACGTCCCGCCCGCGGCGATCCAGTCATGGAGAGCGGACTGCTCGGCAGCCGAGAGCTGACCGCCGTTGATCGCGAGGAGCGAAGTGTAGAAGACGTCCGCTTGCGCGAGATAGTTGGCGTCGAGGACGGGCGTTCCGGGAAGGATCGTCCCTCCATGGCTCGTGATGATGCCCCGAAGCAGGATGTGGGCTCCGCCATTCAGCTGTCCGTCTTCGTAGTTGATCCGAGTCGCGTCGAAGCTGCCCCAGGCGCATTCCTGCGCGCCGGACGGAGCGGCTGCCGTGGCGAGTAGGAACGCGCAGGCGAGAATTGGTAGCCAATGTCGCATGAGGTCCTCCATGGGAACGGTTCGAGTCCCTTCCCCCGGGACGGGCGCCGCTCTTGGTCGTGCTTCGCTGCGTGGCGCCGGCCCGCGTCCGAACGCGATCCGATTCCGAGACTCGAAGGCTCAAGCGGGGAGGAGGCTCGACCAGCAACAAGAGATTCTAGGCGCCTCGTGAACGACCCGCAACGACTCGCAGTTCCTCGTCGCCGCCGTCCGGCGCCATGCCGCGCGGTTGCGGCGACGAGGCCGTTGCGGCACCGCTCGTCCCTTCGGTATCGTGCGCTACGGCCCCGCTCGTGATTTCGGAGCGTCCGAGTGCAGTCCGCTGGAGGGAGGAGAGTTCATGACGATGACGCCGGCTGCGAGAGACGGATCGCTGTTGTTGCTCCTCACGCGCGATGGGATGGGAAGCGGGGAGCCGGAGCTACAGCACAAGCTGATCCGCACCTACCTCGGTCTGCTCGAGGAGAACGGGATGCTTCCCGGCACGATCGCCTTCTACACCGAGGGCGTGAGGCTCGTCGTCGAAGGCTCTCCCGTGCTCGACCTGCTCGAGAAGATCGAGAGGGCAGGCGTGCACCTCGTCATCTGCAAGACCTGTCTCGACTACTACGGCCTCACCGAGCAGGTGAAAGTCGGCGTCGTGGGCGGGATGACGGACATCATCGAGGCCCAATGGAGGGCCGCGAAGGTCATCACGCTCTGACGTCCAGGCCCGCCAGGAGCTCTCGACCCTCCCCCCGACGATCCCCCTTTCGCCGACCCGCCCGGCGGCGCCGAGGCGGCTGGCCCGCCTTGGCTTGGTTCGTTCCCTTGTTCGTTCGCTCGTGCGTTCGCCCGCTCGCCCGCCGGTCCGGGGCGGAACGGTCGGGCAGGTCGCGCCCTCGGGGAGCCGTCGAAGCCGTCGATCGGATATCGCATGCCGAACGATCACCCGGGGTGGGATGCCGGTTGCGCGAGCTTCGGTTTTGAACGAAACTGATACGTCGAGCGGCCCCGACGAGGCGGCCGGCGCCGCTTGGCTTCGGGCAGGAAGGAGGAGGAATGAAAGGGAAGTCCGTCGACGAGGTTTCAGGACTCCCCTTCCTCAAGATCGAGGCCGCCGGCAACGACTTCGTCCTCTTCGACTTCCGCACGCAGCGCGGCCCCAAGCTCAGCGTTCCCCTCGTCCGTTTTCTCCTCGACCGGCACCGTGGCATCGGAGGCGATGGCCTCCTCGTCCTCTACAAGGAGCGGGACGGCGTCGGGGTGGAGTACCGCAATGCCGACGGTAGTCCCGCCGATTTCTGCGGCAATGGGGCCCGATGCGCGGCCTCGCTGCTGCTCGAAGGGGAACAAGGGCCAATCACCTTCCAGATGATGAAGATCCCCGTCGAGGCCGTCCGGACCGAGACGGGGATCGCGGTTCGTGTCGGCGCCGTGGAGGTGCGGGACATGCCGGAGTTGTCGAGGCTGCGCCCGCGCCCGGCTGCGCTGATTCGAGCCGGGGTCGACCACTGGATCGTCCCGGTGGGGGACGTCAACGCGCTCGACGTCGTCGGTCTCGGGCAGGGGCTGCGGCATCATCCCTGGCCGGGCCCGAAGGGGGCGAACGTCACGTTCGTCGAGAGGCGGCGCTCCGAGATCCGGATCCGGACCTACGAGCGCGGCGTCGAGGGCGAGACCCTATCGTGCGGCTCGGGATGCGTGGCCGCCGCTCATTGGGCGCTCTCCGGGGAACGTGGCCCGCTGCCGGTCCTCACCGAAGGCGGCGACATCCTTCGCGTGTGGCGCGATGCGTCGGACTGCTACTGGCTCGAGGGACCGACCCGCATCTGCTTCACCGGTCTGTGGCCGGTCGAAGCGAAAGTGGCGGCGGCCGCCGCTGAGGCGCGGGCGGGCGCGAAGAAGGGATAGCCAGATGTTCGAGGGACTCTCGGTCGCGATGGTGACGCCGTTCCGAGAGGGACGGCTCGACGAGGAGGCGGTGGAACGCCTCCTCGAGCACATCCTGGGCGGCGGCGCCCATGGGATCGTCGCCGCGGGTTGCACGGGGGAGGCGGCCACGCTGGATCTCGCCGAGCGCGAGATCCTGACGCGCGCCAGCGTTCGCCGCCGCGGACCGGGGCAGTTCGTCCTCGCCGGCACGGGGACCAACGCCACGCGCTCCACGATCGATCTCACGAAGCGGGCCGAGGACTGGGGGGTGGACGGCGTGCTCGTGATCACGCCGTACTACAACAAGCCGACCCAGGCGGGGCTGATCCGCCACTACGAAGAGGTCGCGCGGTCCACCTCGCTTCCGATCGTCCTCTACAACGTCCCGGGACGGACGGCGGTCAAGCTCGAGCCCGAGACGATCGCCCGCCTGGCGGAGATGCCGAACATCGTCGCCGTGAAGGAGGCGTGCGGGTCGCTCGACCAGGTGTCCGAGCTCTGCCAGCGCGACGTGATGACGGTGCTCTCCGGCGACGACTCGCTCACGCTGCCGATGCTCGCCGTCGGCGCCCGAGGGATCGTCTCGGTCGCCGGCAACCTGTTCCCCGGCCCCCTCGCCAGGATGCTCGAGGAGTTCGCCGAAGGGCACACCGAGAAGGCCCGTGCGATTCACCTCGCCCTCTTCCCGCTGTTCCGCGGGCTCTTTCTCGAGACGAACCCCGGACCGATCAAGCGGCTTCTCGCGCGGGCGCGGCTGATCCAGGAGGAGTTCCGCCTTCCCCTCGTGCCGGTTTCGGAGAAGACCGCGCAGGCGCTCGAGCGGATCGAGCTGGGGGTCGAGGAGGCGCTCTCCGAGCTGGGGTTCGCGTGAGCGAGCGAAGGCCGGTCGCCCTCCTCGGAGCGACGGGGAGGATGGGGCGCGCCATCCAGGCGGTGCTCGCCGCTTCCGACGACCTGACCCTCGCCTTCCGCGCGGACAGGTCGACCGGCTTGCAGGAGACCGGCGCAGAGCTCGACGCGCAGCTCGATCCCCTCGTGCCGGGGCAGGTGGCGGGGATCCTCGACTTCAGCTCCGACGAGGGAACGCGGCACGCGGCCGCCTCGGCCCTCCGCCTCGGCTGCCCCCTCGTGTCGGGGACGACGGGGCTCTCGGAGGAGACGTTCCAGGAGATGCGGGCCGCTTCGGCGAGCGTGGCGGTCTGCTGGGCGCCGAACTTCTCCGTCGGCGTGCCGCTCGTCCGCTCCGCGCTTGCCGACGCGGCGCGCTCCGCTCCGGCGGATTGGCAGCTCGAGATCGCCGAGATCCACCATTCCGGCAAGAAGGATGCCCCGAGCGGGACGGCGTTACGGTTCGCGCAAGGCTGGCGAGAGGTGCGCGGAGGGCGCATCGTCACCGGCAGACAGGGAGCGGCCGGCCCGCGCGGTGCGGACGAGATCGGGGTCTTCGCGATGAGGCTCGGCGACGTCGTCGGCGAACACAGGATCCTGCTCGGAGGCCGCGGCGAGACTCTCGAAATCGTCCATCGCGTGCAGGATCGCACCGCCTTCGCGGCCGGATGCGTCGAGGCCCTCCGCAGGCTTCTGCGGAAGGGCCCGGGATGGTACGAGTGGGACGATCTCCTGCTCCACCCGTAGCCTCCGCCTTGGCGGACGCTGGGCAGGGCGGGGAAGACGAGTCGCTACGCCTGCGGCTTCTTGGGAGCGGGCGCCGCCTGGCTCCTCGTGATGAGCTTCGCGAGGCGGCTCTTGCGCCGGTTCACCGTGTTCTTGTGAAGCACGCCCTTGCGCACCGCGTTGTCCAGGATCGACTGCGTCTTGCGGAACGTCTCGGCCGCCTTCTCCCCGGCGGCGGTCTCGCGCACCTTGCGGATCGCCGAGCGGACCTCGCTCTTGACGGCTTGGCTGCGCTTGCGGTCCCGCTCGTTCGTCTTCATCCGCTTGATGGCGGACTTGTGATGAGGCATCGAATTTCTTCCTTTCGTCCTTTCGGAAAGGGCGCGGTCCCGAGCGGGGCGCGCCCCCGGCGTCAAAGCATACAGAGGTAGAAGCTAGCCCAGATGCGCAAGCGGGGTCAAGATGCGGGGCCGCTGCTCGCGATCGCCTCGGGGCTCCTCTCCGGGCTCGCCTTCCCTCCCTTCGGCATCGCAGGGCTCGCCCTGGTCGCCCCGGTCCCGCTCCTGGCAGGCCTTGCCGATCCGCGCCGGACCGGCCTGCGGAGGGCGTTCACGCTGGGCTGGATCGCGGCTCTCCTGCACTTCCTGCTCCTGCTCCACTGGATCCTCTGGCTGCCGAGCGAGGAGGTGACGATCCCGGGGCTCATGATCCCCGCCCTGCTCTTCATGGCGAGCTATCTGGCTCTCTTCTTCGGCGCGGCGGCCCTGGGGTCCGTCTGGGTCTCGAGGCGGCTCCGGCTGCCGCTCGGGCTCGTCTGGCCGGTCCTCGTGACACTGGCCGACATTCTCCGGTCGAGCGGGGAGCTCGCGTTTCCGTGGGGATCGCCCGGCTACGCGCTCGCCTCCTGGACTCCGGCGCTTCAGTTCACGTCGATCACCGGATTCTGGGGCCTGGTGCTCTGGGTCCAGCTCCTCGCCGGCCTCGCCTGGGAGGCGCTGCGGGCGGCCGGCCTGCTGCGAGCGCGCGCCGTTGCCGGCGCGGCGGCCGCGGTTCTCTTCCTCGCCCCCTGGGTCCATGGATCGATCGTCCTCTCGCAGGCGCCGCGCGACACGATCGACGGGCCGGCGGGGATCGACGTCGCCATCCTTCAGCCGAACACGAGCCGCGAGATCAAGTGGGACCCGCGCTACCGGGAGATCGTGATCGACGACCTGCTGCGGCGGACGCGGGAGGCGGGTGAGAAGCGGCCTGACCTGATCGTCTGGCCCGAGACTGCGGTTCCGATGGTGCTCCTGCAAGAGCCCGTCTACCTGGCGCAGGTCGAGGAGACGGTGCGGGCGATCCATACGCCGCTGCTCGCCGGGACGCTCGACTACGAGAGGACCCCGGACGGGTATCTCGCCCACAACTCCGCCGCCCTCTTCGGCGCGGACGGCCGCCTCGTCGACCGCTACGACAAGCAGCGGCTCGTCCCGTTCTCCGAGCGGATGCCGTTCCAGAAGCAGGCGCCCTGGCTGTCCAGCCTGAACTTCGGCCAATCGGACTTCTCGCCGGGAAGCCGCTACGTCCTCTTCCCGGTCGAGCGCGCGCGGATCGGCGTGTTGATCTGCTTCGAGAGCATCTTCCCTGAGCTCGCCCAGCGCTTCGTCGCACACGGGGCGAACCTGCTCGTGAACATCACGAACGACTTCTGGTTCGGCGACACGGCCGCGCCGGTGCAGCACGCCGAGATGGCGATCTTTCGAGCGGTCGAGACCCGCACGCCCCTGCTACGCTGCGCGAACACCGGGATCTCGATGGTCGTCGATCCGTGGGGGCGCGTGTCGCATCAGACCCGGACCTTCGTCGAGGCGAGGATCGACGTGCGCGTGCGGACGGTCGATCGCCCCCGCCCGCCGTTCCACGTCCGGCACGGCGCCTGGCTCACGATCGCGCTGACCGGGCTCGGAGGGGGCCTGCTGGGTGCCGCCTTCCTCGCCCGAGGAGGATCGACCGCATGACGACCGCCACGTTCGAGCCGCGCCACTCGATCCGCTTGAAGCCCGGGCGCGACGCCTCCGTTCGCGCGCGGCACCCGTGGATCTTCTCGGGCGCCGTCGCGGAAGTCGCCTCGCTCCCCGACGCGCAGGACGGGGACGTCTGCGACGTGCGCAGCGACGCGGGGGAGTGGCTCGCGCGTGGCACGCTGCATCGCTCTTCGCAGATCCTCTGTCGCATCCTCACGTGGCGCGAGGAGCCGATCGATACCGCGTTCTTCTTGGGACGGTTCGCGGAGGCGGCCCGCCTGCGCGCGGAGATGGCAGACCTCGAGGGGACGGATGCCTTCCGCGTCGTCAACGCCGAGGGCGACCGCCTCCCGGGGCTGATCGTCGACCGCTACGGGGAGCATCTCGTCGTCCAGGCGCTCACGACCGGGATGCTGCGGCTGCAGCCGGCCTGGCTCGCGGCGCTGGAGGAGTCGTTCGCTCCGGCGTCGGTCGTCGACCGGACGGAGGGAGCGGTGCGCGATCCGGCCATGTATGGACGCCGCGCCGTCCTGTCGGGCGATCCCCCGCCCGACGGGATGCTCTCGATCCGCGAAGCGGGGATCCGCTTCCGCGTCTCTCTGCTGTCGGGGCAGAAGACCGGGTTCTATCTGGACCAGCGGCCGAACCGGCTGCGTCTCGGTCAGCTCGCGCGCGGCCGCGAGGTGCTGAACGCCTTCGCCTACACGGGGGCGTTCGGGATCCACGCGGCGCGGGGCGGCGCGAAGCGCGTGGTGCAGGTCGAGTCGAGCGCGCCGGCGCTGGCGGAGGCGCGCGCGAACGCCGAGGCGAACGGCATTCCCGAGGAACAGGTCGCGTACGTGCAGGACGACGTGGGCCGGTACTTGCGGTCCGACGCGGCCGGAGAGTTCGACGCCATCGTGCTCGACCCGCCACCCTACGCGAAGGACCGCGGGAGCGTCGATCGCGCCGCACGCGCCTACAAGGACGTCAATCTGCGCGCCATGCGACGCCTGCGCCCCGGCGGCATCCTGATGAGCTTCTCCTGCTCGCAGCACGTCGGGATCGACCTGCTGCAGAAGATCCTCTTCGGCGCGGCGCGCGACGCCGGCGCGTCGATGCAGTGGCTCGCGCGGCTCGGCCCGGGCGCCGACCATCCGGTGCATCTCGATCATCCCCAGGGGGAGTACCTCAAGGGGTTCCTCCTGCGGCGGATCGGATGAGGGGCAGCGCGGAGCCGCGGCCGGGGCGCCTGCGCGCAGCCCGCTCGACGATCCCGCGCAGCGAGGAGCGGGTGCTGCCGGCGGCGCGGCGCGCGAGCGACCCGATGCTCGCCGAGCATTGGGCGCGCTACCGGTTCGTCGCGTCTCTGGCGAGAGGGAGGGTCGCGGACATCGGGTGCGGGTGCGGCTACGGAGCGCGCGAAATCGCGCGGCAGCCGGCCGTGCGCGAGGTGCTCGCGTGCGATCGCTCCGGCGAGGCGCTCGCGTGGGGGGCGCGGTACTATCCCGATCCGAGGATCGTGTGGCGCGAGGTCGATCTGGAACGGCCGCGCTGGGAACGCGGGCTCGGCCGCTTCGACACGATCGTGGCGTTCGAGATCCTCGAGCATCTGGGGGACGATCGCCCGCTGCTCGAGGGGATGGAGAGGGCGCTCGCAGCAGCCGGGACGATCTGGCTCTCGACGCCGCTCGGGCGCGGGCGCGGGATCGCGGTCTCCGATCCGTTCCACGTTCATCAGCTCCGGAGGCAGGAGGCGCTCGAGCTGCTCGGGGCGGGCTGGAGGACGGAGGCGTACGGGCAGCAGGGGGAGTGGATCGAGCCGTGGGAGGCGGGCCGGCGCTATCGCACGATCCTTCTGAGGGGGGTGCGGCGGAGCGACCGGGGTCGGGACCGGCCCGGCGACGAGCGGGAGGGCAGGTGGCGGTGAGAGAGGAGCGACGATGAGCGAGCGGCGATGGAAGGTGGGGATCCTCGGGGTGACGGGCGCGGTCGGCCGCACGATGGCTGCCTGCCTGGCGGAGTGCCGGTTCCCGGCGTCCTCCGTCCGGGGCTTCGCGAGCCCTCGCTCCGTGGGCGCGCGCGTGCCTGCGGGCGCCGGCACCCGAGCGGAGGAGATCGTCGTCGAGCCGCTGACGGAGGAGGCGATCGGCGCCTGCGACCTCGTGCTTCTCTCCGCCGGCGGAGACGTCGCTCGCGAATGGGTCCCTCGCCTCGCCGAGCGGAAGATCTGGGCGATCGACAACTCGAGCGCCTTTCGGATGGATCCCGGCGTCCCGCTGATCGTCCCGGAGGTGAACGGCGCGGAGTTGCCCGCCACGCCCGGACCGATCGCCAATCCCAACTGCTCGACGATCCAGATGGTCGTGGCGCTCGCCCCCCTCGCGCGGGCCTTCGGGCTGGAGCGCGTGCACGTCGCGACCTACCAGTCGGTCTCCGGGCGTGGCCAGAAGGGGATCGTCGCGCTCGAGGCCGAGCGACGCGGCGAGCGCGACCCGGGCGGCGCGTTCCCCCATGCGATCGACCAGAACGTCATCCCGCAGTGCGACGTCTTCCTCGCGGACGGCGTCACGCGCGAGGAAGAGAAGATGATCCGCGAGACGCGCAAGATCCTGAGCTTGCCGGACCTTCCGGTCCATGTGACCTGCGCGCGCGTGGCCGTGCCCGTGTCGCACAGCGAAGCGGTGCACGCGACGCTCGGGCGCGCCGCGTCGCGCGAGGAGGTGATCGCCGTGCTGCGCGCCGCTCCGGGAGTGAAAGTCGCGGACGATCCGGAGAAGAGCGTGTACCCGACGCCCGCGCGCGTGGCCGGGACGAACGAGGTCTGGGTCGGACGGGTGCGGCAGGACCGCTGCGATCCGAGGATCGCAGCGCTTTGGATCGTCGCGGACAACCTGCGCAAGGGGGCGGCTTGGAACGCCGTCCAGATCGCGAGCGCGATCGCGGCGCGGGAGGGCTGAAGAGAGCCGATGCCGGCCTACCGGATGCAGGTCGCGTACGACGGCACCGAGTTCCACGGATGGCAGACCCAGCCGGGACTGCGGACCGTGCAGGGCGAGATCGAGCGCGCGCTCGCGATCCTCACCCGCGAGAGGGTCCGGACCTTCGGCGCCGGGCGAACCGATGCGGGCGTGCACGCGCGCGGGCAGGTCGTCTCGTTCCGGTGCGACGGCGTGCTCGAGCCGCGCAAGGCGATCGGCGGCATTCAGGCGCTGTGCGGCCCCGAAGTCCGGGTCACGGCTTTCGATCATGACGCGCCACCCGAGTTCCACGCGCGACACGACGCGCGCTGGCGCCGTTACCGCTACCGGCTCCTCGAGCGATCCTCGCCACTCTATCGAACGCAGGCGTGGCAGCCGAAGCGGCTCCCCTCGCTGCCGGCGCTACGAGCGGCGTCCCTGCCGTTGCGCGGCCGGCACGACTTCTCCTCATTTGCGAACGCGAGCCCCGACCCGTCCCATCCGGTGTGCGACGTGACGCGGCTCGACTGGGAAAGGTGGGAGGAGGGGATCGAGCTGATCGTCGAGGCGGACCATTTCCTCTACCGCATGGTGCGCAACATCGTGGGGGCCGTTCTCGCCGCCGCGCGGTGTCACGGGGGCGGCGCCGACGAAGTGGCGCGCATCCTCGAGGCGCGCGACCGGCGGGTGGGCGGAGTCCCGGCCCCAGCGCACGGCCTCTGCCTGCTCGCAGTCGGCTACGACCCGCCGTGGCCGGAGGGGGCGCCGTGAGCTTCTCGTCTCTACTGCGGAGGCGGGTGCGTACCCTCCCGAACGAGCCTGACCAGCCGGATGTCTCGGCGTTCGACCCAACACGATCATCAAGGAGGGGGAAGGGGGGACCGGGCTTCACCCGCCGGGCCCCCGTGGAACTCAGGTGCTGATTCGGAACGTGTCAACCAATTTGAGACACCTACTGGTTTCATTTAGTGAGCAACCTGGCCGATCGTCGCTGCCGGCGAGGGCTTGTTGATCCAGGCTGCCTCCGGAGGCCTGGACGGTTGAGGTGGACGACGAACGAATCGTTCGGGATGCCTCTCATAGGCTCGGTCCAAGGCCGCCCGTTGGACGGCAAGGACATCCTCGGTCCGGCCGTGATGGACGGTCGCCGGTGTAAGGAAGGCGATCCCCGAATGATGATGCTCGTGGTTGTACCAGGGGAAGAACTCGGCGCAGAAGCCGCGAGCGTGCTCCTGGGAACCGAACCGATCCGGGAAGTCGGGCTGGTACTTCAGCGTCTTGTACTGGCTCTCCGAGTACGGATTGTCATCGGAGACGTGCGGACGGCTGTGGCTGCGGACTACGCCGAGGTCGGCGAGCCGCTGCGAAACAGAACGGGAGGTCATCGATGGCCCGCGATCCGCGTGGATCGTCAGCTGCCCCCCGACGATTCCTTCCTTCTCGCAAGTCTCGGCAATGAGTCGACGGGCGAGCGTACGGCTCTCCCGGTCGGCGACCATCCAGCCCACGATGTAACGACTGAAGATATCGAGGATCGTGTAGAGGCTGTAGTAGCTCCACCTAATCGGGCCACGAAGCTTGGTGATGTCCCACGACCAGACCCGGTTCGGTTCCGTAGCCAAGAGCTCCGGCTTCGAGTACGGCGGGTGACGAAGGATGTTGCGCCGTTCCCGCACCTCCCCCTCGCTGTCCAGGATGCGGTACATCGTGCGAACCGAGCAGCGGTAGATGCCTTCGTCCAGGAGGGTCGCGTAGATCTCGGCAGGAGCCTGGTCCACGAATCGATTCGAATGAAGCTCTGCGACCACGGCCGCCCGCTCCGCTTCACTCAGCGACCGCGCCGGCTTCGGCCGCGGAGGTCGCTGTGAGGCCATCGGTGCCGGATGTCGTCTCCGGTACAGAGAGGCTCGTGCCAGACCAAGTGCCCGGCAGGCCGGCGCGACGGGGATGCTGGGAACCGCCTGCTCGACCGCGTCCATCAGTCTTCTTCTTCGGACTCGGTCCGGTTCAGGGGGATCCCCAGGATCTCGGAGACTTTTTTTTGGAGCTCGATGATCGCCTCCGCCTTCTCGAGGCGCTTCTTCAGCCGGCGGTTCTCCCGTTCCAGCTCCGTCACTCGCGGATCAGGCTTCTTCGACTTCGGCCCGCGACGACGGGTCGGCCCGCCAAGATGGCCGCGCTCTCGCTGCTGCCTCCAGGCACTCAGCAACGAGGAGTACAGGCCCTCCCTCCGCAGGAGAGCGCCGATCTCTCCGGGACTGCGACAGGCGTCCGCCTCCTAGGATCTCCAGCTTGTACTCGGTCGTGTATTGGCGACGAATCGCCTTCGCGGAGACTTCAGGGTCCGGGACCACGCTGAGGTCCCGACTCTTCTTCGATGGATGGGACATCGCTCTCCCTCCCCGCCCTCCACAGTAAACTCCAGAAGGCAGGTGTCTCATGGGAGATTGGCACAGAGGGCAACGCTCTTCTTCATGGCCGGGGCGGCCTTCCGGACGACTCCACTCTGTGGTAGCCTGTCGTACGCTTTTGTTGGCGTGATTCACCGATTGCGCGGGACGGGAGGAGGCACGGAGGCTTGACTCGAGGCGGGGCGCTCTTGCTCGTCATTGCAGTGGGAGTCCTCGTGCTCCTTTCACAAGGGCTCGGCGCCAATGACATCGTGGCGGGTGACGAAGGCTACTACGGGATCATGGCCCGCAACATCGGCAGTAGCGTCGAGCAGGTCATCAGCCCATCCTTGAGTCCGCTCGGCCCCGCTGGCGACAAGCCGCCCTTCTATCCGCTCGTGCTCTATGGCGTGCTGGCGATCGGAGGGATCGACGAGGTCTCCCTCCGGCTGCCGACCGTCGTGATCATCGTCGCAGCGTGTCTCTTGCTCGTCCCTCTCGGTCGGGCGCTCGGTTGCACAGAGGCAGGCTTCTGGGCATCGCTCTTCTTCCTCGTGTCTCCGGCGGCGGGGCGCTTTGGGCGGGAAGTCCATGCGGAGCCGCTTGTCAGCCTGCTCGGGTTGGCGGGGATTCTGGCGTATCTCACAGGGCTGCGAAGCGGACGCCGGCGCTGGATCGTGGCGGCGGGCGTCGCGTTCGGCCTTGGTTTCCTCACGAAGGTCTGGCTGGTCCTCCCGTTCGCGGCCACCGCGGTCGGCGCCGGTTTGATCGCCGGATCGACGCAGCGCGCTCGATCCGGAGTGGTGGACGGATTCCATCGGAGTCTTCGTCCTGCCCTGCTGGTCGCCGGAGTGACGCTGGCGGTGATGTCGCTGCAGGTCATGGCCTGCCTCATCTTTCGCCCGCAGGATGTCGTCCATTGGCTCGAGATCTACTTCAGTTTCTCCCTCGTAAGGCGCGTCTCTGGCGCGGCGTTCGATCCTAGTTGGCGGCAGCCCTGGCACTGGTACGTGGCCCTTCTCGGCCGCTCCGTGTCGCTCGTCTTTCCTCTCTGCGTCTTCGGACTCGTGCATCTGTCGAGCACCATCTGGCGCCGGCGGGTGGGGACGCCGAAAGACTCCCTGTCGCGGCTCGCGTTCTGGTTGATCGTGATCTGGCTCCTGCCCCTGATTCCACTCTCTATCGTGGCCGTGAAGGGCGGCCACTATGTCGAGATGTTCGTCTATCCGTCCTTCCTGACGGCCGGCTTCGGCATGGTGCGCCTTCGGGAAACGATTCATGGGACGGACCGTCCACCGGCGGGGGCGCTGATCACCGCAGCCGCGCTGTCTGTGATCTGGATTGGCGGCAGCCTGCTAGGCCTCCCGGTCGGCACGTCGATCCGGGGTATCGCGATCGTTGTCCCTGCCGTTGCCGCGATCGGGTGGGTCGGGACGCTCCTTCTGGCAGCGAGCGCGAGGCGCGCCCCTCGAGCGCTCGCTCGGATCGCAATCCCCGGCATGATCGCAGTCGTGGTTCTCGTCGGCCTGGGTCGAGACGTGCAGGTCGTGCGAAGCCGAAGCCACGTGACCGGCTACGCCCGGCTCGCCGGCATTCTCGCGCCCGCCCTCGATGGGCTCCCACCCGAGCGCGAGTGCTTCTTCGCCCCTGAATGGCCTGCGCTCGCTTTCTACACCTTTCGCAACGGGCGCTACTGGGAGTCACCGTACGTTGCACGCGATCCCGAAGGTGCGCTGGCCGCCTTCCGCGGAGCGGATCCGTACTTCTTTGTGATCGATGTCGGCGATCAGGTGCTCTATGGAGGGACGCCGGACGAGGAGACCCGCCGAGTACTCGAGGCGGAGGGGCGTCGCATCGCGATCCCGATCGACCGAGACAGCCTCCGAGTCGTGGTCAACGCGGCGCTGGCGAAGAGGATCGACGCCGTAACGCCATCCGCTACCGGATCGCGCTGATCGACTGCGCCCTGCCTCTCTTCTCCGCCCCGCTCCTGCTCGAGTTCGCGGAGAGGTTGCGGCGCAGCCGGAGGACGGCCGCGCCGCCGCGCTCTTCGGAGATCAGGGAGCGAGGAAGATCCGCCGCTGCACGCGCCGGGTCCCCGCCTCGACGATGACGCGGTAGAACCCGGGGGCGGCTCGCGAGCCGCTCGCGTCGGTGCGATCCCAAGCGACGTCGATTGCTCCTGCGGGGACCGCGCGATCGAGCAGGCGCCGGATCTCGCGGCCGTCGATGTCCTCGATCCAAAGGACGCACCGCACCCCGTCGAGATCGAGAGGGACGTCAAGCCGGAATCGGCACTCGTCCCCGACCGGGTGGGGGAACGGACCCTCCAGCGAGAACGCCTCGGCGGCGCGTAATGCCGGCTCGCTCGGCCGTCCTTCGTTGCCCGCGGCATCGATCGCCGTGATGGCGAACGAGCTCGCGAGCGAGACGACGACCGCGGAGCTTTCTTCCGCGGGCAGAGGCTCGTCGAGGAGGGCTTCCCATCCCGCGCCCGACTCCTCGTAGATCTGGTATCCCGCAACGTCGGGAGCCGGGGAAGGCAACCAGGACAGCTCGACCCGGTCGCCATCGATCGACACGATTCGCAAGCTGCTGGGCGGCTCGGGCGGCGAGAGATCGAGCGGATCGGTCGTCGCATGGGCAAGCTCCGACATCGCGGAGTGGACGCCTCCGAGACCGACTGCGCGCACCGAGAACCAGTAGTCGGTCAGCGGCGAGAGACCGTCCCAGCGGACCAGGATCTCGGCGCCGCCCTCTCCCGGCTCGGGCGGACTGGGATGCTTCTCGAGGGCGTCCCATCCCGACTCGTCGAACGGTTGCCGCGCGATCGCGATCTCGTACGACCCGGGACCGGCCGGGTCCCCGGCGTCGAGCGGGTGCGTCCAGGAGAGGACGACCTCCTTCGCATGCACCTCGGCGACCTGCAGGTTCTCGACCGGCGGCGGGGCGAGCGGCGGAGCCGCCTCGGTCGTGACGAGCAGCCCCGGGACGAAGAGGGAGATCTGGCCGGCGGCGTCGCGCGCGCGTACGGCGATCCCGTAGCGCGTCTCGGCGGACAGCGGCTCCACGGCGACGCGGATCGTGTCGCCCGCCGGAGCGGCGGGAATCTCGACCGGGAAGGTCGAAGCGCGTGACCAGTCCGCTTCCGTGGCGAGCGGTTCGCCGACAAGGATGCGAACTTCATACGAACCGGCAGCTCCGGTCAGGCTGTCCTCGCCAACGGCCGTCCAGACGAGGGACGCCCAGCTCGTGCCGATCGCCTCGGCTGCGAGGTCCAAGATCGGCGCGGGGGGAGGATCGGGAACCTCGGGCTCCGCCTCGGTCCGAAGCAGGACGCCGGGACCGAGCGGGCCGAGGCGGCCGTCCTCGCCGGCCGCGCGCAGCGCCACCGCATAGTCGGTCGACGGCGCGAGACCGGTGAGACGCACGCTCTCGAGTGCGCCGGGCATGCCGGGCCACGGAAGGCCCTCGCTCGTTGGATCGGCCGCCTCCCACTCGTCTTCCGAGTCGATGGGGTCGGATCCCTCGCGGCGGGCCAGAAGGTAGGAGCGCGCCGCGCCGCCGTTGCCGTCTCCGTCGACTGCGGTCCAGACGAGACGACAGGCGTCAACGCCGATGCTGTCGGCCTCGAGATCGGTGATCGCGGCAGGCGGATCGGGGAGGGGCGGGGCCGTCTCGAAGGAGAGAGGCGCCGAAAGCCCGCCGAGGAGGAGCGAGTCGTCCTCGGCCCGGATCGCGATGCCGTAGATCGTCCCCGGTTCGAGACCGCGTACCGTCCAGACTTCCGCGCTGCCGGCGGGCAGCGGAACGCCGAGTCCGGCCGTATCCGGCTCGCTCGCGGCCAGCCACTGCGACTCCGTCTCGATCGTCCCACCGACTCGCAGCCGGACTCGGTAGAGGCTCGCGCGACCTCGGTCGCCGTCGTCGCCAGGCGCCGTCCAGGCGAGGGCGGCCGAGTCCGACCCGACCGAGGTGACGTGAAGATCTGCGATCGGCGCCGGCGGTGCCGGAGGCAGGATCACAGGCAGCTTCGCGGTCCGCCCGCGGGCGACGTTCGAGACGGCCGAGAGATTCTCCGCCTCGTCCAGACTACGGAGAACGAAGGCGTATTCGTGATCCGGAGCCAGTCCGCGCGAGCGGAACTCCTGCTCGGCGCCAGGAGCGAGCGGCTCGGGAAGTCCCTCGATCTCGGTTCCCGACTCCCAAACGGCATCGTCCGCCACCGCGCCGTCGGCGATCCGCATGCGGTAGGCGGAGGCCCCGCCCGCCGGAGCGTCGGCGGGCGCCGTCCAGCGAAGGAGGATCGATGCGGTGTCGGCATCGATCGCCGCAAGGTCCGCGATCGGCTCGGGCGGCAAGGCGTCGGGCGGATCGCTCGTTTGAAGGCCGAGCGGCGGATTCAGCGCGCCCATGTTCCCAGCCTCGTCGACGGCGCGCAGCGCGACTCCGTAGAAGTGCGAAGGCGTCAGTCCGTCGACGCGCACCCCCTGGATCGTGCCTGCGAGCGCCGGAGCGGGGAGCGAGAGGCCGGCCGGCTCTTCTGCGGCGTCCCAGTCCGCCTGGTTGCGGATGACCCGGCCGTCAAGGATCCGCAGCTCGTAGCTGGTCGCGGTCCCCACCTCGCCGTCGTCGCCGGTTGCCTTCCATTGGAGCTGAAGGAAGGTCGGTCCCTCCTCGGTGGCTTCGAGGTCATCGATCGCGCCGGGGGAGGTCTGGTCGATCGGGGGCGGCGGATCGTCCACTCCTGCGCGCAACATCAGAGGATTGGAAAGGCCGCCCATGTTGTGCGCCTCGTCGCGCGCGCGCACCGCAACTCCGTAGAAGGAGCCGGGCTTCAAGCCGGTGAGAACCATCGATTGCGCGTCGTGCGGAGCGCCGGGAACCGGGGGCGTGTCGTTCGCGATCGTCGCGTTCTGCCACTGCGTCTGGTTCGTGATCGTCTCGCCCTGGAGGAAGCGGACGACGTAGTCGGTCGCGCGGCCGTTCCATCCATCGTCACCGGGAGCCGACCATGCGATCCGGATCGCGCCAGGGCCTTCCGATCCTCCGGCAAGATCCACGATCGCGGCGGGGGGAACCGTGTCTTCCGGCGGCGGGGTTGGATCCTCGGTGCGGACCAACACCGGGGGATGCAGCTCCCCGAGGTTGCCCCCCTCGTCTTCTGCCCGGATCGCGATGCTGTATGTCGTCGAGGGATAGAGGCCGTAGACCCGGAAGCTCTGCGGCGTCCCGGCGACCGCGGGGGCGGGGAGTCCGCTCACGACCGTCGCCTCCTGCCAATCCGCCTCGCTTTCGATGGGTCTCTCGACCAGGTAGCGCATACGGTAGCGGGCGGCCGTGCCGTAGCCGCCGTCATCCCCGGTCGCCGTCCAGATCAACTCGATCCAGTTCGTCCCGCCGGTTCGCTTCCGGAGGTCCCCGATCATGCCGGGCGCGTACTGGTCCACGCCTCCCTGAGTCGAGGCGAAAGCGACGTTGGACAACACCGGTTCCGCATGCCCCCGCGTCGTCGTGCGGATCGCTGCGTAGTAGCCTGCGCCGCCCTGTAGCCCGTAGAGGGTCGCGCTGACGGGACTGCCGGGAACGGCGACGATCGGGTTGCCGCTATAGGACGTTGCCTGCTCCCAGTTGTCGATCGTGATCGGATTGCGTGAGTAGCGGAGCTCGAAGAAATCGCCGTCGTTGTGCTCGCCGTGTGGGGTCGTCCACGTGGCTTCCAGGCGATCGGGGCCCGTCGCCGTCAGGCGCAGGTCCTCCACCGGCACCCAGAAGCTGAAGCGGCTGTCCTTCGCCGGCACGCCGAAGACGTCGTACGTGTACGGGTTCACCTCGATCAACCCGTTCTCGAAGATCCGGTAGTAGAGCGAGTCGGATCCGTGGAGATCGACGTGGTAGTCGTCGAGAGGCTCGCCGAAGTCCCAATCGAACTCCGGTTGCCAGTCCGGATAGCGCTGGTCGCGGGTGTAGCAGAAGTAGCCGTCGCCGAGGAGGGTCGTGCCCAGCCCCCATCGCATGCGCTGCAGGTTCTGCTGCTCGGGGTAGCGATCCTCGTCCCACACCACGAGGTACGACGTGTCCCATCCATGGAGCCTGTCGGCGCACGGCCGGTCGAACGCCGACTCGATCCAGTCGTACCCGGCACCCCAGTTGTCCCCGGGAATCCAGGGCGGGGTGAGCCCGTAGAACCAATCCCACCAGTCGTGCCACGGTGGATTGCCTGGCCTCGTCCAGTTCTCGAGCTTCATCCCGGACATCTTCGTCGACCACCAGGGGCCGATGAACCGGTTGTTCTCGTTGACGTTGATCACGAAGTCGGGCGGGAACGTCTGCTGGATGATCTGGTAGAAGACCTCGTTCTCCTCGCGCATGAGAACGCTGAGCGGCTCGTCCGCTCCGCCCATGCTGCACGTCTTCGTGACCCCTTCGGCCACGCCGTCCCGGTTCGGATCCGCATTGGCGAACGCGGTCACGCTATAGGAGCCGAAGCAATCGGCGAGGATCTCGAGCATGAAGCCGTTGTAGGTGTCGAACTCGTCCCAGTCCCACCGTCCGCCCGGCGCCCCGTCGAGCGAGACCTTCGGGAGACCGACGCGCGCGATCCATTCCGCCGCTCGCAAGCCGCGCGCCGTGCCATAGGTGCCGGTCGGGCAGTAGCGGGTCCAGTTGAGCACGCGATGGCCCCAGAAGTTGATGATCTGGCCGCTCGTGTCGCGCAGGTACCAGTCGTTCTTCTCGGCGTACCAGATGAGAAGACGGTTGAAGTTCCACGTGGTGTCCGGGAGCCACCACGGATTCGGTCCTTCCGGAGGAAGCGCGAACTGCGGCATCGTCTGCCAGAGGAAACGCACGTCGGGATTCCGTGCGCGAATCCCTGCGATCGATTCGGGCCGGTCCATGCAGACCAGCAGGTCGTACCATGAGAGGGTGTCTTGAACGGACTCCGGCAGCTCGTTGATGCCGGAGGTATAGGTCATGACCTTCGGATAATTGAGCAGGGAGCGAATGGCATGCGCCGGCGCAGCGAAGAGAAGCAGGGAGAACAGGCAGAAGAAGGACGCGATGACGATGGTCGCAGCTACGGGGCGGACTCCGGGGCCGGTCTTTGATGGACGGTTCACATCCTGTTCTCCTATCAAGAAGCGTTCCCGATGAGAACCATGCGAGGCGTGCCTCGGCGGGAGCTGATCCGCACGGATGCGATGCAATTTGCATGTTACGATTGCGTCATGCAATCCGAATGATTTCGCAGCTTCCGGCGTTATGCTATGCTGCCCGCTTTCAGAAGAGGAGGCGATCGGCATGAAGTTCTTCCTGGATACGGCCAACCTCGATGAGATTCGTTCCTGCGTGGATCTCGGCGTCATCGACGGCATCACCACCAATCCCACGCTCCTTTCCAGAGAATCGGGCGATTGGCGTTCGATTCTTGAGAAGATCTGCGCCATGGTTCCCGGTCCCATTTCGGCCGAGGTGATCGCCGAGGACACGGACGGGATGTTGCGCGAGGCGCGCGATCTCGCGAAAATCGCGCAGAACATCGTCGTGAAGATCCCGATGTCCCGGACGGGGATCCAGGCGATTCACGTTCTCTCGCAGGAAGGAATCCGAACGAACGCGACTCTCGTCTTCAGCGCGAACCAGGCCCTTCTCGTCGCGAAGGCCGGGGGGAACTTCGTGAGCCCGTTCCTCGGCCGACTCGATGACGTCTCCCAAGAAGGGATGGAAGTCGTGCGCCAGATCGTCGAGATCTATGACCTCCATGGCTTCCAGACCGAGGTGCTCGCCGCCAGCATTCGCCATCCGATGCACGTCGTGCAGGCGGCGCTCGCGGGGGCGCACATCGCGACGATGCCTTCGAAGGTGTTCGAGCAGCTCTTCCATCATCCGCTGACGGACAAGGGAATCCGCAGCTTCCAGGAGGACTGGAAGAAGGTCCAGGCGCGCGCAGAGAAGGCGAGCGCGCGGTAGGCGCCGCCCGCAAGGCGGCAGGGGGGAGTGGGTCGTGCGGCGGTATCTTCCATTGGTGTTCCTCTTCCTCGCCGGAACGATCGGCGGCGGACTCGTCGCGGGCGTCGTGACGAGGGATGCGAACCGCGCGGGAGGCCGTTCCGCGGCCGTGCAGCCGGTCTCCGAGGCCGGGCGGGCCGAAGGACAGCGCCAGGTCGCCGGGGGGACGGGCCAGGCGGGCGAAGACGGCGCGGGCGCCGGTTCCCGCGGAGATGCCGGAGAGGGCGGCATCAGCGAGGGACTGCACGAGGGACGCCGCAACGCGATCGTTCAGGCGGCCGAGAAGGTCGGACCTTCGGTCGTCTCCATCAGCGTCGAGCAGACTCGGTACGTTCGCGGACGATCCCCGGTCGACCCCTTCGGCCTCTTCTTCGACCGTTACCTACCGGGCCCGATCTACCAGGAGCGCGTGCCGGCCCTCGGGAGCGGTTTCCTCGTCGACCGCGCGGGGGTGATCCTCACCAATGAGCACGTCGTTCGCAACGCCGAGACGATCCGGGTGACGTTGACCGACGGGCGTACCTTCCCGGCGAAGCTGATCGGCTCGGACCCGAGCTATGACCTTGCGGTGCTCCGCATCGAAGGCGAGGATCTGCCGGTCGCCCCGCTCGGCGACTCCGACGACGTCATCGTCGGAGAATGGGCGATCGCGATCGGCAACCCCTTCGGCTTTCTGCTCAACGACTATCAGCCGTCGGTGACGGCCGGAGTGATCAGCGCGAAGGGGCGGGACATCAAGCCCTCGGAAGGGACGACAGGAATCTACAAGAACATGATCCAGACGGATGCGGCGATCAATCCGGGGAACTCCGGCGGGCCGCTCGTCAACGGCGAGGGGAAGGTGGTCGGGATCAACACCTTCATCTTCACGGAGTCGGGCGGATCGCTCGGGATCGGCTTCGCGATCCCGATCAACGTCGCGGTCCGCGTCGTCAAGGACATCCTCCAGTACGGCGAGGTGCGACGCATCTGGACCGGGATCAGCGTCAAGCCGATCACGCCGGCGCTCGCCGCCTACTTCAACATCGAGGATCCGCGTGGACTCATCGTCTGGGAGATCGAGACGAACAGCCCGGCGGATCGCGCCGGGGTCACCGTGGGAGACATCATCCGGAAGGTGAACGGCGAGCCGGTCTGGACTCTCGAGCAGGCGAGCCGCCTGATCTTCGGCGCGCAGGCGGGAGAGATCCTGACGCTCAGCGTCGAGCGGCAGGGCGCCCGGAAGGAGATCCGCATGCGCCTGGAGCTCGCGCCCCAGCGCGGCCAGGGGAGCCAGGGGAGGCAGGGATGATCGGCCGCTACACGCGGCCCGAGATGAAGCGGATCTTCTCGGATGCCTATCGCTTCGAGGTCTGGCTCCGTGTCGAGACCGCCCACCTCGAGACCCTCGAGGAGCTCTCGATCGCCCCGCCCGGGACGGCGGCCGCCGTTCGCGCGAAGGGGAGGGTCCGCGAGGAGAGGATCGACGAGCTGGAGGCGAAGCTCCATCATGACGTCCTCGCGTTCCTGACGAGCGTCGGCGAGGATCTCGGACCCGAGAAGGCGTGGCTGCATTGGGGGATGACTTCGAGCGACCTGGTCGACACGGCGCAGGCCATCCTGCTCGGGGAAGCCCTCGAGAAGATCGAGCAGGACTGGGAGCGGATCGGGTCGCGCCTTCGCGCCCTCGCGATCGAGCATCGCGACCTCGTGATGGTCGGCCGCACGCACGGCGTCCACGCCGAACCGATCACTTTGGGCTTCAAGATCCTCGGCTGGTTCGCCGAAGCCGACCGGCAGGCGGCGCGGCTCGCGCGCGCCCGCGACGAGATCCGCTACGGCAAGATCTCCGGGGCGGTCGGGACCGCGGCGCATCTCGATCCCTCCATCGAGGAGAAGATCCTCGCGCGGCTCGGGCTACGCGCGGAGCCGGTCGCGACGCAGGTCGTCCCGCGCGACCGCCACGCGAACCTGCTCTGCGTTCTCGCCGGCGTGGGCGCGACCTGCGAGCGGATCGCGACGGAGATCCGGCATCTCCAGAAGACCGAGGTACGGGAGCTCGAGGAGCCGTTCGCGCCGGGACAGAAGGGGTCGAGCGCGATGCCGCACAAGCGCAACCCGGTCGTCTGCGAGAGGATCGCGGGGCTCGCGCGCCTGCTTCGCGGCTACGCGATCGTCGGACTGGAGAACGTCCCGCTGTGGCACGAGAGGGACATCAGCCACTCCTCGGCCGAGAGGGTGGCGCTCGCCGACGCCTGCACCGTCCTCGACTACATGGTCGACCGGCTGGCGTTCGTGCTCTCCGGCCTGCTGGTCTACCCTGACGCGATGCGCCGCAATCTCGAGGCGACCGGCGGGCTGGTCTATTCCCAGCGGGTCCTCCTCGCGCTGACCGAGGCTTGGGGGGACCGCGAGCGGGCGTACCGTACGGTGCAGGAGCACGCGATGGCGAGCTGGCGCGAGGGAGGGAGCTTTCAGGATCGGCTGAGTTCCGATCCGGCCGTCGTGCGGGCGCTCGGGGAGCAGGGGCTCGCGTCGCTTTTCACGCCTTCGTTCTTCACGCGCAACCTCGGGGCCCTCTACGATCGGGTTCTCGCAACGGAATGGGGGAGAGCGTGAGCAGGACGGTCGAGACGATTCCGTCGATCGGGGTCGGCCGGGAGCGGACCCTCGAGGCGATGCGCCGCCATGGGCTGCGCGCGGAACCCGAGGAGATTCGCGCCGTCGCGGAGCGGGTCGGGCGCGACCTCACCGTGGCGGAAGCGTTCCTGATCGACGTCGCGTTCAGCGAGCACTGTTCCTACAAGAGCAGCCGCAAGCTGCTGAAGCGTTTCCTGCCGCCGCTGGCTCCCCACGTCCTCCTCGGACCGGGCGAGGATGCGGGAGTGATCGACGTCGGCGAATGGAACGGGGAGCGCTGGGCGCTCGTCGTCGCCCACGAGAGCCACAATCATCCCTCGCAGCTTCTGCCGATCGAGGGGGCTGCGACCGGGATCGGCGGGATCGTGCGCGACGTCTACTGCATGGGGGCCGACGTGGTCGGGGTGCTCGACGGCCTGCGCTTCGGCGACCTCGACGGCCCCTCCGGCGACGTGGCGCGCGCCGTCGCCCGCGGGGTCGTGCGCGGGATCTGGGAGTACGGCAACGCCCTCGGCGTCCCGAATCTGGGCGGCGATCTCGACTTCGACTCGAGCTACGACGACAACTGCCTCGTCAACGTGGTCGCGCTGGGAGTCGCTCCGGTGCGCCGCATCCTTCGAAGCCGGGTGCCGGAGGCGGCGCGCGAGGAGCCGTACCAGATCGTCTTGGTCGGCAAGCCGACCGACCGGTCGGGGCTCGGGGGCGCCTCCTTCGCCTCGCAGGTGCTCGACTCGCAGTCATCCGAGCAGAACCTGGGCGCCGTGCAGATCCACGACCCGTTCCTGAAGCGGGTGCTCGTCGAGGCCACGAAGGCGGTCTGGGACCTGCTGGAGGAGCGCGGCTGCCCCTCCGGCTTCAAGGACCTCGGCGCCGGGGGCTTCGGCGGGGCGTCGTCGGAGCTCCTCGCGGCGGGCGGGTTCGGAGGAGCGATCGACATCGAGGAGATGCCGGTCGCCGATCCCTCGATCCTTCCCGAGCACCTGCTGGTCGGAGAGACGCAGGAGCGCTTCGTCTGGGCGCTCCCGGCCCGGATCGTTCCGGAGGTCCTCGCGATCTACAACGAGACCTTCGATCTCCCCGGCGTCTATCCGGGAGCGAGGGCGGCGGTCGTCGGGCGCGTGACTCCCGAAAAGCGCTACCGGGTCATCCGCGAGGGGGAGGTGATCGTCGACCTGCCGCTCGAGATCCTCGGCGAGACGCCGCAGCTCGAGCGCCCGATCCGTCCGCGCGCGATCGCGACGGAGACGGGAACCTTGCACGAGCCGGACGATTGGGCCGCTTTCCTCGAGCGGTTTCTCGCGCATCCCTCCCTGTGCAGTCGCGCCCACGTCTACCGGCACTACGACGCCGAGGTGCGGGGAGAGGCGCTGCTTCGCCCGGGCGAAGCGGACTCCGGCGTCTGCCGGCCGATCCCCGGCGCGCCGCTGGGGGTCGCCGTGACGCTCGACGGCAACGCTCGCTGGTGCGACCTCGATCCGTATCACGGCGCGGTCGCCACGGTGCTCGAGACCGCACGCAACCTGGTCGCTGTCGGCGCGCGGCCGCGGGCTTTGACCGATTGCCTGAACTTCGGCTCGCCGGAAGATCCCGAATGCCTCTGGGAGTTCGCGGAGTGCCTGCGCGGGCTCTCCGACGGCGCGCGCGCGCTCGGGCTTCCCGAGCGCAACGGCTCCCCCTTGCCGATCGTCTCGGGCAACGTCTCGTTCTACAACCAATCGGCGTCGGGGCGCCGGATTCGCCCGACTCCGATTCTGGCCGGATTCGGGACGATCGAGGACTGGCGTCGCGCCTGCACGCCGCAGGTGAAGCGCGCCGGCTCGCGCCTCTTCCTCGTCGCGGACCTGCGGAGGGAATGGGGCGGGTCGCCCGCGACGGAGATCCTGGGGTGCGGTCCCGGCATCGCGCCGAGACCGGAGGTCGAGGCGGAACGCGAGAGGATCTGGGGCGTGCTCGCCGCCATCGAAGCGCAGGCGGTCGCGTCGTGTCACGATTTCGCAACCGGGGGGATGTTGGCCGGACTGATCGAGATGCTCCTATGGGAGGAGCGTCCGACGGGACTGGGCCTCGCGGTCGATCTGGCGCCGCTCGCGCTCGAGCCGGTCGAGGCGCTCCTGTCGGAGAGCGGAGGGTTCCTGCTCGAGGTCGAGGCGGCGCGGGAGCCGGAGTTCCGGTCAGTCTGCCGGCGCGGAGGCATCGAGCCGCTCGCGATCGGATCGGTGATCTCCGAGCCGCGGCTCGAGGTTCGCAAGGGAGATCGCCGGATCTTTTCGGTCGAGGTCGCGCCGCTTTGGAAAGCATGGTCGGAGCCTCTGGGTCCCTGGATGGAGGGGGTGGAACGCTGAGCGCGGAGATCGCGGTTCTGCAGCTTCCGGGAAGCAATTGCGAGAGGGAGACGGTCCGGGCCGTCGAGGCGGCCGGCGGATCGGCATCGATCGTCCGGTGGAACGAGCCGGTGGAGCGACTGGAGCGCTGCGCCGCGTTCGTGATCCCCGGAGGATTCTCGTTCCAGGACCGGATCCGCGCGGGGGCGGTCGCCGCGCGGCTGCCGGTCCTCGATCTCATCGTGCGCAGGGCGGCGGAGGGAACGCCGGTCCTCGGGATCTGCAACGGGGCGCAGGTGCTCGTGGAGTCGGGCGTCGTCCCCGGGATCTCGCCGGGGAAGCTCGAGCTCGTTCTCGCGCCGAACCGGATGCCGGGGCGCAACGGCTACTACGCGCGCTGGGTCTTTCTCGGAGGCGGCCCCGCCGCAGAGCGATGCCTGTTCACGCGCGGCCTTGGCGACCAGCTCCTGCCCGTTCCGATCGCCCACGCGGAGGGGCGCTTCGCAACGCGGGACGAGGCGGTCGCGCGGCAACTTCCGTCGTATATCGCTCTCGCCTACCGCACGCCGGAGGGAGAGCCGGCGGATGCCTTCCCCTGGAATCCCAACGGCAGCCTTCACGCCGCCGCGGGGATCACGAACGAGGCGGGCAACGTTCTCGCGCTGATGCCGCATCCGGAGCGGGCGGCGATTGCGGCGCAGGTGCCAGCGGCGATTCGCGCCGGCGCAGCCGACGGCGATGGCGCGAACGAGGAGGCCGAGGCCGCCGGGCCTGGCCTGCTCCTCTTCCGCAATCTCGTCGAAGCCGTGGGAGGCAGCCGATGAGCCGCTGCACGCAGATCCTGATCTCGCTGCGGAATCCCGACCCGATCGCGCTCACCGCCCTCGGCTCGCTGCGCCGGTACCTCGGCTTCGAGGAGCGCCTGCTCGACCTGCGCCGGCGGATCCTTTGGGAGGTGCACACGCCGGAAGGCGAGGATCCCGCGCCATGGATCGAGTCGATGCGGATTGCCGGAGAGCTGTGGAATCCAAACAAGGAGGTCGCCGCGATCCGGCGGCCGGGGGATCCGGAGGGCGCGCTGGGCGATCCTCTCCCCGGATCGTCCGGTTGGACGATGGTGCTCGCGTGGGATCCGGAGCGCGATCTCGACCGCCCGTCGCGCGGTCACGCCCGCGCAACGACGGCAGGGCGCGGCCGCTCCGAACGGCGCCTGGCGCGTGGAATTCTCTGGAGCCTTCGCTGGCGGGAAGGGTATCAGGAGGTTCATCTGCGGGAGTTCACTCGGGAAGCGGTGCTCTGCCGCGGGCGCGGCGAGGGGCTCCTCGTCCATCCCCATCTCGAAGATCATTGCGAGATCCTCGGTGGGGAGAGCGTTCCCTGGCTCCCCGATCCATCACCGGGATCCTCGACGCTCACGGGACCGTCGCCGGCCTGAAGCAGAGCCGGCAGCGGGCCCCGAGACGAGAGGGAAGGGAAGGGGGCATCAAGCGCATGGAGTTCCGTGAGATCCACGAAGAGTGCGGCCTCTTCGGCGTCTACGGTCACGGCAACGTCCTCGATCTGATCTACTACGGTCTCTATGCCCTCCAGCACCGCGGGCAGGAAGGGGCCGGCATCGTCGTGCACGACGGCTCGAAGACCCGCGTCCACCGGGGCCTGGGGCTCGTCAGCGATATCTTCCATGACTCCGTCCGCTCGCAGATGGACGGCTTCATGGGGATCGGGCACAACCGCTACGCGACGACCGGCAAGGCGACGAAGCTGCGGAACGTGCAGCCTCTCCTCGTCGACTACAAGGGGGGGAAGCTCGCGATCGCGCACAACGGCAACCTGACGAACATCGTCGAGCTCCGGCGCCGGATGGAACGCGAGGGATCGCTCTTCCAGACGACGACCGATTCGGAGATCGTCCTGCACCTGATCGCGCGATCGAGGGCGGAGACGCTCCCGGAGCGCTTCCTCGAGGCGGTCGATCAGCTCGAGGGAGCCATCAGCTGCCTCGTCATGAACGAGAAGATGATCCTCGGCTGGCGCGATCCCCACGGCTTCCGCCCCCTCTCGCTCGGCTTCCTCGACGGGATGTATCTCCTCGCCTCCGAGAGCTGCGCGTTCGACATCCTCGGCGCGCAGATGCTCCGCGAGATCACTCCGGGCGAGCTGGTCATCCTCGATGAAACCGGGGTGCGAAGCATCCTCGCGCGGACCGGACGCCCTCACTCGTACTGCATGTTCGAGCAGATCTACTTCTCGCGCCCCGATTCCACCGTCTTCGGCGAGAAGGTCAATGCGGTCCGCCGGGAGCTGGGACGGCTGCTCGCGCGCCGCCATCCGGTCGAAGCGGATCTCGTGATCTCGGTGCCCGACTCTTCGAACTCCGCCGCGCTCGGTTATTCCGAGGAGTCGGGGATCCGCTTCGAGCACGGCCTCATCCGCAACCATTACGTCGGGCGGACCTTCATCCGCCCGGGGCAGCAGTCCCGTGTGGACGCGGTTCGGGTGAAGTTCAATCCGGTGACCGAGGTCCTGAAGGGCAAGCGGGTGATCGCCGTCGACGACTCGATCGTGCGGGGGACGACCAGCCGCCAACTCGTGCGCCTGTTGTTTCGCGCCGGGGCGAGCGAGGTGCACTTCCGGGTCTCCAGCCCTCCGATCACCCACCCGTGCTACTACGGGATCGACACCCCGCGCCGGACGGAACTGATCGGGAGCCGCTACGACGTCGAACGGATCCGCGACTTCATCGGAGCCACGACCCTTGGCTATCTCACGGCGGAGGACCTCCGCTCGGCCGTGTCGAGTCCCGCCTCCTACTGCCTCGCCTGCTTCACCGGGGAGTATCCGACGGTCGTGCCGGAGGAGGCCGATCCGCTGATCTTCGACGTGGACTGACCCGTGCATTACGAGCTGAGCGTGGCGCGCCGTCATCTGCTCCCGCACCGCGGCCGCCTGTTCCTCTCCTTCATCACGCTGATCACGATGCTCGCGGTCAGCCTCGGGGTGATGGCGCTGATCGTCGTTCTCGCCGTGATGAGCGGGTTCGAGAAGGAAGTGAAGGAGAGGATCGTCGGAACGAGCGCGCACGTCATCCTGCTTCGCTACGGGGAGCAGGGGATCGCGAATGCCGATTCCCTCGCGGCGCGCGTCGCCACCGTCCCCGAGGTCGTCTCGGTCGCGCCGTTCGTCTACGCGAAAGCGATGATGATCGCGCAGGGTCGCGCGGACGGAGCGGTGATCAAGGGGATCGATCCCGACCGCGAAGGCAGCGTCACCGAGGTGACGCGCTACATCGAGACGGTTCCCGGGGGACCGAGCCTGCGGCCCGCTCACGAGGGCGATCCGCCCGGCATCATCCTCGGCGTGCACCTCGTCGAGTCGCTGGGACTGACGATCGGCGAGAAGCTGCAGTTGATCTCCCCGAAAGGGACCGCTCCCACGCCCCTCGGCTTCGTCCCGAAGGTCCGGACGTTCGTGCTGGCCGGCGTCTTCCGCTCGGGCATGTACGAGTACGACGCCGGGATGGGATTCATCGACATCCGGGAGGCGCAGGAGTTCTTCGACCTGGGAGACGGAGTGACGGCGCTCGAGGTCCGTGTGCGCGACAAGTTCCGGGCGCCGCAGGTCGCCGAGGAGATCCTCGCGGCGGTCGGAGGCTTCCCCTACCGCACGAACGACTGGATCGGGCTGAACTCGAACCTCTTCTCCTGGATGCAGACGGAGAAGCGGGTGATGTTCGTGATCCTCGCCCTCATCATCCTGATCGCGGCCTTCAACATCGCCTCGGTGCAGATCATGCTCGTTCGGGTGAAGCGAAAGGAGATCGGGATCCTGAAGTCGATGGGGGCCACGGAAGGCTCGATCCGGCGGCTCTTCGTGCTCGAAGGGGTCGTAATCGGCGCGGTCGGCATGGTGTTGGGCAGCGGTCTCGGGTTGCTGCTCTGCGGCCTTCTCGAGCGCTACAAGTTCATCAAGCTCCCAGGGGACGTCTACTTCATCGACACCTTGCCGGTCCGGGTGGAATGGCCCGACGTGCTGGCGATCGAGATCGCGGTGCTCGCCCTGAGCGCGGCCGCGACGCTGCTGCCGGCGTGGTGGGCGTCCCGCTTCGATCCGGTGGAGGCGATCCGTCATGAATGAGGCCGCGCCGGGTAACGACACCCTTCCGGCGTCGGGGACGCGCCCGGTGCTTCGCGCCCGCGGAATCGTGAAGAACTTCTCGATGCCGGGCGAAACGCTGCAGATTCTGCGCGGCGTCGATCTCGACGTTTCGCATGGGGAGATCCTTGCGATACTCGGAGAGTCCGGGGTGGGGAAGAGCACCCTTCTGCACATCCTCGGCACCCTCGATCGCCCCACCTCCGGAACGCTGTACTACGGCGAGCAGGACGTATTCCGACTCAGCGGTTCGCAGCTCGCTCGATTTCGGAACCGTCATGTTGGGTTCGTGTTCCAGTTCCACCACCTGCTTCCGGAGTTCAGCGCGCTCGAGAACGTTGAGATGCCCGGCAGGATATCCGGCGCCGATCCGAAGGCCACGCGGGCTCGCGCCGAGGAGTTGTTGGAGGTGGTCGGGTTGTCGGATCGTGCGCGCCACCGGCCTCACGAGATGTCCGGAGGAGAGCAGCAGAGAGTCGCGGTCGCGCGTGCTCTCATCCAGGATCCCGAAGTGGTCCTCGCGGACGAACCCTCCGGCAACCTGGACCCCGACACGGCCGAACGCTTGCATGAGCTGGTGTATACTTTGGCCAGAGACCGGGGTCAGAGCTGGATCATCGCAACGCACAATGAAAACCTCGCCCGCGTTGCCGATAACAGGAGAAGGCTCCTTGCGGGACGGCTCGTAGAGGAGCGGACCATCTCCGAACCGATCGTGGGCAGGACCGCCGGAGGAAGGGAATCGCCGTGAAGTGCCAGGTGTGCGGGGAAGCCGAGGCCACCATCCATTTCAAGGAGCTGAAGAACGAGGAGATGCGGGAGCTCCATCTCTGTCCCCGTTGCGCGGAAGAGAAGGGGTTCCACTCGGTCGTGGAGCAGGAGAAGACCTCTCTGGCGAATCAGTTCATCTGGATGGCCGAGAACCTCTCGCCCGAGGGGGCGAAGGCGGGGCTGGTGCAGTGCAATCGTTGCGGCCTCCGGTACAGCGAGTTCACCCGCAACGGGCGGCTCGGATGTATGGAGTGCTATACCGCGTTCGATCTGCAGCTTCGCCGCCTGCTGCGTCGGATCCATGGCTCGACGCGGCACGCCGGGAAGGTGCCGGGACGGCCCGGCGCCGGAGGAGAGCGGCAGGCCGCGCTCTACCGCCTGCGCGAGGAACTGCAGAGGGCGATCGCGATGGAGAACTTCGAGCGGGCCGCCGAGATCCGCGACGGCATCCGCGCCCTCGAACATCCGGCCGTGGAGGAGGAGGAGGGGCGTTCGTGATCCACGTGGAGGACATGATGAACTCCGGACGGCGCTGGTTCGACGGCTTGGGCCCGCGTGCGGACGAAACCCTGTCCACGCGTGTTCGGCTCGCTCGCAACCTCGCCGGGTACCGGTTCGTGGGATCCGCGAAAGAAGAGGAGCTGCACGGCGTCTTCGAGCGCGTCGGCTCCGCGCTGGCGGAAGCGCCGGCGATGAAGCAAGGGGAAGTCGCTGCCATCGACGAGCTGGGCGTCCTCGACCGCCAGTTCCTTCTCGAGCGGCACCTGCTCACGCATGATCTCGCCGCGGAGGCGAAGCATCGCGGCATCGGGATCGGACCGGGCGAGGCCTTGAGCGTCATGATCAACGAGGAGGACCACCTTCGCCTTCAGTGCCTCAAGAGCGGGATGCAGCTCTACGAGGCCTGGGAAGAAGCGAACCGTCTCGACGACCAGCTCAGCGAGGAACTGCCCTTCGCCTTCTCCGAGGAGTTCGGCTACCTGACGTCCTGCCCGACGAACGTGGGGACCGGGCTGCGGGCGAGCCTCCTGGTCCACCTGCCGTCGCTCGTGCTGACGCAAAGGATCAAGAAGGTTCTTGCCGGCGTCACCCAGGTCGGCCTCTCCGTTCGGGGGTTCCAGGGCGAGGGAAGCGACGTCATCGGCAATTTCTTCCAGATCTCCAATCAGGTCACGCTCGGGATGAGCGAGCCCGCGACGCTCGAGAAGCTCCAGGGGGTGGTCCTTCAGATCCTCGACATGGAGGGGAAGGCGCGAGAGGCGCTCCTGCGTGACGCGCGCACGCAGATCGAGGACAAGGTCGGGCGCGCCTACGGTACGCTGCTACACGCGCGGATCCTCTCTTCGCAGGAGACGATGGGATTGCTCTCCGCGCTGCGCTTCGGAAAGACGATCGGCCTCCCGGGACTGCCCGAGATCGAGACGATCAACGACATGCTGATCTGCTCCCAGCCGGCTCATCTGCAGAAGATCGCCGGCCGGACGATGGACTCGACCGAGCGGAACCACTACCGGCCGCTCTGGATCCAGGAGAGGTTGAAGACCCAGGCGTCCCGCAAGCCGGGGAAGCCCGACCAGAGGGGGAAGCCCAACGATGCATGACAAGTTCACCGAAAGAGTCCGGAAGGTGATCTTCCTCGCCCGCGAGGAAGCCAGCCGGCTTCAACATGACTCCATCGGCACGGAGCACCTCCTTCTGGGCCTCCTCAGGGAGGGGGAGGGCATCGCCGCCACCGTCCTCAACAACCTGGGGCTCGACCTCGATCTGATTCGCCAGCGGGTGGAGAGCCTCGTCGCGCAGACCGGAGGGACCCTCACGATCGGAGAGATCCCGTTCACTTCAAATGCGAAAAGGGTGCTGGAGCTCGCCGTGGACGAGGCGAGGCAGCTGCAACATAACTACATCGGCACGGAGCACCTCCTCCTCGGTCTGATCCGGGAGGGGGAGGGAGTCGCGGCGAAGGTTCTGACCGACATGGGCGTCGATCGGAAGAAGGTCCGTGACGAGACCCTAAAGCTCCTGGGGGGTACACCACCCGTGAACCAGGCTGAATCCGAGGAGAAGGCCGACACTCCGAGCCTGAACCAGTTCGGCCGTGATCTCACGCAGCTCGCGCGGGAAGGGAAGCTCGATCCGATCTTCGGCCGCGAGGGAGAGATCGAGCGGGTCGTCCAGATCCTGTGCCGCCGCAAGAAGAACAACCCGATCCTGATCGGCGAACCGGGGGTCGGGAAGACGGCGATCGTGGAAGGACTCGCGCAGCAGATCATCGAGGGAAAGGTCCCTGAGATCCTGCGCAGCAAGCGGCTGATCACACTCGACCTCGCCTCCGTCGTCGCCGGCACGAAGTACCGGGGGCAGTTCGAGGAGCGGCTGAAGAACATCATGAACGAGATCCGGGAGTCGCAGGACACGATCATCTTCATTGACGAGCTTCATACGATCGTGGGAGCGGGCGGTGCGGAAGGGGCGATCGACGCCTCGAACATGCTCAAGCCGGCCCTCTCCCGCGGGGAGCTGCAGTGCATCGGCGCGACGACTCTGGACGAGTACCGCAAGTACATCGAAAAGGACGGCGCGCTCGAGCGCCGCTTCCAGATGATCCTCGTCGAGCCCCCGACCGTGGCCGAGACGATCGAGATCCTCCGCGGTCTCCGCGACAAGTACGAGGCGCACCACCGCGTCCGCTACTCGGACGATGCGGTCGTCGCGGCGGTTCGTCTGTCGGAGAGGTTCATCAGCGACCGGCACCTGCCGGACAAGGCGATCGACGTGATCGACGAGGCGGGGGCGCGTGCCCGGCTGTCGACCTCGACCATCCCGACCGAGCTGCGCGACCTGGACAAGAAGATCGAGAAGATCGCGAGCGAGAAGGAAGCGGCGATCCGCGCCCAGGAATTCGAGAAGGCCGCCTCCTGCCGCGACAAGGAGAAAGAGCTCCGCCAGGAATACTACCGCTTGAAGAAGGAATGGAACGACACGAAGTCGGTCCGCCGGACCGAGGTCAGCGAGGACGACATCGCCTACGTCGTCTCCCGGATGACGAAGATCCCGGTCTCGAAGCTCGAGGAGCGCGAGCAGGAGAAGCTGCTCGGGCTCGAGGCGGAGCTGTCGAAGTACGTGGTCGGCCAGGACGAGGCGGTCACGGCGATCGCGAAGGCGGTCCGGCGCAACCGGGCGGGCCTGCGTGATCCCCGCCGCCCGATCGGGACGTTCATCTTCCTCGGGCCGACTGGGGTCGGGAAGACCGAGCTGGCGCGCGTCATCGCGCAGTACCTGTTCAACGATCCCGACGCCCTGATCCGCATCGACATGAGCGAGTACATGGAGAAGTTCTCGGTTTCCCGCCTCGTCGGCGCCCCTCCGGGCTACGTCGGCTACGAGGAGGGAGGGCAGCTGACCGAGCGCGTCCGCCGCAAGCCGTACTCGGTCGTGCTTCTCGACGAGATCGAGAAGGCGCATCCGGACGTCTTCAACATCCTGTTGCAGGTGCTGGAGGACGGGCAGCTGACCGACAGCCTGAAGCGGAAGGTCAACTTCAAGAACACGGTCCTGATCATGACCTCGAACATCGGCGCGCGGCTGATCCGTGGGCAGGGCCGCCTCGGCTTCCAGAAGCAGGACGCGGAGGTCACCTACGCGCAGATGAAGTCGACGGTCATGGACGAGGTGCGCAAGGTCTTCAACCCGGAGTTCTTGAACCGCATCGACGAGATCATCGTCTTCAAGTCGCTCGACAAGCCGGAGCTGGAGAAGATCGTGGAGATCCTGATCGACCAGGTCCGGGACCGCCTGAAGGAGCGGGAGATCAGCTTGACGATGACGCCCGGCGCCATCAACCTCCTTCTCGACAAGGGGTACGAGCCCGCTCTCGGCGCCCGCCCCCTGCGTCGGGCCATCCAGCGACTGATCGAGGATCCCTTGGCCGAACTGGTCATGAAGGGGAAGATCAAGAGCGGGACCGACGTGAGGGTGTCCAAGCGCGGGGAAGAGCTGGTGTTCGAGGAGAAGGTTCCGGAGGTTTCGCGCTAGTGCGCAAGCCTTCCGGGCGCAGGATGCGCCGGGAGTCGTCCGAGTGAAGTCGTGGGGTGTCCGGAGGGGCGGGGCAACGACATCGGTTGCCGTATCGAAGAGGGCCGGACCGGGCTTCGCGCTCGGCTCCGCCCTCTTCGCGTTCCTGCTCTTCGCCGGTCTCGCCCGCGGCCAGAGCGAGCCGGTCTTCGACGTCCCGGTCGCCGGGATCGAGGTCCGGGGCAACGAGACGGCGGAGAAGGACCTCATCGTTTCGACGTTGAACGTCCCCATCGGGGAGCCGTTGAACGAGCAGAGGTTGCGGGCCGGGGTTCGCGCACTTTGGAACCTCGGCCTCTTCTCTTCCATCACCGTGCTGGCCGAGCCGGAGGCAGAGGCCCAGAAGCTGATCGTCGACGTCGTGGAGAACCGCCGCGTCGCCGCGGTCGAGTTCGCGGGCAACGACAAGATCGGCACGGAGGACCTCAAGGGGAAGGTCACGCTCCAGCCTGGGCAGATGCTCTCCGACCAGAAGCTGTTCGAGGGATGCCGCGCGATCGAGAAGGCGTACCAGGACGAAGGGTATGCGAGCGCGCGATGCACGTCGCAGGTGACCCCGATCGAGGGAAACCAGGTGCATGTCGCGTTCAAGATCGAGGAAGGGCCGCGCGTGAAGATCGCGCGCGTCGAGATCGAGGGAAACCAGGCGTTCGACGACGACAAGCTGCGCGGCGAGATCAAGCTGAAGCCCAACGGGCTGTTCCATCGCAAGCGCTACACCGCCGAGCGGCTCCGGGAGGAGAGGGCGCGGCTCGAGGAGTTCTACCGCAACCACGGATACCGGGACGCCGTCGTCACGGTCGACGATCCCCAGTTCGAGGACGTGGGCAAGAAGGTCGTCCTTCGCTTCGCCGTCGAGGAGGGGCAGTTCTACCGGTTCGGCGACTTGACCTGGAGCGGCAACCAGGCGGTCACGACGACGGCGTTGCAGGGGATCGCGCGCTTCCAGCCGGGGGATGCGTTCAGCCAGCAGGCGCTCGAGCAGACGACCGGCGAGGCCTACGGGCTCTACACCGACAAGGGGTTCCTGCTCGAGGTTTCGATCGTGCCGGAGACGACGGTGGAGAACGGGCGGGTGAACGTCGCCTACCGGATCGAGGAGGGGCGCCCCTCGCATGTCCAGGAAATCCGGATCCGCGGGAACCGCCACACGAAGGAGAAGGTGATCCGGCGCGAGCTCACCCTCTATCCGGGGGACCTCCTGCGCCGCTCCGCGCTGCTGCGGTCTCAGCGCGACGTCTTCGCGCTCGGCTTCTTCGACGACGTGCAGATCGACTATGAGCCGACCGGCGACTCGACCGACGTCGACATCGTCTATCAGGTCAAGGAGAAGACGTCCGGCCAGCTCAGCGGGGGGATGGGGTACTCGAGCGAATCGGGATTGACCGGCTTCCTGCAGATCGGGCATCCGAACCTCTTCGGCAACGGGCAGAGTATCTCCCTCTACCTCGAGAGGGGCGGGCGTCGCGAGAACTACGAGCTGAGCTTCCAGGATCCCTGGTTCCTGGGACATCCGGTCTCGGTCGGCATCGACGTTTTCAACACGCGCCGGACGCGGGACCTCTATACCGAGACGCGGCGCGGCGGGGGCCTGTCGTTCGGCCGGCCGTGGTTCTATCCGTTCCCGGACTACACGCGGATCTTCGTCGGCTATTCGCTCGAGGATTTCAAGTACGGCGAGTTCGACGCCTCGCTGGAGTCGACGACGTCCGACACCGGCGTCCCGCTGGCGGACCTGCTTCGCGACAGCTCGGGGCTCATCAGCTCGAGCTACGTCTCGATCGTCCGCAACTCGACCGACAATCCCTTCTATCCGACGCTCGGCTCGAAGACGACCGCCCGCTTGGAACTGGCGGGTGGGCCGCTGGGAGGCGACCAGCACTACTTCAAGCCGACGATCGACCATCGCGACTACTTCCAGCCTGTGTGGAAGCCGGTGCTGATGCTGCGCTGGCGCGGCGGCTGGATCGTTCCGCTCCCCGGCAAGGGGGGAGTCCCGAGCACCGAGACGTTCCGACTCGGAGGGACGCGGCCGTTCGAGTACCTGCGCGGCTACGACGACTACTACATCGTCCCGGAGGAGAACGTGACGGGGACCGGCTCCTCGGCGGTCCGCTTCCCGGGCGGGCGCGCGATGTTCGGCTTCACGGCGGAGCTTCAGTTCCCGATCGTGAATCCGGTTCGCGGCCTCTTCTTCTTCGACGCCGGCGACACCTGGAATCGTCCCGGGGAGGTCGGCCTCTCCCGGCTGAAGGAGTCCTTCGGCGCCGGTCTGCGCTTCGAGATCCCGCTGCTCGGTCCCGTCGGCTTCGACTACGCCTACGGCACCGCCGTGAAGGACTGGCGCTTCCACTTCATCGTGGGGCCCAGCTTCTAGAGTTCTGGAGAGGGTCGCGGAAGAGAGCCCGCCGCGCCGCGATCCAAGGGATTTCGTTCTCGTGGCGGTAGGAATCGGCTACCATCCGGGCGCCGGCCCAGCCCGCCCGGCGAGGGAGTTTCCATGATCGTTCGGAGTCGAGGGTCGAGCGCGATCGTCGCGCTCGCCGTGTGGATCGCCTGCCTGGCGCTCGCCACCTCGCTACCGGCGCCGGCCGCGGCGCAGGACCTCAAGATCGGGTTCATCCGCTCCTCGGCGATCCTCGACCAGTACGAGGGGGCCCGGGCGGCGGTCGCCACACTGAACGGCGACATCGAGGCGTGGAATCAGGAGGCCCAGACGCGGATGCGCGAGCTCGACGCGCTGCGCCGCGAGCTGGGGGCGCAGGCCCCGATGCTGTCGGATCAGGTGCGGCGGGAGAAGGAACAGGAGTACCAGCGCAAGTCGGCCGCGTACGACCAGTACGTCCAGTCGATCTGGGGACCTCAGGGCCTCGTCGCCTCGCGCAACGAGGAGCTGCTCCGCGGCGTCGTCGAGAAGATCCAGCGGGCGGCCCGGAAGATCGCGAGCGAGCAGGGCTTCACTTTCATCCTCGACGCTTCCGACGGTAATCTGATCTACGGAGACACCACGTACGATCTGACCGACCAGGTGCTCGAGATCCTGAAGACGCCCGAGTAAGGATTCGAGGGGCGGGAGGGGACGGGGACATGCGCATTCGGCTCGACGAGCTGGCCCGCAGGCTCGACGTTCCGCTCGACGGGGACGGCTCGATCGAGATCACGGGTGTCGCCGGGATCCGCGAGGCGGGCCCCGGCGATTTGACGTTCCTCGGTCATCCGAAGTACGAGGTCCATCTCGCCCAGACCGGCGCCTCGGCGATCATCATGGCGAGGCCTCGCGGGAACCTCGGCATTCCCGTCCTGCAGGCAGCCCATCCCTACCTCACCTTCCTCAAGGCGCTGAAGCTGTTCTCCGACGACCGCCTCGGCGTGCTCCCCGGCATCCATGGGACCGCCGTCATCGGTCGCAACGCGCGATTCGGCGCCGAAGTGTCGATCGGGCCTCACGCGGTTCTCGGCGACGACGTCGTCCTCGGCGACCGGGTGATCGTCATGGCGGGGGTCTACGTCGGCAACGGAGCGCGGATCGGGAGCGAGTCGCTCCTCTATCCGAACGTCGTGATCCGCGAGGACTCGAGGCTGGGGGAGCGGGTGATCGTGCACAGCGGGGCGGTGATCGGGAGCGATGGCTTCGGTTTCACGCGCGAAGGCAACGTCATCCACAAGATCCCGCAGATCGGAAACGTGGAGATCGGCGACGACGTGGAGATCGGGGCCAACGCCACGATCGACCGCGCGACGACCGGAACGACGCGGATCGGGCGTGGAACGCGGATCGACAACCTCGTGATGATCGCGCACAACGTGACGATCGGCGAGAACTCGATCCTCTGCGCGCAGGTCGGAATCTCCGGCAGCACCCAGGTTGGAAACGACGTGACGCTGGCCGGGCAGGTGGGCCTCGTCGGGCACATCGAGATCGGTGACGGGGTGCAGGTCGGGGCGCAGGGAGGAGTCACGAAGTCGATACCGGCCGGGACGTCGGTCTCCGGCTATCCCGCGCTGCCGCACGGGCAGGCCCGCCGCATCTACGCGGCGATGCGCCATCTTCCCGACATGCTCCGCGAAGTTCGCGATCTCGAGCGCCGCCTCCTCGCGCTCGAGACGCACCTCGGCCGGGCGGCGGATGCGGCGGGCGCCGAAACGGAGGAGCCGGACGCGGCGAAGTCCCGCGGAGGAGCGCAGGCGGCGGAGGGAGGCCGAGCGCAGACAGGGGAGGGACGCGGAGGAGCCCAAGCGCAGGAGGATCGATGAACGCCACGATGATGCAGAGGACGATCGCGAGGCCGGCCACCTTCGAGGGGGTCGGCCTCCATTCGGGAGCGAAGTGCCGGCTGACCTTCCGTCCGGCCGACGCGGACGGCGGGATCCGCTTCGTGCGCGTCGACCTGCCCGGCTCGCCGGAGATCCCGGTGAAGCCGGATAACGCGGGGAACGAAGCCGCCTCGCTGCGGCGGTCTGTCCTGCGCTGCGGGAACTGCGCCGTCCATACGGTCGAACACGTGCTTGCGTCGCTGCTCGGCCTGTCGATCGACAACGTCCGGATCGAGCTCGACGGGGAGGAGGCGCCGGAACCGGTCGACGGCAGCGCGCGGCCGATCGTCGAGGCCCTTCTCGCGGCCGGGATCGTCGAGCAGCCGGCACCGCGGCGGACGATCGCCATCCAGGATCCGGTCAGCTTCAGCGAGCCTCCGGTACAGCTCGTCGCCCTGCCGCATGATGGCTTCCGCGTCTCGTTCACCATCCAGTACGACTCGCGGATCCTGGGGACGCAGCACGCGAGCTTCGACATCACACCCGAAGTGTTCGCGCGCGAGATCGCTCCCGCGCGTACCTTCGTCCTCTATCGCGACGTGGAGAAGCTCCGCCAGGCGGGGATGATCAAGGGGGGCACGCTGCGCAACGCGGTCGTCGTCAAGGACGATGAGGTGATGTCCGAGGAGCCGCTGCGCTTCCCGGACGAGTTCGTCCGCCACAAGATCCTCGACCTGATCGGCGATCTGTGCCTGCTCGGGCGCCCGTTGCGCGGGCATGTCCTGTCGGTGCGCAGCGGACACGACACGAACGTGCAGTTCGTCAAGCGGATCGACCAGGCGTCCGCCCGCCCCTACGATTACAGCGACCTGCTCGACCGGGTGCACTTCGACATCACCGCGATCGAGCGGATCATGCCGCATCGCTTCCCCATGCTGCTCGTCGACCGGATCCTCCTCCTCGAGGAACGCAAGCGGGTCGTGGGACTGAAGAACGTGACGATGAACGAGCCGTTCTTCGCCGGCCATTTCCCGGGACACCCGATCATGCCGGCGGTGTTGATCATCGAGGCGATGGCGCAGGTCGGTGGCGTCCTGCTCCTCCACACCGTGGAGGATCCGGACACGAAGCTCGTCTACTTCATGGGAATCGACAACGCCAAGTTCCGCCGTCCGGCCCTGCCGGGAGACCAGCTGATCTTCGACCTCGAGATGGTGAAGCTGAAGAGCCGCATCTGCAAGATGACCGGCCGCTGCTATACGCGAGGCCAGCTCGTCGCCGAGGCGGACCTGCTTTCCACGATCGTGGACCGGTGAGCGAAGGGGAACGGGGGTAGGGGGAATGCCGAAGATCGACCCGACGGCTCGCGTCTCTCTCCGGGCGGAGCTGGCCGACGACGTGAAGATCGGTCCCTGGTGCATCGTGGGCCGCCACGTGCGGCTCGCCGAGGGGTGCGTTCTCGACTCCAGCGTCGTCATCGACGGCCGGGCGTCGATCGGGCCGCGCAACCACTTCCATCACGGCGCGGTGATCGGCTCCGCGCCCCAGGACCTGAAGTACCGCGGCGCGATGACCGCCATCGAGATCGGCGCAGGGAACACCTTCCGCGAATATTGCACGGTGAACCGCGCGACCGACGAAGGGCAGGCGACGGTGATCGGCGACGAGTGCCTGATCATGGCCTACTCGCACGTCGCGCACAACTGCGTCCTCGGCGATCACGTGATCCTCGTCAACTCGGCGAACGTCGCGGGCCACTGTGAGCTGGGCGACTACGCGATCGTCGGCGGCGTCACTCCGGTGCACCAGTTCGTGAAGATCGGCCCGCACGCGATCATCGGTGGCGGGTGCCGCGTTCCGAAGGACGTCGTGCCGTTCGTGCGGGCCGCGGGCAACCCGCTTCGCGTGTCCGGCTTGAACTCGGTCGGCCTGCTGCGCCGCGGCTTTTCGGAAGAGGCGCGCGAGGAGCTTCGCAAGGTCTACCGGATCTTCTTCCGGACGACCCTCCTCGTGCCCGAGGCGCTGCGCGCGATCCGCGAGCAATGCAAGCCGCTTCCCGAAGTGGAGCTGTTCTGCCGCTTCGTCGAGCGGTCCGAGCGCGGGATCACGAGGTAGCGGGGATGGCGGCCGGGCCGGTCGACGTGGCGGTCGTCGGGTGCGGACATCTCGGCACCTTCCACGCGCGCACCTGGTCCCGCAATCCGCGGGCGCGACTCGTGGCGGTCGCCGACGTCGTGGAGGAGCGCGCACGGCGGCTCGGCGAGGAGCTGGGCTGCGCCACCGTCCTCTCCCATCGCGATCTTCCGCCGGGCGTGCGCGCGGCGAGCGTAGCGGTGCCGACGAGCGCGCACGCGGAGGTCTCCATCGATCTGTTGCGTGCGGGCGTCGACGTCCTCGTCGAGAAGCCGCTCGCCGCCGATCCGGTCGACGGCGCGGAGATGGTGCGGGCGGCGCGGGAGTCGGGGCGCGTGCTGGCGGTCGGGCAGATCGAGCGGTGCAACCCGGCCTTCCGCGAGGCGCGCGAGCGGCTCGGCCGGCCGCGGTTCATCGAGTCCCACCGTCTGGCGACGTTCGTGCCGCGCAGCCTCGACGTGGATGTCGTCCTCGATCTGATGATCCACGACATCGACCTCGTCCTCTCCGTGGCGGGCTCCCCCCTGGAGCGCATCGATGCGGTCGGAGTTCCGGTGATCACGGGAGGGGCGGACATCGCCAACGCTCGCCTCGTCTTCTCCGACGGGCTCGTCGCCAACTTGACGGCGAGCCGCGTCTCCGGCTCCCGCCTGCGCAAGATCCGCTTCTTCGCGCCGAACCTCTACCTGTCGGTCGATCTCGGCGAGCGCCGCGTGGAGGAAGTCCGGCTGGAGCGGATCGATCGCAGCGATCCGCCTCCGGCCGCCGGAACTCCTGAGGAGGCGATCCTCGCCGCTCGCGGCATGCGTCTCGTGCGCGGATCGCTTCCGCCGCTCGAGGGGGACGCGCTGCGGAGCGAGATCGAGAGCTTCGTGGCCGCCTGCCTCGACGGTGGGCGTCCGGCCTGCGACGGGGAGGAGGGACTGCGGAGCCTCGAAGTCGCGCTGCGCGTGCGCGAGGAGGTGGCGAAGAGTCTCGCGCGCCTGCTCGACTCGCCAGCGGAGCGATGACGCGGCTGTTCCTCGCGGCCGGCGAAGCTTCCGGGGACCTCCACGGCGGCCTGCTCGCGCGGGAGCTTCGGACGCTCGACCCGGGCATCGAGCTGGTCGGAATCGGCGGCGAGGCGATGGCGCGCGAAGGGGTGCGCCTCTTCTTTCGCAGCGAGGAGATGGCCGTCACCGGGCTTTGGGAGGTCCTCGGCCATCTTCCGCGCCTCTCGCGGATCCTCTCGGAAGCGGTCGCGCGCTTGAAGGCGGAGCGTCCCGACGCCGTCGTGCCGATCGACTTCCCCGACTGGAACCTGCGATTCGCCGCGCGCGCGCACCGTCTCGGCATCCCGATCGTCTACTACATCTCGCCCCAGGTCTGGGCCTGGCGGCGCGGGAGGCTCGGCCTTCTCGCGCGGCTGGTCCGGCGGATGATCGTCATCTTCCCGTTCGAGGAGGATCTCTACCGCCAGGCGGGCGTCCCCGTCACCTACGTGGGGCATCCGCTGGCCGAGCGCGTGCGGCCACGCTGGCCGCGCGAGGAGACGCGGCGCCGGCTTGGTCTGGCGGACGGCGACCGGCTGATCGTCCTCCTTCCGGGAAGCCGGCCGAGCGAGGTCGGACGGATCCTGCCCGCGATGCTCGAGGCGCGGCGAAGGCTCGCGGCCGACGGCACTCTGAGCTGGGCGCTCGCGCTCGCCCCGGGACTCGAAGGGGCACGCGCAGTCGAGCGGGCGCGGGAGGCGGGGGTGATCGTGCGCGCAGGGGAGGCATACGAGCTTCTCGCCGCGGCCGACCTCGCCCTCGTCGCATCCGGCACAGCGACGCTCGAGGCGGCGATCCTCGGCGCGCCGATGATCGTCGTCTACAAGATGCATCCGCTCACCTGGCAGCTGGCGCGCAGGATCGTGAAGGTCCCGCACGTCGCGATGGCGAATCTGCTCGCCGGCGACCGCGTCGTTCCGGAACTGCTGCAGGGGGAGGCGAACGGGGAGCGTCTGGCGGCCGAGATCAGAACATGGATCGACGATCCCGAACGGCGAGCTGCCGCGTCGGCGCGCCTTCGCGCAGTGGCCGGGAAGCTGGGGGAGGCGGGCGCGCCGCGGCGGGCCGCCCAGGCGATCCTCGCGGAGATCGGGCGATGAGCGCGGCGAGCGGCGCGCCGGATCCGACGGAGCCGAAACGGGACCCGCCGCGGGATCTCGCTCCGGAACGGCGTTTCCGCTGGATCGGCGCCCTCGGGGCTGCATTCATCCGCGCATGGGGCGCGACGCTGCGGATCGACTGGATCGGCCGGGAGGCGATCGAGGAGGTGGCGCGTCGCGGCGGCCGCGTCGTCTTCGCGTTCTGGCACGGACATCTCCTCACCCTCACCTTCAGCCACCGCCGTCGCGGCATCGTCGTCCTCGTGAGCCGCAACAAGGACGGGGAGATCATCAGTCAGATCATCTGCCGGCTCGGTTTCGGAGTCGTGCGAGGCAGCACGAGCCGCGGCGCGGTCCGGGCGCTCCTCGAGATGGCGAGGGCGGGGCGCGACGGCCGGCCCCTGGGGGTGACGCCCGACGGACCGCGGGGACCGCGGCACGAGCTGCAGCCGGGCGTGCTGCAGATCGCTCAGCGCTCGGGACTGCCGATCGTCCCGCTCGCCGTCGCCGCGGTGCGACGCACCGAGCTTCGCTCTTGGGACCGCTTCCTGGTCCCGCACCCGTTCAGCCGCGTGGCGATCGTGACGGGACGACCGATCTCGCTCCCCGGCGATCTCGCTCCCGAGGCGCTGGCCGAGCAGTGGGGACCGCGGATCGCGGCGGCGATCGACGACGCCTGCGCGCGCGCGGACGCATGGCGCGCCGAGAGGACGGGCGAGAGGTGATCCTCCCGATCGCGATGGCGCTCTATCAGGCCCTCGCGAGCCTCGCCGTCGCGTTGGCCATCCCGCTGCTCCTGCTCTTCTCTCGCGAGTCGCTTGCCGAACGCCTCGGAGGCGGTGCGGCGGCTCCGGGGCGGGCCGCGGAACAGGCGCCGGCCCTCGGCCCCATAGCGGGGGAGTCGGCCTCCGTCGCCGCGCGCGCTCGCCGCGCGGCAAGCGACGGCCCGATCTGGGTGCATGCCGCGAGCCTGGGAGAGTTCGAGGCGGCCGCGCCGCTTCTGCGCGCGTGGACCGGCCGCGGGATCCCGGTCCTCGTCTCGTGCACCAACCGGACGGCTCGCGAGCGGATCGGCAAGCGACTCCCGCGCGGCGCTTCCGTCCGGCTCGCGCCGCTCGATCTCCTGCCCCTCGCCGCTCGCGCGCTCAGGCGCGAGGCACCCACCGCGCTCGTCTTCATCGAGACGGAGATCTGGCCCGCCTGGATTCTCGCCGCTCGGCGCCGCCGCATCCCGGTCGCCTTCGTCAGCGCCCGGCTCTCGGACCGCGCGTTCCCACGTTACCGGCGTCTCCGGATCCTCCTCGCCCCGCTCCTTCGCTCGGCCGCGGTCATCGGCTGCCGCACCGAGGAAGATCGCGCGCGCTGGATCGCGATCGGCGCAGACGCCTCCCGCTGCCACGTGTGGGGAAACACGAAGTACGAAGCGGGACAGCCGCCGCCGGCGCAGGCCGAACGGCCCGCGCGGCAGGCGAGCGCGGCAGCCGGCGGCGCCAACGACGGCCACGGCTCCGATCCATTCGTCCTCGTCTGCGGCTCGGTGCGTCCAGGCGAGGAGGAGGTCCTCCTCCTCGCCGCCCGCGAACCTCGCGTCCGGCTCGTCGTCGCGCCGCGCCATCTGCGTGCCCTCGATCGATGGGAATCCGAGGCACTGCGGCGCGGCCTCGCCACCGCCCGCATTTCGCGCGTCGGGCTCGAGGGAGACGGGGAGGATCTCGCGCAGGCGGTGCGCGAGGACGGTCTTCCGCAAGTCCTGCTCGTCGACCGGATGGGAGTTCTACCAGCGTTCTACCGCGCCGGCGACGCCGCCTTCGTCGGGGGAACCCTGGTTCCGGTCGGCGGCCACAACCTCTTCGAGCCGGCTCGGGAGGGAAAGCCGGTGCTGTTCGGACCGTTCACGAGCGGGGTGCGCGACGTCGCGGAAGCCCTCCTCGCCTCGGGGGGCGGGGCGCAGGTGGCGGGGGGCGCGGATCTGGCCCGGCACGTCGCTCCGTGGATCGAGAATCGGGACGGCGCGATCCAGGCCGGCCGCGCGTCGCGGTCCGCCGCCGAGAACCTCGGAGGCGCCGCGGAGAGGACGCTCGCCGGTCTCGCCTCGATCGGGATCGGCTGCGCCGCGCCCGAGGCGGTCGCGCGATGAGCGACGCGCGCCTCTCGCCGGCCGTTCGCTCCTGGATCGAGCGCGCGTGGAGTTCTCCTCCCGAGCCTGCTCCGCGCGGCGCCGTCGTGCTGACCGGCTTGTCCGCTCTCTATCGGATCGGCTTCGCGCTCGCCCCCGCTTTGGCGCTCGCCCGCCGCCGGCCATGTGCACGCGCCCCGATCCCGGTCGTCTCCGTCGGATCGATCCACGTCGGTGGCTCGGGAAAGACGCCGCTCGCACGCGAGATCGCCCGGATCGCGAGCGCTCGCGGTCTCTCGCCGGCCTTGGTCCTGCGGGGCTACCGGGGGACCTACCGGGGCCGGGCGGAGCACGTCGACGCGGGAGCCGAACATGCGGCCGAGCGGTACGGGGACGAGGCCGCCCTGCACGCGGCGAGCGGGGCCCGCGTGTACGTCGCGCGACGGAGGATCGAAGGGGTGCGCGCGGCGGCGCGCGGGGGAGCGAAGCTTGCGATCCTCGACGACGGGATGCAGCACCGCGCCCTATGCCGCGATCTCGAGATCGTCACGCTGCCCGACGATGCCCCTCTCGGAAACGGCCGCGCCCTTCCGCGCGGTCCGCTGCGCGAGCCGCCGGCGGCGTTGGGCCGTGCGGACCTCCTCGTCCTTGCGTATCGCTCCCCGGCGCGCGGGCCGTTCTGCGATCCGGCCGTCCTGCCGCGGCTTCGCCCCGGGATCCCGATCCTGAGCTGGCGGGCGGCGATTCGCCTTCGTCCGATCGCGGCCGGGGCCGTTGACGGGGTCGAGGCCGGCGCTGATGTTCCGGTCGCCGGCGATCGCGTCGGAGTCCTGTGCGGGATCGCGCGCCCTGCGACCTTCGAGGCGAGCCTGCGCGAAGCGGGGTTTCTACCGGCCCGGCGATTCGCTTTCGCCGACCATCACCGATTCACCGCGCAGGAGACTGCGGAATGCCGGCGCGCCGCTTCGCGTGAGGGGCTTCGCTGGCTCGTGACGACCGAGAAGGACGCGGTCCGCATTCCTGCCTGCCGGGAAGCGGAAGGTGAAGGGGAAGGCGAAGCGGAACCAGAAAGGGCAGGGGAAGCAAGGATCGTGGTCGCCGAGATGGATCTGCGCTGGAACGAAGAGGAGGCCCCCGAGACGATCGGGGACCTCCTCGAGCGATGCTTGGAAGGAGCGCGGTAGCCGTCGAGAGGCGGTCGCGCACGCTCTCCGCGTTCGCGCTTGCCTTGCGTTCTCCGCGTTCGCGCTTGCCCTGCGTCGCCGCGTTCGCGGCGTCCCGGTCTTCGGCCTCGGCCGGGGCCTACTTGGGGTCGGCCCAGTTCGCGCAGTGGACCGGCAGCGAGCCCTCGACGCGCACCGCGTCTCCGGAGTCCTCTTCTTTGCCGGTGATCACGATGTCGGCGGTGAACAGCAGCTCGCCTCCGACCTGCAGCGATTGCAGCGGCGCCTCCATCTTGTAGCCGGCCGGCACGATCGTGATCTCCCCGGTCGCCGTCGATCCGCTCGGGACCCGCAGGTGCATCGCCCCTTCGACGGCGTCGAGTTGCTCGGTCCCGTGGAACGTCACCTTGTACCGATCGAAGACGACCGCGCCGTACGGGCCGGTCGGATCGATCGAGAGGGCAGGATCGCTCGGCTGGTTGTGGATCTCCACGGCGACCTGGTCCTCGATAATGAAGTCGTCTTCCGTCCCCGGGACATCGTCGTCCCCGTTGTTGTAGACGTCGCTCTCGAGCGCCTGGCCGCCGTGGATCGACTCGATCCAGACAGCGGAGCGCGGCGCGCTCTCGTCGGAGCACGAGACAACGAGGGCGAGCAGAAGAGCGGCGGGAATCAGCGCGAGCAGCGTCCGCAGGCGCGGTGCGACATTCGCCGGCATGGCAAAACCTCCTCCGACCGAAGCCGGGGCGAATCCCTTTGCCGTACTTATCGTCCGCCGATATACTGCCCTGAACCGAAAAGGGGTAGCGTTTCCCGCGGGGGAGCGAGGACCAGAGAACGGGCAGGATGATCACAACGGATTTTCTGGTATTGGGTTCGGGGATCGCGGGACTCCTCTTCGCCCTGACGGCCGCCAAGCACGGCACGGTCACCATCCTGACGAAGAAGGCGCGGGCGGACTCGAACACGGCGTGGGCGCAGGGGGGGATCGCTTCCGTCCAGGGCCGGGACGATTCGATCGATTTGCACCTCCGCGACACGCTGACCGTCGGCTCCGGGCTCTCACGTCCCGACATCGTCCGGCTGATCGTCGAGCAGGGGCCGCGCGCGGTGGCAGAGCTGGAGCGGCTCGGCGTTCGCTTCTCGCGCGAAGGGGACCGGCTCGCGCTCGGCCGCGAGGGGGGGCATTCGCGCCGCCGTGTCGTCCATGCGGGCGACTCCACCGGCAGGACGATCGAAGAGGCGCTCCTCGCGAGCGTCGCCGCTTCTCCGAACATCCGGGTCCTCGAGAATCACTGCGCGGTCGATCTGATCCGCCGCGCGAGGCTCGGGCCGGGCGCGGGGGAGGGCGTGGCGGGCGCCTACGTCCTCGATGGCGCGACCCGCCGCATCGTCCCGTTCGCCGCGCGCGTCGTGTTCCTCGCCACCGGCGGATGCGGGAAGGTCTACCGCTTCACTTCGAATCCGGACATCGCGACCGGCGACGGGATCGCGATGGCGTTTCGCGCCGGCTGCCGCGTCGCGAATCTCGAGTTCATGCAGTTCCATCCCACCTGCCTCTACCATCCCTCGGCGAAGAACTTCCTGATCAGCGAGGCGGTGCGCGGGGAAGGAGCGACGCTGACGACCGTGTCGGGCGAAAGGCTCGAGATCGATCATCCGATGCAGGACCTGGCGCCGCGCGACATCGTGGCTCGCGCGATCGACCGGGAGATGAAGCGGCGGGGCGATCACTACGTCCTGCTGCACATGGAAGGAATCGGCGCGGATCGCGTGCGCTCCCGCTTCCCCGCGATCTACGAGACCTGCTTGCGCTTCGGCCTGGACGTCACGAAGCAGCCGATCCCGGTCGTCCCCGCCGCTCACTACATGTGCGGCGGGGTCGTCGTCGATTCGTGGGGACGGACGGACCTGCCGGGTCTCTATGCGGGGGGCGAGACCGCCTGCACCGGCCTGCACGGCGCCAACCGTCTTGCGAGCAACTCGCTGCTCGAGGCGACCGTCTTCGCGCTGCGAGCGGCGGAAGACGCGGCCGCCCGCCTGCAGGAGATCGCGGCGGCGCCCGCGCTTCCCGCATGGGAGGTCGGCGCGGCGAGCCTTCCCAAGGAGACGGTGCTGATCGATGCCCACTGGGATCTCGTCCGGCGCCTGATGTGGGACTTCGTGGGGATCGTCCGCACCGATCACCGCCTCGAGCTCGCCTCCCGCTATCTCTCGATCCTCCGCAGCTCGATCGAGGCGTACTACTGGGACTTCGTGCTGGACGCCGACCTGATCGAGCTGAGGAACGTGGCGCTGGTGGCCGAGCTGATCGTCCGGTGCGCTCGCGAGCGGCACGAGTCGCGCGGCCTGCACTACAACGAGGATCATCCGGCGGAGGACCCGGCCGAACAGCACGACACCGTCCTTCGGGATGAGATCGCCGTGCAGTCGTGACCGGCGAAAGAAACGAGACGAGGCGACCTCCCATGGCAAGTCCCGAGGCGTTCGAGAAGATCGAGGAGATCGCGGTGAGCGACGGCCGCTTCCTTCCGGCCGCCTACCTGTTCCTGCTGCGCTGCATCGAACACGCGCGCCAGCGGCTCGACCGCGAGGGGCACGTCACCGGCCAGGAGCTGGTCGAGTCGGCGCGGCAGCTCGCCATGGCCGAGTACGGCCCGATGGCGAAGGCCGTGCTGAACCACTGGGGGGTCCAGAGGACCGACGACTTCGGGTCGATCGTCTTCCTCATGATCGATCACGGACTGCTCAGCAAGACCGCCGAGGACTCACCGGACGACTTCCGAGACCGGTTCGACTTCGACACGGAGTTCGTCCAGAACTATCGCTGGTGAGGGATGCGTCGCATCCTGCTCGCCCGCCTTCACTCTCTCGGGGACGTGGTCCTTTCCACCGGGATCGCCGCTCGCGTCGCCGGCGTCGAGGGCGCGCGTGTCGAGATCCTCACGCTCCCTGCGTTCCGCCCGCTCTTCGCCGGCCTGCCGGTCGCGGCAATCTGGGATCCGGCGACGCTCCCTCGCAAGGCGGGATCGTTCGACCGGGTGATCGACCTCCAGGCGAGCGCCACGTCCCGGCGCATCCTCCGCGGCCTCGGCCCGCCGGCGCGGTGCCGCTCCCGCTCGGCGGCGCGCCGCTGGGTCGTCCTCTGGGGAGACCGCCCGCCGCGTCCCGCGATTCCGCACGCCGTCGTCCGGTACGCGGAGGCGGCGGGGATGGCCGGCGAGCCGGTTTCACGCCTGCGTCCGACCGTCCAGGTCACGGAGGAGGAGCAGGCGGAGGCGCGGCGCCGTTTCCCGGCGGCTTGGGAGCGCACCGCCCGCCCGTGCGCAGCGCTGGCGACCGGGGCGTCACGCGCGATGAAGCGATGGCCCGAGGATCGCTTCGAGGCGGTGGCGCGCGCGCTCGAGGCGGAGGGATGGAGCACGATCCGGCTGGACCCACCGCGAAGCGGCGCCGGCCGGACGCTTGGTACCGGCCAGGTTGACGCCGATGGCTACGGCGAGGAGCCGGGCCGGGTGCGCGCTCCTCTCGGGCCATTGAAGGCGATCCTCGCGCGGTGCCGGGCGCTGGTCTCCAACGACTCGGGCGTGATGCACCTCGGCGCCGGTCTGGGCGTTCCGGTGGTCGCCCTCTTCGGCTCGACGAGCCCTGTCTTCGGCTTCGCGCCGCTCGGCCCGCGCGACCGGGTGCTCGGACGCCCGCTCGAATGCCGGCCGTGCGCGGCGCACGGGGCGCGGTTCTGCTGGCTCGGCCATCGCCGGTGCCTCGAGGAGATCCAGGCCGGCGAGGTCGCGACGGCGGCGGCGGCGATCCTGCGGGAAAGGAGCCCCCGATGAGCTGGAGCGAGACGCTGATCCGCGTCGGCCTCGCGCTCGTTCTCGCCCTTCCGATCGGATGGGAACGCGAGTTCACGCGGAAGCCGGCCGGCCTTCGCACCCACCTTCTCGTCAGCCTCGGATGCTGCCTGTTCACGCTGATCGGCATCGACCTCGCGATGCGATTCCCCGGCGGCGCGTCCGACCCGGCCCGCATTGGGGCGCAGGTGGTCACGGGGATCGGCTTCCTCGGCGGCGGCGCGATTCTCCGCTGGGGCGGCGCCGTCCACGGGCTGACCACCGCCGCTTCGATCTGGACGACGGCTGCGATCGGGATGGCGGTAGGGAGCGGCTACTATCGAGGCGCAGCCGTCGCGGCGGTCGCCGCGTACATCGTCCTCGTGGTGGTCGAGCGCTGGGAACGGCGTTTCGCGGGGACGAAGCGGCGCCTGGAGCTGCGCGTGCGGGTCGCCGACCGCGAGACGGCCGAGCGGGTGCGCGAGATGCTCGGGTCGATGCGCGTCCGCACGAGCGAGGTGGCGATCGAGGAGATCGGGAGCGGGGAGACCTACCTTGTCGCGCGCGGCGCGTTGGGCTCCCGGGTCGTTCGCGCGATCTTCCACCGGCTCTCCGGCGATCCCGGGGTGCTGGGAATCGAGAGGCGGGACGGATGAGCACCATCGAGGACAGCGAAGCGGGCGATCGCCCGGGCGAACCTGCGGGATCCGGCGGCGGTCTGGCGTCGTCCGGCGCCCCGGCTCCCGCGGAGACTGCGGGGAGCGTGCGGCGCTTGCCGCCCGACCTGGTGGCGAAGATCAGCGCGGGGGAGATGATCCTGCGGCCGGTCTCCGCCGCGAAGGAGCTGCTCGAGAACGCGATCGACGCCGGAGCTCGCCATGTTTCCCTCGAGGTGCGCGAGACGGCGGACCGCTACCTCTCGGTCAGCGACGATGGCTGCGGCATGACGCCGGACGAGGTCCGGCTCGCGATCGAGCGGCACGCGACGAGCAAGCTCGAGCGGGAATCGGACCTTCTTACGGTGCAGACGCTCGGTTTCCGGGGCGAAGCGCTGCCGTCGATCGGACGGATCGCGCGTCTGACGATCGTCACCTCCGCCGACGGGACGACCGGAACCGAGGTGCGCGTGTACGGAGGCGACTGCGAAGCGATTCGCCCAGCGCCGCGCGGCCGCGGAACGACGGTGACGGTCGAGGACCTCTTCTTCAACACGCCGGTCCGCAAGCGCTTCCTCCGCTCCCCGGTCGGAGAGATCCGCTTGATCCAGCGGCTCATGTCCTCCTATGCGCTCGCCTGTCCCGAGATCGACTTCCGCCTCGTGGTCGACGCTCGCGAGGTCGCCCGTTACGTGGCCGCGGAGCCGGTCGAACGGCTCGAGCAGGTCTACGGCCCCGGTTTCCGCAACAAGGTCCTGCCGCTGCGTGGCGAGCATCCGCGCGTGCGCGTGGGCGGATGGATCGGCATCCCCGAGATGGCGCGAGCGACCGCTCAGGGGCAAACGGTCCTCGTGCATGGGCGCTGGGTCAGCCATCCGCCGCTCGCGCATGCGCTCCGCCAGGGATACGGCGACCGCATCCCGGCGAATCGCCAGCCTTTCGCCGTCCTGCTGCTCGATCCGCGCGCCGGGACCGTCGACGTTAACGTCCATCCGACCAAACGCGAGATCCGCTTCCTCGAGGAAGGTCTCGTGTACGCGGAAGTGGCGCGGGCGGTCCGCGAAGCGACGCGCCGGCTGATTCCCGCAATCGGCGGCACGGAGGAAGGCTGGCGGACGGTCGCGCGCGTCGAGCCGGAGGACGCGGCGGATGCCGGCCAGGCGCGCGGCGGTGGTGGCGGCAGCGCCATGCTTCCGCTCCCCGGGCTGATCTATGGACCGGAGGGGCGGACGGCGGAGGATCGATGGCGCGTGCGCGACGCGGACGGCTCGACAGCCGACGAGGACCGTCCGGGCGGCGTCGCCAGACTCGATTCCGGCGCCTCACAGCCGGCGGCCGCGTCGATCCCGCTCTGGCAGGTCCAGGATCGCTACATCGTCGGGCACACGCGGCAAGGGATCCTGATCGTCGACCAGCATGCGGCCCATGAGCGCATCCTCTACGAGAAGGCTCTCGTCTGGCTCTCCGGGGAGCAGCCGACCCGCCAGGCCCTCCTCTTTCCGGTCACCGTGCGCCTGGAGCCCGGGGAGGCCCTGCTCCTCGAGGAGATCCTCGCCGAACTGCATCGCCTCGGCCTCGACGTCCAGCCCTTCGGCGGCGACGAGGTGATCCTGCGAGCGGTCCCGGCCTCCTGGCAGGGGGATCCTGCGTCGATGCTGCACGACCTCCTCGAGGACCTTCGCGACCGCACGAGACGACGCGAGGAGCGGACGAGCGCCCTCGCGGCCTCCTTCGCCTGTCACAGCGCGATCCGGTCCGGCCAGAAGCTCGACCTCGCCTCGATGAACCGACTGATCGACGAGCTGTTCGCGACGAGCCTTCCGCACGGAGATCCTCACGGACGGCCGACCTACATGATCCTTTCGGCCGAGGAGCTGGACCGCCGGTTCGGACGAACGGGAGGCTGATCCGCATGCGCGAGCCGGCCGCCGCGAATCCGATCCGCGCCTTCCTCGTAGGGCCGACGGGCGTCGGAAAGACGGAGGTGGCGATCCACGTTGCGCGAGCGATCGACGCCGAGATCGTGAGCGTCGACGCGCGCCAGATCTACGAACGTCTCACGATCGGCACTGCCAAGCCGACCCCCGCGGAGCGCCACGCCGTCCGCCATCACCTGATCGACCGCCTCGACCCCCGCGAGCGCTGCTCCGCGGGGCGGTTCCTCTCGATGTTTCGCGAGACCCTCGACGATCTGCGGGCGCGTGGCCGTGCCGGTCTCGCCGTCGGGGGGGCGGGCCTCTATGTCGACGCCTGCCTCGGCCGGTTCCACGACCTTCCTCCCGCCGACGAGGCATTTCGCGCGCGCGCCCTGCGCATCGAGGAGCAGGAGGGACCGGGCTCGCTCCATCGGCGCCTGTGTGCGGTCGATCCGGCGACCGCCTCCCGTCTCGCTCCCCGCGATCTGCAGCGGATCGTTCGTGCGCTCGAAGTGTCGGAGCGCGCCGGGCGGCCGATGTCCGAGCTGTTCGCCGCAGCGACGGAGGCGGCGTGCCCGCCCGAAACGCCGGTCATCCTGCTCGATCGCCTCACGCGGGATCTCTACACGAGAATCGAGGCGCGCTGCGAAGCGATGCTCGCCGCAGGTCTGCTCCGCGAGGTGCGCGGGCTGCTCGAGGCGGGAGTGCAGCCGGACGCCGCGGGGATGAAGTCGGTCGGCTACGCCGAGTGGATCGCATACCTCAGCGGCCGGATCGATCACGACCAGGCGCACGAGCTCTTCCTTCGCAACTCGCGCCGCTACGCCAAACGCCAGCGCACCTGGTTCCGGAACCGGCACCCCGACCGGATCGAGATCCGGATTCCCGAGGGCCAGCCGCCCGAAGCGACGGCCGCGCAAGTATTGGAGGTCCTGGACGCGCGCGAGCGCCGGGCGGGCAGGGATGGCCGCCGGGGGGACCGAGATGATCCTTGACACCCCCGGAGGGGGCACCTAGGCTGGGAAACGCGGTGGCGAAGCGGGCATAACTCAGTGGTAGAGTGTCAGCTTCCCAAGCTGAAAGTCGCGGGTTCAAATCCCGTTGCCCGCTCCAAGTTCTCGCCGAAGGGCCCCCGCGCGGGCCCTTCGGCTCTTTGTTCTGGGGATTCAGCTCGCCCCAATGGGGCCGGATCCCCACCGCCCGAGGTCGCGACGGAGAACAGAATGGTCATCCGCTCCATCCAGCCCGAGTCTCCCGCCGCCCGCATCGGCATCCAGCCGGGCGAGGACCTGGTCTCGATCAACGGCAACCCGATCCGCGATCTGCTCGACTACCACTTCCACGTCGCTGATGCCGATCTCGAGATCGTCGTCTCTCCGAGGCCCGGAGAGAGCCGCACCCTCACCGTCCTGCTCGAACCGGGGGAGGATCTCGGGGTCGGCATCGACGCCATGAAGACGCGGCTGTGCGGCAACTCCTGCCTCTTCTGCTTCATCGACCAGAACCCGAAGGGGATGCGCAAGACGATCTACGTCAAGGACGAGGACTACCGGCTCTCCTTTCTGCACGGCAACTTCGTGACCTTGACGAACATGAAGAAGTGGGAGCTGGAGAGGATCGTCGAGCAGCGGCTGACGCCCCTGTACATCTCCGTGCACTCCACCAATCCGGAGACCCGCCGTCGCTTGCTTCGCCCGAAGGTCGATCGCGATATCCTGAGCCTGATCGACTGGCTCGGCGAGAACGAGATCGAGATGCACACGCAGATCGTGCTCTGCCCCGGCTACAACGACGGCCCTGACCTCGAAGGGACCTTGCGGGACCTGGCCTCGCGCTGGCCGCGCGTGCGGAGCCTCGCGATCGTGCCTCTCGGCATGACCGAGCACCGCGAGGGTTTGATCCCGCTCGAGCGGATGACCGCGGAGAAGGCCCGCGAGATCGTGGAGCAGGTCCGCCCGTATCAGGAGCGCTGCCGGCGGGAGATCGGCGCGACCTTCGTCCATCTCGCGGATGAGTTCTACCGGCTCCTCGGAATGGAGACTCCCCCCGTCGCGCACTACGACGGCTTCCCGCAGCTGGAGAATGGGATCGGCATGACGCGCCACTTCCTCGCGCGCCTCGCCCGTGCCCGGCATCTCTTCGCCGAGGAGACCCGGCGCGGGGACCGGGTCCTGACGCTCGTGACGGGGCAGTTGTTCGAGCCGATCCTCAAGCCGGCGATCGACCGGGCCTTGGCCCGCACGAAGGAGCCGGTCGAGGTGCGAATCGTCGGGTGCGAGAACCGGTTCTTTGGGACATCGGTTACCGTCGCCGGGCTGTTGACGGGCGGCGACATCGCGCGCGGGCTCGAGGGAAAGGACCTGGGCGACCGCGTCCTGCTGCCCCCCGCGACGCTGAACGACGAGGAGACGTTTCTCGACGACATGCGCCTGGCGGATCTCGCCGATCGCTTCGGCGTGCCGTTCCAGGCGGGGTTCTTCCGGACGTGAGCCTGCCGATCGTGGCGATCGTCGGCCGGCCCAACGTGGGGAAGTCGACCCTGTTCAACCGGATTCTCGGCCGCTCCCTCGCCGTCGTGGACGACATCCCCGGGATCACGCGCGACCGGCACTACGCGGTGGTCGAGTGGGCGGGCCGGAGCTTCCGTCTCGTCGACACGGGGGGATGGGTTCCCGAAGGGATCGAGGCGATGGACCGCCGCATCCTCACGCAGGTCGAGCGGGCGATCGAGGAGTGCGACCTCGTCCTCTTTCTCGTGGACGCGCGCGATGGGGTGCAGCCACACGACCAGGAGATCGCGCGCGAGCTGATGCGGCGCGGAGCCAACGCGATCCTCGTCGCGAACAAGGTCGATTCGGACCGCCTCGAAGCGGACGCATCGGAGTTCGCCTCGCTCGGGCTCGACGGTTCCCCGTGGACGATCTCCGCCGCGCAGGGACGCGGCATCGGGGAGTTGCTCGACGTCGTGGTCGAGCGGATCCCGACGCGGGCGCCCGCGACCACGGAGCGAGCGGCCGGAATCCGGATCGCGGTCCTGGGACGGCCGAACGTCGGCAAGTCCTCGATCGTCAACCGCCTCCTAGGCGAGGAGCGGATGATCGTCGACGACGTTCCGGGGACGACGCGCGACGCGATCGACACGCCGTTCCGCTGGCACGGGCGGGAGATGGTGCTCGTGGACACCGCGGGGATCCGCCGGAAGCTCGGCTCGCATCCGGACTTCGAGTTCTATGCGACGCTCCGCGCGATCCGAAGTCTCGACTCGGCCGACGTGGCGCTGCTCGTCCTCGACGCCAACGAGCCGGTGCGCAAGCAGGACCTGCGGATCGCGAAGATGATCGAGGAGGCGGGCCGCGGGTGCGTCTGGGTCTTCAACAAGTGGGACCTCGTCGAGAAGAGCGACAACACGGCCGCGCAGATGCTCGAGACGGTCCGAGCCGAGATTCCGTTCCAGGCGTATGCCCCCGCGGAGTTCGTCTCGGCGCTTACCGTCCAACGGATCAGCCGTCTTCCGGAACGGATCGTCCAGGCATACGAGTCGACGCAGCGCAAAGTCGCAACCGCCGAGTTGAACGAGGTGGTCCGGCGCGCGGTCGACGCCAACCCTCCGAAGTACGTCGCCGGGGAGAAGCCGGTGCGCATCTACTACGCCACGCAGGTGCGGACCGGGCCGCCGACCTTCGCTCTCTTCGTCTCCAACCCGCAACGCCTCGCGCGCGACTACGAGCGCTACCTCGTCCACGCGCTTCGCGGCGCTTTCGACTTCACCGGCAGCCCCATCCGGCTGCAGATCCGCAAGAGCACATGAGCGAGGGAGAGGTTGCGCGGGCCGCCGTTGCGCTGGCGACCGCCTTCCTGCTGGGGTCGCTGCCGTTCGGGCTCTGGTGGGGGAAGGCAATCGCCGGGATCGACCCGCGCGAGCACGGCAGCCGGAATCTCGGGGCGACGAATGTCTACCGCGTGCTCGGCGCGCGTCACGGGATCGCCGTTCTCCTCCTCGACGTCGGCAAGGGAATCGCGGCCGTCTGTCTGGCCCGGGGACTCTCTGCGGCCCCAGGCATCCCGCTCCTCGCGGGTCTACTGGCGGTCGCCGGCCACATGGCCACGCCCTTCGCGCGTTTCCGTGGCGGCAAGGGAGTCGCGACGGGCCTCGGGATCTGGATCGTCCTCGCCCCGGCCGGGGCCGCGGCCGCCCTCGCCGTTTTCGCCGCGGTCCTCGCCCTCTCCCGCCGCGTTTCCGCCGCTAGCCTGTCGGCGGCCGCGGCCCTGCCCATCGCGGTTTGGCTCCTCCCTTCGCCGGAGCCGGTCTTGCCTCGTGTCCTCTTCGCCCTGGTGACCGGCGGCCTGGTCTGGCTCCGGCATCGGACGAACCTCGCGCGGCTCGCGCGCGGGCAGGAGCCGCCGCTGTGGGGAGCCGGGACGTGACGGGGCCGACCGCGATCCTGGGGGGCGGATCCTGGGGGACGGCGCTCTCGATCCTCCTCGCCGGCCGGGGTGCCCCGGTGCGGCTCTGGGCTTTCGAGCCGGAGGAAGCCCAGCGCATGGAGGCGGAGCGCGAGAACGCCACCTTCCTGCCAGGTTTTCGTTTCCCTCCGACACTTCATGTGATGTATCGGATTGAGGAGGCGCTGGAGGAGGCGGAGGCGATCGTTCTGGCCGTGCCTTCGACCGTCCTGCGAGGGGTGGTCGAGCAGATCGATCCGGCGCGGGTGACCGGACGGGACGTCGTCGTTGCGACCAAGGGGCTCGAGGAGGAGTCGGGCAAGAGGATGAGCGAGGTCGTGCGGGAGAGATTGCCGGAGGCGCCCATCGCGGTGCTCGCCGGGCCGAGCCTGGCGCGCGAGGTGGCCGCGGGCCTTCCGGCAAGCGTGCTGTCCGCCTCCGCCGATCCAGCGTGCGCGGCTCGGGTGCGCGAGAGATTTCACGGTCCCTTCTTTCGCGTCTACGAGTCCTCGGACGTCGCGGGAGTCGAGGTGGGGACGGCGCTCAAGAACGTCATCGCGCTCGCTGCCGGGATCGCGGACGGCATGAAGCTTGGGGAGAACGCGAAGGGAGCGCTGCTGACGCGCGGCCTCGCGGAGATCACGCGTCTCGGCGTCGCCCTCGGGGCGCGGCGCGAGACCTTCCTCGGGCTCGCGGGTGTGGGGGATCTCGTGACGACCTGCTCTTCGCCGCTCTCACGCAACCGGAGCCTCGGGGAGATGCTCGGGCGCGGCATTCCGTTTCGCGAAGCGGCCGCCCGCATGACGCAGGTCGCGGAGGGGGTGCCGACCACTCGATCCGCCTGGCGCCTGTCCCGCCGGCTTTCGATCGAGATGCCGATCACTGAGCAGGTCCATCAGGTCCTCTTCGAGGGGCTCGACCCGGTCGCGGGTCTGCGGGCTCTCATGGGCCGGCCTCCTCGTGCCGAAGGAGAGGAAGGATGAACGAGCCGCCTGATTCCACCCCATCGCCGGAGCCGTTCACGCCCAAGACGTACCGCTCCATTTCGGAGGTCGCTGAGCTGCTTTCCGTCAAGCCCCACGTGCTTCGGTACTGGGAGACCCAGTTCCCGATGCTCCATCCAAAGAAGGGGAAGTCCGGGAGCCGGATGTACCGGCAGCGCGACGTCGAACTGCTCGGGAGGATTCGCGCCCTCCTTTACGAGAAGGGGTTCACCATCCGCGGAGCCCGGCAGAGGATTCGACAGGAGCAGCGGGAGAGAGGCGGAGAGGGGCAGCTCGGCCTCGGGATCGAAAACCCCGTCGCGACCGGTCTGGCCGAGATTCGCGAGGAGCTCGAGGCAATCCGCAATGCGCTGAGGCCCACGAAACAACGATCGCGCCCGATCTAACGTTTGCCATCGACGATTTTCCTTCCTAAGCAACCTGCTACACCGTAGAATTGGTGAAAATCTGTCCGTCTCACGGCCGGAAGAATCTGCCGGGGGCCGGGCCGATGGAACACGGCACAACAACGCAAGGAGATCGGCACACGATGGTACGAAAGACACTCGGCGGATGGGGCAGGGCCTCGTTGGCGATGGCGGTTCTCACCGCACTCGCCTTCGCTCCGGCCACCGTCTGGGCATACAGCGGAATGCTCTCCAGCACACTGGGAGAGATCACGGGTACGGGCAACTGGATCGTGACGGGGCCGACCAGTCTCGACTGGACCGTTACGCAGAACCAGGACAACTCCTGGCACTACTCCTATTCCTTCTCGCATCCGGTCGGGAACACCAGCCACTTCCTGCTCGAGACCTCGGCCAACATCACCGAGAAAGATCTGTTCAATTTCACCGGCGACTTCAGCTCCTGGCAGCTCGGCACTTGGGGGGATCAGGGAAACAGCAACCCGGGAATTCCCGAGGATCTCTTCGGGATCAAGTTCTCAGGCACGACCGGACTCACGACGAACATGGCGTTCGACTCCTGGCGCGCCCCGACGTGGGGCGACTTCTACTCGAAGGACGGCAATGCGGGCGGCCTGGGCGCGAATGCAGCGTGGAATGCCGGCTTCACCGCCAACGACATCGATCCGATCAGCGACCCCTCGGACGGCTCGCTGGACAATCACCTTCTCGTTCCCGACACCCGGGTCACGAACCCCGTTCCGGAGCCGGGATCGATGCTCCTTCTCGGCACGGGTCTCGTGGGCACGGGCCTCTTCCGGCGGCTTCGCCGCAAGGAGGCGTAACGGTTCGACCGATATCGCGAGAGGCATCCATTCGGGCGCCCGGGGGATCGTCCTCCGGGCGTTCGCCTTGGGGGCCCGGCGCGCCGTCCTCCCCCCTTGCTTTCTCCGCTACCCCGGCCGATACTCGGCCTTGCGGGTCCGTGGCCTGAAGTCGGCAAGGGCTCGCTCGGCGGTTCGGTCGGGGCGTAGCGCAGCCTGGTAGCGCACTTGCATGGGGGGCAAGTGGTCGCTGGTTCAAATCCAGTCGCCCCGACCACCTCTTTTCTTCCCCCGTTCACCGGAAGACCATGGAGATCCTGCTCACCAACGACGACGGTGTCCTTGCGCGTGGTCTTCTCGCCGTGCGCGACGCTCTCGCCACGCTGGGGACCGTGTGGGTCGTCGCTCCCGAGCAGGAGCAGAGCGGGACGAGCCATTCGCTGACCCTGCACCGTCCCCTTCGGGTTCGGCGCATCGAAGAGAGGGTCTTCTCGGTCGACGGCACACCGACCGACTGCGTGCTCCTCGCCTGCCGCGGCCTGCCCGACCTTACGTCCGCGCGCATCGATCTCGTCGTGTCGGGGATCAACCACGGGCCCAACCTGGGCGACGACATCTCGTATTCCGGAACCGTCGCAGCAGCGATGGAGGGGGTTCTCCTCGGCCGCCCGTCGCTCGCGATCTCGGCCTCGACCCGCCGCCTGGACGAGGATTTCGCGGCCGCGGCGACGATCGCGCGACGGCTCGTGGCAACCGTCGCCGAGCGCTCCCTGCCCCCTGGGGTCCTGTTGAACGTCAACGTTCCGGGGCGCCCGCTCGAGGAGATTCGCGGCTTCAAGGTCACGCGGCTCGGAAAGAAGAGCTACACGGGACAGGTCGTGCAGAACGTCGACCCGCGAGGGAGACCGTACTACTGGATCGGCGAGGAGGCGGCGGTCTTCGAGCCGCAGCCCGACGCCGACTTCACGGCGGTCGACGAAGGGTACGTCTCGATCACGCCGGTGCATCTCGACCTGACCGACCATGCCGCGATCGCCGAGCTCTCCCGCTGGAGCTTCGACGGCAAGGGAAGCAGGGAGGCCGGGAGCGCAACGGGCGACGAGGGAGAGGCGGAGCGGCGTTGATCTCGCCCGAGGGAGACCCGGTCGGCGCGCGGGCGCGCATGGTCGAGCAGCAGCTCCGATCGCGAGGAATCCGCGATGAGCGTGTTCTCGCAGCGTTCCTGGAGGTCCCGCGCCACCTCTTCGTCGAGCCGGCAATGCAGGACTCCGCGTACGGGGACCATGCGCTTCCGATCGGCCACGGGCAGACGATCTCGCAGCCGTACATGGTCGCGCTGATGACCTCCGCGCTCCGGACGCGCCCCGAGCACAGGGTCCTCGAGATCGGGACGGGCTCGGGATACCAGGCGGCGATCCTTTCCCGCCTGGTGCGAACGGTCTTTTCGATCGAGCGGATTCCAGCGCTCGTCCAGCGTGCGCAGGCGATCCTGAAGGAGCTTTCGATCGGCAACGTGATCCAGCGGCAGGGGGACGGCTCCCTGGGTTGGAAGGGCTTCGCGCCGTTCGAAGGGATCGTCGTGACGGCGGGCGCTCCCCGGATCCCCGAGACGCTGCTCGAACAGCTTGCCGAGGGCGGGCGTCTCGTCATCCCGGTCGGCGGCGGATCGAGTCAGATTCTTCGGATCGTGGAACGACGGGGCGGGGAGTTCGTCGAGGAGAAGTCGTGCGCCTGCGCCTTCGTCCCTCTGCTCGGACGGGAGGGCTGGCCCGATCCGGCGCGAGAGCAGCCGCAGGGAGGCGGGGACACTCCGTGATTCGACCCTGGACAGCGCCGGACACCGATGCTAGCGTCACCACGGTGGTTCTGACTTGGTCGGGGCGTAGCGCAGTTGGTAGCGCACCTGGTTCGGGACTAGGGGGTCGGAGGTTCGAATCCTCTCGCCCCGACCATCCTCATCACTTTCGCTCGGATCCCATCCCATGAGAGACGATCTTCCCGAGCGGCTCCGCCGTTCGATCCGCGACATTCCGGACTTTCCGCAGCCGGGCGTCCTCTTCCGGGACGTTACGACGCTCTTGCTGGATCCCGGCCTGGTCGCCGAGGCGATCGATGCCCTCTGGGAAACCTTCGACCGGCGCGGGATCACCCACGTGGTCGCGGTCGAGGCGCGCGGGTTCATCCTGGGGATGGGGATCGCCATGCGCTGCAAGCTCCCGCTCGTCCTGATGCGCAAGCCGGGCAAGCTGCCGGCGGAGCGCCTGAGCGAGGAGTACGAGCTGGAATACGGAAAGGGGCGGCTCGAGGTCCACGCGGACGCCCTCCGGCCGGGGGATCGCGTGCTCATCGTGGACGACGTCCTCGCCACGGGAGGCACGGCCGCCGCCGCGGGGCGACTCGTCCGCCGCTGCGGGGCGGAGCTCGTCGGCTACGCCTTCCTCGCCGAGCTTGGTTTTCTCGAGGGGCGAGCGAGACTCGAGGGGTGTCACGTCCTCTCCCTCCTCCGTTACGATTGAGACCAGGTCCGCGACGCGACGCGGATTGCACGCGGCGGGACGTCCATCCGTCCCCCCGCGCCGTCCGGAAGCGTTCGATGTCGAGCCCCCGTAGCTCAGGTGGATAGAGCGGCGGTTTCCTAAACCGTAGGTCGGATGTTCGAGTCATCTCGGGGGCAAGGAGAGCGGGGATCGCGGGCGAACCGTGATCCCCGCTCGTCGCTCCCGCTCCCCGGCTCTCCGGTTGGGGGAGCGGAGGATCGAAGGGGCGAGAGGAGTCGGGGTGAGCGAGGCAGGGGAGACCCGAAGCGAAGGGCCGCCGGACCGCGCGTCGCGCGACGGCGCTGGGACGACGCCCGAGGAGGCTTGCGCGCCGCGCGAGGAGACGCCGGACGCCCGTCTCGAGCGCAAGCTGCGCCTGCTCCCCGATCGCCCCGGGGTCTACCTGTTCCGCGACGCCCGCGGCCGCGTCCTCTACGTCGGCAAGGCGAAGCGGCTGACGGCTCGAGTCCGCAGCTACTTCCGCGGCGAGCCCGAACCCGACACGCGCCATGCGCGGATGTTGCCGCGGATCGCGGACATCGACACGATCGTGACCGGCAGCGAATCGGAAGCGCTGATCCTCGAAGCGAACCTGATCCGTCGCCACCGTCCCCGCTTCAACGTCGCGCTCAAGGACGACAAGAGCTACCCGTTCCTGAAGCTCTCGCTCTACCATCGCTTCCCCGGACTCACTCTCACCCGCCGTGTCGTGCCGGACGGATCCCGCTACTTCGGCCCATACACCCACGTGAAGGATCTCCGCCGCACGCTACGCACGCTCCGCAAGGTCTTCCCGCTGCGCAACTGCACCGACCGCCGCCTCGAACGCGACCGGAGACCTTGCCTCGAGTTCCACATCGGACGCTGCCCCGCCCCCTGCACCGGGACGCTACCGGTCGAGAGCTACGAGCCGATCGTCTCCCGACTGATCCGCTTCCTCGAAGGGAACGTGGAGAGTGTGGTCGCCGAGATGCGGTCGCGCATGCTCGAGCACGCCGCAGGACTCGAGTTCGAGGAATCGGCGAGGTTGCGCGATGAGATCGAGACGCTCGAGCGGATCTCGATCGGCCAGCGAATGACGCCGGCTCTCGCGTCGGACACCGACGTGATCGCTCTCGTCGCTCGCGCGGACCGCGCTTGCGGCGTCGCCCTGCACGCGCGCGAGGGCCGGGTGCTGGGGAAGGAGTCGAGGATCCTCGTGCGCGCCGAAGGGGCGAGCGTGCCGGAGCTGCTGCGCGTCTTCGTTACGAACGTCTATCTCGGCTCGCCCGTCGTGCCCGACACCATCGTGACGGCTTGCCCGGTCCGCGACGCCGGCCTGCTCCAGGACAGTCTCTCCCGGCACGCCGGGCGGCAGGTGCGCCTGCGCACCGCGCGCTCCGGCCCGCTCGCGCGCCTTCTCGAGGCCGCGCGCGAGAACGCCCATCTCCGCTTGGAAGAGGAGGAGCTGCGGGATCGCGAGAGGCGAGGCAAGGTCGATCCCGGAGTGTACGACCTTCAGGAGCGTCTCGATCTCGCGCAGACGCCGTATCGGATCGAGGGCTACGACATCTCCAATCTCCACGAGACGCATCCCGTGGCGTCGAAGGTCGTCTTCCAGGACGGATTCCCCTTGAAGGGCGGGTATCGCCGATTTAGGATCAAGCAAGTCCAAGGACCGAATGATGTTGCGATGATCGGCGAGGTGCTTGAACGCCGGTTGCGACGCATTCGCGAGGGGACGGAGGAAGCCCCGGATCTGATCCTGATCGACGGAGGTCCGGGGCAGGTAGGCCGGGCGCTCGAGGTCCTCGAAGAAGCCGGCCTGTCCGGGATTCAGATTCTGGGGTTGGCGAAGAGGGAGGAACGCGTGGTGGTTCCCGGCTCACCGGAGCCGGTCCGCCTTCCCCGGAACGCGGAAGGGCTGCGGCTTCTGCAGCGCGTCAGGGACGAAGCGCACCGGTTCGCCATCGGCTACCATCGCAACCTGCGGGGCAAGGCGCAGGTGCGCTCCGCCCTCGACCCGCTGCCCGGAATCGGACCTCGCCGGCGTGCGTTGCTGCTGCGGCATTTCGGGAGCGTCGCGGCGATCCAGGCGGCGACGGTCGAGGACCTCGCGAAGGTGCCGGGCATCGGCCCGAAGACCGCGAAGCGGCTGCTCGAGATGCTGAGGCAGGGCGGAGAGCAGGAGCGGGCCGGATGAGCGATCCCAACTCGCTCCTCGATGCCTACCTCGACCATCTCCGGATTGAACGCAGGCTCTCTCCGCGAACCGTGGACTCCTACCGCGCCGATCTTCTCCAGCACCTCGGCTTCGTCGGTCGGCGGACGCCGGCCGGGTTGGGGGATGTCGACGCAGAGACACTTCGCGAGGACCTCGCCCGGCTGCACCGACTCGGTCGTGCCCGGCGCAGCCTCCAGCGCTACCGCAGCAGCCTTCGAGGCTTCTATCGCTTCCTGCGCGATCAGGGATGGATCGACGCGGATCCGTCGACCGAGCTGGAAGGCCCGGCCGTCCGGCGGCCGCTGCCGCGAAGCCTCGCGGTCGAGGACGTGCGGCGCCTGCTCGAGGCATGCGACGGCTCCGGCCCGCTCGACCTCCGGGATCGCGCGATGCTCGAGGTCGCCTATGGAGCCGGTCTCCGCGTCTCCGAGCTGGTCTCGCTGGGCTCCGAGCAGATCGATCTGGAGAACCGGCTCGTGCGCGTCCGGGGCAAAGGGGAGAAGGAGCGGCTCGTCCCGCTCGGCAAGCCCGCCTGTGAAGCGGTGCGCTCCTATATCGAGCGAGGCCGCCCGACCCTCGACCGCAGCCGGGCACGCGGCCGACTGTTCCTGAACCGGCGGGGGAGCGGACTCTCGCGAATGGGATTCTTCCGTGTCCTGCGAAAGAGGGCCTCCGGCGCCGGATTCGATCCGCGCGATCTCCATCCGCACCTTCTTCGCCACAGTTTCGCCACGCATCTGCTCCAGCGCGGAGCGTCCCTGCGGATCGTGCAGGAGCTGCTCGGACATCGCTCTCTCACGACCACCGAGATCTACACGGCGGTCGACCGGACCTATCTACAGCAGATCCATCGCCGCCATCACCCGCGTGGTGGGGTTCGAGGAGAATCTCGATGACGAATCGAAGGATGCCGAATGCCTCGGGGTCGTGCCCGCGCCGCCGTACGCGCGTCCTCTCGCCGGTCGTCGCGGCGCTCGCGACGCCGCTGCTCTCCATCGCGCTCCTGCTTGCCGCTTCGCGCCCCGCATCGGCCTACGAGCATCGCAAGAGCACGCCGAGCTTCGGGGCGCAGTTCGGCTACGGCCGGATCATCGGCGGCGACTCGTTCCACGTCCCCGAATGGCCGAACCCCGACGGCAGCCTCGGACGAGACTTCGATCTGACGGACGTGTACGACACCTGGGGTCCGTCCTGGCACGTCGGCCTTCGATTCGTGCTCGATCGGAACCATGCGTTCGGGGCCGGGTTCGACGACTTGAGATACAAGCGGAAGGGCGGTTACAGCGATGAGGAGCGGCTGCTCTTGCCCGGCTGGGTGAAGTTCACAACGTTCCACGCCGATTATTTCCTCTATTTCCGCAGGCGTATGAAGATCACTTCCTACGTCCAGCCGTTCGTGGGGCTGCAGCAGCGCGAGCTGCGATACAAGGGAAGCGACGTTTCGACGCAGGAATATCGGCTGCTGTACGGTATCGGAGCGGGTGTAGAATACTTCGTCCGCAGGTCGTTCAGCGTGGATCTCGGTGCCAAGCTCTTCCGCTTGCGTGGCGGGGACGGGACGACGACCGCCGTGCAGCCGGTCATCGGGATCCAGGTCTACGTGATCTAGGAGGTCGCTTGCCTTCGGTAAAGCGCTACGCCGTCGGAGACACGATCTACCACGCCGATTACGGCGAAGGGATGGTGGTCGGGGTGAAGCCGCGCCCGTTCTTCGACATCCTCGAGGTCGCCTTTCAGGGGGGCGTGCGGCGTTTGAACTCGAATCATCCCCGCGTGGGCCAAAAGCCGCCGGAGGCGCCGGTGACAACGGCGGTCGCGGAGCCGGTGAACGAGGCGAATCTTCGCCTCGTCCCCGCCGGGGACGAAGACAGCGTCCTCGTCGTGGATCCCGAATCGATCGAGTACTACATGGCGTTGACGGAACTGCCAAAGGAGGCCTCGCCGGAGCGGTTCCTCCTCCACCTGAGCGCCGAGAAGCTCGCGATGATCCGCGGCTTCGAGAACCTGCTCAGCCTGCACAGCGTACGCGACCTCGAGCGCTACGACTTCCAGATCCGCGCGGTGCTTCGTGTCCTGCGCCAGATGCGCGGGCGGGCGCTTCTCGCCGATGAGGTCGGCCTCGGAAAGACGATCGAGGCCGGGCTGATCCTGAAGGAGTACGTGCTGCGAGGGCTCGTACGCCGCGCGCTCGTGCTCGCCCCCGTCTCGCTCCTCAGCCAATGGCGGGAGGAGCTGACGCACAAGTTCGACCTGCCGTTCGTCATCCGCGCGCGCGGAGAGGACTGGGGGACGCATCCGTTCCTGATCGCCTCGCTCGACACCGCGAAGACGGAGCGTAACCGCGAGGAGATCGGCAAGCAGCAGTTCGACATTCTCGTCGTCGACGAGGCGCACCGGCTGCGCAACCACCTGACGCAAGGATGGAAGTTCGTCGATGCGCTGTCGTTGAAGTATCTCCTGCTGTTGACCGCGACCCCGGTGCAAAACGACATGCGGGAGCTCTACAACCTCGTGACGCTGCTGAAGCCCGGCGCCCTCGGCACCTACCGGGCCTTCCGCAAGGAGTTCATGGTCCGCGGAGACAAGCGGCTGCCGAAGAACACGCGCCGCCTCGCGAAGCTGCTCTCGGACATCATGATCCGGACGACGCGCAGCTCGACGGCCTTGAAGTTCCCGCGGCGCGACGTGATGATCGAGACCTTCGAGCTGAACGCCGAAGAGCGCAAGCTCTACGACGGCGTCTCCGCCTTCGTGCACGACATCGTCTCCGAGAGCGAGCCGGAGGAATACGCCCGCTGGCACTTCCTCCTGCTCGTCCTGCAAAAGGAGATGGGGTCGAGCCATTACGCCGCCCAGAAGACGCTCGAGCGGTCGTTGCGCGTGTTCCGTCGCGGCACACAGGCGAAGCGCCTCACCCGTCTCGTCGACATGGCCCGCTCCGTGAAGAAGAGCCAGAAGCTCGAGGGGCTGAAGAAGCTGGTCCTCGACGATCCGGAGGAGAAGATTCTCATCTTCACGCAGTTCCGGCGGACCCTCGAGTTCCTCGAGGCCGGAATGCGGGAGATCGGAGAGGAGCCGGCCATCTTCCACGGGAGCCTGCCGACCCGGGAGAAGGACGCCGCCGTTGAGGCGTTCCGGAGGGATCGGCGGATCCTGATCAGCACCGAGGCGGGAGGCGAAGGCCGGAATCTGCAGTTCTGCCGGACGGTGGTGAACTACGACCTTCCCTGGAACCCGATGCGGATCGAGCAGCGCATCGGGCGGGTGCACCGTCTCGGCCAGACACGCGACATCCGGATCTACAACTTCACCGCGCGTGACACGGTCGAAGACTACGTGCTCGCGATCCTGCACCGGAAGATCAACATGTTCGAACTCGTGATCGGCGAGATGGACATGGTGCTCGGGCAATGGAGCGAGCGGGAGAGTTTCGAGCAGCGGATCTTCCAGATCTGGGCGAGCCACCGCAACCGCCGGGATCTCGAGGAGGCGTTCGGGAAGTTCGGCGAGGACCTCCTCCTCGCGCGCAAGCGCTACGAGAAGATCAAGGACTACGAGGAGGTGCTGTTCGAGGCGGTGGTCCCGCGCAGGGGAGGGGAGGAGGAGTGAAGCCTTCGGTCCTCCAGGCATTCGTCCGCGAATGGCTCGCGTTGCGCGGGCTGGAACCCGAAGAGCTGGAGCACGACGTCTGGCACTTCCGCTTCCCGAAGGATCTCCACGAACGGCTCGGGGCGAAGGATCTGACCCTCAGCTTCAACCAGAGGGCGATGGCGCGCTACCCGCACGGGGAGCTGGCGACCGTCGGCAACCCGGTCTTCGACCGCCTGCTCGGAGTCGCGCGCGAAGAGGGAAGGATCGGAGTCGCCTATGCGAAGCCCCCGAGTCCGGCGGCGAAGCCTCCCGCTCCAGAAAAGGCCCCGAAGGTCGCCGGTCTGAGTCCCGGGAAGGCGGATCCGATCTATCAAGGGATCTACCACCTCGTTTTCACGGTGACGTACCCGACGATCGAGGCCTCGGACGAGATGGAAGTCGTTTCGGTCGATGGAGGGAGCCTCGAGGTCGCGGCGCAGACTCCCGACTTGATCGAGCTTTGGGGGACTCTGGAGAGCGTTCCGCGCAAGGGGCGCGTGCCGCTGCCTCCGGTCCCGCTGTCCCAACGGGTGCTCGACGCCGCCCTTCGCTCCCTCGAGAAGCGCCTTCGCCGCCGGATCAAGAAGGTGAAGGACAGCTGCGAGGAGCGGCTCGCGGAGGAGACGAATTCGATCCAGGAATACTACGAGCAGCTGATCGACGAGGCGCGGAACCAGAGCCGGCGGTGGGCGACGCGCGCCGAGGACCGGGAGGACCGCATCCGCTTCCTCCAGCTCGAGTGGAAGCGGCGGACGGAGGAGGCAATCGAGTTCTGGTCTCCTCGCGTGCATGCCCGCCTCGTCGCTCTCGGCGTCCAGATGGTGCCCCGAACCGCGTACCGCTTCGCGCGGCCGGGAGCCAAGTCCGCGACGCGGAGCAAGCGTTCCGCTCCTGCGCCCGAAGCGATGATCGTTTGGGACGACGCGACGAAGAGCTTCCTCAGGCCCTACTGCGCCGCTTGCGGGCGCCCGGGGCTCGACGATCCCGTCTTCGGACAGGCGGGGGGACTGGTATGCCCGGATTGCGCGAACGCGCAACGAGGCAACGGAGAGGGAACGAAGGCGGCGGCCAGGCCGGCCCTGCGCGTGGTCGCCACCAAGGCCGGGGAGCCGTCTTGACCTGCTTGCGCGCGGGAAGTTACCCTCTTCCAATGTTGTCGATCGGGGTCGCGGGGGGGACGAAAAGGGAGGCGTGCGCTTGAGCGAAGGGAAACTCACGAAACAGGAACTCCGGGAAGATCCGGTCGTGACGGCGATGATGCAGATCGGGACGTCGGCGAAGAAGCGTCTGCCGTATCTGTTGGCCGCGGTCGCGCTCGTTGTCGCCGTTTTCGTCGTGTTGCAGGTGATGCAGCGGTCGAAGGCCTCCGGAGAGCGCGCGGCGGCGGTCCTGGTCCTCGAGGGCGAGAACCAGTACCAGAACGGCAACCTGAGCGAAGCCCTCTCGAAGTTCCAGCAAGCGGCCGACCGGTACGGCGGCTCTCGCAGCGGCAAGCTCGCGACGATGAGGACCGGCGACATCCAGATGGAGCTGGGCAACGTGGCCGAGGCGAAGGCGAGGTATGAGAAGTTCCTTCGAGCGAGCCCCGAAGGCGGCCTGCTCCGCTCCTCCGCCCTGCGCGGGCTGGCCGGCGCTCTCGAGTCTTCAGGACAGAAGGAAGAAGCGGCGAAGCGCTTCCTCGAAGCGGCGGACGTCCCCGATTCCCCCTTGCAGTTCGACGACCTCCTCAGCGCGGGCAACGCCTACCTCGACGCCGGCAAGCTCGACGACGCGGAGAAGGCGTTTCAGCGGGCGATCGCCGAGCATCCTTCCCATCCGCGCGCGCGCGACGCGCGCGAAGGGCTGGAGACGGTGCGGGCGATGCGCGGCGGCGGAGGCCGTTAGCCTTTTCGCATTGGCGCGGTGATGACGCAGGGCCTCCGGAGCGTGGCGCTTCGGAGGCCCTGCCGTTTTCGTTTCAGTAGACGAGGATGAGCGCTCCCGGCCCTCGTGAGCGAAGCGTGGGCAGCACGGCGGCGACTTCCTCCGGACGAACTCGCGCCGGAGCGCGGATCTCTTCGTCGATGCCCGCCGGGTCGCGCCCTTCGAGGATCGCCTGGCCCGCCGCGGCGGCGCGGTTCATGCGAGTCGCGCGACGCATCAGCGACCGTCCGTACGCCTGCGCTCCCTGGGTGCGGATCGCCGCCGAATCGGGCGAGGCGGCGAGGCTCGCCTCCAGCTGCTCGCGGAATCCTTCCACGATCCTCGGGATGTTGGAGGCTCCGGTTCCCGCCGAAGCGATCCAGATCACCGTTCCGTCGTCGGCGCGTTCGACCGAAGAGCCGATGGAATAGGCGAGTCCTTCTTTCTCGCGGAGCTGGAACTGGATGCGCGCGGAGAGCACGGCGTTCCACACCTCGACGGCCGGGAACCGCTCCGCCGAGACCTGCCCGAGCGGCACCGCCCACGTGACGGCCCCTTGGCGGGCGCCGATCCGCCGCACCTGCACGTAGGTCGACTCGGGGACGGAGATGCCCTTGAGGTCGGACGGCAGCGGATCGCTTTGGGCAAGGCGCGCGCGGATCGAGGCGGCGATGCCGCTTCGTCCGGGCAGGGGAGGGGCGGAGCCCCCGGCGGGGATCGAGCCGAAGCGCTTCGCGAAGAGATCTCCAATCGTTTCGGGAGGGAGGCTCGTCGCCACGACCAGGAGGAGCCTCGAGCCGACGAGAGCCTGATCGGCGTACGAGCGGAGCGCTTCGGGGGTGATGCGCTCCAGGCTCGCGACGGTGCCGAAGAGAGCGCGGCTTCGCGGAGTCCCGCCATAGAGGGCATCGCGAAGCAGCTGGCGAGCGGTCGCCCCGGCGCTCGACGCGGATCGCTCCGCCTGCGATCGCATCGCTCCTCGAGCTTCCTCGAAGGTGTCGGGGCGAATGTCGCGGGAGCGGATCATGTCGGCGAGGATCGAGAACGCCTCGGGAGCGAAGCGATCCAGTGTCTGCAGTCGGACGAAGGCGTAGAGCGGGGTCGAGTAGTAGTCGTCGTAGGGGATCGAGGGATCGTCCGCGGTCTTCAGCTCGGCGCCGATGGCGCGCAGCCGATCGGAGAAGGGAGCGGGCGACTCGCCCCCGGAGCCGGCCGGCAGGAGCCGCTGGAGGAGTTCCGCCATCCCGTCCATCCCTGCAGGCTCAGCCGCCGATCGTCCCTTGAGAAAGAGGTGGAGCGCGAGGACAGGGCTCTCCGGGCTCGACAGGACCAGCAGTTGCGCGCCGTTCGGAAGTGTCCGCTCGACGAGGCTCGCCGCGGAGCGAGCGGAGTCCGCGGCGGCTGCGGCCGGCTCGGCGCCTGAAGCGGGAAGCGCGGTCACACGGCACGCGGGGCCGCGGGCGAGCCGCTCGGCAGCCCGCACGACCTCGGGCAGCTCGAGTCGCTCGAGAGCCGGCGCGAGCCCAACGATCCCAGGGAGGCCCTGGGCCGCGACTCGCTCGCCTTCGAGGACTCCGTAGTAGTGCGGCTTCTCGCGAAGGAAGAACTCGGCCGTCTCGCGAGACACCTTCCACGCCTCGAGGGCAGCGGCCGTTGGCGCCGGCCGGGGAGCGCCGGCGATCTCCGAGAGCGCGCCGGCCAGCTGGTTCGGATCGGTGGCCGCGTCGGCTTCGACCCGGTATCGGAGCAAGCAGCCGCCGGGGACCATCTCCAGGCGGGCGCCGGCCGAGCGGATCGCCCCGGGGAAGCGGTCGCGGATGGCCTGATTCCACGGAGCGGTATCCTCGCCGGCGAGGAGATCGACGGCGCACTCGGAGGCAAGGAAGTCGGCGCCGGCGGGATCGGGCCCGGGCCACGTCCACTCGACGAGGAGCCCGCTCGGGTCGCTGCCCGGGAAGGCGAGCTCCTGTCCGTAGGAAACGATCTCGGCGGGCGCCGGCGGGGGAGGCTCCTGGCCCGGCGGTTCCGCTCCGAAGGTCTCGCGAAGGTGTCGCTCCATCCCCTCGGGATCGAAGTCGCCGATCGCGACGACGGTCATGTTCTGGGGGACATAGAAGCTCCGGTAGAACTCGAGGATCTCCTCGCGAGTCATCGACTCGATGGAGCTTCGGCTTCCGAGGACCGGCAATCCGGCTCCCTGGGGCCCGAACACTGCCAGATCGAGCATCCTCTCTTGCTCGAAGTCGCCCCGATCCTGGTCGCGGGCGAGCTCCTCGAGGATGATGCCGCGCTCCTTCTCGAGCTTCTCGGGAGGCAGGGTCGAGTGGAAGAGCATGTCGCGCTCGATCTCGAGACCCGCACGGGCGTTCTCCGCCGGCACGACCATCATGAAAACGACGTGCGTGCGCGCGGTCGTCGCGTTGCTGTAGCCGCCGAGCGCGTCGACAGCGTCGTACAGCTGCTCCTGGCTCCGCGTCTCGGTGCCATTGAAGAGCAGGTGCTCCAGGAAGTGGCTGGCCCCGTTCGTGGCCATCGTCTCGCGCGCCGATCCGGAACGGATCACGATGCTGATTCCCACGAGCGGGGCCGCGTGGCTCTCGATCAGCAGGTAACCCGTCCCGTTGTCCAGGTAGCCCCAGCGAGGCGGCAGAGCGGTCGGACCGGCGTCGCCGGCGGGTGGAGCGACGGCGGCCATGGCGGCCATCGGGTCAGAAGGATTGGCCCGTGCGGCGGAGGCGGCCGCCGGAGGGACGGCGAAGAGTTGGAGGCAGATCGCCGCCCCGGCAAGCCCGAGCACGCCGGCGCGGACGGCGAAGGGCAGGAGGAAACGGGCGTTTCGACGGCCACAGAGCCCCCGGAGAGGTCCGGAGCGAGCAGCGGGGGCGGCTGATGCGGGGCGGCCGGTGGAGGCCGGAAAACAGGCCCACAAGGGCGCGGAGCCACGTCGATCGGTCGCCAGAGCTGGCCTCGGACCTGATGTCGCATAAGAAACATTATGTAACGTAACGTCCAGATCGGAAGCCCCGCCCTGATGGCCCCTCGAACCTCTTGATCCGCCGAGCATCCTGCCTCCCCTCCTCTCCGTCCCTTCCGCCCCTTCCCGGTTCTCCGCCCCTCGATCGCGAATCCGGCTCTCCGTCTCTGCCTGCTCTGCCTGTCTGCGACGCGCTACCTGCGTGTTCGTCTCCGTCGTCCTCGTTCGGCGAGGCTCGTCCGGCAACTCGCGAAGCCTTCGAACTCCGCGATGCGTTCCGCCCGGCGGACTCGTGCAGGCCGCAGGCCGCGTATGCGCTTCGCCTTTACGCGGCCCCGTGCCCGCCGCTCCATCTCGCGGCCCGCCGCCGCCGCAATCGCCACCCGCGTGCCGCGTTGCCTCGTGCCACTCGAGCGCTCGGACCCCGCTCGTCGCCTGAGCACGCGTCCGGCACGCCCGATGCATGGCCTGGCTGCACGAAGGCGAGAGAGAGAACGACGCGAGTCTTCGGCAACTGCTCGTCTTCCCGATCAGAGACGAATCTGCGGCGCACGTGAGCAGTCCTGGCCGACCACGGGCCACTGACACTGGATGGGTCCCGTTCAACGTCGCCAGGCACGGCCCTCGCGGAGGAGCCTCTGAGCATCGACCGGCTCCGGCCGGTCCGCATTCGGGGTCCCCGGCTACGGCCCTTGGGACCCCGATTCCTTTCCTCTCCTCTCCTCCGCCGCGCGAGCTCGATCGACACGCTCGCTCGCAGCCCTCGCTTCACCCGAGATCGGCGAGCCTTTCCCTTGAACGCGAAGCGAACCAACCCTCGGGCCGGACCTCCAGGAGCTTGCGGAACGAGTCGCGCGCCTTCTTCCGGTCGCCGACGGCGAGCGATGCTTCCCCGAGCAGATAGAGACCTTCGGCGTAGCGATCCTTCCCCTTGTTCTTCTTCACGAAGCGCTCCGCCTCCTTGCGCGCCTCCTTCGAGTCGCCCGCCCGCAACAGAATCCGCGCGCGGTCGAGACGGAGATCCCAGATCGAGTCGCGGAACTGCTTCTCGGGGTCCCCGGCGAACAAGGTGTCCATCTGCGCCTTCGCCTGGGAGAACTCCCCTTTGTTCTCGAGAAGCAGCGCCAGATCTCGGCGTACTTCCAGCAGTTCCGGATGGTCCTTCAACCTCGTTCGTAGGGTGAATTCACGCCCACTCGTGTCGAGGAACCGGTCAAGGGTCGTCGCGAACCGGGTCGGGGGCTGATAGCCGCGGACCATCTCGATCGCGCTGCCGTCCGGATTCAGGAAACCGATCGTCGGATAGGCCCGGACGCCATAGCGCTCCGCCAGATCCCGCCGGCCTTCGGCGTCGACCTTCACGCAGACCATCCGCTTGCTACGCTCCACCACTTCCGGAGCGACATAGGTCTCTCGGTCGAGCACTTTGCACCAGCCGCACCATCCCGTGTAGAAGTCGACCATCACGATCGATCGCTCGAACCGGGCGCGCTCGAGCGCCTGCTCGAAATCGGGAGCCCAATCGATCTCCGCCTTCGCGCCGCTCTCCGGAGGAGGAGACGCATCCTCGGCTGCCGCGACAGCCGCCGCGAGCCCGGTCCCGGCGATCGCCATGGCGAGGACCAGCCGGAGCGTCAGGCGAAGGGACGAAGAGGCGGCGTTCGCCGTCCCTCTGGAGCGCGCCCTAGAGCGCGCCAAAGGATCGCTCCACCTGGGCGAGAAGGGCGGCCTTTCCGGCCGCGCCGCTCGTCTGCCCGACCGCCTGCCCGTCCTTGAAGTAGATCAGCGTCGGAATGCTCTGGATTCCGTAGCGCGTCGCGATCACCGGATTCGTGTCGACGTCGATCTTGACGAACTTCACCTTGCCTTCAAGCTCGCCCGCCAACTCCTTCAGCGTGGGGGCGAGCAGCCGGCAAGGACCGCACCAATCCGCCCAGAAGTCTACGATCACCGGAACGCGGCTTTGCACGACCTCGCCCTCGAAGGTGGCGTCGGTAACCTCCTCGACCAGACTCATCGCTTCTCCTTCTGTTGCATCTGTTGGGTGGCGCTCGCGCCGGGCCGTGCGGCGCGGCCGGAGCAGAGCCGGACGATCATCTCCTCGAACGCGACGTCCTGGAGGCTCGACGGGATCTCCCCCGTCTTGACCGCGCGCTCCAGACGATAGCATGCGCGCAGCAGGCGGGACACCCGAGGGCCGATCCTCCCACCGCTCGCGCCGCCGGAACCTCTTCCCCATCCTGTCGCAAGATGCTTGCTGCCGAGCATCCAGGTCATGGCCGGCACCGTGGCGTTCCTCTGCACCGAAGTCCACGCGAGGAGCGCTCGCGGGGCGTCCCCGACGAGCAGGGCCTCTTCGAGATCCGCCAGGCTGCCGACCACGCCCGACCGCAACCAGTTCTCCAGCGTGGCGTCGTCCACCTTGCCGTCCGGGCCAAGCCGGAGCGCCAGACGGTCGATCTCCTGGGAAAGGTCGAGCAGGTTCGGGCCGACGGCGGCGACGAGGCGCCGCGCCGGATGCTGTGGAAGCGTCAAGCCGTGCCGCTCGCGCGCCATCCGGATGATGAGCGCCACGGCACGCTCCGGAGACGGATGGTCGCACCGCACCACGGCGTCGCATCTTTCGAGCGTCCCCTTGACGAACTCGTTCGCCCGCTCCAGCTCCCAGACCTGCTTCTCGGTCGTGAGAACGAGATGCACCCCCGGTGCCGGCTGCTCCATCCACTCCCAGAAGTCGGCGCGGTCGGCCTGGGCCGCCCGCCCGTAGCGCTCGGGCTCGCTCAGGACGACGAGCCGCGATTCGGCGAAGAGGCTGGTGACGCGGAGACCGGCGGAGAGGACCGACAGGGATGTCTCGCGCGCCTGGTACAGCTCGCGGTTCCACCGTCCCTCCCCGCCTTGCCCGGCCAGGACCGAGCGGGCCATGCGGGAGAGGATCGCGTCGCGCAGCAGGACCTCCGGGCCGCTCACGAGGAGGGTCGAAGGGGCGCCGGCCTTTTCCAGGATCTCGAGGAATCGATCGAACTCGAGCGGGCGGGTTCCCCAGGGCGGCTTCACCACTGCTCCATCGCGCGGGCCAGGATGTCCTCGGCCAGCTCGCCGATCGCCTTCGCTCGCGCCTGCGCTTCGGTCGACAGGGCCTCTCCCCCCGCGCCGCTCGGCGCATAGACCGCAGAGACGGTGAACGTCTCGTCTTTCCATAGGTCCCGGCTCTTCGCCTGGTCGCGCAACGTCGCCCGCACGTTCAGCACGACGATGTAGTCGAGCGGGACGTCTCCCTGATAGTTGTGCACGCGGTTGTCGTAGCTCGTGACGGAGCCGTGCACCACGACGTCTGCGCGGCTCTCGCCGACGAGCTTCAGGCGGCTGTCGGAGAGGAACCTCTGCGTGACCGCCTCGGTCACCTGGTTGGCTACGTCGGGCTCGAGCGTCGCGTTCTCGAAGACCGGCACGGCGACCGTCTTCATGTAGGGCGGAAGAGAGCTGCTGGAGAAGGAGTAGAGGCCGCAGCCGCCGGCGGCGAGCGAGAGGGAGAGGGCAAGCGCGAGCGCGGGGGCGAAGAGGTAGATGTGGGACGGTCCAAAAGGGAGCCCGTGGAAAGCTACGCGCCTGCGCATGCGGGCAGTATACGGAACGGCCGGACGGTGCGGCAATCGCCCCGCCCGGCCTCGCATTCGCGACCCGGCCGCTCCCCCGCCGCGGCTTCAGGCGGCTCGCCGGTGGCGCTCCTCCTTCAGGCCGTACTGCTTCATCCGGTAGCGGAGCTTGTCGCGCGTCGTCCGCAGCAGCTCCGCAGTCTTCGTCTGGTTCCATCCGGTCGCGTCCGAGGCGCGGAGGATGAGCCCCCGCTCGATCTCCTCGACCCAGCTCTCGAACGGAATGCCGGAGGGATCGATCCGCCCGTCGACCAGCACCGCCTGCAGCGAGTCGAGCAACGCGCCGCCTTCGCGTGGATTCTCCTCATGCGCGCCCAACTTGAGATGTCCCGGTTCGATCCACTCTCCGTCCTCCAGCAGGACGGTCCGCTCGAACGCGTTTCGCAGCTCGCGGATGTTCCCGGGCCAGGGGTACTCGAGCAGCAGCTGCAGCGCTTGAGGCGAGACTCCCCGGAAGCTCTTGCGAAACGCCTGGCGGAAGGTCGCGACGAAGTGTTCCGCGAGCAGCGGGATGTCCTCGCGGCGCTCGCGCAGGGGCGGCATCCGGATCGGGACGACCATGAGCCGGTAGTACAGGTCTTCGCGGAAGCGGCCCGCCGCGACCATCTTCGCCAGATCCTGATTCGTCGCGGAGATGATCTTGACCGCAACCGAGAGGTCGCGCGTCCCGCCCACGCGCCGGAACGTCATGCTCTCGAGCACCTTCAAGAGCTTCACCTGCAGGTTCGGGCTCATCTCTCCGATCTCGTCGAGGAACAGGGATCCTCCGTCGGCGAGCTCGAGCAGCCCCTGCTTGCGCGCCCGGGCGTCGGTGAACGCTCCCTTCTCGTGACCGAACAGCTCGGTCTCGAGCAACTCGCGCGGGATCGCCGCGCAGTTGATCTCGAGAAACGGCCCTTCGGCGAGCGGCCCCATGTCGTGAATGTAGCGGGCGATGACCTGCTTGCCGGTTCCGCTCTCCCCTTCGATCAGCACGCTCGTCGTGTCGCTCTTCGCGACCTTCTCGGCGATCTCGTAGACGTTGCGAATCGCGGGCGAGACGCCACGGACGAAATCGCGCGCGTAGCGCTCCTTCTCGTTGCGCCTGCGGTGCGACAGCTCGCGGAACACGCGCGCGGAATCGAGCGCCTTCTCCACCACGACGCGGAGCTGCTCCAAGTTGACCGGCTTCGTCAGGAAGTCGTACGCCCCCGCCTTCATCGCGGCGACCGCCGTCGACACCTCGCCGTAGGCGGTCATGACGATGACCGGCAGGTCCTTCTCCCGCTCCCGGAGCCGTTCGAGGAGCTGGAGGCCGAGGCCGTCCGGGAGCCGGAGATCGAGCAGGACGAGATCGACCGCCTCCCGGCAGGCGATCTCCCAGCCCTCGGCCAGCGTGCCGGCTCCGTGCACCGTGTGGCCGTCTTCGGTGAGCGACTTGCTGAGGAAGTGACGCAGGGACTCCTGGTCGTCGACGATCAGGATCGAAGTGGACATCCGTCCTCCTGTGCTTCGAGGCTCGGTAGATCGAGCACCATGCGGGTGCCGCCGCTGGCGACCGGCTCGACGCGCAACTCGCCGCCATGCTGCTCCACCAACCCGTGGCTCACGTACAACCCGAGGCCGGTACCCCCCGACTTGGTCGAGTAGAACGGCTCGAAGATGTGGGGCAGGTGCTCCGGCGCGATCCCGCATCCGCGATCCTCGATCCAGATCTGGAGGATCGTGGAAGGTTCGCCCTGCTGCCGGCGCCAGCCGATCTCGACCTCGGCCCCCGCCGGGGAGGCCTCGGTCGCGTTTCGAACGAGGTTGACCAGGACCTGGACCATCCGGTCGGCGTCGACCGCGACGCGGGCCGGCTGGAGGGTCTCCTCGAGAGGCGGGCGGACCGAGAACCGGACCCCTCGCTCCCGTGCAAGCGGCTCGACCGCCTGGCAGCTCCGCTGCACGAGCTTCGCCGCTTCCATCGGCACCTTCTCGAGAGGCTGCCGGCGCGCCGGCTCGAGAAGATCGCGCACGATCCTGTCGAGCCTCTGGATCTCCCCGCGCAGCAGGTTCAGATCGTCGTGCTGCGTCTCCGGCACGTGCGTCGCGAGGAAGTCGACCCCCGCCCCGATCGCGGCGAGGGGATTGCGGATCTCGTGAGCGACCGCGCTGGCGAAGCGCCCGAGGGCAGCGAGGCGATCGAGCCGCCGCATCTCCTGTTCCATCGCGCGAACCGGCCGCAGATCGGAAAGGGTGACGACGATGCCGCCGCCCGACTCCCCCACCTCTCCCAGCGGGACGATCGAAAGGCTCGCCGGTATCCGCTGCCGTCCCGTCGCGAGCAGGATCTCCTCGTGCTCGACTCCGTGGCCGCTGGCGAGCGATTGCCGGCAGGAGGCGACGAGCTGCGGCGCCGCGTCGGCCAGCTTCTCGATCGGCTCGCCGAGCAGCGAGTCCCGCTCGACGGCAAGGAGCGCCTGTGCCGTGCGGTTGAGCGCGGTGATCCGCCCCGACCCGTCCGTCGCCAGCAGCCCATCCCCCATCGCCTCGAGGAGGCACTCGCGGAAGCGCCGCTCGCGTGCATTGCGCTGCTGGTGCCTGACGCTTTCGAGGAGCGTGGCCGCCTGGAATGCGATCTGCTCGACCTCGAGCGGATCGGTCCCGGCTCCGGTCACCTCGTCGGGCCGGAGCCCGAGGAGTCCGAGGATCGGGCTGCCGCTCGCGCGCGCCTCGTCGCTGCCCGCCTGGAGCGGCAGCAGGACCGGCGGCGCCGCCGGACGGCCGGGAGGAGACGGCACCGCGGCGCCGGACGCCGGCTGGCCGGCGAGGACGCGCTCGAACGCCGTCTGGCGGATCGTTTCCGGCGACCAGCGGATCGCCTCGCACAACCGGCCCGTTCCGGCGCGTGCCCGGTAGCCCCGCAGTCCGCCTTGCTCCGTCCCGGAGAGGACGACGACCTCCGCGAGGCCGTATGCCTGGCGGAGGTAATGGCTCATCGTCCGCAGGACCTTCTCCTCGTCGGGGTCGCGCAGAAGCGTCTCGGTCAGCTCGCGAAGCCCGGCGAGGCGGATGTTGTTCTGGATCAGCTGCCGTTGTTTCCCCTCGAGGATCTCGAGGAGCGCGAGTCCCCCGTCCTCGATAGCGCCCGGTCCTGAGAGATCGGGAAGCTCGGGAACGAGGGCGCGAAGCTCCTCGGTGCGAGCGATCAGACGATCGAGCGCAACGCCCGGATCCGGGCAGGATTCCCCATCGCGGGGAAGCGGAAATCCTCCCATGACATCCTCCCGGAACTGTATCGGCAGTCAGGATGGGGAGGATGAGAGGGAAGCGGTTCGAAATCCCCCGTGGGGTGCAAGGCTAGGCGCCGAGATGCTGGAAGAGCGAGAGGTTCTCCTCGACCCACGAGCAGATGCGCTCGACCCCTTCCCGCGGAGCGACCCTCGGCTCCCAGCCCAGCTCCGAGCGGGCGCGGGCGATCCGCGAGACGTAGACCTTCTGGTCGCTCGGACGCCACGGCCCCTGGCGGAACGGGACCTTCCGCCCGAGGCGCTGCTCGAGGAGCGAGAGAAGCTCGAGGAGAGAGAGCGTGTTCTCCGGCCCGCCGCCCATGTTGTAGACGCCGATCTGGGGACCGCGCTCGAGAAACGACTCGTAGGCGCGGACCAGATCGTCCACCCACAGCACGTCGCGCACCTGGCGTCCATCCCCGAAGACCGTCAGCGGCGCGCCGCGCATCGCTGCGAGGACGAACCATGCGACCCACCCCTGATCCTCCATCCCGAACTGCCGCGTGCCATAGATGCACGACATCCGGAAGACGCCGACGCGCAGGCCGAAGAGATGGCCGTAGTCCTGCGCGTAGAGATCGCCGGACAGCTTCGAGCAGCCGTACGGGGTGTGCTCGCACAGATCGATTCCGAAGTCCTCCGGAATCCCGCTCTCGTAGGGGCTGCCGAAGCGATAGCGGCTCGGCTCCTCGACGATCGGCACGCGATTGACGTTCGCGCCGTAGACCTTGTTCGTCGAGCAATACAGGACGGCGGGATGCTGTGGCGATCGCCGAGCCGCTTCGAGCACCCGGAAGGTGCCGAGGGAGTTCGACAAGAAGTCGGTTTCGGGATCGATGGTCGAGGTGGTCACGGCGGTCTGCGCAGCGCAGTGGAGAACCGCGTCCGCGTCGCGCAGCAGGCCGTCCATCAGGCCCGGCTCGCGGACGTCGCCGCGCACGCGCTCGATTCCGGGAAGGGCGCCGAGGTAGTCCCACTGGAAGGAGGCGTTCGGATCGGGCTTTTGGAGGAGCTGGCCGCGCGAAAGGTTGTCGACGATCCGCACCTTCCAGCCGCGCGCGGCGAAGCGCTCCGCCGCGTGCGATCCGATGAATCCCGCTCCCCCCGTCACCACGATCCTCGACATCTCCCCCTCCTCTCGACGGCCCGCCCGAAAGGAGGGTACGGAGCGCGCGGGCGCTCCGCAAGCGACGGGACCTCCGCGCCGCCCGGACGCCGCGGGCCTGCGGCGGCGCCGAGGAGAGCTGAGCGAGGAGCCCCCTCCGCGCCGCTGCGATCAGCGCCGTGCGCTGTTCGCGGGCGTGCGCGAGGCGGCCGGCGGCCGCGCGATTCCGGCAGGCGTCGCCTCGTTGGAGCCACGGCCACGCAGCGAGATCGAGAAGTGGTGCGTCGCGTCGGTTCCGGGGCCCGACGCGAATGCGTAAGCGACGGAGACCGGATCGAACGACAGCTCGAACCCCGCGCGGGGAACGAACCGCTCCCCGGAAGGATCGCCGGGCTCATAGCTGCCACCGACGAGCAGGGCGAGCGAGGCGCCTGCGCGCACGCGCGCGCCGCTTCGCATGCGAAACGCTCCGAAGCGGTCGACGAGGCCGGAAACCGTCACGTCGGCGACCTGCCCGATCGCCCAGTCGAGTCCCGCCGCGCCTTCGGCCGGGAGCGGATAGGGATAACCGGCGGCGCCGCGGGTCGAGGGACCGAGATTGCGCGCGGCAAGTCCCAGGCGGGCGGGACCGAGGTCCTTCTCGATTCCGGCGTCGCAAGCGAATCCCCAGCAGTGGGAATCGGGACCAGAGAGCAACAGCGCGCGCGCGGTCGCGCCGGCGCGCAGGCCATCCGCGAGGGTCGCGCCGTAGCCCGCCGCGGCCGTCGACTCGAACGGCCGGAAGGAACCGGTCGCGTTGCCCTCGGCGTCCCACCCCTCGAAGCTGCCCGCATGAAGCACGGCCGCCTCGAGCGCGAAGGAGCCGGGGCCGGCAGGGACCGTGCCGCCGGTCCATTCCAGGCGCAAATCGGACTGGAAGGCCTGATGGCCGCCCGACCACGATGCGGCAGCCTGCCGGCCCAGGCCGGCGGGATTCGACCGCAATGCCTCGGCTCCGAACTCCCCGCATGCGCCGGGACCGCCGAGAGCGGTTTGCGAAGCGCTCGCCGCTCGCCGCAGCGATGGAAAGGCGAAGCTCCGAGCGCCGGCGGCCTCGGCCGGACGGCCAAGCGCGCCGAGAGCGAGCAGGACCGCCAGGGTCTGCGGGACCAGCCGGAACGGCAGGACGGACGGAAGAACCGGGAGTGGCCAGGGGGTTCGGCGGGTCGTGGGAATCGATGGATGAGATGTGCGCGCTGTCATGGCGCACGGAGAAGGGCGACAAACGTGCCGATGGCTCCGGCCCGAAGGCTCCCAGGCGGAGCGCGCACAACTTCATGCCCGTTAAACGCTTACATCGTTGGCTTCAAGCTCCTTCGCGGTCTCGCGGCGGCGCTCGGTCGGTCCACCTCACTGCAGAATGCGAACGCGGTCGCAGGATGCAATGCGGGGCGAATCCCGGGCCACGGCCGATCCGCCCCGCTTCCCGGCTCGCCGGAAGGGGTCAGCACCTCCCGGGACTCGGCGTCGGAGACGTCAAGACGCCTCCCGGAACCACGCGAGGGTCTCTGCGATCCCTTCGCGGAGTCCGATGCGCGGCTGGAAGCCGAGGAGGGAACGAGCCCGCGAGATGTCGGCCATCGAGTCGCGCACGTCTCCGGTCCGCGACGGAGCGAACCGGGGCTCGACCTTGCGTCCCGTGACATCGCCGAGAACGCCCAGCAAGTCGAGCAGGGAGATGCGATCCCCGCACGCGACGTTGACCGCCTCGCCGTGCAGCTCGGGCGCCTCGAGGGCCGCCAGGTTCGCATCGACGACATTGTCGATGTACGTGAAGTCGCGGGTCTGCAGCCCGTCCCCGAAGATCGTCGGCGGCTCACCGCTCAGCATCGCGCGGAGGAAGAGCGGAATCACCGCGGCATACGGGGAGCCGGGGTCCTGTCGAGGACCGAAGACGTTGAAGTAGCGCAGCGTGACGCCAGAGAGCCCGTACAGCTCGGCGTAGAGCCGGACGTGCTGCTCCGCCTCGAGCTTCGAGAGCGCGTACGGGGAGCGCGGGGACGGCGACATCGTCTCCCGCTTCGGAAGCTCCGGCTGATCGCCGTATACCGACGAAGAGCCGGCCAGCAGGAACCGCTGCACGCCGGACCCTCGCGCCGCCTCCAGGAGGCGGACGGTGCCATCCACGTTGACCTCGTGGCTCGTCCAGGGGTCCTTGACGGAGCGCTCGACGGAGGGCAGAGCCGCCTGATGCAGGATCGCGCGGACGCCTTCGACCGCCCGCTGGACGTCGGCGGGGCTCCGGACGTCGCCCTGCAGGAATTCGATCCGTCCCGGATGCCGCCCGAGGAGCCTCTCGACGTTCTCGCGCCTGCCGGTCGAGAGATCATCGAGGATCCGGACGAAGCGACCCGTGCCAGCCAGCCGATCGGCCAGATGGGATCCGATGAAGCCGGCGCCGCCGGTCACGAGGACCGCCTCCCGCTCGGGATTCGCCGGTCTCATAGCCGGAACAACTTGGGGCTTTCGACCCCCTTCCAGGCGTTTCGCGTGTCGACGACGAGGCGGCACTGCTCGAGAATCCTCTCGTAGGGCAGCTCGTCGTGTGCGGTGACGAGGACGGCGCAATCGCACTCGCGCAGGGTCTCCTCGGACAGCTCGACCGACTCGAGCGTCCCCTCGCCCAAACGGATTCTCGTGACCCGCGGATCATAGTAGGACACCACTCCCCCCATCTCCCGCAGGAGCTCCAGGATGTCGAGCGCCGGGGATTCGCGAACGTCATCGACGTTGGCCTTGTAGGCGACGCCCAGGATCAGGATGCGCGAGCCGTGCACGCTCTTGCGGATCGAGTTCAGGGCGAGGGTGACCTTCCGCACCACGTGATGGGGCATCGAGGAGTTGATCTGCCCCGCCAGCTCGATGAAACGGGCCTCGAACCCCGCCGCCCTCGCCTTCCAGGAGAGGTAGAACGGATCGATCGGGATGCAGTGTCCTCCGAGTCCCGGGCCGGGATAGAAAGGCATGAAGCCGAACGGCTTCGTCGCCGCTGCGTCGATCACCTCCCAGACGTCGATCCCCATCCGGTCGCACATCAGCGCGAGCTCGTTGACGAGACCGATGTTGACGCTCCGGAAGGTGTTCTCGAGCAGCTTCGCCATCTCCGCGACCTTCGGGGAGCCGACCGGCACGACGGCGCCCAGGCAGGAACCGTAGAGCAGCGCGGCGAGCTTCGTGCACTCCGGGGTCGTTCCGCCCACGACCTTCGGGATGTTCCGCGTCTGGAACCGGGGGTTGCCCGGGTCGACCCGCTCGGGAGAGAAGGCGAGGTGAAAGTCGACCCCGACGCGCAGGCCGGTCTGCTCGAGCCTCGGTTGGATCAGCTCCTCGGTCGTCCCGGGATAGGTCGTGCTCTCGAGGACGATCAGCATCCCCGGATGCAGGTAGAGCGCGATCTTCTCCAGCGCCTCGACGATGAAGGAGACGTCCGGGTCGCGCGTCTTGCGCAGCGGGGTGGGTACGCAGATGTCGACCGTGTCGCAGGTCGCCAGGACGGAGGCGTCCGTGGTGGCGACGAGGCGCCCGGAGCGGACCAGCGGGGCGAGTTCCGCGTCCGGGACGTCCTGGACGTACGACCGTCCCGCCTGGAGCTGGGCCACCTTCTCGGGATCGACGTCGATCCCGGTCACCCGGTAGCCGGCCCGCGCGAACTCGACCGCCAGCGGGAGGCCGACGTATCCCAGCCCGATCACTCCGACGTGCGCGGTTTTTTCCCGGATCTTCGTCTCGAGGTCCACCTGGTTCCCTCCTCCCCTACCTGGCACGCCTGGCTGGCACGCCCTGCCTGGCACGTCCTCTCTGGCACGATCGGTTCGCCCGGAGGCGCAACATGACATCTGTGAACGGAAGCACGACCCGGATCGTCACCGATCGGGGTCGTGCCGGTCCCGGCGGATGATACGGAACGGCCCCCCCGCTCGCAAGCAGGCCCCGATCCGGGTGCGACTTCCCGGAACCCTGTGGTATTTTCGGGCGTAGAGAGTCGGACCCCAAGCCGAAGCAATTTCGTATGGTCCGGTTCCCGAAGGGAGAGAGCCGATGAGTGGGAAGAGAACGCTCCTGGTGCTGGCAGCCTGCTTTGCGACCGCCACGGTCCTCGCGGGGGTCCTGTTCCTCAACAGCGGGCTCGCCGCAGGACGCACGGTCTACACGCAGCTCTCCGTACTGACCGAGGTCCTTTCGTATGTCACCGACAACTACGTCGAGAAGGTGGAGCCGGAGGATCTCGTCGATGGCGCGATCAAGGGGATGCTGGACAAGCTCGATCCCCACTCCAACTACCTCGACCCCGAGCGGTTCAAGCGGATGCAGGAGCGCAACCGCGGCGCGTACTACGGGATCGGCGTGGAGTTCGACATCGTCGACGGCAACCTCACCGTCATCACCCCGATCGCGGGATCCCCGTCGGAGAAGCTCGGAATCCGGCCGGGCGACGTGATCGTCAAGATCGAGGGAGAGAACGCCAAGGGGATCAAGCAGGAGGACGTGTTCACGAAGCTCCGGGGGGAGCGCGGGACGGTCGTCCACGTCACGATCCGCAGACCGGGAGAGAAGGACCTGCTCGAGTTCGACATCGTGCGCGATGAGATCCCCATCTACTCCGTTCCCAACTCGTTCATGCTGCAGCCCGGCGTCGGCTACATCCGGCTCGTCCGCTTCTCGAGCACGACGAGCGACGAGCTGGAGGAGGCGCTCGGGAAGCTGGAGGCGCAGGGGATGGAGAAGCTCCTCCTCGACCTCCGCGGCAACGCCGGCGGCTATCTCAACGAGGCGATCGAGGTCTCGGACCTCTTCCTCCCCGGCGGAAAGAAGATCGTCTACACGCTCGGGAGGATTCCCGACTCCAACGAGGAGTACTTCTCGACCGGCCGCGCGAAGCATACGCAATACCCGCTCATCGTCCTGATCGATCACTCCAGCGCCAGCGCGTCGGAGATCGTCTCCGGAGCGATGCAGGACTGGGACCGCGGTCTGATCGTCGGCCAGCGGAGCTTCGGCAAGGGGCTGGTCCAGCGGCAGTACCCGCTGAAGAACGGCGGAGCGTTGCTGCTGACGGTGGCGCGCTACTACACCCCGAGCGGGCGCCTGATCCAGCGGGACTACTCCGACAAGGAGCGCTACATCGAGGAGACGGCCGAGCAGATCGACGAGGAGCTGCAGGAGCAGGCGGACACCTCCTCGACTCCGCCGCCGGTCTATCACACCGCTGCGGGGCGGACGGTCTATGGGGGCGGTGGCATCACTCCGGACGTGAAGCTCGACCAGCGCTTCCCCTGGACGCGGCTGCAAGGGGAGCTCTCACGCGCCTACTTCGATTTCGCCAATCTCTACATCGGCGAGACGAGCTTCCGGCCGGCGAGCTTCGAGAGCTTCCGGCGCTACGAGGTCGGAGACGACGTCATCCAGCGCTTCGAGTCCTACTTGAAGACGAAGAAGATCGAGTACGAGCCGGACAGCCTGAAGGCGCAGATGGATCTGGTCCGCCATGGCATCAAGAGGGAGATGGCGCGAAACCTCTGGGGAGACAACGAGCGCTGGAACGTCTTGATGGACGAGGATCCGCAGATCCAGGAGGCCCTGGCGCTGATGCCGCAGGCCGAGCTGATGGCGCGGCACGAGACGACCACCGGGGAGTGGCAGACGCACAGCCGGTAGGCGCTCGCCCGTCCGTTCAAGAAGGAAGTTGCGGGGTGGCAGATCGCTGCCACCCCGCAACTTTTTTCCTGCGCATCTCTCCTGCGGATCCGGCCGCTCTACGGACTCAGCCGCGCCGAGACGATGTTCGACGAGCTCTGGAGCGAGCTGCCGTCGTCGATGTCCCGGTCGAAGACGACGACCCGGTAGTAGACGTCCTGATTCGGCCCTGTCCCCGGCGCGTCGGCGTACGTCGTCTGCTCCCGGTGATCGAGCGTGACGACGGGAGTGTTGATCGAGCCGGGGCTCATCCCGCGAAGCACCTGGTACTGGCGGAAGTCGTCGTCGGTGTTCATCGTCCAGGTGAGCGACACGGTCGTCGTCGTCGTCCCCCCGACGCTGAGCGTCACCGGCGTCGGCGTCCGGTTCTCCGTCACGATCGACCGCTCCGCGGAGCCGGTGGTGCCGCCCGCGTCGTCCCGGAGGAAGAGCCGGTAGTAGTAACGCGTGTTGTCCTTCAGCCCGGCGTCCCGGTACTGGTTCAGGCTCGGATCGTCGATGCTGCGGACGAGCGTGGAGGCCTCCGTCACCCCGGGCGACGTGTCACGGTAGAGCCGGTAGGCGTCGAAGTCGTGGACCGACGCGCGCGACCAGGTCAGGCCGACCGTCGGGGTAGGAGCGTCCACCTCCTCGACGAGCGTCTGGATCGGAAGCGCCGGAGGATCGGCATTGGCGGTCTTGACGCGCACCTCGTTGCTCGGGGTCACGTGTCCGCCGTTGTCATGGACGAACAGTCGGTAGAAGTACTCGGTGTTCTCGATCAGTCCCGCATCCTCCCAACTCGTGCGCTCCTGCTCGTCGATCCGGCTGACAAGATCGTCGTCCTCCGTCACTCCGGAGTCCTCCGACCGGTAGAGCCGGTAGGAGCCGAAGTCCCGGTCCCCGTTCCTCGTCCAGCTCAGGCTCGCCGTCGTCTCGCCGGGATTGCCGGAGCTGTTCAGCGTGACGGCGGCCGGGAAGCGGTCGGGGATCGTCGCGCTCTCCTCGTTGCTCGGCGCCGATTCGCCGAAGCTGTCTTCGACGACGACGACGTAGTAGTACTGCTTCCCCTCTTCGATCTGAAGCCTGTCGTCGTAGGTCGTCTGCGCGCTGTTCGTGATCTCGGTCAAGACGCGCCGGTCCGGATCGCTCAGGACCCCGGCCTGCTCGCCCCGAATCACGCGGTAGCGGCCGAAGTCCTGCTCGGCGGCCCGCGACCAGGAGAGGCTCACCGACTCTTCGGTCACCGAGTACGGCTCGTGGAGCAGCACCGCCTCCGGCGGAGCGCTCGCGGAGGCGGCCCCGGAGACCTCGTTGCTCGGCGTCGCGAAGCCGTTGGGGTCGACCAGCTCCACCACGTAGTAGTAGGTCACTCCGGGCGTGAGACCGGAATCGGTAAAGGTCGTCTGGCCCGGGCTCGTCGTCTCCTGCACCAGCCGCCGCGACGGCAGATCGGCGACTCCAGGAGAGGTCGCGCGGTAGAGCCGGTAGCGGCCGAAGGGGGCGCCCTCCGGCACCTGCGACCAGCTGATCGAAAGCTTCCGGGGTCCGGCCGTGCTCGGCGGGTTGAGCTGGAGGGCGGGCGGGTCGGCGTGGATGGTCAGGCGGCGCGCGGCCGTCTTCTCCGGAGCGCGGTTGCCCGCTTCGTCCTGGAACGTCCCGACCACCTCGCCGCCGATGAACTGTCCCGTCGGCTCCGCCTCGTAGAGCAGCGTGTAGATGCCGTCGCCGGCCACCGCGTCCGGATCGATTCCATCGTCGTGCATCTCGCGTGCGATGGCGCCACGCGGGACCTCGAGCGCGGCCACTCCGCCCGTCTCGCCGGCATCGAGCCGGAAGACGATCCGGTCTCCGGGGGCGCGCGTATCGCTTCCGTCGAACTCGACCGACTCGATCGCCGCGTGCGTGTCGAGCCGGATGTCGTCGGAAACCACCTCCGATTCGTTGCCATCGGCGTCGACGAACCGGGCATAGACGGTCTTCGCTCCGTCCCCGGCGGGAAGACGGAAGCTCACCGCCGGCGAGAAGCGCAGTGTCGTCGGGTCGGACATCGACGGGTCGGAGGAGAGCGAGACCGAGGAGGTCCCATCCGGCGCCTGAAGCAGCACGGCGACGTCCTGCGAGGAGGTAGCCGCCCGGCCCGACTCGATCGTCACGGCGAAGAGGCCCGGACTCACGATCACCTCGGGCGAGCGGCGCCCTTCGAGCCCGTTTCGGAGGACCGAGCTCACGGAAAAGGCGACCGGCTGGCCGTTGTGCAGATCGCGCATCGTCTTCGGGCTCGTGGCCGAGGAGTCAACCAGCTCCGGCGAGGACGCGGGCAGCACACGCTTCCAGATCCTGTAGATGCGGACATCGGAGGCGGTCGAGGAGTCGGGAAGCTCCCAGCGAAGGGTCACGCTTCGATTGGCGCCGCTCCCGCTCAGCTCGACCGGGACGGGCGGCGACGAGGCTCCATCGTCCGGATCGCGCGGATTGGTGAGCGACTGATCGTGGTCCTTCGAGCAGCTCGTCGCGAAGGCGAGCCACGCGACGGCGAGGAGGGTCGTCCAAAGCAGCGGTCTTCTCATCGGGATCCTCCTTCCTGGGGATTCCAGCGCACGACGAGCATCGCCCCGTCCTCACGCGGGCGCAGACCCAGCTCGGGACCATCGTTCCCCCACGGGGAGATCGAGGCGAAGCTCCCCTCCGAGGGGGACGGGAAGAAGAAGAGGGCGTCGATCAGCGAGAGTGCCCACACGCCGCCGGTCGCGTACAGGAACCCCTGGCGCCAATCGTAGGCCCGATCGGCTCGGTCCTGCGCCCGCTCGGCGGCGGCGCGCCGCTCGTCGAGCTGGTCGAGCCGTCCCTCGTGCAGATAGGCGTTGCGCGCGCTCTCGAAATCGTCGACGCGGTCCTGGTACTCGATCTCCGTCCAGAGTAGGCCGCCGGCTGCCAAGGCTGTCCCGACCAGGAAGGCGGTCCCCTTCGCAGGGCGCCCGGCATAGAACTGCCCCCATCCCGGAATGAACAGGGAACGCAGACCGGCCTTCCACGCTTGCTTGCGCGAGAGCCGGATGTCGAGATTGCGTGCGGCGCCGGGCTCGAGATCGATCGTCCTCTGCCACCGCTCGTACCCGTCGAGGGACGCCGTCACGGCGTAGCGTCCCTGCAGGCCTCGCTGGAGGTCCCACGGGGTCACGCCGCGCCACTCGTGCTCCCCTTCGAGGACGACCAGCGCCCCGGGCGGCTCCGAGCGAATCCGGAGAGACGCGCCGGCAAGTCCCCCACCGGGCGTCGTCGGCGGAGCGACCGCCTGCGCGATGTCGCCCCGGTCGCCTCGGTCCTCCCCCGCATCGTGCGTCGCGGCGCATGCGACTTCCGCAGCGCCGAACGTCGCGAAGGAGAGCGCCGCGGCGAGCCAGAGGCTCCCCGCGCCGATCCCTTCCCTCTTCCTCTCTGGTCGTCTCATCGATCGCACCTCGCTAGCTCTCCGCCCGGGATCTTCCCCCGGGGCTCTGCTTTTCCTGCCGACCCGCCTCCCCCGGCGCGTCCGGAACGACCGGAGCGACCGGAGAGGATCGGGAGCTCAGAACGGGACCGTTCGCGGGCCCGGACCGCTTCTCTTTCCAGTAGTCCGCAGGCGCGGGTGGATCCTCCGCGCGGAGCACCACCCGGACGGTGGCGAACAGGATCGAGAGGTCGGTCCAGAACGAGATCCGCTCGAGATACAGGACGTCGAGGCGGATCCGCTCGTCCCAGGGGAGCGACTTGCGCCCGCGAACCTGCGCGTAGCCGGTCAGGCCCGGCCGGAGGCGCAGCCGCTGCCGCTGGAACGAGTCGTACTGCTTCACCTGATACGCGAGCGTCGGCCTCGGGCCGACGAAGCTCATCTCTCCCCGCGCGATGTTCCAGATCTGGGGCAGCTCGTCGAGACTGAGCGCGCGGAGGACGCGCCCCACTCGCGTTACGCGCGGGTCGTTCTCCGTCACCAGCATCCCCGTTCCCAATCGCTGCGCGCCCGGCACCATCGTTCGGAATTTGAGGATCGTGAACGCCCGGCCGAGCAAGCCGATCCTCTGCTGCCGGAACAGGACGCCGCCCGGGCCGTCGATCCGGATCGCGAGAGCGATCACGAGGAAGAGCGGAGCCAGCGCGATCGCCGCCACGGTGGCGATCGACCGGTCGAGGGCTGGCTTCGCGAACCGGGCGTAGAACCCCTCGGCGGGCCGCTCGGGCAGCGGTCCGAGATCCAATGCGGTCTCCGGCGCGCTCTCGCGTCCGCTCATTCAGGCGGTTCGTCCCTCCAGCTTCGCGCGGATCGCCGGCGCATGCTCGCGGCAGGCGCGCACCCCCTCGACGACCCGATCGACGATCTCGTCGGTCATGTGCGTGTAGAGCGGGAGGCAGAGCACCTCTGCGCAGACCCGCTCCGTATTCGGATAGTTGCCCCCGAGTCCCGGGAGATGGCGGAACCGGGTCTGTTTGTGCAGCGGCGGATGGAAGTAGATCTTCGACCGGATTCCCCCGGGGTGCAGCGCCTGCTGCAGCTCCCGGTTGGAGAGCCCGAAGCGGCCCGCGTCCACGCGGATCGCGAAGTAGTTGTGCGTGGAGCGGCAGGCGGGATCGATCCGCTGGAACGAGAGGCCCGGAACGTCCTCCAGCCCTTCGCGGTAGCGGGTCACGAAGCGCGCCCGTCGCTCGACGTTCTCCTCGAGGCGCGACAGGGACAGGAATCCGAGGAGCGCGTGCAGCTCGCTCTGGCGCGCGTTCAGGCCGGCCACCACGCAATCGTAGTCCCCCGGATTGCCGTAGTTGCGCGCGACCCGCAGATCCCGAGCCAGCTCCCGGTTGCGCGTCGCCACGATTCCCCCTTCGCCGGACACCGTCACCTTCGTCGGCGCAAGGCTGAAGATCTCGGCCTCGCCGAACGAGCCCGCCATACGATCGCCGAGCCGCGTGCCGAGCGCGTGCGCCGCATCGCTGAAGCTGGCGACGCCCCGGGTGGCGAGGAGCGGTTCGAGGCGTCCCCAGTCCGGCGCATTGCCGAAGATGTAGACCGGAACGACGGCTGCGGCGGGCGCCGCCGCGAGAGCGCGCTCGACCTCGACGGGATCGAGATTGAAGCTCTCCGGATCGCAGTCGAGCAGCTGCGGCTCCAGGCCGTTCCAGAGCAGGATGTGCAAGGTCGCAGGGAACGTGAAGGAGGGAAGCAAGACCCGCCCCTTCAAGCCGAGCAGCTTCGCCACCAGGATCAGCCCCGATGTTGCGGAGGAGAGAGCAACCGCCTCAGGGACACCCAGGCGCTCGGCCGCCTCCTCCTCGAGGCGGCGGACCCAGCGGTCGTTGGTGATCTGACGCGACTCGAAGATCGCGCGCAGCTCGCGCGCATAGGAGTCGAAGTCGGGCAGCGTCGGCTCGCTGATCGGGATCGTGTCGGGCGGGGCCGGGCCTCCAAGTATCGCGGGTCGGTTCATCCGGTTTCCTCCATCGATGTATCGTTTCGGGTCAGCCTCTCCTCTACGGCGACAATCCCCGTGATCAGGAAGAAGAGGCCGGCCAGGCTGAAGTCGAGGAACCTCTGACCGAAGAGGTTCAGCACGAACAGGCTGAGAATCACGCCGTGATACGCCCGGCCGAGAGCGGCCGGGCGCCCGCCGCGCGGGATCAATCGCGACCCCAGGCGCCAGCAGGAATAGAAGAGCCACAGCAGCAGAAGCAGGCCGACGATTCCCATCTCCCCTGCGACCTGGAGATAGAGGTTGTGGGCGTGCTTGAACACCCCGGCGGCCAGTCCGGTAGCGGGGATCAGGTTGCCGAAGCCCACGCCCGCGATCGGGTGCTCCGCGACCACCTTCAGGATCGCCTTCCAGACGGTGATCCTCCCTCCCGACGTCGCGTCGAGCGCCGTCGCCGCGTCGTCCGCCTCGGCCGCCGTGTAGGTGGCGACGATCCGCTCGCGGACGAAGCTCGGCGCCCAGAAGAAGCTGCTCCCGAGAACGGCGAGGAGGAGAACCGTGGAGACGAGGCTCGTGCGCAGCGACTGCGGCAGCGCGGCGGCGAGGTAGCCGGCGTAGCCTCCCCGGGAATTGGGGAGGATCAAGCCGATCGCCTGAGCGAGCGCGGCGACGGCGATCAGCACCCGTTTGGGACCGCGATAGGCGGCGAGCATCGAAAGGCTGAAGACCCCGCCGATGGCGAGATACGCGGCCATCCGGTTGATATCGCCGAGGCCCCCAGGGGTACGGTAGCCGAAGCCGAACTCGAGCGCCTCGCGCACGGGTCCGAGGACTGCGGCGAAGCCTCCGATCATGACCCAGCCGATCATCCTCCCTACCTGTTTCCGGTCGCCCACGAGGTGGGTCACGATCGGGAAGGCGAGGAATCCCTCCACGATCAGCCAGACGCCCTGGAGCTTCACGAACGGCCCCGGGGCGTCCGGGCTCTTCCACAGGAAGATTCCGTGGATCATCGAGAGCAACAACGCGATCGCGAAGACCAGGTAGGGCAGGTCGAGGGGCGTCGCGACGACGCCCTGCACCTTGCCTTGCAGCATCAGGATCGCGACACCGATCAGGGAGCCGAAGACGAGCAGGTTCGCAGCGTTCACGAAGGGGATCGGCGACTTCGGAAGCCAGTCGGCGAACGGCAGCGCCAGACAGAGCAGATACGGAATCGTTCGCGGCCGCGCGGCGAGGAACGCCAGAACGCCGAGAACGGCGACCACCTTGAAGAGACGGTGCGGCGCCTGGTTCGTCCGGTACCCGAGAAGCGGCAGAGCGATCGCCAGGAAGACGGCCGCGAGGGTCGCGGCGATCGTCACCAGCGCCGTCCGGTGACGGTCGAACAGCTCCCAGAAGCCGGGAGGCGCTTCGGCCAGGCCGGGAACGAACGCCGCGGGATCAGGCGGACGGTCGGATGGTTCCCGGAGTTCCGGCATCGCTTCTCTCCTGCAACGGCGCAGTCTCGGACTGCTTCGCACTCTCTCTCGCTTGCGAAGGGAACGTACGAGCGCCGAGGAAACCGCCGAGCTGATCGGCGAGCGTCTGCGCGACCGCGATGTCCTCGGGATGCAGAATCCGCCCGGCGGTGGAGCCGAGGCCGAGAATGCCGATCAACGTCCCTCCCCCGCGGACGGGAAGGTAGATCGTCAGGCCATGGCTCTTCGCCATCGTTTCGCAGGCGATCTGCAGAGGGATCTCCTCGAGGCGGTGCGCCTCCTCGAGGAGCAGAGGCCGTTCCGTCTGCTCCATCGCGGCGCGGAGCGGGTGCGTCTCGTCGAGCACCGGCAGCGCCGGCTCGGAGAGCGGCAAGAGCTGCTTCCCCTCCCCGCCGGCGATCCAGATCTGGAGACGGACGGGGCCGATCGTGTTGCGAAGCAGGTCACGCAGAGCGGGGGTCAGGCGATCGAGCGCGTCGACCCCGGCGAAAGCGCGGTTCGCCTGCTCCCAGAGGTGGCGATAGTCGAAGCGTGAGACGAAGAGGTTCCGGTCGAGGAAGCGGCGGACGTCGCCGCGAAGTCCAGGGAACGCCGAAAGGAGAAAGACGAGCAGCAAGATCGAGACGGTCACCTTCTCGTACCATCGAGCTTCCCACGGGACGCCGAAATACCGGAAGACCTGCGAGAGCAGGGCGAGCCCGACCAGCAGGAAGCCGAGCGCGGTGAGAACGACGGAGGAGTAGACGACCGGCCTCCCGACAGGCAGGGAGACGTCCCCCACGCGGCGCACTCCCATGGCAACCGCGAATCCGATGCTCGAAACCATCGTGGCGGGAAGGAGAAGGCCGGTCTTGCCGATCCGCTGCTGCCCGTAGAGCACCAGGTCGGCGACCAGATAGATCGCGACGATGATCACCGGAGCGAGCGCGTAGATCGAGCGCTCCGTGCGGCGTCGCGAGGAGGCCCTTGCCGCCTCGAGCGTCGCCTGCAGATTGACGAGCGCGATGGCGAGAGCGGCGAGGACGACGAGGCCAAGAGGCCGTCCCACCGGAGCCCGTAGCACAAGGATCTCCCCCACCCCTTCGGGACGCTGCAGCTCGACCGGTGCCTGGCGCAGGCCGAAGGCGGCGATCACGAGGACGGCGAGGACCGAAAGGAACACGACGATCCTCTGCGTGGCCGGGCGGGGGCTCCCGACCGGCCTTCCGAACCGATAGGAAAACAGAAGCAGCGGAGGGAGAGAGAAGATCGTAGTGATCCATTGCAGTCGCATCCAGCGCTCCGTCCAGAACGGATCCTCGGCCCTCAACGCGATGGAGAGGAATGTCCCGGAGAAGCCCAGGCCCGCGAAGGCGAGAAGCAGCCAGGATCCGACGCGGAACGATCCCCGGGAGGCGGCGATGACGCCGATTCCGAGCAGCAGGGCCGTAGCGAGGATCCACAGCCAGAGGGTCATCGCGCGCTTCGTCGCCTCCTACGGATTGCCGATGCCGCCGATGTCGCCGCCGCTGCGCAGCCGGGCTGCTTCTTCGCGGGCGCGGCCAGCGAGGGCCGAGTCGGAGGTCTGGGCCGCGATCTCGTCGAGGACGCCTGCCGCGCGTTCCCGCTCTCCCATCCGTCCCGCCAGAATAGCGGCCGCGTTGATCGCCGCCCTCACGTTCCCCGGATGCCCGGGATAACGCTTCGCGAAGCCGAGCAGCCGGTCGGCCGCCTCCGGCCAACGCTGCAGCTCGGCCAGCGCCTGGACGGCCGCCTCCTCGGCAAGCCTCGCTTCCTGGCTTCCCGGGCGGGAGCCGCGGATCTGGTCGTACTTCTCGATCGCCCGTTCCAGCGTGTTGTTCGCCGCCTGCGTTTCGCTCCTCGACCGGTAGTAGGCGGCGATCTCGAACGGCGCGCCGAGGGCCTGAGGACTCGTCGGGAAGTCGGCCTGGAGCGCGATGTAGTAGCTGATCGCGTCGTTCCAGCGTCCTTGCTCGGCGCGGATCCTCGCGGCCTGCAGCTCCGCCTCCGCCTGCGCATCCTTTTGCAGCGGATGGTTCACCTTCACCGTCTCGAGGAGCTGGATCGCCTCCTCCTGACGATCGAGCCGCGCGAGCATCTGCGCCCTCTTCACCGCGGCGCGCGGCGCCACCGGATCCTTTCCTTCCTTGTCCAGCAGCTCGGCCAGGCGATTGGCGGCGCCTGCGTAGTCCTTTCGCTCTTCGTCCAGCGATGCCATGAGGAAGAGAATCCGCGCCCTCATCTCCCGCGCTCCCGGCACGCGTTGCGCCCGATCGAGAGAGGCGGCGGCATCCTCCAGGTGGCCCCGACGCAGCTGCGTGAGGCCGAGGTCCACCCAGGCGACGGCGGCCGCCTGATCGTCCGGCGCCTCGTCGATGACCGAGCGGTAGTAGATCTCCGCGCGGTCCAGCTCGGCAAATGCTTCGTCCCGCCGGCCAACCTGCGCGAGGGCATCGGCGGCGTCGAGCGGCGAATCGAGGACCACCCGCCCGTTTTCCGGGGAGGCGGTCGGCCGGCCGTGGCCATCGCGAGCCGGCAGCGACCCGGCGATCTCCTGGCAGTACCCGGCCACTTGCCCGTAATCGCCTCGGGCCCGGGCCCGGTCGATCAGATCCCCGTAGATCCGGAGCGCGATCCGCGGATCCCAGAGATAGTCCTTTCTCGCTTGCTCGAGCAGCTCCTGCGCTTTCTCGCTCTGCCCGAGCCGGTCGTGCATCTTGACCATCCCGTTGACGGCGTTCGAGCGCAGGCGCGCGATCGGATATGCGTAGCCGGTATCCGATTCGGCAGCGGGGAGCGGGATCGATTCCACGATGCGCCGGTACTCCTCGAGGACCTTCGGCGCCCGAGCCGGATCGAGTCGTAGGTTCTGCTCCTGCCGCAGCGCCTTGTAGAGCGCGCGTTCCGCGCGGTAGCGCGTGCCGATCCGGTCCGAACCGCACGAGGCAGCGAGGAGAACGACGACGGCGAGGGCCACCAACGAGTACGGCCGATTTGTTCGCACTTCTCCTCCCTTACGCCCGGCTCTCTTCCGCCTGCACGCGGAAGAGCCTCGAGCCGGCTCCCACCACATAGAAGGCGACGACCGTGAAGACGAGGATCATGAGGAAGAGGACCCACCCGATCATCTCGGGCGACAGCTTCCGGATGATCTCGTCGCTCCTCCGAAGGACGTAGGAGACCGGGATCTGGATCAGGTTCGGAAAGAAGACGGCGCCGGCCGTCGCCAGCGGCATCCGGCGCGCGAAGGAGAAGCTCCGCGAGAGCGCCGACTTCACTCCGCGCCCCTCCACCAGGATCGCGAGCGGAGCATAGAGGAACAGCCCCTCGAGGATCGAGCCGACCAGGATCGTGGCGAAGCGCACGAACCGCTGCGTGCTCCCGCTCATTTCCGCCTGGCCGGCGAATACGACTCGGGGAAGCAGGAAGAGAATCGCCACGACGAGAATTGCGAGCGGAAGCCGGGCCGCGACGAGCTTGCCGTACGCCCCCGCCGCCCGGGAGATCCCTCCCTGCGGCAGCTCCCCCGGACGGTCCGCCTGCCAGAACAGGAGGAACGCCGCGCCGATCAACCACGCGCCGAGCACGACGTCGAGCACGATCGAGAACCAGTTGTTCAGCTCCGGCAGCGCCTGATAGAAGACCGGATAATGCAGCGCGGGCTCTCCGACGAGCAGGCGAATGAGCGGCGCCAGCACCGGGGTCAGAATCGGCTGGTGGAACTGCGTCAGCAACAGAAGGACCAGCCACTGGGCGATCGCGAGCAGCAGCAGCGGCGCCCACAATCGGCCGCGTCCGAGGTTGCGCGTCGTCTCGATCCAAGACCAGAGAAGCAGACTGATCTGGCGCATCCTTGCCCTCCGCTCCTCACTCCCGGATCAGGGAGGGAAGCAGCTTGACGACCTCAGACAGGAATCGCTCGTTCCAGGCCTCCGCTTCGCCCGCCCGGGGCGTCTCGAGCGTCGAAATCCGCACGAAGACGCCATAGGTGCTGTTGCGCCGGAGACCCTGCCAGAACTGACGCCACCGGTATCGGCCGACGTCCCCCCCCGCCGTCCCGCCTCCGCCTTCCGTATACCAGAACGTCGCGACTCGTTCGACCCGGCCCGGCCTTGTCGCGAGAAATGCCTGGGCGGCGATGCGGTCGGCTTGCGCGCCGACTTCGACGTTCGAGAGCTTCTCGGTCCGGAATCCCTGGCTGCGGTAGCACAGCTCGGGATCGTGGCCTCCCCGCCTCTTGTTGCCGAAGTACTCGAGGACCACCCACACAGGGGTCCCGTCCGGCCGCATGTAGCGGCGGATCAGCTGATCGTCGCTGTCCAGATCCTCCACGATCGCCTGCGCCATCGGCTCGTCCTTGCCGGGAAGGCCCAGGAGCGTTTGCGGAAGCGCGCGAAGGTCGCTGACCGGCGGCGCGGCGGGTGGAAACCCGACCCGATAGGCGCCGAGGAGAAGGAGAAGCAGGCCGGGGAACAGGACGGGCAGCGCGATCCGCTTCCGCATCGCAGCGCCCGCTCCCGGCATCGAGGCAGGCGCGTTCAGCATCGCAGCACCCGCTTCGCGAGCGCGAGCAGGACGAAGGCGATGGCGAAGAGCGCGTAGCCGCCAACGTCGTGGAAGGTCCCCGCAGCCGCGTCGGGCGTCGCGAGGCCCGCGTAGACGCAGAGCGAGGAGACGCGAACCGTGTTGGCGATGACGGCGATCGGGACCGACAGGACGAAGAGGATCACCCGCCGGACGAGCGATCCGCTCGAGAAGTAGGCGAAGAGCGCCCCGAGCGCCATGAGAGCGACGAGCGAGTGCAGGCCGGAGCACGCTCCTTCGACGGCGAGCGTCCCGTTGGGGAAGTTCATGTTCACGCCATCACGTTGCACCGCGACCCCCATCGCCTGCGCTGCCCAGACGGCGGTGCGGGCGGCGAGGATCTTCAGCCGGAAGCTGATCGTGTTGAGGAACCAAGGGAGCGCGGGCACCATGAACAGGAGGAACGCGAGCGGGAAGGCGGCGCGGCGGATCGCGGCGCTCCCGTGGATCTGCCAGACGACCCCGCCAAGAGCGAGCACCAGCGAGATCCCCTGCAGGATCATGACGTCCCCGCGCAGCCCGGCGAGCTGCAGCAGGAAGGCGGGAACGAGCAGGACGACGCCGGTCCATGCCGGGCGCGCCTCCGTGAGCGCGAGGCTTCGCCTCTGCCTCCAGAGCAGCCACGCGGCGACCGGTGGGATCAGGAAGCCGTGCGAGTAGTTCGGATTATGAAGCCATACCCGGAACAGTCCCTGGAACGTCGATGCGTACGCGAGCGCGATTCCGATGGTGGCCAGCACGAGCCCCGTGAGCAGGATTCCGCGCGAGAGTGAGCTGCGTGCCGCGCTCTCCTCCCCGCTCCTCCAGCCCGGGACCTCCATCGCCTGGCCGCCCGGGTCGGTCACCGCCCGCTGCTCCTCGCCGTCTGGTAGCCGTAATAGCGATGGTTGTAGTAGTAGGGCATCGTCTCGTCGACGTTGTTCATCAAGAGCCCGCGCAGATTGCCCGTGAACTGCTTCTGCAGCTCGACCCCGCGCTCCACCATCGCGCGTGGCGTCCGTCCCGCCTTGACCACGATCAGGACGGCGTCGACGACCTGTCCGATGATGAGCGCGTCGGGGACCGGAAGGTTCGGCGGAGAGTCGATGAGGATCACGCCGTAGCGCCTCGTCAGCTCGGTCACGAGCCAGGCGATGTTCTCGAACGTGAGCAGGTCGTTGCGGGGCTGCGGGTGCCCGCCGAGCGAGAGGACATGGAGATTGGGCACCGGCGTCTTGCGGAAGGACGCGTCGTCGAGCCGCCGCGTCTCGAGAGCCTGGATGAGACCGGGGCCGTGCGGCTCGGCTCCCAGCATCCGCCCGAGAGCGCCGCGCCTCAGGTCGATGTCGACCAGCAGGACGGGGACGCGGGGCTCCTCGGTCGCGATCGCCGAGCCGAGCAGGATGCAGGCGGTCGTCTTGCCTTCCCCGCCCCGGGTGCTCGTGATCAGAAGAGAGCGAACTGGCGCATCCTCGTCGTTGCGCAGCTCGAGCGCGATGCGACGCATCTCCTGATAAGCGGGAGAGTCGCCGAGGAAGCGGTCGAACGCCTGCTGCGTCCAGTGCGGCCGGTCCTTGGCCGCTCCGAGCATGTCGAGCTGCGGCAAGGTGCCGATCACGCGGATCCCGAGCGCGCGCTCCGCCTCTCGCGAATCGCGGAAGGTCGGATCCTGGCGCTCGACGATGGCGAGCGCGGCGATCCCGAGGAGCAGCCCGATGATCCCTCCCAGGACGAGAATGACCGGGCGGTTCGGCTTGATCGGGCTGAGAGGACGGGCAGGCGGCTCCAGGATCGACATGCGCCCCTGCTCCATGCTGCCCACGAACGCCTCGCCGATCTTGCTCGACGCCAATTGGTTGACGAACGCGTTGTACAGCGCCCGCTTGTTCTCCACCTCCCGCGTGAGCCGCTGCACCTCCGTCTCGATCGCCGGCGTTCCGGTCACGGAGGACTCCGATCGGGAGATCGCTCGATCCAGGGCGCCGAGCCGTTCGCGCACTCCCGCCATCCGAGCCTGCGTCACGAGAAGGGCCGCCGCGTCGGAGCGAACGGAGGCGGGAATCGCGTTGCCCCCTTCCCACTGCTCGATCGCCTCCTGCTGCAGGTCGCCGAGCGCTTGCGCCGTGAGGACGGCATACGTTTCGGCGTCGTTCTGCGATCCATAGGGATCCGCGGCCGCTTCGGCATACTTGCGCTCGAGGTCCTTGACCTGCTCCACGACCCGCGAGTAGGCCGGGCCGCCCGCGCTGGGCAACGCGGCGAGAGCGCTTGGCGCCTTCGACTGGATGGAGCGCCGGAGCCGCTGCTCCTCGGTCGAGAGACGGGCGCTCTCCGACGAAGCCTCGTCGCGCAGGCGCCGGACTTCCGTCAACCCCGCGCTGTTTCCCGAAGCGCGGAGAGCGCCGAGCGCTGCGGAGCGCTTCGCGTCGTCGAGGCTCTTCTCGGCGTCGGCCAGCTCCTGCTTGTACACCGCCATCTGCATCTCGCTGAAGCGGTACATCTCCTTCACGCGCTCCAGCTGAGCGCTGCTGTTCGCCTCGATGACGCCGGTCGCTACTCTCTGGGCCAGATCCTGCGCGCGAAGGGGATCGGCGTGGACCACGCGGATCGTCAGAATGTTCTCCGCGATCCTCAGGCCGATCCAGTGGCGCAACAGCTCAGGAATGCAGATGTTCTCCAGTTCCTCCTGGGAAAGGCCCGGATATCGCCGCGCATTGCTGTTCACCCAGGCTTTCACTTCGGGGTCTTCGCGCAGCCGGGACTGGGACGCGACCTTCAGCAGGAAGTCGTTGCTCTGGACGAGAGCGCTCAGCCGTGCGATCTGTTCCTGCATTCCGGAGCTCGGAAGGATCCCCTGGAGGTCCTTTGTCACCGGGGCGGGAAAGTCGACGAGGATCCGCGCGGTCGATTCGTAGACGGGCGGTAGCACCTTGGGATGCCCGATGACGAAACCGGCAAGCAGCCCTGCCAGCACCGGCGCGAGGACCACCCACTTCCTGCGCCACACCATGGTGACCATCCCGCGAAGATCGCGCGCCTCGCGAACGTTCGGCCTTATTTCCATTCCCAGTCTCCTGCTCGACGCCCCGTGCCGGGCGGCGTCCTTCCGAGTCCCCGGACCGCGACGCCCGGATCAGTTGTGCTCGTCGATGTAGTCCGAGATGAGAAAGAAGTTCAAGAGATCGCGGGAGGCGCCGAGAAGCACGCGGGTCGCGCCCCACGTCGCCCGCGCGGCGGTCATCGGGGGCTTCGGAACGTGGATCGCGTCGCCCGCTTGAACGGGAAACGCCGTCCCTCCTTCGTCGAGCCCCTTCTTCACGTCGACCACCACGACGTAGCTGCTCCCGTTCGCGTCCTGTCCGAGGACTTGCACGTGCCGCAGGTCGCCGGTCGGAAGCGCGCCGCCGGCGAGGCTCAGGACGCGGATCAGGTCGAGGCCGGGAACCACGCCGTACGCGCCGGGCCGCGCCACCTCGCCCGACACATAGACCGACGTTCCGCTGGGTCCGGCCACTCCCGTCCCGGCGATGGGGATGGGAGGGACATAGATCACGTCGCCCGCCTGCAAGGCCGGAAGGTTCGTCACGCTTCCCCCCGCCATGGCGGAGGCGACGTCGACCGTGAGCGGAGACTGCCCCGCGGGAGCGTTCTCGCGGAAGATCTGCACCCGCGATAGGTCGCCTCCCGCTCCGAGCCCGCCCGTCGTCCCCAGCACCTGCACCAGATCCGGCATCTTCTCGAAGCCGATTCGGCCGGGCGTCGTGACCGCCCCGGAGACGACCACGTAACGGCTGTTGAAGGCGGCGACGCTGACGTTCACCTGCGTCGGGCGCCGGAGGAAGTCGTTCAGGCGGTTCTCGAGGTCGCGCTCGAGCGCGGTGACCGTCTTGCCGGCGGCCGGCACCTCTCCGATCGGCGGAAAGGTGATCGCCCCGTTCCCCTGCACCGTCACCGTCCGCGACAGCTCCGGTCGATCCCAGACCCCGATGTTCAGCACGTCCTCGGGGCCGAGGGTGTACTCCCCTGCCTGCTGCGCGCGAGCGATGTCGGGGTCCCCCCCGGCGAGCAGGAGCGCGAACGAGACGGCGAGCGCCGCGAGGCCGAGGCCTGGGCGGAAGCCGAAGCAGAAGGCGAGGACGTGGCGAACGGCGGCCGCGGGGCTCGCGGCCGAAGACGAATGAGAGAGCTGGTTCATCCTTCCTCCCCGGACGATGTGCGGACGAGGGTTCCCGCTCCCGCAGAGCCGGCGCCGGCGGCGACCGCGGGCCGAGCCGGGCTTCGCTGGGCCGGCCTCTTCTCGCTCAACAGGCGCGGGAGCGCCCGGCGCAGGGCATCGAGATCGAGCTGCCAGTTCCCGTGGTGCCCGTAATAGCGGTCGTAGACCAGAACCTCCTCCCCCCCGCCTGCAAGCAGCTGGGCAGGGCCGGTCAGACCGGGCCTGCGGGCGAACGTCCAGGCCCCGATCTCCTCCTGCCTCCACACGTCGCTCTCGAGCAGGTGAGCGGAAGGCCCGACGAGACTCATGTCTCCCCGGAGGACGTTCCAGAGGTAGAGGACTCGGTCCAGATGAGCGGCCGCGATCCATGCGGCGAACCTCCTCTGGAGCGGGCTGGAGGACGTCGAACGCTCCAGCCGGAGACGGTAAGTCACGAACGGCCGGCCGGGAAGACGCTTCTTGCGCCGATCGGCGTTGCGCCGGTCGATCCCGACCCGGCTTTCCTGGCTGCGCCGGTCGGCGCAGCGCCGGTTGCGGCCGATCCGGGTCTCCGCCTCGAAGACCACCTGGCCGGAGCCCGCGAGGTGCAGCAGACCCCACGCAGCCGCGGCGGGGATCGCGAGAAGCACGAGGCTCGTCGCCGCCGCCATCACGTCGAGAAGCCTCTTCCCCGTCGGCTCGCTCGCGGTGGAATACAGAGGGCTCTCCGCCTCCGTCGCCTCGGCCGGCGCCAACGACGGAAGCGCGGGCGGCGGAATCTCCCGGAACTCCGGCACGAGCAGCTGGAGACCGGCACGGATCTCCCCCGCCGGCGCATGCGCGGCGAGCCGGATCAGCTGCTCGACCTCCTTCTCGAAACGGGGCGTGTCGACCGGATCGAGTTCGCAGCGGAAGATCTTCGCGTGACGGGTGGTGCGCGTCGTCTCCGCCTTCGTCAGGATCTCCTCCTCGAGCTTCTCCCCCGGCCGCAGTCCGACGAAGTCGATCCGCACGTCCCGGTCCGGCTCGAGCCCGCTCAGCCGGATCAGCTGTCGCGCGACGTCCAGGATCCGGACCTGCTCTCCCATATCGAGGATGAAGATGTCGCCGGACTGCCCGAGCAACGCTGCCTGGATGACGAGCTGGCTCGCCTCGGGGATCGTCATGAAGTAACGGCGCGCGTGGGGGTGCGTGACGGTTAGCGGGCCCCCGCGGGCGAGTTGCCTGCGGAAGATCGGAAGGACCGAACCTTCCGAGCCGATGACGTTCCCGAAGCGGACGGCGACGAACGTCGTGCGCGACCGCGACGACAGCGCCTGCAGCAGCATTTCGCACGCCCGCTTCGAGGCTCCCATCACGTTCGTCGGGTTCACGGCCTTGTCGGTCGAGATGAGGATCATCGTCTCGACGCCGGCCGCCTCGCACGCCCTCGCCACGTTGCGCGTCCCGAGGATATTGTTCAGGATCGCCTCGCGCGGTCGCGTCTCGAGCAGATTGACGTGCTTGTGCGCGGCGGCGTGAAACACGAGGTTCGGCGAAAGCTCCACGAGCAGCTCGTGCAGGCCGATCTCGTCCTTGATGTCGCCGACCACGTGCAGGACGTCGAGCGAAGGATGCGCCTCGCGAAGCTCGAGCCCGAGATAGGTGAGGTTGTTCTCGTTGTGGTCGAGCAGCACGAGCCGGGCGGGCGCGAAGCGCGCGATCTGCCGGCAGAGCTCCGATCCGATCGAGCCTCCCGCCCCCGTGACGAGCACCACGCTTCCCGCGATCCTCTGTCGGATGCCGGGCAGGTCGATGCTGATCGGCTCGCGGCCGAGCAGGTCCTCGATCCGCACCTCGCGCACCTGATCGAGCGCTCCTCTGCCTTCGATGTAGTCGGAGAGCGCCGGGACGGTGCGGCAGGCGATGCCTGATTCGAGGCAGACGCGCACGACTTGCCGCAGGAGCCGGCCGGGCGCCGAGGGGGCGGCGATCAGAACCTCTCCGACTTCCTTCTCGTGGATCAGCCGGGGAAGGTCGAACGTCGTTCCGAGCACCTGCAGCCCTTCGATCCTCGCGCCCATCTTGCCGGGATCGTCGTCGACGAACCCGATCGGGTGCCCCGGATACGCGACCGTGCGCTCCAGCTCGCGGGCGACCATCGCTCCGATGTCCCCGGCGCCGACGATGAGGATCCGACGGCCTGTCCTCGGTCCTCTCCGAACCGGGCTGACCAGGAGCCGGTAGCTAGCGCGCGTGCCGAGCACCAGGGCGATCGTGAGGATCCAGGAGAGGATGATGACGCTCCGCGGCAGCGGTTGCGGCTGGATCAACAAGTTGACCAGGTAGAAGACGCCGAAGCCGAGCGTCAACGCGTTCAGGATCGAGAGCGCGGTGGGCAGGCCGACGTAGCGCCAGAGCGTGCGGTGCACGTGAAAGAGGTTGAGGAAGAGCAGGCCGGCGATCGTCGCGAAGTAGGAGACCTCGACGTAACGATGCAGATATTCCACCGGGATGCGCCCGTCGAAGCGGAGCAGCAACGCGATCAGCACCGCCCCGTTGATCAGCAGCGCATCCAGCAAGTTCAGGAGAAGGATGCGTGTCCTACGGCCCAATCTCCCTGTCCTCCAGCCGTGCGGGGAGTCGATCCCGTACGCAGATTCGAAGCCCGTGATGCCGCGAGGGCGCATGCGCCCCTTCTTCCCGTTATCGGCTCTGCACCGTCGTGGATCGAGCACGGGGACCGTACGGCAGGATACGGAAGGGGGGGAGTCCGAATGTCTCCCCCCTCCCCGTTGCAGCTACAGGATGGAACTTATCTGGGGCGGCGGCGGAACGCAAGCCCGGAGCCGAGAAGCCCCGAGGCAAGCAGCAGCAAACTGGCAGGTTCCGGAACCGGCTCGATCGCGGCTCGCAGCTGGCCGTCGATCCGGTAGTCGTATCCGGCGGGGATTCCGCCTCCGGCTCGAGTCGTGCCGCCGAAGGTGAACAGATCGTAGTCATCGAGGTGGGGATAGTAGAGTCCGCCGTCGTACACGCCCGTCCCGGAGAATGTCCCGACGTTTTGCACCGTGTCCAACAGGAGCGAGAAGCTCTGGAAGTTGCCGCGCAGCCAGAGATCCCCGTCGACGAAGCTCGGCGGTGCTCCGAGCGGGTTCGCGCCATAGGCGTAGGGACGATCCAGATCTCCTGTGGACTGGAAGATCTGGAAGCTGCCACCCGAGTAGGCGCGAAGCTGAAAGCCCCCGCCCACGTCCTGCTGGCTTGCGAGGACGAGGTCCGAGAGATAGTAGGTGTACACCTCGCTGGGGTCCTGCACCTGCGGGGTGAAGCCGTCGAGCACCCCGACCGACTCGAGCTTCACCTGCCTCGGCTGCGTCATGGTCCATGTGAAGCCGGTGTAATCCATCAAGAGCGGAAGAGCGAACGAGCTGCCCGCCGTTGCGGCGAGAAGCGAGACCATCAGGAACGCACTGCGCAAAGTTCCCCGGAATGGATGCATGCGTTTCGAACCTCCTCGATCGGTTCCCGGGCGAAGAAGCCGCCCGCTCTGCTTTCGAATCGGTGTGGCGTGGGTCGCCGTTCTCACCGGCGTCGCCCCTGCCGGCCCTTTCAGCCTTCTGCTCGCTGTGAGCTGCGCCGGCGCCCTCATCGGTACAGCCCCTTGATCGCGCCCCAGCTCGCCGGCCGGGTCGCGACCGGAGCGGGCGCGAGCAGCTGCGGATCCCACGCCATGTCGTACCCCTCCGGCTCCCCGCCGAAAGGACCGGAGGCGGTGCCGCCGAAGAAGAGCCACTGCGCGGGATCTCCGATCTGATCGAGCTTCGTGCCGCCAGTGAAGTCCACGTGGCCCTGGAAGACTCCGCTGAGTCCCGGGCCGTTCCAGACGAGGCTGCCGTCGGTGACCCGACCTTCGAGGATCAGCACGCCGTCCTGGAATGTGGCGGGGACCTGCGCGTTCGGAGGGTTCCACTGCCAGACCGCGTTCCTCGCCGGGTCCTCGAAGACCCGGATCGTTCCACCCGCGTAGGTGACGGCCGTCACGGGTCCCGTGACCTGGACGCTCTCGATCACGAGGTCCGAGACCAGTACCGTGTATTCGTTCGTAGCCAGGTCGAGCGGGAGGACCGGCTCCGGCTGGACGGGATCGAACAACATCGGGATCGTCGTCACGGTGCCGGCCGTGAAGGCCGGTCCGTCCAGGTAGGAGTAGCCGTAGAAGTCGAAGAATGGATTCCCGTTGGCAGCGCTCCACGTGCCGAGCGCGGCCGTGATCAGGAGAGTCCAGGCCAGGACTCCCGATGCAAGGCTTGTCTGCTTCCCCTGCGTCCTCATTTGGCTCCCTTCGTCCGGCGGACGGTTCGGCACGCGGCGACTACTCATGTATCGCGCGATTGCTGCGATTATCCTCGATCAGAAATCAATCGTCAACATTTCTTTACTTCTGTCATCGATCCATTTCACCCTCGCCCGGCCCCGGCGAGCTCGTCAGGAATCGCGTTGACAGGGGGTTAGGCGGGCGGGATTCTGTCGCATCGGCGACCGAACGGTCGCCTCAGGAGGACAGGCATGGCCGAAACCCCCACCCCTCCCCCGCTCAGCCCGGCCCTCAGTCCGGCCGGTCCAGTCTCCCCGTTCCAGCGTTTCACCCTCGCCCTCGGCGTTTCCCGCCGGGCTTTCGCGACGCCGTTCCACACCCCGGACTGGCTCATTCCCCTACTCATCGTCCTGGCCGTCCAGATCGCGAGCGGCTTCGCGGTGCACGACCTCATCGTCCAGAAGACGATGTCCCAGCAGGAGCAGGTGCGGGCCAAGATCGAGGAAGATCCGAGGATGAGCGCGGAGCAGAAAGAGGAAGCGATCGAGCGGATGGAGAGCATGAGCGGCGGGACGATGGTCACCGTCGGCATCCTCGCCGGCGGTCCGCTGACCCTGGCGATCGGCACCCTGGCGATCGCCGTCCTGCTTCACCTCATCGTGAACTTCGGACTGGGAGGGCAGATCCGGTTCGCGCAAACGTGGCTCGTCGCCGTGCTCGGCTGGGCTCCCAAGGCGGTGGAGTCCGTGCTCTTCACGCTGCTCGCGCGACTGCGCGGGACCGTAGACATCTCCTTCGGCCCCGCAGCGCTCATCGCCGACCTGAACAGCATGGCGCATCGCCTCCTGGGGGTGTTCGACCTCTTCAGCATCTGGGTGATCGCGGTGCAGACCGTCGGCCTGATGGGCGTCGCGGCCCTCGCGAAGAACAAGGCCCTCACCGCCGTCCTGCTGCTCTGGATCCTCTGGTGGGTCGTGCGGATCGTGCTTGCGGTCGCCTTCCGCAACACCCCGGGCATGTAGGGAATCGACGGAGTGCGCGGCTCTCGGCTTGGCGGGAGTACCGCTCCGGCGGCTTCGCGGAGAGAACCGCTCTCAGCCTTGCTGTCGAATGATGCGGTAGAGGATGTCGTGAAGGCTCTTCTGCTCCGACTCGTCGCGCGCGAGGAGATGGACCTTCGCAAACGGCGCTTCGTCCAGCAACCGGCCGACGAGCGTCTCGAGGATGGGCGCGAGATCCTGCGGGCGCGCCCCCTTGCCCGCCCCGAGGAACGAATGGACGAGAATCGAGCGCCACGGCTTCGAGGCGGCGAGATCGAGCGCCGCGCGCATCGCGCGCGCGGCCGCGGCCGGATCGAAAACGAGATCCTGCCCCGCCACCGCCATGTGCACGATCGCGGCGAGCGGGAGATCGCCGGCCGGCGCGGCGACGACCTCGCCGAGGGAGAGCGGACCGAGGCGCACCGCTTCGGTCTCCGCGGCGGCGCCCGCCTTCTTGCGCAGGTCGAGCGCCGAGCCCGCCGCCATCCAGAGGTAGTCGTTCGTGGGGAGCAGGAGCGCATCGGCCTCCGGCCAGGGAGCGGAGGCGAGGCCGATCGTGACCTGCGTCCGGACGAAGTGGAATGACATCGAACCCTCCCCCTCTGCCGGAAGACCGAGGACTCGCCACGTGGAGAGCGAACCTCCCGGCACTCCTGCTGCTCGGGGTTCTCGCCCTGATTCTGTGGACCCTCTACCGCGCCGTCGGCATCCTCGTGCCGCTGCTGGCCGCCGTCCTGCTACTTTGGCCCGAGCGCGACCAGCCGTGGGCACGGAGGATCCTGCAGCTCCTGATCCTCCTTGGAACGCTCTGGATTCTCCACGAGACGCGAATGGTTGTCTATCCCCTCGTCGCGGGCCTTCTCGTCGCGTACTGGCTCGACCCGCTCGTCGACCGGATGGAGAAGCGCCGGATTCCGCGGTCGGTCGGAGCCCTCGTCGTCCTCGTTCCGATCCTCGTGATCGGAGCTCTGTTCGCGTTCTTCGTCGTCCCCCTGTTGCTCCAGCAGCTCTCCGACCTGATCCGCGCGATTCCCGATCTCTACCTCTCGCTGCGCGAGAAGCTCGAGCCGTGGATCGGCCGCTACCTGCCGGTCGGCGCAAGCCCGGCCGCAGGAGGCGGCCCTTCGTCGGTCGCGCAGACGCTGGGGCAGCATCTGGAAACGATCCTGACCGGGATCTGGGGAGGAGCAACGAGCGTCACGCGCGCGATCGGCGCGGTTTTGACATTTCTCGGGATGGTCGTCCTCGCGCCGGTTCTGAGCTACTACCTGCTCGCCGACTTCCCGCGGATTCGCGGATGGTTGCGCCAGCAGGTCGGCGCTGCGGGGAGGGAGAGATTCCTGAGCGTGTTCGCCGAGTTCGAGGCTGTCGTCGGTCCGTATCTTCGCGGGCAGGTGCTGGTATCGCTCGTCGTCGGGATCCTCCTCACCATCGGGTACCTGATCATCGGACTCCCCTACGCCATCCTCCTCGGCTTCCTCGCCGCCGTCCTCGGCCTGATCCCGATCCTCGGTTTCTGGTCGACGATGATCTTCACCGTTCCTGCGGCGCTGCTCGCGCCCCATCCGGGCACGATGCTCGTGCGCTTGCTGATCGTCATCGTGATCGAACAGCTCCTCGAGCAGCAGGTCCTCGTCCCGCGGATCGTGGGCAAGGCGATGGGACTGAACCCCGCCGTCATCCTCGTGGCGGTCCTGGCGTTCGGCGCGATCCTGGGCCCCGCCGGCGTTCTGTTCGCCGTGCCTGCGGCCGCCCTGTTGCGCGCCTATCTCGGCCGGCGAGCCCGCGCGGGCAAGACGCTGACCGAGATTCTGCCTTCCTGACGTCCGGAGTATCACCCGGCCTCCTGGGCCGCTACACCTCCGCCGGGATCTGAGGCGAGGCGCCCGGCTCCCCGTCCGGTCCCTCGCGCGTCCTCGCGAGGGCGAGCCAGCCTGCCTCCATCCGCTCGCGGAGCGACGGAGGGGCAAGGTGAGCGATCACGCGGCCGGGAACGGCGAGGAGGGGAAGCGCCCGGCTCTCGCGAAGGATCGGCCGGTTCGCCGGAACCAGGCCGACGAGCAGCGAGGCGATGGCCGCCACGAGGAAGAGGCCTCGCAGGACTCCGAGGAGGCCGCCCAGGAGCCGGTCGGCGCCATCCGGCTTGCCCGAGGAGACTCCGAGGAGGAGGCCCAACACCCGGAGGGCGGCGAACGCGACGAGGAAGAGGAGGACGCCGAGCAGGACCTCGCTCCCTGGCACGCGCTGCACGGCGCGGGGAAGCTGCTCGACGAGGGGACGGGCGCCGTGGAAGGCGGCGAGGAGCCCGGCGATCCAAGCGAGGAGCGATACGACCGATTCGAGGAATCCGTTGCGGAGCCCCGAAGCGATGCTGAGGAAGAGCAGCAATCCGAGCCCGACGTCGATGACAGTCGCCATCGGCCACCTCCTGGTAACGCCCGAGGACTGTACGACCCATGCGGAGGCCGCACAACAAGAGCTTCGGCGACGGACTCGCTGGGCGAGGAGCGGGGGCCGCCGGCAGGGGCGCGGAGTGCCGGAAGGTTGCGGGGATCGCCGGACGGCCGGCACCGTGAGACGGCGAAAGCCGGGAGCTGGCGACTCCCGGCCTTCGCAAACGGAGGGCCTTGCGATTCCGCCCCCGGCTAGTTGAGGCTGAATCGCATCGGGATCTGTACCCAGACGGCGACCGGCTTGTGCTGCTGGAGCGCCGGCTTGAAGACCGCTTTGCGTGCGGCCGCAATCGCCGCGTCATTGAGCATCGGCACCCCTTCGGTGACGAACGCGTCCTGCACCTTCCCGTCCTTGCCGACCAGAGCGCGCACCATGACCGTCCCCTCGACTTCGGCCGAGCGGGCCATGTCCGGATAGACGGGAGGGGGGATCTGGATCAGGACCGGCATCTCCTCGACCGCGACGAACTCGTCCGGCGAGGGGTTGTCGTTCTGCGCCGAAGGGATATCGACGATCAGCGAGTCGCCACCGCCCGAATCGAGCGAGGAGAGGCTCGTCGGAACGAGAGCCTCGGCGAGTTCCGCCTGGCTCGCGATCGTGGACGTCGTCGCCTGGAAGTCGGGCACCGGCTCCGGGATACCGATCGAGGGCGGAGCGGCGGCGGCCGCGACCTGGACCTGCGTGGCGGTCGCCTCCTGCGCGATCGAGGGAGGCACACCCAGCTCGGTGTACTTCACGATCTTCACTTCCCGGACGACCGGAGGCGCTTCCCTCTCCAGGCTGCGGGCGATCAACCAGCCGCCGAAAAGCCCCACATGGAACATCAGAGCGATCGACACCGCCCAGTAGAGGAAACGCGAGTACCGCTTGCGAAGCGGATGCGCGTTTCCGACGACCGGAAGGCGCGCCGCGTCGGGAAAGGCGTAAGGATTGGGCTTCATCGTCGCGGCTTTCATGACGCCGACTCCAGCACCTTGATGTCTTCGGGCCCCAAGGGGATGAGACTGAAGCGGCTCATGTTCGCGAGCTCCAGCTCGTCCATGACGTCCACCATCGTCTTGTACTTCGCCGCCCGGTCGACCTTCACGAGAATGATCAGCTCGGGATTGAGCTTCGCGTTCTCGGTGAAGAGCGTCCGGAGATCCTTCATGGAGGTCGTCGACACGCCGCCCGTACCCATACGCCAGTAGAACCCGTTGTCCGGGGTGACGTACAAGGTAAGGACGTTCGACTCCGCGACCTGCACCTTCGTGTCCGCCGGCGGCAGGTTCACCTCCATCGCCTGCGGCTTGCGAAAGACGGTCGTCACCATGAAGAAGATCAAGAGGAGGAAAGCGATGTCGACCATCGGCGTCATGTCGATGCGGATCGCCACCCTACGCTTGTGGCGGAGGCCAAAGCCTTTCTTCTTCTGTTGCGGTTTGTCCGCAAAGTCCATCCCGCCCAAAGCGCCTACCTCCCTTGGTTCTCCCCGCCTGTCGTGCTGGCTGTCTTGAGCTCCGTCATCAGGTTGAACCGGTTCGTATTCGTATGCTGCAGCGCGTCCATCACGTCCGCAATGAGACCGTAGTCGGTCTCCTTGTCACCCTTGACGATGACGCGGGCGCCGGGACGGCGGCTTCGCGCCGTGACGATCGCGTTCACCAGCTCATCCTTCGGGACCTCTCCGGCCGCGCCCGATTCGTCTCCGATGAAGATCTTCCCGGACTTGTTCGCCGTGATCACGATGATTCCGGTCTCGGGGACCTTGATCTCGGAGCTCGACTCCGGCAGCGTGACCGACACCTCCTCGGGCGGCTTGAACTGCGTCGTCGACATGAAAAAGATCAACAGAAGGAACGCCACATCGACCATCGGCGTCATGTCGATGCGGATCGCGACCCTGTGCTTAGCCTTGGCCACGGGCCGACTCCTTCTGGTGCTCGAGCAACTGGACGACCTCGTAGGTCGTCTCGTCCATGTTGTAGTTGAAGCTGTCCACGCGGTTCGTGAAGTAGTTGTACATGACGATCGAGATGATCGCGAGGAACAGGCCGCCGGCCGTGTTGATCAGCGCCTCGGAGATCCCGATGGCGAGCTGGATGGCGTCGGCCGCGCCGGCATGCCCCATCGCCTTGAACGAGCGGATCATTCCGATCGTGGTGCCGAGCAGACCGACCATCGTGGCGATCGAAGCGATCGTCGAAAGAGCGATCAGGTTCCGCTCGAGGAGCGGCGTCTCGAGGGCGTTCGCCTCTTCGATGGCGCGGCGCGTCTCCTCGATCAGCTCGTCCTTCGGAAGGTTCGCGCTCCCCTTGAGGAAGTGGTAGCGCTCCAGCCCGGCGCCGACCACGTTCGCGAGGGAGCCGCCCTGCTTCTTGCACACGTCGATCGCGGCCTGGATCTGATTCGCGTCGATGTTCTTCTTCAGGTTCCTGGCGAAGGCGTTCATGTCGCCGCGCCCCTGGGCCCGCTTCAGCGTGATGAGCCTCTCGACGATGAACGTCAGCGAAAGGATCGACAGCGTCATCAGGATCGGGACGAGGTAGCCGCCGAGACGGATGAAGTCCGGCAGCATGTACTTGTAGATCGCCAGCGATACGAGCACCGCCAGGACGAGGATCGGGAGGAAAACATAGCCTTTCATTTCTGCCCTCCGTTGAGGCCCTTCATGCGCCCGGTTTAGGCGCGGTTGGCTCCCGACAGCGCCTCCTCAACGCTGTCGAAAGTCTCGAAAACGAACGAAAGCTTCGTGATCAAGAAGACGCTGTTGATGCGCTTGCCGATCCGGGCGAGCCGCAGCCACCCCTCTCGGTTGCGACAGCTGGTGTGCGCCGCCACGAGCGAGCCGAGACCGGCGCTGTTGACGTAGGAGACCTTCCCGAGATCGATGATGATGTGCGGCGGCCCCTGCGTGAGGATCTCCTGGATCGCGCGCTCGAGCTCGCGCGTCTCCTCGCCGCCGCTCAAGTCCTTCTTCGGTGTGAGGATGTGGACGTCACCCCGCTTCTCGACATCGACGTTCATCCTTCGTTCCTCCTGCCCGTGGCGGCCGAGCCCGCCCGCCCAGGCTGCGACTATTGCTGCCCCTTCTCGAGAATCTGGACGAGCTTCTTCGCGTTCTCGTGCTCCGGGTTGATTTCCAGCGCTTTCTTGATCGCCGCGAGCCCCGCTGCGGTCTGCCCCTGAACGGCGAGGGCCTGGCCGTAGAGGACCCAGCTGTCCGCGTTCCCAGGATCGATCGTCGTGGCCTGCTTCAGAACGTTCGCTGCGTTGGCGTAATCCTTCCTCTTGAAGTAGCTGAGGCCCAGCCCGCGCAGAGCCATGGCGTTCTTCGGATCCTTTTCCGTGGCGGTCTTGAACGCCTGGATCGCCGCTCCCGTGCTGTCCGCCATCTGTAGCAGATTGCCCAGGTATGACCAGGCGGGAGCGAAGTCAGGCGCCAGCGATGTGGCCTTCCGCAGGTCGGCCACGGCGCTCGAGGTCTGTTTCAGCTGCGCCTTGGCGAGGCCGCGGTTCATCCACGCTCCCGAGTTCGAGGGGGCGAGCTCGATCGTCCGGTCGAAATGCAGCACCGCCGAGTCGGGCTTCTGCTGATAGAGATCGAGCAAGCCGAGGCTGAACCAGGCATCGGCCTGAGTCGAGTCGAGTTCGACCGCGCGCAGGAGATCCGCCTGGGCGGGGTCGAACTCCTTGTCCTCGAGCTTCATCTGTCCCATCGCCACATAATCGGTCGCCTCGAACTTCGTCGTATCGGGAAGCGAAGCATACGCTTTCTTCGCCTGATCCCTGTCTCTGTTGAAGTACAGGGCGCGCGCTCGCAGCAGTCGGGTCTCCACGTTCGTGCTGTCGAGCACGTACGCCTGCTGCGCCGCGTCGAGAGCGGGGCGGTACATGCGTGCTTTGATGGAGACGTCGGCCAACCCCCGGTATCCCTGCGGGTCGTCCCTCCGAAGGCTCGTATACCGCAGGTACGCCGAAGCCGCCTCCTCGTTGCGCTTCGCGAGCGAGTAGAGCTGCGCCATGTCCTTCCAGGCCAGCGCGTACGTGGAGTCGATGATGACCGCCTGCTTGTACTGCTCGAGAGCCTCGTTGTAGCGCTGCTCCTCCTGGTACAGAACGCCGAGCGAATGGCGGACCGGGGCGGTGGCGGTCAGGCCCGGCGTCGCCAACGCCTGCTCGTACACCGGAATGGCGAGAGACCGGGCGCCGCGCGCCGTGTAGATCTGCGCGACGAGCGTTCCATAGTCCGGATCGTTCGGGTAGATGACGAACGCCGACAACGCGTTCTTCTCGGCCGCCTGGATGTCTCCCTCGGCCTGCTGGACCAGGGCCATGCCGTAGTGGTAGTAGTCGGCGCGCTCCTTGCGCCCCTTCTTCCTCTCTCCCTTCGCCAGGAGCTTCTTCGCCTCGTCGAGCTTTCCGTCGCGGATCAGGATCCTCGCAAGGCCGTACTGCGCATCCCAGAGACTCCCCTTCTGCCGCAGAGCGGTGTCGAACTCCTGTTTCGCCTCTTCGTAGCGCTGGAGCTTGAGAAGGGTGAGCCCCAGTCCGGCGTGAGCTTCAGGGAAGTCCTCCTTGCCGGTCTCCTTGTTCTTCTCGATGATCGCCTGCCGGTAGAGCGGCTCCGCCTCGGCGTACGAGCCCTGCAAGGCGAGGATCTCCGCCTGCCCTTGATGGGCGTTGTAGACCTGATGCTCGTTCGCGATCGCTTCCTCGAAGTACTTCCGAGCCTGGTCGATGTCGCCTTGCTCGAGGGCGTTGTTCCCGAGCCGGATCGGATCGTCCTCGTACCGGTAGCTTTTCTTGGCCGCCTCGGCGACGACCGGAAGCGAGGCCGCGACCAGGAGCAGGACGAGGCCCCCCCGGATCCGCTTGCGCATAAAGGAACGCAGCATCAAGTTCTCCCTTTCCAGCAACATCTCGTCTCAGCCGGCCGTCTGCAGCGGTTTGCTCGTGAGGACGACCTCATGGGGCACGTCTCGCGCCGGCAGGAAACCCTCGCTCGCCACGAGCCTCTGTCCCCTCCCGCTATGGAGGAACGTGACGAATCCGGAGGCGCTCGCCGTACTCTTAGGCGTACAGGATACATACAAGTAGTGAAAGAGCGGATATTCCCCGGTCGCGATCGCGGTCTCGGTGGGCCGCGCCGCGTCCGGTCCAGCGCCTTGCCCGTCCGGCCGGATCCGGATCGCTTGCACACCCGATCTCGCGAGATCCGGCGGCAACTCGAGCGTGCTCGCGATGCCGAGACCGTGAGGATCGCGGGAAACCGCCTCGATCACTTCCTGCTCCCCGGCGAGGAACACGACGCGCCCGGACGCGGCGCTCGAGAGGCCGAGCTGCGAGAGCAAGGCGTCCCAGAGACCCTGGTTCGGATCCGGCACATAGAGGTGCTGCGGCGCCTCGAGTTCCTTCGGCTCCTCTCCCTCGAGGAGCGAACGGAGCGTTTGCACCGGCACCGACTCCGGCACCCCAGGAGATGTTGCGGCGAGGAGCGCGATCCCGCCGAGCGCGATCGGAAAGACGAGCGTCGACTCCCCCGCCTCGTGCACCACCGCCCGCTCCTCCATCGTCAGGTCGCGATTCAAGAAGGCTACGTCCGCCCGGCCGTTCAGAAGATCCTCCAGGGCCTGCCGAGTCCCGCCGTGGAGCACCTCGATCGACGTCTTCGGGTACAACTCGCGATACGCGGACGCCAAACGGGGAATCAGCATCGGTGCGCAGTCGAGACCGGCGAGGACGAGCCGGGCCTCCGCGGGATTCGAGCGAGGAGGCTCCTTCACCCGCGACCGCCAGTCGGGGACGAACCGCAGGACGACCAGCGCGAGGAGGATCACGAGATAGATCCATATCCTGCCGCCGGCCAAGAGGTCGAACCCGGGACGCCGTGGCCTCGGCCTCCTCCCCCGCTCCGTGCCCGTCCGGTCCATCAGCCTCTAGCGGCGTCCGACCTGGACACCCAGGAACGGCACGACCTCTCCATGGTTCGCGCGGGCACCGAGCCCGAGGTGAAGGCGTTCCTTGTAGAACGGCGAGAGGCGAAGGCTTGCGGACGCATACGGACTCTGATCGTCCGTCCCCCCCTCTTCCGTGAGCAGCGAGTATCCGGCCGAGAGATCGAGACCGAGGCGGCGGTGGATCAGGCTGCGCGAGACGAGCAAGCCCACCTGCTTGTTGGAGACCGCTTGATCGGTTCCCAGACCGAAGCCGAGCTCGACTCCGACGTCCACCTTTCCATCGCGAGGCTCCCAGAGGAGCTGCTGCAGCTGCAGGTTCGTCAGATCGACCTCGTCGCTTCCGACGTCCCGCCGCACCATCAGTCCGGTCTTCTCGGGGAATCGTCCGGTCGGGTCATAGGTCTCTTGCCGCCGCGCCGCCATCAGATTGGCGGCGACCCGGTCGCGCTCCGCCCTCGTGTCCGTCAGCTGCTTCGCCAGAGCGTCGGCGCGTGTGCGGAGCGAGTCGATCTCCGCCTGCCGAGACGCCACGTTCATGCTGTCTCGCACGGACTGGGCGACCGCCTCGTCGGTCTGGTCGCGAAGCGAGAGAATCGCATCGGAGAGACCGATCACCTGCTGATCGAGCGTCTGCCGGCGCACGAATCCCGCCTCGATGTCGCTGCGTAGCTGCAGCAGGCCGCCGACCGCGTGGACGCTGTCGGCTTTCATCTGCTCGAAGGTCGAGAGGGTCGCGGTGACGACGGAGTCGGCTTGAGCGAGCAGACGCTGGCCTTCGAGGGTCGCGGCTTCGCGCTCCTGCTGCTTGCTGGCGATGATCTCGACCCCTTTGGTGTTCATGTACATCCGGCCCGTGATCAGGAAGATGGCCGCGATCAGGATCAGATCGAGGATGTAGAACGCATGCCGGGGGCGGAGCCGGAATTTCGGATCGAAGGTCTCTTCGTCTTGGAAACGCATCGTTTGCTCCTCACCGCTTCGGTAGCGCGTCGCGGTTCGGGAAGTCCCCTTCCCCGGTCACGAGCGCGGAGTTCTTCCTGTAGGCCTCGGGATGGAGCAGGCGGTCGGCCAGATCGTTGGTCGCCGCGATCTCGGTCTCGAGCTGCGCGATGTCGTTCGATCGCTGCTCGATCAGCGCCCGGAGGGAGTCCACGCGAGCCTGCATCGTCTCGAGGCGCCGAGAGTAGGCGTCGCTGTGTTCCGTCGCCGTCGCATAGACGGTCCGGAGGGAGTCGGACTCGACCTCCATCGTGCGGATCTCCGTCAGGTTGTCATGGATCATCGTCTGGATGGTGTCGAGGATGGCGCCGGCCTGCTCGCCGCGCACGGCGATCGTGTCTCCCACGGCCCGCAACGCGGAGATGCGGATATTCACCTTCCGCGCCCTCGTGAGCGAAACGTTGCGCGTCTCCTCGACGCCCTTGCGCTCCTTCGCCATCTCCTCTTCGATCGCCTTCGTCTGCGGATCCACTCTCTGCGCGTCGAACCACCAGACTGCGATGAGCGGGATCACCAGGTACCAGCTGCGCGTGTAGAGCTTCCGGAGAAAGCTGCTGAAGGCGCTCCGGTGCTCTCCCGTATCCGACCAGCCGGGCCGTTCTCTATAGGGCATCGCTCCCGACCTCCTTGGCCGCCCGGTGGGCGGCCCCGACACTTACCGTCCCCGGAGTTGCCGTCCCGTGAGTGATCCGTGCAGGCGCCCGGCGTCCGGCAAGGGGGAACCGGAGACCGGCCTGGATCCGTTCCGCGCGAGCCCACCCGGCTCTCCCCACACCCGCCACTCCCGCCCCGTCACGATCTCGGAAGCTTCGAAGCGACGGCTCTGCCGGACGAGGGCGGAGACGGCCGGACGGACAGCGAGACGCGTAGTTCCAGGCAGTGGAAGACGGCACGGACGAGAAGAGGACCGACAAGGGATCGAGGGAGATGCGGGAGATGCTCCGACGTCTTCCCATGCGGAAGCCGCTCGGATCTTCCGAGATACCCATCGCGCGCCCATGACACCCCCCCTCCCGGCATCTCTTAGTTTCAAGGCGTTGGGCCTCTTGTGACAAGAAGAATTTCTGGAGCGAGCGCGGCGGAGTTCGGCGGCTTGCGTCCCATGCGGAAGGGGCAAAGCGAGCCCGCCGAGCCGCGAGGACCGAGACCCCTCACCTCGCCTGATCGGCGCTCCGACGGCACCGAAAGGCGGAACCGTCTCCGCCCCATCGGTTCCGGGGGGCGAGAGAGTGATCCGGGTCACGGACGGGAGGGCCGTAGAGGCGGAAAACCGGCCCGTCCACGGAAGCCCGCCAGGGTCCGCGCGATCGCGTGCTCAGGGGTTCTCGGTCAGGACCTGGACCGGATCTCCCTTGCCCGCCCCGATCCGACGGTCGGCCCTGCCTCCGTGCACCGCGATCTCGAGCAGCTCGAGGCTGCTGAAGATCGCCAGCGCCTTGCCTCGCTCCACCTCCTCGTAGCTGCGGCTGATCCGGTCGATCGCCTTGCCGTTGACGATGACACGAAACCGCTTGCCCGCCGCCACCATCTCGAACACCTCCCGGGTGATGTTCGTGAGGATGTTGCCGAAGGAGTCGATGTGGATGACCTCGCCTGTGATCTGGTCCTGCCAAACCGACGGCTGAGGCGGATCTCGGCGCACCGGGTCGTCGACGACGGGACCGACCTCGCCGGGGTAGATGCCGCGGCACAGATGGGCCGCCACCGGAGCGAAGATGTCGCGCCCGTGAAAGGTGTCGCTGATCTGCGGCAGCATCAGCGAGGGATTGCGGATTTCGAGCACCTCGACCTGGGACTGCGCGGCGTAGATGCGGGAGAAGACTCCGTTGTCCGGTCCCACGAAGAGATGCGAGGGGGTGTCGATGACGATCGGACGCCGCCGGGTGCCGACCCCGGGATCCACGACGACGAGATGCACGGTTCCCTCTGGGAAATACCGGTACGAGCTCTCGAGCACTAGCGAAGCTTCCATCAGATCCTGCGGCTGCACCTGGTGGGTCAGGTCGACGACGGTCGCCTTCGGATGGATGCGATAGATCACCCCCTTCATCGTCCCGACGTAGTTGTCGCGGGTACCGAAATCGGTGGCGATCGTGATGATCCCGCTCGGCGGATGGTTCATCGTTCCCCCTCGTCAGGCGTTTAGGCGGTCTCGTCGAAGATCCAGGCGAGATAGGCGGGCGATCCTCCTGCAACGTCGAGGACCAGGAATTCCGGCAGCTCGTAGGGATGCGTCGCAAGGAGCCGCTCGCGCAGGGCGTCGAGATGCCGGGAGGAGGTCTTGATCCAGAGAGCGACTTCCGCCTCCTCCTCGAGGCTTCCCTTCCATCGGTAGAGCGACCGGACGTGCGGAACGAAGCTGACGCAGGCGGCGAGACGCCTCTCGAGAATCTCGCGCGCGAGCAGGCGCGCTCGCTCCACATCGCCCACCGTCGTCCAAACGACAGCGGCCCTCTCTTCTTCGATCCCCCTCGGCATCGTGCGGGCAGCGTAGGACGGCACGCGAGGCGGGTCAAGGCGGGTCAAGGCAGATCAAGGAAGCGGACGCGCGCCCTCCAGCCAGCGCGACCAGCTCTCTCGCAGCGCCGGCGGGACCAGCGCCAGTCCCGGCTGGGCCGAGCTCCACGCGACGCTCCGATCCCCGTGGGGCAGACCGACCGCGAGCGTCTCGCTGTCCCCCCCGGCGAAGCGCAGCACGATCTGCAGCGGCCGCTCGAGATCCGAACGGGCCCCCGGCCGGAATCCTCCGGCTCGCAAGCGAAGCAGGTTCTGGAGCTGCGCGCGGAACCTCTCCTCGTCCGCCGGCTCCAGTGCCCCGCCAGCCGGGCTCCATCGCTCTCCCGTCCTCTCGAAGCGGCGCGTCCGGCCGTCCTCGGCGAGCTCGACGCCGGCAGGCGCCTCCCTCCGCTCCGGGATCAGCAGGTTCTCGCGAAGGCGGGCGGAGCCGTCGACCAGAGTGCGGAAGTTGTCGCTCGGCAGGAGGGCGACGACGTCGCGGCCGGATGGGATCACGTACACGGAGCGTTGATCCGCGGTTGCGTGCCCGATGCGCACGAGGAACGGCCGGCCCGATTGATGGAGGGTCCATACCGCTCGGGGAGGATCGAGGCCGAGGCTCGGAAGGTCCTGCCTCTCGGAGGGACCGAGGAACGACGTGAGGCTCTCGGAGCGAAGCGCCTCGATCGCGCGCTCGAGTTCCGGGGCGGACGCGGCGGCGCGGACCGGCTCGACGATCGACCAGCTTTGCTTTCCCCTTCGCGCGATCTTCAGCATCTCTTCTCGCGTCTGCACGACGATCGAGTCGGGAGGGCCGATCGCGAGCGGCGCCGCGATCGGGCTCTGGATCTCTTTCCCCGGAGGGGCGAGGTAGCGCCGCGCGAGGAACGGATCGAGGACGGCGACCGACGGCGAGCCGGTCCGGATCGCGAACCGGCCTCCGCCCGCTGGAATGGAATCGCCGAGGTCGACGCGGTACGGCGGCCGGCCGTCGAACGAGACGATCAGGCGAGCCGACGGCACGCGCAGGCCGAAGGGATCGCGGGTGGTGTCGGGCAGCGTGCGCAGCGGGCGGATCGTGGCGGCGACCTGCAGCGACTGCGCGAGGAAGGCGTCGTCCGCACGGTCCCGGTACGGCTCGACCATCCAGAAGCCGTCCGCCTCGCGGACGACGCGCGCGCGGAAGCCGCTCGCCGGCCGCTCGTAGACCACCTCGCGAACGCTCGCGAGGTCGAAGGCGGGCGCCCCCGTTGGGGGATTGCCGGCCGTGTCGGTCGGCGGGCGCGAGGAGGTGCGCAGCCATACCGCGACGAGGCCGGCGATCGCGAGCAGCAGGAAGATCTGCACGGGAGTCGGAAAGCGGCGCCGCACTCCGCTCACCGCCTCCCCGTCATCCACGCGGAAGGCGTCCGAAGGCGCATCATCGCTTCCGCGTCCAGATCCAGAGTCCTGCGCCCAGCAGCGCGAGCGGCAGGACGAGCTGGAGCAAGTAGACGAGCGTCCGGATTCCGGTGAGCGAGATCCGCAGCGGGGTGCCGGTCACGTCGATCGGCGGGATCTTCAGGAGGAACTCCCGGCGCGCGAGCCAATGAACGGCGCGCAGCGCGAGGTCCCGGTTCGAGAACAGATCGAGGTACTGCCCGGTCAACCAGCCCGAATCGCCGACGACGAAGAGCCGGCCGTATGGCTTCTCTCGCGCGGTCGTTCCGGCGACCGGCTCCGCAGCCCCGGGCGTTTCCCATTCCTCGACGACGGCGAGCGGCTGAGCGCCTCGGGGGCCCTGCGCGGCCTCGCCTCGTGGAGCGACGAGCCGGGCGTCCGGCCCGGTCTGGAACAGGGTCGCTCCTTCGATCCCCCAGAGCCCTTCGCGAGAGAGATGGATCGCCCGCGCGCCGGGGAAGACGGTCCAGCCCATTCCCGCCGCAACGATCGGGTGATTCGCGTAGGTCGTCACGAGGAGGACGCGAGGTCCCATCCCCAGACCGCGAGTCGGCGCGCTCTCGTCCTCGACCTCCAGGCTGTCGAGTCCGATCCCGCGAGACGCGAGGGTGCCTTCTAGACCGATCGTCGTTCCCGGCTCGAGCGCGAGGAGCACCCGGCCGCCGCGATCGAGATAGGCGCCGATTCGCTCGACTTCGTTGGACAGAAGCGCACGCTGCGGGCCGACGATCGCCAGTGCGGCCGCTTCGTCCGGAATCGGCTGGTCGTAGAGGGTCGTCTCGACCGGCTCGTACCCAGCGTCCCGCAGGGTCTTCGCGAACCGCGCCAGCCCTCCGGGCGATCCATCGGTCAGCTTTGGCTCGCCGTGGCCGGTCGTGAAGGCGATCACTGTCCGCCGGGGATTCTCGACCCGGAGGATCGCCTCGGTGATGTCCGACTCGGTCAGCTCGTCCACTTCCTCCTGAACGGAGCCCGAGCGGACGAGGATCACGCCGGCCCGGGTGACGCCGAGACCGCGCGCTTCCTCGGGAGAGCGGTCGGGGTCGAGCATGCGGGTGCGAATCCGCGTCGAGGCGACGCGATAGACCTCGAGCAGGTCGACCGCGCGCTCGCGGTCCGGGCTGGTCTCGCGGTAGACGCCGATCAGCTCGATCGGCGCCTCCGCCGCCCGCACGATCTGCCGGCTCGCCTCGGAGAGACGGTTGAGCCCGCGGGCGGTCAGGTCGGCGCGCACCGGGACCCGCCCGAAGACGACCGACGCGAGGATGAGGACGATCGCGGCGAGAAGCCAGGTGCTCGCCGGCCCCGGCTCCGCGGTCCGGCGCGCGCGCCCGAGCAGGAAGAGGATGTCGCCGCGCGCGCGGACGAGGAACAGGACGAAGCTGCCGATCGCGCCCAGCAGCAGCAGGCGCGGAAGGTAGGCGCGGGGACCGGCGACCGACGCGAGCGCTCCGGCCAGCGCGGCCAGCAGGAGGGCGACCAGGAGCAGCGGCAGCAGCCGGCCGCTCATACGCCCCTCCAACGGAGCAGATCGAGCGAGCGGAGGGTGAGGGCGAGGGCGAGGATCGTCCCGCCGAGGAAGAAGGCGACGTGGCGCAGGTCGATCACCCCCCGCGTGAAGTCCTCGAAGCGGGAGAGAACGGCGACGAACCCGAGAGCGCGCGCCATCGCGGGGCTCACCGCCTCGGCCACGCCGGGACCGAGGCCGAGGAGGAGGAATAGTCCGAGCGTCAAGACCCCCGCCTCGATCTGGCTCTGCGAGAGGGCCGAGATGAGCAGGCCGAAGGCGGTCATGAAGCAGCCAAGCAGGACGAGGCCGACGAGTCCCGCGAAGGCCGCCGCCCAGTCGGGCCGGCTCACCGCGCCGAGGATCGCGGCATGGACCGGGACGATGGCGAGGAGCGAGAGCATCGACAGCACTCCCCCGCCGAACTTCCCGAGCGTCAACTCGACGCCCCGCACCGGGAGCGAGAAGAGCAGCTCGAGGCTTCCGCCCCGGCGCTCCTCGGCGAAACTCCGCATGGTGAGGAGCGGGACGAAGAAGAGCAGGACCGAGCCGAGGTTGAAGAGATAGGGGCGCACCACCCAGTCGCTCACGTGGAGCCCGGCCGGCATGCCCGGTCGCGAACCGGCGGTCTGCGCCAGAGTGATCGCCGCCTGCCGCGTGCGGATCAGGAGCCCGACGAAGACCAGGCCGGCGATGAGGCAGAAGACGGAGAGGACGGTCCACCCGATCGGCGAGGCGAAGAAGCTCCGGATCTCGCGGATCGCGATGGCGCGCGCGCGCCGGTAGCTTTCCGTCATTCCTCCTCCACCTCCCCGAGGGTCAAGCGGCGGAACACCTCCTCGAGCCCCACGCTTCCCGTCCGCCACTCCAGAAGCGCGGCTCCCTGCGAAAGCATTCGCGCGAGCGCCTCCCGTCCCTGCGCGGCGTTCCAGGCCGCCTCCACGCGCCAGACGCCGGCCGCCTCCGGCTCGACGCGCGCCCGCGGGTCGCCGGGGTCCGGTCGCTCCGTCGAACGCAGGCGCGCAATCACCCGCCCCCCCTCGCCGCGGTCGGTGAGACGGTCGGGCCGGTCCATGGCCACGAGCTTGCCGCGATGGATGATCATCACACGGTCGCAGACCTCGATCGCCTCCGGAAGGATGTGGGTCGAAAGCAGGATCGCGTGGTCGCGCCCCAGGCGGCGGAGGAGGCCGCGGAATTCACGGATCTGGTTCGGGTCGAGGCCTGCGGTCGGCTCGTCGAGGACGAGCAGCTCCGGATCGCCGAGGAGCGCCTGCGCCAGCCCGACCCGCTGGCGGAATCCTCGCGAGAGCGAGCGGGTCGGACGGTCCCAGACGGCTTCCAGATCGAGCCGCGCGCGCGCGCGCTCGAGAGCGTCGGCGAGCGCCGCGCCGGCTAGCCCTTTGAGGCTGCCGAGAAACCGGAGGTAGGAGACGACCGGCATCTCGCCGTAGAGCGGCATCTGCTCGGGCATGTAGCCGAGGCGGGCGCGGGCTTGCGGACCTTCGCGCAGGACATCGAACCCGGAGAGCAGGACCTGGCCGCTCGTCGGAACGAGGCTGCCGATCAGCATCCGCAGAGTCGTCGTCTTTCCCGCTCCGTTGGGACCGAGCAAGCCCACGACCTCTCCCCGCTCGACGCGGAAGGAGAGGTCGTCGACAGCGCGGATCGATCCGAAGTTCCTCGTGAGATTGCGCGCTTCGACGGGAGCGGCCGGGGCCGGCGCGGCGGAGTCGACCGTTCGGCTCACGTCCGCGTCTCGAACGAGCACAAGCGCTTGCGGGTCATTCGCTCCCTTCCTAAACTCTACTTGTGTTTCAGGTCCGACCTTTCCGAGCCGATGTTTGTCTCGGGTCCCGTGCAGTCTAGAAGAGCCTTGTCGGGGGGGCAATGAGGCACCAAGGTCGACGAATTCGCATCACGATTCTCCTCGCGGCCGGGCTCGCCCTGCCCATCGGCTTCACCGCGCCCGCACGCGCGCAGAAGGTCGAGACCTTCCCCTGCCCTTCGGAGATCGAACCTCTGGTCTCCTTCTGGGTCGAGATCTTCACGCTGCACGACAAGAACTGGACGATCCTGCACGACGAGGACGATCCGGGGATCCGCTACGAAACGCTCCACACCGAGGGAATGAGCGAGAGCGGACGGCGGGAGCTGATCAGCGACCGCCGCTCGCATTTCTCGAAAGTGCTCGAGGAGCTGGCGCTGAAGCCTGCGGCGCGATGGGAAGCGGAGGAGAAGCGGGTCGCCGCGCTCTTCCCCAAGGGGTCGGGGGCGAGCCGGTTCCTGAAGGCGGCCGGGTCGATCCGCTCGCAGCGCGGGATCCGCGATCAGTTCGTCGACGGGCTGGTCCGCTCGGGACGGTGGAAGCCGACGGTCGAGGCGATCCTCGCGAGCTACGGCATGCCCACCGAGCTGGCGGCGCTTCCCCACGTCGAGTCGTCCTACAACCCGGCGGCCCTCTCGAAGGCCGGCGCCGCCGGCGCCTGGCAGTTCACCACCGGGACAGGGCGGAAATACCTCCGGATCGACCGGTACGTCGACGAGCGGCGCGACATCTACATCGCGACGCACGCCGCGGCGCGATACCTGAAGGAGGCGTACGAGAAGCTCGGCTCCTGGCCCCTCGCCGTCACCTCCTACAATCACGGGGTCGACGGAATGATGCGGGCGCGCCGGGAGCTGGGATCGCCCGACATCGTCCGACTGATCCGGGAATACGACGGTCCCTACTTCGGCTTCGCTTCGAAGAACTTCTACGCCGAGTTCCTCGCCGCCATCCGCGTGACCAAGGATCACGAGCTGTACTTCGGGAACCTGCAGCTCGACCCGCCCGAGGAGGTGCAGCGCTTCGTCCTTCCCGGCCCGGCCCGCTTTTCGTCGCTTGCGAAGGCGTTCGGAACGCCGTCCGTGGAGATGATCCAGCTGAATCCCGCGCTGACGAGCGACGTCCTCCGTGAGAAGGTTTCGCTTCCCGCCGGGATCGTCCTCAACGTGCCGGCCGGCCGGGTCAGCGATCCGGCGGCCGCCTACGCCTCGCTTCCGGACGCGGACCGCCGGGCATGGGGGGAGCCGACGCGCTACAAGGTCCGCGCAGGCGATACCCTCGGATCGATCGCCAGGAAGCATGGCGTCTCTGTGGCGGAGCTGCAGAAGGAGAACGAGCTGGGACGGTCGACGCGGATCCGCACCGGGCAGCGCTTGCGCATCCCGGTCACGCCGCGTTAGCCCGGCCCCTTCGCCTCTCCAGACCTCTCTCGTCCCTCCAGCCCGTCTCTCGCCGCTCTCGCCCTCGGTCGGCAGGACTGCGCGCTCCGCCGCCCGATCGAACGCGGATCCCCCGGCTGCTTGACAGGGCCGCAGGGCATCGCGGATCCTCAGAACTTTCTTTCACCCGGCAGTCGCCGAAAGGAGGACGCGTGGCCGTCGAGGGCATCACCCCCAGAGCGGAGGACTTCTCGCGCTGGTACCAGGACCTCATCCAGCGAGCCGAGCTGGCCGATCACTCCCCGGTTCGGGGCTGCATGGTCATCCGGCCCAACGGCTACGCGATCTGGGAGAAGATCCAGCGCGGCCTGGACGGGCTCATCAAGGAGACCGGCCACCAGAACGCCTACTTTCCGCTGCTGATCCCCGAGAGCTTCATCCACAAGGAGGCGGAGCACATCGAGGGGTTCTCGCCGGAGCTGGCGGTGGTCACGCACGCCGGGGGGGAGAAGCTCGAGGAGCCGCTCGTTCTGCGTCCGACGTCGGAGACGATCATCTACAGCATGTTCGCGAAGTGGGTGCAGTCGTATCGCGACCTTCCCCTCCTGATCAACCAGTGGGCGAACGTGATCCGATGGGAGATGCGCACCCGGCTGTTCCTGCGGACGACCGAGTTCCTCTGGCAGGAAGGGCACACCGCCCACGCCACCGAGGAGGAAGCGGAGGAGGAGACGCGACGCATGCTCGACGTCTACCGGACCTTCGCGGAGCAGTGGATGGCGCTGCCGGTCTACGCGGGCCGCAAGACCGACGCGGAAAAGTTCGCCGGGGCGCTACGGACCTACTCGATCGAGGCGATGATGCAGGACGGCAAGGCGCTGCAGGCGGGAACCTCGCACAATCTCGGGCAGAACTTCGCGAAGAGCTTCGGCCTGCAGTACCAGACGGCCGACAACCGGATGGACTTCTGCTGGAACACCTCCTGGGGCGTCTCGACGCGTCTCGTCGGAGCGTTGATCATGGGCCACTCCGACGACAACGGGCTCGTCCTGCCACCGCGGCTCGCGCCGATCGAAGCGGTGATCGTCCCGATCTGGAAGAGCGAGGAGGAGAAGAGCGCGGTCGCCGAGTACGCCGCCTCCATCCAGGCGGGGCTCAAGGATCACGGCTTCTCGGTGCGCACCGACCTGCGCGAGCAGTTCACGCCCGGCTGGAAGTACGCGGAGTGGGAGCTGAGGGGCGTGCCGGTCCGCATCGAGGCGGGGCCGCGCGACCTCGCGAAGCGCCAGGTCGTCCTCGTGCGGCGGGACAACCGGGCGAAGGAGTTCGTTCCGGTCGACGGGGTCGCCGAGGCTCTTCGCACGATCCTCGCCCGCATGCAGCAGGATCTCTTCGACCGCGCGCTCGCCTTCCGCGACGAGCACACGCGCCCGATCGATCGGTTCGACGAGTTCCGCTCGTACATGGAAGCGGACAGCGGCTTCGCCACCTCGCATTGGTGCGGCTCGCCCGACTGCGAGGCGCGCGTGAAAGAGGAGATGAAGGTCACGATCCGGACGGTGCCCGAAGGGGACTTCCTGCTCGAGGAAGGCGCGTGCATCGTCTGCGGAGCGAAGAGCGGCCGCCGCGTGATCTGGGCCAAGGCGTACTGATATCTCGCATCGACTCGCGGAGGCGCCGTCCCGGTAGGGGGTGGCGCCTCCGGCATCGCTACGGCTCCTCCCGCCGCGCGCGTGATCGCGCTCGCGCTACGGCCTCAGCCAGGCCCTCTGAACCGCCTCGTTCCCTGCCGCGTCGGCGGCGCGCACCGCCGCCCAGCTTCCGTCCTCGTCCCGATCGAGATCGATCGTCACCTGGAAGGCCTCCTGCTTGGAATCGAGGAAGCCGTCGGCGGGAACGAGAGGCCGCCAAGGGTTGCCGTCCCAGGAGACCTCGAGGCGCCGGATCGGGGAGGCGTCGTCTTGCGCGCGCCCCTCGATCCGCAGCTGGCGCGGACCGTCCTTTCTGGCCAGCAGATCGAGAATCTCCGGGGGGCGATGATCGACGCGGAACGGACCGCCGACCCGGGTGTCCTCCTTCGCTTCCCCCGGAGGATTCGCCGGGGCGTCGGTCGCGTGGATACGCACCTCGTAGGAGCCGTCGGGCAGAGTCCCCGTATCGATCGCGAAGGAAGGCGAGTCGAGATCGCGCGCGAGCGGACGGAATTTCTCCTCGCCCACCTGGCGTATAGCGACGTCGAAGCGCAGCGGATCTCCGTTGGGATCCTTCGCCTCCCAGACGACCGCGCGGACGTTGCGCACCCAAGGGGGCGGCCCCTCGCCGGCGGGCTGCGGCTGCGCCTGCGCCCGCTGGATCTGCACGCGCACGCCTCCCCCAAGATCCTGCGTGTACGCGGCGCCTCCTCCGGCGTCGGAGGAGGCGCCGCCGCCTCCGTCGTCGGAGGCGAAGCGGATGCGGTCGATGCGAGGGGCGAGGTTCGGCTCGGTGTACGGGATCCAGATCCGGCGAAGGCGCGCGGGCTCCGCCGAGGCATTCGGCGTCCCGCCGGACGGCTCGTAGCTCGCCTCGACTTGGAGGAAGCGGGCGGGCGGGCTCGCGACCTGCGACCCTTCGGGATCCTGAAGCAGGCCGCTCCACTCGCTCCATGTCGAGTCGGGCGTCTCGGTGTAGCCGCTGCGCGTGCGGAGGCGCCAGCTTCCCGCCCCCGGGAGGACTTCCCAGAAGACGCGGCCCCACGAAGCGTTGTTCTTGGCGTCGAGCGGCTCGGGACGGATCCACGCCTCGCCGTCCCGCTCGGGACCGAGTTTGTAGACGCGCCCGGGATTGCCGGTCGCAGCGAAGATCGCGTCGCGCTCGGGGAGGACGGACAGCACCTGCCCCTCCTCGGGACGCCAGAGCAGGGTCGTTTCTCCCTCGCCGCTCACGCGGAAGAGGGCGGCGCGGTTGCCGGTGCCGACGAGCAGGTCGCCGGTCTGTGGATCGAGGGCGAGGGCGTGGATCGTGGACTCGGGCGAATCCCAGATCGCCCGGATCGTTCCGTCCGGCTCGCGCGCGAAGACCTTCGACGAGCCCGGACCGGACGTGGACGCCCCCCCCTCCGACGCCTCCTCGTCGCCGCTCTGCACCGCATCGATCGCCTGCGTGACGCCGGTCGGCGGCACGGGGACTCCCCCGCTGGGCGCCTCCGCTCCGCCCGCCGCGAAGTAGATCGTCCCTGACGGCGCGACGGCGATCTTCGAGATCTCCTGGAACGGGGCGTCGTAGAGGACTTTCGCCGCCCCGCTCGACGGGTCGATCGAAAGCAGCAGTCCCCGCCCCTCGGTGCCGGCGAGCAGGCGGCCGTCCGGACCCCAGGCGAGCGAGAGGATGTGATCGTCCTCGACGCGCGCCAGCACGCGAGCCGTGCCGTCCGGCTCGATACGATAGAGGTATCCACGCTCCCCCGTGCCTGCGTAGAGGTCGCCCTTGGGATCGGACAACAGCGCCCAGACGATCTTCTCGGGAGTGTCGAAGACCGTGCGAACGGTCCCGTCGCGGGCGATCGAGACGATCGTTCCGTTGGGAGCCCCGGAGGCGTAGACGGTTCCGTCCCTCCCCTGCGCCAGCGCGAACACCTCGTACTCGAACGTCTCCGCCAGGCGTCCCGCCTGGTCGCCGGAGATCCGGTAGACCGTCCCGTCGGATCCCGACGCCGCGTAGATCCCGTCGTCCCGCCTACGGAGGAGCGTCCAGACCTGGGCTCCCGCGTCGGGCGCGATCAGGGTCGCCGCGGGACCGGGCAGAACGGTTCCATCCTCGTGGAGCGCGACGCCGTTCATCCGAGCCTTGTCGAAGTCGCTCAAGCCCTCGAGACGGAACGCCTGCGTGCGCGCCGCGCTCGCTTCGCGAGCTGCGCCGGCGGTCCAGACGAAAACGATGGCGAGCGTGATCACGATCACACGCCCGCCCGAAAACCCCCGGCGTACCCCGAACCGTGCTCCCCTCATGCGCCCCTCTCCTCTTCCGTGCGCTTCTTTTCGCCTTGGTGCGCCTTGCGGCGCTGCGGCGCTTGCTGCGCTAGCTGCGCTTGCGCCTCGGGTATGCCCCGCGACTCTCGCCCCGCCACCCTACGGGCACGTCTTACGGCTCGACACGGACGCGCACGCCCAGACCGCCCGTGACCACGCTCGCAGCGTCGATCCGGCGCTCCTCGATCCGATAGTTCGTGCTCGGTCGCGCCGGCCCCCGCTTGTGAGCGGAGCCGAGCACGCTCTCGATCGATCCGGGCAGCGGTCCCATCTCGAGGTCGCCCAGGACCACGCCGTCCTCCTCCCCATAGATTCTCACCAGGAGATCGCCCGCGTCGGGGTACTCGCGAATCAGCCGCTCGAGACCGGCGAGATCCTTCGGCTCATAAATCGACGGCGAGCGATCCTGATCCCATTCGGTCAGATCCCTCGCCCCTCCGGCCACGATCAGCAGCGACTTGCCCCGCCAACGCTCCGGTACCTGGATCTCGACCGGAATCTCGCGGCGCGTTCCCTGGCGGTCCTGCAGGCGCGCGGTGAGGGACAGCGTTTCGCCGGGGCGAACCTCGGCGCGCTCCGCCCACAGATCGACCAGGATGGACTCGGCGAGCTTCGGCGCGTAGGAGACGTCGAGCGAAACCGAGTCGAGCGTGACCGGCTCGAAGGGGTTCGTCAGCAGCAGCGGGACCGGGGCGAGCAGGACGCCAGCGATTTCCGAGGAGGGAAGGCGCGAAGCGAGGCGGTCGCGCCGCACCAGCGTGCGGCCGCCGTTGTAGTGGATCGTCAGCGTTCCGTCCATTGCCGCTTCTCCGGTGCGCCATCCCTGGTGCAGGAAGGAGTTCGTCGCGGCCCAGCCCAGCAGGGTCGGCTCGAGCAGCACCCCACGCGCGATGCGGTAGCGATACTCACGGCGGCCGTCCGGGCCGTCGAGCGTGATCCGCGCCGGAAGCATCGGCGGCGTCGGGCCGAGGCGCCCGGAGATTCCCGAGCGGAGGTCCTGTCGCAGGGTGCCGATGATCGGCCCGGCGTTCGCCATCTTGAAGGAGGAGTCGTAGGAGGAGACGATCCCCTGCACGTCGGCGCTCGTGAGCGGCAGCTCTACCGGCCCCGCCTGGAAGAGCGGGTGCCCGAAGGCGACGATCTCCTCTCCCTTCCGGTAGGTGACTGTGCCGACGGCCGCGAGCGAGGCATCGCCGTCGATCAGGAGGACGCCGACGGCCGAGCCTGGCTGCAGGGAGGAGCGGCCGGCCGGCGCCGCGGCGCGCGCGGGGGGCGCAGCGGCGGAGCCGGAGCCGCCCTCCTGCCGGCCGGCGAACGCGCGCGAGGAGCCCGGAGCCGGGGTTGGGGCGGACGCAACCGGGTCCGCGCTGCCGCTTACGACAGGGGTCGCCGCGCCGAAGCCGCGCGCGAACCCCTCGATCGACGAGCGGACTTCGGGGCTCCAGCCCGATCCGACCATCGTGATGAGCGACCGCCGGTCTTCACCGCCGGCCGGCGGCGGGGCGAGCGCCGCCCACGCCTGCGCGTCGTAGGAGTGAGCGAGGAAGGACCGGCGAAACGGCTCGTAGCCGCCGGCCGGCGCTGCCATCCACGGAGCGGGAGGTTCGTCGATCCTCTCCAGGCCCTCGAGCATCTCGCCGATCGGCGTGATCATGCCGACCGCGTCCTTGGCGAACGGGAAGGCGAAGGCAATCGCGCCGACGAGCTTCCCGTCGACGTAAACGGGGCTGCCGCTCATGCCCGCGACGATTCCGGTGTGCGCGAGGCTGTCGCCGAGCGCACGGAAGAGGATCAGGTCTCCCTTGGGCTGCGTTCCCGACACGCGGCCGAGCAGCTCGATCGGGAACGCGCGTGCCTCCGTCCCCTCGAAGACGGTCTTGGCGTACCCCTGCTGCCCGGGATGGATGTCCTGGGGGGCGAGGATCGCGGCGACGGCAGGCACTTCGGCCGCCGGGTCGGAGCCGTCCACCGCGGGAGCGGGAAGGCTGGGCGGGGCGGCCGGCTGCGAGCCGGCGAATGCCGAGCCGGCAGCGGCAGCAAAAGCGAGCAAGGCCAGGCAGAGGAACGCCGCAAAGGCGCCCGAGCCTCGAAATGATCCGGTCACGCGATGCTCCTCCTGACGAATGCGAGGTGAATGGCTCATTCTAGCGATCGGCCCTCGTTCTAGAACACAGGAGCTTTCTTCTTGCTGCACGGCGACTTCGAACCTAGACTGCCGCTCCCTGGGGGTGGAGATGCGGGTTTCGGGCTTTTCCTTCGTACGAGACGCGGTTCGCCTGCACTATCCGATCGCGCAGGCGATCCGCTCGGCCCTCCCCCTCGTCGATGAGTTCGTCGTGGCCGTCGGCCCCTCCGAAGATGGCACGCTGGAGGCAATCCGCGCGATCGGAGATCCGAAGGTGAAGATCCTCCAGACCGAATGGGACCCGGAGCACTTCGTTCACGGCAGGATCAACGCGGTGCAGACCGATCTCGCGATGGACGCCTGCACGGGCGACTGGGGGCTCTACCTCCAGGCGGACGAGGTTCTGCACGAGGAGGACCTCCCCAGGCTGCGCGAGGCGATGGAGCGCTGGAGCGGCGATCCGGCCGTGGAAGGCTTCCTCTTCGACTATCTCCATTTCTGGGGCGATTTCGAGCACGTCCAATGGACTCGCAATTGGTACCGCCACGAGGTGCGGATCGTGCGGCTGGGGCAGGGCATCCGCTCCTGGAAGAGCGCGCAGGGCTTCCGGCGGGACGGACGAAAGCTGCGCGTGCGGCACGTCCGCGCAAGGATCTTCCATTACGGTTGGGTCCGTCCTCCCGAGGTGATGAAGCGAAAGCAGATCGCACTCGACAAACTCCACCACGCGGCGGACTGGGTGCAGCGGCGCCATCCTGACGGCGGCTCGGTCCCCTTCGACTACGGCTCGCTCGAGAGGCTGCGCCGGTTCGCCGGGACGCACCCGGCCGTGATGCGGGAGTGGATCGCGGCGAAAGGATGGGATGCCTCGAGCGCGCGCCGCCCTGGGACCGTGCACGAGCACGATCGATCCTCGACGCGGATGTGGACCTGGATCGAGGATCGCCTCCTGCGCCGCCAGCTCGGCGTGTATCGCAACTACATACGGATCGGCCCCGCCTGACGGGCGGGGCCTCGCTCTCCGGGGCGGGCCGGCGGCGCCTGCCGCTCGCCGGCCGTTCGTCCGAGTCAGGATTGCGTCAGAACCGCGTCAGAAGACGTAGATCCGCAGACCGATCCGCGCAACGACGCCGGAGAAGTCCTGGTCCAGATTCCCCCGGACGGTCGGCTCCTCGCTTTGCTGCGCCGGCTCGTTGAGGAATCCCCAGAGGTAGGAGGTCTCGGAAAGATCGCGCTCGTTCGGGATGCCGTCGTGGTCGTCATCGGAACCGGGATCGCGCAGCTTGCTGATCGTCCAGGATCCGGAGTCGAAGCCGGCCTTCGCGCGCCGGTAGCCCCCCTCGAACATCAGCGAAAACCGGTCCGCCAGCGTGTACTCCGTCATGACGCCGGCCTCGAAGCCGCTGCCGGATCCCTTGAGCTCCAAGGACTCGAGCCGGGGGGCGTTCTTGCTCGTCACCTCGTGGGTGACCTTCGTCTTGACGTCCTTCAAGAGGACCACGCCGCCGAAGGCCCGCATCGACATGTTCGTCAGAGGCCGCCATGGCAGACGATAGGAGAGCCGCGGAACGAACATCTTCGTGCGCGGCTCGACGGAGATCACCTGGTTGAAATCTACGTCCGACTTCGCCCAGGACTGCTCGTAGAGCAGGCCGAGCCGGAGATTGGAGGTGAGGTCATATGCGAGATCGCCGCCCGCGATGAATCCCGAATGAATTCGATCAGGGACATCCCAGTCTTGGGAGAGCGGCTCCGTGGCAAGGTTGTGGTTGCTTCGGCTGATCGCCGAGTTGACCTCCCCCATGTCGAGCCCGCTCATCCCGAAACGAAGCGCCACGCTCATCCGGCCGACCGGATCTGCCGCCGTCGCGCTCTGCGGGAGAATCCACGAAAGGGAGACGAAGAAAAGAACCGCCGCACCCTTCCGCCCCACCAACTTCAACGCCATCGTCCCGACCCCTTCCCGGTGTTGGCATCCCCTTCCCGGCGTCCGTCTCGGACGCGGGAACCCCGGCTGCGGAAACGCTATCAGGGGGGGATGCGAGTGTCAACGTGCCTCCCCGAAACGGGAAGGCGCCTCCGCCCCGGCCCTCGTCCTGTCCGCCATCGTCCTTCCGTTCCTCGTCCGGTGGTGTTCGGGAGCCACGGCGGCCGGGTCTGCCTCGTGCCGTTCGCCGAGCACCGGGGTCGGCTGCGGGGTCGGCTGCCGGCTCCCCCGGACCCCGCCGCCACCATTGGCGGGACGATCAGCGGCGGGACGATCAGCGGCGGGACGATCAGCGCTCGTGCGGCATGGGATCGAAGCGCGCCCGGAAGTACTTGTCGACCGGGTAGTGCAGGAAGTTCGAGACGCCGGCGGTATAGATGCATGCGAAGTCGCGCACCTGCGCGGCGAAGTGGCTCGGAGCGAGGCCGGTGTGGAACATCGGCCCCCATCGCTCGTTGTGGTCGCGCTCGATCTCGGACTGCAGCGTCCTGATCCGCGCCTCGAGCTGCACGATCTCCCCGCCGACCGACGCGAGGAGCTCGCCGACCGGCAACCTCCGGCCCCCCTCCAACGGAGGCCGGGCCACTCCCTCCTGCACGCGCTCGAGCAGATCGGAGACTCGCAGGAGGCCGTCGAGACGGTCCATCTGCCGTCGGAGAACGTTGCGGCGGCTCTGCTGCCTCTCCATGATCTCCAGCTCGCGCTGCAACTCCTGCACGATCATCGCCGTTCTCCAGAGACGCACCCGCTTGGACTTGAGAATGTCCCCGTAGGTGTGATCGCCGAAGTACAGGATCTTGTCGCCCCCGCATCCGAGACGTCGCTCGAGGTCGCCGACGCTTCCTCCCGCGAACACCTTCGCTCCCTCGACCGCTTCTTCGCCGGCGCCCGCAAGCCGGATCGGGCGCGCTTCTCTCCGGCTGCGGAAGAACGCAGGCTTCCCCGCCCGGACGACGATGATGTCGAAGAAGTCGGTCCAGCGCGGGCGCTCGCGGAGCTTTCCATCCAGAAGGCGCCCGAGGATTTCCGCCGTGTACTCCGCTTCGGAGTTCGTCAGCAGGAAAAGGCGGAAGCCATGCTCCTTCATGCGATGCAGCGTGGCCGGCAGGTCGGGATCGACTCGCAGGTAGCGCTCCGGCTCGCGCGCAATCTCCGACTTTATGCTTCCGTCGGCATGGGCCTCGTCGATCGCCCCGCGGACTTGCTGGTACAGCGATCGGTAATCGCGAGGATGGCGTTTCGCATCCTGGAGATCGACGAGCTGCGCATAGAGATCGATCTCGGGCAGCGAGAAGGGAGAGTCGACGGTGACGTAGTCACCCCGCGAGAAGCGGATCGGACGCCTCTGGTAGAGGCGCTTGCGCATCTCGTCGGGAAGAGGGCGTGTTCCATGGAAGGCGCGGGCGACGTAGCGATGCTGGTCCATCTTGAGGATGTTCCCTCGCGCCTTGTCGAGCACGAGGCCGCGGATGACGAACGAAGCGTCGTAGCGCATCGTGGCCAGCTCCGGATCGAGACCGGCCGTCACCAGCTTCCGCTTCGCCTCCTCGAACGCGAGTTCCTCGAAGGGAACGGTGTCGTAGAGGGCGAGGGTGTGATCCATGTCGAAGCCGATCGCCTGGATCGCGGAGAGGCGCAGATTGCGGTTCACGAAGATCCGTCGCGATAGCGGCAGGGTCGCGGCCTTCGCGAACGAATCCCAGGGCACGCGTCGCTTGCGTGAGGAAGGATCGAGTCTCGGCTGGAACATCGTGGCGGATGGTACGGGGCTTCCCGCTCGATGCTCAAGCGGGAAGCCCGGGGTTGGAGGGAGGAGGACTGCCTTAGCCGATTGCCGTGATTCTGTAGATCGAGAAGTGCGCTAGGTACGACGCTCTGCCTTCCGAGGTCGTCAGGCTCGGGATCGCGACGTACGTGCCCGCCGTCGGGTCGTACCACTGGATCGTGAACGCGTCGGGATTGCCGGTCGCCTTCAAGCTCAGCGTCACGGGCGTGAGGAACCTCGTTCCGTCCGGACCTAGATCGACCCGGCCGTTGCCGCGCTGCGTCAGCGAAAGGGTCACCGACTTGCTGAGCGCCCCTGGAGGGACGAGGAGCGACGCGCCCGGAACCTGGAGGAACCCGCCGTCAGGACCGATGACCGCCGAGTCCGTCTCGACCGCCTCGGCCTCTCCGTGGATCTGGGTCTCTCCGGGGCCGCAGATTGGGGTGATCGAGTCCTGGGAGCAACCCAGCCCGAGGGGAGCCAACAGGGCCAGGCCTAGCAGCAGTCTCTTCGCCTTCATCGTTCTCTCCCTCCTCTGGTAAGGCAGAGTCTTCAGATGTTCTGGCCTGGCAGCGGCAGCTTCGGTGCCAAGTCATGGCATCTGCGGACGACGCTCGAGAACGGGCGAGGAATGAAGGACTTACGGAATCAAAAGGCCGGGAGTGCGCGCGGTGGGCCGGGACGATGTGGGGTCTTCCCCCACCTGACCTCCGGGCTCGCGGACGGACAGCCACGAAGCGAACCCGCGAGACCTCAGGAGGATCGCGAGGATGAGCGGCGGATCTCGGCCATTCGGGGGGACTTCCCCGCAATGAGGAGGCCGCGCTTCCGTCCGGGATGTCCGGTCGTCCGCGCGGCCCCTTGGTCCAGGATCTTTGGCGCCGGGCCTTGCCCTTCGCCGCGTCCGGGGTCCCCCGGCCAGCGTCCGGCGCCTTGGCTCGTTCTGTTCTTGCCCTCTACTACCAGCCGGCCCGGCCGAGCGCGAGGTGCAGGAACCAGAACAGGAACATGAGACCTCCGAAGAACATTTTCCTTTCCTCCTTCCAACCTGGGGGCGCCGCCCCCGTGACTCGATCCAACCGCGCACGCATTGGAGCAGGCAGCATGCCAGGTCGTGCATTTCGCAACGCCGTCCACGAAGATCGTGCAAGACGCATTGACTTATTGGACTTACGGAAGGCCGCCACAGCGATCGGCTTCACGGGCGCGGGGCGGGCTTGCGGCAAGCGGAAAGCGCAGTTGACACCCGACATGGTGTCAACTGCGCCAACCCTTGGTGGCCATTTGAGATGGAGAATCGGTGACAGTGACACGCGACACTGTCGCATATGGTTGACGCGATCGGGTCGAGCTACGCGGTCTCGGCCGCGCCTCCGGGGCGCTGCAAGCCATGCCGCCGGATCCGGTTGTGGAGATGCTGCCGTGAAATGCCGAGTGATTTGGCGGCCTTGCTGACGTTCCAGGAGTTGGAGCCCAGGGCGTCCACGAGGAGTTGCCTCTCCATATCCTCCCGGAGTCCCCGCAGACCCGCGTCGGGATTCACGGCCGTCCCAGGCGCCGTCCGGCGCTTCCCGGCAGCGAGCAGCAAATCCTCGACGTCCACAGCGCCGCCCGGTTCCAGGAACACGGCTACCCCCTCGAGAACGTTCCGCAGCTCGCGGACGTTTCCCGGCCAAGGGTTCTCGACGAGGAAACGGACAGCGGCAGGCGTGAAGCTCGATGGCGGCCGGTGGTGATCCCGGAGCCAGGACTGCAAGAAGTGCTCCGCGAGAAGCAGGATGTCTTCTTGGCGGTCGCGCAGGGGCGGCACGGCGAGCGTCACGACGTGAAGCCGGTAATAGAGGTCTTCCCGGAACGTGCCGGATGCGACCGCCGCTTCGAGGTCCCGGTTGGTGGCCGAAAGGACGCGCACGTTCACGCGCCGCGTCTCGGTTTCGCCGACCCTGCGGATCTCCCGATTCTCCAGGACTCGAAGCAGCTTCACCTGGAGCGAGAGCGCCATTTCCCCAATCTCGTCCAGGAAGAGCGTTCCGCCCTCGGCCGCTTCGACGAGTCCCAGCTTGTTCTCGATGGATCCCGTGAAAGCGCCTTTGCGGTGGCCGAACAACTCGCTCTCGAGCAGAGGCTCCGGCAGGGCGCCGCAATGCACGACCTGGAACGGGGCGCTCGCCCGAGCGCTGCCCATGTGGATCGCCTGGGCGACGAGGTCCTTTCCCGTGCCTGTCTCCCCGAGGATCAGCACCGGGCAGTCGACTTCCTGCAGCTGCCCGATCCTGCGACGGACCTCCTCGATCCTGCGGCTTCGCCCGAGAATGGCGCCGAGCCCGGCGGACCCGGGAAGCGCTCGACGCAGATCCCGATTCTCCCGTTCGAGTCCGGTTCGGGCGTCGACCAGGCGCCGGTGGAGCTGGGCGTTCTCTACGGCGATTGCGGCTTGCGCGGCGAACGCCTCGAGCACGCTCGAGTCTTGCAACGCCGGTAGGCTCTGCGCACGAGTGCTGTCGAGGTAGAGAACGCCGATCGCCGTCTCCCGCGACATCATCGGGACGCAGACGATCGTGTCGAGACCGAGCGCCGCGATGCTTTTCTGGTTCCGGTATGCATCGTTGTCGAGCGCCCCGGTGACCTTCTGGGTAACCCCTCGACCGAATGCCGACTGCGCGACAGACAAGGTGAATGGGCTGGCAGCCGGATTCTCGATCCTCCCGCCATCGCGCTCGTGGCCGCATACCACCGAGAGCTTCCCAGCGCCGTCGTTGAGGAGGAGCAATCCTCGGTCGACTCCCGTGAGAGCGACGACTTCCTGGAGGATCTCGCCGAGCAGCGCATCGAGATCAAGGATGGAAGAGAGGGAGCGGGCGCAGCGAATGAGCCGCCCGAAGATCTCGTTCCTCTCCTCCAGAAGACCTTTCTCGCGGCGCATGCGCTCCACTTCGCGAGCCAGCTCGGTGTCAATGAGGCCGGAGCGCTCCGCGGATGTCACTCCTCGGTTCAGACCTTGCAGCAACTCCTGGGCCTTGGAGCTGATCGAGGGAGCCGGCGGCTCCTGGACGGATTCCGGAAGCTTCTTCGTCGGGTCGGGGATCGGGTTCATGGTAGGAAGACCTCCAGGTCGGTTGCGGCGCGGGGAAGCGAGCCCGCAGGAAGGGCCTCCCCGTTGCACCAGGCCAGGAAACGTCGCGGCTCCGGCAACAAGATGAAGGACTCACGCAGAGGATCGGACCCCACACGGTCGAGGTGCTCGCGAAGCGCGTCGCGAGCGTGGAGGATCGAGTCGACGACCGCATAGTGGTCGCCCGCCCGTTGCTGCAGAGCCGCGTTCGCGGCGTGGATGCGCCACGGCCAGGAACCGAGACCGCTCTCGTTGGCGATGCGAGCCGCCTTCGTGAGCTTCTCCAGGGCGGCCTGATCCGCGAAGCGACCTTCTGCGGCGAGAATCATGGCTCCCACGAACGACAGGATGAGGGACAGTTCGCCGCGCTGTTGGGAGGTCATGAGAGAAGCGGCCTCGCCGGCGTCAGCTCTCGCCTGGTCTATGCGACCCAGAACGGAGGCGATCGCCGCGCGGTCGAGTAGGCCTCTCGCCTTCTCGTCCCAGGCTTCGAGCGCTTCCGCCGCCTCGATCGATTCCGTGAGAGTCTGCAACGCCTTCTCTGGATCGCCTTCGAGCCGGAGGAGGATGGCGCGCTGGCGGAGGGCGAAGGGACGGTCCAGCCCCGAGGTGGCCCCGTCGATCCAACCGGCGGTCGAGTCGAGAGCGGACCTGGCGGCGTCGAGCAGGCCGGCGGAAATCAGGATCGACGCCTCCAAGACTTGCGAGCTTGCCACCGCATCGGCATGCGGAGCGAGGGCGATTGCCTGTCTCGCCTGCTCGATCGCCTCGAGCCATTCGCCTTGCGAGGCCAGGACTGCGGCGAGGTTGTGGTGCCGGATCGAAGCACCAACAGGCGCACTGCTTTCACTGCACGCGGCGCGAAGAACCTCTGCACTCCTTGCGAGCTTCCCCTGCTCGTACCAGACTCCTCCGAGGTTCACGCGAGCGAGTTGCTGGTTCATCGCGTCGCCCGCCTCATCGGCGGCCTGGAGACAAAGTTCGAAGCATCGACAGGCTTCCTCGAAATTCCCTCGCTGAAAGGCGACGGACCCGAGGGCCGCAGACCCACGGGTACGCGCGGCAGGATCGGGAGAGTGAATCGCCTCGCGACAGATCACGCTGGCCTTCTCGACGATCTCCTCGTGTCCGGCCTGGGTGGCGAACGTGCAGAGCTGCGAGGCAGTAGCCAGGATCAGATGCAATGGTTCGCCAGACCTCCAAGCCCCGAGGAGGCGAGCACCGGCCGCGAAGGCCTCGGCCGATCGTCCGGTTTGAAGAAGGCCGGAGATCCTCATACCTTCCGCTCGCTGCTGCACCGGCGGATCCTGCTCCGCGACCTCCGCCAGGATCTCCAGCACGTCCTCCCATCTCGCCGCCCGGGCTGCGAGACGGGCTTCGAGGAGCCGCCGCACGTCCGGGCGAAGACGGGAAGCTTCACGCGCGAGGAGGGGGAAGCAGAGAGCGGGATCGGCGAGATCGATCGCGAGGAGCGCCTCCTTCTCCAGCAGATCGGCTGCCGCGTGCTCGCCGAGCCACTCGCGCGCTCCGGCGAGAAGCTGAACGGCCTCGCCGAGCCGCCCGGCGGCGCAGAGACGATCGACGGCCTCGCGCAGGGTGCGCTGCAGCGTGAAGCGATCGCGACCGGCTAGAGCGTGCTCCGCCTCGCTCACGACGTCGGCGCCCGCTCGCACGGCGAGGTCGCGATGGGCCGCGCGGACCTCCTCCTCACCCGCGACGACTCGCAGGCTTTCTGTATCCCAAGGAGGATCGCCGGGACGGACGCGACCGTCACCGCTCGCGCTGCGGATCAAGCTCGCCCGCTCCAGCTCCGCTCGCTCCCCCGATTCGGCGGGCGCGGACGGCATCTCCTCCACGCGCCGCGCGGCCAGCGCCGAGGCGAGCGCCCGCCTCGCGCCTCCCGACAGGGACGCGCCGCTCGCCGCCGCGAGGCTTCGCCGCTGGCGCCGAGCCGCTCGGACCGCCTCCTCTCCCCCGCGCCTCTCCTCGATTCGCAGCCGGAGCAGGAGCGGAGTCCAGTCCGCTTCTCCCCCCTCCGGCTCGAGGCCATACGCCTCGAGAGCCGCGCGCGCTCCTTCCTCGCCGATCGCTCCCCTTTCGACCGTCCACTCGCCAGCGCGCCCCTTCCCGATGCGTGCGAGCAAGCGCCCATCGGAGGCAAGGAGCCGGCCGTCCTGCTCGACGATCGCATCGATCCCCTCGACTGCCGCCAGGGCTTGCAGCCGCTCGAGAAGCCGGCGCCGGCCGGACCCCTCGGGGCCCTCCAGCGCCCACGCGCGACCTTGTGCCAGGTCGGCGCGCCACTGCTCCTCGACCGCGACGTCGGGAACGAACGGAAGGTCGAGAGGAGCGGGCAGGACGGCGCGTTCGAGGTACCGTTCGCGGAAGCCTGCGACCAGATGCAGGGACCGCCACACGTCGAGGGCGCAGGCAGGCCGGCCGGCCGGATCGGGATCGAGCAGCGACTCCACGATCCGGTCGCAACCCTCAGGGATCTCCGGAACACGATTGCGCAAACGCAAGCGCGGCCGCTGCTGGAGCTGGCGGATCTGGTCGGCGATCTCGCCGGTCCCGAGCGGGTTCTCTCCCGTCCAGATCTGCACGATGGTGGCGCCGAGAGCGTAGAGGTCCGCCCTGCGATCCCACGTCGAGTGGGACAGGATCTCCGGCGAGATGAACCCCCAGGTTCCGCGCGGGACGATCGGCTCGGCGAGCGGGGCGGCATAGCCCGGATCGATCAGGCAGGCCCCTCGGCGCTCGTGATGCAGGATCTGCGCGGGTTTGAGATCGAGATGCGCCAGCCCGAGCGCGTGAAGGACGGCGAGGGCGCCGAGGATCTGCTGAATCGCGTCGAGGCTGCGCGGATCCCACCCGGGCGAATGGATTCCCCCGGGCGGCCCGCCGGAAATGTCCTCCATGCGATAGCCGGCCGCCCCGTCAGGAAGATGCACGAAGCCGAGCGGATGCACCCAGTGGGGATGGCGCAGCCTCTCGAGAAGCAGGAACTCCCGCGCGAGTCCCGCTCGTGTCGCCTCGCTCGCGCCCGGCCTCGCGAGCTTCAGCACCTCCGTGTGCCCGTCGGCGGCGTCGCGCAGGCGGAGCACCTCCCGCTCCTCGTTCTGGTAGATCCTCTCGAGGATCTCCAAGGATCGGGAGCCGGGAAGCCCGGCCATGGCCGTCCGCGACGCCATCCTTCGACCGTCTACCTGCGGATCACCCGCACCGCAGCCGCCTGTCCGGACGGAGCCGTCCAGCGCAGCCAATACACGCCGGCGGCGAGGCGGCGTCCGCCGCGGTCCGCGCCGTCCCAAGAGAGCGTCGAGGCTCCGGCAGTCCACGAACGGATGCGCCGTCCCTGGACGTCGAGCAGCTCGAGCGAACCGTCCGCCTCCGCCGCGCCCACCCCTTCGAGCAAGATGGTCGCCGCGCCGCTGGACGGATTGGGGGAGACGAGGAGGCGAATCGTCCCGATCGGAGCGAGTTCCGCGACGAGCGAGGGGTCGCGGTGATTGAGGAAGAGGTACTCCCCTTCCGAAGGATCCCAGTTGGAAAGCGCGAGATCGATGTCGGCGCTGCTCACGTAGATCGCGCGCACGCTCGCTCCGACGGGCGGCGCGGATGGCAGGACGATCCAGGCGTCGTCGGCGTCCAGCTCGATCTGGTCCGGATCGACCGGCACTCCGTCGACGGTGAGCGAGACGATCTCCCGCACCGGCCGCTGTGGCAGCGTGAAGAGCTTGCGTGAACCGCTCGCGGTCCAGGTCGCGTCGAGCGCCGCCTGCAGGCCGTCGTTGTCCACGTCCTCCCAGACCTCGTTCTCGATCACGCTGCTCGTCGCGGTCGTGAAGGCCGGGCTCGTCGCCAGCGCTCCGCCGAGGTTCTCGTAGATCCGGACCGGCCCCCACCACATGCCGGTCGCGAGATCCAGGTCGCCGTCCTCGTCGAGGTCGATCCAGGAGACATGCGAACCGTAGCCGGTCTGCGCCGATTGCCAGATCGGCGTGGCGCCGAGCGTCCCGCCGGCGTTGCGGTAGACCTTGAAGTGGCCGCTTCCGCCGAGCTGGTTGTTGTCGGCGATCGCGAGGTCCACCCATCCGTCGGCATCGTAGTCGCCCGCGGCAGCCGTGTTGGCGTAGAGCGAGGCGTCGCCCGAAGACCAGCCGGCCGAAGGCTCCAGCGTTCCCTCCTCATTGAAATAGACTCGGTTGGGCCCGGAGGAACCGGCGAAGGCCAGGTCGAGCCAGCCGTCGTTGTTGAAGTCCGCCCAGGTGACATCGAGCGAGTACTCGATCTCGCTGCTCATCCAGGACGGCATCGTTTCCAGCGCCCCTCCCACGTTGCGGAACAGGCGTCTCCTCTCCGGATTGCCGTTGTAATCCTCCCCCGTGGCGCAGGCGAGGTCGGGACGTCCATCGTTGTCTACGTCTCCGAAGGCGCACGAGAAGCAGTAGAACGATTCGGCCGACTGCCAGACCGGCGTCGCGCTGAACGTCCCGTCCCCGTTGCCCTTGTAGAGCTTCACTCTGCCCGGCTGGCTGAACCCGCCGCTCCCCAGATAGACCGCGACCGCGCAGTCGAGCGCCCCGTCGCCGTCCACGTCGGCCAGATCGAGGTGGCCGTGGTAATCCACGTCTTGCGAGGTCCAGGTGGGAGCCGCGGCGTAGGTGCCGTCCCCCTGGTTGCGGTAGACGGCCACGTTCTGGCGGGCCATGTCGTTGCCGTTGGCGACGACGAGGTCGACCCAGCCGTCCCGGTCCAGGTCGCCGACAGCGAAGCCCGTCCCGTATAGGTTGTTGGGGTTCGATTCCCAGTCCGGAGTGGAGGAGAGCGAGAAGGTGGCGGCGGCAGGACCGGCGAAAAGCATCGCGAGAATCAGGGCGGGGAGCAGGCTTCGGCGGACGGGACACAGCCAAGCGCTCCGGCGCGGCATGGAAGACCTCCTTGCGATGGGCTGCTCGATGTCCTTCCAGAGCCGACCGGTACGCGCATCGGCTGGACTCGTTGCGCGACTAGAGTTTAGTGACGGCGCGGAAATGTGTCAAGTCTGCGTTACAGAAGGAAGGTGGAGAATCGGATCGATGCGTTTCGCTACAACAGGAACGGGCACAGCAGCGCATCGCAGAGGGTCGCGGACGAGCCGGCCGGCCGCCCGGGCAGTGCTGACGGCTTCCCGGGCCGCCCCCAGCGTCAGCCATCCCCAGCGTCAGCCGCCCCCCGGCGTCAGCCGTTCCCCGGCGTCAGTCCAGGAAGCGATAGCGCAGGATCGCGCCGAACGCGGCGAAGCCGTCCTTCATGCGGATCTTCTTGCCGTCGGCGTACCCCCGGCTGTCGTAGCGAATCGGGATCTCCAGGAAGCGAGCGCGCCGGCGCGCCAGCTTGGCCGTCACCTCCGGCTCGAATCCGAACCGGTCGGAGCGCAGGGGGATCGACTGCAGCAGCTCGCGGCGGACGCACTTGTAGCAGGTTTCCATGTCGGTCAGGCGGGTCCGGTTCAGGAGGTTCGCGCATCCGGTCAGGAAACGGTTGGCGAGCGTGTGCCAGAACAGGTGCACTCGCTTTCGCTGTCCCAGGAAGCGCGAGCCGTAGACCACGTCCGCCTTCCCCTCGGCGATCGGCTGGATGAGCAGCGGCAGCTGGGCCGGATCGTACTCGAGGTCGGCGTCCTGGATGATCACCACCTCGCCGGTCGCTTGCGGGATCGCCGTGCGGATCGCCGCCCCCTTGCCGCGATTGACCGAATGGCGGGAGACGCGCACGCGCGGGTCGGCGATGCGGGCGATGCGCTCGCTCGTCCCGTCGGTCGAAGCGTCGTCGACGATCAGAAGCTCCAGGTCGAGTGGCACGGCAAGCACGCGCCGCACGATCTCCTCGATCGTGCCCTGCTCGTTGTAGACGGGCATGATGACGCTGACCTTCATCCCGAATCGGTTCTCTCTCTGTGTCTCGCCCCGGAGATGGAGCGCGATGCGGCCGATGCTAACAGGCCCACGCCGCGCGAGGCAAAGAGGTCGCGGTAGACCCGGTCGACGGCGCCGACCTGCGCTTCGATCCGGTGATGGGCACGTACGCGGCGCCGGCCTTCCTCTCCGAGTCGGCGCATCTCGTCCGGGCGCTCCGCGAGCCCCGCGATCGCGTCGGCCCACGCCTCGGCATTCCCGGGGAGCGCGAGCCCGCAGGGCGGCGAGCCCCCGACCAGCTCGACGAGGCTCGGGATCGCGCGGACGAGCGGCACGATTCCGCGCTCCATCGCCTCGAGGACGATGAGCGGTTGCCCCTCCCGGAGAGAGGGGAGCAAGAGCAGGTCGATGGCGGCGAGAAAGGGAGCGGGATCGGGGATCTCTCCGAGGAGCCGCACGCGCTCGCCCGCTGCGGCGCCCAAGCCGCGCACCCCCGCCTCCAGCGCCGGCGCGAGCGAACCGCCGCCCGCAACGGCGAGCGTCCATGGCAGGCGCGTCCGGACGAGCAGCGCCGATGCGATCGCGGCGAGAAGCAGGGGATCTTTCTCGGGAGCGAGCCGCCCAAGGAATCCGAGCCGCAGAGGACCGCCCGAAGTCTCCCCCGCGCCGCCTGGCGGCAGCGCGGCCGACGGCGCAACCGACGCCGCAACGGGCATCGCAACAGGCAGAGCAGCGGGCAGCGCGACCGCAGGAGGATCGCGAAGCGGGATCCCGTTGCGCACGAGTCGCACACGCTCCTCCGGGAGTCCGCCGCGTCGCAGCCGTTCCCGCTCCGCTTCGCAGACCGCGATCGTCACGTGCGCGAGGCGCGCCCGCCGCGCTTCGTCGCGCAGGCGCCGTGGATCCGGCGGTTCTCCCACGTCGCCGAGGCCGTGGCGCGTATCGACGATGGCCGGGACCCGCGCAAGGTGCCCGCCGAGCGCGGCGAGCCTTCCGCAGTGGGTGTGCAACACCGCGAGGCCGATCCGGCGGGCGAGGCGCGCGATCCGCAGCGGATAGAGCGGGTCCCTGCGGCCGGCTCGGCGAACCCGGTGCAGCGAGAGCCCGGCCGCCTCCATCGCGGCCCGCATCGGTCCGTCGCGCGTGGCGGCGACATGGACGTCCCACCCGAGGCTTCGGAGTCCCGCCCCGAGCCAAAGGACATGGCGCTCCGTGCCGGCGCGGTCGAGACCGTCGAGGACGAGGAGCACCCGGGGCGGGATCATGGCGCGAGCGAGATCGGCCGCGGAACGAAGCAAGCGACGAACACGGCGAGGGCGAGGATTCCGAGAAGAACCCTCCCCCGCGAGATCGTTCCGCCAGGGAGCCGGACGGCGGGATGCGTCACGCCGAGCAGGAGCAGCAGGCCGACCCAGACCCACCAACCGGGGAACTGCGTGATCGCGAGCACCACGAGGGCCCCGACGACCGGAAACGCCACCCACCGGCTCTTTGCGCCGAGCAGCCCGTAGAGAACGTGTCCGCCGTCGAGCATCCCGGCGGGGATCAGATTCAGTCCGGTCACGAAGAGCCCGGTCCAGCCGGCGAGGGCGACGGGATGGAGCACCACGACGTCGGTCGGTCCCAGGGGACCGAGAACGGCCCGCTCCAGCAGGCGGAAGAGGAGCGATTCGCCGAGCTGGATGCCGGGCGCCAAGCCATTTCCGGGGAGCACGCGCGAGTGCGCGAGCCCCCAGATCGCCACGGGGATCGCGACGATGACTCCGGCGATCGGGCCGGCGATGCCGATGTCGAAGAGCACCTTCCGCTGCCCTGTTCGCAGGCGCATGCGGATGACGGCGCCGAGCGTGCCGAGAAACGAAATCTGCGGCGGCAGGGGGAGAAAGTACGGCAAGGTCGACGGGATGCGGTAGACCCGGCAAGTCATGTAATGGCCCATCTCGTGCACGAGGAGGATGGCGAGGAGGGCGAGGGCGTAAGCGAGGCCGTTCGCCAGGGTCGTCGTGAGGAGGGTCAGCGCGAAGAGCACCCCTGGCACGACGAGCGGATGCGGAGCGAGGAGCGGCAGCCGGCGGCGCGCGCGCATCGGCGGGCCCGGCTCATCGGCGGCCTGCTCGAACGGCTCTGCGGGAAGTGGCGAGATCGGCTCGGGGAGATCCAACATTCCTCCTGCGGCCCGCGCCGGCGTACGTGGCACGCCTCGGCTCGTGGCGGCGCGCCTCGGCTCGTGGCGACGCGCGACGGTTCGCGCCGCAGTATAGCATCGGGGCTCGCCGCTCCCTCCGAGCCAGGCGGAGCGCGGCGCCACCCGACAAGGCGCTTCGCAGCGCGCCACCCCGCCGTCCCGTAGCCCCTCCGCTGGCGCCGTCCCGCACCCTCCGCTACGATCCGCTCCGTCGTCCCCGATGCGGACGTGGAGGTGTGGATGGAGGCTCTCTCGCTTCGCGACGTGACGAAGACCTTCCAGTCGACTCGCGCCGTCGATTCTCTCTCCCTTGCCATCCCGCAAGGGTCGGTCTTCGGACTGCTCGGACCCAACGGGTCGGGCAAGACGACCACCATCCGGATGGTCCTGAAGATCCTGCTTCCCGACTCGGGGAAAATCGAGGTCCTCGGCCATGAGCTGGACGACGAGGGGAAGCGGCGGATCGGCTATCTCCCCGAGGAGCGCGGGCTCTACAGGGGAATGCGTGTCGAGGAGCAACTCATCTTCCTCGGCCAGCTTCACGGGATGGCCGGTCCCCTCGCGCGCACGCGCGCGCTCGCCTGGCTGGAGAGGTTCGAGGCACGCGACTGGGTCGGACGCAAGGTCCAGGAGCTGTCCAAAGGGATGCAGCAGAAGGTGCAGTTCATCGGAACGATCCTGCACGATCCCTCCCTCGTGATTCTCGACGAGCCTTTCTCGGGTCTCGACCCGGTCAATACCCGCCTCCTCAAGGAGGTGATGCTCGAGCTGCGGGATCGAGGCACCACCGTGATCTTCTCGACGCATCAGATGGAGCAGGTCGAGCGGATGTGCGACCGGATCGCGCTCATCCACAAGGGGCGGCTCGTGCTGGAAGGTCCTCTCGCCCGGATCCGACGGGAGCACGGAGAGAAGACGGTGAAGATCGAGTACAGCGGGGATCTGACCGCCGAGGGCATCGGCGATCTCGTCGAATCGATTCGCGGCGAGGGGCAGTTCGCCGAGATCCGCATCAAGCGCGAGGACGCGGCCGGGGAACTGCTGCGGCGCCTCGTCGAACGCGTGGAGGTGCGGCGGTTCGAGCAGTCCGAGGCGTCGCTCGAGGAGATCTACGTCCGGCTGGTGGAGGGGGGACGATGAGCGGGGCGACCACGATTTTCAAGCGCGAGTATCTCGACCGGGTGCGGAAGCGCTCTTTCCTGGCGAGCACGCTTCTCGTTCCGGTCTTCCTGATCGCGACATGGGCGCTGCCGATCTGGCTCGTCAACCGCGACAGCGGCAAGCCGGTCCGACTGCTCGTCGTCGACGAGACGCGCTTCCTTGGCCCGGCGCTGGAGTCCGCCCTGGCCGACACGCTCCCCACCGGACAGCCGCGGCATCAGCTCGAGTTCGTCCCGCCTCCCGCATCGCCCGAGGGCCGGGAGGAGATCCAGCGCGAGGCGGAGGCCCGCATCGTCACCGGGAACATCGACGGCTTGCTCTGGCTCGAGCCCGATCTGCTCGTGAACGGCCGCGCCCGTCTCTATGCCGCCTCGATGGGAGATCTGACGGAGCAGGAACGCCTGAAGGCGGCGGTGTCGCGAAGCATGATGATCCAGAAGCTGGAGGAGCGCGGAATCCCGGCCGCCGCGACCGACTCGATCACCCAGCGCGCGTCGATCAAGATCTTCAAGGTTTCCGAGAGGGGGACCCGCGAGGGGGGCTTCGAAAGCGACTTCGTGACCACGATCGGCTTCGGGATGCTGCTCTACTTCACGATCCTGCTCTACGGCGTTTCGGTGCAGCGGAGCGTGCTCGAAGACAAGAACACGAGGATCACCGAGATCCTGCTCTCCACGGCGCGGCCGTTTCAGATCATGCTCGGGAAGGTTCTCGGCATCGGCGCGGTCGGCCTCACTCAGTACGCCGTCTGGGCGGTGATCGCTCTCGCGGCCGCGACGTATCTTCGGACGACCTATCCGGCGATCGCAGAGGCGAGCCAGGTGCCGGCGGCGACGATCGTCTTTCTCGCCCTCTACTTCGTGCTCGGCTTTCTGCTCTACGCGGCGCTCTACGCCGCGATCGGCGCGATCGCGACGAGCGAGCAGGAGGCGCAGCAGATGCAGTGGCCCGTCACGATGCTCGTCGCGATGCCGATGCTGCTGATGATGGCGATCGTCCGGGATCCGGACTCGACGATGAGCACGGTGCTCTCGCTGATCCCGTTCTTCACGCCGGTGCTGATGATCATGCGGCTCACGGCGCATCCGCCCGCGGCCTGGCAGCTCGGGCTGTCGGTCGTGCTGATGGCCGGCTCGGTCATCGGGATGACGTGGCTCGCCGCGCGCGTCTTCCGTGTCGGGATCCTCATGTACGGCAAGCGCCCGACGCTGCCGGAGCTCCTCCATTGGGTGCGCCAGGCCTGAGGCGGGGTAGCGGCGGCGGCCGTCCGGAATTCGGCGTCGTCGGCGTCGGGCGCTTCGGCCGGCTCGCCGCTGCCCTCCTCGCGCGGGCCGGGACCGTCGTCGCGTGCGACGCGCGAGCGATCCGGATCGAGGACGCACGGGCGGCCGGCTTCCAGGTGGGGACCCTTGCCGAGGTCGCGCGGGCGCGGACGGTCCTGCTCTGCGTCCCGATCCGGCGCCTTCGCGAGAGCGTTCGCGCGCTCGCGCCGCACCTGCTTCCCGGGACGCTCCTGGCCGACGTCGGCAGCGTCAAGATCGGCCCCTGCCGGACCCTCTTGGAGGAAGCTCCGCCGAGTGTCAGACTCCTGGGGACTCATCCGCTCTTCGGTCCCGACACGATCGGCGCGGAGGCTTCCGGCCGGGGCGAAGAGGATGCGAGCGGGCGCCACGAGAGCGAAACGGGCGGCGGCGGCCGGGCGGCCGCGACAGCTGCAGGCTCGGTGGTTCTCTGTCCGCTGCGTGGAGTTCCGCTCCGGACGGTGCGGCGGTTCCTCGACCGGCTCGGTTTCGCCGCGATCGTGCGCACGCCGGAGGAGCATGACCGGGACGTCGCGCTGACCCAGGCGCTGGTTCACTGGCTCGGCCGGACCCTCGCGCGGCTGCCGGTCGCGGAGCACGAGGTCGCCACGTCCGGCTACCGCAAGCTCCTGGAGATCGCGGGCTCGACGAGCCGCGACTCGTGGGAGCTGTTCGAGGATCTGACCCGCGAGAACCCGTTCGCCGCGAAGGTGCGCCGGCGGTTCCTCGAGGCATGGGCCGAGCTGGAGGAGGCTGCGATGGATGGACTCGAAGTGGTCTACCGGGCATCGGGGATGATCGAGGCGGAGATCGTCAAGGGCTACCTCGACGCGCAGGGCATTCCGTCCGAACTGGAGTACGAAAGCGCGGGGAAGGTGTACGGCCTGACGATGGACGGCCTCGGAGAGGTGCGCGTCCGCGTGCCGGCCGACTTCGTCGAGGAGGCGAGGGAAGCGCTCGCCCGCCGTCCCCGCGACTTCGGATCGACGACCGACGTGCCCCCCACCCCTGCCGCCTGATCGCATCCGAATCGGAGCGAGCGAACCGCCTCCCTGGCCGGCGGCCGCCCCTGCATCCCCCCGTCCGCTCCCGGCGTCGAAAACGCAGGCGCCCGCCTGACGAGGGCGGACGCCTGCGTGCTCTCTCCTCGCTCCGCGAGGCGATCAGGACAGCGGGCCGCGCGCTCCCGATGCGCTCTCGGCCACCGCGATCGCGGTCGCGTGCACGATGTCCATGTCGTCGGACTGCGGCTGCAGCAGCTGGACCGGCTTCGACATTCCCATCAGGATCGGGCCGATCACCTCCGCGCCTCCGAGCCTTTGCAGCAGCTTGTAGGAGATGTTCGCCGAGTCGAGGTCGGGGAAGATCAGCACGTTGGGCTCCTTCCCCTTCAGCGGGCTGAACGGGAAGAGCCGGTTGATGATGTCCCCCACGACCGCGGTGTCGGCCTGGATCTCCCCGTCGACGATCAGATCGGGCTCTTTCTCCTTCACGATCTCCAGCGCGCGGCGGATCCTGCGGGACTGCTCGTCCTCCACGGTGCCGAAGTTCGAATAGGAGAGGAAGGCGATCCGGGGTTCGAAGCCGAACTCGCGCGCGAACTCGGCGGCGAGACGTGCGATTTCCGCCAGCGTCTCGGCGCTCGGATCGATGTTCACCACCGGGTCGGCGAAGAAGAAGACCCGGTTGCGCAGCATCAGGACCTCCAGCCCGCTCACCCGCCGCACCCCTTCGCGCATTTGCACGACCTGCAGCGCCGGGCGGATCGTCTCGGAGTAACGGTGGGCGATGCCGGAGACCATGCCGTCGGCGTCTCCCATGTGGACCATCATCGCGGCGAACAGATCGGGATTCTTCATCGCCGTCCGCGCGCCGTCGTGCGTGATTCCCTTCCGGTGGCGGAGCTTGTAGTACTCCTCCACGTAGGCGTCGAGGCGGTCGTCGTGCTCGATGTCGACGATCTGGGTGTTGCCCAGATCGAGCTCGAGCGCCCGGAACCGCTCGGAGATGATTGCCGGCCGGCCGACCAGGATCGGCTGCGCCAGCTTCTCCTCGCGGACGAGAGCGGTGGCCCGGATGATCCGGTCGTTCTCCCCCTCGGCGTAGACGATCCGCTTCGTCGTGCGCTTCGCGCGGTTGATGATCCCGCGCATCAGCTCCCGGCTACGGCCGAGGAACGTCTCGAGGTGGTAGCGGTACTCGTCGAGGTCGAGGCTCTTCTGCGCGACGCCCGTCTCCATCGCCGCCTTCGCGACGGCGCTCGCCTCCCAAAGCAGCACGCGGTAGTCGAACGGCTTGGGGATCAGGTACTCGCGGCCGAAGTGGAACACCTGATCCTGGTAGGCACGGGACACCTTGTCCGGAACGTCCTCCTTGGCGAGATCGGCCAGGGCGTGCGCGGCAGCTCGCTTCATCGCCTCGTTGATCGTCGTCGCCCGGCAGTCCAGCGCCCCCCGGAAGATGAACGGGAATCCGAGGACGTTGTTCACCTGATTCGGATAGTCGCTGCGGCCCGTCGCCATGATCACGTCCTTGCGCGCGGCGACCGCCTCGGGATAGGTGATCTCCGGATTCGGGTTCGCCATCGCGAACACGACGGGATCCCTCGCCATCGTCTGCAGCCACTCCGGCTTCAGCAGGTTCGGTCCCGAGAGCCCGAGGAAGAGATCGGCGTCGACGAGGGCATCCTTCAGGGTGCGGCACTTCGTGTCGTTGGCGAACTCCGACTTGTACGGGTTCATCCCTTCCTGCCGTCCCTTGTAGATCACCCCCTTCGTGTCGCACATGAGGATGTGCTCGGGCTTCACTCCGAGAGAAACGTAGAACTTCGCGCAGGCGATCCCCGACGCCCCGGCCCCGCTCACGACGACACGGATCTTGCCGACGTCCTTGCCGGTGACCTCGCACGCGTTGAGCAGCGCGGCCCCCGAAATGATCGCCGTCCCGTGCTGATCGTCGTGGAAGACCGGAATTCCCATCGTCTTCTTCAGCGTCTCCTCGATGTAGAAGCACTCGGGCGCCTTGATGTCTTCGAGGTTGATCCCCCCGAAGGTCGGCTCGAGGAGCTGGCAGACCTTGATCACCTCGTCGGCGTTCTCGGTCGCGACCTCGATGTCGAAGACGTCGATGTCGGCGAAGCGCTTGAAGAGGACCCCCTTCCCCTCCATGACCGGCTTGCCGGCGAGAGCGCCGATGTTGCCGAGTCCCAGGACCGCCGTCCCGTTGGAGACGACTGCGACGAGATTGCCCCGGGCCGTGTAGCGGTAGACATCCTCGGGGTTCTTCGCGATCTCCAGGCAGGGATCGGCGACTCCCGGCGTGTAGGCGAGCGATAGGTCTCGCGCGGTGGCGCACGGCTTCGTCGAGACCACCTCGATCTTTCCGGGGCGACCCGTCGAGTGGTACTGCAGGGCATCCTCTTTCAGGCTCATCGGTCGGATCCTCCTTCGGAGGGACGATGCGGAGTCCGAAGCGCGAGGCTACGCAACGGTCGCTCGCGCTCCTTCGGGGTCTCCATGGCTGGACTGTCGAGTCGGAAGGCGAACCGGAAGGCGAATCGGGAATCAGCGAGGTCGAGTCGGAAGCGGCGGTCGAGACAGATGCCCGCCGTAGCGCCGGAAGCGGGAAATGCGTTGATCCGCTCGGCGGCGGATGAAGTCGTGCTCGAAGCACGGCGACCGGCGGCCGGAGGCCCAACCACGCACCACTCTCCCTTCCCCAGGATCGCGCGCCGCGATCCATCCCTCACGCGGATTTGTATAGCACTTGTGCGGCCGGCTGGCAAGCGCACGCCCGTGCCGCGCCTCCCCGTACCTCGCACGCCGGTGCCGTGGGCCTGCGTCGCGGGCGGGATGGCCGCCGGAGCTCGCCGTCCGGCTCGCAGAAGCTGGCCTGCCATGCCTTCCCGGCGGGATATACTCGGCCGAACGCCGCCGCCGCGCGATGCGGCCGGCGCGAATCCCCGGATCCCACCGAGAAGGAGAGTCATGAAGATCGACGAGATCTTGCGCGCCCTGCGCCAGGTGCGTTTGCCTGGACAGCAGCGGGACATCGTATCGCTCGGCTACTTGAAGGACATCCGCGAGGAGGGAGGACGCGCGCAGATCGTGATCGACCTGACGACCGATGTCCCGCAGGCGGGAGAGGAGATGGAGCGATCGGCCCGGGCGGCGCTCGACCCCCTCGGACTTCCCTACGACCTGAAGCTGACGGTGCGGGCGGCTCCCCCGCCGCAGGCGGGTGGCGCGCAGGCGATGGCGACGCAGGGCCTGCTGACGCAGATCCCGTGGAAGATCGCCGTGGCCAGCGGGAAAGGAGGGGTCGGGAAGTCGACCGTCGCGGTGAACCTCGCGCTCGCCCTCGCGCGGTTGCGCGGGCGGGTCGGGCTTCTCGACTGCGACGTCTATGGCCCCAGCATCCCGCTCATGATGGGGATGGAAAGCGAGCAGCCGCTCGTCCGCGACGACAAGCTGATTCCGCTCTCCCGCTACGACGTCCGGTCGATCTCGATCGGCTACCTCATCGACCGCAACACGCCGGTCGTCTGGCGCGGCCCGATGGTGGGCAAGGCGCTCGATCAGCTCATGACCGACGTCGACTGGAGCGGCACCGACATCCTGGTCATGGACCTTCCCCCGGGAACGGGGGACATCCAGATCTCGCTGGCCCAGAAGGTCGCGATCTCCGGAGCGGTGATCGTGACGACCCCGCAGGACGTCGCGCTCGTCGACGCGGGCAAGGGGGTCGCGATGTTCGAGAAAGTGAAGGTGCCGATCCTCGGGATGATCGAGAACATGTCGTCCTTCCGATGTCCGCACTGCGGCGAGGTCACGGAGATCTTCCGCTCCGGAGGAGGGCGCCGCGAGTCCGAGCGCCTGGGGATTCCGCTGCTCGGAGAGATCCCGATCGATCCGAGAATCGCGACGGGCGGAGACCTCGGAGAGCCGATCGTCGCGCAGGCGCCCGACTCTCCGGCCGGTCGCGCCTTCCTCGAAGCCGCGCGCGCCGTGCTGGCGCAGCTCGGCGCGTAGCAGGGCGGAGCGAAGCCGTGGACGACACGACCCGAGGACTTCCCGGCGTCCTCGACCTGCGGGACCTCGAGCCGCCCTTGCGCTGGGAGGGGCTTTTCGCCGTCCCGGTCGAGGGAGTCGAGATCGAGATCGGCTCGGGCAAGGGGATGTTCCTGAAGCGCGCGTCGGCCGAGCGACCAGGGACCGGCTTCCTAGGGGTGGAGCGGGCAGCGAAATGGTTCGCGCTCGGCGCCGCCCGGCTCGCGAAGGAGCCGCGGCCGAACCTCCGCGTCGTGCAGGCCGACGCGTTCGACCTCCTCGTTCGCTGGGTCCCGCCGGGCTCCGTGCGCGCCGTTCACGTCTACTTCCCCGATCCTTGGCCGAAGAAACGGCACGCGAAGCGGCGGCTCCTCGTTCCCGCACTCTTCGACCTCGCCGCGCGCGCGCTCGTCGAAGGCGGATGGTTCCAGATGGCGACGGACGTGGCGCCCTACTTCGAGGAGGCCCGGGAGGCTCTGCGGGCGCACCCTTCGTTCGCGCGAGCGGAGATTCCCGAGGCCGAGCGAGATCGTGCGGCCACGCACTACGCGGTCAAGTACGCGCGCGAAGGGCGGAGCTTGCACCTCGCGCGCTTCGTCAGGAACTCGGCTCCTCCGCCGCCGGTGCCACCTCCCCCGTCGCGGCCGCGGAGGAGCGCCAGTAGCGCCCTTCTCCCGATCCAGCAGGCGGGCCATGACCAGCTCGCGGCGGAGCGTGCAGAAGTCCGGGTGGAATGCGGTCAGGATCTCGTTCACCTCGGCTTCGGTGTAGCGCCTGTCGGGACGGAACGACTCGGCGAGGATGCGGAGGACCACCGCCCGCTTGGACCTCTGTGCGGGGATCCTCTTCAGCCGGCCGTCCTCGAAGAAGCGCCGCCGGATTGCCTCCTCGGCGCTCTCGACCGGATCGACGCGCCGGTTGGAGCAGCGCGCGAGCCAGGCCTTGAGCTCCGACTCCTCGATGCGCCAGTCCTTCCCGATCTTGTAGGCCGGGATCTCCCCCGCAAGCAGCTTTCGCACCAGGACCTGCTGGTTGAGCTTCAGCAGCGACGCCACCTCGGCAGCCGTCAGGAACTTCATCTCTCTCAACGGAGTATTCATACTTCTTGCCTCCTCTGGCGGAGTCTATCGTAGGTTTCAGTAGGCACAAGGATTTTCTGAGGGCAACACGGCGACCCCTCCGGGCTGAGGAGCGGCGGGCCGGAGAGGCACCGGGGGGCGAGCCGAGGGGGGACTGGGGCGGCGGGCCCGGACGGGACCAGCGAGCGTGGTAGACTCGCCCGCCAGGAGGAAGCGATGACGCATCGGATCCGCTGGCACGACTATTTCATGCAGATCGCTCGCGTGGTCGCTTCGCGCTCGACGTGCGATCGCAAGCACGTGGGAGCCGTGATCGTCCGGGACCGAACGATCCTGTCGACCGGCTACAACGGGTCGATTCGTGGCATGCCCCACTGCGACGAGATCGGGCACATGATGGAGGGCGACCACTGCGTCGCGACGATCCACGCGGAGACCAACGCCGTGCTCCAGGCCGCGAAGAACGGCGTCCGGATCGAGGGGGCGGAGGTGTACTCGACCGCGAGCCCCTGCTGGAACTGCTTCAAGATGCTCGCCAATGCGGGGGTGCGAACGATCTACTATGGCGAGTTCTACCGGGACGAGAGGATCTTCCGCCACGCGGAGCTGGCGGGCATCCGGCTCGTCGACCTGAGCGGGACGACTCCCCTCCCCGACGAGGGGGAGGACGAGGACCCTTCAGCGAACGCGACCGACGGCCGAAGCATGTACAGCGGGCCCCGGGATGGACCCCGGCTCGCGAAGGAGGTTCGTGTGACCGATCCGATCCGCCCATTCCGATTCGAAGAGGACGACGAGGACGAGCAGGAGCAGAAGCCGCAGGGCGGCCGGGATGAGGACGCGAAGATCCTCGAGAAGCTGCTGCGGACCCGGACGATCCTGATCTCCGAGGACGTGTCGTCGGAGTTGGCCAAGCGGGTCTATCAGAACCTGCTGCTGCTGGAGTCGGAGGACTCGGAGAAGCCGATCACGGTCATCATCAACTCCCCGGGTGGAGAAGCGGATTCGGGCTTCGGCATCTACGACATGCTGCGCTTCGTGCGTCCGCCGATCCGCACGATCGTGGCCGGCCTGTGCGCCAGCGCGGCGGTCCTCATCTTCATCGCTGCGGAGAAGGGGAGCCGGTTCTCCCTCCCCCATTCGCGCTTCCTGCTCCACCAGCCGTCGTCGGCTTCCTTCGGGCAGGCTTCCGATCTCGAGATCGCGGCGAACGAGATCATCCGGCTGCGCGACCGCTACAACCACCTCATCAGCGATGCGACCGGCAAGCCGGTCGACCAGGTGGCTCACGACGCCGATCGCGATTTCTGGATGGGCGCAGCGCAGGCGAAGGAGTACGGACTCGTCGACGAGGTGACGGTGCGGCGGGCGGAGACCGACCCCAAGGCCTGAGCGGACACGACACCGACATCGGACCGCGACTCGGCGGCGACAAGAGAAAGCCCGCGCTCCAAGAAGGGGCGCGGGCTTCTGGATTTCTGGCGATCCTCACCGCAGCGGCTCAGCGGCGGCCGCGGCGGGCGTCAAACCTTGGAGCTGATCGGGATCGAACCGACGACCTCATGACTGCCAGTCATGTTTCTAATACATTCAGGACGCTCCACAAGCCGCCACCAACCGCCCGAAAACAATCCTCTTGACCGCTGTTTATGCGGGTCCGATGATCCACTAGGTTTCATGAGGTTTCGGGAGCAGTACATATCGAGATGCTAGCCACGCGCTAGCCACGGACCTCATGACAAACGTCATGCGGTCAGGCCCGAAACCAAAAAGAGGTCGACCGAGCAGGAGCGACCCCGCCCGGCCGACCGAGGCGACCGAACCTGTCTAGGAGGATCAGTCACCATGCCGAGAATCGTGAAGGGTTCGACCCGCGACCGCAAGCCCGCTCTGAAGCTCACCACCTGGCGCCCCCCTACCGTCTCGCAGCTCGAGGAGGCGATCGGCTCCGAGATGCAGACCGTCTCGATCCCCCGGGCCGTGTACGAGTACGCGCAAGCGGCGGCGACCCTGGACCACCAGCCCGTCGACGAGTGGATCTGGCAGACCGTTCTCATCGTCTCATCCGGCCGCCTCTCGGATGCGTCCGGGGAGGCTGACCAGCTCGGCAAAAAGATCGACGCGTTCTACGAGGCGAAGCGATGACAACCCCTGACGCACGTCCCGCGCATGCTCACGCCGGGGCGATCGGCCCCGAGAAGGAGGAGACGATGCAGACCGAACCGAACGTCACGAGCTGGCACACGCCACCGGAGCTGACCGGCCAGGCAATCGCCGTGGCCTACGGCCAGGACGACGAAGGCGGATGTTGGGAGAGGACAGCGGACCGAAGCGGACCCGAGACGAGTTACCGGTATCTCGGCCACGTTTCGGAGATCCGTGGCGCGTGGGAGCCGTGGCAGCGGCAGCCCGACGCGGCGCAGATCGACGCCCGGATCGAGTGGGACGGCCGCGGCTCGTTGGCGATGATCCGCCCGCTCACTGACGACGCGCACGATTGGCTCCGCGAGAACCTCGCGGACTCCGCCGTATGGGTTCAGGGAGCTGTTGTCCTCGAGCCGCGGTTTCTCCAGGCGATCGTGAGCGACATGAACGACGCCGGCTTGCAGGTTCGCAACTGACTGACCCGGGGCGCTCGCCCGCCGGGGCGCCCCGACTCTTACGGGGAGGACAAGGCCGTGAAGAAGCGCAAGGAGTTCACTGACGTTGCCGTCCGCAACCTGAAACCGAAGGCGGAGCGGTACGAAGTGTGGGAGGAGAAGGGCGCCGGCCTCGGGATCCGCGTCTCCCCCCTCGGGACGAAGACATGGGTCTTCACCTACCGCGCCGCCGGCAAGCCCCGATTCATGACGCTCGGCCGCTACCCGGAGACCACCGTCGAGAAGGCCCACGAGCTCCACGCGAAGCACCGCCGCGAAGTGGCCGAAGGAGCGGACCCGGGCGCCGCGAAGGTGCGCCAGGCGCAAGCGGAGCGGGGCGCTCCCACAGTGGCAACCGTAGTGGAGGAGTACATCGCCCGCTACGCCGAGCCCCGCAAGCGGAGCTGGCAAGGCGATGCTCGCATCCTCCGCGCCGAGGTGCTCGGCATCACCGAGCGCGAGGACATCGGACCCGCGCAGCCGTGGGGTACGCGCAAGGCGAAGGACATCACCCGACGCGACGTGCTCGAACTGCTCGACGGGATCGTGAACCGCGGAGCGCCGATCATGGCGAACCGCACCTTCGCAGCTCTGCGCAAGATGTTCGCGTGGGCCGTCACGCGGGACCTCGTGCCCGCGTCTCCATGCGTCGGTATCGAGCGGCCGGCCGAGGAGCGGCAGCGGGACCGCGTGCTGACGCCGGCGGAGCTCGCGACGCTCTGGCAGGCCCTCGAGTCGCTCCCTGCTACAGATCGAGTCCCGCAGGCCCTACGGCTGGCGATCGCCACGGCGCAGCGTATTGGAGAGATCCTAGGAGCGACCTGGCAGGAGTTCGACTTCGATGCCGGATGGTGGACGATCCCCGCGGAGCGGTCGAAGAACGGGCTCGCTCACCGCGTCCCGCTCACGAGGACCTCGAGGCGGATCCTGCAAGATGCCCGGCTCGTGCTCACGAGTGACGAGCTCGTCTTTGCCTCCCCCCGCGGCGGCGCCCTCGATCGCTGCGCCCCGTCTCACTGGACCCGCCGCAACGCCCCGGCCCTCGAGCTCGCCCCGTTCACGCCGCACGATTTGCGGCGCACCGCGGCGAGCGGGATGACGGCGCTCGGCGTCCCCCGTCTCGTGGTGGGCCGGATCCTGAACCACGCGGAGCGCGGCGTGACCGCCGTGTACGACCGCTACGCCTACGACCGGGAGAAGCTCGAGGCCCTGACCGCGTGGAGCGATCGCCTCGAGCAGCTCGCCAGGAAGGAGCGGAGAGCATGACGGACGAGAGCCCCCAACCCCCGGACGCGCCGATCCTCTCGAGCTGGACATACGACCGACGCGAAGCGGACACCGAGAAGATCCTCGCAGGCTTCCCCGGCGGCGCCGCCGGTCTCCTCAAGGCGGTCTCGATCGCCGGCCTTCGGTACGTCCTCCGTGACGCCTCGCCCCTCGCAGGATTGAGTCCCGACGCGTGGGCCGCCTTCATCGCGACCCTCGACGAGTGGCGCCTCGGCTGCCGCGCCCGCGCGAAGTACGCCATCCCCGGCCGCGAAGACCACGTGTTCAGTCTCGACGAAGCCTTCTATCTGCCGAAGCGTACGGCCCTGCCGGCGCCGGCCGCGCACCATGAGACGATCGAGCGGCGCATCATCAGCCTAGTGGACGCCAACCGGAAGCTCCGGCCGGGCGAGAAGCTCGAGGACTTGAACCACTGGCAAGTCTACCAGCGGATCCGGGATCACCTGGACGACACGCCCGCGGATGGATTGCCCACGCAAGGCAAGGGCTCGGTCTATGCGGCTGTGGCCGCGAAGATCGCCGAGGAGTTCGGAGTCGAGATGAAGCCGCGGACCGTCCGGGCGATCTTCGAGTCGCAGGACGAGCGACCCCGCCGGCGCCGGCTCGCCGAGAAGCTCGAGGCCACGGCCGGACAGACCACCGAGGAGGACGGACGGAAGATTCTCGCGCTCGCCGAAAAGCTGGCGCGGTCTCTGCACGTCCCGGATCGGCTACGCGATGAGGCCATCTCCGCCGCGACGGATGCCGCGATCGCCGCCGGCGCGAACTACGATCCATCCCGCGGCGACCTCGAGAAGTGGCGCCGCGTCAAGGCGCGCGGGGCCGTGAAAGACGTTCTCCGACAGGATCGCAAGCGGCGCACCCGGGAGGAGCGGCTCTAACCGAACCCGCTCCCGCTCCTCCTGCCCCCTCCTCCCCACTTTCGTGAGTTTGTCAGACACCCCCCCCCACCCCCCTTGCCAAACGACAGAGGGATAGAACGCAACGCGCCGCCGCGGGCGGCAAGGAGGGAGTGAAAGATGCCAGAGCAGATTCGGCGAGCGGTGCGGCTGGACGAGGTGACCCGCCTGACCGCCCTATCCAAGTCCTCGATCCGCCGCCTCCGAAAGGAAGGATCCTTCCCCCGGCCGTTCCGGCTCAGCGAGCGAGCAATCGCGTGGGACGAGGCCGAAGTGCTCGGTTGGCTCGCCGCGCGCAAGGCCGCGTCCGGCCGATGAGCGCCGCCCGGCCGCCGGCCTACCTCGAGAAGATCGCGCGGCTCACCCGCGATCTGCCGCGCGGGTCGCTCGCTCACGTCGAAGTGCTGCACGATGACGACTGCCCGATGCTCCGCGGCAAGCGCCGATGCACCTGCGATCCTGACGTGCGCCTCGTGTACCAGGACCCGCTCGAGAGGAGGCGCGACGATGAGCGCCACTGACACAACGACCGGCAACGCTCTGCGCGATGCGGCGCGCGACTACGCCTCGCGCGGCTGGTCGGTATTCCCATGCGAACCGCGCGGCAAGCGCCCTCTCGCGCGGCTCGTGCCCCACGGACTGAAGGACGCGACCACCGACGAGGAGAAGATCCGCGCATGGTGGTCTGCGCAGCCGGACGCGAACGTCGCCGTTGTGACCGGGGAGGCATCCGGGCTGTTCGTGGTCGACGTGGACGCGAAGCACGATGGCGAGCACGAGCTCGCCCGCCTGATCGACCTCCACGGCTCCTATCCCGACACGGTAGAGGCCGCGACAGGAGGCGGCGGTCGACACTACTTCTTCAAACACCCCGGCCCGGCTGGCCGATGCACGACAAGCAAGCTCGCTCCCGGCATCGACACGAAGGGCGAAGGCGGATACGTCCTCGTGGCGCCCTCCATCCATCCGAACGGCAACCCGTACCTATGGGTCCTCGAATCGCATCCGAGCGTGCTCAAGCCCGCCGACCCGCCCGATTGGATCCTCGAGCTGCTGCGCGCGCCGGAGGCGACCGAGACCAAGCCGACGTCCGACCAGAGGATCCCGGCCGGTCAGCGCAACGCAACGCTCGCCAGCATGGGCGGGACGCTGCGCCGCGCGGGATTCGGCGGCGGAGCGATCGAGGCGGCCCTCCTCGAGACCAACGCGACACGATGCGACCCGGCGCTCGGGGCGCGCGAAGTAGTCGCGATCGCTCGCTCGATCGAACGCTATCCGGCCAGAGAGATCCGCGTGGTCGAGACCGAAGCACGCCCGCAGCCGGTCGACTTCGCCTCGATCCTCAAGCATGGACTCCCGCCCGTGCCGTGGATCCTGCGGGGCTGGCTCGCCGAAGGCGACATTCTCACAATCTCCGGCGCTCCCTACTCCGGCAAGACGACGACGGCCTATGCGCTCGCCCTGGCGCTCGCCCACGGCACGCCCTGGCTCGGCCTACAACCGACCGCGCGGGTGCGGGTGCTCATCGTCGATGAGGAGATGGGCCAGCGCCGCGCCGCCCGGCTCCTACTCCGATCGAACGGCATGAAAGAACCGGACCGGGACTGGCTCCGCATGTTCTGCGAGAAGGGACTCAACCTGACGATCGGAGCCGCGCGCCTCGAGCGTGAGATCGAGGACTTCAGACCCGACGTCACCATTCTCGACTCGATGACGAAGATGCTCGTCGGCATCGCCAACGAGAACGACGCGATGCAGGTTGCGCCCGCCTTCAGCCGCATGAAGGATCTGCGAGCCGCCTACGGCACCGGCTTCGCCGTTGTCGACCACTGTGGCAAGCCCCGGGAGGCGACCGTCGCCACCCTCTCGCCCTCTGATCTGCTCTACCGCGCAACCCGGGGCTCGAGCGTGAAGCAGTCAGAGCCCGATGCGATCTTTCTGCAATCGGGCGCCGGGCTCGGGCTCGCCGACTTGACGCAAGTGAAGCGCCGGGAGTCGGGGCTCATCTCCGTCCGCATCGGGTACACCGAGGACGGCGAGGACGGACCGATCGAGCTCTCCAACCGAGGCACGCCCGATGCCGAGCTCACCGCCGAGACCCGCGCCGCGCGATGGATCGTCGCGCACCTGGCCGACGTCGGGGAGGCTCGTCGGAGCTCCATCGTCACCGCCGCGAAGGCAGCCGGCTTCTCTGACGGAGTGGCCGAACGGGCCGTCCGCGGGCTCCGAGACAGAGGCGAAATCGAGCAGCCGCAGAGACGGGCTCCATACAGGCTGGCGCAACGGTTGGCGCAACCTGAACCTGGCGCAACGCTGGCGCAACGGGATGCCTTCGATGCCTACGCGGAGCACGAAGAAACCGCCGCAAAGCCAACGAGAGGCTTTGATTGTGACTGATCGAGCCAACCGAGCCGCCCCGTCCGAACCTGGCGCAACGCTGGCGCCAACACAGGTCATTGCGCCAAACTCCGCCCCCCTAATAGGGGGGGAGTTGGCGCAACGGGTGGCGCAACCGAATGGCGCAACCGAACGAGACAGCAGAACCGACCCGCCGCTCGAGTGCGGCAGCC
>JBHGAY010000070.1:0-3116 GCA_041946735.1 Candidatus Eiseniibacteriota bacterium
CGGTGCGGATCGACCGGGCGGCGGAGGTCCTGCGGGACCGCCTGACGCTCGCCGAGATCGAGGCCGAGAAGCAGCGGGCCACCCCGCCGGCGCCGCTCTCACTGTCCACCCCGCCCGCCCCGGCGGCGCCGCGAATCGAGCTTCCTCTCGACGAGGAGAAGCCGGCTCCGGCAACCCCGGCGGCCCCGGTGGCCGCAGTGGCCCCGCCAGCCTCCGCGGCGGCGATCCCGCTGCCCGCCGATTCGGATCCGACCCTCCTCTCCGACTTCGTGACGGAGTGCCGCGAGTACATCGCCGGGGCCGAGGCCGCCCTTCTCGCGCTCGAGATCGATCCCGAGGACTCCGAGTCGGTGAACACGGTCTTCCGCGCCTTCCACACGATCAAGGGGACTTCAGGATTTCTCGCGATCGATCTCGTGACCGAGCTGGCCCACAAGGCGGAGAACCTGCTCTCGCGAATGCGCGACCGTGAGATCCAGTGCACCGGCGGCTACGCGGATCTCGCGCTCCGCTCCATCGATTGCCTGAAGGCGCTGATCGAGGAAGTGGCGCAGGCGATCCATGGCGAAGGGCTGCACAAGCCTCCCGACTACGACGAGCTGATCCGGATCCTGCTCGATCCGGAGGCGGCTGGTGTGAGCGGCGACCCGTCCGAAGCCACGGTCCTCGCGCCGCGGCTCGGCGATCTCCAGGTCGGCGCCCAGATCGTCGACCGCGAGAAGGTCGAAGCGACCGCGGCGACCCAAGGAGAGGTCCCGATCGGTCTCGCCCTCGCTCGCAGCCGCGCCGCCAGCCTCGCCGACATCGGCGCAGCGCTGCGCGCCCAGAAACGGATCCAGAGGCCGGCCGGAGCGGCGGATCCCGACTCCTCGGTCCGCGTGCGGACCGATCGCCTCGACCGGTTGATCGACATGGTCGGAGAGCTCGTGATCGCTCACTCGATGGTCGCCCAGGATGAAGGGGTGGCCGTGGGGCAGCGTCCCGAGCTTCTCCGCAAGGTGACCCATTCGGGCAAGATCGTGCGCGAGCTGCAGGACCTTTCGATGTCCATGCGGATGGTCCCGCTGAAGCCCACGTTCCAGAAGATGGCGCGGCTCGTGCGCGATCTCGCCCACAAGAGCGGGCGCGAAGTCGACTTCGTCTCGAGCGGCGAGGAAACGGAAATCGACCGCAACATGGTCGACGTCATCGCCGATCCGCTCGTGCACATGATTCGCAACGCGGTCGACCACGGGATCGAGTTCCCGGACGACCGTGAGGCGGCCGGCAAGCCGCGGCGCGGAACGGTCGAGCTGGCCGCACTTCACGCGGGCGGCAACGTCGTCGTCCAGCTCCGCGACGACGGCCGCGGTCTCGATCGCGAGCGGATCGCGCGCAAGGCGATCGACCGCGGGCTGATCGAAACGGACAAGGGTATGACCGACGGCGAGATCTACAACCTAATCTTCGAGCCGGGATTCTCGACCGCCGAGCAGGTGACCGAGGTGTCGGGGCGGGGCGTCGGGATGGACGTCGTCCGGCGCGCGATCGTTTCGCTTCGCGGCCGCATCGACATCCAATCCGCCCTGGGGACCGGCACGACGTTCACCGTCAAGCTGCCGCTCACCATGGCCGTGACCGATGGGATGCTGATCCGGGTCGGCCGGCAGCGCTTCATCCTTCCCACCGTTGCGATCCACATGAGCTTCCGGCCCGAGCCGGGGAGCGTCTACTCCGTCGTCGGTCGCGGGGAGATGGTGATGCTGCGCAAGGAGCTGGTGCCGGTCGTGCGCCTCCATAGGATCTTCGGGATCGAGGGGGCGGAAGAGGACCCGACGCGCGCGCTGCTCGTCATCGTCGACGACGGCGACCGCCGGTGCGGGGTCATGGTGGACGAGCTGCTCGGGCAACAGCAGGTCGTGGCAAAGTCGCTTTCCGCCGCGATGGGGAAGATCCAGGGACTCGCGGGCGGGGCGATCCTGGGCGACGGCAAGGTCGGGCTGATCCTCGATCCCGCAGGGGTGATCCGCGTGGCGCGCGGCGGCGGAACGATCGACCGTACCGCAGTCCTCGAGATGATGGCCGCCGCCTGATGGAAGAGGGAGGGAGGATCGCAGGGAGGATCGCGATCCGCCTACCCATGAGCGAAAAAAACGAGAAGCACGCCCGCCGGGCGCCCGATCTCATTTGCGCCGGCCGGTGGCGTTTACGGTCAATGGAAGCGGAAGGAGAGATCTCCTTTCCCCCACCGGCCGGAAGAACGGCAGTGATCGAGTAGTGATCGAACCGAGCGCGATTCCGATACCACCCAGAACGGGCGGAACCCGGCCGACTCGCCCCGGACCCGCGATCCGCGGGAAAGAGTCCTCGATAGACGGGAAACGAAAAGGAGAAGAGACGATGAGCGTCACGTCGAACGCCTCGCAACGAGCCGGCAAGTTCCTGACGTTCTTCCTGGCGGGCGAGGAGTACGGGCTGGAGATCCTGAAAGTGCAAGAGATCATCGGAATGATGGACATTACCCCGGTGCCGCGGGCCCCGGCGTACATCCAGGGGGTTCTGAACCTCCGCGGCAAAGTGATCCCGATCGTCGACCTGCGGCTCCGCTTCGGCATGGAGTCGGCAGAGCGAACCCCGGAAACCTGCATCATCGTCGTCGAGGCGAACGGAATGCAGACCGGGATCGTGGTCGATCAGGTGTCCGAGGTCCTCGACATTCCTGCTGACGAGATCGAGGATGCGCCGGCGTTCGGAGCCGAAGTGCAGACCGACTTCATCCTCGGCATCGGCAAGTCGGAGGGGCGGGTGAAGCTGCTCCTCGACATCGACAAGGCGCTCGCCAACGGAGCGCTGTCCGGGCTCGAGTCCTACTGCGAAGCGGGGGGGCCAGAAAGGGCAGAGCGAGCGGCGGCCTGATCCGTCGCTCCGATCCCCAGCCGAGCGGTTCGTCCGGGGCGAAAAGGAAGCAAACGCCCCCCTTCCCGAGTGCGTGCAGAAGGCGCGCCTCGTAGCAGCTCCCGCGCGGGGAGCTCCGAGGACGGAGCCTCTCGTGCGCCAACAGGGAGGGCGTGATGCCTTCGTTCGTCCCCAAGGGCGCGACCCGGCCGCCCGGCCGGCTCTCCGCCGCATCGATCGCT
>JBHGAY010000071.1:0-2982 GCA_041946735.1 Candidatus Eiseniibacteriota bacterium
GCACACGGAGGCACGACGTTTCCAGCGCGGTTCGTGCTCGTAGCGGCGATGAATCCCTGTCCGTGCGGCTTCCTCGGGGACCGGCGGCGGGCGTGCAGCTGCCCGCCGATGAAGGTCCGTCACTACCGGTCCCGAGTGAGCGGGCCCCTGCTCGACCGCATCGATCTGCACATCGAGGTGCCGCGTGTCTCGCTCGACGCGCTCTCGAACGACGCCCCGGGGGAGTCGAGCGCCGCCGTCCGGGAGCGGGTGCTCGCGGCGCGGGCGGTCCAGACCCATCGATTCCGCAACTTCCCCGGAATCCACTGCAACGCGCAGATGGACGTACGGCTCCTCACGACGTTCGCCTCACCGGAGACGAAGGGGCGCGGCCTGCTCCGGCTGGCGGCGGAGAGGGTCGGGCTTTCGGGAAGGGCGTACCACCGCATCCTGCGCGTGGCGCGAACGATCGCCGACATGAACGGCGACGAGACGATTCAGGTCGATCACGTCGCGGAAGCGATCCAGTACCGGGTGCTCGATCGCGCGGAGCAGGGGGTGCCGGAAACGTAACACGAGCAATGCTGTTCGCGCCCGGGTCGCTGCCGCCGGGTGAGAAAAGGACGGCGGTCCGCCCCGCGGATGCGCCGTCCTCGAGCCGATCGTCCCTCGCGGACCTAGCGGAACAGGGCCCGAACCGTTCCCCAGGTGGAAGCGGCCGTCGCCGTCGGCGCGCCGAGCGCTCCGATGTTGTCGATTCCTACGCGGGCGATGACCGGAGGAGGCGGGTACACCGGTTCCGGGCTGTGGAAGATCCGGATCGCCGTCGTGTTCGACAAAAGCGTGTCGACGTCCCCCAAGAGGACCGTGAGGTCCGAGGCGGTCACGGGGAAGGAAGCGTGCGTCCAACCGGAGCCGGCAGGGATCACGATGGCATCGGTGATCGCCGCGTCGGCCGGCGGGCCGCCGATCGGATCCTCGAAGAGGAGCCGGAGGTAGAGATCGGTCTCGGAGTAGTTGTTGACGTCCATCTCGATCGTGATCACGCCTGCACCGGTGTAATCGCCGGCCCACTGCGCGTCGTTGATCACCGCGAGCTTGCTCCCCGGCCCGTTGCCGCCGATCGCCGCGATGAGCATGAAGTTGTCACCATCTCCGAGCGGACCGCCGTCGGGCATGTTTTGCGGCGGGACGGGATGAGGGAGCCCCACGTGCCAACCCATCGTCGTTCCGTCCTCGAAGTCGTCGACCTGTCCGACCGCGACCGCGAAGGCAGGCCCCGTGAATATGCAAACGACGGCGAGTGGGATAGTCGCCGCCGCAAACAGGCGAGAAATGTTCATGTAGATTCCCTTTCGGCCGCTGCCGCTCGATGGCGGATCGGCGACTCGTTCGGACATCATTGTCCTGACGATTTTGTTCGTGTTTCTTCGCTTCGCATGGTCCTCGTGCAGGCGGTGCGTACTTGGGGAAGGCGAAGAGTCGGAGCCGCTCCAGGCGCCTGCGCTGTCGAAAGCCCTCGCTAGGGTGCCAGATGCGCGTCCGGCGGTTCAAGCGGCGGGCGCTTCCTTCTTCGTATCGATTCGGTCATCAAGCTCGGCGGCGACGTCCGTTCGCCGAAAGGACGGAGGGCTCGTGGGTCGCGGGCGGGGGAAAGCAGGAAGGCGTTCGTCGCGAAGCGAAGCGAATCATGCGGCGAAGCGCCAGCGAAGAGGGGGGACCGTGGAAGCTCCACCCAGCGCGACCCGCGTCGCGAACGAAGCGCGGCGGCGGGGTCCGCGCGCAGCCCCGGCAGAAGCGCCTGCGCTGTCCCTCGCCGCCGCTCGGGCGGTGTCTCGCTGTTTCGGTTCTTGTCGACCGATGCCGGACTCGTCCGGCCCGGTTGACGGCCGTTGCCGGCTACTTCGTCTTCGTCTCTGCGCTACGTCGCTTGCCGGATCAGTTCGTGGGCGTTCCCGGCGTCGACATCCCCGCGCTGCTGCCCGTGGTGAAGTTCGTCGCCCAGAACTCCCCCAGCCGGTTCGAGTAGGCGTAGACGTCGACCAAAGTCCGGCGGGTGGCGAGAGGAACCCACAGGGGGCTCGCGGAGGTCCGGTTGTAGAAGCGGACGGTGGAGGTCCGGTCCGTTTCGCCGGCCGGCGAGCACGTCAACGCGACGCTCACCCGGACCGCGCCTCCCAGCCTCGTCGTCGCCGGCTCCACCCGGAATCGATTCTGCGATGCGTCAGTGACGGTGAGCGTGATCGGCATCGAGCGCGGCAGGGTCCACGGGTCGAAGTGAACCGCGATCTTGCCGAGCTTGAGATCCGCCGGTTTGCTCGCGTCGATGAACGCGGTGATGCTCAGACTCGCAGGGCCGGAGATCGTCGGCGTCCCCGACTCCACCAAGGCGTGGGAGGGATCGTCGATGCTCCCGTGATCCGGAGCCAGGGCGCTCTCCGCGGGAGCGGTCTCGCTTCCGCATCCGCCGGACGATAAGACGATGACGAAAAGGCCCACGGCGATGGCAGCGGCCAAGAGGGGGGCGATCAAGCGGTCGAGGAGGTCTCGCCCTTTGCGTGTCATTCGATGCTCCTTTCCGTTCGCGCTGTCTTTAGAGGGGTTCCGGGAACCATGGGCTGCGAGATTCGTGCCGCGCTTCACGGCACCGGCGAAGCTCCCTCATCCGGAGTGTTCTCGCGGGGATCCGGCGTGGCGTTGCCAGCGATTCGGCGGGGCCGGATCGTCCCGGCATTGCGAAATGCCCGCCTTGCGCGCGCTCGTGCAAAAGAAGACGGACGTCGAAGCGCAGGACCCGGAGACGGACGTCGAAGCTCAGGCCCGGGGACGGGGGGCCGAGGCGAAGACCGTGGAGGGAGGCGCTCGCGGCGCCCGCCGCGCGACACCTGGCTTTGTCCCCCAACCCGATGGAGGAAGCAGAGGGAGCCACGGGCGGGAAGGACACGAGAAGACGGGCTTGACGGGCTGACCACCGCGGCTCTTTACTAGTAGCCATGGCTACTA
>JBHGAY010000072.1:0-2753 GCA_041946735.1 Candidatus Eiseniibacteriota bacterium
ACCGTTGGTCCGCAGCCTGATCCCCTCGTTCCAAGGCGATTGCTCGACGGTCAATTGGGAGTTGACGGTCGTCACGGGCGGATTGCTGGCTGATCCCGGCCGGTTTCCCGCGGTGCGAGCCGCGCGGTGCACCCGCCGATGCAGACCGTCCGAGGGGCGGGTCGGCGTGCACCGTTGGGCCGGCCCCTTCTGACCGACGCACCTCCGCGCGGACGTTCCCTGCGGTGCAGGCGGCCGACGGTGCGGCCGACAGTGCGGACTTCGCTCTGGCCTGCCCGAAGGATGGTTACCATCTGGATGACTCGACGATCCACCCCTCGGTCACATCTTGGACGGCTTGATGCGATCCGTTGACTTTGCGCCCTCTGCTCGCCGGCGTGCAACCGAACCCGATCAGGAATCTTGGGGAGATCTCCTTCGCGCTTCCCCGCGCCGATGACGACGTGCGCATCGAGCTGTTCGATTCGGCCGGTCGTCGCGCCGCCGCGATCCCGTTGGGCTCCTATCCCGCGGGCTGGACGCGGGTCTCGTGGTCTCCGCCGGCCGATCTGCCTTCGGGCGTCTACGTGCTCCGGCTATCGGGCCGCAGCGGGGAGGCACGGGGGAAGGTGGTGGTTCTGAGATCCTCCGGGGCGACGCTGGTCCGGTGATCCGGCGCGACGATGCGGACGAGGACCTCAGGATCTGAGGATCTGACGGGTTCTGCGGCCCGGGGAAAGCGAGAAGGAGCAGCAGCACAGGCCGCGATGATCCGGGCGATCGAGCGGATGCCTCGGTCGTGACGGCCGGCGTGCTGGCTGATCGTGGCCGATTCCCCCGATGCGGAGCATGGCGGGCGATGTGCTCCCCCAGGCGCGCGCGGCTGATTCGAGCTATTCCGAGAGAACGACCCGGGTTGTCACGGTGCCCGCGGACGTCTGCACCCGGGCGAAGTAGATTCCCGCGGGTGCGGGGCGGCCCGCATCGTCCCGCCCGTCCCAGGTGACCGACTCGCTTCCGCGCGGACGTCTGCAGTCGAGGAGCTGGCGGATGGTGCGGCCGGCAATGTCATGGATGGTGATCCTGACCGCGCCGGGCGAAGGGACGCGGAACGAGATGACGCATCCGCCGTCGCGGTGGGCCGGGTTCGGGGAGGCCTCAACGGCGAGGGCGCGGTCGGCGAGCGAGGCCGGGTCGACGGGGATGCCGGCCGGAGCGTCCGAGTACCAGCGGATCGGGACGACGAGGGTGCGGACCATGTTGCAGGGGCCAGGCTCGCTCAGCTCCAGGCGGAGGGCGGTGAAGTCGGTCGGGAGGTGGCCCTGCCACTCCGGACCTTCGATTTGCGCGTTCTGGTCGTTGCCGCCCGGGCCCGTGACGTGGCCGATGACGATCGAGCCGGGCTCGAACCAGGCGGTCAAGTCGTAGCTGCACGACGAGTCGGGCTGCGTGTCGCCCGGGATGTAGCAGATCCGGTCGGTGTCTTCGCTGATGAGGCCGAAGTGATAGATGCTGCCGCCGAAGTCGGGACCTTCGAGGGCCGGAAGGAAACAGAAGAGGGTGTCGCTCTTGGCCTCGTCGAAGCACTCGGCTGGCTGGCTGTCCCATCCGTAGCAGGCGATCCGGATCACGGAGGAAGAGGGGGGCGGTGGCACCGGCGCTTCCCGCTCCAGGCTTTCCTCGCGGCGCCAGATCCCGTCCGTGAAGATCCACACCTGCCCGTCTTCGTATGTGCAGACGAGCTGCGGCGCGACGCTCGCGTCGAAGGCGAGCACGCGCGTGCCGTCGCGGTGGGCGTCGGCGAGGAACCAGAACTGGGTAGTGTTGGCGGCCCAGACCTCCTCGTCGTCGTAGAAGAGGACGACGGCGTCGAGAGTCGAGTAGCGGCGCATGTCGCGGATCGCGATGTCCCCGCGATCGATGTGGGTGAGGTGGTACGGTAGCCCACCCCAGCGCCAGACCTGGTTGTCCTCGTACGCCGTGTAGAAGGAGCTACCGGTGTTGACGATGGCGATGGCGCGGAGCAGGGCGGGATCGGCGTGGGCGGGGGGCGAGAAGGGCAGCATCGCGGCGATCGACGCGACGAAGCAGAGGACGCCGATCCGGACGAATGCCATGGCGGCTCTCATGGTTGGTCCTCCAGTGCCGAGCCGGGATGAGGTGGTGAGGCTCGCGCGCGGCAATCATGGCGACGAAGGGGGTGACGCGCGTTGACGCCCCCTTGCACAGAGGCAACTGGGTGCGAGGGAGGCGGAATGAGTTCTTGAGCCAGGTCCGCGATCAGTCGACGAGCTGCCTGGGCGGTTGAGGGTGCCCGCTCGAGCACTCGACTGGAGTGCGGGGTGTCGCGGATGGTTGACGCTGCGGATGCTCACGGGTCGGCTCCAGCCCTGAATGGCATGCTGCCTGGCTCCATTGCTGCAGCCGGACGCAGGAGGTTGAGCTGCGCTGCCCTGCGCCGGCGGGGTCCGCGGGGGGCGAGGCGCCACCCATGCCCGATCCGGTGCGGTTGGATCGTCGACCAGCGGAACCCACCCGATCACGGATCGTGCCGCTCGGCGCTGATTGGACCTCGCAACGAGCGAGGAGCCCGGGCGTTGAACGCGCGGCGGAGGAGCGCACCACGGTCCGCATTCGGTTTCACGGTTGCACATGCCTGCGGACGGAAGTACTCTCGTGCCGCGTCTACGAAGGCGAGTGCGGACGATCCGCCCAGTGACAACCGGACGTATAGCCGAGATCGATCCGCCAGGCGGGAGGCCGATGGCTGCCGG
>JBHGAY010000008.1:0-163890 GCA_041946735.1 Candidatus Eiseniibacteriota bacterium
CCGGGAGAACGACCGCAAGATCGCCGAGACGATCGCACCGCTGCTGCGCGACGGAGACTGGCTTGTGTTCGTCGGCCCCTCGCGCCCATCGATCGATTACTACCTGAGCGGCGGGCGCCCCGCGCGTCCCGATCCGCGCTACGTCAAGCTCCACTTCCCGGCGGTCACGGCCGGGAATCCCGCGTCGGAATACCCGGTTCCCATCGACAGCCTGCGCGCGTGGGAAGCGGAGGCGCAGCGCGTGCGCCGGGAGTTCGAGGACGGGGCGGGCCCGGCGGACCGGCGCCTCTTCGTCGTCGGTCCCATCGAGCGCGAGAAGCCTCGGCGTCCGAGCGCGCAGGACCTTCTCTATCCGGGGAACCTGCTCGTCTACACCCTCTGCGGGCTCGGACCGATCGATCCGATCGTGCGCCTCCCGGGCGACGAGGTGTTCTGCGACTGGATGGTCTTCGCGGTCCGGCGCGACGCGCTGATCCCGTGGGAGGACCTGCAGCCTGCGCGGACGGAGGAATCGACCGGCGATCGCAGCGCCGCCGGCGGCGGCGCTCCGTAGGGCGTTTCGCTTCCCTGACTCCCTCGCGCTTCGGTGATCCGACCGCAATTCGCTCCTGCGATTCCTTCGCGCACATCGATTACACATTCGACAGACAATCCGCTCGTCCTTGTGGGAACGGAACGATTGGACAAGAGTGAAAGAGAGAGAGCGCGCGCAGTGTGGTTTCGCCAGGGGCGCGTGAGCAAGCGATGGGGCGATCGGGCGATCGAGAAGAGACGCGAGGAGGCGGCGATGGACGGCAGGGCAATGGATAGCGGCGCCATGGACGGCAGAGTGAGAGCCGCCTGGACGGACGCCGTTCGCCGCGCCGCCCGCCCGCTCGGAAGCATGCACGAGGGGTACGACAAGCTCCTGGAGCGGATCGGCGAGGCGCGGCTCGTGCTGATCGGCGAAGGATCGCATGGCACGCACGAGTTCTACAGAGAGAGAGTGGCGATCACGAGACGGCTGATCGTCGAGAAGGGATTTCATGCAGTCGCGGTGGAAGCCGACTGGCCCGATGCCTACCGCGTGAACCGCTTCGTTCGCGGGTCGAACGAAAATCCGGACGCGGATCGTGCGTTGTCCGGCTTCCGCCGCTTTCCGACCTGGATGTGGCGCAACCGCGAGGTCCTCGATTTCGTCGAATGGCTACGCGCGCACAACGACGCGCTGCCTCCCGGAGCCGAGCGAGTCGGCTTCTACGGGCTGGACCTCTACAGCCTGTACAGCTCGATCGAGAAGGTCCTCGCCTATCTCGCGCGGATCGATCCTGTCGCTGCCCGAGTGGCTCGCGAGCGCTACGCCTGCTTCGACCACTTCTCCGAGGCGCAGGACTACGGCTTCTCCTCAGTCTTCGGGCGGCACGAGTCGTGCGAGTCGGAGGTTGTCCAGGAGCTCGAGGAGATGCGCCGGAACGCTTGGGAGTACGAACGGCGGGACGGCCGGGCGGCCGCCGACGACTTCTTCGTCGCGGTTCAGAACGCGCACGTCGTGAAGAACGCCGAGGCGTACTACCGCGCGATGTTCCATGGCAGGAAATCGTCCTGGAACCTGCGGGACGAGCACATGGTCGAGACGCTCGGGGACCTGATCGACCACCTGGCGCGAACCGTCCCGCAACCGCGAGTCGTCGTGTGGGCGCACAACTCGCACCTGGGCGATGCGCGTGCCACCGAGATGGGCGAGCACGGGGAGCTGAACGTCGGACAGCTCGTACGCCAGCGATGGGGAGGCGATGCCTTCCTCATCGGGCAAACGACCTACGAAGGTGCCGTTACGGCAGCGAACGACTGGGACGAGCCCGCCACTCGGATGAAGGTCGTCCCGGGCATGGAGGGCAGCTACGAGAGGCTCTTCCACGACGCGGGAATCGGCGACTTCCTCTTGCTGGCTACGGACCCCGATGCCGGGGGCATTCCGGTCCGCCGGCTCGAGCGGGCGATCGGGGTCGTGTACCGGCCGCGCACCGAACGGATCAGCCACTACTTCGAAGCGGAGGTGACGCGGCAGTTCGACGCGGTTCTGCACTTCGATCGCACGCGAGCGGTCGAGCCGCTCGAGAGGGGCGTTGCTTGGAGCGAGGAGCGGGAGGCGGAGGAGACCTACCCGTCGGGGCTGTAGCGGCATGTAGCGGCACTGGCAGCGTGGAGCAGCGGGGGCGCGGCGGAGCATGGACCAGGAGGGAACATGCGTGAGATAGACATTCCCCGGGCGGGATGGAACGAGTTCCTTCCCGCGTTCGCGCAGATGCACTCGGGATGGCTGGTCGAAGTCGCTACGGTCGGCGCCGGCGCACGCGTTCGGCCGCTGGCGGCCGGGCCTCCGGCCGAGCCTCTCGCGCTCGAGGAGATTCGCGTGCGCGACCGGGACGAACTGGCGGACGTAACCCTGCGGCTGTCAAGACCGCCTCGAGAGGGAGGCGGTCCTAGTCCGAAGAGAGGCGGTCCTGAAGACTCGGAGGCGCAGATTTCGGTTCCCGGAGTGGTGCGCGTGGTTCTCGAGCGTGACGACGAAGGGGTTGATGCGGGCCTCCAGCTTCTCCAGGGCTCCGGAAGTGTGGCGTCGATACGATTCCGGGTGGCCTTGCGTCCGGAGATGCTGGATGGCGCATGAGGCCGCGCCGCGACGACGATCGGAAAGGAGCGTGAAACGATGACCTGTCGTGATCTCATGACGGAAAACCCTGTCTACTGCACCAAGAGCGACATCGTCGTCCAGCCGGCCCGGCTGATGCGCGACGAGCAGGTGGGACCGATCCCCGTGGTGGAAGACCCCTCGAGCCGCCGCCTGATCGGAATCGTGACGGACCGCGATCTGGCGCTCAAGGTCGTCGCCGAAGGGCGGGACCCGAACTCCACGCGGGTCGAGGCGGTGATGACGAGGGATCCGATCACCTGCCATCCGGACGACGACGTAAAGGAGGCGATGTCGGCCATGGAGGATCATCAGCTTCGCAGGATCCCGATCGTCGAGGATGGGGACCGGCTGGTGGGAATCATCGCGCAGGCGGATATCGCCCGGAAGAAGGGGAAGGGGGACACGGCGGAGGTCGTGAAGTCGGTGTCAGAGCCGCAGGGGAAGAAGCACTAGTCCCCCGGGCTCGACCTCCTCGATGGCGCGGGGCGGGCCGCCCCCGCGCCGCCAACCGCTCGCGCGCTACTCGATCCTCCGTCCCGCTCGAGAATCTCCCGGTAAACCGCGACGGTCTTCGCGGCGACGCTGTCGGGATGGAAGCGGCGCGCGGCCGCGTCGCGCGCATGCCCGGACATCGCGGCGCGGCGCCCATCGTCGCCGTGGATCGCCGCGATGGCGGCGGCGCAGGCTTCGGCGTCGCCGGGCGGATAGACGAGGCCGCACCGTCCCGCATCGAGCATGTCGGAGACTCCTCCAACGTCCGCCGAAACGACGGGCAGCCCGCACGCCATCGCCTGCGCGATCACCTGCGGGGCGGTTTCCTCGCGCGAGGCGAGCAGTAGGATCTCCGCCGTCCGGTATTCCTCGAGCAACTGCTCGTGCGATACGCCCCCGGTGAGCGTCACGGAATCGCCGATGCCCGCGACCGCGATCGCCTGGCGCACGGCTGCTTCGTACACGTCGCCGAAGAGCGGGCCCACGATTCGCAGCTCGTACGGCGAGGGGCGGGCGCCCCCCGCGGCCGTGACGAGACGCGCGAGGGCGGCGATCAGGATGGTGACCTGTTTGCGCGGTACGACCGTTCCGACGAACAGCAGCCGGCCGGCGACCGGCCGCCGCTCGAGGCGGAAGAATGTTTCGTCGATCGGATTGTCGATCGGGTGCGCACGCGCGGTGAGGAGCGTTCCGTAGGCCTGGCGCAGGTAGGGGGAGATCAGGATCATGTCGGGCGCGCAGCGGAAGACCTCGCGCTCGTTGCCGTCCATCATCCCTTTCTTGATGGCGCCTTTGAGATCGAGCACGCCGCGGCGTTGCAAGCCGCTCTCGACGAAGATCACCCCGTGGGGAGTGACGACGCAGGGCAGGCCGCATCGTACGGCGGCGAGGCCGTGACGGTCCTGGCCCTGGCCATGCACGATCTCAGGGCCGAGCGCGCGGATTCGGCGCACGAGACGCGGGACGTCCCAGGCCCGGCAGGTCGCGAGCCGCGGGAGCGGCGGGCGCGCGACGAAGTGGACGCGCAGGCGTCCCGCCGTCCTGTCGAGCGGGCCGGCACCGGCCGGGATGCGGGTGGCGCACACGACGTGGCACTCGACGTCGTCGCGTCGGGCGAGGGCGTGGGCCAGCACATGCGTGACGGACTGGACGCCGCCGCCGTGGATCTCGTTCTCGCGCACCGGATACTCGCCGCAGAGAGCTACGCGGATCGGCTTGCCGGCCCGTCCGCCGCCGGATGCCTCGGTCTCGCTCGAAGCGTCGGTCTCGCGGCAAGCGTCGATCCCGCTCGAAGCGTCGGTCCCGCCGGAAGCGTCTGTCCCGCCGGGTGGCCGCGCAATCACGCCGGCTTCCATCCCAGGTCGGCCGCGAGCCTTCTCAGGCCCTCTTCCATCGAGACTTTCGGCTCCCAGCCCGTCGAGCGAAGTGCCGCGACGTCTCCGGACAGGACGTCGATGTCTCCCTTCCAGGAGGGAAGGCCGTAGACGACCTCGGTCCCCTCGATCGCGAGAGTGCGCAGGATCAGCCCCACGAGCTCCCGGATCGAGATGGTGCGGCCGCCCGACACGTTCCAAACCGCGGGTTCCCCGCCGTCGAGCGGATGGAGCGAGGCGAGCCGGAAGGCGGCGACGGTGTCGGAGACGAAGCAGTAGTCCCGGCGCTGCTCGCCGTCGCCGAGGACCTCCAGGCGGCGCCGATCGCGCGCGAGCTTCTGCATGAGGTCGTAGGCGACGTAGCGCCGCTGGCGCGGCCCGTAGGTGTTGAAAATGCGCAGGATCGCCAGCTCGAAGCCGAAGGTGCGCGCGTAGGCGTAGAGCATCCGCTCCGCCGCGACCTTCGATCCTCCATAGGGTGAGATAGGCAGAAGCGGATGGCTTTCCGCAACCGGGATGGTCCGCGGGGGACCGTAGACCGCCGCGCTGGAAGCGAAGACGATGCGCCGCACGCCATGGCGGACGGCCGCGTCCGCGACGTGGAACGTCCCGCCGGCGTTCGTCGCGAAGTCGTAGCCCCGATCCTCGACCGAAGCGGGGACGGACGCGTTCGCACCAAGATGGAAGACGACCGAGCAGCCGGAAACGGCGGCATCGACGGCGGCTGGGTCGCGCAAGTCGCCGGTCCGGAGATCGATCCGATGGCGGACGCCCGCCAGGTTCTCGAGCGATCCGGCTTGCAGGTTGTCGAGGACGCGGACCTCGAGGCCCTCCTCGACGAGCCGGTCGACCAGGTGCGAGCCGAGGAATCCCGCTCCTCCCGTGACCAGGACCCGCTCTCCATGCGTTCTCTCGATCATCCGGTGCGCCTCCTTCATGTCCAGCGCCTCCTCCGCGGCAGCACGCGCGAGTCGACTGGGCTCGCGTGATCGTACAAGAGTGAGAGCGCGCGGGGAAGGGCGCCGCGCGCGTGCCCGCACGAACCCGCTCCTACCCGCCCGGACCTCGCATCTACAGGATCCGCGAGAGGAACGCAGCCGTCCGCTTCTCGCGCGGGTGGTCGAAGATCTCCTGCGGACTTCCCGCCTCGACGATCTCCCCCCGGTCGAGGAACAGCACTTGCGTGGCCACTTCCCGCGCGAAGCCCATCTCGTGCGTGGCGACCGCCATCGTCATTCCGCTTCTCGCAAGATGGCGCATGACATCCAGCACCTCGTGGATCATTTCGGGATCCAGGGCGGACGTCGGCTCGTCGAACAGCAGGATCTTCGGCCGCATCGCGAGCGCGCGCGCGATCGCCACCCGCTGCTGCTCGCCTCCCGAGAGCCGGCGCGGCTTTCGCTCCTCCTTGCCGGCGAGGCCGACCCGCGCGAGGATCTCCCGCGCCTCCCTCTCCGCCTCCTCGCGCCGCTTGCGACGGACCACTTGCGGGCCGAGCGCGACGTTGCGAAGCGCCGTCAGATGCGGGAAGAGATGGAAGTGCTGGAAGACCATTCCGGTCTCGGCCCGGATCTCATGGATCGTCCGCGCTTCGCGGTCGAGAGGGACGCCGTCGAGGATCACGCGCCCCTCGTCGAGCCGCTCGAGGCCATTGACGAGCCGCAGCACGGTGCTCTTGCCGCTTCCCGACGGCCCGATCAGCACCGTGGTCGTCCCCTTTGGGATCACGAAGCTCACGTTCCGGACGGCTGTCACGCCTCCGAACCGCTTCGTGATCCCTTCGGCGCGAACCATCACGCTTCTCCGGCATGGAGCCGCCGCTCGAGAAGGGCGGAGAGGCGGGAGAGGACGAGCGTCATCGCCAGGTAGAGCAGAGCGACGATCGTCCAGGTCTGGAAGTCAGAGAAGGTGGCGGAGTAGTACTCGCGGCCGGCGCGGGTGAGCTCCCGCAGGCCGAGGATCGAAACGAGCGAGGAGTCCTTCAGGCACGCGACGAAGTCGTTCAAGACCGGAGGGATCACGATCCGCATCGCTTGCGGCAGGACGACGTGGCGCAGGCACTGTGGTGTGGTCAGCCCGAGCGAGCGCGCCGCCTCCCATTGCCCGGCCGGGACCGCCTGGATCCCGGCGCGGATCGTCTCGCCGATGTAGGCGCTGTAGCCGATGCCGATCGCCAGGACGCCGGCCGGAAATCGGTCCAGCGAGAGGATCCGGCCGAGCCCGAAGTAGAGGAAGAAGATCTGCACGAGCAGCGGGATGCCGCGCAACGCGTCGACGTACACGGTAGCGGCGGCCCGCAGAGGACGATGGGAGCCGGTGCGCAGGATCCCGATCGCCACGCCTAGCACGAGGGCGATCGCGAAGGCGGCGAGCGTGATCTGCAGTGTCGCGGGGACGGCGGGAAGGAGATACACCAGGATGCGGCCGAGAAGCCGCGCCTGATCGACGATCGCCTGCCAGGCTTCCGTCACGCGGTCCTCACCCCTTCAAGGCGCCGGGAGCTTCCACGCTTCTCGGAGCGCGGCGATCTTCCCCTCGCGCTCCATCGCCTCGAGCGCCGCGTCGATCGCCGCCGCCAGATCGGGATCGGTCTTGCGCATCGCGATCCCGTACGACTCGCGCGTGATCGGCTCGCCGGTCAAGCGGATGTCGGGATGGTCCGAGGCGAAGAGCCGGGCGGTCGGCGTGTCGGCGATGACCGCGTCGAGGTGCCCGTTGCGGAGGTCGAGGAACGCGGCGCCGATCGCATCGAAGCTGACCACGCTCGCCTCCGCAATTGTCTTCGCGGTCCGCTCCCCGGTCGTTCCAAGCTGGACGCCGATCCGTTTGCCCCGCAGCTCCTCGGGTGTCTCGATCGCGCTGCCGGCGGCGACGCAGATCGATTGGCCGGCCGCGTAGTACGGCCGGCTGAACTGCACCTCGCGCGCGCGTTCCTCGGTGATCGTCATCGCGGAGATCACCGCGTCGTACTTCCCGGACCGGAGCGCCGGCAGGATTCCCTCGAACGGTACGTTCTCGAAGCGGGCCTCCGCTCCCAGGCGGACCGCCACCTCGCGCATCAGGTCGATGTCGAAGCCGGCGGGGCGCGCGGTCGCCGGGTCGATCGATTCGAACGGCGGATAGGTCGCATCGGTGCCGACCTCGAGCACTCGCGTCCGCTGGATCCGCGCGAGGGTCGTCTCGGACGCCGGCCGGCCGCACGAGAGAAGGGAAGGGGAGAGCACCAGCCACAGGACGACAGGAAGCGCCGCTTTTCGATGCATCGAGTCGCGGCCTCGGCGGGGAGAATCGTTCATGCGCGGTCACGGTAGGTGCCGGCCGGGAGCCTGTCAACGTCGCCGGCGGCTTGACCGGCCCGGCGCCGGCAGGGGAAGATCGGCTCTCGCATGCGCGCGGCAGGCTCCGCGCGGGAAAGGGGTGAAGCCGATGAGGAGTCCTGCCAGTGGACTCGCAGGTCTGGGAATCACCGCAGCCCTCGCGATCGCCCTTGTGGGTTGCGGAGGCCGAAAGGACGCGGGATCGGGCAACCTGTCGCAGGGGGAGTCGCAAGAGCGCCAGCAGCAGCAGGCGCAGCAGGAGCAAGCGCAGCCGCAGGCGCAGCAGGAGGCGCCGCCAGCGGCCGAGCAGGCGCCGGCCACGACTCCCGGACCGCCCCCGCTCACCACGGAACAGGAGGCGCGCATGGTCACGACGAAGACCGGCTTGAAGTACGTGGACGTCGTCGAGGGGACCGGTCCCAGCCCGTCTGCCGGGCAGAAAGTGTCGGTGCACTACACCGGATGGCTCGCGGATGGCACGAAGTTCGACAGTTCGGTCGACCGGGGCCAGCCGTTCCAGTTCGTCCTCGGCCAGGGGATGGTCATCAAGGGGTGGGACGAAGGGGTCGCGACGATGAAGGTCGGCGGGAAGCGTCGGTTGATCATTCCGGGCAACCTCGCCTACGGGCCGAAGGGCTATCCCGGCGTCATCCCTCCCAACGCGGAACTGACCTTCGACGTGCAGCTTCTCGGGATTCAGTGACCGGCGGCTCGCGCGGGGCTCGTCGGGATCCCTGATCGGCGGATTGGATCCGTGATCGCCTGATCCTGCCGGTCGCCTGATCCTGCCGGTCGCCCGGGCCGCCGACCCGGCGGCCGCCCCGACGCGTGGTCCGGACGAGCCCGCGCGCTACCGCCGAAGGAACTCGAGCGTTCGCTCCCACGCGAGCGCCGCCGCCGGTTCATCGTAGGCGTCCGCGCGATCCGGCTCGCAGAACCAGTGCCCCGTCCCCGCATAGCGGTGGAACGTCACCGGCCGCCCGGCTTTGCGCAGCGACTCCTCGAGCTCATCGACGTTCGACGCCGGCTCGTAGGGGTCGTTCTCCGCGAAGTGCCCGAGGTAGGCGGCACGCGACCGGCTCGGATCGACGCCGCCCGTTCCGTAGTAGAGGACGACCGAACGGATCCGCTCCGGTTCGGACGCCGCCAGCGCGAGCGCGTAGTAGGTGCCGAGCGAGAATCCGATGACGGCAAGCCCCGGGTGCCCGGCCGCTGGCGACAGCCCTTCGAGATAGCGAACCGCTGCGGCGACCTCCGCCATCGCTTCCCGCTCGCGCGCATCCAACGCGCGGCCGAGCATCGTCGCCCGCTCGATCGTGTCGGCGACCTCCCCGTGGTAGAGGTCCGGCGCGAACGCCACGAAGCCCGAATCGGCGAGTCGTGAGCAGAGGCGTTTCATCGTGTCGTTCAGCCCCCACCAGGCGTGAAGGACGAGAACGCCGGAGCCCTCGCCGTCCGGGGGGACGGCCAGGAACCCTTGCGGACGAGGATCGGTCATCGAACCTCCGACAGCGTCTCCGCGGCGCGCCTGCATGCCGGCGCTCCCGCGTACGCTCAATACCGAAAGACGGCCGCCGCCTCCTGCGCCTCGGGAACCTCGTCCGACCGGACGGCATAGACCGCCCCTCCGGTTCGGAACGTCTGCTTCGCCACGTACTCGAGCAGGTCCTCCGCATCCCCTCCCGCGGTCACCGCTTGCGCGCCGGGGATGGGGCGCTCGACCATCCCGGTCGCGGGATCGAAGCGGCCGGGGACGCAACGGTCGGTCGCCACGAACAGCGCGTCGACGCGGCCCTGGAAGGCGCACAGGGCGATCGTCGCGAGATCGCGCGAGGCGAGAGCTTCGTCCCGCGCGAGCAGTCCGCGGAGGCGCGCCTCGGCGCGCTCCTGCCCCTTGCGGAAGTGCTGGTGGACGATCGACCAGGCCCGAGCTTGCAGCTCTTCTGCCTTCAGGCCGTCCGGATTGCCGAGGATCGCCTCGGGCAACACGTTCGCCACCCGGTTCGCCTCCCGGTAGATCGGGATCAGGTAATCGACTCCCGCGAGGACGACGGGCGTTGCGGAGTCACCCTTCAGCAGCTCCGCCATCCCTGCGTCGATCTGCTGGAAATAGCGCAGGATGTCGGTCTTCTGATCGTCACGCCCGACGCCGTGTCCGTGGTAGTACGCCTGATGGCCGCCTCCGCCGACGGTCGATCCGGTCGTCGCGTGCCACTGCGTCTGCTTTTCCTGCTGGTCGTACTTCAGGGCGTCGGAAAGGCTTTTCGGGATCGAATCGACCCGGATCTCTTCGACGCTGTGACGGGATCCGCGAAGCAGCCGCGCCCGTCCCTGGCTCAATGCGAGAATGTAGAACGGACCGTCGTTGACGAGCAGGGGAAGGAGCGGCCGCATCACGAACTCCTGTCCGATCGCAATCCGCTCCTCCAAAGGAATCGGCAGCCGCAAGACTCGCGAGAAACCCGGCGCGAGCAGCACCGCCAACCCTTCCTCGGGCTTCTGCCAGAACAGATCGTCGCCCAGCACGCGGCGCGCCGGCTCGAGGATCTCGGCGATCTGGTTGTCGCGATACCGCCGGCTTCGAAGCTTCTCCTCGGCCTGCTTGATGAGGTTGCCAAAACGGATCGGGTTCTGCTGCTGGTCGGTGCCAGCCCGCAGGGTCGGCATCGTGAACGTGAGGCAGGGCGTGGCGCGGAGATCGATCAGCTGCCTCGCTTCATCGCGGGAGAGAGTGTTCATGAATCCCTCCTTGGGTGCTGCTTCCCCTCGAACCGCGCGAACCGTCTTCCGGTGTGAGGCGGTCCCTGTTCCCACAACCTAGCACTGCGGCGCTTCCATGGGCAGGGTGGGCCGGTGCGCGGCGGGAGGGACGAGCGGGGCCGGAGATCACGGGACCGGATTACCGGGGACCGGGGCCGGAGATCACGGGACCGGATTACCGGGACCGACGGGCTGAGCCCGACGCCAACGGCCCCGGAGGAGGTCTCCCCCGGGGCCGCAACCGCAACGAAAGCTTGCGACTAGTTCTTCGGAACCGCTTCCGACCGCTGGGGCGGCTGCTCCGCTTTGGTGAAGCTCCCGGCCCGGACGATCGAGATGCGGGCCGGATCGTAGTAGCGCTTCATCGCCGCATGGATCTCCTCCGGCGTCAGAGCGGCGACCTTCTTCTCGAGTTGCTCATCCCACGCGAGCGTGCGCCCCTCGTACTCCCGGTTTTGCAGAGTGCCGGCAAGCTCGCGGTCGTTCGACCGGGACACTTTGCGCTGCTGCAGCCAGCCGGATTTCGCCTCCTCAACCTCTTCCGGCGTGAAGCCTTTCGCGACGATCGACGTCATCTCCTCCTGGAACGCCTGCTGCAGCCGCTGATCGTTCTGCGGCGCGTAGATCGCGTAGGCGCCGAAGTTGGCGTACGGGTCGAAATGGTCCGCGAAGAACCAGGCGCCGACTCCATACGAAAGGCCTTCCTTCTGGCGAATCCGTGTGGCGAGGCGCGAATGGAGGAAGCCGCCGCCCGTCATGTAATTGCCGAGCACGAGAGCCGGATAGTCGGCGTCCTCGTCGCGCAACTCGAACGGCATGCTCGCGGAGAAGACCGCGCTCTCCTTGTCGGGGACTTCGATCGCCTGGTTGATCGGCTCGACGTCGAATACCTTCTGGGCGACCCGCGTGTACGGTTTCGGGCTCTTCCAGTCGCCGAACAGCTCGGTCACCAGCGCCGTCACTTCCTTCGGATCGAAGTCGCCGACGACCGCGATCTCTCCGTTCGAGCTTCCGTAGTAGTCATCGTGGAACTTCGCGAGTTGTTCCGCGGTCACAGCCTGGGTCGAGGCGATCTCCTCGTCCGGGGTTGGCGTGTAGCGCACGTCGTCGGCCGGCCACTTCGAGAGATGACGCATCAGCGCGACCTGCGCGAGGCTGCGCGGATCGGTCTTCGACTCCTCGAGGTCGTGGATCCGCTCCTGCTTCATCTGATCGACCTCGGTCGCCGGGTAGGACGGCTCCCTCATGACCTCCGCCAGAAGGCGAAGCACTTCGGTCAGATTCTCGCGCGTCGTCTCGAATCCGCCCGAAACGCCCTGCGCGCCCCCGTAGACGAAGAGGCGGGTCTGCAGCTTGTCCGTCAAGTCGGAGATTTCCTGGCGCGTGTGCTTCTTCGTCCCTCGCATCAGCATGTCCGCGGCGAAGTCGCCCACGGTGCGTAGGCCCTTCACGCTCTGCTCGTCTCCGAAGTGGAACGAGATCGAGGCCTGCACCGTTTGCCCGCGCGTCTTCTTCGGCAGCAGGACGAGCTTCGCGCCCGAAGGCAGCGTCTGGCGGATCGTGCGCGACTCGATGTTGGCGACCGTCGCCTCGAACTCCTCGCCCTGGGCGAGCGCCTCGCCTCCCTTGTATCCGGCCACCATCTCCGCGATGTCGGGCGTTGCCGGGATCTCGACACGCTGCGGCTCCTTGGTGGGAAGAAAGACGCCCGAGGTCCGGTTGTTGCGGACGAGATAGGTCTTGGCCACCCGCGCGACGTCGGCGGCCGTCACCTGCTTGGTCCGATCCCGGTGGAGGAACATCAATCGCCAATCGCCCATCGCGGCCCACTCGGACAGCCCGATCGCCGCCCACTGGGAGTTGCGCATCGCCATCTCCCAGCCGCGGATCATCTGCTCGCGCGCCCGCGCGACCTCTTCCTCGGAAGGCGCGACCGACCAGTTCTCCGCGACGTCGATGATCTCGTCCCGCACCTGCTCGGCCGACTGACCGGCCGGAATCCGGGCGGTGATCGTCAGCAGGCACGGATCGCGGAACTGCTCCGCCCGCGCGGAGACGCTCGTGGCCTTCTTGGTCTCGACGAGCGCTTTGTAGAGCCGGCCCGAAGGGGTGTCGCCCAGGACGATCGCGAGCGCCTCGAGAGCGACGAAGTCCGGATGCGCGCCCGCGGGAATGTGATACGACACGCACGCCGCCTGCGTCTCGCCCACGCGGCGGAGCGTGACGGTCCGCTCGCCGTCCTGCGCAGGCTCGGTCGTGTAGGTGACCGGCAGCGTCCGGTCCGGCTTCGGAATCGCGCCGAACTTCTGCTGCACGAGTCCGAGCGTCTTCTCTTTGTCGAACTTGCCCGACACGACGAGGATCGCGTTGTCCGGCTGGTACCAGGTGCGGTAGAACGCCTGGAGCCGATCGATCGGGACGTTCTCGATGTCGGAGCGGGCGCCGATCGTCGACTTGCCGTAGTTGTGCCACAGGTAGGCGGTCGAGGTGACGCGCTCCTCGAGGATCGATTCCGGTTCGTTCTCGCCGACCTCGAACTCGTTGCGGACGACTGTCATCTCCGAATCGAGATCCTTCTTCGCGATGAAGCTGTTCACCATGCGGTCGGCTTCCATGTCGAGCGCCCAGACGAGGTTCTCGTCACTGGCCGCGAACGTCTCGAAGTAGTTCGTGCGGTCGAGCCAGGTGGAGCCGTTGGGCCGGCAGCCGTGGGAGGTCAGTTCCGCGGCGATGTCGGTGTGCTTCGTCGAGCCCTTGAACATGAGGTGCTCGAGAAGATGGGCCATTCCCGTCTCGCCGTAGTTCTCGTTCCTCGATCCGACGAGGTAGGTGACGTTGACCGTGATCGTCTCCTTCGTCGGGTCGGGAAAGAGCAGGACGCGAAGTCCGTTGCCGAGCTGGTACTCCTCGATCCCCTCGACCGAAGCCACCGGCTGCAAGGAGCCGCGGCCCCCTGCCGGCGCCGCTCCGGACGCGGGCGGGGGATCGGCGGCTTCGACCGGAAGAACGGCCGCGAGGAAGGCGAGGCAGAGGCAGAGGGCGGGGATCACGACCGGCCAAGCGAGGGTCGCCGGCCGTTCGCCGGCTTCGCGCCGGACATGGTTACGCAGTGGGGACATCGGACTTCTCCTCGGAGTTCTGAGGTTTCGCGACGCCCGGGACCCTGGTGGTCCCGGGCATCGCGGCGCGCCTTGGGACGAACGGAAATGGTACCGGAGACGAGCGGAAATGGTACCGGAGACGAACGGAAATGCCACGGAGAACGGGCGGCAATGCCACCGGAGATGGCGGAAATGCCACCGGAAGCGAGCGGCATCTCGAAAGCCCGGGCAAACGCCGCAATTCAGCGTCCGGCCACCCGGGGGATCGAAAGACGGCGGCACACCTCCCCGGCCTGCGGAAAGGCGGACTCGGGAATGCGCGCGAGAAGCGCCCGCCATCGGCCGTTTCGCCGGATCGCCTCCGCCGCGTCGCTTGCCGCCTCCTCGAGCCGTCCGGTCCCGGCGTACATCGAAGCCCGCCAGAAGAGGATCTCGTCATTGTCCGGCTGGAGGCGCAGCGCGCCGTCGTAGAGGCGGAAAGCGTCGGCGAACAGCTTCCGGGCGAAGGCCGCGTCGCCCTCATCCGCCAGGCGATAGGCCTCGTGAATCCGGTAGAGGCGCCGGATCTCGACGATCGGGTCCGGATGGTCCTCCACCCGGAGGTCGACGATCCGGTTCTTCCATGGCCGCTGGGGATCGACGGCGCGCTCGACGAGGAGGGCGGCCGATTGCATGCCGCGGGAGTCGCCGCCGGCAGCCTGCCCCGCCTCGAGCGCCGCGAGCAGCCGCTCGGCGAGCGGTCCGGTCGTCCGAGTGAACGCGGCGGACATCGAATCCCAGACCCCGGGCGCGGCGAGGAGATTCCCGGCGCAGGCGTGGTCCTTGCCGACGCGATGGCCGGCGTACGGGATACACTCCTCGCCCGTGTACGCGCCGGTGTTGCCGCGCATGTCGATCGCGAGCACCTGGCGGACGGAGCGAAGCGAGTCGGCGTCGGTCTCGGCGGCGAGCGCGCCGGTCGCGCGCTCCCCGTGCTCGATCCGATCGAGGATCCGCGGGCCGTAGGCGGGCTCGACGAACGACTGCGTCGCCACCGCCCCGACTCCGGCGCGCGCCCAGGGAACCATCGAGCCGACGGAGAACCAGTGCGACTGCACCGCCACGCCCGCCTCGCCGGTCGCGGTGTCGATCGCGACGATCGAGAATGTCGCGCAGAGGCGTGGGGGAGAGCCCGCAAGACGTGGGGTGCCGCTCGCCGGTTGCACGGAGTCGCCGGGGCATACCGCCCGCGCGGTCCACAGGGCAGTGACCGGTAGCAGGAGCGCCGCCATCGCGGCCGCCGCCGCTCCGCGCGCCGTCATCGCAAGAGCGAGATCAGGAAGTTGAGCCGCCCGATCAGGAGCGAGACGCGCCCCATGACCGTGTAGCCGAAGGCCGCGCCGAAGCCGAGCATCAGGAACCAGACCCCGAGGCGGCTCGCTCCTCCGACGACTCCCTTGTGCTCCACCGAGAAGAAGAAGTAGACGAGGACCGAGAGCACCCCGACCAGCAGGATCACATTGTTCAGCACGCCGAGCATTCCCGCCGAAGCGGCGAACGGCACGATGGTGCTCTGCATCTGCGGCAGCACCTCGCCGTGCAGCTTCTGCACCATATTGATCCCGACGTAGTAGCCGATGTAGATCGCGAGCGACGCGCGGGCCCACCACGCGATCTTCGGGATGTAGCGGGTGTAGAGGTTCAGCCCGATCAGGGCGGGGATCAGGAGGTCCGCGTTGCCGGCAAAGTCCTGCCGCAACGGATCGATCAGATTCGGCCGGATGGTCTGGCTCGCCTCGTTGCCGATGTAATAGCCGAGCGAGACGCCGGCGAAGAGCGACTCCGCGAAGCGGAAGAACGGGTTGTCCTTGTACAGGAAGCTGAAGATGCAGAGGGTCAGGAACGCCGCGATCCAGAGTCCGAGAATCGTCATCGTCCCGTCCCCCCGAAGCGCGTGCGCCGGCGACCGAGCACGAACGCCAGGTTGCCGAGGATGATGAACACCAGGATGACCGTGTGGTCGATCGTCTGGGCGTCCATCCCCTTGATCGCGGTGTAGAGACCGGCCCGGTCGTAGACGGTGTGGAAGTTCGGGTAACCGCCGAGCAGGAGCGCCTCGTACTCGGAGGCGCCCTTCAGCCCTCCGAGGAGGCCGACCATCTGCCCGGCCTGCAGGAACGCGTAATACTTCGGCGCGGAGACGGCCGTGCAGCCGACCGCCACCGGGATGTGGAACTGGGCGTTGATCAGGTTCGCCCACCACTCGCCGATGATGCCGGTGGCGAAGCTGACGACCAGACGCATGTCGTCGTAGTTGTGCACCTCCGCCATGAGCGGCAGGGTTTCGAGCGGGGTGCCGTAGCGATCGGTCGGGAACACTCCTCGGATCTCCTCGCCGATCTGTTTCATCGACGCCTGTCCGCCGGACTTGTACCCGAGGTGCACGTAGTCCACGCCGTAGGTCAGGCCGGGGAAGTCGGGCGTCACGCGGGCGAGCGACTGATCCGCCATCGCGAGGCCGCCGATCGGGTAGAGCGCGAGGATGACGACACGCAACTTTTTCGAGAAGGCGTGGCGCAGAACGGCGTCGGCCATCGGGTCGTTCTCCGGCGCGGTCGAGGGACCGTAGTCGAAGGAGACCAGGATCACCTGGCCCGCCTCCATCTTCTCGATCCGGTCGTAGAGCGCCGACACCGACGGGGTCACGGAGACCCGGAATCCGATCGGGAAGAGGATCGGCAGTGCCGTGCCCACGCCGATCAGCAGGAAGATCCACCTGCGATCGATCGACATGATCCGGTTGAGCAGGGCGAGCATTGCGGCCTCCTCCTAGTCCGTCTTCTCGAGACCGAGGTGGGAGCGCTCGATCCCGGTGATGACGCGAAGCGAGAGGCTGGCCGCTCCGAGCGCCGCGCCGATGATGATCCCTCGCTGGGCGGCGGCATTCGGCCAGTTGACGAGCCAGTCGGTGAACGCAGAGAGGTACGGTCGGCCGCCGAGGATCGATTCGCCGAGCGGGATCCGGCCGAGCATGACGACGCCGGCGGCGACCAAGAGGATCGTCGCCTCGAGATTGCGGGCGCGGAAGGCTCGGAAGGCGGCCGATGCCATGAAGAAGGCGAGGAGGCTGAACATCGTCGCCTGGAGCGGCGTGAAGATGAAGTCCGTCCCCCACTGGAACGGCGTGCGCCCCCCGTCCGGCGTGTAGCCGATCCCCTGGAGGCCGAAGAGCTGGAAGGCGCCGGCGAGCCCTGCGATCGCCATGCCGAAGAGGCCCGCGAGCAGGAAGGCTCCATATGGCCACCCGCTCTGGCGCCGCTCGATCTTGCGGATGTTCGACTGCACGACGTTGACGACGCCGAGCAGGATCGCGAACGAAGCGATGATCACCATGTAGCGCTCGACCCGGTCCCGCCCGTTCGACACCCAACCCACGCTTGGGTCGATGAAGAAGGAGACGATCGGGACGAGGCCGGCGATCGCGGTCAAGAGCAGCGGGAACTGCAGCCGAAAGAACGCCATTCCTCTCCTACCTCCGGTCTTTCCTTGCTTCTCGAGCCTCGAACTTCCACCCGCGCTACTGGATCGTCAGGATTTCGCGAAGCCGCGTCACCCCGAACGCGAGGAGCGCCGTGGCGATGACGATGTAGAGCCCGACGACCGCCTTCGTGATGTCCTGTCCTTTGATGCTTCCGAGCTGCGCGGGCTCTCGCGACAGGTACGCTCCCGCCGCGTACAGCTCCTCTCCGATCAACGTGTAGTCGCAGGCGCAGACGAAGAACGGCAGCTGCGCGATTTCCGCCGTCCCGGCGATCTGGATCGCTCCGGTCGACTGGCCCGTTTCGGCCAGGAGCAGGCTCTCCGCGTAGAAAGAGCCGATCAGGAAGTTCGCCGCCGGCTTCTCGCGGACCATCTGGCCCGAGACCGAGGCGGTGTAGGCGAATTGGTCATAGGTGACGTAGTGGACGAGGCTGTCGCGGAAGAGATCGGGCCGGCCTTCCTGCGTGTACGCCTCGCGGACCGTCTCCCGGGCGGCCGCGAATGTCAGCGGATCCTTGTTGGGGACATCGAGCTCGGTGTTGTAGCGAGCGGTCATTCGCGCCACGTGGCCCAGCACGGCGAGACTCGCGATCGTCTGGTTCTCGTCCAGGCTCATGATCCCCGGGACGTAGAGCACCTTCTTGCCCAGTTCCGTCGCGCGCCCGACCGCCTCGTCGATCGCGTTCAGCCCGGCGATCTTGCGGATGAACAGCTTCCCGCCGCGCCGTGCGCGGGAGATGTAGGTGAGAACCAGGATGCAGAAGAGCAAGAAGAGGATAAGGGCGTTCAGGCGGTCGAAGTTCAAGAAATCCATCGCGTCTCCTCTTCGGCTCCCTTCGAGGGCCAGGCAGGCGGTCGCCGTCGCCTCACGGCTTCGACTCGGTCTCGATGCGCGGGAAGAGCGGCGCTCCCGGGCGGATCTTCACGCCGGGCGCGAGCAGTCCCCAGGCGATCCGGTCGGAGGCGAGCGGCGTCGAGACGAGCGCGCCCGGATCGTCGAGCACGCCGAGCCGGTAGAGAGCCTCGCCGCACTTCGCCGGCATCACGGGCGAGAGGAGCGTCGCGGCGAGGCGCAGCGCCTCCGCCGCCGTCCAGAGCGTCGGTCCGATCGCCTCCGCTCCCTCGGTCTTGACCGCCTTCCAAGGCGCCTTCTCCTCGAGGTAGCGGTTCGTCGCCCGCACCATCTGGAGCGTCTCCTCGATCGCCGCGTGGAGCTTCAGCTCCGCGATCATGCCCGGGACGGCCGAAGCGGTCGCCTCGCCGATCGCGCCGAGCCGCCCCTCGGGGCTGTCGGGCTCCGCGATGCCTGCCGGGCTCGCCGCGCCGCTGCCCGCCGGGCCGGGCATCGTCCCGCCGAAGTAGTTCTGCACCATCCTCTCGACCCGGTTCAGCGCGTTGCCGAGGTCGTTGGCCAGGTCGGAGTTGATCCGATGGATCAAGGCCTCCTCGCTGAAGCTCGAGTCCTGACCGAGGACCATGTCGCGCATCAGGAAGTAGCGGAACGCGTCGTGCCCATGGCGCTCCGCCATGTCGATCGGCTTCACCACGTTGCCGAGCGACTTGCCCATCTTCGTCTCCCCGACCAGCCACCATCCGTGGGCGAGGATCTGGCGCGGCATCGGAAGGCCGGCGCTCTTCAGCAGCGTCGGCCAGTAGACCGTGTGGGTCGTCAGGATGTCCTTCCCCATCAGGTGCAGATCGGCCGGCCACCACGGCGATCCGTCGGGCCGCGTGCGCCCCTCGACCGCGCTCACATAATTGACGAGCGCGTCCAGCCACACGTAGGTGACGTAGTCCGGATCGAAGGGCAGGGGGATTCCCCATTCGAGTCGGCTGCGCGGGCGGCTGATGCAAAGATCGCCGAGCGGCTTGCGCAGGAAGCCGAGCACCTCGTTGCGCCGGGTCTCGGGGAGGATGAAGTCCGGGTGGCTCTCGATGTGCTCGATGAGCCAGTCCTGGTACTTCGACATCCGGAAGAAATAGTTCTTCTCGGAGAGCTTCTGCGTGGGACGGTTGCAGAGCGGGCAGAGATTGCCGGGCAGGAGGTCCTTCTCCGTCCAGAACCGCTCGTCCGGTTCGCAATACCATCCCTCGTACTGATCCTCGTAGACGTCGCCGGCGGCCCGGATCCGCTCGATGAACCAGGCGACCACCTTCTTGTGGCGCTCTTCGGTCGTGCGGATGAAGTCGTCGTTGTGGATCTCGAGGCGCTTCCAGAGAGCCTTGTAGCGGACGGCCATCTCGTCGCAATGAGTGAGGGGATCGACGCCGCGCGCGCGCGCCGCGTTCTGCACCTTCTGGCCGTGCTCGTCGACGCCTGTCAGGAAGAACGTGGCGTCGCCCATGAGGCGATGGAAGCGGGAGAGGACGTCGGCAAGGACCGTGGTGTAGGCATGCCCGATGTGCGGCTCGTCGTTGACGTAGTAGATCGGCGTCGTTACGTAGAATGAGCCTTCGGGCATTGGCCCCCCTCTCCCTCCTTCGAGTCGGCGAACGCGCTCCGCCCGGCCACGGCTCGAGTGCGGGCCGCGGGCGCGGGTGCGGGCGCATGCGCGCGAGGCTACACGGTCTTCACGTTCCCGATCAAGGAAACGGGGCTGCGGAAGGAAAAGACTCCCGCCGTCCGCCTTCTCGCGCCTTTCCGGCAGGTCGCTCGCGCCAGTCCGGCGCGCCCGCTGGCGCCAGTCCAGCGCGCCCGCCGGCGCCTGTCCGGGCTGCCGCTCACGCCTGTCCGGCGGGCCGTTCGCGCCTGTCCGGCCGGCTATCGGCGCGAGGCGGCGTCGAGCGCGATCGCCACCGCGTCCGCTTCGTCGCGCGCCCGGAGCGTCTCCTCGCCGGTCGTCGATCGATCGGCGGGCCGCATCTCCCAGGAGTCGAGGAGCACGACCGGACGTCCCGTCTTGCGCGCGAGGGCGATCTCACTCAACGTGCCCCATCCTCCGCCGATCGCGACTACCGCGTCGGCGGTCAAGACGAGGATCGCGTTGCGCGCTTCGCCCATCCCGGTGAAGACGCACAGCTCGACCGATTCGTTGGGAGGAGAGTCGTGACGATCGCGTCCCGGGAGGACGGCCAGCGTCCGGCCCCCCTCTGCGCGCGCGCCGCGGCAGGCCGCCTCCATCACCCCTCCTCGCCCGCCTGTCAGGACGACCGCCCCCGAGCGGGCGAGCAGTCGGCCGACGGATTCGGCGCGCGCGAGCACGGCGGGGGACGGCGCTTCGCCTGGACCGGAGACGAGAATCACAGGGGCGCGAGCGTGCACGGGAGCGGGATCAAGGACGCGATCGAGAGGCGGCGTCGGTTCTCCCATCGGCCGGAATCCTCCTTGGCGGTTGCGCCGTTGCTGTTGTGAGGCGGTTGCGCCGTTGCTGTTGCGAGGCGGTTGCGCCGTCGCGGTTGTGAGGTGGTTGCGCCGTCGCGCGCTCGCCTTCACTGCTTCTGCGCGGCCGACATGCGCCGCGCGGCGCGCGCGCGTGGCGGCGCGACGCGAGCGCCCGCGCCGGGGCGCCGGCCGCCGCCGAGGCTCGGCGCCGGCACGCGTGCTAGTATCGCCCTTCCCGGGTAGCGTGGCGAATGCCAGGGACGAACAGGATGCCGAACGAAGGGAGATCCATGCGGGAACGTGTGCGCGAGTCCTCGCTCGACAACGGTTTGACGATCCTCACCGTCGAGAATCCTGTCAGCCCCACCGCAAGCCTTCAGGTCTGGTACAAGGTCGGCTCGCGCAATGAGCGGCCCGGAATCACCGGCGCTTCGCACATCTTCGAGCACATGATGTTCAAGGGGACGGCGAAGTACCCGGCCGGCGCCTTCGATCGCGTCGTGCAAGAGAACGGAATGGGCTACAACGCCTTCACGAGCCATGACTACACGGCGTACTTCGAGACGTTCGCGCGGGACCGGCTCGAGGTGGCGATGGATCTCGAGTCGGACCGGATGCAGGGGCTGCTTCTCGATCCGGAGGAGTTCGCGAGCGAGCTCTCGGTGATCCGGGAGGAGCGACGCGAGACCTGCGAGGACCCGCCGTACGGGATCCTCTCGGAGGAGCTCGAGGCGGCGATGTTCCTCGTCCATCCCTACCACTGGCCGATCATCGGCTGGATGAGCGATCTCGAGCGGATCACGCGCGAGGAGATCGCGGCCTACTACCGCGTCTACTACCGCCCGAACAATGCGGTCCTCGTCGTCGCCGGCGACGTGAAGCACGACGATGTGGTGCGAATGGCGGAGCGCTCCTTCGGCAGGATCGAGCCCGGCCCTCCGGTCCCCGAGGTCGTGGCGAAGGAGCCGCCGCAGCGCGGGGAACGAACGGTCCGCGTGCACAAAGACGTGCAGCTTCCCGGCGTGATCGTGGCCTGGCGGATCCCGGAGGCGGTGCATCCCGATCTGCCCGCGCTGCAGGTGGCGGAGACGGTCCTCTTCCGCGGCCGCTCGAGCCGGCTCTACCAGCGGCTGATCTACGAGGAGCCGCTCGCGACCGATCTAGGGGGCGGCCTCCACGTCCGCAAGGATCCGTCGGCGTTCTTCGTGCGCGCGACCGCGCGCCCCGGCGTCGAGATCGAGGCGGTCCGCGAGGCGATCCTGGAGACGATCGACACGCTCCGCACCCATCCTCCGACCGAGCGCGAGCTGGAGAAGGCACGCAACCAGATCACGGGCGACTTCGTCTTCGGGCAGGAGCACAACTTCGATCTCGGACGCGCGCTCGGCGCTGAGGAGTGCACCTCGTCCTGGGAGGACTTCTTCCTCTTCTACGATCGCTCCATGGCCGCCACCGCCGAAGAGGTCGCCGCCGCGGCCGCCGCCTGGCTGCACGATCGCGGCCGGGTGACCGGGTATCTCATCCCGGAGAAGGAGTCGACATGAACACGCCGCCGCCGCCCGTCCAGCCGGAACGGCTCCGACATGTCCTCCACAACGGCCTCGTCGTTCTGGTGATGGAGCGGCCGCATCTGCCGATCGTATCGGCGACGCTGCTCTTGCCGGCCGGCGTGGCCCACGAGCCGGCGGAGCAGCCGGGGACCGCGTTCTTCGCCTCGCAGCTTCTGCCTCTCGGGACGATCCATCGCTCGGCGACCGCGCTTGCCGAGGAGGTCGACGGTCTCGGCGGGCACCTGTCGACCGGCTGCGACTACGACTATGCGACGGTGGAGGTCAGCGGACTCGCGAGGACGGCGCCCGAGCTGCTCGAGATCCTCGCCGACGTGACGACGCGCGCCGCGCTGCTGGACGAGGAGGTCGAGCGCCGGCGCTCCCAGATCCTCGGGATCCTCGAGCGACGCAAGGACGACCACAACGAGGTCGTGCGCAGCCGCTTCTACCAGGCGATCTACGGGAGCCATCCGTACGGCCGGCGCAAGGAGGGGACGGAGGACTCGGTGCGCGCGCTTCCGCGCGAGACGATCGCCGGCTTCTATCGCGAGCGGTATGGCCCGCGCGGCGGAATCCTCGCGATCGTCGGCGACGTGAAGGGACCCGACGTGGTGCGACTCGTCGAGACGCACTTCGGCGCCTGGACCTCCGCGTCGAGCAAGACGCCGATCGTCCCGGAAGTGCCCGAGGGGACCGGCACGCGGCGCCGTCAGAGGATCGCGATTCCCGACGAGGACGTGACGCAGGCGTACATCCGCGTAGGCAACGTCGGCATCGCGCGCGACGATCCCGCGCGCAACGAGATCGTCCTGTTGAACTACATCCTCGGCGGAGCCGGCTTCGGCAGCCGTCTGATGAAGAGCCTCCGCGAGGAGCAGGGACTGACCTACGGCGCCTACTCCGCCTTTCGCGCGCGCAAGCGGGCCGGCCCGTTCGTCGCCACGACGCAGACGCGGATCGAGACGATGAACCAGGCGCTCCGCTCGATGCTCGAGGTGATCGATCAGTTCCGCGAGCAGGGACCGACCGAAGAGGAGATGGTCTGGGCGAAGCGCTTCTTCACCGGCAGCCTCCCGCTCACGCTCGAGACGAACGATCAGCTTGCGCAGAAGCTCCTCGAGCAGGAGTTCTACGGTCTGCCCGACGAGTTCTGGCTGCGCGACCTCGAGGAGATGCAGGGGGTGAGCGCGGCGCAGGTCCGCGAAGCGGCGCGCCGGCACATCCGTCCCGAGGAGTTCGCGATCGTCGTGCTCGCGGACTTCTCCAAGGCGGAGCTGGAGCCCGAGGGCGCATAGCCCGGCCCGCGCAGGGGCCCGGCGCGGCGCGCCCAGCTTGGCTGCCCTCCCTCGACGGCTCGCGGACGATCGCGACACGCAGCTCGCCGATCGTCGACCCCTGCGCGCAGCCGAGGTCGCGAATTTGCGCGACGCGCCAGATCTCCGCGGCCTGCGGCGGTCCCGTCGATCGCTCCACGAAGATGCGAGCGCGTCCCTCGCGCACCGCGAGCGTCTCCCCTTCGCCGCCGACCCATCGCACCTCGATCCTGTCGATCTCGGCTTGCATCCGCGACGCGTCCCCGGCGTCGAGCGGCTCGAGCGAAGCGATGCGCCATGAGAAGCGGACGAAACCGGCCGGGAGCGCGAGGCCGGCCGCTCTCGCGAACGCCTCCTCGGCCGCCGCGTCCCACGCGGCCGGGATCGAGGGATCGGCGAGCCGGTCGTCTGGACAGAAGACGAAGCGGAAGTCGGCGCCGAGCAGAGCGGCGTAGCCGTCCGCGCGGCGCGCGAGCGACCGCCACCGGAGCGACTCGATCGCGCCCGCCGGCGTCGCCCCGTCGTCGTCGAAGGCCTCGATCTCCTCTTCGATGCGCGCGGCTCGCCCCCAACGGTCTCGCGCGACGATCGTGAGACGGTGACGGCCGGCGATGAGCGCGCTCGCCGGGATGGCCGTCCCTTGGCCGGCGGGCCCCTGCAAGTCGGACCACCATGCGATCGCGGCGCCGCGGAGCCGCCCGTCCTCCGGATCGATCGCATCGACGCGCAGCGAGTCGCCACCCCCGCGACCGACGAGCAGGCGCGGCCCGAGGAAGAGGACCTTGGGGGGCTCGTCGGGCGACCAGAAGATCCGTCGCGGCTCGGCCTCGATCCGTCCGCTGTCGGGATTCACTCCCCATGCATCAAGCGCGATCTCGCCCGGGCGGTCTCCCTCCGGCAGGACGGAGAAGCGCCAGGGCGGTCCGGAGCCGCGAGCGGCGAGGACGGCCGTCCGCCCGGCGACGGCGGCGGCGACGCGGCACGGACGCTCCTCGGTCCCCTCGATCGAGAGGGAGATCCGGATCGTGTCGGCGATCGAGTCGCCGGCGACGGGGGAGAGCCAGATGAGGCGCGGCGATGGCGGCGGCGCGACCGGGGGAGGATCCGCGCAGGCGCTGCAGAGAACGGCAAGCGCCGTCGAGGCAGACGCGACGATGCGAAGCGGCGTCCGTTGCATGCAAATCCTCCCCGATGCGGAAGCGAGCAAGCGGGATGCCACTGCCGCGGCCACCACCGCGGCGATCGAGCGCGCCGCGACGGAGCGCGCCGCGACGGAGCGCTCCGCGACGGCGCCTCAGCGAGCCGGTTGCTGGAGCGAGCCGCGCAGCGTCCGGATCGAAGCCGCTTCGGGAGCGTCGGGGAAGCGAGCGAGGAAAGCGTCCGCTTCGCGGCGGGCCGCCGCATCGTCCCTCATCACCTCGGCCAGCAGATGGATCAGGTTGATGCGCGCCGGCGCGTAGCGGGGATCGTCGGCGATCGCCGCCTCGAACTCGCGACGCGCGTCGGCCGGGCGGCCGAGGAGGCGCAGCGCGAGGCCGCGATTGTTCCGCATTCCGGGGGTCGGCGTCAGGCCTCGCGTCGCCTCGTCGAGCGTCGCGAGCCCTTCCGCGAGCCGTCCCTGCCGCATCTGCGCGCTCGCGAGGTTTGACAGCAGCGTCGGCGTCCGCTTCCAGGTTCGCGCGAGGTCCGCGAAGGTCGCCTCCGCCTGCGCGACGCGCCCGGAGTTCAGCCAGACCAGCGCTTGCTGATAGCGGATGCGCGGGTGCTGCGGCGCCATGGCGGCGGTCTCCGCGACGATCGGCGCCGCCTCGCCGATCCGTCCCTCGTTGAGCAGATGCCCCGCCCATTGCAGGCGCGCCCGTATGCTGCGCGGCTGGCGCTCGAACTCCCGCCCGAAGAGGATCGTGTCGCTTCGCCACTCGCTCGCGCGCAGCCCGGCGCCCACGGCGAGAAGCAGCGAGAGGACGGCGAGCGCGGCGTCCGGCACGCGGCGCGCGCGCGCGATCGCCGCGCCGATCCCGAGCAGCAGTCCCGCGGCCGGCAGGTAGAGGAAGCGGCCGCCGAAAAGATCGCTCGTCGGAACGATCTGAAGGACGGGCAAAAGGGCGGTGAGCGCGAGCAGGAAGCCGGCCGCGAGCGACCGCGCTGCCGGCGACCGCGCGGCCAGCGAGCCAGCCGCCAGCGAGCTCGCCGCCGGCCGGCCGGCGCCCCTCCCGCCGTGCGCGAGCGCGACGATGGACAGGATGGCCAGCGCCGACGCTCCCGCGATCCCGACAAGGCCGGTGATCGCCACCCCGCGAGCCAGCACCCAGGGGGGCGGCTCGAGCGTCGGCCGCAGCGGCACCAGCAAACGTGCGATGTCGATCAGCAGCAGCCGACCGATCAAGACGATGCGCGACGCCTCGACGCCGGGCGGCCAGTCGGCCGCTCCCCGCGAAAAACCGGGGCCTGCCGCGCGAAGCGCGAGGTAGATCACGAGCGCCCCGGCGATCCCGGCGGCGGCCGGCCTGGCGCGCGCGGGCAGCCAGGCGCCTTCGGTCCATCGCCAGACGAGAGGGAACCAGAGGAGCGCGGCGATGGCCGACTCCTTCGAGAGCAGCGCAAGCAGCACGAGCAGGCCGGCGAGGAGCGGCCGGGAGGATCTCTTGGCGGTCCCGTCGCTCGTCGTCGCCGCCATCAGCGCGCCGATCACGAACCCCGTCGCGAGCAGATCGGGAAACGCGGAGATCCAGGCGAAGGCGTCGGCGAGCGCGGGATGCAGCGCGAAGAGGACCGCGCCCCACGCGGCCTTCGGCGAGAGGCGGCGCAGCCAGAGTCCGAGCAGGAGCGAGGTGCCGGCGTGCGCCGCCGCCGAAAGGATCCGGAACGGCATCGCGTGCGGACCGATGGCGAGGAGCAGGAGCCCGTGCAGCAGCGCGGGCAGCGGGCGCCAGTACGTCCCGCCCTCGTCCGGAGGGAGCATGGTCCCCCAGCCGTGTCCCTTCAGCAGCAGGCGGGGAAGCGCGCCAGGATTGCCGCGCAGCGGGCTCTGCAGGATCGTCCATCGGTCGTCCCACACGAAGCCGCCGCCGATCGCCGGCAGGCAGACGGCGAGGGCGGCCAGCGCGGCGAGCCAGGGGAGTCTGTTGCGCATCTCCATCGCCGCGGATCCTAATCGATCTGCAACGCGGCGTCGCCACCCGGGCCGTCCTCGCGCGCGGTGCCTTCCGTCCTCGCGGCGCGGCGCCTTCCCTCGCCGCGCCTCGCCGCGCCTCGCCGCACCCCGCGGCCCCGCCCGCCTCCCCGGCCGCGCCGCCCTGCAGGCGGCCCTATACTCCTCGGATGCGCCTTCGCGTGATCCCGGAAGGATGGCTCGAGCGGATCGCCTTCCGCCTGGGCCTCGTCCCGATCCCGGTCCTCGAATCGACGGGAGGGGCGCTGCTCGCCCGCGCGATCCTCGCCGGCGTCCAGGCCGGCCTCTTCGAAGATCTGGCGCGCCACGGTCCGTCCGAGCCCGACGAGATCGCCACGCGCCTCCGTCTCTCGCCCGGCGGCACGCGCGCGCTCCTCGCCGCCCTGCGAAGCTCGGGCTATCTCGTCCTGCATCGAGCCGCCCGTTACGGCAATGCCCCGCTTGCGACCCGCTGGCTCGTCTCCGACCGGCCCGACTCGGCCGTGCCGTACCTCCGCTTCATGATCGATCAGTGGGGCTGGATCACGCGCACCGAGGAGATCCTCGCCAGCGGCCGCCCGATCGACATCCATTCCGCCGGCCAGGATCCTGCGTACTGGCAGCGCTACATGGAGGCGCTCGCCGCGATCGCCCGCTCGAGCGCGCCCGACATCGTCCGAGCGATTCCGATGCCCCGCGCTCCCCGGCGCCTCCTCGACGTCGCGGGCGGCCACGGCGTCTTCAGTGCGGCCGCCTGCCGCCTCCATCCGCAGCTGACCGCCGAGATCCTCGATCTCGAGGATCCGGCGCGCGCGGGCCGCGTCCTCGTCGAGCGCGAAGGGATGGCCGAGCGCGTGCGCTACCGCACGGGGGACCTGCGCACGACCTCGTGGGGAGAGGGATACGACGCCATTCTCTACTTCAACATCGCGCACCATCTCGACGAGAGGGAGAACCGCGACGCGTTCGCGCGCGCCCGCGCCGCGCTCGTCCCGGGCGGCGTCTTCGCCCTGTGGGACTTCGAAGCGCAGGAAGACGCGCGCGGCTCCAGCCAGATCGGCGGGCTGATGAGCCTCTTCTTCTTCCTGACGAGCGGGCGGTCCGCGCACCCGCAACGATCGCTTCGCGACTGGCTGGCCGGCGCCGGCTTCCGCGACATCCGCTCGCGACGCATCCGAAAGGCGCCGTTCGGCTTCCTCCTCACCGGCCGGGCGTGACCGGGCCGGGTTCGCCGCCGTGCTCGGAAATCCTGTTGACCGGGCCGGCGTCGATGCGGGATAGCTTCCTGTTCCGACGACGAAGAGGCGGGAGAAGCAAAGGAAAGGACCCCGGGCCGCGTGTCTGGGGGAGGGAGAGCAATGACAAAGCGATCGATCGCAACGGCTCTCGCGGTCCTGGCGCTCGCGGGCTCGGGGTGCTCGCAGAACCGTGGTTCCGTCGAGGACGAGGGATCTTCGGCGGGTTCGCAAGGGACCCAGGAGCAGCAGAGCCCGGGCGGCGCTTCGCCTCAGCAGAACCCGCACGAGATGGGAGCGGCCGGGGAGAACCAGGCGGCCGGTCTCGCGTGGGACGCGCCGGCAGGCCTCGAGCGCGCGACGCCGACGAGCCCGATGCGCATCGCGCAGTACATGATCCCGGCGGAGGGGCCCGGCAAGGCGGGCGAACTGACCCTCTTCTTCTTCGGCGCCGGCCAGGGAGGCGGGACCGATGCGAACCTGCAGCGGTGGGCCGGGCAGTTCGGGCAAGCGGACGGCAGCGATCCGATGTCGAAGGCGAAGACGGAGACGTTCACGAATCCGCATGGGCTGAAGGTGACCACGATCGAACTTTCCGGGCGCTACGTCACCGGCGGGATGGGCGGAGGCCCGAGCTATGACGAGCCGGGCTGGAAGCTCTACGGCGCGGTCGTCGAAGGGCAGGGCGGCCCCTGGTTCTGGAAGGGCGTCGGTCCCGAGGCGACGATGGACGCGCACCGCGACCAACTCCACGAGCTGTTCCTCAGCTTGCGTCCCGCGGCCGACTAACGGCCGCGGCGGAACGAGTGCCGGACAGCGGCGCGCAAGAACCGCTCGAGAGGCGGGCTCCGTCGGCGCGCCGCAGCACGGCCGGCTCCGGTCAGATCTTCACTTCCGTCCCGACTCCTGCCGCGCGCGCGCGGTCGTAGACGCGCGCCGCCGTTGCCGCATCCTGCACCGCGAGACCGACCGACTTGAACAGCGTGATTTCGCGGTCGCTCTCGCGAGCCGTGCGGATCCCGGCGACGACCTCGCCAAGCGATGCGTGCACCTTGCTCTCGTCATATGCGCCGTCGGAGATCGGCAGCATCAGCTCGCCCGCCTCCTTGAGGCACGCGGGCAGGAAGTCCACCACGACCTTCGAACGCAACATCGTCTCGGTATCCAGCTCGCGCGCTTCCGGCGAGTGGGCCCCGATGCCATTCAGATGCGTGCCGGGTCGCAGCAACGCTCCATTGAAGAGCGGCGTGCGGCTCGACGACGCCGCGACGACGATGTCGCAGGCGAGGCAGTCTTCCGGAGCGCGGGCCGCGTGCACCGGCGCGCCGCCGATCTTCGCGGACATCTCGTCCGCGAACCGCTCGCGCGTCTCGACGGCCGGGTCGCAGACGACGACCCGCTCGATCGGCCGCACCTCGGCCATCGCAAGCAGCTGCATGCGCGCCATCGCCCCGGCGCCGAAGATCCCGACCGTGTGCGCGTCCTTGCGGGCCAGGTACTTCGTGGCGACGCCCGACACCGCGCCGGTCCGCATTCCGGTCAGAAAGCCTGCGTCCATGATCGCCAGGAGCGCGCCCGTTCGCGGGTCGTTGAGCAGAAGGGTGCCGATCGTCGTCGGCAGGTGGTACTTCGCCGGATTGTCCGGGTAGACGGTGACCACCTTGACCGCGAGCACCTCGGTGCCGCCGTCATCCTCCGAGCCGTTGCCCGCCTTGCCGCCCACGTGCGCCGGCATCGCGAGGTGCAGGCCGTGATGGTCGGCGATCCGGATCGCCGTCCTCTGCGGCATCGTCACCTTCCCGAGCGCGAGCTGGCGGAACCCCTCCTCGACCGCCGCGATCGCGTCCTTCATCGACAGGACGCGCGCGACCTCTTCACGTGTCAGCAGAAGCGGCATCCAACCCCTTCCCTTTCTCGCCGGAATCTGCGGCCGGCGCAATGCGGACGCGATGCGAACCTTCTCCTGGCGCGGTCACGGGACGTCGAAGCGCGCGCGCAGCGAGCGGAGCCCCTCGTCGAGCCTCGACTCCTCGAAGACGCACGAGACGGAGGAGATCGAGGTGGAGATCGCGAGGATGTTGATCCCCGCGTCGGCGAACGACCGGAAGATGCGCGCCGCGACGTTCGGGATCTCGCGGAAGTGGGGGCCGAAGACGGCGACGGAACAGAGATCGCTCCGCGTGACGACCTTCTGCGCCTCCACCTCGTCCTGCACCCGTTCGACCGCGGAGAGCGCCTCGTCGAAATGGCGCGCCTCGACGCAGATGCAGATCGTGTCGCCTCCTCCCACCTCCGGGCAGCAGGAAATGAAGTCGACGTTGATCTGCTTCTCCCCGAGCGCCTCGAGGACCGTTCCCGCGATGCCGGGATGGTGGGGCGCCCCTTCGAGACAGATCATCGAGAGGTCCTGCGAGACCAGGATCCCGCCGATCTTCATCCGCCCCGTCGTCATGGCCGCCTCCGCGGCTCCCCGTGACGCTGCACGGGCCTCGCCGCCCCGTCGTCCCTCGTCTGCGCCCGCCTCGTCTGCGCCCCCCGCCTCCGCGCTTCGCGCGGCCGTCAGGCGTGCGGCAGCAGAACCTCCACCTGCGTTCCCTTTCCCTCCGTGCTCTCGATCCGCAGCCGCCCCTCGTACTTGCGCACGAGCTTCTGCACGAGCGCGAGCCCCAGCCCCGTCCCATGCTTTTCGACGAGCCGCGCATTCGACGCGCGGAAGTACTGGGTGAAGAGGTGCGGCATCGCCTCCTTCGGGATTCCGATTCCGGTGTCCTGCACGCGGAAGACGATCCCGCCCGGCGAGTCGCTCAACGTCACCTGGATGCGACCGCCGCGCGGCGTGTACTTGACCGCGTTGGAGAGCAGGTTGCCGATCAGGTTCTCGAGGTCCCCTTGCGCCGCCATTCGCATGAACGATCCCTCGGGACGGCACGCGCGGATGTCGATCCCCTTCGCCTCGCAGCCCGCCCGCGCCGCCTCGACCTGCTTGTCGAAGACCGCCGCGAGCGAGACGGGGATCGGCTCTCGCATCTTGCCCGGCTCCTGGTCCTCCACCGCGAGGTCGAGGAGGTCGGAGAGCAGCTCGAGCAGGTGCGTCGCCCGACCGTGGATCTTCTCGATCAGCTCGCGCGGCTTCTCCGGGACCGCCCCGGCGTAGCCTTCGCGCATCACCTGCGCGAGCTGCTCGATCGTAGACACCGGCGCCCGGAGGTCGTGCGTGGTCGCGAGGATGAAGCGGCGCTTGTCTTCCTCCGCTTGCTCGAGCGCATGGCGCTGGATCCGGTACTGGGCGGCGATCGCGACGAGCTGCGCGAGCAGCCGCACGACGTGCAGCTCCCGCAGGTTCAACGACCGGGATGGCGACTCGGCAACGCGGAACTCGCCGAGGAGCTGATCGTCCAGTCGGATCGGGATCGAGAGGATGGAGCCGAATCCCTCTCCGGCCGGATCCTTCACGGGACGGCTCGCCTCCTCCATTCCGACCGGGATGCGGCCGGAGCAGATCCCCGCCGGTTCCCCCTCGCCCTCGGGCGGGCGGACGAAGATGCAGATCCCTTCGACCTCGAGGAGGGAGCACGCCTCCTGGGCGATCCGTTCGACGGTACCCGTGAGCTGTCCGGGAGTGAGGATGCGAGTCGCCGACTCCTCGGCGAGGATCAAGCCGCGGAGGATGCGCGCCTGGCCTTCCTCGATGCGGACCATCTCCTCGCACAGACGACGTCGCTCGGCCCGGCAGCGGAGCGCCACACCGAACGCGACGATGGCCGCGACGAACAGCGCCGTCACGGCCATCCAGAGAAACACGATCATTTGTCCTGGAGAGGGCTACTTGCTGCCCTTCACCCGCGCGAGGAGCTGCTCGACCTTCGCGAGAAGCTCCTTGGGTTGCACCGGTTTCTCGAGGAACTCCTCGACCGGAAGGTAGTCGGAGTCCGCTTGCGGGTCGAACTTCATGCCGGTTCGCTGCCCGATCGCGGTCAGCATGATGATCGGCATGCGAGAGAACGGCTCCAGGCCGGGCTCGGGCTTGCGAATCCTGTAAGCGACATGGAATCCCTCGGTGAGGTCGTCCATCATCACGTCCAGCACCATGAGATCCGGCTTCTCCTTGGGGATCGCCTCCATGGCCCTCGTCCCGTTGGAGGCGTGCACGCATTCGTAGCCGTTGCCTTCCAGGACCAGGCGCATCGCCTCCACGAGGTCCGGATCGTCGTCCACCAGTAAAATCTTCGCCTTGCTCATCGTCTGGCAGCGCTCCTTCATCGGCGCCCGAGCCCGGGGCCGAGTGACCGGGACTCCGTCCCCCGTCTTCGGATGACGGAGCCCGTCCCATGGTGTGCCGGCTGAGGCGAGTTCATAATAGAGGCTGACTTCGGACGCCACAAGTAGATCGATTTTGCTAATCCTGCGTAGGGGGGAAGTGGGGGGGAACATTGACAGGCTGTCAGGGGTGCCCGTAGAGTCGGCGCAACATGGCAAGGCGGGTGCCGGCCCGAACCCGGACGGGTGCGCATCCGTGCACGAAAAACTGAAGAGGAGTCGATGAATCAACTTCTGCTGGCGGCACTCGCCGTCTCCGGGGCGTTCGATCTGGTTGCTGGAATCTGGGCAATCGTACGCCCGTCGAATTTCGCATCGTTCTGGCTCGGGACTGACGTAGCCGAGCCCTCCCTTGTCATCCCGATCGTCGCCGTCGGCCTCGGCGCCCTGGCGCTCTCCCTCCTCCATCTCCTCGCCATCCACTGGCTCCGAAAGGAGAAGAAGGAAGCCTACGGCCTTTCGATCTCGCTCGGCGGCGGTCTCACCGTCGCCGCTTTGTTTCTCGTCCTGTACCGAGTCCTTGGGCACCAGCCTCTGAATCTCGCGCTCGAACTGATCGCCGAAGGAGCACGAGGCGCGGCGCTCGCCGTGATCGGTATCGCCGCCCGCAACGCTCCCGCGACCGTGAAGGAACTCCGTCTGCCGAAGGAACGTGTCCGCGAGGCTCGCGGCCGGGACCGGCGGATGGATCAGCGCGAGGTGCGAGGGGGTGGGCGGGGCGGCCGCAGTGGCGGCCATGGCCGCGACAGGGATCGGGATCGGGAACATGATTTCGGCCAGCGCAGGGAAAGGGGCAGGCGCGGCGGCAGAGAGGGCCGAGAAGCAGCCGCACCCCGCGGAGCCGGCGGCCCTGGGCAGGACCGGCGAGAGCCGGCCGTAACGTCCAGCGCCTCCTCCCATACCGCGCGCAGGGAACCTCGCGAGTCCGTCTCTTCGCCTTCCGTACCCGGGATCCGTCCGGCGCGCCCGGCCGCTGGTCCCAGCGCGGGCGAGCGGGAGGGGCGCGACCGCTGGTCGTCCCGCCGCGGCCGGGATCGCGAACAGGATCATGATCGTGATCACACGACGCCCGTGACCGAAGACGTCCGCTCGCTCGGGGTGGTCGTGACCGGAAAGCCGCCCGTCGGGCTCCGGCAGGACCGCCCTCGGGTCGAGAGTCCTGCAGAGACCGAGGAGGTCATTCCGCGCGCGCCGATGGTGCCTCGTCTCCGGGCCGAAAGCCTGGTTGCCCGCCCGCTCCCTCCCGATGACGAGGAGCAGGATGCGGGGACCGGCGAGGGAAGCTCGGACCGCCGCCGCCGTCGTCGTCGCCGTCGCTCCTCCCGTGGATCGTCCGGAGCCGAAGCGCTTTTCGCCTCCGAGCCGTCGCCCACCGTCGAACCGGCGGAGAGCTTCGCGATCCCGCGTCCCACGCCGCCGTCGATCCGCGAGCCGCGCCCTGAGCGTGTCGAGCGGCCCGGCGAGCGGCACGAACGCGCCGATCGTCCGGAGCGCTTCGACGGGGCGGAGCGAGCCGAGCGACCGGAGCGGCCGGAGCGCGCCGAGCGACCGGAGCGAGAGGAGCGGCCGGACCGTCCGGAGCGCCGTGAGCGACCGGAACGGCCGGAACGCCAGGAGCGCTTCGACCGGTCGGAACGCTTCGACCGACCGGAGCGCCACGCAGAGGAGTTCCCACGAGAGCTGGATCGGCCTGTTGCGGAACCCATGGCGGGCCGCGACCATCCGCTCTTCCATGAGCCACCCGCCGCCTTCGAGCCTGAGCGCTTGATCCGGGAAGATGTCAGGCCGGCGGCGGAAGCCGGGGAAGGCCAGGAGCCGATCGACATGCTCTCTGCATTCGGGAACCGCGAATCGTCCGCCGAGGCGGCAGCCTCGTCCCCGTACGGCCGTCACAAGCGCCCGTTCTCCCCGCATCGCAAGGGGAAGCAGGTGAAGCCGCGGGAGACGAAGGTCCATCACTCGCTCGGCGGCGGAGGATACACGCCGGAACCCGCTCCGACTCCTGCCGCTGACGCTGGGGAGGAGCCGGCTCCCGCCGCGCCTCCGGAGCGTCCGAAGCGGATCGCCGTCGAGGGGAGGATCGGCCCGGCCGATGGCATCGGCCCGATCGACTTGACCGACGACAGCGATCGACAGGAGCCCTGACCCAAAGCCAGGGACGACGGAAAGTCTCGCTCGGTTCGAACGAAGAGCGCCCGCGAATCCTCGAAAGAGGCCGCGGGCGCTCTCGTTACCGTGCCGGAGCGGAGATCCGGCTACATCCGGTCGGGCGCCTCGACGGTGAGAATCCCGAGGCCTCGCCGCAGCGCCTGCGCGACGCAGAGCGAGAGCTGCAGGCGGGCAAGCACGGTCGCCTCCTCCGGCGCGTCGAGCACGCGGTGCGCGTGGTAGAAGCGGGCGTAGGCGCGGGTGAGCTCGAGGAGGTGGTTCGCGACCGGAGCGGCCGAGAGCTGCCTCCAGCCGAGATGGATCATCGTGGGGAATTCGAGAAGCCGCAGGGCCAGCTCCCGCTCCTCGGGCGAGCCGAGGCGGGCGTAATCGACCCGCTCCGGCCGCACGGCCGCGTAGACCCCGGCCGGCGCGTCGGTCGCCGGCACGAGGTCCTCCTCGCGGATCGTCCCTCGCTCGAGCCCCTTGCGCACGATGCCGCAGATCCGCGCGTGGCTGTATTGAATCGCGGGCCCGGTGTCCCCCTCGAACGAGAGCTTCTCCTTCGGATCGAAGACGATGTTCTTCTCGTTGCTCACCTGCAGCAGGTAGACCTTGACCGCTCCCTGGCCGATCGCCTCCGCCGTCGTCTCGATCCGCTCCGGATCGTCCCCGCAGTACCCGCCCTCGACGATGCGCGCCCGCGCCTCGCCGTGCAGCAGATCGAGCAGCTCGTCGATGTCGACCGCCGTCCCTTCCCGGGACTTGAGCTTGCCGAGCCCGCCGGGAAGGTTCACCAGGCCGTAGGAGACGTGCTGCAGACCGGAGGCCCACGGATGCCCGAGCAGCTCGAGGATCGCGAAGAGATTCCTGAAGTGCAGGTCCTGCTCCGAGGCGACGACGTAGAGCGAGCGCGCGGCCGCGTAGTCGCGCTGCTTCTGCACCGCCGTCCCGATATCCTGGGTGATGTAGACCGCCGTGCCGTCGGATCGCAGGACGAGCTTGTCCTGCAGGCCCTTCGTCTCGAGCTTCGCCCAGACGGAGCCGTCCTCCTTGCGGTAGAAGACTCCCTTCGCAAGACCGCGCTCCACCTCCGCCTTGCCGACGAGCCAGGTGGCGCTTTCGAAGTACCAGCGATCGAAGCGGCAGCCGAGCCGCTCGTACGTCTCGCGGAAACCTTCGTAGACCCACTCGTTCATCATCGCCCAGAGCTTGAGGATCTGCGGATCGCCGTCCTCCCAGCGGCGCAGGATCGCCTGCGCCTTGCCCATCCATTCGGATACGGCGAGGAAGCGCTCCTCCACCTCCTCGCGCCGCTCGCGATCGAGCTTCGAGAGGTCGATCCCCTCACGCTCGAGCCACGCCGCCTGCTCCTCCTTCAGGGCGGCATTGAAACGGACGTAGTAGCGTCCGACGAAATGGTCCCCCTTCTCGCCGGTCTTCGACGGCGTCTCCTCGCCGCCCCACGTCATGTAGGCGAGCATCGACCGGCAGATGTGGATGCCGCGATCGTTCACGAGATTCAGCCGCACGACCTCGTGCCCCGCCGCTTCCAGCAGGTTGGAGAGGCTCATGCCGATCGCGCTGTTTCGCACGTGCCCGAGATGGAGCGGCTTGTTCGTGTTCGGGCTCGAATACTCGACGAGCACGCGGGAGCCGGCGCCTGCCGTCAGGCTGCCGAAGGAGGCCCCTTCCTCGGCCGCGCAGCGGCAGACGGCCGCGAGCAGCGAGTCGGTCCGGAAGCGAAGGTTCACGAAGCCGCCGGCCGGGCGGGCCCATTCGAGGATGAGGCCGGGCGCCATCTCCTTCCCCGGCGCCAGGGCCTCGCTCCATCGAGCGGCGATCTCCTGGGGGGGCCGGCCGAGCGCGCGCGCGAGCGGGAACGCGGCGATCGCGACGTCCCCCAGATCGAGCGAGGGAGGGCGTGTGAGGACCGGCTCGAAATCGGCGACCGGCTCCGGAAGCCGGCGGACCAGCTCCTCCTTCAGGGCTTTGAGGATCTCCTCGATGCGGGGCATCTCTTCTCCTGTCTTCGGGAACGAAGCGGCAACAGCGAGGAACTATAGCATGCGATGCCGGGCGAGCACTCGATGCCGGGCGAGCATGCGATGCCGGGGAGCGCCCGACAGGCGATTCGCGGCGCGGCCGGCACGCGCCGCCGTTGTCGAGCCGCCGTCGTCAATTCGATTGCCGCGATCGGGGCGGCTCTGACAACCTGAATGGCGCTTGCCCGCGGGTGACGATCCTGCGCGAGCGGTATGGGGACGAGAAGAGGAGGGGTCGATGAGACGGTTCTGGATCAGGGTCCCCGGGATCCGTGCGATTCCCGGGACTCTCGGCATTCTCGGGGTGTTGGGGATTCTCGCCCTTCTGCCGGCCGCGCATCCCGCGGTCGCGGCGAAGGCGCAGGCGAAGGGTCAAGACGGCTTCGCCGCTCTCGAGAAGCAGGTCGAGACGTTCACGCTTCCCAACGGTCTGACCTTCCTCGTGCTGGAGCGGCACGAAGCGCCGATCTTCGGCTTCCGCACCTACGTGGATGCGGGAGGCGTCGACGAGATCAGCGGCGCGACCGGGTTGGCCCACATGTTCGAGCACATGGCGTTCAAGGGGACGACCCACGTCGGGACGACCGACTACGCGAAGGAACGTCCCGCGCTGGAAGCGGTGGACCGGGCGTGGGAGGCGCTGAAGGCGGAGCGTGACAAGGGCAGGCACGCCGACTCGACGAAGATCGCTTCTCTCGAAGCGGCGTTCAAGGCGGCGCAGGAGGAGGCGGGCCGCTACGTCGTCGCGAACGAGTTCGGCCGCGTGATCGAGCAGAACGGCGGCGTCGGCCTGAACGCCGGGACCGGCACCGACGCGACGCAGTACATGTACGACCTCCCATCGAATCGCGCCGAGCTGTGGGCGCTGATGGAAGGGGACCGCCTGACGCAGCCGGTCCTCCGCGAGTTCTACAAAGAGCGGGACGTCGTCATCGAGGAGCGCCGCATGCGGACCGAGTCGACGCCGAGCGGCCGCCTCTTCGAGGAGTTCCTCACCGCCGCCTTTCTGGCCCACCCCTACGGCAAGGGGGTGATCGGCTGGCGGAGCGACCTCGAGACCCTGAGCCGCGAAGAGGCGGAGGCGTTCTGGAAGGAGCACTACGTCGCGAAGAACATGGTGATCGCGGTCGTCGGGGACGTGAAGGCGCCGGAGATCCGCCAGCTCGCTGAGAAGTACTTCTCCACCGTGTCCGACGGGCCGGTGCCGCCTCCGGTCCATACGGTGGAGCCGCCGCAGCACGTGGAGCGGACGGTGGTGATGGAGGACGAAGCGCAGCCGCTCATCTTCCTCGGCTATCACATTCCCGACTTCAACGATCCCGACTGGTTCGCCTACGCCGCGCTCTCCGACCTGCTGGGGGAGGGGAGATCGAGCCGCCTCTACACCCGTCTCGTCAAGGAGGCGAAGGTCGCCGTGCAGGCGGGTACGGGGGCCGGGTTCCCGGGCGAGAAGTATCCGAACCTGATGTTCGGCTTCATCGTCCCGGCGACCGGCGTCGATCCCGATTCCGCGCTCGCCGTCTTCGACGACGAGGTGGAGAAGATGTTCGACGAGAAGCCGATCACGCAGGAGGAGCTCGACGGAGTGAAGACGCGCGTCCGTGCGCGCTTCTGGCAGCAGATCCAGTCGAATCAGGGGATGGCGGGGCAGCTCGCCTACTTCCAGGCGATGACGGGCGACTACCGGAACCTGTTCCGTCAGGTGGAGAAGGTGGAGGCGGTGACGATCGACGACGTGAAGAGGGTCGCGCGTGAGACCCTCCGCAAGGACAATCGGACGGTCGCGATCCTGCGCAACCGCCCCGCCGCCGGGGACGCGTCGTGAGAGGGAAGGGGAGGATGACGATGAGGAGGATTCTCGAACGGCGCTCGCTTTCGGGCGCGCTCTTCGCCGGTCTCGTCGTGGCGATGGCCGTCTCGCTCGGCCTGTCGCTCGCGCCGCAGACCGCCTCGGCGCAATCCGCGGCCCTCTGGGACCGCGACCGGCTGCAGTTCCCGCCGCTCCGCGAGATCCAGCTGCCGAACGTGCAGCGGACCGTCCTGCCGAACGGAATGGTCCTCTACATTCTCGAGGACCATGAGTTTCCCGTCGTGCAGGGACGGGTGCTGATCCGCGCCGGCTCGATGCTCGATCCCGACGGGAAGGACGGACTCGCCCGCATGGTCGCCGACGTGCTGCGGACCGGCGGCAGCGCGAAGTACCCGGGGGACGAGCTGGACCGGACGCTCGAGGGGATCGGTGCGCGGATCGAGACCTCGCCGGGGCAGATGATGACCTCGGCGGTCTTCTGGTCGCTTCGCGAGAACGCGAACGACGTGCTCGCGATGCTCGCCGACCTGCTCCGGCGTCCCGCCTTCCCGGCGGAGAAGATCGATCTCTCGAAGATCGAGATCCGGCAGGAGATCGCGAGCCGCAACGACCAGCCGATGGACATTCTCGGGCGCGTCATGGAGCAGCAGATCTGGGGGAAGGGCCATCCGTATGCCCGCTACCCCGAGTACGCGACCATCGAGGCGATCCAACCGGGAGATCTCGCCGCGTTCCATGGCCAGTACTACTTCCCCGACCGGATCTACCTGACCGTCTGGGGAGACTTCGACGCCGCGCAGATGAAGAAGAGGATCGAATCGCTCTTCGGCGACTGGAAGGCGTCCGGAAAGCCGGCGCCCGAGCTGCCGAAGGTCGCGCCGATCGTGCCGGGCGGGAGCATCGCCTACGCCGAGAAGACCGGGACGACGAATACCTGGATCGTCGCCGGTCACGTCGGGCTGCGCGGAGACGATCCGGACTACGCCGCGATGAACGTCCTGAACGAAATTCTCGGCGGAGGGTTCTCGTCGAGATTGTTCAACGAGATCCGCACGCGGCGCGGTCTCGCCTACGCGACGGGCAGCAGCTCGGGGACCGACATCCCGCGGCCGGGGGTGTTCTTCGGCTACGCGGGAACGCGCAGCGACTCGGCGCTCGTCGTCCTCGACATCTTGAAGGAGGAGATCGCGCGGGTGACCCAGGAGCCGCCCTCCGCGGACGAGATGCAGAAAGCGAAGGACTCGATCCTGAACTCCTACGTCTTCCAGTTCGCCTCCAAGGGGCAGATCGCGAGCCGCATGGCGATGCTCGACTTCTGGGGATATCCGGAGGACTTCACCGCCCGGTATCCGGAGATGGTGAAGGCGCTGACGCCGGAGCAGATCCTGGAGGCGGCGAAGCGCAACATCCATCCCGGCGACCTGCAGGTCGTCCTCGTCGGCGACAAGAAGGACTTCGCGAAGCCCCTCTCCTCGCTCGGCCAGGTTCAGACGATCGACCTGACGATTCCGCCGCCCCCCTCGAAGGCGGGCGCGGTGCCCGAGGCGGGACCCGAGGCGCAGGCGAAAGGGCGCGAGATCCTCGCGAAGGCTGCGCAAGCGACCGGCGGCCAGGCCAACTGGGCCGCGGTGAAGAGCGTCGAGAAGCAGACGACCGTCACCGTCACGATGCAGGGACAGACGGTCCCGATCACCTCCGAGACGATCGAGACGGTCGACGGCAAGACCTACGTCCACCAGAAGCTGCCGTTCGGCGAGATGACCATGGCGAGCGCCGGCGGCGCGGGTTGGATGAAGATCCCGGGCGGCGTGCAGGACCTTCCGCCGAGCCAGGCGGGGGAGATGCAGAGCGACCGGGCGCGGCAGTTCTGGATGCTCTTCGCGAATCCCGAGTCGTACGACGCCCAGGCGGTGGCGGACGAGACCATCGACGGCAAGAAGCTCGCGGGCGTGCTCCTGAAGAAGGAAGGAGTCGACCCGTTCTTCCTTTTCGTCGATCCAGCCACTGGACGGCCCGCGGCGATCCGCTACCAGGGAAGCGGGCAGCAGGGTCCGACCGAAATGACGGAGATCTACGACGGCTATGGCGAGTACGGATCGCTCCTGCTGCCGGACTCGATCCGGATTCTGAGCGAGGGGCAGCCGTTCGCTACGAGCAAGGTGACGAAGCTCGTCGTGAACGGGCCGGTCGACCCGAAGCTGTTCGAGAAGCCGGCGATGTAGCAGCCGCAGCGGGGGACGAACCGTTGCGGCGAGAAGGAACGGCGGGCGGCGGGACCCGAGCGTCACGTTGCCCGCCGCCGTCCATTCGATCGAAAGCGATGAGGAATCGAAGGCGGTCCGGATGACGAAGCATCGGCGGATGGTCCCCCCGGCGGGAGTCGCCGCGGGACTGCTCGCCGCAGCGCTCTTCGGAGCGAGCACGCCCGCCTCGAAGGTCCTCCTCGCCACGCTCGATCCGCTCACGCTCGCGGCGAGCCTCTACCTCGGGGCTGGCCTGGCTCTGAGCCTCGCGCGCATCGCACGGCGCCGCCGGGAAGACCTGCCGGCCGAGGCGCCCCTACAGCGGCGCGACGTCCCCTTGCTCGTCGCCGTCGTCGCCCTGGGAGGAGTGGTGGGGCCGGTGATGATGCTGTCCGGCCTCTCGCGGCTCACCGCGACCACGGGTTCCCTGCTCCTCAATCTCGAGGTGACGTTCACCATCCTGATCGCGGTCCTGCTCTTCGGAGAACATCTGGGACGCCGCGAGGCGGCCAGCGCGCTGCTGGTGATCGCCGGCGTGGCGGCTCTTGCCTATGACCCGGGTCGTCTCGGCGGCCGGCCGCTCGGTGTTCTGGCCATCGTCACGGCGTGTCTCGCCTGGGCGTTCGACAACAACTTCACGCAGAGGCTCTCCCTGCGCGACCCTGTGGCCTTGATGCACGTCAAGACCCTCGGTTCCGGCGCGTTGATGGCGGCGATGGCGGTTTCGATGGATGGGCTTCCGGGCGGCGCGTGGCCGGCGGTCGGAGCGGCGCTCGGGATCGGCAGCTTGAGCTATGGAGCCAGCCTCGTCCTCCATGCCCGGGCTCTGCGCCTTCTCGGTGCGGCCCGCCAGGCCGTCCTCTTCGGGACCGCGCCGTTCCTCGGCTTCCTTCTCTCCGTCGTATTCCTGAAGGAACGGCCCGGGGCGATCGATCTCGCCGCGGCGCTTTCGATGTTGGCCGGGATCGCCCTTCTGACGAGCCGCGCGCACGCCCACTGGCATAACCATGCAGCGCTCGAACACGAGCATGCCCACGTCCATGACGAGCATCACGCACACCGCCACGGGCATGCGGGGGAGATCGCCGAGCCGCATTCACACCCCCACGCGCACGCTCCGATCGCGCACGAGCATCCCCATGCATCGGACGAGCATCATCGGCACCGGCACGGCGAGTGAGGGGGACGATCGGCGCTCAGCGCGCGTCCGGCAGCTCGACGCCGAGCGCTTTGGCGAGGCGGCGGATCGGACCGCCGAGGCGCCGCCGGGCGGCCAGCGCGGCGAGGCGCGTCACGTCGGGACGGGCGGCAGGCTCCAGGTCGACGGGGACGGTCGCGCGCACCGGCACCACGTCGCGCATTGCCACGATGTAGTCGCGTGCCGCGCGTAGCGACCCGGCCGGCCGTGGCGGCAGCTCGGCGCGCTCCGCCGCTTCGAGCAGAGCGTCGAGCGTCGGATACGCCTGGACGAGCTGCGCCGCCGTCTTCGGGCCGATCCCCCGGACGCCGGGAAGGCCGTCCGACGGGTCGCCCCGAAGCGTGGCGAAGTCGGTGTAGCGTTGCGGCGGGACTCCGTAACGGTCGAGGACCATCGCCTCGTCGAAGCACGCCAGCTCGGAGACGCCACGCAGCGTGAACAGCACGCGGACCGCGGATCGCGGCTTCGCGCCACCGCGGGCGTCGCGAACGAGCTGAAGCAGGTCGCGGTCGCCGGTCACGATGTCGACCGCCGCTCCGCTCTCCTCGGCGAAGCGGGCGCACAAGGCGCCGATGGCATCGTCCGCTTCCCAGCCGATCGCGCGGGCGCGTGGCAATCCCGCTGCCGTCAGCACCTCCTCGAGCAGGTCGAACTGCTCCGGAAGCCCTTCCGGATCGGGACGCCGCTGCGCTTTGTAGGCGGGATACGCCCGGGCGCGCTCCACCGGGACGATGGCGTCGTCGAAGACGTGGAAGACCGCGGCGGGACTCAGCAGCCCGGGCGCCGCCGGCAGCTCTCCGGAAAGCAGCCGCGTCGTCATGTCGAGGTAACCGTGGACGGCATTGACGGGACGGCCGGCATCGTCGCGGATCGTCGCGGGCAGCGCGAAGTAGGCACGGTACATCAGGCTCGAGGTGTCGAGCAGAAGGCGGTCGGGCATCTACGTCCTCGCTCTCCCTTCCAGGAAGCTTCGTGTCCGCCCGATCCTATCAGCTCAGACGCGCGCCACGTTGCGCGCCCGCCGGCTCAGAGCCAGCGGCGCACCCGCTTGCGGTAGCTGCGGTACTCCTCCGCGAAGCGTCCTTCCAGGTAGCGCTCTTCCTTCGGAATGATCACGAAGTTCACGAGAAGCAGCGCCGGGACCGCCATCGCGAGGATCGGCGCCGAGTTCGCGGCCAGCGCGATACCGCAATAGAGGAGCGTCTGACCCAGGTAGTCGGGATTGCGGCTGAATCGGTAGGGGCCGGTCACGACGAGCGCGCGAGTCGGCCGCCACGGCGTCACGGGAGTTCGCGCCTCGCCAAAGCGGCGCATGACGCTCCCGCTCAGGAAGATCCCGAGGACGATCAGCGCGGCGCCGGCGAGCCGGCCGAGCCACGCGCGGCCCAGGAGCCGGGCCGGCTCATGGATCTGGAGGACGACCCCCACCGAAAGTGCGGCGAGAAAGAGGACCGGCGGGGGAACGAGGATCCCGGGTCCCTTTCCGCGTTCCATGGGAGTAGTCAAGCGCGCCGGCCGAGGAGGTCGCAAGGGGAGCGGCTGCCCGGCAGCGGTTGCCCGGGAGCGGTTGCCGGGGAGCGGCTATCGGGCGCGACGAGGACGCGGCAAACGATCGTCGCCATCCCGGCGCTGCGTCACCTGGCCCGGTCGCCGCCACGAATTTCCACGTTTGCGCGGCGGACGCGTTACCATGCGCCGGAAGGGAGGCGGCTCGAATGGCGATCCGTGTCGTCCGGCTCGGGACTCCGAGGACGCCCGGCGAGGGGCTGCGCGTCGGAACGGTGCGGCGCCCTCCGCGCGGCGTCCTCAAGTCCGAGTTCTCCAAACGCAACTACTACGACGTCTGGCTTCCCGATCTTTCGCCTTCCGAGGATCTGGTCAAACAGGCTCTCCAGGCCGAGGACGAGCGCGACTGGCGCGCCTTCGTGCGGAAGTACCGCGCGGAGATGAAGCGTCCGGAGCCGGCGCGGCTGCTCGAGCTGCTCTCCGCGCTTTCGCACCAGACGAACTTCTCGGTCGGCTGCTATTGCGAGGACGAGTCCCGTTGCCACCGCTCCGTTCTCAGGGAGCTGTTGGAGGAGCACGGGGCGAAGCTCGCGTGAGCTAGAGGAGGGCAGCTGGATGCGTACTCTCGGGGCCGCGGCGGCGGCGCTGTTCTTCGTGTTGATTCTCGCCCAGGCTGCCTGCGGGCCGGCCGGTGACGGGCCCGGCGCCCGCACGGCGGCCTCCCTGCCCCTCCGCGACGGCCTCTACCCGGTTCTCTGGGAATCGGCGAACGCGGACTCCGCCGCGCTGCGGGCGCCCGGCCACGTGGTCCTTCCCTACGATCGGCTCTACACCGGCTCGAAGGAGCGGGAGCCTCGCACCTGGCTCGCGATCGACACGACGTCGACGGTCCCGCTCCTCCTGGAAGGGGAGCCCGAGGCGCGCGCGGACGAAACGGGCCGCGCCCTGCTGAGCGTGACGCTCGCGCACGAGCAGGTGGGACCGCTCGAGAGCTTCACGCGGGACCATCTCGGCAGGCCGGTCGCCATCCTTCTCGACGGCGAGGTGGTGACGATGCACAAGGTCCGCACCGTGATCCAGGACGGAAGGATGCAGATCACGCGCTGCGACAGCAACACTTGCGAAGTGCTGCGCTCGAGGCTGCTCGACTAGCTCGAGGCTGCTCGACTAGCGGACCGGGGGCGGGGTGCCGCGCGCTGCGTCACGGTCCGCACTCAGCTGGTCAGCCTCCCACCGCCTTTTCCCATCCTGCCGCGAGGGCCCGCGCTGCCTCCAGGATCTGCACCTCGTCGTTGCCATGCCCGAGGCTCAAGCGCACCGATCCCAGCGCGGCGGCCTCGTCGATCCCCAACGCGAGGATCGCGGCCGGCGCTTCGTCGCGCCCCGCATGGCAGGCGGAGCCGGTCGACGCGGCGATCTCCGGCGTGGCGTTCAGCAGCGCGTTGCCCGTCACGCCGGGGAAGCGGACGTGCAGCGTGTTCGGCAGCGTGGCGACGCGCGGAGCGGTCCACACGATGCCGGGAATCAGCGACTCCAGCTCGCTCCAGAGGCGATCGCGCAGCGCGCGCAGCCGATCCGATTCTCCGGCCGCGAGACGCCGGGCGGCGAGGCGGCAGGCGGCGCCGAGACCGACGATGCCCGGGACGTTTTCCGTCCCGCCGCGAAGACCGCGCTCTTGCCCTGCGCCCGGGAGAACGGGGAGCAGCTCGACCCCAGAGCGGACGTAGAGCGCTCCGACTCCCTTGGGCGCGTAGAGCTTGTGCCCCGCGATCGTCAGCAGGTCGCAGCCGATCGCCGTGACGTGCAGCGGAATCTTGCCGGCCGTCTGCGCCGCGTCGACGTGGAAGAGAGTGCCGCGGCTCCTCGCCATCCTGCCGACCATGTCGACCGGCTGGAGGACGCCGATCTCGTTCTGTGCGTGCATCAGGCTGACGATGTCCGGCTGCGTCGTCAGCTGCCAGGTCTCGAGCATCTTGTCGAGCCGCACGATCCCCTCCGGGTCGGGAGGCACGAGATGCACCGTGTCTCCCTTGGCCCGGAGCGCTTCGAGCGGCTGCAGGGTGGCCGGATGCTCGAGGGTGAAGGAGACGAACGAGAGGCGCCGGCCGCCCGAGCGGGCGCGGATCGCCTCCGCCCCTCCCACGAGCGCCAGAAGGCTCGCTTCGGTGCCGCCCGAGGTGAAGACGATCTCTTCGACATGGGCCCCGATCAGCGAGGCGACGTCCGCCCGGGCGTTCTCGACCGCCTGGCGGGCCCGCCGGCCGAAGGGATGGCTGCTCGACGGATTGCCGAAGTCCGAGCGCAAATAGGGCAGCATCGCGTCGAGGACCTCGGGATCGACCGGCGTCGTCGCATTGTGATCGAGGTAGATCGGATCCATCGGCCCCTTCCTTGTGGGATCCCTTGCCAGACGCCTCCTCGCGCCCGCTCCCGGCCGCCCGGTCATGCCTCCGTCCCGTTCGGTCGCGGGGCCAGATCGGCGCGTGCGGTCGCGCGGGTAGGGTCTAGAATACCGGCGTGGAGATCCCCTACAAGCAGATGCGAGATCAGTTTCGAGCCGAGATTCGAGCCGAGATGCGAGCCGGCACGCAGCGGCCATTCGGGCCGCCGGACTCGGAGGAAGCGCAGCGGGCCGAAGGCGCCGCCGGCGAAACGCGCTCACGCGAACGGGCGCCGGGCCGTGTGAGCCTGGCGCAGGCGTCCGCCTGGCTGGCCGCCGCCCGCGAGGACCCTTCGCTCCTCGATGAGCTCGGCGCCGTCGCGGGCGCAGCGCGTGACGCGATCCACGGCAGGCGGATCCGCCTGTTCGCCCCGCTCTACTATGCGAACGTCTGCGTGAACGACTGCCTCTACTGCGGCTTCCGGCGCGAGAACCGCACGGCCAACCGGCGCGTGCTCTCGCCCGGGGAAATCGCGGCGGAGGCCGAAGCGCTCCTCGAGATGGGCCACCGGCGCATCCTGCTCGTCGCATCGGAGGACCCGAGCGCGCGCGGCCGCGCTCTCGTGCTCGACGCGGCCCGCGCCGTTCGATCCGCGCGCCACGGCGGCGCCTCGGCATCCCAGGTCGCGATGGAAGTCGCTCCGGGGACGATCGCCGATTTTCGCGCCATGGCGGAGGCCGGAGTCGACGCCTATGTGCTGTTCCAGGAGACCTACGATCGAAGGCTCTACGGACGCGTGCATGTTTCGGGCCCGAAAAGCGATTTCGACTGGCGGCTCGGGGCGCCGGAACGCGCCCTCGCCGGCGGCATCCCGCACGTCGGGCTCGGAGTCCTCCTCGGGCTCGGAGATCCGCGACGCGAGGTGCTCGGCCTGATCGGCCATGCGCGGCGGATCGAGCGGCGCTCGGGGCGCCCGCCGCGGACCGTTTCGCTGCCGCGACTCCGTCCCGCCGAGGGATCGGACCTCTCGCGTCATCCGTATCGTCCCGTCAGCGACGAGTTGCTGCTCGCGGCGATCGCCGTGGTGCGCCTCGCGCTCCCGCGCACCGGTATCGTGCTCTCCTCGCGCGAGCCGGCGGCGTTGCGGGATCGCGCGCTCGACTTCGGCGTCACCGAGCTTTCCGCCGGATCCCGAACCGATCCGGGGGGGTATACCGCCGAACGAAAGGGCACGCCGGGGCGGGATGTGGCGCTGGCGCAATTCGAGGTGGAGGATAGGCGGGGGTTCGATTCCATGGTGACCGTGCTTCGCGACCGGGGCTACGAACCGCTCTTGGATGGCGATCCGTCCGATCCAGTTGCGGCGGGAAGGTCCTTGGCGTCGCCCATGCGCGATTCGCGATCCCTGAGCGGCAGTTGAGCAGCGCGCCGCCTCCCACGCTTCCGCCCGGCCGGATTCCGCCGCCGCCGCCCCGCGCGAAGAAGCGCCACTCGCACCCGCGCCTGCGGGCGCTCTCCTATCTCGCCGTCGGCATCCTTCTGCTGCTGCTCATCCTCGCCGTCGGATCCTGCATGACGGTCCGCATCCCGGCGAGCGGATCGCGCCAGACCGTCCTGTTCTTCTCCGTCCCGACCGATCTGGCGCCCGGCTCCCGGATCGATCGCGATGAGCTGGAGAACCGGCTCCGCCGTCTCGGCTACCGCGCCTCCACGACCCTCCAGCCGGGCGAGTACCGGATGGTGAGCGGAGGCGCGGAGATCCATCTCCGTCCGTTCCGCTATCCCTCGCGCTTCTATCCGGGCGGGATCGCCCGCGTCTGGATTTCCGGCGGGACGGTCCGGCGCATCGAAACCGACGAGGCCCTCGACCCGGACCAGGTCGCTCTCGAGCCGGAGCGGCTGGCGGGTTACGAGGGGCAGATCGGGGCGTTCCTGCATCCTCTACGCTTGAAGGACGCGCCTCCGCTGCTCGTCAAGGCGATCGTCGCGGTCGAGGACCGGCGCTTCTACAGCCACCCGGGGATCGATCCGATCGGGACCGCCCGCGCCGTGTGGACCGACCTGCGGCGCGGCGAGCACGCGCAGGGCGGCTCGACGATCACGCAGCAGCTCGCGCGCTCGCTCTACCTGCACAATCAGAAGACGTTCGGACGGAAGCTGCGCGAGGCGGTCATCGCCCTCGGCCTCGAGCTGCGCTATTCCAAGGACGAGATCCTCGAGGCGTACCTGAACGCCGTCTACTGGGGCTACTGGGGATCGATGGAGATCCGCGGCGTGCGCGAGGCTTCGAGCTACTACCTCGGCAAGGAGGTCGACGACCTCGATCCGGCCGGGATCGCCCTGCTCGTCGGTTTGATCCGGGCGCCCAACGCCTACTCCCCCTACAGTTCGGCCGAGAAGGCGAAGAAGCGGCGTGACGTCGTCCTGCGGCTGCTGATGCAGCAGGGGATCCTGAGCGAAGCGGAAGGGAAGAAGGCGCTCGCGCAGCCCGTCCGCGCGAAGCGCCCGCCGGACCGTCCCGCTGACGCCGCCTACTTCCTCGACGCGGCCCGCAAGGAGGTCGAGCGCCGGGCGCCGCGCGGCACGTTGGAAAAGCCGGGAACGATGATCTTCACGACGCTCGACCCGCGCGACCAGGCGGCCGTCGTCGCATCGCTACGCAAGGGTCTCGAGGATCTCGAGAAGGACCATCGCAGCCTGCGGCGCAAGAAGGACCGGCTGCAGGGGGCGGCGATCGTGATGGATCCGACCTCCGGCGAGGTGCGGGCGCTCGTGGGCGGGCGCGACTACGCGGCGAGCCCCTTCAACCGAGCCATCGACGCGCAGCGCCAGCCCGGCTCGCTGTTCAAGCCGTTCGTCTATCTCGCCGCATTCCAGAATCCCCGGCGACGGGGCGGCGGCTACTGGACCCCGGCAACCGTCGTGAAGGACGAGCCGATCGAGATCCGCGCCGGACGGAAGATGTGGAGGCCGAAGAACTATGACCGTCAGTACCGCGGCGAGGTGACGGTGCGGCAGGCGCTCGCGCAGTCGCTCAACGTGCCGACCGCCTACGTCGCGAACCTGGTCGGGATCCGCAAGGTCGCCGAGGCGGCGCACGATCTGGGGATCGAGAGCGAGTTGGACGAAGTCCCGTCGCTGAGCCTCGGCACCTCGGAGGTCACGCTCCTCGAGATCTGCTCCGCCTATGCCGCGCTCGCCGACGAGGGGCGCTCTCACGCTCCGACGATGCTTCGCGGAATCCTCGACGGGTCGGGCAAGATGGTGATGCTCGATCCGCTCGATGATCCGCCCGGAGTCGGCGCGCCGGAGGCGTACCTGGTGACGCGCCTGCTCGAGGGGGTCATCGACAACGGGACGGGACGCCGCGCGCGGTCGATGGGGATCGGCGGCGACGTCGCGGGGAAGACGGGAACGACCGACGACTACCGGGATGCCTGGTTCATCGGCTTCACGCCGCGCCGGCTCGCCGGCGTCTGGGTCGGATACGACAGGAAGGAAGTGATCGGGCTATCGGGCTCGGCGGCGGCGCTGCCGATCTGGGGAAAGGTGATGCTCGCGATCCGTCCCGATCGCGGGGATGGCGAGTTCCAGCGTCCGCCCGGCATCGTCACGGTCGCGATCGATCCGGAGTCGGGGATGCTCGCCACGTCCGACTGTCCGGGATGGCGCGAGGAGGAGTTCCTCGAAGGGACCGAGCCCCAGGAGGAGTGCGACAGGCACGGCGGCTTCTTCGACTCGATCCGGGAGTTCTTCCACTTGTAGGGGATCGATCAGCCTGCAGGGGATCGATCAGCCCCGCCCGCCGCCTCCGCGGCCGCCCGGACGGCGGCGCCGCCTGCCTCCCCGGCCGCCGCCTCCGCTCGAGCCTCCGCTGCCGACCCCTCCGCGGAATCGCTCTTCCCGCTCCCCGGGCGGCGCCTCGTAAGCGAAGTCCGATTGGCCCGGCTCCGGCCCCGGCTGCCGCTCTGCCCCCGACTCCCGCTCCGGCCCCGGCTCCCGCTCGTACACCCGCTCTCGCTCCCGCTCGTGTACCCGCTCTCGATCCCGCCCGCGGTCGTGCCCGCGGCCTCTGTCGCGATCCCGGCGATCGCGATCCCGATCTCGATCGCGGTCTCGGTCCCGATCTCCGTATCCGCCCGACTCTTCGTAGCGGTCCTCGTCGCGCTCGCGCGGAGGAATCTGCCGCACCACGACGCGCCGCACCCACGCGCTGTGATCGATCGGCGGCTCGCCGGTCTTCTCGCGGCGGATGCGGTCCTCTTCGAGCGTCCACTCCAACTCGACCTCGGCCAGGTCCGGCATGGCCGCCATCGCCTGGCGGTCCCCGAGCAGCGCTCGGGCGCGCGAGAGCACGAGGTCGCGGCCGCGCAGCCGGTCGGTCCATCGCGCGGGGATCGCCCGGATTCCCTGATAAGCGCCGCACAGCGCCCCGACCACAGCTCCGACCGTGTCGGTGTCGCCGCCCCAGCGGATCGCCTCCTCCAGCGCCACCTCGAACTCGCCGCGGAAGTGGAGGAAGAAGTAGATCGCCGAGACGATTCCGGCCGGCGCGAAGCCGCGGCAGGGATGCTCGATCATGTATCCCGCCAGATCCGAGGCGCGCGTCGCGATCCCGGGCAGGACATCCTCGGGGGAACGGCTCGTCTGCCCGGCAATTCCAGCGAGCGCCTCGCTCATGTGATGCAGGACGGGACGGCTGTCGCGCGCCAGGTGGCGTCCATGCGCTTCGAGGAGCCAGTCCTCCGAGCGCCGGAGGAAGTGGATCTCCTCTTCCAGGAACGGCTCGGGATGGAGCGGCTCGGGATGGAACCAGGCGAGACGGCCGATCGAGTGGGCCACGACGCAGCTCGCAGCGACGGCGCGCGGGTCGTTGTGGGTGACGAGGGCTTGCAGCGCCGCGTTGCTCCGCACGGCCGCATCGTCCAAGCCGAAAGCGAGACCGACGGGCGCGACGCGCATCGTCGCGCCGACGCCGGCCGTGTGCCGGGAGCCGTGATTCCAGCTCGCCCCTTCGCGCAACGCCTGGATCGTGTAGCGGAAGTTGCGACCGGCCCCGCGATGGGCACCGAGGATCAGGTGGGGAGGGCCTTCGGCGAGATCGAGGAACTTCTGGCACAACACGTCGGGGTCGGCGCGGCCCGCCTCGATCAGGGTGTCGGCGACGACGAGCGCTTGCTGGGTGTCATCGGAGTGGAGCCCGGGGAGGCGCCACTTCTCTGGCGGCTCGGTCGGCGGCTCGACGTAGTCGCGGACCGGCCCATAGCGTGCCTGGATCTGCTCCTGCGTCCATCCTTCGATGGGATAGCCGAGAGCGTCTCCCACGGCGAGCCCCATCAGACAACCCAGGAATCGGTCGGAACGCGACATCGTTCGTTCGTCTCCTCAGCGAGTCCTTCGCGAGCCCGCCGGGTGGGCGAGTCGCGCCCGCGAAATCCCTCTGGGAATCCTCGGGCGGCTCGGCGAAAACGATCCGGAGCCTACGGGCAAGTACGGGCAGAGCCTAGACGATCCCCCCGAGTGAGGAAAGGGTACGGGGCGTGGATTTGCCCGGTGTCGTCGATGGGAGGACCACCGGTCGATGCGAGGACCACTGGCACGGCTGTGGCGCGAAGGCTGGCGGCCGCTCGCGAGGGCTCACAAAGGCTGGCGGCGGCTCGCGAGGGGTTCGCGACGGCGAAGGCTCGGAGATCCGCGGCTGCCCCCGGCCGATCCTTCGGCTAAGATCGGGGCTCGGTCCGAGGGGCGGGCAAGAGCAGCGGCCGGGCGTGGACCGGGAGGTGTGATTGGCGGAGCGACCGATGACCGAAGGCCGGGCGAGACCGCTTCCCGGAGGGTTCGCCGGCTACTACTTCGATGCGATCGGTCTCGACGGGCGCCACGTTCTGGTCGCCTGCTGGTACTCGGGCTTCCTCTTCTCCCCGCGTTACTACGACGAGGTGCTGGAGCTGCGGGACCGCAAAGGCGTGCAGCCCGAGGAGGGAATCGTCCTTGCGGACCCCTCCAACCACGGCGCCTTCTCCCTCGCCCTCTATGACCAGGGCCGCACCGTCGCATACCTGGTCGCCGAGGAACCGCTCGCTCGCGGCGAGTCCGACCCGTGGTTCCCGGCGCTGCATGCCGGGGAGCCGGGACTGTCCGGCGCCATGCCGCCCCCCGGAGCGAAGATGGGGATCGGCGACAACCGCGTGACGCGTACCGCCGACGGCGCCTACGAGCTCGAGTTCGCCGACCGCTCGAAGTGGTTCCGCGCTTCGTTCGAGGGGAAGGTCCGCTTTCGGCCGCTAGGAGGCGCCAGCGCCGTCGTGCCGCTTGCGCCGAGCGGAGGACCCCCTTCCGAGGCGGAGCAGCATTGGCAGATTCTCTGCTCGCGAGCGGAGGTCACCGGCAAGATCCGCTGGAACGATCCGATCAGCCGCAAGCAGAACTCGCTCGATCTGCAGGCGCTGGGATACGTCGACCGCAACGCCGGCCGGCTGCCAATCAGCCCTCGCGTGGGTCGCTGGCTCTGGGGGCGCTTCCAGGGCAGCGGCAAGATGCTCGCCTACTACCGGCTCGACCCGGCGGAGCCGGAGCCGGCGGATGCGAAGAGCGGCCCGCGGCCCGGCCCGCTGAGCTTCCTCTACACGAGCGATCGGGAGCGCGAAGGTCTCATGCCCGGCGCCCAGATCGTGCCGCACCGCGTCCATCGCAACCGGTGGGGGATGCCGCATCCGCTCGAGATCGAAGGGACGGGCGGTGATCTCGCTTTCCGCGCGCACACGGTCCGGATCGTCGATCGTGGCCCGTTCTACGTCCGCACCCTCTCCCGCCTTTCCTGCGCGGACCCCTCGCTCGACGGCCTGCTCGGGATCACCGAGTGCTTCCTCCCCTCGCGATGGGACGTTCCGCTCTACCGCTTGATGGCGCGCGGCCGCATCCGGCGCGGACCGTGAGAGAGTCCCTCCCGTGTCTTCGCGGATCCTGATCTTCGACAACGACGGCACGCTCGTCCCCTCGCACCTGGTGGCGAATCCGGCCATCCAGGAGGCGTTCGCCCGCTTCAGCGAGGAGCGCCGGCTGGGACTACCCGCGCCGAGCGATGCGCGCATCCGCGAGCTGACGGGACAGCCTGGAGACGCGTTCTACCGCGCGCTCCTTCCCGAACGGCTGCAGCACCTCGCGGCAGAGCTGCGCAACTTCTGCCTCGATCGGGAGGTCGCGGAGATGCGACGTGCAGCGACCTTCTATCCCGGGATCGAGGAGATGCTGCACGCTTGCCGGGCGAGGGGGGACCGGCTCGTGCTGGCAAGCCACGGGGGAGAGCGCTACATCGGAGCGGTCGCGGAGCGGCTGCGCTACGCGGATCTCTTCGACCGCGTCTACCACCACGGCTTCGAGGGGATGCAGGAGAAGACGGAGATGGCGCGGCGCGCGCGGAGCGAGCTGGGCCCGGGCCGTCCCGCCGTCTTTGCCGGAGACCGGCGCGCCGACCTGCTCGCCGCTCGTGCAGCGGGAACGCGGTTCGTCGGCTGCCTCTACGGATACGGCAGCCGCGAGGAGCTGGAGGGAGCGGACGCGCTTGCCGCCACGCCCGCCGGGCTTGCGGCGATCCTGCTGAATGGAGAAGAGGCGGAAGGTCCTGGCGTCCGTCCAGGGGAGGATCCCGCCATCAGCGAAGGGGGCGCGTGAGGGTCCGTTGACAGCGGGCACGCGACGTGCCGGCCCTCACGCGGACTGAGGCGGCGGCCCGCCGGCGCACCCGAGCCGCCCGGCCAAGTGGAAGGGGGTCGCGATGTCGTTGCAGATGGGGATCGTCGGGCTTCCGAACGTCGGCAAGTCGACCCTGCTGAACGCTCTGACCCGGGCGCACGCCGAAGCGTCGAACTATCCGTTCTGCACGATCGACAAGAACGTGGGGGCCGCGTCGATCGACGATCCGCTGCTCGAGCGGCTGGCGGCGCGCCTGCACCCGAAGGAGGTGCTCCCCGCCTCCATCCAGTTCGTCGACATTGCCGGCCTGGTGCGCGGCGCGAGCAAAGGGGAGGGACTCGGCAACCAATTCCTCGGACACGTCCGCGAGGTCGATGCCCTCGTGCACGTCGTCCGCTGCTTCGACGACGGCTCCATCGTCCATGTGGAGGGTTCGATCGATCCCGTCCGAGACGTGGAGCTGGTGGAGACCGAGCTCTTGCTCGCCGACCTCGATGCGGTCGAGCGCCACCGCAGGAAGGTGGAGCACGCAGCGAAGGGGAATCCGAAGAAGGCGGCCGCCGATCTCGACGCGCTCGAGCGGCTCGCCGAGGACCTGAAGCGGGCCACTCCGCTCCGGCACCGCTCGCTCGAGGCGGAGGAGGCTGAGAAGGTGCGCGAGCTCTCGCTGCTCTCCGCGAAGCCGGTCGTCTTCCTGGCGAACGTATCGGAGGACGACCCGCGCGGGGAGGGGCCGGCCGTGCGCCGCCTCAGGGAACGCGTGCAGGGGGAGCCGATCCTGCCGCTCGCGATCCGGATCGAGGAGGAGATGGCGCAGCTCGACGAGCCGGATCGCCTCGCATTCCTCGCCGACCTCGGTCTTCCGGCGAAGGGGCTCGACCGCTTGCTCGAAATCTCGCGCGAGCTGCTCGACCTGATCACGTTCTACACGAGCGCGCACGAGAAGCTGCAGGCGTGGCTGCTGCCGCGCGGGACGAAGGCCCCGCGCGCGGCAGGCCGCATCCACACCGACATGGAGAAGGGGTTCATCCGCGTCGAGGTCTTTCAGCCGGACGATCTCGAAACGTTCGGAACGCGCGCCGAGCTGCACAAGCACGGCCGCTTGCGGGTCGAGGGGAAGGAGTACGAGATCCGTGACCGGGACATCTGCCACTTCCTCTTCCAGCCGGCTTGACGCAGCGTCCGGCCGGATCCCTTGCGCAGGGACCTCTCGCTTTCCCGTTGGCTTGAAGCAGCCGGCTTGATGCCTTTCGACCGGCATGACACCGCCCCTGTCATGCGAGCTGACTTATAGGTCTTGAGTCTCTGATTCAGCTTTTCTTCTGGACTACTCCCTCCCGGCTGGTATCCTTCGAGCGGGCTGACCGTGCGGGTTCCGGGAGGGGAGATGAGTCGTCCCGACGCTGAGCTGGCATTCGATCGATTCGCCGATCGCGTGTTCGACGCGCTGCTCAGCGGCAACCCGATCCTTGCGACGACGCTGGGGATCCACGGCCCTCACGACTCGATGCTGCCGTCGCGCACGGCATCCGCAGCGCAATCTTCGGAGCGGATGCTCACCGAACTCCTGCAGGAGGCCGAGAGCTTCCACGAGCGAGAGCTGTCGATCGAGCGGCTCGTCGATCTTCGCCTCGTGCGGTCCGGCCTTGCCGCCGCGCTTCTACGCGGGCAAAAGAGACCGCTCTGGCGCGTCTGCCCATGCTCCTACGTCAACGACGCGGTCTACGGACTCTACTCGCTGATGGTCCATGACTTCGCTCCGCTGCCCGATCGGGCGAGCGCGGTCGGCGGACGCCTCCATGACGTGCCGCGGCTGCTCGACCAGGGACGGGCGAACGTCGAGAATCCTTCGCCGGTCTTCACCGAGATGGCGTCGCTCAGCGTCCGTGGAGCGGTTCACTTCCTCGACGAGACGGTGGCGCCCTTCCTGGAGGAGGCGGGCGATGTCGTCCTCCGCGGCCGGCTGGAGGGGGAACGGGTGCGCGCGCGGGAGGCGTTCCTCAAGTACGGGGAGTGGCTGGAAGCGGACCTGATGCCGCGCAGCAACGGACGGTTCGCGATCGGACGGAGCGCGTACGAGCGCCTCATGATCGAGGAGCAGGGCCTGCGCTGGACGACCGATCAGCTGATCGCGCTCGGACAGAGGATCTATACGGAGACGCTGCGCGAGTCGAAGCGGGTCGCCTCCCGCCTCCTGCCCGGCAAGCCGTGGAGCCGCGTGTTCGAGGCGATCAAGACCGAGCATCCGGAGCCGGAAGGGCTGCTCTCGAGCTACGCGGCGGAAGTGGCCCGGGCGAAGGCGTTCCTGCAGCAGCACGACCTGATCACGATCCCGGAGGACGAGTCGATTTCGATCGCCGCGACCCCCGACTTCGCGCGGCCGCTGATCCCGTATGCCGGCTACGTCGGACCGGCGCCCTTCGAGGGCGAGACCGCCGGCACGTTCTGGGTGACGACGCCCGACCCGAATCTCGATGAGGGCCACCAGCTCTCGCAGATGAAGGGTCACTCCTATCCGCGGATCACGGTCACCTCGATCCACGACGGCTACCCGGGGCACCATGTGCAGGCGCTGCATGCCAATCGCCGGACCGACCGGAAGCTGCGCCTGCTCTTTCCCTGCAGCACGATGGTCGAGGGGTGGGCGCTCTACTGCGAGGAGATGATGTACGGGCAGGGGTTCTTCCGGAGCGAGAAGGTCCGCCTGCTCCAGCTTCGCGATCTCCTCTGGCGCGCGTGCCGGGTCATCATCGACATCGAGCTGCAGACCGGACGAATGGGATTCAACGAGGCAGTCTCCTTCCTGGTGCGCAAGGCGCATCTCGAGCGGCCGAGCGCGGTCGCGGAGGTCCGCCGGCACTGCGCGTATCCCACGCAGCCGATGAGCTACATCGCGGGGAAGGCTCTGATCGAGGAGCTTCTGCGGGACTATCGTGCGGCGCGGGGCTCCCGCTTCCGCCTGCGCGAGTTCCACGACGATCTGCTCTCCCATGGGCCGATCCCGATCGATCTGATCCGGCTGGAGATGGGGATCGAGCGGCGCCCCCGCGGCCGGCCGGGCCGGGCGCCGCTGGAGCGGGCGGAGCCTGCGCGGTCGCGCACGTCAGCCGGCGGACGCAGCCTCTCGGGCTGATCCGTTTTCGCGGAGGCCCTGCCGCGCCCGGAGCGGCGTCACGGTTGCGCGCCTGCTCGACGCTCGTCCTTCCCAGCGATCCCTCAAGCAGCCGCCTGCGCAGGCCGATCATGGGACCGATGCCCACGCGCGCCCGCTCCTCGGTACCGCCCGTTGCCGTCGTCGCCCTCGGCGATCTTCGTATGGGGGACGACGGCGTCGCCTTGCGCGTGATGGGCCGCGTCCGTCCCCTGCTCGGCGAAATCGCGCTCACCGGTTGCGAGCCGACGCCGGACCTTCCGAAGAAGGGCAGCCGCCGGATCGCGTTCTACGGAGGTTCCGGGGACGGCTCGCGCCGGGTGCTGACGCGCAAGGACCTCCAGGCGCTCGCCGCGCGCCGCGCAGCATCGAAAGGTCCGAAGCCGCTCTGCCGCGTGGTCGACTGGGTCGAAGGACGGACATCGATCGAGGCGGTCCGACCCCACCTGCGCGACCGCAAGCGCGTCGTGCTGATCGACGCGATCGCGACCGGAGTGAGCCCGGGGACCGTGCGCCACTGGCATCTCGAGAGGACGAAGAAGCGCGATCTCAGCGTGATCCGCTTCTACCAGCCGGTCCCGATCGAAGCGCACGACCACCTCTGCTTCTGGATGGAGGACGACCTTCCCCCTCATGGGACCGATCTGATCGCGATCGAGCCGTATCGGATCGCTCCGGGGGACCAGCTCTCCGCCGTCCTGCGCTCCCGCCTGGCGGCGATCACGTCGCAGGTCGGCGGGCTGCTCCTCCGGATTCTCGAGGAGGAGGGCTGGCGCTTCGACGAAGAGCCGCGGCCTGCCCGGCGCGGGGCTTCGCGCACCGCCTGATCGGATCCTCGTCCGCCCATCCGAATACCTGTCGCGCCGACTTTGCGAGTGCCGCCCGCGCCGCCCGAACCGCTCGCGCCGCTTTGGCGCGTGGCGCTGGCGCATTTGCTACCATCCCCGCGGCCCGTTCCGCGACTTCCGATCGCTGGGATCACGAAGGAGGGATCGATCATGGATCCGAACGCCGATCCGCCGGCCCCGAAGCCTGGCGAGCCGCTCACGATGCCCGTCCCGCCGCCGGACGGGATGGAGGAGGTGCGGAGGCGCCACGAGGCGAATCGCGCGAGCTGGAACGAGGCGGCCGAGCGCTACCGCGAGGAGATCGAGGAGACGATCCGGTTTCTGCGGGAGGGCCGTAGCAATCTCCATCCGATCGAGCGGCGGAACCTCGGGGAGTTGCGGCGGTGGTGCCGGCGGGCGATCCATCTGCAATGCGCTTCGGGGCGCGACACACTCTCCCTCGTCAACGAGGGGGTCGCCGAGGTGGCAGGGGTCGACATCTCCGACCTACACATCGAGAACGCGAGAAGGACGAGCGAGGCGCTCGGAATCCCGGCGCGATGGTTCCGGTGCGACGTGCTCGAGACGCCGCACGAGCTGGACGGCTGGGCGGACCTCGTCTACACGGGACGCGGCGCCGTCTGCTGGATGCACGACCTCGACGCCTGGGCGGCGGTCGCGTACCGCTTGCTCCGGAAGGGGGGAGTGTTCCACGTGTTCGACGGCCATCCCTCCACCTACCTGTTCGACTTCGACGCGAGCGAGGTGCGATGGAGCGGGCTCCACTACTTCCGCTACTGCGAGGTCTCGCGCGGCTGGTCGCCCGGTTATCTCGGCAATCTCGGCAAGCCGGTAGAGGAAGAGGCGCCGAAGTACGAGCGGCTCTGGACGATCGCTGACGTCTTCATGGCGCTCCGGGGAGCCGGCTTCGACGTCGAGCGGATCGGCGAGCACCCCGATCCGTACTTCAACGCGTTTCCGAATCTCTCCGCAGATGCCTGTGCGCGGTTGCCAATGACCTTCTCCGTTCTCGCCCGCCGGCCGCGATAGCCAAGATTTTCGCCGCCGAGGCGAATCTTCCTTCGCAAGTTCGTTGTCCGGATGCTACTATCGACGGTTCGCTTCCTTGCGCCTTGCTCGACTGCCGAGCGGGGAGGCTCTCCTCCTCACGCCGATCGAGCCGGCGCGACCGGGAACCGCGGCCGCCGGTCCCTTCGACTTCCGGGATGCAAAGGGAGTAGATCGATGATGACGATGCGACCGCGCCTCCGCTTCGCCCTGCCCGCCCGTCTGGCTTCCCTCGCGACTCTCTGTCTGCTCATCGTCGCCGCCGCCAGCGTTCCCGCCGCGCGCGCGGGCGTTCCTCGCGTCATGGTCGGGGAGGACTTCGGCGCCACCTGGTGACTCTACTGCCTCTATGCCCGGTGCGGGCTTCAGGAAGTGCAGGAGGAGATGGGGCAGGAGATGGTGCATTGGGAGCTGCACCTCGCCGACGTGTTCGAGATTCCGGAGACGATCGCGCGCGCCGACTTCTACGAGCTGTACGGCCATCCTTACGTCCTGATCGATGGGACGATCGGCGCCTTCGGGGCTCTCGACTGCGCGACCGCCGCCGACACCTACCGTCAGATGGTCCAGCAGCGGATCGAGGAAACCGGAGGGATGAGCCCGGTGGCGATCCAGGGAAGCTGGACGGTCGAGAACGGGACGATCTCGCTGCGTGCCGTGCATCGCGCTGTCGATCCGATGCCCGGATACCCGCTGCGGGCCACCTTCCTGATCTACGAGGACGGGATCCCGTGGTGTTGCGGGCACGGGCAGGACGTCTGGGACGGAGTGGTGCGACGAATTCGCGACATTCCGGTCGAGCTTGCCGCTCCCGGCGATTCCGTGGTCGTCACGGCCGAAGTGCCGGTCGAGGCGGACTGGAACGTCGACAGCCTGCACGCCGTCGCCTACCTGCAGGGCTCGGACCGGGACCGCGACATCCTGCAAGCCACCGTGCTCATCCGCGAACTGCCGGCGTTCGCGGCGGATCCTGGCGCAATGGCAGGGAAGAGCCGGTTTCTGACCCTGCCGAATCCGCTCCGGCCGGGTTCCCCGGTCTCGTTTCTCGTCTCGGAGCGTGCGGCGGGCTGGCCATTGCGCCTCGAGCTGTTCGACGCCGCCGGCCGCCTGCTCTACGAGCATCACGAGGGGGAGGCGGCCGCTGGCGTCCGCTCCTGGACGATCCCGCTGGACTTCCCGCGGAACCATCACGGAGTTTCGTTTCTGCGCCTCTCGACGCGTGACGGCGCGGTGGCGCGCAAGATCGTGCGCCTGGACTGATGCCGCGCGCCGCGGCCACGCGGCTGGCGGCGCGCCACTCGCGATGACGCGCTCGTAATGTATAAGCGACGATCGCGCGATCGCCTCATCCGTTTCCCGTGTGGCTTCTTCTCCGCTCCCTCCGCGGGATCGACATACGAATTCCTGTTGCCGTTCGGCAGGCGCGGTGCCCTATAGTGCTCGGTTCCGACGCGGAGCGCCGAAGCCGTAGAGGATCTAGCCACTCCGAGGACCTCCTCCCCGCAACTCCGCTCCGCTGCATGCGACCATCCCCCCTCGCTCAGGAGGCAAGAACGGAATGTCGAAGAAGGGCCGCCGCCTTCGGCGTGCGCTCGCGATCCTCGTCTCTTCGCTCGTCCCGCTCGTTCCGTGCGCGCTCGTCTCGCTCGTTTCGCGCGACGCGGCGGCGGCGCGCGATCCGGTGATCGCCAACCCGGACAGCGCCCTGGCGATCGCGCTGGCCGGCATCGCCGGGGCTCCGCTCTCCCTCGAGGAGGCGCAGCGGCTCGCGATCGACCGATCGACCGATCTGGGGCAGGCTCGTGCCGCGCGGGTCGCGGCCGAGGGGGCGGCGCGCCGCGAAAGCGGCAAGTTCGATCCGGAGCTGTTCGCCGAGGTGTCGCACACGCAAGAGGACGCGTCGAGCGCCTCGCCGTTTGCCGGCGCGGATCTCCTGCGGACGAAGACGACGCTCGGTCTCGCCGGAGCGCGCATGCAGCTTCCGCTCGGAACGCGCCTGGAAGCGGCGATGACGACGACGCGTCTGCGAACGAACTCCGGCTTCGCGGCGCTCGACCCCGAATACGACGCGTTCGGCTCGCTCTCGATCACCCAGCCCCTGCTGCAAGGGTTCGGGGCCGGAACGCGGGCGCCTCTCGCCGCCGCGCAGATCGGGGAGCAGGCCGCGCGATCGCGTGAGGACGAAGCGACGCGTGCCGTGCAGGCCGATGTGCAGATCGCCTACTGGGACCTCTATGCGGCCGAGCGGGACTACGCAGTGCAGAAGCTGATCGTCGGTCAGGCCGAGGCGCTCCTCGAGGAGACCCGCACGCGGGCCGGCGCCGGCCTGGTCGGCCCGAGCGAAGTCGCCAACGCGCGCGTGTTCCTGGCGGAGCAGAGGCAGGCGCAGCTCGATCGCGAGGAAGACCTTGACCGTCTCTCCGACCGGATGGCCAGACTGATCGGCTCACGCCCGCAAGGCCAGGAAGGACGCTTCCGGCCGACCGACGAGCCGCCGAGCCGGTTCCCGATCGCCGGCGCCGACTCGCTCGTCAGGGTCGCGATCGAGCGGAACGAGGGGCTCCAGGCGATGCGCGAGGACGTGGTCGCCACGCGCACCCTCGCTCGCGGCGCCGCGTGGAACGCGCTCCCAGCGCTCGACCTCGTCGCCTCGGTAGGCGGCAACGGCCTCTCCGGGACGCCGCGAAGCGTGATCTTCGGCTCCGACACGCTCCGCACCTCGATTTCCGGGAGCGCTTCGGACGCCTGGTCCGATGTCTTCGGGCGGGACAATCCCACCTGGTCGGTCGGCCTGCGGATGTCGGTGCCGATCGGCAGCCGCGAAGGACGCGGCGAGCGCGACCGTCTTCGCGCCGAACAGGAGCGGGCGCGGTGGGCGGTCGAGGACGCCTCGCGCCGGCTCGCCGATCAGGTCCGCGAGACGCATCGCGAGCTGGTCAACGCGTCGCGAAGGCTCGAGGCGGCGCGCGACGGCGTCGACGCCGCGCAGGAGCAGGTCCGGATCGGGATGATCGAATACCGCAACGGACGGACGACCGCCTTCGAGCTCGTGCGGCTCGGAGCCGACGTGGCCTCCGCGCAACGCCGCTACTCGCAGGCGCTCGTCCGCGCCGCGCAGGCGGCCGCCAAGCTGTCGCTTCTCACCTCGGGCGGGTATCCGGGGGAAACAGGAGGATCCCGATGAAGCCGATGCGGAAGCCGTTGTCTCTGTCGCTGCCGCTGCCGCTGCTGCTTGCGGTGCTCGCGCTCCCGATGGCTCTGTCCTTCGGCTGCTCGAAGAAGGAGGCGGGAAAGAAGGGGGCCGCCTTCGCGATGCCCCCCACGCCGGTCGAGATCGCGGTCGCCGGCTCGCGGAGCGTTGCCGACGTCTTCGAGGCGGTCGGCACGATCGAGGCGAGAAACGCGATCACCGTCGTCTCCGAGATCGACGGCGTCGTCCGGGAGATCCCGTTTCGGGAGGGGGATCCGATCCGCAAGGGAATGCTGATCGCGCGCATCGACGACGACCAGCTCGCGGCGGAGGTCGCGAGGACGGAGGCGCTGCGCGATCAGAGCCGTTCGAACTACGAACGGGTGAAGGCGGTCGTCGAGCAGGGAGCGGGAGCTTCTCAGGACCTCGACGACGCCGCGGCGGCGTTGAAGGTCGCCGAGGCGAATCTCTCCTACGCCCAGGCGCGATTGAAGAAGGCGCGGATCACGGCGCCGTTCGACGGCGTCATCGGATCGCGGCGGGTGAGTCCCGGGGCGTTCGTCCGGGCGGGCGATGCGCTCACCGATCTCGCGCAGCTCGACCATATCCGCGTGCACTTCGCAGTCCCGGAGCGTTACCTGGGCAAGCTGTCGAAGGGAGCGGCGGTGGCGATCTCGACGACCGCCTATCCTGGCGAGCACCTCGACGGGACGATCGAGGTCATCGATCCGGTGCTCGATCCGGACACGCGCTCCGCGCAGATCGTGGCGGATGCCGAGAACCTGGGAGGGAGGTTCCGCCCAGGAATGTCGGCGAACGTGCAGGCGGTGCTCAGCCAGCGGGCGAACGCGCTCACGATCCCCAACGAGGCGGTCTTCGTCGAGGGAAGCCAGGCGTTCGTCTTCGTGATCCAGGCGGACAGCACGGTCACACGCGCGCCGCTGCAGCTCGGAACGAGGCAGGCGGACGTGGTCGAGGTTCTTCAGGGCCTCGAGCCGGGCGCCCGGGTCGTGCGCGCCGGTCACCAGAAGCTCTACGACGGGGCGAAGGTGATGCCGGTCGTCAGTCAGCCGGCCCAGGCGTCGGACGCCGGCTCGAACACTGGCGCCGCCGGTGGCGCGGGCGGCGACGGGGGCGGCACCGCTGGCACCGCGAGCGGCGATGAAGACGCCGCCGCGGACGGCAAGGGAGTCGTGATGGAGGCGGCCTCGCGATGAAGCTCTCCGAGATTTCGATCCATCGTCCCGTCTTCGCGACGGTCATGAGTCTCGCGATCCTCCTCTTCGGGGTGATCTCGTTCCTGCGGCTGCCGGTCCGCGAGTATCCCGACATCGATCCGCCGATCGTCTCGATCACGACGTTCTATCGGGGCGCGAGCCCGAGCGTGGTCGAGACGGAGATCACCAACGTGCTCGAGGAGCAGCTCGCGACGATCGAGGGGGTCAAGACCCTGACCTCGTCGAGCCGCGAGCAGGGATCGGTCATCACGATCGAGTTCGAGCTGGGGCGCGATGTCGACGAAGCGTCGAACGACGTCCGCGACCGCGTCTCGCGCGTGCGTAGCTCGCTCCCGCGCGAGGCGGATGATCCGGTCGTCGCCAAGATCGACGCCGACGCCCAGCCGATCTTCTGGATCGCGCTCTCGAGCGAGCGGCACGATGGGCTGGAGCTGAGCGACGTGGCCGATCGGATTCTGAAGGAGCGCGTGCAGAGGCTGCCGGGCGTCGGATCGGTCATCATCGGCGGCGAGCGCCGCTACGCGATGCGCGTCTGGCTCGATCCGATGCGGATGGCGGCGCACGGGCTCACGACCCAGGACGTCGAGCGGGCGATCGCCGCCGAGAACGCGGAGATCCCGGGAGGCCGCGTCGAGGGGAGCGAGCGCGAGTTCTCGGTCCGCACGCGTGGAGACCTGCGGACGCCCGAGGAGTTCGGCGCGATCATCGTCTCGCAGAAGGGGAACGAGGCGGTGCACCTCGACGACATTGCCGAGGTGTCGGTCGGGGCGGAGGACGAGCGCACGGTGGCCCGCTTCCTCGGCAAGCAGGCGGTGGGATTGGGGATCGTGAAGCAGTCGACGGCCAGCACGCTCGACGTCGCGCGCGAGGTGCGCGACGCGATCCCGAGCCTGCAGGCGGCGCTCCCGGAGGGGATGACGCTGAACGTCGCCTACGACTCCTCCATCTTCATCACCGAGTCGATCCACGAGGTGCGCGACACGCTCCTGATCGCCGCCTGTCTGGTGATCCTCGTGATCCTCGTGTTCCTGAAGAGCGTGCGCGCGACCACGATCCCGACGATGGCGATCCCCGTCTCGATCGTCGGCGCGTTCGCCGTCGCCTACTTCCTCGGATTCACCGTGAACATCCTGACGCTGCTCGCCCTCGTGCTCGCGATCGGGCTCGTCGTCGACGACGCGATCGTGATGCTCGAGAACATCTTCCGCCATCTCGAGATGGGGAAGTCCCGCCGGCAGGCGGCGCTCGACGGGGCGAAGGAGATCGGCTTCGCCGTCGTCGCGACGACGATCGCGCTCGTCGCCGTCTTCATCCCGGTCGCGTTTCTGACCGGCACGGTCGGCCGCCTCTTTCGCGAGTTCGGGATCACCGTCGCCGTATCGGTGCTGATCTCGGGGTTCGTCGCGCTGACGCTGACGCCGATGATCTGCTCGAAGATGCTGCGGCCGCTGCACGGCAGCGGGACCGGTTGGGCGACCCGCTCGTTCAATGCCTTCTTCGACGCGCTCAACCGGATCTACGACAATACGCTCCGTTTCGTGCTGCGCCGGCCGCTCGTGCCGATCGCCGCCGCCGTCCTGCTGATGGTCACGGCCGTCGTGATCTTCCGGATCCTCCCGAGGGAGCTGGTGCCGATCGAGGACAGGGGGACGGCGTTCGGCGTGGTGATCGCGCCGGAGGGCTCGACGCTCGAGTACACCGATCGGTACATGCGACAGGTCGAGGGGACGCTGATGGCGCAGCCCGAGACGAAGGGGCTCTTCTCCGCCGTCGGGCTCGGCTTCGGCGGTCCGGGACGGGTGACGAACGGCTTCTTCTTCCTGCAGCTCAAGCCGCGCGACGAGCGGGAGCGATCGCAGCAGCAGGTGGTCGCGTCCCTCTTCCCGCAGCTGATCTCGATCCCGGGCGTGCTCGCCTTTGCGATCAACCCGCCGAGCCTCGGCGGCCGGTTCTCCTCCAACCCGGTCGAGTACGTGCTCCAGGCGGAGAGCTACGAGGATCTGAGCCAGGCGGTCGGAATCATGATGGGCAAGGCGTCGCAGCTCGGCTACCTCGTCAACCTCGACACCGATCTCCGCCTGAACAAGCCGCAGCTCGACATCTCGATCGATCGGGAGCGCGCGGCCGGGCTCGGCGTCTCGGTCACGGACATCGGCTCCACGCTCGAGATGATGCTCGGCGGCCGGGTGGTGAGCGAGTTCAAGCGGGGAACGAAGCAGTACGACGTGATCGCGCAGATGAAGCCGGCGAACCGCGCGACCCCCGATGCGATCGACGGCATCTACCTGCGGGGCAACTCCGGTCTCGTGCAGCTCGCCAACGTCGTCGACGTCCACGAGACAGTGGCTCCGAAGGAGCTGAACCACTACAACCGCGTCCGCTCCGCCACGATCACGGCGAACCTCGCTCCCGGAGTGAGCCTCGGGACGGCGCTCGACGCGCTCGACCGTATCGCCGCGAACGATCTTCCCCCCGGGATCCGTCACGAGCTGGGAGGGCAGTCGCGCGAGTTCCGCGAGTCGAGCAGCAGCCTCTACCTCCTCTTCCTGCTCGCCGTCGTCTTCATTTTTCTCGTGCTGGCGGCGCAGTTCGAGAGCTTCGTCCATCCCTTCACGATTCTCTTGTCGGTGCCGCTCGCGGTGGTCGGCGCCCTGGTCTCGCTGCTGGCGTTCCACCAGTCGCTGAACATCTACTCGCAGATCGGCCTGATCATGCTGATCGGCCTCGTCACGAAGAACTCGATCCTGATCGTGGAGTACTCCAACCAGCTCCGCGCGCGCGGGCTGGAGACGCTCGAGGCGGTGCGGGAGGCGTCGAAGATCCGGCTTCGCCCGATCCTCATGACGTCCTTCGCGACGATCTTCGGGATCCTGCCGATCGCGATCGGGCTGGGCGCGGGCGCCGAGGCCCGCCGCCCGCTCGGGATTGCGGTCGTCGGCGGAATGTTCTTCTCGACCTTCCTCACCCTGATCCTCGTGCCGGTCGTCTACTCGCTCCTCGCCCGGTTCACCGGCGTGCGGGAAGAGGCCGGGATGAGCGAGCCGGAAGGGGAAGGGGGGGCGCGGGAGATCGGCGGAGCGCGCCGCGCAGGGGACGGCGGAAGGGCTGCGGTCCTCGGCACGGTCGAGCCGGTCGCGTAAGCCACCTCTCCGCGAGGGCGCGCATGAGGCGGCAGCTTACTCCTTCCTGCCTCGAACGGGGGTTCGCGACCCGGCCCCGCGCGCTGCGAAGCGTGCGGTGATCCAGGCTCGCGCGCGCCGGCCGGCGAGCAGGGTGGCGACCGCAACGACGACGACGGCGATCCCCGCCCAGAGCCAGGCGCCCGGCGGGAGGCGGCGCGCGTTCGCGCCGAACCAGCAGAGCAGGAAGTGCGACGGCAGCCGCGAGAGGACGATGAGCGGAAGCATTCTGGCGATCTGCAGGCGGCTGAGACCGATCGCGATGCAGGCGACGTCGTCGGGGAAGAACGGGAGCAGGAAGACGACGACGTAGAAGGCGGCCGACCGCTGTGACGACCACTCCTCGGCGAGGGCGATCGTGCGGCGGCCGAGGAGCCCGCGCAGGACCGGCCGGCCGAGGTGCCGGGAGAGCAGCAGAACGCTCCACGTCCCGGCGGCCCCTCCGATCGTGGAGTACAGCAGCCCGCGCCAGAGTCCGAACAGGAGGCCGCTGATCATCCCGATCAGATGGCCCGGGATCGGGGCGAGGATCACCTGGATGGCCTGGAGCGCGATGAGGACCACCGGCGCCCAAGCGCCGCGCGACGCGAGGAACGCCTCGAGCGCTTCGCGGTCCCGGAAGATCCGGACGAGCTGCGAGGGGGAGATCCAGAGCACGAGCGCTCCGGCGAACGCCGCGACGACGAGCGCGGCGAAGATCCACGCGCGGGCGCGCCGGCTTCTTTCGTCCCCCGGGACGCTCATGAGCAGAGAGTAGCGGCCTCGGCCCGCCTCGGCACGGTTGCTGCGGCGGAGACAGACCGGCGAGCGGGTGGGAGTCTCGAAGGGTTCGGAACGAGGGAGTTCTCAGGACCTTCATTGGACCGGCCGATGCCTTCTCCGTACGATGGGAATCGAGGGAGCGGATCGGCGTGATAGCGGGACGCAAAGCGCGTCACCGGCCGAAGGCCGTCGAGCTTTCCTCTGGCAGGTCCCCCTGACCCCCCTGCCCCCCAACGGATGAACATCGCACCGAGGAAGAAGGCGTTCGAGTTCTCGCTTCACGGCTGGTCCCGCCCGCGACTGCTCCCGCTGCGCTTCCAAAGGCCTCCGGACTGGCTGATCGCGACGGCCGTCGCCGGCGCCGTGGTGACGGTCTTCGTGGTCCGGGAGGCGAAGGAATCGACGCTCCAGTCCGGCCTGCTTTCCCGCATCGCCCGGCAGCTCACCTACCGTGTCGAGCCCGGGCCTGGCGATGCCATCCTCTTTCCTTCGGAAGGACCGTTCGACATCTCGCGCGGATATGCGGCGATTCCGCGGATCACGGAACGGCTGAGCGGGAGCGGGTACCGGGTGATCGCCCAGGCGCGGATGTCGGAGCGGATGCAATCGCTCGCGCGCCACGGCGTGCCCCCGGTCTATGACGAGAAGACGCAGGCCGGTCTGACCATCCTCGATCGGCAGGGGAAGCGGCTGTACGAGGTGTCTTCCCCGCGGCGCGCCTACTCCGACTTCGACTCAATTCCTCCGCTCGTCGTGAAATCGCTGCTGTTCGTCGAGAATCGCGAGCTTCTCGAAAAGGACCGTCCGCGCCTGAACCCCGGGGTCGAGTGGGATCGCCTTGTGCGAGCCGCCTTCGAGTTCGCTCTCAATCGCGTCGGCCTCGATCGCGAGCAGCCGGGGGGAAGCACGCTCGCGACGCAGATCGAGAAATACCGCCACAGTCCGGAGGGAAGGACCGAGGGGCCGGGCGACAAGCTGCGCCAGATGGCGGCGGCGAGCCTCCGCGCCTATCGCAACGGGCGCGTGACGCTCGACGCGCGCCGCTCGATCGTGGTCGACTACGTCAACAGCGTCCCTCTGAGCGCCTATCCGGGTTACGGCGAGGTGAGCGGGCTGGCCGAGGGGCTGTGGATCTGGTTCGGCGTCGATCCGCGCGAGGTCGATCTTGCGTTGCGCGCCCCTCCGCTTCCGGCGATCGAGGAGGTCTCCGCCGATCCTGTCGCTGCGAGCGGCGGACCGCGGAGCGAGGCGCGCGAGGCGAGCGAGGCGCCTCCGGAGGCGGGACGAATCGGCTCGCGGCCAGGCGAGTTCGCCGCGCCCGCCGGCGGCCCGGCGATGTCCCCGGCCGAAGCGTACAAGATGATCCTCAGCCTGATCGTCGCGCAGCGACGCCCGAGCGCCTACCTGCAGCCCTCCGGCCGCGAGCAGCTCGAACGCGAGACGGACCAGTATCTCTCGCTCCTCGCCCACGATCAGGTGATTCCCGCCGGCCTCGCCGCGCAGGCGCGCGCGAGCCGGCTCCGGTTCCGCGACGAGCCGGTCGCCATCCCGCGGCCCCCCTTCGTCCGGAGGAAGGCGATCAACGAGGTGCGGACCGATCTGCTGCGCCTTCTCGGGGTCGACGACCTCTACACGCTCGATCGCTTCGATCTGATTGCGAGAAGCACGATCGATCAGCACCTCCAGCAGCGCGTGACGCGCCTGCTGCAGCGCCTGCGCGATCCTGCCTACGTCGACTCGGCCGGCCTGCGCGCGGAGCGCCTGCTCGACCGCGGCGACCCTTCCGCGGTGGTGTACAGCTTCACCCTCTTCGAGCGGACGCCGGAAGGGAACCTGCTGCGGGTGCAGGCGGACAACGTCGACGAGCCGTTCGACGTGAATCAGGGATCGAAGCTCGACCTCGGTTCCACCGCGAAGCTTCGCACGTTGACGCACTACCTGCAGATCATGGCCGAGCTGCATCACGAGATGGCGGGGCGGCCGGCCGGCGGTCTCCGGCTCGAGAGCGGCGAGACGGCCGATCCGCTACGCCGATGGGCCGCCGGCTGGCTCGCGTCTTCGCCCGACACCACGCTGCCGGCGATGCTCCACGCCGCGCTCGAGCGCCGCTACTCGGCCAGTCCCGGCGAGTCGTTCTTCACGGGGGGCGGGCTCCACACCTTCCACAACTTCACGAAGGACGAGAACGGCCGCATCATGACCGTCTCCGAAGCGTTCCGGAACTCGGTGAACCTCGTCTTCATCCGTCTGATGCGCGACATCGTGCGTCACGAGATGGCGCAGCTTCCCGCCTACGCTTCGGGGATCCTCGAGGATCCGAGCGACCCGGCGCGCCAGGAGTACCTCGCGCGCTTCGCCGACAAGGAGGGGAAGACCTACCTCGGGCAGTTCTGGAAGAAGTACCACGGCGAGCGGCGGCGTGGCGACCCGCTCGAGATCCTCGTTCAAGGGATCGTGCCGACGCCGAAGCGGCTCGCGGTCCTCTACCGGTCGATCTACCCCGACGGCGATCTCGAATCGTTCGGAAGGTTCCTGCGGGCGCACCTGCCTGGCGCGGGAAGCGATCCGCAAGACGTCGCGGATCTCTACGACAACTTCGCTCCCGATCAGTTCACGCTCGACGAGCGCGGCTACCTCGCCAAGATCCACCCGCTGGAGCTGTGGCTCGTCCGGTATATGAAGGAGCACCCGGACGCGAGCTGGAAGGACGTCGTCGCGGCGAGCGAGTCGACGAGGCAGGACGTCTACGCGTGGCTCTTCAAGAGCACACGGACGAAGGCGCAGAACATCCGAATCTGGACGCTCCTCGAGGCAGAGGCGTTCGAACGGATTCACGAGGCGTGGCAGCGTCTCGGCTACCCGTTCGACCGTCTCGTCCCCTCGCTCGCCACCGCGATCGGCTCGTCCGCGGACCGTCCCGCCGCTCTTGCGGAACTGATCGGCATCCTCGGCAACGACGGTGTCCGGCTTCCGAGCCGAAGCGTGACCGGCCTCGACTTCGCCGTCTCGACCCCCTACGAGACGCGGTTTGCGGCCGGCGAGGCGCAAGGGGAGCGGGTGCTGCCGCCGGCGGTCGCGGAGGCGGTTCGCGAGGAGCTGTTCCACGTGGTCATGGACGGGACGGCACGCCGCGCCTTCAACGACTACCGAGTCGAGGGGGAGAAGCTCCCGCTGCTGGGCGGGAAGACCGGCACGGGGGACCACCGGTACGAAACCTTCGGGCCGGGGCGGCGCCTGCTCGAGTCGCGCGTCGTGAACCGGACCGCGACCTTCGTCTTCCTTCTCGGCGACCGCTACTTCGGGACGATCACCGCCGTGCCCGGCGAGCGCGCCGCGCGCTACGACTTCTCGAGCGCGCTCCCGGTGCAGATCATGCGGATCCTCGCTTCCGATCTACGCCCTCTCGTCGACGCCGGCGTGCCGCCGCGCCGGCCGGAGCCTGCGCCCGGCCGTCCGGCCGAGGGCGAAGAGGAAGACGATTGGTCCGTCCCTGCGTTTTCCCCCTCGCCTGCCGCGGGCGCCGCGCCTGCCCCGGCCATACTCGCCGTGGGGGACTGACCGCTCGCCTGCTCGCCCCTCGCGCCTGCTCGCTCGCGCTCCGCCGCGCGCGCCCGCGCGCGAGTCCGCGCAGCCCCTCGGCGCTGGTCTCTGCTAGAATCGAGGTCGTCGATTCGTCCCCTGCACATGCAAGAAGGAGCGAGAGCATGATTCCTGCTTCGAGGATCCCGCCTCTGCTCGTCGCGGCCTTCGTCGCGGCGCTCCTCGGGTCGGTTCCGCCCCTGCAGCGGAGCGCGCGCGCGCAGGAGATCCCCGCGGGCGGGGAGTGCGCCACGATCCTCACCGAGGAGGGCGCTCGCCAGGCCATCGAGCGGGATGACCGCGGAGCGTACCGCCTCGACCCTCGCGACGCCGGTCCCTGGCAGGTGAGGACGGCGGTGCACGTGGTCCGGACCGACGAAGGGCTGGGCGGCCTGACGGAGCAGGAGGTCGAGCGGTCCCTCGAGAGGGCGAACGAGCACTTCGCCCCGCTCGGCATCTCCTTCGTGATGGAGGGGCCGATCGATCACATCGACAGCGACGCCTTCTACTACGACATCGACACCCTGGCGGAGATCGATCAGCTCCGCGAGACGAACGTCGTGGACCATGCGATGAACGTCTACTTCACGGAGAACCTCGCGAACGAGAACGGGTCGTTCTGCGGGATCTCCTCGTTCACCTGGAGCCCGCATCAGGGCGTTGTGATCATGAACGCCTGCATCCCGTCGATCTGGAACCCTTCCACCTTCAGCCACGAGGTGGGCCACTACTTCGACCTGTTTCACACCCACGAGACGGCCTACGGCCGCGAGTGCGTGGACGGCTCGAACTGCGGGACAGCCGGAGACCGTCTCTGCGACACGCCCGCCGATCCGGGCCTGAACCGCTGCGGCCCGAACGGCAACGACTACTGCGTCGATCCGTACTGCGTCTACACCGGCGCCTTCGTCGATCCGTGCCATGGCGACCCCAACCATCCGGCGACCGACAACATGCTGGCGTACTCGAGGCCCACCTGCCGGACGGTCTTCACCCCGCAGCAGTCGGAGAAAGCGGCCGCAACGCTCGTGAATCTCCGGCCGGACCACATTCTCGATACGTCGGGGGCGGAAGAGTGGACGGGCTCCGGGCAGGAGAGCAGCGGGCCGCCGCTGCTGCACGTCGCGGTCCGAAGCCCGGTCTCGCGGACGATCGCGTGCCGCATCGCGATCGCAGAGGATCGAGCCGTCACGGCGCGGCTCGTCGATGCGTCGGGGCGGACGGTCGCGCAGCTGACGAGCGCGGATGAGACGATGCCGGCCGGAACTCACGACCTGTTCTGGGACGTGGGCGGCCGGCTGCCGAGCGGGATCTACTTCCTACAAGTCGAAGCACGGCCGGCGTGGCAAGGCCCGACCAAGGCGGCGAAGGTCTCCCGGCCGATCGTCGTCGTGCGCTAGCCGGCCCGTCCCTCGGCCGCTTTGCGTCCTACCGATCCGGCTACGGCGCGACCGGCGGCGGCTCCATCACCGACAGGCGATTCCCCCACGGGTCGCGGAGATTCGCAATCGTCCCGTAGGGCTGCACGTTCAGCCCGCCGACCTGCTCGAACCCTGCCGTCAGCGCGCGGTCGAGAGCTGCCCGGACGTCCGGCACGCGGAAGGACACGATCGCTCCACCGCGGAACGGAACGGTCTGGTCCGCTCCATTCGTCTCCTTCAGCTCGGGGTCGGCGTGCAGCGCGACGTTACCGCCTTCGAGGGAGAACTCCACCCAGTCGCCGTCGGCGAGGAAGGGCTCTGTCTCGAACAGGCGGGAGTAGATCCGGGTCGCCTTCTTGGTGTCACCGACAAGGTAGAAGCTCACTCCGACTCGCATCGATCCTCCACGCGGCAATCTTCAAGCGCCGTACTCTTCCTCGTAGGTCCTCTTCAACCGGTCGACGACGGCCGGGTCGGCGAGGGTGGTCGTATCGCCCAGCACCTTTCCCTCCGCGATGTCGCGCAGGAGGCGGCGCATGATCTTTCCGCTGCGGGTCTTCGGCAAGTCGGCCGAGAAGATCACGTCCTCCGGGCGGGCGAGCGCGCCGATCCGGTCGGCGACGAAGTCCTTCAGCTGGCGCGCGAGATCGGGCCCCGCGCCCGCGGCTCCCTCCCGAAGCGAAACGAACGCGGCGATCGCCGTCCCCTTGACGTCGTGCGCCCTTCCGATGACCGCAGCCTCGGCGACCGAAGGGTGCTCGACCAGCGCGGACTCGACCTCCATCGTGCCGATGCGGTGGCCGGCCACGTTGATCACGTCGTCGACCCGCCCGAGAACCCAGAAGTATCCATCGCGATCGCGCTTCGCTCCGTCTCCGGGGAAGTAGATCCCGGGCCACTTCGACCAGTACGTGGACCGAAAGCGTTCCTCGTCTCCGTAGATGCCGCGCATCATCGCCGGCCATGGCTCGCGAATCGCCAGGTATCCGCCGCCGATCTCGACCGTCCGGCCCTTCTCGTCGAGGATGTCCGCCGCGATGCCGGGGAGCGGGCGCGCGCATGATCCCGGCTTCGTGACGGTGATGCCCGGGAGCGGCGAGATCAGGATCATTCCCGTTTCGGTCTGCCACCACGTGTCGACGATCGGGCATCGGCCGCCGCCGATCTTCTCGTGGTACCAGACCCACGCCTCGGGATTGATCGGCTCCCCGACGGTGCCGAGAAGCCGCAGGCTCGAGAGGTCGTGGCGGGCCGGCCACTCCTCCCCCCACTTCATGAAGGCGCGGATCGCGGTGGGCGCCGTGTAGAGGATCGTGACGCCATGATCCTCGATGATCTGCCAGAAGCGGTCCTTGTCCGGCCAGTCGGGAGCGCCCTCGTAGAGAAGCACGGTCGCTCCGTTCGCGAGGGGACCGTAGACGACGTAGGAGTGCCCGGTCACCCAGCCGATGTCGGCCGTGCACCAGTAGACGTCGTCCTCGCGCAGATCGAAGACCCAGCGCGTCGTCGCCGCGACCCCGGTCAGGTAGCCCCCCGTGGTGTGGACGATCCCCTTCGGTTTCCCGGTCGTCCCGGACGTATAGAGGATGTAGAGCATGTCCTCCGCGTCCATCGGCTCCGGCTCGCAGTAGTTCTCCGCTTCCTGGAGCAGCCGGTGGTACCAGTGGTCCCGCCCCTCTTTGACGCGCAACGGGAAGTCCCCCCGCTTGACGATCACGACGTGGCGGATCGAGGGGCAGCTCATCACGGCGTAGTCGGCATCGTGCTTGAGCGGCAGGAGGTTGCCGCGCCGGTAGGCGCCGTCGGCGGTGATGAGGAGCTTCGCCTGCGCATCCTGGATCCGGTCGCGCAGAGCCTCCGCGCTGAAGCCGGCGAAGACGACGGTGTGAACCGCGCCGATCCGCGCGCAGGCGAGCATCGCGACGACCGCTTCGGGGATCATCGGGAGGTAGATCGCCACACGGTCGCCCTTGGCGATGCCGAGCGAGCGCAGGGCGTTGGCGAAGCGATTGACGCCGCGGTAGAGGTCGAAGTAGGTGAGCGTCCGGCGCTCGCCCGGCTCACCTTCCCAGACGATCGCGGCATGGTTTCGATGAGGTCCGAGCGCGTGGCGATCGACGCAGTTGACCGAGGCGTTCAGCTTCCCGCCTTCGAACCAGCGGAAGTCGGGCGCCTCGCCGGTCAGCACCTTCCGCCACGGAGCGATCCAGTCGAGGCGGTGCGCCTCCTCCTCCCAGAAACCCTCACGGTCGTAGTCGGCCCGGTGATAGATCCCCTCGTCTCGCACGACCGCCTCCCGCGCGAAGGCGGGAGGCGGGGGATACGAGCGGGTCTCCTCGAGGAGAACGTCGATGCCGTCCGGCGTCGCGCCTCCGTCGTTCGGAGCCGATGCCGGCTCTGGGAGTGACGCGGACGCCGCGTCCGCCGCTGGCGTCGAGAGTCCCTTCGAAGCCGATCGCCGGTTCGCGCCTGCATCCTTGGGGGCGTGACCGTTCCCAGGCAACGGGGGAACGGACCCCGAGGAGCCCGATCCTCGTGAACTCTCGCTCATGGAGCCTCCTCGTCCCCGCGGGCGGTCTCTGGGGAAACCGAGCAGGCTAGCGAGCGGGAGCGGCGCCGGTCAACGACGGCGGCGTCGCCCGCCTTACCGGCCGCGCCGGCCGCGCCGGAAGCTGCCTCCCGCTCGCCAACCGGCCGCGAAGCAGCATCGCCGCGGTCGCGACCGGTCACGTCCGCGGCGCGATGTTCTGGTTCATCCGGAACAGGTTCGTCGGATCGTACTTCGCCTTGATCTTCGCGAGCCGCTCGAGCGTCGCCGGCGGATACGCCTGCTTCACGCTCTCCTCGCCGGTGTCGCTCGGAAGGTTCACGTAGACGCCGGCGCTGAACGGCGCCGTCGCTTCGTGCAGTCCGCGCACCCACGCGAGGCACTCCGCATCCTGAGCCGGGTCGCGCCACCGGGTGTGGATGTTCATCAGATAGGGAACGTCCCGATGCGCGTACGCGGTCGCTTCCACCGGCACTCGGGAAGGCGCTCCACCCATTTGTGCGATGAGGATCTCGCACTCGTCCGAGGGGAGACTCTTGGCGCCTTCGAGAATCGCATCGACGAAGCCGTCCGGAGTCCCGGTCAGATGGTGCGACTTCCAGTAGTTGCGGGCGCCGTGCTCGGCCAGCGGATCGAGGCCCGACTGCCAGGCTGTCCACGGCTGTGTGCCGATCGCCTCGCCGAGCGACGGAGTCGCGTTGCGAAGCGGATCGATCGCGTCCTTCCCTTCGGCGGGATCGCCGGCCCAGGCGAAGGCGACGACGACGATGAGCTTCCCGTGCGCCTCGGAGGGCAGGAACGGCAGGGGCGGCGCCTTGCGAACGACGTTCCAGACGGTCAGATCGTCCGGCGCGCTCGCGAGGAAGTCGCGCTGGAAAGCGAAGTACGGCTTCGCGTCCTCGAACCGCTTCACGATCAGGCCGGCGAACACGTCAGGCCCGTGAGGATCGCACCGGAAGTCGAAGCGCGTCACGACGCCGAAGTTTCCTCCCCCTCCACGGATCGCCCAGAAGAGATCGGCGTTCTCGCCCTCACTCGCCGTCCGGACTTCGCCGTCCGCCGTTACGACCTCCGCGGAGAGAAGATGATCGATCGTCAGGCCGTACTTGCGGCTGATCCACCCGAAGCCGCCGCCGAGTGTGAGGCCTCCGATGCCGGTATGGGAGATCACGCCCGCGGGCACGGCGAGGCGGTGCGACGACGTCGCGGCATCGAGATCGCGGAGGAGCGCTCCGCCGCCGGTCGACGCCCTCCGCTGCTCCGCATCGACCCGCACGGACCTCATCGGAGAGAGGTCGAGCGTGAGGCCGCCGTCGCAGACGGAGAGGCAGGCAGCGCTGTGGCCGCCGGCCTTGACGGCAAGGAGAACGCCGCGGTCTCGCGCGAAGTCGATTCCGGCGGCGACGTCGCTCGCATTGGTGCACTGCAGGATGGCCGCCGGCCGGCGCTCGATCATCCCGTTCCACATCGCGCGCGCCTCGTCGTACCCCGCTTCGCCGGGGAGCAGGAGTCGCGCTCCATCCCTTTCTCGCAGAGCCGTGAAGTCCAGATTGGAAACCGCCATGGTGAAATCCTCCCCGGTTGCGCGGCGCTCACGCGGCGTCGCGCATGGTGAGAACGGATACGGTGGCCGGCTTGGATCGCCGGTGGCTAGTCATGGGAACGGGAGAGGATAGCAGACGGCTTGGGGTTCCACCCTGGGAAAGCGCCATCGCGACCCCCGAACGGCCGCGCGGCCTCCGGACCGAGCCGGTTGCCCGTTGCCGCTCGATCCTGTCGAACCGGCGAAGGCGAGCAGGCTCCTCGCCCGCGTCGCGACGTGCCGCTTTCGCCACTCGCAACGCGACGTATACTGCCCGCGGTCGAGAGGCAGCTCCAGCGGCGGGGATCGGAGTGGCCCCGAGCGCCGAACCGGCGGATGCGGGAGGGAGGGAGGGACGATGAGGATCGTGAGCCTTCACGACCGCGGCAGGATCGAGAGGTTCCTGCGTCGCGATCCTGGTCTCCATCTCTACGCGCTCGGGGATCTCGATGACTTCTTCTGGCCCTCGACCGTCTGGCTGGGAATCGAGGACGACGATACGACCGCGCAACGCGGAGCGCCCGAGCTTCGGGAGGTTGCACTGCTCTACGTCGCTCCGCGGCCGCCCGTCCTGCTGCTGTTCAGCGAGGAGCCGGGTGCGCTTGCCGCCCGCGCCCTGCTGCGCGGGATCCTTTCCGTCCTGCCGCGCGAGGTCTACGCGCACCTCTCTCCAGGGCTCGCGGCGATCGTGACCGACGCCTTTCATCCGGATCCGCACGGAGAGCACGTGCGAATGGTCTGGAGGGATCGCGCGGCGGCTGGGCGAGTCGATGTCTCCGGCGCCGTGCGACTCGGTCCCGCCGATGCGCCGGCGCTCGATCGTCTCTATCGCGAAAGCTATCCTGGAAACTGGTTCGATCCGCGCATGCTCGAAACGGGCCACACGTGGGGCGTGCGGTCAGGCGGGAGGATCGTCAGCGTCGCGGGGCTTCACGTCTACTCGGCCGCGCATCGGGTCGCGGCGATCGGCAACGTCGCCACGCATCCCGACTTCAGGCGGCGCGGTCTCGGCACCGCCGTCTGCGCGCGGCTGTGTCTCGATCTCGCCGGCGAGTGCGAGACGATCGGGCTGAATGTGAAGGCGGACAATGCAACCGCGGTCCGGAGCTACGAGAGGATCGGATTCGTGGCGGCCACTCGCTATGAGGAGTACTCCCTCACTGCGATCACAAACACAGCGCCGGCGCCCGAGTGATCGAGGGCATCGATCCGATCGAGCGCCGGCGGGACGGGCTGGCGGGCGGGCGGGACGTTGCGCGAAGGCGCCTGGTCAGGGCGCCGGGGCGTAGTACGGGTTGCGCCCTGCGGCGTGGTCGGTCGTGTCGAGGATCGCGCCCACCTCGGGGACCGCTTCACGGATCGCCCGCTCGATCCCGAGCTTGAGCGTCATCTTGGCCGCGCCGCACCCCTGGCAGCCGCCGCCGAGCCGCAGGAAGACCTCGTTCCCCTTCACGTCGATCAGCTCGCACATTCCGCCATGGGACGCGATGGCCGGGTTGATCTCGTTGGCGAGGAGAGTCTCGACCTTCCAGCGGATCACTTCCTCCGACGGGAGGTTCCTGGCGATCTCATCGGAGATCGCAGGCCGGCCCGAGGTGAGGACGTTGCGGATGGCGCCGCCGATCTGCTTGGCGATCGGGCGCCAATCCTCCACACCCATGGTCGTGACGGTCACGATGTTGTCTTGCACCAGGACCGACCGGACGCCTTCGATCGCGAAGAGCTCCTCGATCAGCGGGGATCCCGGCGCCTTCTCCGGCGAGCCGAAATAGAACGACCGGCCGGGATAGACCGGCTGGCTCACGGCGAAGCGGCACGACTCGAAGTCCAGGGGCTCGGCGGTGATCTTGATATCCTGCGGATCCATCCTCTTCCTTCCCGCGCGGGGCTTCCGCGCCCTTGTTCGCGGCGACCGCCGCTTCCGTTGCAGTATAGGGGGGAGGCGGCGACCCCCCAACCACCGAAAACAAGGCCGGCTCGGGGGTGGTTCCGGGCGCGAGGGCGGCGCGACAGGATGCGCGACAGGGACGCGATCTGTGACCGCGAAACGCTTTGCGCCGCGAAACGCTCGGCGACCGCAAAACGCTCCGCGAATCGGTAGCCGCCGGGCATCCGACGCGTTCCGCTAGACTTTGCTCATGGCTTCTCCTCCTGCCGATCAAGGCGCGGCTGCTCCGCGACTCTCGACCACGCCTCCGCTCGTCCTCGTGCTGATGGGCGTCTCGGGTGTCGGAAAGACAACGCTAGGGTTGGAGTTGGCTGCGACCCTTGGTTGGGATTTCGTCGAGGGGGACGCCTTCCACTCCGCCGCCAACGTGGAGAAGATGAGCCGCGGCATCCCGCTCGACGATGACGATCGCCGCCCCTGGCTCGATGCGCTCGCGCGAGTGATCGCCGATCGCATCCGGAAGGGCAAGCGGTCGATCGTCGCCTGCTCCGCGCTGAAGAGGAAATACCGGGAGCGACTGAGGGACGGTTCGGATCGAGTCGGCTTCGTCCATCTCGAGGCGGATTACGAGTCGATCGCCCGCCGCCTGCGATCGCGCTACGGCCACTTCGCCAAGGTGGACCTGCTGGCGAGCCAATTCGAGACGCTCGAGGCCCCGGAGCCGGACGAGGGGGTCCTCGTGATCGACGCGATGGCCGATCCGCGTGAATCGATCCGGAGAATCCGCGAAGCCTTCGGGGTCTGAGCCGCACGAAGCCGCATCGGAGCGACGTCTGAGCCGCGGCTGGACCCGCCCACCCTCTCCCGGTATACTTTCCCACGGCATTCCGACAGCCCTTTCTCATTCCAGCAGAGGAGAACAAGATGACCTCGTTCCGTGCCGCTCTCTGCTCCGTGGCCGGCGTCGCTCTGGCCGCGAGCCTCCCGCTCATCGCATCCGGCTCCTCCTCCCCGCGCATCGAGCTCGGAAGGTCCGTCTCCGACCCGGCGCCGGCGAGGGGCCCGTCCTCCGTATGGACGCCCGCCGGCCCGGCAGCCGGCGCTGCGGGCGATCGATCGTGGCCGGTCGGCCTCGTCAATCCGATCGGATCCCCCGTCTTCTGCGACGTCGATGGCGATGGCCTCGACGAGGTCGCCGTCGGGGGCGAGACGCGCGCGCTGCTGCTCGACACCCAAGGCAACCCGAAGCCCGGGTGGCCACAACCGATGGGCGAGACGAACCACGCTCCGGCGATCGGGGACATCGACGGCGACGCGACGATGGAGATCGTCTTCACCGTCTGCGGCATCCCGCCGCAGATCTGGGCCTTCGAGGTCGACGGGAGCTTGCAGCCCGGCTTCCCGATCGACCTTCCGTTCCACAACTGGCTGAACGTCAGCGGTCCGGCGCTCGCCGATCTGGACGGCGACGGCGACCTCGACGTCGGGGCGGCCGCCGAACTGGGTATCTACTTCTTTGATGGCTCGGGACGTCCTCTGGAAGGCTGGCCGTACCTCTGGATCGCGCCGCAGCAGAACATCCAGTGGTCCTGTCCGTCGATCGCCGACATTGACGGCGACGGGCTTCTCGAGATCGCGTGCGCCAACAACAGCCTCTATTACGAGTCGGTGCACGTCGTCGACTGCTTCGCCCAACCCGAGCCCGGCTGGCCGACCTACGACATCGAGCCGGTTTTCGCGTCGACTGCGCTCGCCGACCTCGATGGCGACGGGGACTACGAGGTGATCGCGAAGGACGGGGAGAACACCTGGATCGGCCACCGGCTCTACGTCTGGCATCATGACGGCACGCCGATGGCCGGTTTCCCGATGTCGATCTGCGAGGACTGGGTTTCCTCGCGCTCGAACCCCTCGGTCGGAGACGTGCAGGGGGACGGCGTCCTGGAGATCGTGACCGCGACGTGCGATGGAAACGTGCACGTCATCCGCCCCGACGCTCACGAGCTTCCCGGATGGCCCAAAGCGCTCACGCCAAACGGCTCGATCTCGACTCCCGCTTTGGCCGACGTCGATGCCGACGGGCAGCAGGAGATCTTCCTCTGCTACTGGCAGGACTACTCCCAGTATGTCGGCGGCTGGAATCTCGACGGGACGGTGGTGCCTGGCTTCCCGAAGTTGCTGCTGGCGGGGACCGAATGGGACGCGCACGGCTCGCCTCACGTCGCCGACTTCGATCATGACGGCCGCTTCGAGGTCGCTGCGTGCGGGACGAACTGGACGAGCGGGAATGTCTGCGTCTTTCCGATCGAGGGGTCCGTCTACACGCCCGGCGTCACGGTCTGCGAGTGGCCGAAGATCCGGCGGGACCTCGCCGCGACCGGGACCTATCCGGCCCTCGATCCCGCGGGGATCGGCGATCCGGCCGTCTTCGCAGCCGGTTCCTTCGCTGTCTGGCCGAACCCCGCAGGCCCTTCGGTCGTCGAGTTGCGGTACGCCGCGCGCGGACTTGCTTCTCCCGCGGCCGGCCTCCTCCGCGCGTTCGATCCTCTTGGCCGGGCCGTCGGCGCCGTCCAGGTGGGAGCGGCCGGAACGATCGCAATCCGTGACCTGTTCGGCGGCGACGGCAGCCCGGCGAGCGGAATCTACTGGCTGCGCTGGGAGCCGAGGAGTGGCGCCCCGCGGTCGACGCGCTGGATCCGGCTTGCTGATTGATCTTGAGCCTTGACCGATCGGTCGTAGAATCCACTCTCGTTGCCGCGCTTCGCGCCCCGAGGTCCGGCGGGATCCGGTCCCCGGGGCGCGAAGCGCTTTCGTGGAAGTCTTGCGGAGCGGCGCCCGCGGCGGGCGGATTGCGAGGAGGTCTGTGGCGATGGGCAGGACGGCCGGGCGGCAGGCGCGCCCGAACGCGAAGGGTCGAGCGGCGGCGGTGACGGACCGGCACATGCTCTACGAGGCCGCCGTGCAATCGGTCGACTACGAACTGGACTTCTTCCAACGCGTGTTCCGCACCCGCCGCGGGAGGACGTTCCATCGCCTTCGCGAGGACTTCTGCGGCACCGGCCTGCTCGCTTGTCATTGGGTGGCGCGCAGTCCGAGCCATCAGGCGTGGGGCGTGGACATCCATCGCCCGACGCTGGAATGGGGCGAGCGAGAGCACGCTTCCCGTCTCGGCTCCGCGCGCCCGCGCTTGACGCTGTTGTGCGAAGACGTCCGCACGGTGCGCGCTCCCCAGACCGACGTGGTCGTGGCGCTCAACTACTCGTACTCGGTCTTCAAGGACCGCTCCGTCCTCCGCGACTACTTCCGCAAGGTTTGCGCCTCTCTGGCGCCAGACGGTCTATTCTTCCTGGACGCCTTCGGAGGTACGGAGGCGACGAACCAAGGCTCGGAGGACAGGAAGGTGAAGCCGTCCGTCCGCCCGGACGGGACCAAGGTTCCGGGCTTCACCTACGTCTGGGAGCAGGCGAGCTTCAACCCGATCGACCATCACATCCGCTGCTACATCCACTTTCGCTTCCCGGACGGGAGGAAGATGGAGCGCGCGTTCCGCTACGACTGGCGCTTCTGGACGCTTCCGGAGCTGCAGGAGATCCTGCTCGAGGCCGGGTTCCGCTCCGCCGAGGTCTACCTGGAGGGATGGGACGACGAGGCCGACGAGGCGGACGGCATCTATCGCAGGCGGAAGCGCTTCGAAGAGATGGCGGGATGGGTCGCCTACGTGGTCGGGCTGCGATGAGGTAGCCGCAGCCGCCCCGCCGTCCGCCGCGCCCGCCGCGCCCGCCGCGCCGGTTATACATTGCGTCCCATCGCGTCTCTGAAGAGACATTGCCGCACATGTTCGAACTGTCATCCTCCCGAGTTTTCGTCTTGAACGTCCAACATCCCGGTCGGTTACGATGAGGATGTGAACCGCGCGAAGAGCGAAAGCGCATGTGAACGCGACCGTAACGGAGGTGACGACGAATATGACGAACAGACGCAGCGAGGCCCCGCTCGCGCTCGTGACGGGCATTTCGGGGGTGCAAGGAGCCGCTGCCGCGCGATGGCTGCTGGCCGAGGGTTTCCGGGTGCGCGGATGGACGGCCTTACCGGACTCCGACGTGACGCGATCGCTCCACGCTCTCGGTTGCGACATCCTCACCGGTCCTCTGGATACGCCGGAGCGCGCGGGCGCGGCGATGGCCGGAGCGCGGGCGGTCGTGAGCTGGCAGGAGTACGACGTGCTTGGGGTCGACAGGGAAGTCGATCAAGGCCGATCCCTCGCGGCCGCGGCGGCGGGCGCAGGCGTCGAAATGCTCGTCTACATCTCGACTGCGAACGCGCGTCTCCGCACCGGCCTGCTCCGCTTCGACGTGAAGGAGAGGATCGAAGAGCAGGTGCGCGCATCCGGCGTCCCTTACTCGATCCTTCGTCCCGCCTTTCCAATGCAGGAGCTGGAACGCTACGGAGAGGAGATCGAGCGGCGCGGGGGGCGGCTGGAGCTGCCCGTCGGTCCCGAGGTTCCGCTGGAACTGATCGATCTCGATGATGTCGCCGCGATCGCTTCCAGGGCGGCAAGCGATCCGGAATCGTTCGCCGGGCGCGAGATCGATCTCGCGAGCGAGGAACGGACGATGATCGAGATCGCGGAAGCCTTCGGCCGGGCGCTCGGCCGCGCGGTCCGCTACGAGGCGATCCCGTGGAGCCTCTTCCGGGAGAGGCGGGGTTCCGAGATGACGGCGGTCTATCGCTGGCTCAACAACGTCGGGTACGAGGTCGTCCTAAACGAGGTGCGCAGGCAGTTCCCGGGACTGCGGACGCTCGAGGAGTTCCTGCTCGAGCAGCACCATCGCGAGCGCCTCGGAGCGGGAGCGGCGTAACAAGCGGGCCGCAGGCGGCCGGAGCGATGCGGTCGCCTGCCGTCCGTCCCGTCAGGGACCGTGCCGGGCAGCCAGCGGCCCGCTTGGACCGCTCCCCCCGCCTTGCTGTCCGGACGGCCGGCGCCGCGCGGCAGCCGCCGCGATGATCCTCTTGCGCCTCCGCTCCCGCAGGAAGCCGGCCGCCCGCACGAGCATCAGGAAGGCGAGGATCGCCAGGAATCTCTCCGGCGTTCGCCGATCCGCCTTCACCCGCCAGAGGAAGTGGATCACCCCGAGCGCCGCGACGCCGTAGATGAGGCGGTGCAGGCGCTTCCAGCGAACGTACCCCATGCGGCGGACCGCCCGGTTCGTGCTCGTGATCGCGAGCGGCACCATCAAGAGCAACGCGACGAAACCGACGGCGATGAACTTCCGCTTCGTGATGTCTGCCACGATGTCGTCGAACGCGAAGAACTGATCCAGAGCGACGTAGACCGCGAAGTGCAGACAGGCGTAGGCGAAGGTGAACAGACCGAACATGCGGCGCAGGCGGAGGGGCCAGGTGATGCCGAGCGCAATCTTGGCCGGCGTGCAGGCGAGAGTGATCGTCAGCATCGTCAGGGTCCAGAATCCGAGCCGGTTGAGAATCTCGGCGATCGGGTCGGCGCCGAGCCCGCTCCCGAGGACCGCGTCGTAGCCGATCTTGCCGAGGGGAATCAGGGCGACCACGAACACGACGGGCTTGAGCCAGCGCCGCAACGCTGCGCGCGGGCGGGAGGGACGGGCTCGGAGCGGGGCGCTCGCGCTAGAAGTTCTTCCGGAGGTCCATGCCTTCATAGAGCGAGGCCACCAGATCACCGTATCCATTGAACGGCATTGTGGGCCGCTTGCGAAGCTCGCCGATCCGCCGCTCCTTCGCCTGACTCCAGCGGGGATGATCGACGTCGGGATTCACGTTCGCGTAGAAGCCGTACTCGTTCGGCGCCGAGATGTTCCATGTGGTCGATGGCTGCTGCTCGGTGAAACCGATCGAGACGATCGACTTGATCCCCTTGAATCCGTACTTCCAGGGGACGACGAGACGGATCGGCGCCCCGTTCTGCTTGGGGAGGGCGCGGCCGTAGAGCCCGACGGCGAGGATCGTGAGCGGATGCAGCGCCTCGTCCATGCGAAGCCCCTCCCGATAGGGCCACTCGAGGACGGCGCGCTTCTGCCCGGGCATCTCCTCCGGACGCAGCAGCGAGGTGAAGGCGACGAACTTCGCCCGCGGATCGGGCTCGGCCCAGCGGATCAGATCGCCGAGAGGGAATCCGACCCAGGGGATGACCATCGACCACGCTTCGACGCAGCGCATCCGGTACACGCGTTCCTCGAGCGGGAAGCGGCCAAGGATCTCCTCGAGCGCGTGGGTCCCGGCCTTGCCCGCCATCCCTTCGATCGACAGGCTCCAGGGCTCCGTCGTGAGGGCGTGAGCGTTTCGCGAGGGGTCGGCCTTGTCCGTCCCGAACTCGTAGAAGTTGTTGTAGGTCGTCACGTCCTCGTACGGAGTCCGCTTCTCGCTCGTCCCGTACGGACCGGGCTGGACACCCGGTAGCGGTGTGCCCGGCGGCTCCTTTCCCCCGGCGGCTCCGCTCACGGCGGGAAGGAGGAGCGAGGCAACCGCAGCGGCGCCGGCCGAAGCGCCGAGCGCGAGGAATTGTCGCCTTCGCAGATAGAGCGAGAAGGGGGTCGCCTCGGAGGCGGGCAAGCTCAGCGGGTGGCGTTTCATGACCCGCCAGTATGCCCCGGCCGTCCAGGGCCCCGCAACTCGTGGTCGGGGGCGGCGCAATCCCGTTTTCAAGCGAGCGCCGGGCCCGAACGGCCGATAGGATATCGAGCGGGGAGGGGGCCGGCCGGCACGGAGCCGAGCCTTTCGATCGGGTGCGGAACCGGAGTTCGCGCTTGCCGTTGCCGGCCGTACCCGGCATCCTCGTTCCCTGGCTGGAGCGGGCGGCCATCAGGGCCGGGTCGTCTCTGCCGCAGGTGCCGTAATTCGAAGGACCGGTACGCCGAGAAGCATGGCGAAAAGAGCCCTCACCTCCCAGAGCCCGCCCCGCACGATCCCCGAGTGGGTCGTGTCTCCCTGGTTCTACCTCCTGCTCGCCATCGCCGCCGGGGTCGTGATCGCGCAGCTGCTCACGGGACAGCTCGCTCCCCGCTGGATCAAGGCGTTGATCGGTCTGGTGTTCCTCTTCGGCCTCTTCCGCCTGCCGCTCTACGCGGTCGTGTCCCTCTTCCTGATCGCGTTCCCGTTTCCGACGTGGATCTTCGTCGGCAACACGAACATCGTGCTGATCGTGATGATGCTCGCCTTCTGGGGGGTGAAGGTCCGCCTCGGCAAGGAGCCGGCGCCGCCGAAGACCTACCTCGACTACGCGGCCTGGACCTACCTGCTGGTGCATCTGCTCTCGTTCTTGAACGTGGGGAACGCCTCCGACCTGCGCAACGGGATCTACCAGGTCAGCTTCCTGGGGTCTGCGGTCGGCCTGTATTGGCTCGTCTCGAAGACGATCCGCGACGAGCACGAGCTCGAGGTTGCGCTGAAGGCGTTCGTGTTCACCTCGCTCCTCGTTTCGATCACGGGCGTCATGGACTACTTCTACCCGGCGGTGCAGCTGATCCCGGACTCGTTCATCGCGGCCGGCCCTACCGGCAAGCGGTTCGCCGAGGGAGGACGCGTCGGTGGCGTGTTCCGCTTCCATGGGCTGCTCGCCGACTTTTGCGCGATCCTCTTCATCTTGCAGGCCTACCTGTTCGTGAGATCGCGCAGCTTGCTGGGGAAGGCGTTCTACGCCGCGCTGATGGCCGCCGGCGTCTTCCAGATCATCGTCACGGCGAACCGCGGCGGTTTCGTGATCTGGGTGATCGGCCTCCTCTACATGTTCTGGATCGGGCGTGCGGCGTTGACGACGCGAAGGGTGGTGATCGCCCTGCCGATCCTCTTCGTCGTCGGTTACGTCGCCGAGATCGCGACCGCGCGCTATGGGCGCGTCGTCACGCTCTTCGCCCGGCTCCTCACGACGCACTTCGAGAGCGGTATTCCGGACACCCGCGTGCAAGTGTGGACCAGCGTTCTCCGGGAGATTCCGGAGCATATCTGGATCGGCCATGGGCCGTTCTACGACATGACGAGGGCGGGCGCGGGCGTGCTCTCGCGCAACTGGCCGCACAGCGCCTACCTCTGGTATCTCTGGACCACGGGGATCGTCGGTCTTGCCGTATTCCTCTGGATCCTGTTCAAGGTGCTCTGGAAGAGCCGGCCGGGGAAGCTCCAGTTCGGGAAAGTCTCGTTCGCCCACGGAGCGATGGCTGTCGCGCACATCCAGATCGTCCAGTTCGCCCTCGCGCAGATCCGCGACGAGCACCAGCGCGGGAACGTCTATCCCTTCCTGATGTGGGCCCTGATCGGCTTCGCCGTCGCTGCGCGGCGCATCAAGGAGGAGCGTGAGGAGGCCGAGGCGGAAGGTCTCGAGGGAGCGCCGGCAGAGCTGCGAACGCCCGCGGCGGGCGGGCCGCGCGCTGGCGCAGTCTCCGCTCCGTCCTCCGCTCCATCCTCCACTCCGGTCGACGCCGGGCCGCGGCCGAGGAGCCTCTACAGGATCTGACGGCCTGCTCTATCGCCGGCCTGCTCCCCCGCCGATCTGCTCCCTCCGCAGCCCGATCGCTCTGACCGCCCACCTCCTGCCGAGCTCCTGCCCATCCTGCTGACGAGTTGCCGGACCAACCCAGTCCGAAGTCGCCGGACAATATCCTTTTTGCATCACGAACTTTCGTGGAGCCTCTTCGTATTTCGTGACCGCTTCTTCATGTCTACTAGTTAATATCCGCGCCGGATAGGTGCGGGGACCTCGCAGCGTTGCGATCGGCGCCCCCTGAGACGCGCCGATCGCCGGACCTCCCGTCGCCCTCCCCTCGCCGGGTCTCTTCAGCCACTCGAACGCGCGGCCGCGTCGTGTTCGCTCCTCGGCCAAGGCAGGGCTGCCCCGCCGCGGGCGGCAGGGAGGTAGGGATGCGGTTTCCTGCCCGGTTCTTCCGTGTTTCGTTGGCGTCGTTCCACCCGAGACGGCCGAGAGGCGAGGACGAATTCGTTCCTCGACCCGCCGTCGTTTCCCTCGGCGTTCTCTTCGACCGGCCGCGTGAAAGGCCGCTGCCCTGCGCACCCATGCGCCTCGTGCTCCCGTCCTTGCTCGCGCCGCTGATCTTCCTGGCGCCGCCCGTTCGCGCGGGCAATAGCGCTTCCGTGGCATCGCTGGACGCGCGCGCGACCGCGGAATGTGCAGGTCTTCGCCTGTTTCTCGAGGGCGACGATGATCACGACGCGACCGCGACCGTCGCGTACAGGCCGAGCGGAGGCGCGTGGCAGCCGGCCCAGCCGCTGCTGCGTCTCGATGCGAACGCGACCGGCAATCTCCTCGCCGGAAGCGTCTTCCGTCTCGAGGAAGCGACCGACTACGAGTTCCGCGTGACGTTCTCCGATCCCGACGGCGGCTCGGACGTCCGGACCGTTGAGGCCCGTACCCGCGCCGCGCCCCGCGATCCCGTGCAGCCGAGGACGCGGTACGTCGTGCCGGGTTCGGGCGGGGGGAGCGGGACGGCATCCGATCCGTTCCGGGGCTTCGCCGCGGCGAACGCCGCGGCCGTTCCTGGAGACGTCTTCATCGTGCGGGCCGGCACGTACACCGGCACCGCGATTCTGGATCATTCCGGCACCGAGGAGAACCCGATCGTCTGGCGGGGCGAGGACCCCTCCGCGGTGATCCTCGACGGCCAACTGTCCGTCTACCCGCTGCTCGACCTTCCTGCGGTGCGGCACGTCCATGTGGAAGGGATGACGCTGCAGAACCCGCGCCGCTACGCGGTTCGCGCGACGGCCACCGAAGGCCTCGTGCTTCGCGGCTGCACGATCCGCGTCCCCGACGTTGCCGGCCAGGAGATGGGCGGCATCTGTCTGCTCGGCGCCGGTCACTCCGACGCCTGGATCAGCGACAACCGAGTTTTCGGCCCGATCGTCTGGGAGGACGGGCGGGGCGACGACGACTCCTACGCGATCCGCCTGCAAGGGCGCGGCCACGTGCTGCGCAACAACGAAATCCGCGATTGGTGGGACGGGACGAACGTCGGTGTGGACGATCCCTCCGTCGAGACCTCCGACTGCGACGTCTCGCATAACGAGATCCACAACTGCATCGACGACGGCATCGAGACCGATGGCTCCTTCCACAACATCCGCGTCTTCGAGAACCGGATCACCAACGTCTTGTGCGGACTGAGCGCGCAGCCGGTCTACGGCGGCCCGGTGTACATGGTCCGCAACGTCGTCTACGACTGGCAGCTGAAGCCGTTGAAGTTCCATCTCGACCCATCCGGGCTGATCGTCGTGAACAACACCTTCGTGGGAGCCGACCCTCGCGGATGGGGCGGCGGCGAGTGGTGCAACACCTTGGTCGAGAACAACCTCTTCCTCGGAGGCAGCCAAGGCGGGCAGACGGGGCAGCCGATCTGTCTCGACACGGCCGGCGATCGGGCGCGGATGAACAACAACGGCTGGCGCCAGGTCGATCCGCAGCGCTTCGCCTACTGGAACGGCTCGTTCTATCCCACGCTCCAGGAGTTCCGGGACGCGACCGGCCTCGAAACTTCCGCGCGCCTCGTCGATCTCGACGTCTTCGTCGACGCCGAGGAGCCGCCGCTGGGCTCGTACATGGGTCAGGACGGCTTCATCCCGCCCTACGATCCGGGTAGTCAGGACTTGCGCCTGACGCAGGGCTGCGCCGCGGTCGACGCGGGGATCTACTTCGCCAACCTCGGGGGAACCTACACCGGCTCCGCTCCGGATCTGGGGGCGTACGAGACGGGACAGCAGGTTCCACTCTACGGGCCGCGGCCGGAGGCGCCGGCCGTCGTCGCGGCGAGCGTGGCGCGCTCGCGTCCCTTCCTGCATCCCGCGCTGCCGAACCCGTTCCACGCGGAGACAGTGATTCGTTTCGATCTCCCGGCCGAGGATCGGGTCCATCTGGCGATCGTCGACGCGGTCGGACGGCGCGTCCGCGTGCTTCTCGACGAAGCTTGCGGAGCGGGAACCAGAACGGTCGCGTGGGACGGCCGGGACGAGCAGGGCCGGGCCGTCGCTCCTGGCTTCTATTTCGCCCGGGTCGATGCGGATCGAGCGGGGATCGTGACCCGCAAGATCCTCAAGATCCGCTGACCGAATCGGGATGGATGAGCCGCGGCCCGCGTGGTAGGCGGTTCGCGGCAACGACAGAGAGCAAAGGGACGGGCCGGAGGGCGGCCTCCGCCCGTCCCGATGGCCGCGGGCCCGTGGAACGCTACGACGTCAGCGCAAGAGCCGCAGCTTGACGCTCGCCGCCTCGCCGGCGAGTCTGCGCGTCCCGCTCGTCATTCGGGCGAGGTAGACGCCGCTCGGCGCCAGCTCGCCGGTCTCCATGCGCCCATCCCACACGGCCTCACCGTTGCCGGAAGCGAGCATGCGCACGATTCTGCCTGCCGGGTCGACGATGGTGATCGTCGCTTCCTCCGTCCCCCGAGGCATGCGGAAGAGGATCCGCGGGGACGAGCCGGTCGCAGGATTGGGGAACGCGCGGAGCGACGAATCGTCCGAGCCGTTCCATGCCTCCTCGCCGAGACCCGCCAGCGGCGGCAGCGCGCTGGTCCATGTCCCCGTGCTGGTGGAGAGGAGCACGCGTGGCTCGGAACCTCCGCTGTGCGCGAGACCGCGCGCGTAACCGGAGCTGGCGAGGCCGGCGTTCCATGCCGAGAAGCTCGCTCCTCCGTTCGTCGACAGCATCACCTTCTCCGGGTCGGGCCGCGTGATCCACACGTTGTTCGCATCGTTCGGATCGCAGAGGACGCTCCAGACCGAGCCGGTGCCCGCGTATCCCGCGCTCGCCCAGCTGACGCCTCCGTTGGTCGTCTTGTACACGCCTCCGGCCCCGGCCGCATAGTTGCCGTCCGCGTAGTAGAGCGTCTGCGGATCGCCGCGGAGGACTGAAAGGCTCATCCCGCGCGCTCCCGGATGCAGGCCGGCGCTCGAATCGAACCAGTGAAGACCCCCGTCGGTCGTCCGGAGCGCTCCTCCGGTGTTCTGGCTGAAGTCGGCGAAGGCCGCGACGGCGATCTGGTCGGTCCCATCGTCGACGCGCTCGATGTCCTCGACAGTCTCCGACTCGATACTCTCGTACGCCTTCTTCCAGTTCGTCCCGCCGTCCGTGGTCAGCCAGACGGTCGCCTGGAAGCCGGCGACGCCGAAGTCAGCGCCTCCCGCTAGGATCGTGCCGGGCGCCTGGCGGCTGAAGCAGAGGCTCGTGAGGTCGGATTCGTAGAGGTCCCCCTGGTCGGGGCCGAGGCCCGTCCACGTGCCGTCCGGGTTGCGACGATACAGCCCCTCGGGAGCGACGCTGCTCGGTCCCGAAGAGATCGCGTAGAGCGTGCCATCGTAGGCGAAGCCCACGTGGCTATAGCGGGTGGGCGGGACCGCCTCGAGCCCCCAGCTCTCCCCGCCGTCGGTCGAGCGATAGACGCCGCCGTCGTTCTGGCCCTGGTACGCGATTGCGATCTCGAGGGGATCGACGGGGCTCGCGGCGACGGAATAGACATCGAGCGCCATGATCCCGTTCGAGGATGGCACGAAGGTCGCGCCTCCATCCTCGCTCTGGTACACACCGAGAGAGCCCAAGCCGAGCAGGATCCGCGAGGCGCTCGCGGGGGCGAACCGAACCGAGCGGACCGAGAACGACCCGCTTCCTCCGATCCCGAACGACCAGCTGACCCCGCCGTTCGTCGACCGGAAGACGCCGTCCCCGTCGGTGCCGGCGAGCAGGACGGAGGAGTTCGTGGGATCGATCTCGATGTCGCGCACGTAGAGGTTCGGCCATCCGCCGGACAGATCCGTCCAGCTCGCGCCGTTGTTCGTCGACGCGTAGAGCCCGACGTACTGCGATCCGAAGAGCATGCCGCCGCCGACCAGCACGCGGCTGCCGTCATGCACGACGTCCATCATCGGGTTGCCGGGAAGCCCCGCGGAGCGGTTGACCCAGCTCCCCCCGCCGTTCGTCGTCACCCACACGGCGCCGCCCCCGAAGCTGCCGCCGAAGCAGGCGTAGACCGAGTTGGAGTCGCCGGGGCGCACCGCGATGGAGCGGCACGCGAGCGGGGACATCGGGGGCGTCATGTTTGCCCAGCTCGTTCCGCCGTTCGTCGAGCGGATGACGTTGATCGGCTGGGCTCCCATCGCGTCGTCGACACCGGCCCAGATCGTGTTGGAATTGTTCGGATCGATGGTGACCTTGAAAATCACATCGTTCAGTCCGATGCCCAGCGCGAGCTGCGTCCAGTTCACCCCGGCGTTCGTGCTCTTCCAGATCCCATCGGTCGTCGCGGCGAAGACGGTCCCGGCCGGTGTGAACGCAATGCCATAGACGCTTTTCCCGGTGAGCGCCGAAACCGGGGACCAGTGGGCGCCGCCGTCGGTCGACCGGAACAGAAGCCCCGTGCCCCCGTCGGGCGCGAGTCCGGCGAGCGCCAGGTTGGGGTCGACCGGGGAGACGACCGCATCTTCGACGGTCCCCCCGAAGGGTCCGAGGGGGCCCCAGTCGGCCACGGGGGGATCTGTGCGCAGGTCGTCACCAGGCAACCCGGGAGCCTCGATCCCGGGAGCGACCGCTTTCGCCCCCGTCCCGTCGATCCGGACCGAAGGATCTGCCGGATCCGGGAAGACGCGCTCGGGCGCCGGCGAGGCGAGCGAGGTGCTGGCGATCAGCAGGCAGAGGGCGAAGAGGGTGGTGGGAATGGAACGAACCCGCATGGCTGTCTCCTCCTTGCGTGAGTTCCGGATGTCGTGACACCGCGCGCAATTCTAGGCCCGCCGGACGCGATGTCCAAGCGCAAGCCCCCGGGTCGATGCCCGACGTTCGTTGGAGGTATAGCTTGTGCCTTTCTGAACTTACCTATTGACACCTCTTCTAGCGCTCTGGATACTGACCCTCTTGTGGGGTGGCGGCGAGGGGCGTGCGGCCCAGACGTCAGGCCTCCCTCCTGTCCGCGAAGAATCAAAGAGAGAACCAATTGCGGGACGGCCGGAAAGGACAGCGCGGGGACGACCCGCGCACCTACTACCGAAGCGTCCTCGCCCTGATGACGATTCCGTTCGTCCTCGGAGTCGCGCCGGTGATCGGCTGGTGGTTCGGGCGATGGGTCGATCGGAAGGCCGGCACGGACTGGGTGTTCCAGGCGATCGGCGTCGCCCTCGGTCTCGGCGCGGGAGTCCGCGAGACCATTCTCGTCATTCGGAAGGTGCAGCGGGATCTGGATCGCTGAAGCGCGCAGATGCGCGGGAGGTCGCTCGGCTTGGTAGGCGAATCGGCGGCGGCACGCGGGCTCGACTTCGGTCCGCGCTTTCTGCGCCGCATCCTCGTCACGACGACCTGGCTCGGTGGGGTCGTCTTCCTCTGCGTCGCCGTCTACGTGGGTCTTGGCGCGGCCCTCGCCTGGATCGCCGGCGTCGCGCTCGGCCTCGCCGACCTCCATCTGCTCGATCGTCTTCTCGCCGAGGCGATGGGGGCGCGTCGAAAGCCCGCGCTCGTCCTCCTGGGCTTCCTCAAGGTGATCGGGATCTACGCCGCCGGCGCTGTTCTGCTCTTCGTCCTGCGGCTCTCTCCCTGGTATCTGCTCGCCGGCTTCTCCCTCTTTCTCGCCGTGATCTTCCTGAAGGTCCTCGGACGGCTCCTTCTCTCCTCCTCTCCGATGCGGAAGGACCGAGATGGCCCGGGCGGCCCCTGGCTGCGCCAAGGCCCGGGGCGTGGCCTCCTCCTCGTTCTCGCGTTCGCCGGCAGCCTCGCTCTCGGGGGAGCGGCGAGTGTCGCGCACGCGCAGGCTTCCACCGAGCACGGAGCCGCGGCGGTCGCGCAGGCTTCCCCCGAGCACGGAGCCGCGGCGGCCGCGCCACACGAGGCGGTGGCTCCGGACGGCCTGCCGGCGGGGAGCGACGTCGAGGAGGCGGCGGAGGAGACCACCGCGGAGCACGCGGAGGCGCACGGGGGTGGCGAAGAGGCTGCCCACGAGGGCCCGATGCTCGAGCTCCCCGACCTCTTTCACAATCTGGAGGCGTACTTCGGAGGCACGGGAGAGCAGCCTGCCGGCATCATCGACTACCTGTTCCTCTGGAGAGGCCCGATCTTCGCGCTGATCATCCTGCTCACCATCGCGACGCTCCTGCTTCGCGGAGCCGCGCGCCGCGCGATGATCCCCGGCGGCTTCCAGAATGCGGTCGAGTATGTCGTCGAGGCGTTCTACGACTTCACCTACGGGATCCTGGGACACCACGCGAAGGAGTTCGCGCCGTTCCTCGGGACGCTGTTCCTCTATATCTGGTTCATGAATCTCTCGGGGCTCGTGCCGCTCTTCAAGGCGCCGACCTCCCTCTTCGAGACGACCCTCGCGCTCGCGCTGGTCGTCTTCCTGTACGTGCAGTGGACCGGGATCCGCAAGCTCGGCCTGCTCCGCTACCTGCATCACTTCGCCGGTTCGCCGTCGGACGTGATGGGATGGTGCATGGTCCCGCTGATGTTCCCGCTGCACCTGATCGGCGAAGTCGCGAAGCCGGTCTCCCTCTCGCTTCGACTCTTCGGCAACATCATGGGAGAGGACGTTCTGATCGCGATCTTCACCTGGCTCGGCGTCGCGATGCTGGCCGCGATCGGGTCTCCGATCGGAATCCCGCTCGAGTTCCCGTTCATCTTCCTGGGGCTCTTGCTCTCGACGATTCAGGCCCTGGTGTTCACGCTGCTCAGCGCCATCTACTTCTCGCAGATGCTCCCGCACGAAGAGGAGCATGGGGCTCATTGACGTTGGACACGGGCGGCCTCATGCGCCGGCCGTTCTTCAGCAAGCAAGGAGGTAGGCAGACATGACCGGTACGCTTCTTCACTTGGCGCTCCCCCTCGGCCTCGGGATCGCCGCATTCGGATCCGCCATCGGCCTCGGCCGCGCCGTCGGCAGCGCGATGGAGGCGATGGGCCGGCAGCCGGAAGCTGCCGGGAAGATCCAGGTCGGCATGGTGATCGGTTGCGCCTTCATCGAGGCGCTCACGATCTACGCCCTCGTCACCGTCTTCGTGCTCCAGGGAAGGCTCGGCTAGCAGGACCAGAACCGTCTCGGAATCGACGGGAAGGCGGGACGTCGCGCTCAGCGGCGCTTGCGCGCCAGGCGGACTCCGAACGGGGGAGAGAGCGATGGCAGCGGAAGTCAACGTACTGAATCCACACTGGAGCGAGGTCGCGACCCATGCGGTCGCCTTCGCCTTCGCGGTCGCCGTGCTCCGGCGCTACGCGTGGAAGCCGATCCTGGGGCTTCTCGAGGAGCGCCGCGCGAAGATCGTGTCGGACTTCGATGCGATCGAGAAGGGGAAGACGGCGAACGCGCAGATCCGCGCCGAGTACGAGCGCGAGCTTAAGACGATCGACCAGCAGGCGCGCGCCAAGATCCAGGAGGCGGTCGGAGAGGGACAGCGGGTCGCGGGCGAGATCCGCGAGCATGCGCGCCAGGAGTCGCGAGAGCTGATGCAGCGCGCGAAGGAGGAGATCGAGATCGAGAAGGACAAGGCGGAGGTCGCGCTGAAGGAGGACATGGTTCGCATGTCCCTCACGGCGGCCGAGAAGCTGCTCCGCTCGAAGCTCGACGACGCGACGCACAGGCGCCTGATCTCCGATGCGATCGACGACATGATGAGGATGCAGCTGACGTGATCGACGAGGGCGTCGGAAAGCGTTACGCGCAGGCGCTGTTCGGAGCCGCCGAGAAGGCGGGAGAGCTGGACGCGGTCCAGTCGGACTTGGACAGCCTCGAGGCGCTTCTCGAGAAGGATGAGAGTCTCATCCGCTTCCTCGAGTCGCCGCGCGAGCTGGACGAGGAGAAGGTCCATCTCGTCGAGATGCTCTTCCGCGGCCGCACGACCGGCCTGTTCGTGAGGCTTCTGCTCCTGCTCCTCGAGAAGAAGCGGATCCTCCATCTCCGGGACATTGCGCGGCAGTACCGTCATCTGCTCGAGGAGCATCGGGGGATCGCCGAGGCGATCGTGACGACCGCTGTTCCGCTGCCGAAGGATCTCGAGCCGCGGCTCGTGCAGGAGCTGGAACGAATCTTCGAGCGGAAGATCCGCATCCGCCCGCGGATCGATCCGCGGATCATCGGCGGAGTGGTCGTGATGGTCGAGGGCAAGGTCATCGACCGGTCGGTGCGACACGACATCGACCGGATGCGCGAGGAGCTGCTCGCCACGCCTGTCGTGTAGAAGCGAGCGCCGGCGCCTAGGAAGTGCGCGAAGCGTCGCGTAACGAGGCGCCGCGCCGGACGGCCCGAGGTTCGATCCGTCGGAATCTGGGTAGACATTTCCGATGCGCACGCGGCGCGATTGCCGGCGGCGCGAGAAGGGTGAACGAGATGTCCTTCCGTCCCGAAGAAGTGAGCTCGATCCTCCAGAAGGAGCTGGAGGAGCACAAGTCGGACCTCGAGGTCGCCTCGGTCGGCCAGGTCCTCCAGGTGGGGGACGGGATCGCCCGCGTCTGGGGGCTCGAGGACGCCATGGCGGGGGAACTGCTCAAGTTCCCTCACGACGTGACCGGCATGGTCTTCAACCTCGAGGAAGACAACGTCGGCGTCGTGCTCTTCGGCTCCGACGAAGCGGTGAAGGAGGGGGACACGGTCCATCGGACCGGCGCCGTGGCGCGCGTCCCCGTCGGCCCGGCGCTGGTCGGGCGGGTCGTGAACCCGCTCGGCGAGCCGCTTGACGGCAAGGGCCCGATCGTCACCGAGGAGTTCTACCCGCTCGAGGGACACGTCCCGAACGTCGTGCAGCGCCAGCCGGTGAACGAGCCGGTACAGACCGGAATCAAGGCGATCGACTCGATGATTCCGATCGGACGCGGACAGCGCGAGCTGATCATCGGCGACCGCCAGACCGGCAAGACGGCGATCGCGATCGACACGATCCTGAACCAGAAGGGGAAGAACCTCTACTGCATCTACGTCGCGATCGGGCAGAAGGAGTCCTCGGTCGCGCGCGTCATCGCGACCCTCGAGGAGTTCGGGGCGATGGAGTACACGGTTGTCGTGTCGGCGACCGCCTCCTCCCCGGCGCCGCTGCAGTACATCGCGCCGTACGCGGGTGCCGCGATCGGCGAGTACTTCCGCGACCGGAGCAAGCACGCGCTCTGCATCTATGACGACCTGTCGAAGCACGCGGTCGCCTATCGCCAGCTCTCGCTCCTGCTGCGCCGCCCTCCGGGACGCGAGGCCTACCCGGGCGACGTGTTCTACCTCCACAGCCGCCTGCTCGAGCGGGCCGCGAAGCTGAACGACGAGCTGGGGGCGGGATCGCTGACCGCGCTGCCGATCATCGAGACCCAGGCGGGCGACGTCTCGGCGTACATTCCGACGAACGTCATCTCGATCACCGACGGCCAGATCTACCTGGAGACCGACCTCTTCTACTCCGGCGTCCGGCCGGCCGTGAACGTCGGCCTCTCGGTCTCGCGCGTCGGCGGCAAGGCGCAGACGAAGGCGATGCGCCGCGTCGCCGGCCGCCTACGCCTCGACCTCGCCCAGTACCGCGAGCTGGCCGCGTTCGCCCAGTTCGGAAGCGATCTCGACAAATCGACCCGCGCGCAGCTCACGCGAGGCGAGAAGACGGTCGAGATCCTCAAGCAGGGCCAGTACGAGCCGCTGCCGCTCTGGAAGCAGGTCGCAATCATCTTCGCGGCGGTGAACGGATTCCTGGACGACCTGCCGACGGCGTCGCTCCGCCGCTTCGAGAGCGAGTTCCACCAGTTCCTCGAGAAGGACTATCCGGACGTCGGCCACACGATCGAGAGCACGAAGCTGCTCGAGGAAGCGGTCGAGGCGAAGCTCCGGGAGGCGACGGACAAGTTCAAGAAGTCGTTCGCGGCCGCGATCCAGGCGGCGAAGTAGGAGCCGCCGGAGCTCCCGGGGAGTCGGTGACGAGATGGCGACGCTGAAGGACATACGGCGGCGGATCCGCTCGATCCAGAGTACGCAGCAGATCACCAAGGCGATGGAGATGGTCGCCGCCGCGAAGCTGCGCCGCGCGACCGAGCGCGCGCAGGCGATCCGCCCCTACGCGATGAAGATGACGACGATCCTGGAGAACGCCGCGGGCGCGGCAAGCGAGCTGGCCCATCCCCTCTTCGACGTGCGCGAAGTGCGCCGGCGCACCGTCGTCGTCCTTGCGTCGGACAAGGGGCTCGCGGGATCGTACAACGCCAACATCTTCCGCGAGGCGGAGATCTTCACCCGCCCCTTCGACCGGTCGTCCCTCGACTTGATCCCGGTCGGCCGCCGGGCCAACGACTACTTCGCGAAGCGCGGCTACCAGGGAAGCCTCCGGATCGTGGAGCTCGGCGATCGGGCGAATCTCGGCAAGGCGCAGGCGCTGGCGCGGCATCTCGTCGATCTGTACACGCGCAAGGAGACCGACGAGGTCGTCCTTCTCTACACGCACTTCATCTCGATGGGCACGCGGAGGATCGTCGAGGAGCGGCTGCTGCCGATCCGGCCCGCCGCTGCGGAAGGCACGTCGGAAGGCAAAGAAGAAGGCAGAGCGGAAGGCAAGGAAGCGAGTGAGAAACGGGCGGCGCGCGACTACATCTTCGAGCCGTCCCCGGAGCGGATCTTCCGCTCGTTGCTCGCGCGCTACGTGCAGACGCGGGTCTTGACGGCGATGGCGGATGCGCTCGCGAGCGAGCACGCCGCTCGCCTCTTCTCGATGAGCGCGGCGACGAAAAACGCGGGAGAGGTGATCCAGGCGCTCACGCTCGTCCGGAACAAGCTGCGCCAGGCGGCGATCACGAAGGAGATCTCGGAGCTGGTCGGCGGCGCGGAAGCGCTGAAATAGCGGACGCGCGCCGGCCGCGCCGGCGCAGGCAAGGGAGAGGATTTCGATGGCCAACGATGCGAACTACGGGAAGGTCCTCCAGGTGATCGGCCCCACGGTCGACGTGGAGTTTCCCTCGGACCGCCTCCCGCGGATCATGAACGCGATCACGATCCAGTCGAAGGAGCCGCCGATCGACCTCACCGTGGAGGCGGCTCTGCACATCGGCGACAACGTCGTGCGCTGCGTCGCGATGGGCTCGACGGACGGACTCGTTCGCGGCATGCCGGCGCTCGACACCGGAGAGCCGATTTCGGTGCCGGTCGGGGACCAGGTTCTCGGCCGCGTGCTGAACCTCCTCGGCAAGCCGATCGACGAGAAGGGGGCGCTCCCGCATCCGGAGAAGCGGCTGCCGATCCATCGCGATCCCCCGAGCCTGATGGAGCAGTCGACGAAGGCCGAGATCCTGGAGACCGGCATCAAGGTCGTCGACCTGCTCGAGCCCTACCCCAAGGGAGGGAAGGTCGGCCTCTTCGGCGGCGCGGGCGTTGGCAAGACGGTCATCATCATGGAGCTGATCCGCAACATCGCGACCGAGCACGGCGGCTACTCCGTCTTCTCCGGCGTGGGGGAGCGGACGCGCGAGGGGAACGACCTCTGGATCGAGATGAACGAGTCGGGGGTCATTGCGAAGACCGCGCTGATCTACGGGCAGATGAACGAGCCGCCCGGCGCTCGCCTGCGCGTCGGCCTCTCCGGCGTCACCGTGGCCGAGTACTTCCGCGATGAGGAGGGGCAGGACGTCCTCTTTTTCGTCGACAACATCTTCCGCTTCACGCAGGCCGGTTCCGAGGTCTCGGCGCTCCTGGGCCGCATGCCGAGCGCCGTCGGCTACCAGCCGACGCTCGCAACCGAGATGGGAGAGCTCCAGGAGCGAATCTGCTCGACGCGCAAGGGATCGATCACCTCGGTGCAGGCGATCTACGTGCCGGCCGACGACCTGACCGACCCCGCGCCGGCGACCGCGTTCGCGCACCTCGACGCCACGACCGTCCTCTCGCGCGCCCTGACCGAGCTGGGCATCTACCCGGCGGTCGATCCGCTCGACTCGACCTCGAGAATGCTCGACCCGCGGATCGTCGGCCAGGATCATTACGACATCGCCCGCTCGGTCCAGAGGATCCTGCAGCGGTACAAGGACCTCCAGGACATCATCGCGATCCTCGGGATGGACGAGCTGTCCGACGAGGACAAGATGACCGTGCAGCGGGCGCGGAAGATCCAGCGCTTCCTCTCGCAGCCGTTCTTCGTCGCCGAGACGTTCACAGGCACGCCCGGCCGCTACGTGAAGGTCGCCGACACGATCGAGGGCTTCCGCCAGATCATCGACGGCAAGCATGACGATCTGCCGGAGCAGGCGTTCTACATGGTGGGGACGATCGAAGAGGCGATCGAGAAGGCGGAGCGCCTGCGCTCGGCGTAGCGCGCAGGCGCGGACCGAGCGAACGGGGAGACCGAATGGCCGAGACGTTTCATCTGAGCCTGCTGACGCCGGAGCGGTCGGTGCTCGAGGCGCCGGTGGAATCGATCATCGTTCCTGGAGAGGACGGCTACCTTGGAGTGCTCGCGCACCACGCCCCGTTGATCGCCGCCCTCGCTCCCGGGAAGCTGACGGTTCGGCGCGCCGACGGCACCACGAGCATCTGGGCGCTATCGGGCGGGTTTCTCGAGGTGTCCGAGAACCAGGCGACGGTGCTGGCCGATGCTCTCGAGGAGCCTTCGAAGATCGATGTCGAGCGGGCGCAGCGTGCCGCCGACCGCGCCCGCGAGCGGCTGCGCGACACGACCGGCGCGTTCGACATCGAAAGGGCCGGCCTCGCATGGGCTCGGGCTCTGAACCGGCTGAAGCTCGCGGGACCTGCCTGATCCGCCTGTCGCGCCCGGCATGCCGGATCGGCAGCCCTTGCCGATCGGTCCTCCTGCTCCTCTTCCTCGCTACCGGCCTCGCGGCGGGCGGCTGCGCGCGCAAGCAGCCGCCTCCGATCCAGACCGACCTGCGCTGGGAGGACGTGCGCCCGCTGATCGAGCGGACCTGCGTCGCCTGCCACTCCCGGGCCGACACGTTGAAGGGTCCCAACGCGCACGGCGTGAATCTCGAGAGCTACGAGCGCGTCGCGCGCCATCGGAAGTCGATCTATGAATCGGTCGTGAGCGAGCGAACGATGCCTCCCGACACGCTGGGCATCCGGCTGACCGACGGGGAACGCGCGCGCTTGTCGGAGTGGCTCCGCGGAGGGGCCCCGCGCTGACCGGTGGACCGAGGCGAGACGCCTCCGCCGCAAGCTATCGGGTCACGACGAGCCGCTTCACCGCCTCGGAGCCCGCGCTGCGAACGCGAACGAGATAGACCCCGGCCGCCCACCGGCTCGTGTCGAACGTGATCGCCCGGTCTTCCGAGGACGTGGCGACCTTCTCGGGAACGTCGAGCAGAAGCCGCCCCGAAAGGTCGTAGACCTGGGCGCCGAACGCCGTCCCTTCGCGGGCAGGCATCCGCAGGACCGCGAAGGACCGGCTCGGTTGAGGGAAGGGACCCTCCAAGCGGAGAGCGGGCGCGGGAGACTCTTCCGGGCCCACGGCGCTCGGTGCCCCGCAATCGCCGTCCCCGTCGAGCGTCCTCAGGAGCAGGCCGCCGGGGCCGGCGATCAGGAACTCCGAATCGGTGACCGCCTCGGCGGCATAGTAGTCGTGCGCCGGCGCCTGCAATGTGCACCAGTTCTCGCCTCCGTCGGCGCTGCGCAGCACCGCGCCTCCCAAGCCGGCGGCGAGAAGATGATCCTCGTTCTCCTTGCTGAAGCTGACCGCGCGAAGCGTGGCGTTCGTTCCGCTGGGCATGGCGCTCCACGTCTCCCCGCCGTCGGTGCTCCTGAGGATCGTTCCGGCGTCACCGACTACGTAGACGCGGCTTGGGTCGGTATGCGGCTGAGCGATCCCGTAGAGGTTCGCTGTCGTGCCGCTCTCGACCGCCGTCCACGTCACCCCGTCGGCGGTCTTCAGGATCGTGCCGCCATCTCCTACCGCCCATGCAGGTCCGGTGGGGAAGCCATCGCCGGCGTTCAAGTTGGCGTTCGTTCCGCTTTCGACCTTCGTCCATGAGTTCCCCGCGTCCGTGGTCACGTAGATTCGGCCGCCGTCGCCGACCGCAACCGCCGAGGCGCCGGATCGCGTGAAGAGCCGGAAGTCGGCCGAATCGGGAATGTCGCGATGGAACAGGAACTGATAGACGCGCAGCCGGACGCTTCCGTGTCCGGCCCCGAGCCACACTTCGCCACCCGTCGGCTCTACGACGGAATAGAGGGGCGCGTCGGTCTCGACGTACTGGGCGGTCCACTCTCCGCGATCGCCGCTGGAACGCGCCGCGAAGCCGTGGCCGCCCACGACCCAGTGATTCGCAAGGTAGGTGTTCTCGATCGCGAAAATGTCTTCCGTCGTGGGCAGATCGATCGGGGTCCAGCTCTGCGCGCCTGCCGGCGTGCCTGTCGCGAGGCCGCCGAGCAGGACGAAAGAGATCGAGAGAGGAGTGAGTCGCATGTTCGGTTTCCTCGAGGGGCGGTTGGTGGCCCGGCTCGGCGCCCCGTTCCCTGCGAGAGCCGGGCGATCTTCACATTCGGTGCTTCACGCGCATGCTGGCCGGCGGGCGCCTCCGGCGCAGCGTCGAGCTCATCGTACCCGTGCGCTTCGACTTCCTGACAAAGGAAGAAAAGTACATGTAAGCATTACAGGCAGCGAAGCGGCACGAGGCTTTCGAACGGGCGTCGGCCGAGGACTGAACGGGCCGCGGAGCGAGCGCACCCAACCGGCGCGGCCGGGTCTGCGCTCTGCGGCCGGGTCCGCGCTTCGCCTCCGGGGCCGAGCTTCGCGGCCGGGTCCGCGCTCTGGGGCCGGGTCCGCGCTTTGACCAGCCAGGCGGACTCCAAGCCGTCCCGTTCGGCGAGGTGACGGCGAGTGTGGCGCGGGCGAACGTGGCCTGGCTACCAGGAACCGCCGCCGCCTCCGCCTCCTCCTCCGCCCGAGGACCCGCCGCCGCCCGAGCCGCTCGAACCGCTCGAGCGCGGCGCGGAGGCCATACTGCTCCCGGTGCGGCTCATCGCGCTCGTGAGCCCCTGCTCGAAGCTGCCGGTCGAGAACGCCATTCCCGTCGTCGTGAACGATCCCGAGCGATACCAGGACGGGGGCCGGTCGTAGATTCCCTCGAAGCGCTTCGCCCATCGAGACGAAACGCCGAGCGCCATCGCGTAGGGAAGGAGCTTCTCGAAGAGCGTGCGCGCGTCGGCTGCCTCGAGCTTCTCCCGCTCGACCCGGTCCACGAACTCCTCGAACCCGAGCGCCCATGCGCGCGCCTCGACGCCGCGCCGCGTTCGCTGCGGCATCGCGGGCGCGAACGCCAGGAACGGGACGAAGCTCAGAACCGCGGAGAGGATCGGCACCCCGATCGCGTTGGGGAAGACGCCTCCGCGGACCTTCACCCAAAGCAGCCCCAGGCCCAAGACGATCAGCATCGCGAGGACCCCGTAGCCGACATAGCGAGCGCGGACGGACGAAGGATCGCTCGTCATCAGCTTCTGCTGGACGAGTCGCTTGTACACGGCCGACCGGATGCCGGGAATGTGCCGGTAGAACTTCGTGTTCAGATCCGAAAGCTCGACCTGATCCCCTGACTCGAAGAAGCCGTCGAGCAGCTTCTGCTCGTGCGGGAGGAGCGGGCGGCCGTCCTTCCCGGTTCCTCGGACGAAGGAGTAGTCCTTCCGGCGGAACAGACCCAGCACCTTTTCGTCCTGCTCCTCGATCGCGAGCCACCCGCGGATCGCGAGATCGATCAAGGTCGACGTGATGTCGCGCAGATCGACCTTCTCGTCGACCATCGTGCCGATCTCTGCGGGTGTGAGGTTCTGCGGTGGTTCGTAGCGAACCATGATGGTGTCGGCGGCCCGGGGATCGCGACCCCTCCGGCGATACGTCAGCCACAGCCCGGCCAGCACCACGAGCGGCGCGAGGAGGATGATGTTGTCCGAAAGGAAGCGCAGCGCCTTCTGCGTCGCGGTCGGAAATGTGACGGCGCCATGCGGCCAGGCGACAGCGACGGTGAGTCCCTCGAGAGGACCGAGGGGCCGCGTCGCCTGCACGTGCACCTCGCCGGCCGAGGGGAAGTCGAACTCCGCGTCGTGCCCTTGCTCCCCGAACGCGCCAGTGTAGGCGGCGCCGACCAGCGAGTCGGGCGGATACGGCTTGGGGAGATGGAGGGTCACGCCCGCCCGCGCGATTCCTTGATTCCACTCGTTGCCGGTCACGTTCCAGTAGACCTCGTCGTGCCGGGAGAGGTGGACGAGTCCGTTCTCGATCCGATAGCGAAGGACGTACGTGAACGGACCGCTGACGGTCCGGTCTGCGGAGCCGAGACGGATCTTCACGTACTGGCCTTCCTGGCTGACCTTCGAGTCGACGGATCCGCCTGCGCCATCCGACACGTCGAGAAGGCGGAAGCCGAGGCTGTACTGGTAGCCGGCCGGATCGGTATAGCGGACCGGGATCGTCCGGTAGATGCCGTGCCGTGGCTCCTGGAACTCGACATCGATCCGCTCCTCGACGTTCATCTGCGCGTTGGGCAGGATCGTGAGGTCGGCGTCGAACGACTCGATCGAGAAGCCGCCAAGGTCCGCGATCGCCGGCCCGGAGGCCGTCGTCGCGAGCGTGCATGCGAACAGCAACGCGAGGAACTTCCTTCTCACGGAGCCTTGCCCTCCCTGTCCGTGGAGCCTTCTGCCGGGCCGAATTCCGGGCCGGATGCGCCGGATGCGGGGCCGGATTCCGGGCCGGATGCTGGGCCTGATGCTGGTCCTGACCCCAGGCCGCCCGCAGTCCCGAAGGAGACCGGTGGGGCGGCGGCCTCGAAGGGGTTCTCGAGCTCGAAGAACTCCCGATTCCGGAAGCCGAAAGGTCGAGCGAGCAGAAGATCCGGGAACGACTGCACCCGGGTGTTGAAGTCCCGCACCACCGCGTTGTAGTAACGCCGGGCGTTCTGCAGGTCGTCCTCGAGCTGGATCAAGGCCTTCTGCAGCTCGCGAAACTGTGCGTCCGCCTTCAGGCCGGGATAGGCCTCGGCGAGAGCCATGAGGCCGCGCAGGCCGCCGCCCAGTGCTCCTTCGGCCGATTGCGTCGCCGGGATGTCACGGCGATCGAGCGCGGCCGCCGCGCGCGTCCGCTGCGCGGCGACCTCCTCGAGCGTCGTCCGCTCGTGCCGCGCGTACCCCTTCGCGGTCTCGACGAGGTTGCCGACCAGGTCGTGCCGGCGTTTGAGCTGCACGTCGATGTCCGACCAGGACGCGTCCGCCCGGGTCCGCAGTCCGATCAGACGGTTGAAGGTCGCGATCGCCCAGACGACGACCGCCACGATCGCGAGGATTCCGAGAAGGAGCGGGATGTCCATGCCCATGCCGCAAGGCTGTACACCACGGACGCCCCCGGCGCAGCAATATTCGCTCGGATAACGGAAGCCGAAGCGCACGGTCGTTCGATTGCGGGAAGCCGGCCGGCGAGCGGAAACGGCCGGCGCGGCGAGCGTTTGCGCGTTTCGTGATCCGGCCGTGGCTGCTATTCTGCTCCGTTTTCGAATTGCGTCCGATGTCCGCCGGAAGGCGAAGCCGGAGAGGCCCTGATGGACTTCACCCAGCGCAACGCGACCGCCGCGCCGCAAGCCCTGCGATGAGCGGAGCCGGCATCGCCCTGCTCGTCGCGATAGGGATCGTGACGCTCGTCTACGTCCCGGTCGCCGCAACGATCCGACCGCTCAGCGGGCCGGATGCGATGGAGCTCGCGGCACCGTTGCTGCTCTCGATGGGGAGGTGGATCCTATTGGCCATCCTGCTGCTGACGGCCGCGGCGCGCGGCGGCTTTCCATGGATCCATCGGATGGCTGCGGTTCAGGCGATCGCCGTCTTCGCGCTGCTCGCTGGCGTCGGGGTCCTCGAGGTCTGGTCGGTCGCTTCGGCGACGAGCTACTGGTATGGGACCTCCGCGCGCGTGTGGGTGGCCGCGTTCTGCGTCGTCGCGCCCCTGATCCTCGCCTACCTTGGCGCCATCGCCTGGCAGCGTGGTGGCCGCGTGACTCCGTTGGCCTCGGAAGGCGCGCCTTCGGGTGCCGCTTCACTCCGCCTGGCGGCGCTCACCCTCGTTCTCCTGATGGCCTGCGGGGCGGCGGCGCTCGCGTGGAAGAACCAGCAGGGTGCGCGCGAGAAGCGCGAGGCGCTGGCGCAACGAGCCGCCGAGGAGACGCGGGTCCGGGACGAGGGGATCGCCGCCTTTCGCGGGCTCGATCCGAACGCGCCGCTTCGCGATTGGCTTCCCTACACCTCGGATTCGATCGAGGAGATCCGCGAGGGGGCGGTCGCCGCGATCCGCTCCCGCCCGCGGCTGGACGAGGATCTGGCCGAGATCCTGCGAAGCGCCGAGCCGCTCCCCGCGCTCCGCTACATCTCGCAGTGGTACCGCAATCCTCCCGCCTCGCTCGCCGGGCCGGTGAGCGACGCCATCTCCTCGCTCCCGGACTGGGTGCGCCGCCGACTCGACGACTCCGATGACTCGAACAACTACGAGATCGGTAACGCCTGCGACGCCTGCCTCGCGATCGTCGATGACTTCCACGACCCCCGCCTCGACTTCCGACCGGGGATCGAGCGGCTGGTCGCCTATCTCGACTCCCGCGCGCTTCCGCCCGAGCGCATCAGCTATGACTCGACGCATCTCGCCCGTTCGACGCTCCATGCCTGGCTCGACGCGCACCGAGGCGCGGGAGCCAAGAACGCGGCGGACGACGCCGCCCGCCCCGCCGGCCGGGCGACGGATAGGCAGTAGGGGACGCCACAATGGGACGTCCGCCGGGGGGACGCACGTGGGGCGGTATCAGGTGCCGTGCGAGCACGACTCTAGCGACGGATTCCCGAGACGCGACCAGACCGGACCGTCGAGCACATTCACGGACAAGCGGCCGCAGAACCCATCACCACCTCGGCCGGCGGCTCTCGCGCCGGCGCAATGCATTCACGGCCGCCACGGAGGACCTTTCATGGCAGCATCGCTCACAACCGCGTCTCCAATCGGCGCACTCGTCCATGCTCGGGCCCGGGCGTTCTCCTGCCGCCGATACGGAAAGATGGCGGCGGCCCTTCTCCTCGCCCTTGGCGCGGTGCCCGTCATCGCCCTGAACGCCGCGCGAGCGGACGAGGACTACGTCTATACCTGGTCACTGCCGGTACCTCAGGGGAACGCGCTCGGCGGGTGCGACTTCGAGGACGCGGCGACCGGCTATGCCGTCGGACCGCGAGGCACCGTTGTCACGACGACCGATGGCGGCGCGACCTGGAGCGGGCGCGACCTCTATCCGGGCTTCTCCACCGATCTCGAAGACGTTCTCGTCCGTGGTCCGCAGCATCTCTTCGCGGTCGGAGAGGCGCCCGGCATTTTCGAGTCGATCGATGGAGGCGCCTCCTGGTCGGCGGTCGCGAATCCCTCGACCGGGCGATTGACCGACATCGAAGTGGTGACGGGATCAACCCTGTCCGCGCTCGGCGCCGGCGGCCAGGCGCTCCGCTCGACCGATGACGGAGCGACCTGGACCGCCCTCGTCCCGCCCGGCGCAAACGATCTCTACGAGCAGTACTGGTTCGACGCATCGAGCGGGTATGTGGTCGGCGATCGTGTCGCGCGGCGAACGACGAACGGCGGGCAGAGCTGGCTCGCGTTGACCGGAGTCCCAGAGGCGCAGGAGAAGTTCAGCGAGGTCTTCTTCACCGATGCGCAGAACGGGTGGATCCTGGGAGACTTCTTCTACTGGCAGACGACGAACGGAGGGGCGTCCTGGACGCAGCACTCCTCCGGGCAGGCCCTCTACCTCGGCGACACCGTCGTGCTCGGACCCCAGCGCTTCCTGGTCTCGACGAACGTCGAAGGCGCCTTCATCTTCGAGACGACGAACGGGGGAGCGAGCTGGACCCCGCGCTTGTACAGCGGCGCGGATGCCTTCCTCGATTTCGATCGAACGCCGGACGGCACGTTGATCGCGGTCACGGGGCAGGGCAATGTCTTCCGGTCCACCGACGAAGGAATCACATGGACCGACCGGACCTACGCCGCCTACGACGGCCTTCGCGCGAACCTGGGAGCGGTCGCGATCGGACCGGCGGGACTCGGAGCGGCGGGCAGCGACGGGTGGCCGCCGACGCACTGGTATCGGACCGAGGATGGCGGCGCAAGCTGGCTGCCGCAGGATCCGGCGCCCAACATCGGCTTCACGAACGCGATCTCCTACTGGGACGGCGTCCATGCCATCGCCGCGGGCGATTATGGAAAGATGTGGCGGACGATCGACGGCGGGCTGAACTGGACGCCGGTGAACTTGCCGAATCCTCCGCAGGACGCCCGTGGCTACCGGATGTCGCTTCCGGCGCCCGGCGTCGCCTTCGTCAGCGTCTTCAGCCAGAGCCTGTACATGGTCTGCAGGACGACCGACTACGGCGCCAGCTGGGAGTCGCGCAGCACGGGCCTCCCGACCGGCGTCTGGCTGGCCGGGATCTCGTTCCTCGATGCGAACACCGGCTTCGTCGCGAGCAACGGCGGCGCGACGGCGACGATCTACGCGACGACCAACGGAGGAGCGTCCTGGAGCCCGATCGCCTCCGCCGGTCTCCCGAGCACGACGTCCGACATGCACTGGACCGATGCGCAGAACGGGGTCGTCACGGCGCGGTTCACGGAGGGCGGCATCTTCCGGACGACGAACGGCGGAGCAGTCTGGAACCAGATATGGGCCGGCGACGTCGGGAAGCTCGCGTTCGCGAGCGACGGCTTGCACGCGGCGGCGGCGGACCAGAGCTATCTCGACCACGGCATCCTCTTCGTGACGGAGGACGGCGGCGCTTCCTGGAACCCGCTCGAGCTTCCTTCGACGGCGACGTTCACGAGCATCCAAGCTGTCGACGACGGTTACTGGCTCGGAGGGTCGGGGAGCACGATCCTCAAGCTGACGCGCGCCAACCCGGCCTCGGTCGACACCGGGGCCCTGCCGGCGGCCGGACAGTCCTGCTCGCTGCGCTCCCGTGGGACGGCCGGCGGCTCGATCGAGATCGAGTACGAGCTTGCCGAACCGGGCGCGATCGATCTGTCGATCTTCGACGTGCGTGGCCGGCGCATCGCGACGCTCGATCGCGGCGAGCGCCCGGCGGGCACGGTGGTGACGCGCGCATGGGAAGGGACGGACGCCGGCCAGCGCGCGGCGAACGGCGTGTACTTCGCGCGGCTCGAGACTCCGCGTGAGGCCCGAGCCATCAAGATCGTCTTGCGCCGATAGCGTTCGTCCAGCGCGACAAGAGTGGACACGGTCCCAGGAAACGCCGTAGAGCCGGGGAGGAGGGAGTGTAGAGGCTGCTTCCCGGCTCTGCTTCTGGCCGTCAAAGGTGCCTGTGCAATCCCGCCTTCATCCTCTGAGGACCATCCTCTGAGGACCATCCTCTGAGGACCATCCTCTGAGGACCATCCACTGGTGACCATCGTTCCCGTCAGGATCGCGTCATCCGCGTTTCGAGCGGCCGTTTGCGTGCCCGCTTCTTGATCGAATCGTCATGACGCAATCGAAGGACTCCGGTGACGAGTCGTACGCCGCGAACGTGCAAGACCGCGACGCGGAAGGGTAGAGTCGAGGAGAACTCGGGCATGGCCATGCGAAAGTGAAAGGAGGAGTTCTCATGCGAAAGGCTCTAGGCGTTTCCCTCTTGCTTGCCGGTCTCTGTCTCGCCTTTCCCGCTCACGCTCAGTACATCGGCATCCTGCAGTCCGCGGAAACCGTGGAGAAGGGCACGACGAAACTCATGATCGCGCCGATGGTGGTGTTCGGGAAGAACGGCGCGGACGACGAGATCGGAGCGGTCGCTCGTGCCGGCTACGGGTTCACCGACCGATTCGACGCCGAGGCGAAGTTCGGGCTGTTCGAGGACCACACGGTGATCGGAGCGGACGGTGAGCTGTGGGTCCTCCACGGAGAACGCAAAGACGAAGGGGTGGACGGCTCGCTGACCGCCGGCGCCCACTACATCTTCGGCTCCGGTGACGCCTTCGACTCCTGGGGGATCGATCTCACGCCCACCTTGAGCGGACACGTCGTCCCCAGCTTCGAGCTGGTCGGCAGCCTGGACGTCTCCTTCGAGAACCTCCGGGACGTTCCGGAGGGAGTCGACGACACGTTCACCCGTGTCCATCTGGTCCCCGGGTTCGAGTACCGGCTGAGCGACGAGGCGGACCTCGACGGAGAGGTAGGCATCGGGTTGAACGACGACTCGTTCACCTATCTCGGACTGGGGATCGTGTTCTACCTGCGGTAGGCTTCCGCTTGCTGCCCGCAGGGCCCTGGGTTGCGGCGCGGCCGTCCCGACCTTCCAGGCGAGGAGGAGATCCGATGCGCGATTCCGGAGCGAGCGGCGCCCCATCGCCGGCCGGCCCGATCCCGGAGGATCGTTACGAGACGCACCTCGACATCCGCTTCGGCCCGCTCGAGATCGTCGACGTGCCGGCGGTCGTCGCAGCCGTAACGCATCCCTGGTACAACCAGACCCTCTGCGCGGTGAACGACTCCGTCGTGCGCCTCGGGGTCCTCCGGGGGGAGTACCACTGGCACAAGCACGACATGGAGGACGAATTCTTCTTCGTCGTCGAAGGGCGGTTGCTGATCGATCTGGACGGACGGACCGTCGAGCTGGCCGAGCGCCAGGGCTTCGTCGTTCCCAAAGGGACGCTCCACCGGCCCCGCGCGCCCGAGCGCGTCGTCGTCCTCATGGTGGAGGGAAGGACCATCGTCCCGACGGGAGATGCGGCCTGATCGCCCGCCGCTCCTCCCGTCCAGCACGCGGTCCGTTTACGCCGCCCCCACGGTCGGTCCTCTTACGTTCCCGCGCCGCCTACCCCAGGCTCTGCAGCACCTCTTCGGGGTGCGGCTCCGGCTTCACCTTGTCGTACGCCCGCTCGATCTTCCCGTCCGGCCCGATGACGTAGGTGATCCGGCGGGCGTGCGCGTCCTCGGCGCTGTCGCAAGCCCCATAGGCAAGGCCGATCGCGCGCGACGTGTCGCAGAGAAGCGGAAAAGGGAATCCCTGCGCCTCGGCGAACGACCGGTTCTGCTCGAGGGAGTTGAAGCTGCAGCCCAGGATGACGGCATTCTTCGTTCGGAAGCTCTCGATCCGGTCGCGGAACCCGCGACCCTCGGCCGTTCATCCACCGGTGTTGGCTTCCGGGTAGAACCACAGGACCACGTGGCGGCCGCGGTAGTCCGCGAGGCGGATCTTCTGCCCCGTGTGTGCCATGACTTCGAAATCGGGAGCCGGATCGCCGACCTTCAGCATGCGGACCTCCTTGTCGGATTCGGGTGAGGGGAGTGCGGAGCAAACGACGCCCGCCCGCGCCAGCCGCGACCGAGCCGGCCGCGCGCGTCGGCTCGCCGAGCCGGTCCGAGCCGGTCCGAGCCGGCACGAGTCGGCCGAGCCGGTCCGAGCCGGCCGGGTCCAGTCTACTTCAAGCCCGGTCGCGGGTCTGCTATCCTCGGCCCCCGATGGCCATGCCTACCGAACGCTCTTCCTCTGTCCTGCTGCAGAGGCTCACCACTCTCGCCCGCTGGCGCCGCCTGATCCTTGCCCAGACGCTCGCCACCGCGGCCGTCGCCGCGATCGTCTCGCTTCTGCTCCCCGAGTGGTTCCGGTCGACCGCTTCGGTATTCCCGCCCGAAGAGGAGCAGCCGTTCGTCGCCTCCGACGCCTCGCTTGCCCTCTCCGCGATGAACCTCGGGCGCGCCTCGCTCCCGCTGCTCACGAATCCTTCCGACCTGTACGGATCGATCCTGAAGAGCCGGTCGGTTCGCGAGGCGATCATCGAGAAGCACGGCCTCGAGGACGAGTTCAAGGTCGAGACGATGGACGACGCGCTCAAGATCCTCCGCGCGCGGACCCGCGTGAAGGTCGGAAACGATGGCGTCGTCTCGGTGACGGTCACCGACAAGAGCGCCGCGAAGGCGGCAGCGATCGCGAACGATTACGTGGCGATGCTCGACCAGAAGGTCCGTGAGAGACGCCGCTCGACCGCATCGGCGGTCCGCGCCTTTCTCGAGAATCGGGTCGAGGAGTGCCGCTCCGCGCTCGCCCAGGCCGAGGAGGATCTCCAGAGGATTCAGCAACGCACCGGCATTCTCGCCCCCGAGGACCAGGCGAGGGCGATCCTGAACAGCGCGGTCCAGGTCGAGCTGGCCCGCCGGTCTCGTGAGGTGGAGTTGGGGATGCTCCGCGCCCAGGTGGGACCGAGCGACCCGCAGTACGCCCGCCTGACGCGCGAGATCGGCCTGCTGAACCGCCAGCTCGAGGAGATGGACCAGGGCGGCGGCGGTCGCGGTCCGCTCGTGGCGCAGGCGGGAGATCCGGCTGCGGGCGCCTTCTGGAACGACTCGGTGGCCGCCGGCATGGTCGCCGTCCGCCCTCAGAACGTGCCGCTCGCCGAGTTCCCGGCACGGGCCGCCGTGTACCTCCGCGCCTACCGCGAAGTGAAGATCCAGGAGGCGCTCTACCAGATCCTGATCGAGCAGTTCGAGCAGAGCCGGATCCAGGAGCTGCGCGACACGCCGAGCGTCCAGGTGCTCGACGCCGCCGTCCCGGCCGAGCGGCGATCGCGGCCGATCCGCTGGCTGATCGTCGCAAGCGCGACGATCCTCGCGTTCGCGATCTCCTACGGCATGGCGCTCGGCTTCGACGCCCTCGAACGCACTCGCCGCGAAGATCCCATTCGCTGGAAGACCCTCGGCGCCCTCGGTTCCAGCCTGCGCCCGAGCCGCTGGTTCGGGCGCGGCGACGACCTCCCCGCTCCGTAGGCGGCGCAGGGCGGTCGGGCGGACACCCGCGGATCGATATGCGGCAACATTCTCCCTGGATCCCGGCGCGGCTGCTGCCGTCTCGCGACCTCCCAAACGCGACCGTTCTCGCGGCCGGGCTTGCGATCGCGCTCCTCGGAAACGTGGCGATCCTCCTCGCTCTCCCGCGCGCCCACGTCCTTCTCGCTCTCGCTGCTGGAGTGGCGGCCGCGCTCTTCCTGATCGGGCGGCTCTCGTGGTCGGTCGCGCTCCTCGCCATCGGCGCGCCGCTCCTCGATCCGATCACGGTTCTGTTGCGCGACGAGGCGGTGCTCTTCTATGTGACACGCCTGCTCGTCGCCGGAGGAGCCGCCTGGCTCCTGTTCGTCTCTCCCGACCCGATCGAGCCTTTGATGCGCCTCGCGCGCGACCGGGTGTTCCAGGCGGCCGTCCTGCTCGGCGCCGTCCTCTTCGTTCGGGCGATCGACTCGCCGGCTCCCGAGTACGCGCGCTGGAAGATGATCAGCTACGCGGGGACCAACCTGCTTCTGTTCGCCGGAGGGTTCCTGGCGCTCGCCCCGCGGACGGCCGATGCTCCGGCTGCCTCGGATGCGCGCCTGCGCTCTCTCCTGCGCGCCTCGCTGGCGTTCGCGGTCCTGATGGGGTGCGTCGCGCTCCTGAACTGGCCGCTGCACTTTCACAAATACGGCGCGAGGCTGACGGCGCTCGGGATCAACCCGGTCTGGATGGCGCGGACGATGGGGCTGGGGATCTTGATCGCGGTCGCGTTTCGCGCGGAGGCGCGCATCGGGCGGGCGGCGGTCGTGGTCCTCTCCGCCCTCCTGGGACTCGTCCTCGTGCTCGCCGGCTCCCGCGCCCCGCTGGCGGGGACGCTTCTGGCGGTCGCCCTCTTCTCCCTCTTCCTCTACCGGCGGCGAATCACGTTTGCGCGGCTCGCGGCGCTTGCGTCCGCGGGGATCGCCACCGGAGGAGTGGCGCTGATCGCGATGCCCGAGGTGCTGCGCGAGCGTTTCCTGCATCCGACCGGGGAGCTGTCGGCGGTCGCGCGCATGGGGATCGCGCGCGTCGTGCGCGAGGGCTTCGCGCAGGCCGGCTGGCTCGGCCTCGGCACAGGCGGCTTCAGCAAGATGATGGGGCTCGGCGACCGCCGGGTCTACCCGCACAACCTGGTCGCCGAGATCACCATCGAGAACGGCATCCCCGGTCTGGTCGCGCTCCTGCTCTTCCTCGGCCTCGCCTTCCATCGCGGGATCGTGGGGCTGCGGAAGCGGCGGGCGGGCGCGACGCCCGCCCTGTTGATGGCGCTGTTCATCTACGCGGTCTGGAACGCGCAGTTCAGTGGCGACATCACGGTGAACGAATGGGTCTGGCTCTTCGCCGGATGCCTCGCCGCCCGCGCATGAGCGGGGCGCGGCCGCTTCGGATCGCCGCCTTTTCCGCGGTCGACCTGTCCCTGCCTGGAGGGCACGCGCTCCACCTACGCGGCCTGCTCGATGCCCTCGCCTCCCGCGGTCACGACATCGTCCTCGTGACCCCCGCGCCGTCGGGCTCCGCGCCGCCCACTCGGTTCGCGCGCCTGACCGTCCCGCTGCTGCAATGGCGCGTGCTCGGGCATTGGAGCTTCGAGCTGCTCGGCGGCGTGCGGCTGCTCGCGCGCGCCCTCCTCGCCCGCCCGCATCTGATCTACGCGCGGCAGGACCTCTACACGCGCGCGCCCGCGGTCGTCGCGCGCCTGCTCCGGCTCCCTCTCGTCCTCGAGGTGAACGCGTCGATCGTCGACTCGTTGCCGGCCGAGACGCGGCGGAGCGTGCGGCGGATGGTGGCGGCGTCCGAGCAGCGCATGGCGCGCGCCGCTTCGGCCATCGTGGTGCTCGACGAGAGGCTGGGGGAGCGGCTCGCCGAGCGAACCGGCATCCCGCGCGAACGCCTGCGCACCGTCCCGATCGCCACGCACCTCCCGTCGGCGCTCATCCTTGCCGCGGGACCCGCCACGCGCCGCGAGGAGGGAATCGCCGCGGGGACGTTCGTGGTGGGCTTCGCGGGGAACCTCTCGCCCATGCAGGGGAGCGACCGGTTGCTCGAAGCGGTGGCGAGCTTCCCGGCCGTCGGCGCCGACCCGCCGGTCGTTTGCTGGATCGTCGGCGACGGAGCCGGCGCTGCGGCGCTGCGCCGCCGCGCCCGCGCGCTGGGTCTCGACGGCCGCCGGGTTCGCTTCTTCGGCGGCCTGCTCCGCGAGGAGACGGACCGCCTTCTCGCCGCCTGCCACGTCCTCGTCGCCCCGTACCATGTCGATTCGTGGGAGCGCGCCTCGCGCGGCGGACCGATCTCCTCGAAAATCCTGACCTATCTCGCGTCCGACCGGCCGGTCGTCGTCACGCCGCTTTCTCCCTACGCCTGGATCGAGGAGAGGGGATTCGGCTCGCTGGCCGCGAGCGACGAATCGGCGGATCTGGCTCGTGCGATCGCCGCGTGGGCTGTCCGCTGGCGGGACGATGGGGCGCCCGAGGTCGACTGGCCGTGGCCGTCGCCCGGTCCCGCACGCCGCTGGATCGAGGCGGAGCGGACGTGGGATCACGCGGCTGCCGACGTGGAGGATGTCCTGCGGGGGATCGCGGGGCCGGCGGCTCCGAGCGGACGCGCCGCTACTTCGTCAGCGCCACGACCGAGATGACGAGCGCCGTGATCCCGCTGATCGGCGCGAGCAGCGTCGACACGCGGTAGGTCCACCGCTCCGGGACGATCACCGTGGCGCCGGGGGCGAGGTAGGCTTCGCTCCCCACGTCCTGCGCCTTCGCTCCCTCCGCCGGGCGCAGCTTCCACCCGTCGCCGCGCCCCAGCTCGGTCGGGCCGCCCGCCATCCGCACGTAGTCCGAAGCGGTGCGGGTCGGAAGGTGCGCGTACGGTCCCGGATATCGCACCGCGCCGATCACGTAGACCCAGCGGTTGCGCACGGCTGCCTCGAGCTGATCGCCGGCTTCGAGCGGCAGGCTCTGCGCCTCCTCACGGCTCAGCGCGCGCCGCTCACCGCCACGCACGAGGAACACCTCGCCGCTCGCGTCCTCCGACAGCCCGCCCGCTCGAGCGAGCAGGAAGCCGGCCGTGTCCCCGTCGAGCCATTCGAGCATGATGTTCGGCGGTTCGACGATCCGTGAGCCGACGTTCGGGACGACGACCGCCTGAGTCGGTCCCGGTAGGCCTCGCACCGCTCCCGCGACCCGCACGAAGTCCTGGGCAGGCGGGACGTGCACGCGGCAACCGGGCCGCAGCGGCGGGTTCTGGTCGACGTCCCCTTCGATCGCGAAGCGGACGAGATCGACCTCGCGCTTCGATCCGTCCGGCTGCTCGAGGACGACGCGGCGCAGCGTGCCGCCGGGGAGCGGCCCACCCGCTGCGGCGAGGGCGATCGAGAGCCGGTCGTATCCGCGCAGCGACTGGATGCCCGGATTGACAACGAGCCCGGTCACCGGCACACGGAAGGCGCCCGGCTGCAGGAGATGGACGGCGAGCGGCTTGCCGGGGAACCGGACGCTGAGCTTCTCGCGAATCGCGCCGTCGACCTCCGCGAGGCTTCGCCCGGAAGCGGGGACCGAGTCGACGCCCGGCAGCAGCAGGTCTCCCTCCGCGCTGACCGCGACGCGCCATCCGCGATCGGTCTCGCCGCCGACCTCGATCTGCACGACGTCTCCCGGGACCATCGTGTAGGTGGCGGGATCGATCGGACGCTCGAGCGCGGGAGAGACTTCCGGAGAGCCGCTCGTCGAAGTCGTGATCTGCCCGAGCTGCGAAGGACGGAAGAGCGCGTCGTACTCGAAGGAGCCGGCGTCGAAGCCGGCCGCGCCGGCCGGCCGCGAGGCGAGCGGCCCAAGGGTCGCGATGACCGCGACGAGCACCATGGCGACGCTCCGCGCGGTTTCGCTCGCTGCCGCTCTCGATCCCATCGAGTCCCTCCCTTCGGCGGCCCCCGTCCCTCGTTCCGGTCGGATCATACGGACCGCGAAGCGCGTCCCGCAATCACACGGGAGCCAATCCGGATGCCGCCCGTCCTCGCGCCGCCCGCACCCGCGAACCCGCCACCCACGAACCCGCCCCCCACGAGCCCGCGAGCCCCCGCGAACCCGCCTCGCTCCCTCTCAGAAGCGGAATCCGACGCCGAGCCCGAAGGTGAGCCTGTCGAGGTGCAGGGTCGACGTCCCTCTCTCCTGCGAGTCGACCTCGAGATCGAGCGGGTTCCATCGGAGGTCGAAGTTCCAGAGGACGTTCCGCGCCAGGCCGACGTCGGCCCCGAGCTGCACGGCCGGTCCGGCTCCCGTACGCACATCGTCGGAATCGAGCAGCCCGCTCTTCTCCCAGCAAACTGTGAGATTTCCTCCCAGCCCGACGTACGGGCGGAAGCTCGTGGAGCTGCGCGGCCGGTACTGCAGGAGCAGATCGATCGGGAGCAGTTCGAGCGAGCCGAGGCGCAAGTCGTCGCCGCCGTCCTGCTGCGCCACGTTGACCTCGCGCGACTCGGTTCCTGCGGTCAGCTCGAGGGCGAACCGCCGGCTCACCGCCCGCGACACCGACGCCTCGAGCATGAATGCGCTGTAGACCTTGTAGCCGGGCGGGTCGGACTCCTCACTCGAGCCGGTCAGGATCGCGCGCGTCCGAAACGTCCACGCCGGCTCGCCGGACAGCGCCGGCTCGCCGGACAGCGCCGACTCGCCGGACAGTGCCGACTCGGCGCGCGCCTCGGCCGCCGGCGTGCAAGCCGCCGCGACGATCAGGATCCCGACATAGAGATTTCCCCGCCTCATCCCTTCCCCTCCCTTTCACGAACCCTTTCGTCAGGAGCCCCCCCGCCGAGAATGCCACCTCGGACGCGACGAGCAACCGTCCGCGCGGACTCCGGCAGGTAGTCCTTCCATCCGACGAGCGACGGCTCGAGCGGGAAGATCCGCCGCCGCGGCCGCGGCAGCGGATAGCGACCCGCCGCCGCGTCGCGGACGAGGTTCGCGTAGTCGCGTCCCATCCGCTCGACCGTGAAGCGCTCGGCCACCGTCCGGTGAGCTTCCGCGGCCATCCGAAGCCACCCCTCCCGATCGGCGTCGACGGACGCGACCGCGCGCGCGAAGGCGGAGGCGTCGCGCGGGACGAGCCAGCCGGACCGTCCCGGCACGACCGACTGGTCGGTCACCCCGCGGATCTCCGTCGCGATCGGCACGCATCCCGACGCCTGCGCCTCCAGGATCGAGACGCTCATCCCTTCGATCCGCGACGCCAGCAAGAGCGCGTGCGCGCCGCGGTAGACATTGCGCGCCGCCTCGCGGTCCAACTCTCCCAGCCAGTCGATCGAATCGGCGACGCCGAGCGCGCGAGCCTTCTCGCGCAGCCGCGCCGCGTCGGGACCGTCCCCCGCGATGCGCAGCCTCGCGGCCCGCCCGGACGGCGCCGCCGCCTGCACTTGAGCCAGGATCTCCGGCAGCAGGAGCACCCCTTTCAGCGCCTCCTCGACACGCCCCACGTACGCGAGCACGAGCGGCCGATCCTTCTTCGCCCGCGCCTGCTCGAGGGCCGAGGGGTCGAGCGCGACGCCGTGCGGGATCCGCACGACCGGACGCGATCCGGCGCGCATCCGCGCCGCATCCTCGATCCGTTCCGACGGGACGATCAAAGCGTTCCACGCGTCGCGGGCCGCGCAGCCGGTCCGCAGCATCGGCTCGGTGGGGGAGTGGAGGACGGGAAAGACCGCCATCCGGTTCGGAAGGAGCCGCATGGCGGCCTGTGCCGGCTCGCAATGATGCAGCAGGATCGCGTCGTAGCGGAGGCGCGCGAGGGTGCGCCCGACACGCACCGCATGCGCCGCTCGCGAAAGCAGCTCGCCGCGAAGGATCGCGTGCGCCCGCATTCCGGCATCCGCGGCCGCTCGCTCGAACCAACCCCCGCGCTCCTGTGTCGCGAAGAGATCGACCTCGAAGCCGGCGCGCGTGAGCTCCCGGCCGATGTCGAGGAGGATCGAGCCGACGCCTCCGCATCGCAGAGCATAGGCCGCCTGCGCCACGCGCAGGGGGCGGCCGGCGTCTTCTCCAACTGCGCTGCGCTCGGTAGCCACGGGAGAGATCGTAGCACTCCCGCGTCATGCGGACAGACCGCGCGGGCGCCCTAGGCAAGGGGCCGAGCCCGAAGGGCAGGAGCGGCCGATCGGCGGCCGGGGGCGGCAATGGAGAGCCTTACCGCCGCCTCCCTACGCTCCTGCCCTCCGACCTCGTGGGTCGTTCCGCGAGGGATCGTCGCGCTCCAGCAGCCACGGCCGCGGCCGCTGCAGCCGCCGGAACGGCGCGCAGCGGGCTCCCCGCAGCCCGCCCCAGCCGCTCGAGATCCCCGGCCGCCGCACCCGAATCGACCCGCAACTGTCCCTGGGCGATCGGGACCGCGATCTTCAGCATCAGGCTGAACGCGAGGAAGCCGAACGCGAAGATACCGGCCGCGACACGAAGCTCCGTGACCGTCGGGGCGTATTCGTAGATCTCGCCCAGCGCGTCGGGGGTGAGTCCCGGAATGATCAAGCCCATTCCCTTTTCGATGTAGACGCCGGCGTAGGTCGCCAGGCATCCGAGGTTCAGCGTCCACGGATTGCGCCTCGCCGAGGGGACGATGAACAGCCCAAAGGCGACCAGGTTCAACGCCACCGCCGTCCACGCGTAGGGGACGAGCGTGCGATGGTCCCCGAGTCCCTGGTACCAGTACCGCGTGTAGAGCAGGTGCTCCGTGTGGGAGTAATACTCCTTGAACGCCTCGGCCCCGTGCAGAAAGAGGTTCAGGAACATCGCGTAGGCCATCAGCTCCGCGATCTTCCAGATCGCCTCGTCCTGGATCTCGAACCGCGTGAACCGCCGCAGGAGCTGCAGGACGAAGAGCAGAATCGCCGGCCCCGAGCAGAACGCCGACGCGAGGAACTGGGGCGCGAGAATCGACGAGTTCCAGTAGGGCCGCGCGGCCAGCCCGTTGTACAGAAACGCGGTCACCGTGTGGATCCCGACCGCCATCGGGATCGACAGCAGGACCATCGGGACCACGAAGCGTTTGACGTAGGGGCGCCCGGTGAACGCGCGGTAGAGGATGTGTGTCACGACCGCCAGGTTCACGAGGAAGTACAAGTTCAGGACGAGGACGTCCCACGCGAGGATCGACCTCGGGAAGTTCAGCCGCCCGAACGGCGGAAGGAGATGCCAGAACCGGTCGGGGCGCCCGATGTCGACCAGGACGAAGAGCAGGCACATGACGATCGCGCTGACCGCGAGCAGTTCTCCGTATACGACGATCTGGCGGATCGGCTTCCAGTCGTACACGTACGCGGGGATCACGAGGATCACCGCCGCGGCCGCGACGCCGACGAGGAACGTGAAGTTGCCGATGTAGAAGCCCCAGCTCACCTGGTCGCGCATCGCCGTGACGGCGAGCCCGGTCCCGACCTGCCCGGCGAACGCCAGCGCCCCGGACGCGATCAGCCCGGCGAGGAGGGCGAGCCATCCCCACCAGGCAGCGTTGCCTCGGACGACCGCGCGGACGCTTCCGCCTACGAAACGGGAGAACAATCGCACCTGGATCACGCCGACCTCATGTCCCGTAGAAGTAGAAGAACTTCGGGACGGTGTTCAGGTCCTCTTTCAACACGAGCACCCGCTTGTGCTCGATGATGTAGCGGATCTCGCTGTCGGGATCGAGAAGGTTGCCGAACTTGCGGGCCCCGACCGGGCAGACTTCCACGCACGCCGGATACCGCCCTGCGCGGGTCCGCTGGATGCAGAACGTGCACTTCTCGACGACCCCCTTCGGTCGCGGTCGGTTGCCCAGGACGTGCATGTTCGGATTCAGCTCGTCGGAAGGAATCGACGGAGCGGCCCAGTTGAAGTGCCGTGCGCCATAAGGGCAGGCGGCCATGCAGTACCGGCAGCCGATGCACCAGTCGTAGTCGATCACCACGATGCCGTCCGGCTCCGTCCACGTCGCCCCGGTCGGACAGACCTTCGTGCACGGAGGGTTCTCGCACTGCTGGCAGGAGACCGGCACGTAGAACTTGCCCTCCTGGGGGACCTGCTCCGGGTCGTAGTAGGCGTCGGCCTCGGAGAGATCCACACCCTTCTCCTTGTCCATCTCGAGGACCCGGATCCACTGCACTTGCGGATCGCGAGAAGGGTTGTTCTCCTCGACGCAGGCATAGACGCAGCGGCGGCACCCGATGCAGCGCGAGATGTCGAGGGCATAGCCAAAGAGGACGCCGCGGGCCGCAGGTGCATCGCTCAGACTCACGTCGGACCGGCCGTACTGGTTCCTGTAACGCTCCTCCATCTCGTGGATCGCCGAGCGAAGCCGGTCGGGCGGGAAGTCGCGCAGGCGTCGCGGCCCGCAGGAAGTCAGGATCCAGACCGCGGCTGCGGAGGCGGCCGAAGCGAGGAGCTTCCTTCGAGTGAGCCCGCCCGAAGCGCACCCTTGCGCGCAGGCCGCCGCGTCGGCGACCTCCTCCATCTGCCGCCGGCCGTCCGGTCCGACCCCGTCGCATGCGCTCATCGTGATTCTCCTGGGTCCTGCGTAACGGGCGCCTTGCTCAGCCCCTGGGGTCGTTGTGGGGGCAGGGGAGGCGGTTTCGGCGCGAGCGGCCGGAATCGCGGCTGGTGGGGATTGTGGCAGTGCGCGCAGAGAAGGTACTGCTTGTGGCCATCCCACTGGCCGCTGCGGCGTCCGTGCACTCCCGCCTTCCAGTCCCGCAGCTTCTCCCCGTGGCACTGCCCGCAGAGTCGGTAGGACTCCTCGAAGGAGATCCGCTCGCCGCTCGCGAGATGAAGGGAGTCGCGCTGGGCCGGGTCGTGGCAATCGAGGCACCAGCGATGCTCCTCGTCGTGTGCGAGGACGATGTCGGGATGGGAGTCGGCCAGCTCGCGGCGAGTCGGGTTGGGCTCCATCCACGCGTGACAGTTCGAGCATGGGAAGATCCCATCGCTGAAGGGGGGCGGAGGCACCTCCACGCGCTCCTCGATCCCCTTCGCCCTGTCGCCGGCGGACGGAGACTCGGAAACCGTGGCCCGGGCCGGCGGCGTCGCGTTGGCCGCAAGCGCCCGTGACGAGGGCGCGGGGGTCTGTGCGGCGCGCACCGCGGCCACCAGGACGAGGACCAAGAGCCCGATCCCGAGAACGACTACGAGCCGGCCGACTCGCTCCCTGCGCATTCGATTTCGCCCTCCCTCCGTCCCTGCTTGCTTCGCTCCCGGCCGCGCTTCTCCGTTGCTCAGGAGAAGCGGACCTCGACCGCGCGCTGCATCTCTCGCGCCCACATCGCCTGGAAGATCCCGAGGCGGCGGCCGATGACCCCGGCCAGGTTGTGGGTGACGCGCAGGCCGACGCCCGGGCGCGCCGCGAAGTGCTCGAGCATCTCGTCGCGCGGGAAGATCAAGACCTCGCTTTCGGATTTCGCCGTCGCCTTCAGCGTGAATCGGTAGGGAGGAACGAGCCCGGACCAGCCGACCGTCTCCCCTGCGAGGCGCTCTTCGACGAGAATGTCTTCCTCCTCTCCGCGGACCTGGATCGGCAAGGTCAGCGCGATCCGGCCGCGCGTGAGGAGGTAGACCCGGTCGGCTGGATCGCCCAACCGGAAGAGGACCGTGCCGGCGGGGGCAGGGGCCCGAGACCCGAGGGCGAGGACCTCCTCCGTTTCCCGCGGCGTGAGGCCGTTCAGCAGATCGGTCTGCGGATGAGGCATCGTGCTACCCCTTTCCTCACTGGAGAAGCGGCGAGGCGGTCGGCGAGTGCAGCCTCTCGCTCGTCGGAACGGCGAGGAAGGCCTCGGCGGCTGCCTGCTCGCACCGGACATGGCTCTCGATCTGGCTGAGAAGGACCTCGATCGGGAACCGGGAGGGCCGCGGGCGAGCTGCGACTAGCTGGCTGGCGAAGAACCGGGACGATCCGAACGCATCGAGCGTATCGGCCGTTTCAGCGGCTGCTGGGGCCTCGCGTTCGGCAGGGACTGAAGACCTTCCGACCCTAACGAAGAGGATCGATGTGAGCACCGTGATCGCGACACTCAGGCAGACGAGCACCAGAAACACCATCATCGAAGCTCCCCCTTGTCCGTGGCTGCCCCCGTCGGAGCGCGAGAGACCGCATGTCGTCCTCGGCCCCAGCAAGTACGGGGCCAGCGCCGCTTCGCTTCCGATCGAGTGGAAGGTGGGGGGCGAGCGTGCCGCCGCGCGGGACAGGGAAGTGGCGGTCCTCTCGCGATTGAGGAGGGGCGCGAGAAGCCGGACGGCGAGGGGGCCGGTCCGCGCGCGCAGTAGCGATTCCGTCCATCGCCTTGTGCATTCCTGCACAAAGCTGACAATCTGTCACCGTCTCTGACAATCCGTCACGACGTCGCCCGAACCCCCCGCCCCGTTCCACCTCCTCACCCGCCGACACTTTCACGCGAGCGATAGCTCGAACGTTGACGATCGGCTCTCCGTGCTTCACCATCGGTGACGCAAGAAGGTGCCGATGAGACTTCGCCTGACGGACATGACGGTCGCGCTGGCCCTCGGCACAACCGCGGCCGTCATGATCGCGTGCGGCCTGGGCGCCTGGATTTACTCCCGACATCATTATCGAGACCTCCTCGAGACCGCGCGCAGCAGCGCGCGCTCCCAGAGCGAGATGATTCGCACGGCGCTCGAGCACCAGATGATGGAGAACGATCGAAGCCTCATCGAGCCGCTGATCCAGAGCTTCCGCGGCGAGCCGGGAATCGAGGCGGTCGCGCTTCTCGATCGCGAGGGCCGGGCGCGCTACTCGAGCGTGCCGCTCGACCCGGGCAACGATCTGACGATCGGATCGCCCACGTGCCAGGCGTGCCATCGCTTCCCGCCCGAGCAGCGGCAGTCGAGCCGGGTGATCGAGGCCCGCGGCGGGACGGTGTTACGCACCGTTCTTCCGATACGGAACCAGCCGCGATGCCACGGATGCCACGATCCGGCGCAAAAGAGCAACGGCATCCTGATCGTCGATGCGGACGCCGGCGCGATGCGCGCTTCGCTCGACCGGGATCTGCGGTGGCTGACGATCACCAGCGGGGCGTTGATGTTCCTCTTGGTCGTCGGGATCGGCGTCGTCGTCCGGCTCGTCGTGATGCGCCGCCTGCAGCGTTTCGAGACCACCGCGCGCCGGATCGCGGCTGGCGACCTTGATCGGCGCGTCCCGGCGACCGGCTCGGACACCATCGACTGGCTCGCCCGCGAGTTCAACTCGATGGCCGACTCGATGAGCGGATTGATCGGCCAGGTGCGCGACCAGAGGGAGCGCCTCGAGCGTGTGATCAACAGCATCGACGACGGGATCGTCGTCCTCGACCGGGATCGAAAGGTGATCGCGGCCAACGATGCATTCCTCCGGCGCACCGGGCACGATCGAGAAGAGATCGTGGGGTCCTGCTGCCGGAACGTCGCGGCGGGTGTGTGCGATGCGAGGGATTGCCCCACCCTCGCATGCCTCGCGAGGGGGGAGCGCTCGGTCCGAATTTGCGAGCGGCGGTCGAAGCAGGGCGAGGTCGCGTGGGAGGAGGTGCACTCCTCGCCGATACGCGGCCCGTCCGGAAACGTCCTGCAGGTCGTGGAGGTGTGGCGCGACATATCCGACCGGCGGGCGGCCGAGGCGCGCCTGGCCGAGTCGCACCGCCTCGCCTCGCTGGGGCTCCTCGCGTCGGGCTTCTCGCACGAAATGAACACGCCGCTCGCGACCGTGCTCGCCTGCGTCGAGGGGATTCTCCGCTCCGTCGAGTCGAACGAAGGGGGCGCGCCCGCGGGAGCCGCCGGCAACGGCGGAGAAGGAATTCGAGCCGGCGCCGCGACCGGCGGCATCGACTCCGAAGGCATCGTCGAGAACGCGCGGACGGCGCGCGCCCAGCTCTTGCGCTGCCGGGACATCACCCGGCATTTCCTCCATCTGTCCCGCGGACGACCCTCCGAAGCCTACTTCGTCGACGTCGATGCCGCGATCGGCTCGGTCGTTCCCCTGATCGCCCCGGCAGCGCGCGAGCATCGTGTCGACATCCGCGTGGAGGAGACCGCCGGGAACGCGCGCGTGCGCGTCGACGACGCCGCGCTCCAGCAGGTCCTTCTGAACCTGCTGCTCAACGCCGTGCAAGCCTCCCCTCAGGGCGGCGAGGTGCGGGTGCGTGTCGTGCGGGGGGATCCGGTCCGCATTCGTATCGCGGACGACGGTTGCGGAATCGCTCGCGAAGACCAGAAGCGAATCTTCGAGCCGTTCTGCAGCCTGCGTCGTGGCGGGACAGGCCTCGGCCTCTTCCTGTCCCTCAACTTCGCGCGCGGCTGGGGGGGAGACATTCGCGTAGAGAGCGACCTCGGCCGTGGATCGGTTTTCGAGATCCTCATTCCTGAAGCGGCCCCGGCATCGCCATTAGCAGTGGCCCCGGCATCGTCACCGGCAGCGGAAAGGCTTTCGAACGTGGCTCCCGGCCATGCCGCGGTGAAAGAGACCCCATGAAGACCGCCGTCTCGCTGCTCGTCATCGACGACGACGAGACATTCGGCCGCGTCCTGGCGAGGGAGCTGGAGCGGCGAGGCTTCGAGGTCGCGACGGCGATCTCGGGAGGCGACGGTATCGCTCGGGCGATACAGGTCGAGCCGGCCGTGGTCCTCCTCGACCTGCGGCTTCCCGATATGGACGGGCTCGAGGTGCTTCAGGCGCTGCGCGAGCGATGTCCGGGGACGGAGGTCATCCTGCTCACGGGGCATGGATCGATCGACACGGCGATCGCCTCGGTCCGCGCCGGGGCCTTCGACTACGCGGTCAAGCCGTGCCCCCTCGATGAACTGGAGGTGCGGATCCAGAAGGCGCTCGAGCGGCAGTTCCTCAGCCGGCGCGCGCGTCTCCTGGAGCGCGGGCTCACCCCGCCCGACCCGGCCGGCTCGTTCCGCGGCGAGAGCGATGCCTTTCGCGATCTGATTCGCCGCATCGAGCGCGTGGCGGCCAGCGACTCCACGGTCCTTTTGGTCGGGGAGACCGGTTCCGGAAAGGAGATGGCCGCCAAGCTGCTGCACGCCCGCAGCCCGCGCGCCGCCAGGCCGTTCGTCGTCGTCGACTGCGCGGGGCTGCAGGAAGGGCTTCTCCAGAGCGAGCTGTTCGGCCACGAGCGCGGCGCGTTCACGGGAGCCGATCGCGCGAAGCCCGGCCTCTTCGAGGTCGCCCACGGCGGCACGATCTTCTTGGACGAGATCGGCGAGGTGAGCCATGCGACGCAGGTGAAGTTGCTGCGTGTCCTCGACACCGCAACGTTCCGCCATGTCGGAGGGACGAAGGAGATCCAGGTCGACGTGCGGATCCTCGCGGCCACGAACCGCGACCTCGTGGAGATGGTCGCGGACGGCCGTTTCCGCGAGGACCTCTACTACCGTCTCAGCACGATCACGATCGATCTGCCGCCGTTGAGAGAGAGGCGGGTCGATATCGATCTGCTCGCCGAACATTTCGTTTCGCTGCTGAACGATCGATACGGGACGGTGAGACGCATCGGAGCCGCCACGCTCGAGACGCTTCGCCGCTACGACTGGCCCGGCAACGTGCGCGAGCTGCTCCACGTCATCGAGTCGTCGATGATCGTCTGCGAAGGATCGGAGATCCTGCCGGAACACCTACCGGCTTCGCTGCGCCGGCTCGCGGCGCCGCCGGGACCTGCGCCGCGAGGGCCGGAGCGCGACCATCTTCCCACACTGAAGGAGATGGAGCGCGCGCACATCGAGCGCGCGCTCGGAGCTTCGGCCGGCCACCGGGGGAATGCCGCCCGCGCGCTCGGAATCAGCGAACGCAACCTCTATCGGAAGCTTCGCGAGTACGGCCTGATGGAGTAGCAGCTGTGTGTCGCCGCGCCCCTCGACCCGCCGACGCTCGCCGGGGCAAGCCGGATAGGAGTGACGCCTCGTCAGCCTAACCACTCGCCGGGGAATATGTTGCCGGAAGGCGGGAGCGCGTGCGGAAGCGGGCGCATCGGGACGGCGCTGCGCCGGGACACGGCGTGCCGGATCCGCCGCGGCGCCCGGATTTCGAAGCCGGGCCAGAGGTTGCACCTTCCGAGCGTGGATGAACGCGCTATACTTTGTGGCGCAGCAGCCATGAGTGGCTGTTCTGTCGCTCCCTGGCCCGAGCCTCTGGCTTGCTGTCTCCGTCGAGGCGCGGGTCGAGAATGGAACGACCGCGAGCAAGCGTTTCAGCGACCGGGACTTCACGAAGGAGGTGCGCTTGTGGTGTTGGTAAGGCGATTCGCGGTTCTCGGACTCTTCATCATGCTCGCGGCTGTCGCAATTGTTTCGACCGCGAGCGCTCAGCTCGATGGGCGCACGAACGAGACCGGAGGAGATCGTGACGTCTCCGGCCAGACGGTACGCACCCATCTGTATGGGACCCCCGGCAACTGCCTCCGTGTCGTGACGGCGGGTGTGCAAACGCGCAATGCGGACCCGGCGCCTCCCACGGCAGGCGGCTCGATCGTCCTTCCTGCTGGGCCGGAGGCGGGGAATGTCGTTTGGGCCGGACTCTACTGGGAGATCCTTGGCAGTACGGCTCCGGTCAACGCCGTGACGCTGAACGGGTCGGCCGTGACTCCCGTCGCTCTCCCCGTCACCGCCTCGCCGTGCTGGCCCGAGGCCAACGCCTATCCGTTCTTCGCCGATGTGACAGGGCTCGTCGTCGCCGGCGTCAACGTCGTCGCCGGGCTCGATGACAGCGGAACGCTGGCTGTCGGTCCCGAGAGCGAGGGAGCATCCCTGGTCGTCGTGTATCAGGGGGACCAGACGAGCGGCAGCGCGTGCGAGATCATCGTGACCGACGGAAACGATCTGACCCGTCTGAGCGGGCAATCGTACGAGAACCTGCTTCCGGTCTCGTGCGGAGATGACGTCGCGGCGACGTTGACGTTCCTCGGCGCCGACGGCCAGACCGGAATCCACGGGTTCGCGCCGGACGATCAGCTCTGGAACCACGTGGTTCTCTCGGGCAGTCAGGACGACTGGAATGCCAGCGATCCGGACGCTCCGGGCGCCGAGGCCGAGCTGGGCTGGGACACCGACTCCTGGGCCGTCACGACGGGCGGGTCGAACGTCGCGGCGATCGACATCCCGCTCCTCGGCGGGCCGGGCGACTGCGTGAACTGGATTGCCACCGTGCTCGAGGTGGGTGTCGGCGAGTGCCTGCCGACGCCGACGCGGAGCAGCACGTGGGGTGAGATCAAGGCGATCTATCGCTAGACACGAGACGAGCGCGCCGATCCCTGCCGGCAGGCGAGAGACCGGCTCCTCGCGATAGAGAAGAAGATCCTCCAGGTTTCCGGCCTGGAGGATCCTTCTCTATCACGGCGTTTCGCGCATGCGGCCGGGTCCGCCGCTTGCGCACCAAGCCCCGGTCGGTCAGCTCCGCTGCTGCCCGTCCGCATGCCCGGCTCCCGAACGCGCTCTCCACTCCGATTGAAGGATGGCGAAGACCAGGTCGCCGGCCCAGGCTCCCTTGAACCAGAGGCTCTCCTGGAAGTGCGCCTCCTGTCGCATACCGAGACGACGGAGCAAGGCGATCGAGGGGGAGTTGCGCGGATCGACCGAAGCGTAGACGCGATGTTTGTTCATCGGGCCGAAGAGATGGTCGAGCAACGCGGTGACCGCCTCGGTCGCAAAGCCCCGGCGCTGATACGCCGGCGAGATGGTGAACCCGATCTCGACCTGGCATCGCTGGTCGGCCGGAAAGTGGACGCCGATGTCGCCGACGAGCGTTCCGGGACGAGCTGCCTCGAGAGGGCGGATCGCGATCTGAAACCAGGTTCCGGGCGTCGCGAACTCGACGACTGCGAGATCGCCGAGAAACGCGACGACCTCGTCGAGCGAAGCAGGCTCCCACGACTGGTAGCGGCATACCTCCGGGTCCGACCTGTACGCGAAGAGCGCGGGGGCGTCCTCGGCGTGGAACGAATCCAGGATCAATCGCCGGGTGCGAATGACCTGCGAGGGGAAGGCTCGGAAAGCGGCCATCGTGCTCCTCTAGGCGGCCATCATGCTCTCCTCACGCTCCGGGCCTCGAAGCCGAGAGGCGAACTGACAGGTGCCGTGCGATGGGGATGATACAGCCTCTCCCGAGTCGCGGCCGCGCGCCGGCGCAGGTTGCAGAAGGGCCGCGCCGGTCGAATGCCGTGCGCGGCTCCCCTGTTGGAGGCTCCGGGGGTCGTCCGGCGCTCCTGAATCGGGCTCGGTGCGAGATCCGGCCTCTTCCGATCCGGTCAGGGATCGACCTTCACGATCCTCGCGGTCGCCGTCTGGCCGGCCGTCGTCAGCCGGCAGAAGTAGACGCCGGCCGGCACGGACCGGCCTTCCTCGTCCTTGCCGTCCCAAACGAGCGAGTGATCGCCCGCCCGCTGGGACCGCATCGTCAACGTTTGAATCATCCGGCCGCCCACGTCGTGAATCGCGAGCTCGACGGGCGTCTCGTCCACGACCCGGTAGCGGATCACCGCCGAGGTGGAGATCGGATTCGGCTGGACGAGGACACGGGCCGCCAGCTCGCTGACGGGGGTCCCATCGTCCACGCCAGTCGGGTAGAGCCCATGCGGACCCGGTCCCCAAGGAGTGACGCCGTGGCAGACGGAGCAGGTGCGTAGCGTCCCGGCGTGGCCCTGCAACGCAACCGTCTGGCGGTTGTCACGCTCTTCGCGTGAAGGAAGGATCGCATGGGTGCTGTTGTGGCACGCCTCGCAGTAGAGACCGCCGTGACCGTTGTTCGAGAACCGGTAGAGAGTAGCGGGCTCCTCGGCATACGCGGGGCCATGGCAGTCGCCGCACCGCGGTTCCTCGAGCCAAGGCTCGCGTCCCAGTTCGTCGATCGAGTAGGCGACCTGCGCCACCGAGCCATGGCAGTCCTGGCAGACCATTCCGTGTTCCTGCGACATGACGTCCCGCAGGCATTGCGTGTGGGGGCCCGGGTGGCAGGTGTAGCAGTCGTTCGTGACCTCGCCGTGCTGCTCGTGCATGGCGAGCGAGAGGCTGGGAAGGTTGGGATTACCGGGCAAGCCCAGAGCGTTGCTCGCGTGGCAATCGGCGCACAACACCGGCCGTGAGTTGTAGAGCTGGGTGCCGTTCTCGTCGTCATGAAGCCTCAGGATCGCTTGCTCGACCGTCTCCCCCGGGTCCGGATGGTGACATTCTGAGCACAGCATCTCAGTGCTCACCGGAGCGACGATTTCGGTCGCCGCCAGAAGATGGTTCTCCGCGTCGTATGCGTCGATCTGCATGAGCTGAAACGGTTGCTCGTGCTGAAGGTCGGCGTCGTCCCATGGAGTGAGCGGGATTCCTGCGGCCTCGAAGTGATCGGTCGTCCAGTCGATCGTCCCGGTCAGCCCTCGTCCCGTCAGACCGATGTTCGCAGGGAGCGAAACCCCAAAGAGCTGATCCTCCCAGGACCAGAAGTCGGTCTTGCCGGCGGAGTAGGTGTTCGCGTCGAAGCGATAGGTGAGCCGGTAGCCGGGACCGCCCAGGACGACCGGGACATGGCTGGCGTCTCCGCGCTGGATCAGCGTGGCCCAGACGGTATTGAAGGGCGGGAGGACACAAAGGTCCGCGAAGTTCCTGTTCATGCAGTGCATCCCTAGATCGTTCCATCCGAGAACGATGTAGGGACCGAGGTCGGTTCGGTCGGATGCACCGGCAGCGGGGGTGCAGATTCCGGCGAGCAAGAGCAACTGCGCGGCGAACCGGATCGACGACCGAAGAGAGGCGCAAGAGCGACGCGCCATCGTCTCCTCCAGGTTTCAGTGCCGTGGAAAGGCGGCGGCGCTTGCACGGCTTGCGCCGCCATTGCAGCATCTATCGTCAACCGGCGGTCGGCGGCGCTCGCGGGGAAAGAACGAGGGGCCCTCGATTGCGTCGTTGGCCCCCCTCCCTCGAACGTCCCTTTTGTCGGCGATGTCGACGATACAAACAAACAGCGCCCGATTCCCTTCGAAAATCGAGCGCACGCCGAGTTTTTGATTGCTCTCGTGTAATCCCGAGAAGCCGGTGCGGCGGCGTTACCTCAGAACGAGGCCGTTCCCCTGCGGTCTACCAACCGGCCCTCCCCGCGGCGTATCGCGAGAAGTGGGGGAGATCCACCCACAGCAGCATGGCACCTGCGTCGAAGGTGCCGTGAATGTCCACCCATTCGTTCGCCTGTTCGTCGAGCCAGTAGATCGTGGCCCGCGTATGGGCGTTCGCGGTCGAACGCGTCAGGTCGATCGTCAACCTGACCGGCGTCTGGAAGACGAGTCCATGGGGGAGAAGCTCGCACATCACGTACCCGCTCTCCTCGCGCGCGATGAGAGTGACAGGCATGTCACGAGGAAGAGCGCCCGGCGGAACCGTGAGTTGATAGCGCCCGACCTGCAGAGTTCCGCCGGCACCGGACTGGAAGTAGAGCGTCTGCGCCGGCGGGGAGGACTGCGGTCCCGGGACGTCAGGCTTCCCAGGCGCCCCGTTTCTGCCGTGGCCCTCGGCTGCCGGCGAGGGGTTGCCTGTCGATCCGAGGCGAATCAGCCCGTCGTCGGCAGCGGCGGTCGGATTCTGGGCGTCCCGGCCGCAAGAGGCCGCGAGCAGGACGAGCAGGACGAGGAGCGTGGGCGGGGCGTATCGCCGGAACCGTTGCATGGAAGCACCCCCTTTGTGTTCGATTTCGCATGCGTTTCGTGATGCAAGACCGATGCCACGAGTCAATAGTGTCGTTTTCGTTGATTACCTGAATCGGGCCGGGGGCTTCCTCTCCCCGAAGGCGGCGGGGAGCGTCCGTCGTCTGCTTTCTCCTGGGCGCTAGACGACTTGCCTCCACACGGCTGCGGCTGTGGGTGGCCGAGATACGCCGAAGTGGGAATTCCAGCCCTATCTATCCTGCCCGCAGGCCAGGGTGTACGCTCCGCCGGAAACGACGTGAAACCCGGCCGAGACCCATGCCGAGCAAGGAGATCCGATGATTCGAACGAGGCCGTGGCGCATCCGGCTCCGGTGCGCCGCCCCCCTCCCGCTGCAGCTGTTCGGGCTCGCTGTGCTGCTGGCTGCGCTCCCGCTTGGATGCTCCGAGGACGAGACCCCTCTGGGATTCGACGAGGGGCCCCGGGGCCCTGCGGTCCAGCTTCCGGAGACGCTTCTGGTTTCTCCCCCGGTGGCCGACGTCGGCTGGCGGCCGGACTTCCGTACCGGGGCCGCGCTTCGAATCTTCGCGGGCAAGGACGAGGAGATGAAGGCTCGCGCGCTCGTGCGCTTCGGCTCGATCCCCGACACCACCGGCGCGCGCAGGGCCTACGTTCGCTTCTATGCCGAGCAAGGAAGGGGGGACACCCTCTCTCTGGCGGCCCGTCAAGTCACCTCCGCCTGGAACGCGGACGACGTCACTGCCGCCGCCCCCCCGGAGACCACGACGGCCGTCGATCCACTGGGAGTCGTCACCGGCGTTCCGACCGGCTCGATCCCGATCAATGTGCACGTCCCTCTCTCCGACATCGAGATTCCGCTCTCCCTGATCCGGGAGTGGAAGAGCGATCCCGCCTCGAACAATGGATTGCAGATTTCACGGATTTCCGGGACGGGCATTGCAGCGTTGGTGTCCCACAACGATCTGATCTACGACGAGAACGGAGTCAGAATCTTGACTCCGCTGCTCGTTCTCGAGATCGGGGAGACTCCGGTGCTCCGGAGCGCCCTGGCGACGGAAGACGCTTACATCGTCGAGGACCTGAGGCCGCCCATCGCGGGCGATGACTCTACAGCGGCCATCGGAGCGGGAAACATCCAGCGCTTCCTCCTCCGGTTCGACATCTCGGCTGTTCCGGAGAACGCGTCGATCGCGCGGAGCACGCTCGCGCTCTATCTCACCTCCGGCATTCTCTCCGAGAACACTCCGATTCAACTCGCCGTGAACCCTGTCCGCGAGTCGTGGCAGGAGCCCGGGCCGGGCGAAGAGGCCCCCGATAGCCTCCTGCTCGGCAGCGCGGTCACTACGGCGACCTTCGAGGGGACGGAGGACGGCTGGCTGTTCCTGGAGGTCGGAGGTCTCGTACAAGCGTGGACCACCGGGCTCGAGAACGACGGCCTCTCGGTGCGCGTCGTCGGCGAGACGTCGTCGGCGAAGGAGATCTACGTCGCGACCTCCGAGGCGACAGTGCCCGAGCACAGGCCTCGGTTGACGATCGTCTACGTCCGGCCGCCCGAGCCTCGATGGAAGGAGGCGCCATGATCTGGTGGTGGGACCAACGCTGCCCGGGCCGCATCGCCGTTCTCCGGGGACGCCGCGCCGTCTTTTGCGGCCCCACCGCAGGCGTGCTTCGCCGCCCTCCTCGCGCCCTGTCTGCCCTCCTGCTCCTCGCGGGCTCGCTGGTCTTCGCCGGCGCGTGGCCGGCGGCTCCCGCATCGGCGACTGTCTTCTCCAGGGACGGCTGGGGCTGGTGGTGGTATTCCGGTGATCCAGCCGCGCGGGGTCGCGGCGGCACGGAGATCGCGGTCACGGGCTACGGCGTGACCGGCGAGCTGAATCCTGCCGCGATCGGGCTCTCGGACATCCCGTACGGGTACGCTTCGTACGCCGGCGAGGTGGACAACGCCAAGGCGAGAGGCGATGGCGCCACCTTCCGGCAGCGGTCGGACCTGTTGCCGCACTTCGGCGGGGTCGCGCGACTTCCGCGCGGCCTGCGCGCGGGAGCCGCGTTCCTTACCGTCACCGACGCATCGTTCGACCGCGTCCAGCGGATCGGGGGCGAGCAGGCCGATGCTTTCGATTTCGAGACGAAGGGCAGCGGAGGATGGAACGGCGTCCGCCTGTCTCTCGCCGGCCCGGCGTTCGAGCGCAAGCTGCTGTGGGGTGCAACGATCGGCCGCATCCAAGGGACCGTGAAAGAGCAGTGGCGCTACGACTTCGTCGAGTCGAGCGCGACCGATCTTCGCCAGGTCCTCGAAGGGCGCCTGGACGGCGCCTGGCGTCTCACTGCCGGCTTGATCGCCCGGCCTCATGAGCGCATCGCGGCCGGGGCTTTCGTCACGCCTGAAACCTCGTCGGACATGGAGCAGGTCGTGACGGTCGTCGAAGGCGCCAAAGAGCAGGTGACGACGCGCGGCAAACAGGAGATCCCTGGGCAGTGGGGCCTCGGAGGGCACGCCGCTTTGACCGGCAGGCTGGCGGTATCGGCCGACTTCGTTCGGACGCTCTGGGGGGAGGCGGCATTGCGGCTCGATCCCGATCGCAGCCGGAAGAGCTTCCCCTATTTCGATACGAGCCGCTTCGGGATCGGACTGGAGTACACCGCGGCGCGCAGCGAGGAGCAGCCTCTCCCCCGCTGGGTGGTCCGGGGCGGATACGCGCAGGACGAGTACTACGTCCGCACGACCGGCGGAGAGAAGGTGCGGGAGCGGGCCGTGACCCTCGGAGCGGGGGCGCGCACCGCTGCCGGACGAGCTGCCATCGATCTCTCGCTCGAACTCGGCAAGCGCGGCGACCGGTCGAAGGTGGGCGTGGAGGAGTCCTTCACCCGCATCCTGCTGGGAGTGACCTTCTCGAGCGTGGTGCGCGAGTATTGATCCGTCGGTGCCCGCGTCATCCGATCTTGTAGAAGTCCGGGCGTCGTCCGAGCAGCAGATGATTGCGGGGCGTCGCGTGCTTCTCGTCCGCCTCTGCAGGATCGATGTCGACGGCGATCGCGGCAGGCTCCGCGCCGGGCGCGTCCGCCAGCACGGCGCCGCGCGGTCCCACGATCCGGCTCCCGCCGGTGAACTCGAGCCTGACCCCTCCGCGCTCCTCGGCGCCGATCCGATTTGTGGTCACCGTGAAGACGCGGTTCTCGAGCGCGCGCGTTACCATCGCCGATTGGCAGAACGGCAGGACCAGGTTCGAGGGGTGAGCGATCACCTGCGCGCCGAGCAGGGTCAGGGTGCGAGCCGCTTCGGGGTAGATCCAGTCGAAGCAGATCATCATCCCGACGCGCGCGCCTCGCAGATCGACCACCGAGAAAGGCAGATCCCCGCTGTCGAACCAGAGGACTTCGCGGTCGAAGAGGTGCACCTTGCGATAGATGCCGCGAATGCCGGTGGCGTCTACGGCGATTGATGCGTTGTAGATCCGGCCCGACGGCGCTCGCTCCGCGATGCCGGCGACGAAGGCGGCGTCGAGGCGGCCGGCCAGGTCGATGAGAGCGCGCGCCGTTGGCCCTTGGGGAACGGGTTCGGCGAGGCGCTCGAGCGTCTCCCGATTGCCGAAGAGGTAGCCGGTCGAGAACAGCTCGGGGAGCACCCAGAGATCCGCCCGCCGCTGGCCGATCGCCTCTTTGACGAGACGCACGTTCGCTTCCGCGTCTCCGAAAACCGGCTGGATCTGGACCACCCCGACTCGCATGGCCGTGACCGTAGCGAGGATCCGGCCTGTCGCGCAACCGGGCATGGCAAGATCGATGGTTTTCTTCCCGCCTTTCACCGCCGGATGGTTCAATGAGGATTCGATGGGGACGCAACAGCAGCCGCCGAGCGACGAGCGGCCGGAGGCCGGTCAGGCTGCGCCGATGGAGCCGGACGAGGACGGGGCGATCGTCCTCGGGCCCTCGGACACGCTGGACCTGCATCCGTTCCGCCCCCGGGACATCGCCTCGGTCGTCGTGGAGTTCCTCGCGCAAGCGATGGAATCGGGCTTCACCCGGGTTCGGCTCATCCACGGCAAAGGGATCGGGGTGCAGCGCGAGACGGTGCGGCAGATCCTGGAACGCGACCCGAACGTGCTCTCCTTCGGCGACGCGGACGACGCGTCCGGTTGGGGAGCGACGATCGCGGTCCTGAGGCCGTGGGACCCCACCACGACGGGCGGGAGTCTGCCATCGCCCGGGGCGGCTGCGCGCCCGCGAAACACGCAGTCCTCCACAGGGAGGACCGCAGGTCACCCAACGAGCGAACGAGACGAAGGGAGAATCGAGGGAACATGAACGGACCGCCCCCGGATCTTTCGCGCGAGCCGGTCGGCTTTCTCGGTCTCGGCATGATGGGATTCCGGATGGCGAGCCGGCTTCTCGATCAGGGAGTCCCGCTCGTCGTATACAACCGCACGCCGGAGAAGGCGGAACCGCTGCTCGAGAGGGGAGCGAAGCTCGCCCGCACACCACGGGAGGCGGCTGTCGGCTGCACGGTGACGATCAGCATGGTCTTCGACGGGGACGCGGTGCAGGACCTGCTGGCCGGGGACGGGGCGGGAACCGGTCTCCTCGAAGCGCTCGAGCCGGGGCGCATCCACGTCGACATGAGCACGGTGGGTCCGATCGCCAGCCGCGCGATCGCCGGCACGGTCCAGGCGACCGGCGCCTCATTCCTGGACGTTCCCGTTCTTGGGAGCCTCCTTCCGGCGGAGAGGGGAGAGCTGCTGCTGATGGCGGGAGGCGATCCGAAGGATCTCGACCGAGTCCGCCCCATCCTCGATCTCCTCGGCCGCCGGGTGTTCCATTGCGGCCCCGCCGGCCAGGGAAACGCGCTGAAGATCGTCGCGAACATGATGCTCGCCCGGATGGCGGAGGCGATCGGAGAAGCGCTCGCGCTCGGGACTCGTCAGGGACTGTCCGGCGCGACCGTCCTCGACCTGCTCGACGCCGGCTCCCTCGCGTCGCCGATGTGGCAGAAGGGCCGTGTCGTCCTGTACGGGGATCCGCCCGTGCACTTCCCCGTCGACTCGATGCGGAAGGATCTCCGACTGGTCACGGAGGCGGCCGAGGACCTCGACTTGGAGCTGCCGGTGCATGAGGCGGTGCGGTCTCTGTATGAGAGGGTCGGCGAGGAATCCGAGGCCGGCGATCGCGACTACTCTTGGGTCGCACGCTGGCTTCTCCTGCGGCGGACGGTGCCGGATCCGCCTGGTCCCCCTCGCCCGCCCACGTTGCCGCCCCTCGGCTAGGCCGGGAAGGGACCGCTCGGCCGCCTTGCCGGACGCAAAAGCTTCGCTCATCCCAACCGCTTGTCGTACCGATCGCAGATTATAGATGTTGGCGCGGAACGGGGGGCGATGCTAGGCTGGATCACGAGTGGATCGACACGGCGGTGAGAAGGTAACCCGATACTCCCTTTCCGGTTGCCGTCCTCCTCGCCAGGGGTCGGGCATGGGTGGGTGGGGCATGTCGGATCGAGATCACCACTACAGGCTCCTTCGCAATCCACGGCCCTCGCAGCGAGTCGATGGACTGCCGCGCCTCCGACCCGGGGGCGCTTCCTCCATGCGCTCCGCCGCGCTTCACGCCTCCCTCGATACGCCCCGCTCCTGCGCGCGCTCACCCTTCGGTCTCCGGCCGGAGGGTTTCTTCTCCGCGATCCGAGCGGCCCGCGAGGGCCGGAGGGACGAGCCACGATGACAGCGAATCCGCAGCACCGGTTCGAAATGGTCAACGTCCGTCCCGGGTACGTGATCGTGGAGCACGACCTCTTCTCGAGCGCGGTCCGCTCCTACTTCACGACGGAGGCGCTCCCTCCCCGGGAGGAGTATCGCGAGGGGAACCGCACCTGGCGCTCGGCGGGCGTCGGTCAGTCATTCCAGTTCGACGTCCGGGACAACCATACGGGGGAGATCGTTTCTTACCGGGAGATGCTCGGGCTGCTCTACTACGGATCGACGAAGCCGGATACCGATCTCCATCAGATCGGAGACCTCGCTCACGAGAACCGGATCTCCGTGTACGTCGCGGTCACCTACGAAGGGCCGGACGGCACATGCCGCAATCTTTCTCGCGAGAAGCTCGTCATCCTGAATCGAATGTTCAACGAAAGGCTACGCAGCAAAGAGAAGAAGATCCTGATCCTCCCGGACCTCTTCGGTGTCCAGGAGACGATGTCGTACGGAGAGGTCATGATCGACTTCGGTCTGACGGCGATGGAGGAGTAGGCGGATCGCCGAGAAGGAGTCTGATGTGAACACGCGTGAACTGGCGGAGAAGCTCGAGCTGAAGACGATCACGAAGGAGTTCGAGCACGACATCAGCGGCGTCTACATCTCGGACATGGTCAGCGACGTGATCGCCAACGCGAAGGCGGGCAACCTCCTGGTTACGGTCCAGATCCACTCCAACGTGATCGCGGCCGCGAACCTGGTCGACCTGTGCGGGATCGTCGTCACCCAGGGGAAGATGCCGGCGGACGACGTCGTGAGGATGGCCGAGAAGGCGGAGATCCCGATCTTCGCGACCGGCCTGAACCGCTGGCAGGTCGCGACGAAGCTCTACGAAGCGGGAGTGAGGTAGGCGTCCCCAGGGGCGGCCGGCAGGAGCCCGGATGACGATCGAACAGCTGAAGCGGCTCCTCGCCTGCGAGTGGATCGCCGGGCCGGAGGCCGACGGCGACGAGGAGATCGTGACCTGCTATGCGGCCGATCTCATGAGCGATGTCCTCGCCTTCTCCACCCCCCGGGCTCTCCTGCTCACCGGACTCACCAGCATCCAATCGGTCCACACAGCCGACATCGCGGACATGGCTGCCGTCGTCTTCATCTCCGGCAAGCGTCCCGACTCCGCGGTCGTCTCCCTCGCCGATCAAAAGGGCATCCCGATCCTGACGACCGGCCTGACGATGTTCGAGGCATGCGGGCTGCTTCACCGCGCCGGGCTCGAGCCGGCGAGCAAGAAGCACGAGTCGTAATCGTGGCCGAAGGAGCGATGGAAGAGGTCCTCTACGCGGAGCGGTTCCGCGTCCGCGGCGACGACTACGAGCACGGCGGCGAGGTCGCAGCCAGGATCAAGGCGATCCTGAAGCAGTTCGGGCTCGCCTCCGATGTGATCCGGAGGCTTTCGATCGCGAATTTCGAGGCCGAGATGAATGTGATCATGTACGCGGACGAGGCGGACGTCGATCTGGAGGTATTCGCCGACAAGGTGCGGGTGACGTTCGCCGATCGAGGCGGCGGAATCCCGGACGTCGAGCGCGCGATGCTGCCCGGGTTCTCCACGGCGACGCCGGAGATGCGAGCGCGAGGGTTTGGAGCCGGCTTGGGGCTGCCGAACATCAAGCGCAACAGCGACGAGTTCGAGATCCGCTCGACGGTTGGCGTCGGGACGCGGCTGCGCTACGCAGTCCGCCTGTAGCTCGCGCATCCGGCGGGTTCGAGGGGCGGGTCGGTCACGGCGGCGCAAGAGCCCGGACCGGAGAAGGTGGATGGCAGGGAGGAGGGGAGCGGCGGGATGTCGGTGGCTGAAGCGCCCGATCCATCGATCCTGATCGACCGGCAAGCCTGCATCGGCTGCGTGGCCTGCTGCCGCGCCTGTCCGACCAAGGCGATACGGGTCCGGGACGGTTTGGCCGTGATCAAGCGGGAGCTTTGCATCGATTGTGGGGAATGCATTCGCATCTGCCCGCAAGAAGCGGCCCGGGCGAAGACCTCCTCCTCCGCGGCGCTCGAGAGGTTCCGCTACACGGTCGCCATGCCATCGCTGACCCTGTACGGGCAGTTCGGCCGCGACGTCGACCCCGGTCAGATCCTCCGGGCGTTCACGCGGATCGGCTTCGACAGCAGCTACGACATCTCCTGGATGTGCGAGATGGTCGCCGGCGCGACCGACGCGCAGCTCGCCGAGTGCCGCGGTCCCTGGCCGAAGATCTCCGTCACCTGCCCCTCGATCGTGCGGCTCGTGCAGATCCGCTATCCCGACATGATCCCGCATCTGGTCCCGATCGAGTCGGCTCGGGAGCTTGCCGCGAAGATGCTGCGGCGCAAACTCTCGCTCAGCCTGCACCTCGATCCCAAGGAGATCGGCATCTTCTTCATCACCCCCTGCTCCGCGGTCATGAACTCGATCATGGACCCGGTTGGGCTCGAGCAGTCGCACCTCGACGGCGCCTTCTCGATCGCGGAGCTCTACGCCGATCTGAGGCGCGCGATCGATGCGATGCCGAAGCTCGAGGCGGAAGATCCGGTGAGCCCGCGAGGGCTGTTGTGGGCGATGGCGGGGGGAGAGATCGCCGGGATGCGCAACGCGAACAGCATGACCGTCAAGGGTGTGCAGGACGTCGAGTACGTCTTCGACCGGATGGAGTCGGGCAAGTTCCAGGCGGTCGACTTCATCGAGGCGTACATCTGTCCCGACGGCTGCGTGAGCGGCCCGCTGACGATCGAAGGACGCTACGCCGCCCAGCGCAACATCCTGCGGATCGGACGCCGCCTGTCCGGACAGAGCCGCGTGAAGGAGGAGCGGATTCGGAGCCTGATCCGGGACCACTTCTTCGACCTGGAAGAAGGGATCGCGGCGAGGCCCGTCCAGCGCCTCGCCAACGATCTCCGTACGGCGATCGCGGCGAAGCGGGAGCAGGACGAGATCCGCAGCCAGCTCCCGAAGAAGAACTGCGGGGCGTGCGGATCGCCCGATTGCGAGACGCTCGCCGAAGACGTCTGGCGAGGCGAGGCCCGGATGAACGACTGCCCGTTCCTTCGCATCCAGGCCTTCGAAGGGGATCGAAAGGCTCACGAGGAGAAGACCGATGAGTAAGCACATGCTCGTCCTGCAGCTCTGCTGTCCCCAGTGCGGATCGACGCTCACGGACGGCACGAAGGTTCGCCTCGACGCGCACATGAAGGAGTCGCATCAGGACGGCGAGATGACTCTGAGCGCGGTCTTCGGGGACTACAGCATCGAGACCGACCTCGCTTTGACTGAAGGAGCGACGATCGAGTTCCGGTGCCCGAAGTGCGATGCGAGCATCATGCTGCCGGTGACCTGCAAACTCTGCGGCGCGCCGATGGCGTCTCTGAACCTGAAGACGGGCGGATACCTCGAGTTCTGCTCCCGTTACGGATGCAAGGCGCATGCGATCGGCGGTGTTGGGGACATCGACGAGATGATGAGCCTGATGAACAAGATGTTCGACACTCCCTACGACTAGCGGGCGGAACGGACTCCGGAAGCGGTCGGCGCGATCGCGCCGCCTGGAGTTTTCCCAGAGGACGCCGGTCCGGTCGAAGGTCCCATCGAAGGAGCGTGGAAGTCATGCCCGAGCATCGCAAATACGATTTCAAGAATCTCCATTACGCCGGAGAGCATGGCGTGCTGATCCCCGCCCTGCAGAAGGCACAGGAGCAGGACGGCTTCATCAGCCGGGAGCGGATCTTCGAGATCCGAAAGCGCTACGGGATACCGGTGAGTCACATCTACGGAGTCGCGACCTTCTACGCGCAGTTCCGGCTCCACCCGGTCGGCAGGAACATCATCCGGGTCTGCCACGGGACCGCGTGCCACGTCGCGGGAGCGAACGCGATCACGAAGGCCATGGAGGAGAACCTCGAGATCGTGACGGGCGAAACGACGAAGGACCGCCTCTTCACGCTCGAGACGGTTTCCTGCCTCGGTTGCTGCAGTCTCGCGCCGGTCATCATGATCAACAACGCGACCTACGGGAACCTGGTGCCGGCCGATCTGAAACGGATCGTCGCCACCTACCGCAAGGCCGCCAGGGAGGTCGCCGCGTCATGAAGGTTTTCGTGGGACTCGGGACCTGCGGAATCGCGGCCGGCGCGGAGGAGACCTACGCGGCGCTCGCCGAGATCCTGTACGCCGGCCACGGCGCGGGGGGCAACGGCGGAGACGGCGGCAATCGTTGCGACCACTCCGACGGCGCAGGCGCCAGAGACGGGGCGGCGCGGCTCGAGAAGACCGGCTGCATCGGAATGTGTTACCGCGAGCCCCTGGTCGAGATCCGCGACGAGGCGGGGGGGCGTTGGCAATACGGCGGAATCACGAAGGAGAAGGCCGCGCGCCTGGTCGAGGAGCACGTGCGAGCAGGCCGCCCGGTCGAGGAGTGGCTCGTCTGGAGCCACACGGGCGCGGGCAGCGAGCAGGCGTTCCTGTCGAGGCAGAACCGGATCGTCCTGCGCAATTGCGGGTTCATCAATCCCGAGGAGATCGACGACTACCTGAAGGTCGGCGGCTATCGAGCGCTCGAGTCGGTCCTGAAGGAGGCCGATCCGGAGAAGTTGATTCACCGCATCGTCGAGTCGGGACTGCGGGGGCGCGGCGGCGCCGGCTTCCTGACCGGGATGAAATGGCGCTTCACGCGGCTCGCCCCCGGCACGGTGAAGTACGTCATCTGCAATGCCGACGAGGGGGACCCCGGCGCCTTCATGGATCGATCGGTGCTCGAAGGAGACCCGCATGCAGTCATCGAAGGGATGGCGATCGCCGGCTTCGCGATCGGCGCCGAGCACGGCTACATTTACGTCCGCGCGGAGTATCCCAAAGCGATCGAGCGATTGAACATGGCGATCGCCGCCGCGGAGGCGCGCGGTCTGCTCGGAGACCGGATCTACGACACCGGCTTCTCCTTCCATGTGAAGCTCAAGGAGGGGGCCGGGGCGTTCGTCTGCGGCGAGGAGACGGCCCTCATCGGTTCGATCGAGGGGAAGCGCGGGATGCCTCGTATCCGCCCGCCGTTCCCCGCCTCCAAGGGGCTTTGGGAATCGCCCACCAACATCAACAACGTCGAGACGTTCGCGAACATTCCGTGGATCGTCGCCAACGGTCCCGAAGCCTTCCATTCGCTCGGCACGCCGAACAGCAAAGGGACGAAGGTATTCGCGATGGCGGGCAAGATCCGTCGCGGCGGGCTCGTCGAGGTCCCGATGGGGATCTCGATCGCGGAGATCGTCCACGGGATCTGTGGTGGGATCAAAGAGGACCGGAAATTCAAGGCGGTCCAGATGGGGGGACCGTCCGGCGGGTGCATTCCGGCCGAGCTGCAGGACACGGTCATCGACTACGAGTCGATCAACAAGACCGGGGCGATCATGGGCTCGGGGGGACTCGTGGTGATGGACGAGACGACCTGCATGGTCGACATCGCCCGCTTCTTCCTCGATTTCACCCAGCGCGAGAGCTGCGGGAAATGCACCTTCTGCCGGGTCGGCACCAAGCGGATGCTCGAGATCCTGCAGAGGATCACGGAGGGGAAGGGGAAGGAGGGGGACATCGAGACCCTCGAGTCTCTGGCCCATCTGGTCAAGAGCAACTCGCTCTGCGGGCTCGGCCAGACCGCGCCGAACCCGGTCCTGACGACGCTCAAGTACTTCCGCTCCGAGTACGAGGCGCACATCGCCAACAAGAAATGTCCAGCCCATTCCTGTCAGGCGCTGCTGACCTATTCGATCACCGAGGCGTGCAACGGCTGTGGAGCATGCGGCCGCGTCTGCCCACAGGGCGCGATTTCCGGAGAAAAGAAGCAGCGTCACGCGATCGACACGTCGAAGTGCATTCAGTGCGACGAATGCTACAAGACGTGCCGCTTCCACGCGGTCGTCCGGAACTGAGGGAGGAAACGGGAGAAGCCATGGCGCTCATCAAGCTCGAGATCGACGGAAAGAGGATCATTGCGGACAACCGGCAGACGATCCTCCAGGTCGCGCGGGAGAACGGGATTCACCACATCCCCACCCTCTGCGACGACCGGCAGCTCGAACCGTTCGCCTCCTGCTTCCTCTGCGTTGTCAAGGTGAAGGGAGCTCGGACGCTTCTGCCCGCCTGCTCCACGAAGGTCGCCGGCGGCATGATCGTCGAGACCGACAACGCCGAGATCCGCCGGTCCCGAAAGGCGGCGCTCGAGCTGATGCTTTCCAATCACTACGCGGACTGCATCGGTCCCTGCCAGCTCCAGTGCCCCGCGGGCATCGACATTCAGGGGTACATCGCTCTCGCCGCCCTCGGCAAATATCGTGACGCGATCCAGCTGATCAAGGAGCGCAACCCGCTGCCCGCCGTCTGCGGGCGTGTCTGCACGCGCCCGTGCGAGGTGCGCGGCTGCCGCCGCAACATGCTCGACGAAGCGGTCGGGATCGACTACATCAAACGCTACATCGCCGACCTCGACCTCGAGAGTCGCGAGCCGTTCCGGCCGGTGATCGCCGGCCGGCACGGCCGGCGTGTCGCCGTGGTGGGCGGGGGGCCCGCTGGGCTCTCGGCCGCCTACTACCTTGCGATCCGCGGGTACGACGTGCAGATCCTCGAAGGGCTTCCGGAGGCGGGCGGGATGCTGCGCTACGGCATTCCGGAGTATCGATTGCCGAAGGAGGTGCTCGATCTCGAGATCAACCAGATTCTCGACCTCGGCGTACGTCTGCGGACGAACGTCGCCCTCGGGCGCGACTTCACGATCGCCTCGTTGAAGCAGGAGGGGTACGAGGCGATCTTCCTCGCGATCGGCGCGTGGGACAGCTCCCAGATGCGCGTGCAGGAGGAAGACGCTCCGGGAGTGCTCTCCGGAATCGAGTTCCTGAAGAACTTCGGCCTCCGCAAGCCGGTCCCGCTCCATGGACGCGTGCTCGTCGTCGGCGGCGGCAACACGGCGATCGATTGCGCCCGGACCGCGCTGCGCGTGGGCGCCGGCGAAGTCCGACTGCTATACCGGCGCACGCGCGCCGAGATGCCGGCGAACGGCATGGAGATCGACGAGGCGGCGCACGAGGGGATCGAGATGGACTTTCTCGTGGCGCCGGTGCGGGTCGTCTCGCGAGAAGGTCGCGTGGCGGGACTCGAGTGCCTCCGGATGGAACTGGGAGAGCCCGATGCGAGCGGCCGGCGCAGTCCGAAGCCGATCCGTGGGTCGGAGTTCACCATCGACTGCGACTGGGTGATCGCGGCGATCGGCCAGAGCACGAAGGTGAAAGAGCTGATCGATGGACACGTGCCGAACTTTCTGCCGATGGGCGAGGTGCTGAACCTGACCCGGTGGCAGACGATCCAGGTGCAGGAAGGCACCTTCGAGACGAGCGTCGAAGGGGTCTTCTCGGGCGGGGATGTCGTCACGGGGGCGGCGACGGCGATCGAGGCGATCGCTGCGGGCCGGAAGGCGGCCTACGCGATCGACTCCTACATCCAGACGGGGAAGGCGAAGCCCGAGCCGGTCCCGTTCCATAGCCGGCGCGACGTGTACAGGCAGGTGACGGTGGACGATCTGCGAGAAGGCTCGCGCGAGCACCGGCGCCCGATGCCCGCTCTGCCGGTCGAGGAGAGGACCCGCGGATTCGTGGAGGTCGAGACCGGCTACACGACCGACGACTTGCGGCAGGAGAGCTACCGCTGCCTCGAGTGCGGGTGCCTCTCGCTCTTCGACTGCTCGCTTCGGAAGTACGCGACTGAATACGGCGTCGAGATCCAGAACTATCTCGGAGAGGCCAAGGAGTATCGCGTCGATCGGAGCCACCCGCTGATCGAGCTCGATCCGAACAAGTGCATCCTCTGCGGGCGCTGCGTCCGGATTTGCAGCGAGGTGGTCGGCGTGTCCGCGTTCGGGTTCATCCATCGTGGATTCTCGACGGTCGTGAGACCGGAGTTGGGGGGGCGGCTGCTCGACACGGAATGCGTCACCTGCGGCCTCTGCATCGGCACCTGCCCGACCGGCGCCATCGTGGAGAAGATCCCGCTGGCCAAGCCGGGGCCCTGGGAGACGCGGAGCGTGCCATCGATCTGCCACTACTGCGGGACCGGATGCCGGATCCAGTACGACGTCTTCGGCGACTCGCTCATCAAGGTGTCGCGCCAGGAGGACCACCCGGTCACGCACGGCAATCATTGCCGGAAGGGTCGGTTCGGATACGGGCACGTGCAGGCGGCCGACCGTCTGGTGAAGGCGAGGATCCGTACCGGCCGGGAATTGGAGGAGGTTTCGGTCGAGGACGGGATCGCCTATGCGGGGCTCCGGCTGAAGGAGTTCGTCCGGCGCTTCTCGGGCAGCGAGATCGCCGTCTTCCTCTCGCCGAGGCTGACGAACGAGGAGGCGTACCTGGCGCAGAAGTTCGCGCGCGTGGCGCTGCGCACCCACCACGTCGCCTCCCTCGCGAACCTGGTGAACCCGGAGCTGTTCGCTCCGGACGTCGTCTCCACGGCCGGCTATCCCGAGGTCGTCGACGCCCAGGCGATCCTCGTCGTCGCCTCCGCGCTCGACTCGGAGCACTTCGTCGTCGATCTGTTCACCAAGAAGGCGATCCGCAAAGGCGCCCGGATGATCTACGTGGGCCCCGAGGAGAATCGAGCCTCCGCCTATGCCGAGGTGTTCCTGCAGTGCCGGCCGGGGACAGAGGCTCGTCTGATGCTCGCTCTCGAGAAGGAGTTCCTTGCGATCACCGGCCAGGAGATCGAGGACGACGCGTCCCTACGCGACGCGGTGGCCGCGACCAGCGCGGAAGACACGGAGGCGATGACCGGAGTGCCGGCGGCGCGTGTGCGCGAAGCGGCGGAGATCCTCGCGAAGAGCATTCTGAAGGTCTGCATCTTCAACAAGGACTTCCGCGGCCCCCGCACGCCGGGAGACGCGCGCGTCATCCGGGACGTCGCACGTTCCCTCGGTTGCGGGCTGCTTGCCATGCACGAAAAGTCGAACATGCAAGGGATCCTGGACATGGGGGCTCATCCCGGCTGGCTTCCCGGTTACGTCCCGGTCGGCGACGCGGCCGGCGTCGAGGCTCTCGAGAAGGAATGGTGCGTGCGCCTGCAGGATCTCGATCCCAACGGAGCCGACATCGCTGCCCTTCTGCGTGAGAAGAAGATCCGTCTCGCGATCCTTCTGGGCGAGGATCCCTTCGGGGACGAGTCGTTCCCGCCCGATCTGCGCAATGGCCTCATGGCCGCTGACTTTCTCATCGTCGCGGACGTCTTCGAAACGATGACGGCGCGGCTCGCGAACATCGTGCTGCCGCTCTCCACCACGGCGGAGACCTCCGGGAGTTTCACAAACCAGGAACGTCGCGTGCAGCGGGTCAACCGGGCGGTGCCGCCCCGGTCAGGCATCGAGACGTGGCAGATGATTTGTCGCATCGCCGCCGAGATGGGGTACAGATTCAAGATGAAGTACGCCAACGTCTCCGAAGTCACCGAGGAGATCCGGCGCACCGTCGCGATCTACCGCGACGTGGCGATCGCCGGGGACCCGGGGGATCGCAGCTCGAGCAGAACCGGCGGGACGGCCGACGGCGACTCGATCTGGGACCTCGACGCCTTCCGGCTGCGCGGTCCCGATGCCGCCTACGATCAGCTGCATGAGATCGTGGAGCCGAACGAGACGCTCTTCCTCGACCACGTCGAGATGCGCTTCGCCCGTTGGTTCGACGCGATCTTCGAGGACGCTCGTAAGCGGGACGAGGCGCAGGAGGTTCTCCAAGCGGCCCAGGGGATCCAGGTCTAGAAATCCGATCCACCCGTCCGGCGGGGCGGCGCTACTGCGCGTACAGCGATCGAGGCGCTAGTCGGCCCCGCCCGGGTGGCGGCCACCTCTTCCACGCTCGGGCGTGAGAGATGCCGGTGCGCGGAGACGCCGGCCGGCTGCGGCGGAACCTCTAATCCCATTGCCTGTCTCTGCAAAAGGTCGTGTCGCCTCACTCGAGTCCCCGTCGATCCACCAATCCCCATGCGCCTCTCGAGGGTTCCAGCAGATCACGCAACCGCCTGCGAGCCGGCGAACGGACGCTGCTCGGCCCTTCCGCACGCGAGGATCCGAAGGAACAAAAGGATCATGAAGTCGAATTCATTGGTGCTCGCTTGCTTGCTCGTTGAAATCGGCGCTAAATCGATTTCGTGAATCCATTCACCTCGACTCGATGGGGCGACATGACAGGAAGAGGCGGTCGATGAGAACCATGGCACGGATCAAGAAGCGCTCTGCTCGCGCTGTCCGCGATCTGCGCGTGCACGTCTGCAGTACCGAGGAGTTCGCGAAGATCACGGTGATTTCGGGCGTCAACGGGCTCGAAGAGGTGTGTTCGGAGGTCCTCGACGAGGCTCGGGAGGATGTGGGCCGGGCGGACGGAATCCTGTTCACCACCTACCGCAACTACGATGGCGCCCACCTGTGGACCTGCCGCTTGTACAATCTCGATCCGCTGGTCGCCTCGATTCTCGAGCGCATGCGCGAGAAGGACTGGCCGGTTCACGATCTCGTGACATCGCAAGCGCCGGCTCTCGCTCCCGCTGCTACGAAAGCGGCCGCCCGAGCGATCCTCCCGCCAGTCTCGAGCCCGCTCCGGGGGCGTTCCCGCCCAGCTGTCGCCTAGCGCAGGAGCGGGCGGTTCTCGAAGGTCAGGACAACGCCTCCTCCGTCCGGGCTGATCGTCCCGCCCCCATCTTCGATCGCACGAGCGCGCCAGAGCCGAGGATTGCCACGGAAGCGGCGATCGGTTCGCCGCGCCGCAGCGCCCAGATCGCGAGCACTGCTCCCGCTGCTCCGGCGACGGCGCCCATCGTCGGGCTCCAGTTCCCCTGTCTGAGCTCAGAGCGGGCCCTGCGAGGGCGGGCGTCACCCTGGAGGGCCGGCACTCCTTCCGCGCCCCGGTGCGGCTCGAGGAGATTCACCACGCGTCGCACGCCGGGCACCTTCTGAGCTTCTTGAACGAGGCGCCGCACCTCCTTCGTGAGGATCGGTCCGCGGAGGACCGCCTCTCCTTCGCGCACGTTCACTTCGATCGCTCGCGGATGCGAGAGGAAGCGTCCGATCCGCGATCGCAGGCGCTCGGCAATCACCTCGTCCGGAGCCTCATCCCTCTCGATGCGTGACCGCGACCGAGCCAGGATTCCCTTCCCGCGGTTCCGGGCATCGCGAGTCGCCTTTCCAAGGAACTCTTCCGTATCGTGAGCGAGGCTCGTGGCCCGATCCCGAAGGAGCGAACGACGATGCGCGCCGCTGTTCGGATCCAGGAGGTACATCAGTCCCGTCCCGACTGCAACGGCGCCCAGGATTCCCATCGCTCTGTTCATCTCCACTCCTCCTCGCGCGGCCGGAATGTGATGTCTCTTCGCCAACGTTCTTTTCGCAGACGTGACACGGCTCAACCAGGTCCCCACATCTCACCATCCTGGCGAGAGCAGGAATCCGAACTCCCAGTTCTTTTCCGGACGCTGAAACGGATGCGCGGCGTAGAGCTCCACGACGAGGGCTCCCAGGACGTTCAACCGAGCCGAGCCGCCAGCACTGAACACCGGAACCCGCTCGTTGGTCGTCCGGTCGAACCGCAGCTTCGGCGTTTCGCTCGAGGACCAGGCCACTCCTCCGTCGGCGAAGGCCACGATCTCGGTGGGAAGGTAGGGGAACGTCAGTAGTCCCAGCTGCTCGTCGCCGAGAAGGGGAACGCGCAGCTCGAGGTTCCCGACCGCGATGCGGCTGCCGATCAGCCTGTCGAACGGGCCGCACGTTCCACCGGTCGGATCGCCACACTCGCTGGCGTCGAACGATCCGGAAGAGTAGCCGCGAACCAGGGTTTCGGTCCCCAGAAAGAGCGGGCTCAGATCGTCGCTCTCCGCGTTCCCGCCGTACCTTCCGAAATGCAGCCCGCGCACGGCAAAGGTGATCGGCCGCAGGAAGAAATAGTGCCGGTAGTCGGCGAGGACAGATTCGTATTGCAGGCTTCCGAAGGTCGGTGCCACTTCCAGTCTCCAGCGGGTCCCAGCGACCGGGGAGGTGAAGCCGAAGAACGAGCGGTCCTCGACGAGCGCCGCGTACCCCTGGAACAAGTTCATCGCGTCCCGGGAGGGCAGGTCCTGCGTCCGGTCGCGAACCTGGAAGCCGCTCACCGTCTCCACGACGTGGAGCTGATTCGAGAACGTGATGCGGGAGTAGCCGGTGCCGATCTCGAAGCGTTGTGTCTGGGAGAACGGGTAGCTGGCGTTCAGCTGCAGCATCTCCTCGTATTGCCGCTGATTCTGCTCCTCGAACACGACTCCCTGCTGCGGCTGGCCGTTGACGCGGACGGTGTCCTGGTAGGCGGCCGTCGTGGTCACACGGTAGGGAATGTGTCCCGCGGCCGCGCCCCAAGTCCAACGGCTCCTGTTGTTCTGATAGATCACTTGGCCGCCGATGTCCCGCACTCCTCCATTCGCCTGGACGTAGAGACTCAACTCTCGATTGGCCAGCATGTCGCTGAAGTAGAGCCCGATCGCTCCGGCGACGCTGGCGCCGTAGCGGTCGACGGCAATTCCGGCCGACGGAACGCCGATCGCATCGAGCTTGAGAGCGGGAGAGTAGTCCCGGGAGGCGAAGTTTCCCGACGGCAGGCCGCGCGGATCGGCGAGGTAGCGTTCGACGAGCGCCCGGGCGCGCAGGTCGGCGGGAGGCAGGATACCGGCGGACGCATTCGTTTCGACCAGGGCACCCCCCTGCGCCTCGCTCGCGTCGAGACCCTGCACGCGGTAGCCTCCGCGCTCGAAGACCGAGAACACGATCTCGCCCGTGCCCGGCGAGACCGAGATCGCTGGAGAGAGTGAGGTGATCCCGCTCACTCCCGTCTTCACGGCCGTCACCTGGCGCACGGCGCCGCCGCCCAGATCGACCCTGTAGATGTCGGCGATCCCGCTCCTGTCCGCAATGAAGAACAGGCTCCGCCCGTCCGAGGCGTACTGCGGATTGATCTGGTTCGAGCCCGGGAGCGGGTCGAGCATGCGAATCGCGCGGCTCCGCACATCCATCAATCCGATCCGCATGTTGCCGAACTCGAGCGTCTCGAAGTTCGTCCCGTCCCCGCGATCGGTCGTGAAAGCGATCGTCGCGCCGTCCGGCGACCAGGTCGGCTCGACGTCCGCGTACCGGTCGTCGGTCAGCCGGGTGGTCGAACCGCTCGCCAGGTCGACCAGGAACAGATCGCTGATCCCCCCGGCAATCCCCGAGACGACGATCGACTTTCCATCCGGCGACCAGGAGGGGTTCGAGAGCCCGCCCGCATCCTTTACGCGAATCTGGCGCTCGATCTTCTCGGAGCCGACGTCCAGGATGGCGAGGCGGTTCTCCCCCGTTTCGAAAACGACGAACGCGAGCCTGCGCCCGTCGGGAGACCATGCGCCCGCGGAGTCGATGAAGCGCAAAGCCGTAAAGTGGGGGTCGGCGCTCGTCCTCGTCAACCGCTTCACCACCTTGCCCGTCCTCGCATCGGCAAGATACAGGTCGATCGAGAAGAATCCGCGCTCCGACAGAAAGGCGATGCGTTTCCCGTCCGGGCTGATCGCCGGCCCGACGACCATCTCGCCCGCGCCCGAATCCTTCGAAAGGATCGAGCGGCCGGCGTCCTTCGGAGCGGTGCGTCCTTCTGCGGGCGGAAGCAGGTATTCGCGGCTGGCCCCCGCCCAGAGGGCGGAGAGGGAGTCGCTCGACATTCCGAGGACCGATCGGAACGCCTCGTCCGGTCCCAGCTCCCCCGTCGCCCGGTAGAGGCGCGGCACGATGTCGTCGCCCCACACTCCCGCGACGTACGCCCAGAACGCCTGACCAAAGCGGTAGGGAAAGTAGCGCGGATCGGTCCCGAGATCGGAGATCTTCGGGAAGTCGTTCTGCAGCAAGGCGTCCCGCATCCACATGGCGGTCAGGGGATCGTTCCTGCCGACCGAAAGGTATTCCGCCATTCCCTCGACCATCCAGAGCGGGAGCCGTCCGATCGAAAAGCCCAGAGTGTCCCCTGGATTCTGCGCAACGTCGAACTGAAAGGCGTGGACGAGTTCGTGGCCGAGGACGTGGTCGTTGTTCCGATACACCCCGGTGAGGGGCAGAACGACCCGGTCTTTCAACGGTTCCGTCACCCCTCCGGTGCCTTCGGAAATCAGTCCCTGAATGACGTTCGTCTGCTGGAAATGCGCGTGGTTCGCATAGAGGATGATCGGATTGCGCTTCAGCAGATCATGACGCAGGACCCCGGAGAGCCTCACGTACCAGCGCTCCGCCATCCGCGCCATGTCCTCCGCCGCCATACGCTCATTCGGATAGTAATACACCTCGAAATGTTCGGTCTTGAGCACCTGGAAGTCGAACTCGTGATAGCGGACCTTGTTGCGGCCGAAGTACTGAGACCACGCGGGAGCTGGCCACGCCAGCAGAACGGAGACGAGGAGCACGAGCGAGAGGACCGAGACGGCCGCGCGCCGGTGACGGGCGCAACCCTCTTCCGCGACGTACGGCTGCATGGCAGACCGGCGATGGCCCGACGCAGGCGGGGTCATGGCCGAGGAGATCTGGAGCGTGAGGCGGGTCCAAGGCGAGGGGCTCATCTGTCACCATCCGTCTCTCTGCGATGGCTGCCGAACGACAGGCATCGCGGCTCGTTGTCGTTCCGTTCCCCCCGGGTCACTTCCGACGCTATCACAGCACACACCCGGTACAGCCCGTCCGGGTTCGTCACGAGCGGCGGATCGCTTCCCGCGCGCCTCCCGGAGTCCTGGCGGCGCCCGGGGGCGAAACGGCCTGCGCGGAGATCCGCTCGTCCTTCTCAGCGATCTCTCTCTGAAGCATGTAGCGAACCGCTCCGAGCACGAGAAGGTGGAACACGAAGCCGAACAGAGCGGCGAACCTCTGCCGGTAGAAAAGGAAGACCTGGGTCAGCAGGAGCGACACGAGGATCGAGCGCTCGAACATGCGAAACGCGTCCACTCTCGAGCGACGAATGCTATATGCGCCGAGCAGGGCCAGGCCGGTGGCGAGCGCGGAGGAGCCGATCTCCGCGCCGTCGAGAACCGTCCAGCCCTCGGGAGAGGGCACGAACCGCTCGAAGGTGAGGATCCGCCCCCACTCCGCATAGCGCGGGGCCGCGAAAGGGAGGAGAACCGAGAGGTAGAGGAGATTCCACGCGCGTTCGACGACGAAGAATGTGACGACGATTCGGTTGAACGATCGGTGCGACGCCACGCTTCGATAGAAGGAACGAATCTTCTCCCTCAGGCGGGCCCACTCCCGCGGGGTTCCGGAGGCGACGAGGATCGAGCCGGCCAGCGATCGGCGGAGGGGCTCGACGAGCGGGCTCTCCGGATCCGCGTGATCGAGATAGAGGAGCGCCCTCCGCTGTTCCTCCGGATCGAGATCGTCCAACGCGACGTTCTGCATTTCCTGCAAGGCATTCACCAGGTACTCGTTGGCCGTGTACCGGCGGCGCGTCAGGACCGAGCGAACGACGACGAACACGAGGACGAACACGACGTAGATCATGGCGACGGCCGGGCGGAAGAAATAGTCGTTGTCGCGTGTCACGAACTTCCCGATTTCGTCGATGAACATGCCGAACCCGACCCCTCCGACGAACACGGCCAGCCGTCTCGGTCTTCTCGTGATGAAGACGATCAGGAGGAGCAACGAGACGAGCATCAGGAGTCCGCCCCACAACATGTGCGCGACGTGAAGTGTCGCGCCGCCGATCCGGATGTATCCGGTGAGATGCAGAAACGCGCGAATTGCCAGCACGGTCGCCACGGCGGACAGAAGGAACGTTTCGAAGTTGTCGCCGGCGTCGAAATCGCGAGCGAATGCGCTCGGCCGTTTCACAAAGATCCTCCTGATGGAAACGCAGGGAGGACGGTCGCATCTACGCGCAACGTACCACGGATTGCGGGAGGAGGCGCCGCGGAGGGTACGAGAAGACGGCAGGCGGAAGGGCAGGCTCATGAACCGTTCGGGCATCGAAGCGACGAACGGGGCGATCGAACGCATCGTATTGACCATTCCGTGAACGTGGGCGCAGAGTCCTTCCAGTGTCCGGGCTCGTCATGGGCGCGCGAGCCGGAAGTCGCGAACTGTGGAGCGGATGGTGTGGCGGCCAAGGGTCATGCCGTCCACGCCGCTCGCCAGTGCCGTGAGACGGCGTGCGCGGCCCGTCAGTACGCAGGGGATCCTTCATCCATTCACCACCGATCAAAAACCGAGCGAAAGCAAGCGACTTGCTGGAAAGGGACATTCCCATGCGAAAGACTATCGTGTTGTCTCTGTTGGCCGCGTTCGTCCTCTGCTTTCTCATTTCCGGGATAGCTGCGGCTGAGACGGTCCACCTTGCCGCCGACATCGTCGCCGACGGTCTGGTATCGCCCGTCACCGCAGTCTCGCCTGATGATGGTTCCGGCCGGCTCTTCGTCGTCGATCAGATCGGCCTGATCCGCATCATCGATCGTAACGGGACACTGCAGAGCGATCCGTTCCTCGACGTGCGGGACCGCCTGGTCGATCTGCAGGGAAGCTATGACGAGAGAGGCCTCCTCGCACTCGCGTTCCATCCCGACTACAGGAACAACGGCCGATTCTTCGTGAAGTACTCCGAGCCCCTCCGGCAGGGCGCTCCGGAGGAATGGGACCACACGCTGGTGATCGCGGAGTTTCGAGTGGACCCGAGCGACCCGAACCGCGCCGATCCGAACTCCGAGCAGAAGATCATGGAGGTCGACAAGCCGCAGTCGAACCACAACGGTGGCGCGATCGCGTTCGGGCCCGACGGGTACCTCTACATCACCCTTGGCGATGGGGGGGGAGCGAACGACACCGGTGAGGGGCACGATCCCAACACCGGAAACGGACAGGACATCGATACCTTGCTGGGCAAGATTCTGCGCATCGACGTCGACACGAACGATGGGCGCGGCTACGGCATCCCTCCTAGCAATCCGTTCGTCGGGCGTGACGGCCGTGACGAGATCTATGCGTACGGCTTCCGCAATCCCTACACGATGTCCTTCGACATGGGGGGGAGTGGAGAGTTGTTCGTCGGCGACGCGGGGCAGAATCTCTGGGAGGAGATCGACATCGTCCAAAACGGGCACAACTATGGGTGGAACTTGAAGGAGGGGTCCCACTGCTTCGACCCGCAAAATCCCGACGACCCTCCCCGTGACTGCAACGACACCGGTTACCGCGGGGAACCTCTGACGCCGCCGATCGTCGAAGTCTCGAACCTGGCGAATCCCGCTGGCGGCCGCTTCCGCACTCTTGCGATCATCGGCGGCTACGTCTATCGAGGCCAGGACGTTCCGAGCCTGCAGGGCCGCTACATCTTCGGCGGTCTCAGCTCGAGCGAGAGCTTCGCCGACGGGCGGGTCTGGATGGCCGAGCGGCAGGAATCGCGGGCGGGCTGGCGCGTGGACGAGCTGATGGTCGAGCCGACCTGGCCGACCGAGGAGACGGCCCGGGCGACCCGTCTCGGGTACGTGAAGGGGTTCGGCCAGGATGACCTGGGCGAAGTCTACGTGATGTTGAGCGACAGCATCGGGCCTGCGGGAACGACGGGAAAGGTCGTCCGCCTGACGATGGCGGGCGAAGGCGACGCCATGCAGCAGCAGACGCCCACGATCCTTTCCCAGAGCTCCGGCAATCGCGGGCCATTCTCGGTCTCGATCGGACGAGGGAACCCGGCCTCCGTGCGCTTCCATCTCGACACCCGCGCCACGGTGGCGGCTCAAGTCATCGACGTAGCCGGGCGCGTGGTGCGCGACCTCGGCAACCGCGCGCTGGTCGAGGGCGACCACGAGTTGGGCTGGGACGGCCGGGACGATTCGGGGTCCCTGCTACCGTCCGGGGTCTATTTCTACCGGCTCGAGAGCGATCTCGGACGCAAGACCCAGCGTGTTCTCTACGTGAGATGAAGCCTGCGGCGTAGAGAACGAGAACGCCTCGAGACAGGCGCTCGGGCCGCCGGCGGCGACCATCCTCTTGATGGGAGTACGGTCGCCGCGCAGCAAAAGAGAGGGGACCGGCATCCCGGTCCCCTCTCCATTGATCGTAAGCTCGGATCGCCTCGCCGGAAGCGAGCCGCGCGAGAAACAACTAGCGATACAGCCCCTTCACCTGGCCCCAGGTCGAGTTCTGCGTCGCAACGGGGGGACCGCAAATGGTGTCGCCGTTGATGACGAAGAGCGTCTGCGAGTCGGGGAAGCCGATGTCGCTGACGCCGGTCGGCTCGCTGATGCCGCAGTCGACGGCCGCGATGTAGGCGTCCTGGAAGGCGCCCGCGTCGTTGGCAGCCGGGTAGAAGGAAACGTAGTTCAGCTCGCCGGACGGAGCATCGAGCGCCATGACGAGGTCGGTCGCCTGGCCGTCCTCGACGCACCACTCGACCGGCACGTTGATCATGAAGCCAACGTCGTTCGGGGTGAGGTCGACCGGGATCCGGGCGACTTCGGTCATGTTGGCGAAGCGGAACTGCGCGCCGTTCGCGATCTCGAAGAGGACCACGTCAACCGTCATGTTGCCAGTCAGGTAGGAAACGCCGAAGTCGACGCTCTGGACCTGGAGCTGGCCGAGGCCGTGGTCGTCAAAGAGGAAGAAGCGACGGAGGAACCAGTTCTGGGTCGTGTAGGAGCCAGCCACGCCGCACGCGACCTGCGTGTCGCCGATCGTCGTGATGTCGTAGTTCTGGAAGACCTGGACCGGCTCGCGCTGGATCGGGTCGACCTGATAGGACGGGTGGTCGACCGTGAAAAGCTCGGCCGCGTTCGCGATCGTGCCGATGCACAGAAGGCCCAGAGCCAGCAGTAGAACTTGCCTCATGGGAATCTCCTTGTTGTAGATCCTTTGCCGGCGCAGAACCCGTCAAGGAATTCCGCGCGTCTCGCTTGTTCCGGGTGTTCCGCCCCCCTCGGGAAGATGCTCGCACCGCCCCTCGAAAGCGGAAGCCCGACCGGCGCGGAGCAAGAACTGCCCCGTACACTCTGACGGGATAATTTTACGGCAGGTCCGCGTCCTTTCCTAGCAGATTCCTTCTCCGAGACCAAACTTCTTCCTGGCGTTCGCTTGTCCGATTCATGGACGGCGGAACTCGCTGCAAATCATTGACTTCAGTGAATACACCGGTTTCCGGGGCGTGCCCGGAGATCGGGAGTTCCCGCAGCGACGGCACCCAGGGCCGTGAGCGTTCCGGCAGGTCAGGATGCGTGGGGAGGTGAGAAACGGGGCAGGAAGAGGGGAGAGAGAAGCGCGGCAGGGGGCCGGATCGACCGGCCCCCTGCCTGGGAGTCTTGCTCGGTGCGCCTCGCCGGAAGCGACCTCGCAGGAATCTTCAAATCGGCAACTAGCGGTAGAGGCCCTTCACCTGGCCCCAGGTCGTCTCCTCGGTCGCGACCGGACCGCAGTTGTCCTGGCCGTTGACGACGAAGATCGTCTGCGAATCGGGGAAGCCGATGTCGCTGACGCCCGTCGGCTCGCTGATGCCGCAGTCGGCAGCCGCGATGTAGGCATCCTGGAAGGCGCCCGCGTCGTTCGCAGCCGGGTAGAAGGAAACGAGGCTCAGCTCGCCGGAAGGAGCATCAATCGCGACGACGAGGTCGGTGTTGACGCCATCCTCGATGCAGCAGCTGACCGGGACGTTGACCAGGAAGCCAACGTCGTTCGGCGTGAGGTCGACGGAAGCCCGACCGCACTCGGTCATGTTGGCGAAGCGGAACGCCGCGCCGTTCGGGATCGTGAAGAGAATGAGGTCGACGGTGATGTTGCCGGTCAGGTACGAAACGCCGAAGTCGACGCTCTCGACCTGGATGGCGTTCAGACCGTGGTCGGCGTTGAGGAAGAAGCGGCGGAGGAACCAGTTCTGCGTCGTGTACGAACCGGCGACGCCGCAGGCAACCTGCGTGTCACCGATCGTGGTGATGTCGTAGTTCTGGTAGATCTGCACCGGCGCCCGCTGAATCGGATCGACCTGGTAGGACTGGTGGTCGACCGTCAGGAACTCGGCCGCGCTGGCCGCTGAGCCGATGAACAGAAGGCCCAGAGCGATCAGTAGAAATTGCCTCATCGAAAGACTCCTTTGATGTTGTTGATAGGGTCCTTGGCCGGCGCGGAGGTCTCATGCCTCCGCTGTCGCTTCTCGGTCTCTCCTGGGCCGGGGAGGGAACCCGCTCTCCAGCTGGAGGACCACCGATTGGGCTTCGAGTTGTCACTCCCGCCCAAACGCTCCGACGCAGCGGATCTTACAATATCGATTCTCGGGTCTACTACAAGAATCATGCACGAAATGCGAGTGCGCGACTCTTGCCTCCCGCCGCGAGCGTCGAAAATTAATGTTCGCCTCTGACGGCGAATCTTTTTCGGCATGTGAATGACGGAACATTCATGAGGAGCGGTCGAGCGTGAACGCTCGACCGCTATCCGGCCGTTCGGCTCAAGCGTCGAAGTACAGGGCGATCTCCCTGGGATGCGGCCGGTTTCTCACGTCGAGGGCTTCCTTCCGCTTGATCTCGATCCACGTGGCGATCGTCTCTTCGTCGAAGACGCCCCCCTCCAGCAGAAACAGGTGGTCCCGCTCCAGGGCATCGAGAGCCTCGACGAGCGAGAGCGGCAGCGTCCTCGATCCCATCGAGTCGCGATCCGGTCGGTCGCTGATGTTCTGATCGTACGGGCCGAACCCCTCCGCGTGCGGATCGACCCGATGGACGATCCCGTCGAGTCCGGCCATCAACATTCCGGCGAGGGCCAGATAGATGTTGCAGGTGCCGTCGGGGGGACGGAACTCGATGCGCTTCGTGTCCGGAGTGCGCGCGCCTTCCGGGATGCGAACCGCGGCGCTGCGATTGGCGAGGCCGTAGATCGCATGGATGGGTGCCTCGAAGCCGGGGACGAGGCGGCGATAGGAATTGGTGCTTGGATTGGTGAGCCCGAGCAGCGCGGGACCGTGCCGGAGAAGGCCGCCGACATAGTGCAGGGCGAGCTCCGACAACCCCGCCCACCCGGACTCGTCGTAGAAGAGGGGCCGTCCTTCGAGGAACAGGTGTTGGTGGATGTGCATCCCGCTGCCGGCCGCGTTCCAGAGCGGCTTCGGCATGAAGGTAGCCGTCCGGCCGTTGCGATCGGCGCACATGCGGATCAGATACTTCCCGAGCATCGTGGCGTCGCCGGCCGCGAGAAGCGAGAGGAAGAGGATCTCGATCTCGGACTGCCCGGGGCCTCCCCCCTCGTGATGGTGGTACCGGACCGGAATGCCACACGCCTGGAAGTGCCGCACCATCTCGTCGCGGAGCAGGTAGAGCCGGTCCTGGGGCGGCAAGGCGTGGTACCCGCCCTTCAGCGGAAGGGTGGTCCCATGTCCGGAAGGACGGTGGGAATTCCATTCCGCTTCCCGAGAGTCGAGGCGGTAGTACGAGGTGTAGACGTCGGAGCGGTGGCGCACATCATCGAAGACGTAGAACTCGAACTCCGGACTCATCAGCGCCCGATCGGCGATGCCGGTCTTCTTCAGATACGCTTCCGCGCGGCGCGCGATCCCTCGCGGATCGCGCGGGAACGGGGTGCCGTCCCCCTTGAAAATGTCGCAGATCAGACTCAACGTGGGACGGTCCCAGAAGGGATCGAGAACGCCGCTGTCCGGATCGGGAATCAGCGTCATGTCGCTCGAGGCCTTGGGCCTGTAGCCCGCGACGCTCGATCCGTCGAACGGGATCCCCTCGGAGAATAGGTCCTGGCCGAGACGATCGTGTGGAAGCGTCAGGTGATGCCACCGTCCAGAGAGGTCGACGAACTTCAGATCGACCGTCTCGATCTTCTGGTCCGTGGCGAAACGGAGGAGATTCTGAACGGACTGCGAGTGCGCGGCGATTCGATCGGGCATTGGTGCCTCCCTTCCCATCGTCTCGGGCCGGTTCGCGTTGCGGGACGCCTCCGGCCCTCCCCAGCCAAGCCGCGATGATGGTACACGCTTCCGGCCCCCCGACCAATGCGCCCCTGTGGTCGCGTCTTTGGTTCCTCCTGCTCCACCTGAGACTTCACTTCCAGTTGATGCTCGGGTCGATCTTCCTTCTCGGTTACGTGCTGGCGGGCGGGGAGCCGAATCTGCGTGGCCTCGCGGCTTTCCTGATCCTGCACGTCTGCCTCTACGGGGGCACGACCGCGTTCAACTCCTACTACGATCGGGACGAGGGTCCGGTGGGCGGTCTGGCCGCCCCGCCGCCCGTTCGCGAGGAGCTGCTGCCGTTCTCTCTCGGCCTCCAGTTCCTCGGGTTGCTCCTCGCCGCGTGGATCGGGATCGACTTCTGGGCCACCTACGCGGCGATCTTCCTGCTGGGGATCGGCTACTCGATCCCCGAGGTGCGCTGGAAGGGCCGGCCCTGGCCGAGCGTGCTCGTCGTGTCGATCGGCCAGGGAGTTCTCGGATTCGACGCGGGAGCGTCGGTGATTCGCGGCGACCGCACGCTCATCGGCGATCCGGTCCTTGCGCTCGGCGCTCTGCTCGCCGCGCTGATCACGACCGGGATCTATCCGCTCACGCAGATCTACCAGATCGAGGAGGATGCGGCACGCGGCGACCGCACCTTCGCCGTCGCGTACGGCCCCCAGGCTTGCTTCCGCCTCTCCCTCGCCCTGCTCGGGCTTGCGGGGATCCTTGCGGTCGTCTTGTTCTGGATCTGGTTCGCCGCCTGGCAGGCGGTCGTCGCGGGGGTTTTCGTCCTGGCGGTATGGCTCCGCATCCTTCTGTGGTCGCGCCGGTACGACCCCAGCGATCCGGTCAGGACCATGCGGCGCACGATGCTCCTCGCCTATGCGACGTCGGGCGGCTTCGGTCTCTTCCTCCTCGCGAGGTTGCTCGACGTGATCTGAGAAGAGAGGCGGCGAGCGTGCGGCGGGCGCCGGGGAACGACGGCCTGCGGCCTGCGGCTGCGGACGGCCGCGAAGAGACGGACCGGACGGCAGGCGTGCGAGCCGCCGCCCCTCGCGCGGCGTCACTTGAGGAGCAGGAACTGCCCGCTCACGCGCTTCGCGCCGGTCTCCAGCTCGTAGAAGTAGACGCCGGGCGGCTGTTCCTTTCCCGCTCCGTCCTTGCCGTCCCAGCGGATCGTGTAGGCGCCCGGCGGAAGAGTGGTGTCGAGGATGCGCCGCATCTCGCGCCCGCGCACGTCGCGCACGATCAGCCGCGTCGGCGAGTCGTCCTCGAGCAGGAACGAGACGCTCTGCAGCGTGGAGTATCCGAGGTCCCGCGGAGGGCCGACGAAGTCGGGCGAAGGTGGGGCCATCGGGGACGGGGATGATGGTCCGGGCGCCGCACTGGCCCCCGGAGAGGCCAGAGCCAGCCCGCGGCGGCCGGGCCGGTAGAGGCCGGTGTTCGATTCGTCGAAGCCGGGGCGTGGCCACGGAGCGGAGGCGTCGCCGCCGGAGGACGGCAGGTGCCAGGCGAAAACCCTGCCTTCCAGTTCGGTCGGCAGCACCAGCTCGACGTGACCGTCCGCGTCGAGATCGGCGACCGACGGCCCTCCGGCGACCACCTCGTATCCATCGAGGCGCAGGGGGAACGGAGGGATCATCACGCCCCGGCGGTCCAATGCCACGACGGCCGCCGCAGGGTCGAAGCGGGTGCGAAGCGAGGATACGAGGATGTCCGCCGCGCGATCCCCGTTGACGTCAGCCAGGATCGGCGAGGCATTGAAAGACATTTCAGCGAGCCCGACCGGGAATCCGGCCAGCTGCTTTCCATGACGGTCCCACGCGAGCACCCACGCGCTGCTGCCGATCGTCGCCGCCACCAGCTCCGGCTGTCCGTCGCCGTCGAGGTCGCCGACGGCGACGCCCGAGTTGCAGGCCTCGGGCAGATCGACGGGCCAGCCGGCAAGATCCTGCCCTTTGCGATCGAGCACGTAGAGGCGTGATGGGCCGGAGAATCCGCGGTCGGTCGCGAGGATCACTTCCGGCAGACGGTCCGAATCGAGATCGGCGAGGACGGGGTCCGCGTACCCTGCGCGCCCTCGGTTCTCGAACAGGCGAGGCCACCCGCGAAGAGGGCGTCCGTGCAGATCCCATGCGTGCGCGCGATAGTTGTTCGCGCCCGCCACGATCTCCAGGCGCGAGTCGCCGTCGAGGTCGCCGATGGCGGGGCGCGAGAAGATCGTGCCCGCGTTGGGCGGGTCGTCGCCGGCGGCCGTGCTGACGGGCCATCCCGCAGCGGCCTGGCCGTCGGAGAGCAGGACGCAGACGCGCCCTGCGGCTTGGGTGACGATGACTTCCGTCCAGCCGTCCCCATCGAGATCGGCGGCCGTGACCGCCCCGGAGATCGCAGGGAGGGCGGTCGTCCCCGGAACGCGGGCCGGCCATCCCTCGAGCGAAGTTCCGTCGCGGCGCAGGGCATGCACCTTCCCCTCGACGTCTCCCGCGAGGACCTCCGGGTAGCCGTCGCGATCGAGGTCGGCGGCGCCAAGCGCGGCATCGCATGCGGCGCCGAGAGGGACCGGCCATCCTGCGAGGACGAGCGCGTCGGGCCCGAGCGCCCAGAGCCAGCCATCGGGAGTCGCGAAGAGGACTTCGGCGATGCAGTCGCCGTCGAGGTCGACGAGCAGGGGAGTTCTCTCGACCGCTCCACCGGGATGGAACGGCCAACCCCGGACCGGCGGGAGACTCGGAGCGTCGCCGGCCATCTTTCGGATCTGCTCCGGCAGCTGAAGCCCGAGAGGGATCCCTTCGCCGTGGGTCTTCCGCTCGAACCTTCCGATCACCTGGCCCGTCTTCGCGCGGATCAGATGGAGGCTGCCGCCCTGCTCGACCACCACGTAGTTCTCCCGCGACGTGCTCGGATCCCAGAAGACGGGGTCCGGGAGCGGGATCGTCATCGGCACGATCGTGGGCGTCGCCGCGGACGCCACGTCTCCCGGGGAACCGGGGGAAGGGGACGACCCGGCCGTCTGCCCGATCGAAACCGCGAGCGCCGGTGGCGGCGCCAGCGGCGGCGCCAGCGCCAGCGCCAGCAGCGGCAGCCACAGCCAGAGCGCCACCGGCCGCGGTCTCGGTCTCGCTCTCGGAATCGGTAGCGGAAGAGACGTCGCAAGCAACACGGACGCGAGGACGATCGAAAGAGCCGCTCTCCGGCGCCGCGAAGGGAATACTCGAGCCAAGGAGGGCATGGGGCGGGCGAGGCGTTCGCCCAGGGCGAGCGCTGCGCGGTTCCGACTCCCTCTCCGGTCGGCGCGAGCGGCGGGTTGCATCCTTGACATTCTCCGGAGCGAGGGATCGAATTGCAAACGATGCAACGCCGGCAGCGATCGGTTCGCCACTTGACCCTCTTCCTGGGAACGGCCGCCGTTCCTTCGTTGCTGCTTCTGTCGCTTCTCCTACTCGCCTGCTCCGACGATTCCGGACCCGCAAAGCCGGGCGAGGTCGACAAGGCGATCTACGGGGAGCTGATCACGCCGGTGTATTCCTACGAGCGCGATCCGGTCCTTTCCGACGCCTACCAGGCGCTGAAGGTCGATGGGAATCAGGTCGCGCACTTCGCCATCTCGTGGTCGCAGGTCGAACCGAGCGACGAGCCGGCGGAAAGGGACTGGAGCTCCTTCGACATCCACGTCCGGCAAGCCCGGGAGAAGGATGTCGCTCTGTCGATGGTGCTGCAGATCGTGCAGGGCGATTCCGTCGACGTTCCGGCCTGGATCGGCTTCTCCGGCTTCGGCGACGCGACGTTGCGCGCGCAACTCGCCCAGTTCTTCCGCCAGGCGGGACTGCGCGCCTACGGCCGGCTGGACTGGGTCTGGCTCGGCGAAGGCTTCGATCGCTATCTCTCCGCTCATCCGGAAGAGGAAGAGGCGGTGAGCCGGTTCCTGGGCGCCATGACCGATTCGCTCCATAGGTCGGTCCCGGACGTGACAGTTGGCATCGCGATTTCTCCCGCCTCCCTCGAGAAGAGCGGGAAGCAGGCGTGGGCCCGCGCGGTCCGCGACTCGCTCGATCTCGTCGGGCTCTCGGTCTTCCCGGCCCTCGCCGGTGGCTCGCTCGCCGGGCCGGACGCGGCGTTCGCCGCCCTCGCGCAGACCGCTCAGGACTGGGGCGACCGGCCCTTCGCGATCCTCGATTCCGGCTACCCGTCGTCGGGCGACGTGGGATCGTCGGAGCAGGCGCAAGCGGCCTTCGCGACACGCGTGGCGGGCTGGCTCGGCGAGCGGCCGTCTACCCTCGTGCTGTTCAACTGGTCTCCCCTTCACGATCCGTTGCCGGAGCTTGCCGCCTCGATCGCGGACGGTCGTTTCCCGGACGATCCGGATCTGCGGGCGGACTTTCTTGCCGTGTTCTCCTCTTCCGCGCTCCGGAGGATCGACGGATCGAGGAAGGTCGGCAGGGAGCCGTTCGTACAGGATCGCCCGTGAGGGAGAGGGACGGAAAGGGACAGGCGGAGGCGGCCGGCGCGACGCGCACCAGCCTCGCGGGAGCCGCCCGGTGACGACCCCTCGCGACGAGCGGATGGAGACAGCCGGCCTCCCGGCCGGAGCGCGAAGCTGGGAGGAACAGTTCCGCACTCACGAGCCGGGCTGGTTCTTCGGCCCCGAGCCGAGCACCGTCGCCCGGCGCCTCGTACACTTCTTCCGGCAGATGGAGATTCCCTGCTCGGGGCGGCTTCTCGATCTCGGATGCGGCGAGGGACGAGACACGGTCTTCCTCGCGAAGCAGGGCTTCTCGGTCGAAGGGGTGGACGCCTCCCCGACGGCGGTCGAGCGCACCATCACGGCGATCCGGGCGGCGGAGGTGCAGGCGGAGGTGCTCCACGCCGACGCGGCGCATCTGCCTTGGCAGGGCCAGTACGACGTGGTCCTGGCCAATCAGGTGCTCCCGTTCCTCGGGGAGGACGCGCTTCGCGTGCTCGAGGAGATCCGGCAGCACACGCGTCCGGGCGGGTGGAATGCGATCGGAATGTTCACTCGCGAAGAGGTCGATTGGCGGCGGCAGCCCGAGCTGTTCTGCCTGGAGCCCCGGGAACTGCGCTTCCACTACCGGGACTGGACGCTCCTCGAATCCTCGGAGTCGACCGTCTGGAGCCCGCGCCGGGCCGGCTACCTCTCGCTCGCGGTCGTGATCGCCCGGCACCCGACCGGGAGGGCGGCCGCCGGCTGAGAGCCGGCCTCGCGGCCGGGGATTTGCGCTCGGCGGACTCACGGGCCGGGCGTGCTGCCCGGTTCAATCGAGCGTGAATCGCAGCGGCACCTCCACCCAGACCGCCACGGGGCGGTGCTGCTGGAGCGCCGGCCGGAAGACGGCGCGTCGCACCGCATCGACTGCGGCATCCTCGAGCATTTCGGACCCCTCGACCACGATCGCCTCGTGCACCTGCCCATCCTCGGCGACCAGAGCGCGGACGAGGACGAGCCCCTCGATCCCGGCGCTGCGCGCGATATCGGGATAGACCGGGGCAGGCAGAGAGATGAGCACCGGCCTCTCCTCCACCGCGTGGAAGTCGTCGGGGGGAGGAGAAGGGCCACGCCTCGCATCCGGAAGCTGGACGACGAGGCTGTCCCCCAGGCCGCCTGTCCCGTATCCCGGATCGAGAGACGGCACCAGATTCCCGGACTGGTCGCCGGGCATGATCGTCCGGACGATGGCCTCCCAGTCCTTCACCGGGTCCGGGACGCCCAGGCCTGCGCGGAACTCCGGAGAGTCCCTGATCAGCGTCTCGTCCTGGATGTCGATGGGGCGGATCGGAGGCGGAGGCGGGAGCCCCGGGACTATGACGATGCGGACCGTCCGGGGCGAGGCGGCCTCCTCGCGCAGCGCATAGGCGAACAGCGCGAACAGGACCAGATGCGAGAGCGCCGCCGTGAGCAGCGCCGTGTACAGGAGCGACCGGTACGCCCGGCGGAGGGGATGCTCGCTGCCGATCACCGGAAGATCGAGCGAGATCGAAGGAGCGAACGCCGGGTCAGTGGAGGCCGTGCCGTTTCGTTTCATGGGGCACCTCCAGGATCCCTGCGGGATCCGATTCGTCCATGAGGACGGACGAAAGGGGTCCGCGCGCAACATGGAGAAAGCCGGCCGCAAGGCTAGAATCGTGTATGCGAAGCGACACGGTGTCGCGTCCCATGCGGAAGAGAGAGCGCGCGAGAGACAGAGAGAGAGAGAGAGAGAGAGAGAGAGAGAGAGAGAGAGAGA
>JBHGAY010000009.1:0-140424 GCA_041946735.1 Candidatus Eiseniibacteriota bacterium
GATTCGCCCGTACCGGCGGCATTCTCGAGATCGAGAACGACCCGGGTGAAACCCTCGTGCGCCCCCGTACGGATGTCGGCAAGGCGGCCGGCGATCGCGGGGCGATCGATCCAGGAGGGCTTGATTGCCAGCAGCAGGGGGAGCAGGAGCATCAACACGGGCAAGAGGGCGAGCGCCCGCGCGACCACGATCCAAGGGATCGACGGCGAGGAGAACATCGAGAAGAGAGCCATCCGCAGTCCGGGCGTCTCGGGCATCGTTCGTCTCGGGTGCATGCCGCGTCGGATCCAGATCGGGCCGGATTCGACTGGTCGGACGCAGAATACCTTCGTGCGGCGGGTCGTGCTACAACCCGATCGCGAAGTCGATGCGCCGGCCATCCGGCGCCGCCCGCTCAGTCGACGATGACCGCCAGCGAAAGGATGAACTTCTCCGGATCGACGGGCCGTCCGTCGCGCCAGACCTCGTAATGGAGGTGAGAGCCGGTGGAGCGTCCCGAGGTGCCTACCGCTCCGATGGACTTGCCCCTCCGCACCGGATCGCCCGGTTTCACGCAGGCGGAGGAGAGGTGGCAGTACGAGGTGGTGATGCCTTCGCCATGGTCGATTTGCACCGAGAGACCGTAGTCCCCATTGTAGCCGACGAACACGACGTCCCCGTCGGCGGTGGCGAGAACCGGCGTTCCCGGGGCCGCGCGCAGGTCGAGACCGTTGTGGTTCCCCCTGGAGCCCGTGAAGGGATCGACCCGAGACCCGAAGCCGCTCGAGAGGCTGTAGCCCGAGCGCAGCGGACAGATGGTCGGGATCCGCGCCAGCTTCTCCCTCCGGTCCTGCAGGCTCGCCAGAACCTCCGACATGCTCTGCGTCTGGAAATGCACCTGGCGCTGCAGAGACTCCAGCCGCTCCCCCTGCCTTCCGAGATCGCGCCGCAGGTCATCCGAACGGATCTGCGAGTCGACGGCGACGGCCAGCATCGGCCCCCCGATCCCGAGCCTTCTCGTCTGCTCGTCGATCGGATCCAGGCCGGCGAGCAGCCGCGCCTCGCGCTCCTGCTGGCCAAGAAGAGAGATCCCTTCCTGCAGCTCCTTCGCCGTCTTCTCCAAGCCGGTCAGCCGGTCGCGCAGCGCTTCGTTCTCGCTCGCGAGAGTGCGGGACCGTTCGACATCCCGGATCGTGCGGACGTGGAACGCGAGAGAGGTGCCGAGACCGAGAACCAGGAGGCCGAGGGTGAGGGCTCCCAGGCGGATCATGCGGGCGGAGATGCGGAAGTTTCGGATCTCCCCGCCGTCCTCAGGCATCAGGACGACGTGGAGGAATCGACCTCCCATGAGCCTCCTCCTTCCTGGCAACGTCGAAGGAGCGCCGCGCGCTGGCAAATCGACGGCACAGCGGTGCTCCGTCCTCAGGCAAAACCCAGGCAGGACGCTAGCGACGGGCGGAAGGGAGCGTCAAGCGCCGAAATCCCGAGAATGGTGGATTAGGCGGTGGAAATGACGTATTTAAAGGGCATCCCCGTGGGATCGTAGGCCGAGGCTATCGAGCGCGGACGGCGAGGAACGTGCGTCCCGATCCCCTCTGAATGCGGAAGACGACGACGCCCCTGTCCTCGATCGCATGAGCGACGGCCTTGCGGAACTGAGTCGCAGACTTCACCGGCTCCCAGCCGACGTCGAGGATGAGGTCCCCCGCGCGGAGACCGGATCGGAATGCCGGGCCCCCGCTCGTCACCGAATCGACGACCACCCCGTCGGTCAGTCCATTGAAGTCGGACAGGAACAGACCGATGTCCTCCGGCTCGCTCTTCTCCTCCGGCTCCGGCATCGGCGGGACGGGGTCTTCGCGCTCGATCAGCTCGACGACGAAGTCACGAGGCTCTCCCTTGCGCAGCACGCGGATCGGCATCTTCTCGCCGATCCTGGCGCTCGCGACCGTCATCCGGAAGGCGGACACATCCGACACCGGAGAGCCGCCGAACTCCACGACGACGTCCCCCTCCTTCAGCCCGGCCTTCCCCGCCGGCGTGTCCGGCTGGACGTCCGAGATGACCACGCCGTGCATGCCCGCGATTCCCCAACCGGCCGCAAGATCCGGATCGAGCGGGATCAAGTTGACGCCAAGAAATGCCCGGGGCACACGCCCGTTCTTGATCAGCTGGTCGGCCACCTCACGGGCGAGATTGATCGAGATGGCGAAGCCGATACCGTTGCCGGGCGAGTTGAAGGCCGTATTGACGCCGACCGCCTCGCCCTCGGCGTTGACCAGAGGCCCCCCGCTGTTGCCGGGATTGATCGACGCATCGGTCTGAATGAAGTCCTGATAAGAAGGGCTCCCCCCGCGGATCGCGATGTCGCTCCGCCCCTTGCCGCTGACGATCCCCACCGTGACGCTGCCTTCGAGCATCCCGAGCGGATTGCCGATGGCGATCACCCAGTCGCCGATGCGCACGTCCCGGTCGTCCCCCATCGGAACGACGGGAAGCGGCTCGGGCGAGTCGACACGGACGACCGCGATGTCCGTCATCGGATCTCGGCCAACAAGCGTGCCGGCAAGCACGCGACCGCCCGGGAGGTGGACGTCGATCCGGACCCCATCGCGGACGACGTGATCGTTCGTGATGATATGGCCCTCGGAGTCGATGACGAATCCGCTCCCGGAAGAGGGAATCTCGAACTCCTCATCCCGCAATTCGGGCTCCATCTCGTCCCAGATTTCCGAGTCCCCGAGGAGGTCGCTGTGCCGGAACCGCTTCTCGACGTCGATCGAGACGACTGCCGGCAGCACGCGGTCGACGACGGGCGCGAAGAGAGAGCTTGCGGCCGCTCGATCGCCGGCGCCTTCGGACGCGGGGAGCGCGGACGCGCGGTCCTTCCGCCCGCTCCAGGAGATCAGCCCGATGGCCACGAGGGAGGCGGCTGCCAGAAGCAGGACGGCCCAGAGGACCGCCCGGACCGTGGCGACGGCGGATTCGACGCGGTCGCGATTCAGAAGGAACCCCCTTCTCGACCGCTCGCGCGGTCCTCGAAGCCGCCCGTGCTCACCGACGACCGGATGCGATCGATCTCCGCCTCGCGCGCCATCCTCTCCGATTCCAGCTCGAGGACCCGCCGCACGATCTGCTCGGTCAACGGATCGTCCTCGATCGGGGCCCGGTCCCCGCGCCGGACCCGTTCCAAGGTACGTGTGCCAAGCTCCGCAAGCTCCTTCTGCATCTCCCGGCGGATCCCGAGAAGATCGAGCTGGAGCCGGCCGACGCGCGCGAACTGCTCGGCGCGATTGCCGGCGGCGGCAACGAGGTCCCGCGCGTTGCGGGCAATGCGCGAACCCGATCCTTCCTTTTCGTAGGTCATCTTCGTCGACCTCGTGCCGACTGGCCGGTCCTTGCCGGATCTGAAGCAGTCCCGTGTGGCAATCCCGAGAAGCAATCCCGAGCCGTTCGGACCGGTCCTGAGCATCACGAACGCTTCCGAGCGGTTCACGAGCGGCCGCGAGCCCAGCCCGCCGCCCGAAGGTCGGGTTCACGTGGATGCTAACACAGGGCCGCCGGGCTGAGATGCGGCCCATCGCCCGCTCGGCTACACTCGCCCCGATGCTCGAGCCATTCGGAGAGAAGCGGGGGCCGGTCGTGTTCGTGAGCGACGCCCACCTGGGAGCGCCCGCTGGGGCCCGGGAGAGGGCGGACTGGTTCGCGGCGTTCCTCCGGTCGCTGATCGGCAAGATCGGCGGCCTGCTCGTGGTCGGGGACCTCTTCGACTTCTGGTTCGAGTACCGCCGGGCGATACCGAAGGGCCACTTTCAGGTCTGCCGGGCGCTCGCCGACATCGTGGGGACCGGGGTTCCCGTCCTCTACTTCGGGGGGAATCACGACTTCTGGTCGGGCAGCTACCTGCGAAGCGAGATCGGGATGCAGGTGACGGAAAGGCCCCGGTCGCTGCAGATCCAGGGCCGCTCCCTCTTCGTTGCCCATGGCGACGGACTGGGACGGGGCGACCTCGGCTACCGGGTTCTCAAGCGCGTGCTGCGGAACCCCCTGGCGATCTCCCTCTACCGGGCGATCCATCCCGACCTTGGGATCCCCTTCGCCCACGCCTTCTCCGCCGTCAGCCGGAAGCACACCCTCCCCCGGGAGGTGCTCGTGCCCAGGCTCATCAGGGATATCGCCCGCCCGCATCTGGAGGAGGGGCACGACGCGGTCGTGATCGGTCACGTGCACGAGCCGACGCACCTGAGGCTCGCCGAGGGAGAGTTCGTGATTCTCGGAGACTGGCTCGAGAACTTCACCTACCTCGTCATGGAGAACGGAGCCCTCGAGCTGCGCCGGCACAGGCCGGGGATCGGGGACGTAGCGATCCCATGCGGCAATCCGGCGAATCCCGGAGCGGCTATTGGCGCCGGTAGGTGATCCCGATGCGATGCTGCGTCCCCAGGTCGTCGCCGAAGGGGACATACGCATAGTCGGCCTGGACCGAACCCTGATGGAGACCGATACCGAAGCTCACGTCCTCGCTGTCGAGCCCGCTCCGATAGCCGAGACGAAGCCGGGCGACTTCGCGCAGCCGGTACTCGACGCCGAGCTGCAGGTTCGGGTCCTCCTCCCGCACCTTGCGGACTTCCGCGGCGAGCAGGGCCGTGGCTCCGATCGACGGGAGCCGCAGGCGGTAGGTTGCGCCTCCCTGGACGGTCATCGGAAGGCTCAGCTGTTGGTCCACGTAACGGAGGTTCGGGCCGAGATGCAGCAGAGCGAGGCCGAAGTCGAGCCCGGCGAAGACGTCGCGGCCGAGGACGCCCGCGTCGAGGGAGATGCCGTCGGCGCTGTACGTGTCGAGCTGCTCCCGGACGTAGCTCGCCCCTACGCCGAGACTCCAGGAGTCGCTCATCTGGTATCCCCCCGCCAGACCGGTGGAGATCCCGTAATAGCCGAACTTGCCCTGATAGATGCCCGCGTTGTCGTAGGAGTCGAGCTGGTCGCTCCACGTCCCATGCAGGGACACTCCGAGGCCGAGGCGCCCGAAGCTGCGGGTGATCCCGGCGAACTCCTGGCGGATCGACTGGAAGCTCTCGTTGTGCGCGACGGTCGCCTGCAGTCCAGGTTGGAACGCGAGGGCGGCCGGATTCCAGTACGTGGCCGAGGGCCCTTCGACGTTCGACACGACCGCATTGCCCATCGCGACGGCCTCGGCGCCGGCGCCGATCTTCAGGTAGGCCATTCCGACGGGAGCGGCGGATGCGGATCCGAGGACGGTGGATCCGAGGACGGCGAGAGATGCGAGCGCGAAGAGAACCGGCGGCAGCCCCAAACGACGACGAGCCATGAATCTCCCCTGCGGAATGTGACTCCCCTTCGGGCAGGAAACGCTGCGGCGGGAACCGGACGTCATTGCGGTTGCCCGCAGCAACGTCGTGAGGATAGGGAACGCCTAGAGGCGGGTCAACGTGGCGCTGCCCCGGAGGCTGCGGCCTTGCTGCGGGGCGGCCGCCACGAAGCGAGGGCCGGGCTGGCCTCGCGCAGCTCCTGATTGCCCGGGTCGATTTGATAGGCCCAATCGAGCACGACCTCCTGCGGTGTCACGCGGACAACGCGGAACTTCGCGTAGTGATCGTCTCTCGTCCAAGCGACGTACACGTGTCCCTCGATCACCTCGACTTCGGCGCGCGGAGACCAACCGTCCGGTGGCGCCCACGTGACGTCGTCGAACTCCGCGAAACCCGCATCCTGGAGCTCCGTCAGGAGGCTCGGATCGTCCGGGTCCTCGAGCCCCAGAATCCAGGCCCCGCCATCGGGATCGTAGAGGTAGGCGATATCGGCGCGCGGGTCGTCGTATCCCGTCACCATCTCGTGCGAGAAGTCGTAAGCGGAACGAGAAGGATCGTCGTTGTAGTTGCGCAAACGCAGGCCGCGGCCTTCCGGGCGCGGGGTGTCCTGGACCAGCTCCGGGGAGAGATCACTCTCGTTGCCGTCCCAGTCGAGCGCGCTCACCGCATAGTAGTAGGTCTCGCCATTGGTCACGTCCTGGTCCACGTACTCGACGGAGCTCGCAGGGACGGAGGCGATCTGAACATACGAGCCGGTCGGATGGTCACCCCTGTAGACGCGGTAGCGATCGAGGTCCGGCTCCTCGTTGGGGTACCAGAGGATCGTCACCTCTTCGTCCCCCGTGATGCTCGTGACCCCTCGCGGAGCGGCGGGGGGATCGAAGTCCGAGCACGGGGACGAAGAATCGTCATCGCATCCGGCGGCGAGGATCGCAAGAACTCCGAAAGCCGCCAGGATGGCGCATCCGTGACGAAAGCGAATGGGTCTCATCTCATTCCTCCTCGGTCCCTTGGCGAGCGGCGGTTGCGGCGCGTCACGCGGCCGGGCGCCGCGACACAGTCTCGCGCCCAGAACCCCGCCCCGAATCCTCGGTTCGCGCTCCGCCGGTTGCGAGCGGAAATTGCGACTTCGACCGTCCGACGCACGACGTACAGGGCAACCACGGGGGCAGGACATCGGGGGCGGCAGCCAAGGCGGAGCGCCCGAGCAGATTCTCGGCCTCGCAACAGGTCGTCTCCAGCCCGGGTCCTGGCAGAGCAGACAGAAAAACAGGTGGGCGGCGCCTGCGCGCCGCCCACGCCTGAGTCCTCGTCCCCACCGGGCTCGGATGATGGCTCGAGAGTCTCGTGTCTCGAAGCCGGGAGAGGGCTCCAGGCGCTACCCCGAGCAGGAGGGCTCGATGGCGTGGACCGGAATCCTCGAGGGGAGGAGTGCTCTGGGGAACCGGGTCAGTTTCATCCTGGGCTCTTCAGGAGGCTGACCATGAAAACCCTGGGCTCTAATGGACGAACCGACCCGGCCCCGAGCTGGAGGTCCCCCCTCCGGCAGTGATGCAGAGCACCTTCGGTGCCAAAGTGCCACCAGTAAGCTCCAGGAAGGAAAAGTAGGCCGAAACCGGGCGAAAAATGCGGCCTCGTGGTGCCACCCAACTTCCCAGAGGGGCTGTCGGGCGCAACCATATCAGGGGACAATTGAAAAGAAAGTTGCGAAAGATCTGGCGACAGTGTTCCAAGTCTATGCTATATAAGCAGATGATCCTGACATGGATCTTAAGAGGACTTCTTGGATCTCTTTCGAGTCTCGAGGTCCTCGAGGCCGTAACGACGGATTTTCTCGAGCAGGGCGGGGTAGCTGAGGCGAAGGCGGCGGCTCGCTTCCGACTTGTTGCCTCCGCAATCGTGAAGCGCGGTACGGATCAGCTCGGTCTCCAGCTGGGCAACGGCTTCCCTCAACGTGTGGGGCTCGCCGGAGCGTTCCTCCAGCCGCCCGAGGACCTCGGGAGGCAAGAGATCCGGTCCGATCCACTCGCCGTCCTCGCTCAGAACGACGAGGCGACGCACGCACTTCTCCAACTCCCGCACGTTGCCGCGCCAGTCATGGTCCATGAGGCGTCGCAGGACCTCCCTGGTGACACCCGCCGGCCGGCGATCCATCTCCTGTGTGAAACGCGACTGGAAGCGGCGAACGAGGACGGGAATGTCCTCTCGCCGCTCGCGGAGCGGCGGAATGTGGAATTGGAAGTCGTTCAGGCGGTAATAGAGGTCTTCGAGGAAAAGGCCTTCACGGATGGCGGCCGAAAGGTCGGTGTTCGTCGCGCAGAGGATGCGGACGTTCGCCGTCTTCGAACGGGTCTCTCCGACCGGTCGAAACTCCCTTCGGTCGAGCACGTGTAGCAACTTCGCCTGGACGTTCCGGTGCGCCCGATCGACCTCGTCCAGGAACAGCGTTCCCCCCTCGGCCTCCTCGATCAGCCCGCGTTTCGTCCGGATCGCTCCCGTGAAGGCGCCCTGGACGTGACCGAACAGCTCGCTCTCGAGGAGCTGCTCCGGAAGGGCGGCGCAGTTGACCTGCACGAACGGCGCGCTGCGGCGCCGGCTCGCCTCGTGGATGCAACGGGCGAGAAGTCCCTTGCCCGTGCCTGTCTCCCCCGTGAGGAGAATGTTGGCCTCGCTGTCGGACACCCGCCGCAGAAGCGTCAGAAGCTGCCTCATGTTCGAGTCGACGGTGAGGAATCCGGAGAAGGCATCTCCCTCCCGCGAAACGGCTTCCTGTTCGGACCGGTCCCTCGCGTATTGCTCGCGAGCAGCCACGGTGACCGAGATCAAGCTCCCGAACAGGGAAAGCAACCTCAAATCGCGTGAGCCGAAGGCTTCGGCCGATCCCCCGCGCTCCGCCATCACGATTCCCCACAGGCCTTCGCTCGGCCGCAGGCGAAGCACGACGAACGGTCCCTCCGGACGCCAGCGATCGGCATGCAGAGGATGCAGAACGCCGGGAGACGATCGCCCGCCCAGCCAGATCGTCCGGCCGTTCTTCAGGCTCGCTCGCAGCAGCGGATCGAGAGCGCGCAGGGCAGCGGCCGGCCGGTCGAACCCGATTCCCGCCTCGGCTCGCAGCCGTTCGAGGGAAGGCCCGACGCCGAGCAAAGCCCGATCGACGCGAAGGCGCCCCGCCATCTGCTCGAGCAGTCGCTGCAGAGCGTCGCGCCCGCCCCCCGGCTGGGTATCGAGCGGGGTGAACTCCTGCAGGATCTGGAACTCCTCGGTGGTTCCGAGCAGGCACTCGGCCTGATTCTCCGCGAGTTCCTGCTTCAAGGCCGCCAGGCGGTCCCGGCCGTCGGTCAATCCTTGCGTCTCGAGGAGCGCGAGCCCGCGATCGAGCGAGCGAAGCGCTCCTTCCAGATCCCCCTCCGCCATCAAGGCGCGCGCGTGGACGTCGACGAACTCGGGTGCGATGCGGACGATGTCGAGCTTCGTCACCACCTCCCAGATCGGCTCGAGCATCTCGAGCGCACCGGGGGATGGAGGGACGTCGTGAGGCGCGAGACGCGCACTCTCGAGCAGCAGAGCCGCGTAGCGGATGCGAGAGAGGGTCTCCTCGTACACATCGGGAGTCGACGCCAGAGCGTCGCACGACCGCTTCAGGAACTTCAGCGCCCTCTCGGGCCGCCCCGATTCCCACGCGGCTTCTCCGAGCACGCGCAGGGCGGCGCCCCTCTCGCAGTCATTGTGGATGCGGATCGCGATTCTCGCCGCATCGGTCGCCCAGCGGATCGAGGCCACCGCATCGCCCCGCTGTAGCGCCTCCTCGGCGAGGCGTCGCTGGATCTCACAGACCAGATCGCCCTCGGGGGCGATCGATTCCGCTTGAGTCAAGGCGTCATGGAGGAGGTTTCTCGCCTCCGCGAGACTGCCATCCTGCACCGCGCTCTCCGCCAGAAACTCCAACGCCAAGACGCTCTCCCGCCGGTAGCCGTGCTTGCGCGCCATGTCGAGCGCCTGGTGGTAGTGCGAGGCAGCCGATTTCTTCTGGCCCAGACGATGCTTGACGTTCCCGAGGGCGAGGTGCGCGTTCGCGACCGCCGCGGAATTGTCGATCTCGCGGAAGGTGAGGAGGGCGCGAGAGAGAGCCTGCAGAGCGCTGGTCCAGTCGCATCGCTTCGTGTAGAGGATCCCCAGGTTGAGGGAATGAGAAGCGATGCCGGGGAGATTCCCCGCTTCCTCGCTGACCGCGAGCGCACGCTGCATGTAATCGAGCGCTTCACGCCAACGCGGACCCGATTTCAGCAGAACGCCGAGATTGTTCAGCGCTCGGGCAATCCCCTCTCGATGGTCGATTCTCCGGAAGGTGAAGAGGGCGCTCTCGTAGAACTCGCGCGCTCGGTCGAACTGGCCCGTCCGGTACGCGGTGTTTCCGAGCGTCAACTCCAGGAGACCGATCTCCTCGTTGTCGTTTCCCGCCCGGAGGACCTCGTACGCCTTGCCGCACTCGCTCTCCGCAAGGCGATGCTCCCCCATCAGGTTGTGGACCATCCCCGTCCTGCCGAGGAGCTTGGCCTCGAGATCCCGGTCGATCTCCGGATCGATGGACTGGCGAACGCGGTGTAGCTCCGCGAGCGCTTCCCCGTATTCCGCGCGCCTCCGGTGGCACTCCGCGATTCGGAAACGCGCCTCCGCACGCTCCCGTCTCCAGGCGGGATCGTTGCCCAGTAGTCCCAGGGCCCGCTCGAACGACTCGATGGCGGATTGCAGGTCGTCGGCGAGCATCTGCATCTCGCCGAGGGCGATCGCCTGCCCGAACCCGTTTCCGCTACGAGTCTCGTTCCCCACCTGCCGTGGATGGGAGCTAGCGTGATGCGCGTCCATGCACCTTCCGGGTCAGGGCAACAGAGCTTCGAGGAGATCGCGAATGATCGGCGGCAATTTGTCGACCCAGTCCGGATCCCCGTCTTGATTCTGCTGCCCTCCTCCTCCAGCAAGAGTATCGGGTTGTCCGGACTTGCAGTTGTCCAAGGGATTCTGCCCTGTGATCGGTTGCCCGGCGTCCGCAGACAGCTCTCCGGCAAGAGCGACGAGCATGGCGACGAGGATGAGAATCCGGACAGGCAGGAGGCAAGAGTTTCTGGCCTGCACGACGAACTCCTTTTTGGCGCCTGCCCCTGGGCGCTCAGAGCTGCGTGCCGGGGGACCTCCCACAGCGTCTCGAGGCAGGTTTACTCGCATAAAGTGTCCATCCGAGCCGCCGCTTTCGTCAAGTGGGAACGCTGCTCAGGCCGTTCTGAGACCCCGATCGAGATCGTGATAGGGTGGGCGGATGCAAGCTCGCACGACCAACCTTTTCGGTCTCGGACCCGCGGACATCGCCGCCCTGCCCGAGTTCGAGGGCCAGCCTCGGTTTCGCTCCCAGCAGCTGGCGAGGTGGATGTACGACCGGCTGACAACGAGCTTCGAGTCGATGACCGACCTGTCCCGGCAGCTCCGAAGCATGCTGGAGGCGCGATACAGGGTCGAGCGGCTGGCCGCGACGAAGGCGACGGTCGCCGCGGATGACGGGGCGACGAAGTTCCTCTTCCCGCTCGAAGGCAGTCTCGCCGTCGAGGCGGTCTGGATCCGCGACGGCAGGCGCGACACCTTCTGCGTCTCCTCCCAGGCCGGCTGCGCCTACGCCTGCTCGTTCTGCGCGACCGCCTCGATGAAGGCTGGGCGGAACCTGACGACCGGCGAGATCCTGAGCCAGGTCGCCTGGCTGCGGGAGGCCCTGGCCGAGCGCGGTCCGATCCCCGTGCACAACATCGTGTTCATGGGGATGGGCGAGCCACTGGCCAACTACGACGCCGTTGCCGGCGCCATCCGGATCCTGACCGGTTCTCCCGGCTACGGTGTCGCCGCCCGGCGGATCACGGTCTCCACCGTGGGACTCGAACCGGAAATCCGCAGGCTGGCGGAGGAGCCGGCCGGGGTGCGGCTTGCGTTCAGCCTGAACGCAACGACCGACGAGGTCCGCTCGGAGATCATGCCTGTCAACCGGAAGTATCCGTTCCGGAAGGTCTTCGACGCGCTCCGGCTCTATCAGGACCGCAAGGGGATGCCGGTGACGTTGGAGTACGTCCTGCTGAGGGGAGTGAACGACTCGGCTGATGATGCGCGTAGGCTTGCGGGATTCGCTCGATCGCTCCAGTGCAAGGTCAACCTGATCGGCTTCAACCCTCATCCGTTCTCCTCCCACCAGCCGGTCGGCAGGGAGCGGACCGAGCTTTTCCGTAGCTGGATGCTGCCGATCGCCTCGACCGTGACCGTCCGGTGGAGCAAGGGGCGGGAAATCGAGGCGGCGTGCGGTCAGCTTGCCTCCTCCCGATGAGGGCGGGTCAGCGAAGGATTCGGACCGGCAGTGCGCGGCCACGCGCCCCTTCGATCGAGGCGAAGTAGACGCCCGAGGCGAGCTGCTGGCCTGTCCCGCTCCGTCCATCCCAGAGCAGCTCGTAATGCCCCGCCCCGGTCGCCGTCCATCCCGTGAGGATCCGCACGAGGCGCCCGGAGGCGTCATGGAGCCGGACGACGGGGCTCGTATCCCCTGCGTCCAGAATGAGGGAGAGCCTTCGCCCGGACGGCAGCGGGTTTGGATAGAGCTTCGCGCGAAGGCCGGCATCCGAAAGGAGGGCCGGGTCGGGCAGCAGGCCGAGGAAGAATGCCTGAAGACCCGGGACTTCGTCCGGTTCGGGAAGATCCAGGTTCTCGATCGCTCCCGCGTTCCGAGCGAGCTCGCCTCCAAAGAACCAGCGGAAGTCCTCGGCGAAGATCTCGTGCGGGCGGTCACGGTGCACCGCTCCCGCGTGGAACCGGTTCTCGTCCTCGATCCCCCTCACGGTGCGATACTCGTCCCACCCCTGCAAATCGCTGTCGGGGATCAGGATGGCATGGACCAGATGACCGACCTCGTGGGCCACGAGGAAGGAGACCTGACGGGGATCCAAGGCGAGGACCGTGGGAGAGAGGTAGAGAATCCCGTCGCTCGCCCAGGATCCGAGGGGCTCCGCGACCGGGTACGGCAGGATCCAGATGTCGAAGCGAAGGTCGTGCAGGAAGGCGGGGTCGATCTGCTCAAGGGCTTCCCTCACCTGGTCGGGCGTGACGCAGTGAAAGCGACCGTCGCCCCGGTTCTGGATTCGGTCGTCATCCACCGAGGTGACGAAGGGACGGCGCGAGCCGTCGCCATCCCGGAGGTAGAGAAGTCCGTCGGAACCAGTAAAGCTTTGCTGCCCAAGGACATCTGCTGGAGTGAGGATGCGGATGTTCGCCATCTGCCCGGCATGCGTCGCGGCGGGCTGGAGGAACGGCAGGATCAAGGCGAGGGACAGGACGGTGAGTACTGTGATGAGCGAGTGGCGGGTCGAGTCGTCGGAACGGTTTGCCAAGGGAACCTCCCCGGGGGCACCTTGCGTGCCAACCTGTCTCATTTGGTTGACACAAGAGTAGCAGCATCCGGGAAGGCAGACAAGCAGCTAAATCGGCAGATACGGAGTTTATGACGGTCCGGAGGGGTAGCGCCAGCCGCCGGAGGCGCTCCGGCGGCTGGCATGATTCCGGCCCTCCGAGGAGGGCAGGAGGGTCAGGCGGTCAGGCGGTAGGGCTCTTCGGCTGCGCCGGCATCTGAGGGCCGGTCACCGGGAAGCCTGTCGGGGTCTCGGCGTCTGACCGCATGCCGAGCCGGGTGAGAACCAGGCTTCCGAATCCCGTGAAGAGAAGGACCGCCCAAGCCACGTTGAGGATCGTCTGAAGCGATCGGCCGACGAAGTCCGCGGACCCGCTCGCCAGCAGCCGCGCGAGGATCTGGATCACGAACAGCGCGCCGAGACCGGCCGCGAGCGTGGCCGCCCACGACGCGTTGTCGGTCACGCGGCGTCGCAGGATCAGCTCCCCCAGGAGACTCACGGCTACCGCCCCGGCTCCGACAACGGCGAGACCGACGACCAGCATCCCGGGGATTGCGACCAGGATGCCGATGCAGGTGATGCAGAGCAGGACGAAGACGACGAAGATCCCGAGTAGCGAACCGAATCCCACGACCAGGCTCAACCAGAAGCGGGAGCGGACGGAGCCGCGCACCGCGAGAATCCGCTTCGGCATCGCAAGGAAGAGGATCATTCCGACTGCGAAACAGCCCGCGTAGCGGAGGAAGTCCCACCACAGGTTGGCCGGGCCCCCTTCTCCGTGGTGTTCGCGTGCGCCCGCAGCTTTCGCCACCCATCGGGCGAAGCCGCTCGGCAGTCCCCCCACGCTCACGTTCTGTCCCCGGACGATCGCCCCTTCTTGCTTCTCCATCATGCCGCCCACGCTCACCGCGTCCTTCTCCACGACGGCCGTGGGCTTCAAGACCAGGCTGCCTCCGACGCAGACGACATCGCCTTTCACGTGCCCCGCAACCGTCACGGTCCCCCCGATCACGACGACATCTCCATCGATGGTCTCGCCCTCCTCGATGGAGATGTTCTCCCCCATCCGGACGATCGCGTTCGACTCGCTCGGACCGCCGCTCTCCCATGTGGCGGCGGAGTCGATGACGACCGCCGCCGTGTCGGGGTCGGCGTCGACGTCGACGTCGATCTTGAGCCGATCCGCATGGGCCGGGTCCCCGGGGGGCGCGACCAGCGGAACGGCCAGGAACAGGACTCGAAGGATGGCGCGCCGCATGCCGCGCGCCCCGGCTAGCCTTCTACGAGTGTTCCACATGGCCGATCTTCTCCCTTCCGATCGAAGCGATGAATCTCCCAAGCACGAGCAATGTCGCCAGGGCCAGGGCAACGGAGTCCCAGCGGACCTGGCCCGGCAAAACCCGAACGACCTCCGCCATGGCCCGGCCCACCTTCTCGAAGAGGAGGAGGAGCTGAACCGCGAGCCGCAGCAGCGGCCCGACGGCGTCGATCTGCGTGATTCCCGCGGAAAGCCATTCGAGAAGCTCGCCGGCCCCTCTCAGCGCCTGATGAGCGAAGCCCCCGAAGGCCTGCAGCAGAGAGTTGCGGAAGAGACCGAGGAGAACTCCCGCGACGATTCCGGAGACGGCCGCCGCCAACGGCAGCCGAGTCGCCGGATCGCCCAGCCCCGAGAGGGCGCCCTCCTCGGACGGAGCGGAGCCGAGGCGGGCCAGAACCGCCTGCGGAATGCCGTCCGGGACGGGCACGCGGGGCATCGCCGCCAGGTCGCCGAACAGCTCCTGGAACTGCTCGACCTCGAGGCGGCAGCGGGAACAGCCTGCCAGATGATCGCGATGACGGGCTGCCTCTTCCCCCCGCATCTCCCCCAGGGCGAACTCCTGGTTTCGAATCGGGTCACAGCCTTGCATCGTCCTGTCCTCCCTCATTTCCTACCTGCCGGGTCCGGCCCGCCTCCTGCGCCTTCTCGGCCTCTTTGGCCGCGCGCAGGGAGGCGGCCTCCCGGAAGTACAGCGAGCGCAACTCCTCGTGGGACCGGAAGAGCTTCGACTTCACGGTCCCGATCGAGAGCCCTAGGATCCTCGCGATCTCGGGAAACTCCAGTTGCTCGGAATGGCGGAGGTAGAGAACAGCCCGATAGTCCGGCCGTAGCTCCGATACGAGCCGCCAGAGCCGCTCCACCTTGGATCGTTCCTGCCGCTGCTCGTCGATCGCCACCCGAGGATCGGGCGGGAACGGGGAGCCGGAGGGAACCGGTCTTCGGCGGATCTGCCGGCGCCGGCTGAGATCGGCCACAAGGTTACGGGTGATGCGGAAGATCCAGATCTGGAACGGCTGCTTGGGATCGAGCTTCCGGACATGGCGCAGGGTCCGGACGAAGGCTTCCTGGGTGATGTCCTTCGCCTCGTCCCGGTCTCCGGTGAGTTGGTAGGCGAACTGGAACACTGCCTCCTGGTGGCGGCGGATGAGTTGGTCGATCGCATCGCGTTCCCCCTTCCTGCACCGCAGGATGAGTTCGGCGTCCTGTGGCGGGCGTTCCCTCATCCCGAGCTCCTGGTTTCCATGAGCCCTACGCACGAGCAGGGTGAAAGGTTGCGAACGACCCCTCCGTGACGCGCCGGGGAGGCGCGCGATCGAAACCGCATGGAATCTAACCGTCGAATTCCCTAGGGTCAAGGCGCTTGACCGGCCTCCGGCGGTCGGTTAGGTTCGGCGCGTTTGTAATAAATGGGGATGTCGTAAGCAGGGGGGGTGCGATGACGACGATCGAGCAGATTCTGGCCCGCGAGATTCTCGACTCGCGGGGGTTCCCGACGGTCGAGGTCGAGGTCCAGCTGAGCGGAGGGGTCCGGGCGAGGGCGGCCGTTCCCTCGGGCGCGTCGACCGGGGAACACGAGGCGTTGGAGCTCCGGGACGGTGACCCGAACCGCTACGGCGGCAAGGGAGTGCGCCAGGCGGTCGAGAATGTCCGGGAGAAGATCGCCCCCCTGGTCCTGGGATTCGACGCGATCGACCAGACCGCCGTCGACCGCGTGATGATCGAAGGAGATGGCACCCCCAACAAGTCTACCTTCGGGGCCAACGCGATCTTGGCGGTGAGCATGGCCGTGGCGAGAGCGGCGGCCGAGACGCTGGGGCTCCCCCTGTATCGCTACCTCGGCGGCGTGCGCGCGCGGGACCTGCCCGTCCCGATGATGAACGTCCTGAACGGAGGGCGGCACGCGGACAACAATCTCGACATCCAGGAGTTCATGCTTGTCCCGGTGGGCGCTCATGACTTCGCCGAAGCGCTCCGGATGGGATCGGAGATCTTCCAGCAGCTGAAGAAGGTCCTCGCGAGCCGCAACCTCGTCACGTCGGTGGGAGACGAGGGAGGCTTCGCGCCGGCGCTCGGCTCGAACCGGCAAGCCCTCGAGCTGATGGTCGAGGCGATCGGCAAGGCGGGCTACGAGGCGGGCGGCCAGGTCGCCCTCGCGCTGGACTGCGCGGCGAGCGAGTTCTACCGGGACGGCAAGTACGTCCTTCAGAACGAGAAGCCGAGCAGCTTGACGTCCGACCAGCTCATCTCGTTCTACGAGCGCCTCGTCGCCGACTTCCCGATCGTTTCGATCGAAGACGGTCTGGCCGAGGACGACTGGCAAGGATGGGTGGCGATGACCGAGCGGCTCGGAGCCCGCGTGCAGCTCGTCGGGGACGACCTCTTCGTAACGAATACGGAGAGGCTGAGGCGAGGGATCGAGGAGAACGCGGCGAACTCGATCCTGATCAAGCTCAACCAGATCGGAACCTTGACCGAGACGCTGGAGGCGATCGATCTCGCCCGGCGAAACCGGTACACGACGGTTATCTCGCATCGCAGCGGCGAGACGGAGGACACGTTCATCGCGGACTTGGCGGTGGCGACGAACGCGGGAATGATCAAGACCGGCTCTCTGTCGCGGAGCGAACGGATCGCGAAGTACAACCAGCTCCTGCGGATCGAAGAGGAGCTGGGGGAGGAGGCGCGGTATCCCGGGCGCCGGGCGCTGCAGGGATCGGGAGCGAGATAGGAAGGCGGACGACCGGAGGCGACGTGAAACGTAGCTACGACCCGTGGTCGAATCCGGAGCTCGTGCGTCCGGGCGCCCCGATCGGACGCGCATGGCGTTCGGGGCGCCGGAAGGTGCTCGTCTTCCTCGTCCTCTCTGCCGTCGCGTACGCGGCTTACTCGGCGATCGGCGGAGAGCACGGCTTCCTCCGTTTGCGTGCCCTTCACGCCGACGAAGTTCGGCTCGAGCGCGAGATCGCCGCGAGCGAGGACCGGGTTCGAGCGCTGCAGGGCGACCTGAAGGAGATCGATCGGACGATCGAGGAGCGGGCGCGGACGACCTTCGAGATGGCGACGCCACGGGAGATGATCTACGAGGTCGTGGAGGACTCCGCGGTGGCGCGGCCGGCGGCTGGCGGTGAGAGCGAGATCGATGGACCGGGGGAAGGGGCGGCTCCCTCCGAGGGCGAAGCGAGTCCCGGGCCGAGCGAACGACGGGAGGGCCATCCTTGACACACCGCGGGCCGGATGGTACAAAGAACGGGCCATTGCGGGGTGGAGCAGTCCGGTAGCTCGTTGGGCTCATAACCCAAAGGTCGTTGGTTCGAATCCAACCCCCGCTACCAAGTAAGTCGAGGGGTCACGGCGAGTAGGGCCGTGACCCCTCGCGCATATATCCCTCGCATTCCCACGCAAGAGCCGCCGCCTACGATTCGAGCCCGGAATTCCAGCGCGGGGCCGGGCGAGGCTCTTGAGCGTGCCACAGCACTTCGCACCGGGATCCGACCATCATGCCGGCGGCGGTTGCCGCCGCTGGCTTCCCCGCACCAGACACCAGCCGCGCCGCGATGTTTCGGCTCCTCGATGGCGAGGAGAACGTGCTATCGTCTTCTGGCGCCGCTATAGCGTTGGGCGCGGCCCACTCGGCGCCCAGCCGGACGATCCTTCCGGATCGTCCACCGGTTCTCACGGAAGGAAGGCCCCATGATCCTTCGCAACCTCTGTCTTCCGGTTCTACTTCTCGCCATCGCCATCGTCCTCGTGACCGTGAGCAGCTCGACGGCCTGGGCGCTGTGGCCCACCGACCCGGCCGTGAACCTCGCGATCACGGACAGGCCCGGGGAGGAGGTGGTTCCCAAGATGGCCGCGACGTCGGACGGCGGGTGCTACATCGCCTGGTTCGATGGTCCGGCGGGACTGTATACCGTGCGCATGCAGCGGCTCGACGCTCTCGGAAACGAGGTCTGGCCGCACAACGGGATCCTGGTCAGCGACAATCCGCAATCCAGCTCGTTGGTCGATTGGGATCTCGACTGCGACAGGGACGATCACGCCGTTCTCGTCTTCACCGACACGCGAGACGGGGAGGACCTCGACGTCTTCGCGTACCGCATCGGACCCGACGGCTCCTTCGATTGGGGGCCGGACGGGATCCAGCTCTCCGCGGACGCGATCTTCGAGCCCAGCCCCCAGTGCGCCGCCTTGCCCGACGGCGATGCTGTCTTCGCATGGCCGTGGCTCCCGGATACAGGAGTCGGCGCCATTCTCATTCAGAAGGTCTCCCCCGAGGGAACCGTGCGGTTCGACCCGCCCGTCCGCATCGATGGAGGCGGGACGAACGAGCGGCCAGCGTTCTGCGACGTGGTCGCCGCCGGTTCCTCCCAGTTCATCGTTGGATACGTGCGAGACATTCGGACCTTCCAGTCTCCACGTCACCTGCGCGCGATGAAGTTCGCAGCGGATGGGTCGAAGCTCTGGAACGGGGGCGTTCCCCTGAACGTCTTCGAGCAGACGTCCCTGCCGATCGCATACCAGCCGATCGTCCAGAGCGACGAGGCGGGAGGAGCGATCTTCTGCTGGCACTACAGCGACGGCAACCTCTATCACAGCGCGGTCCAGCGCGTGGTGACGGGCGGAACCGAGATCTTCCCCCACAACGGAGTGCAGCTCTCGCTGGCCCCGGGCGTCTTTCACATCGAGCCGACGATCTGCTTCCGCCCGGGCGAGGATGAGATCATCGCGTTCTGGCAGACGCGAAGCAGCAACCAGGACCGATGGGGAGTCTCGACGCAGAAGATCACGGCGGTCGGAAACCGCGCATGGACGGACAACGGGCGCGTCCTGGTCCCGATGGACGAGATCTACGAAGGACAGCCGCGCTGCACCCGGATGGCGGACGGCGCCTGCGTCGTCTACTTCGACGAGCCGACCGGATCGCAGGTGCAGGACCGGGTGATGGCGATGCGGGTCGACGCCAATGGATCCCTCGTCTGGGGCGCCGATCCCATGCCCGTTTCGTCGATCTACAGCGACAAGGGAAGGCTACCGGTCGTGATGCGTCCCGACGAGAAGGTGATCGCGCTTTGGGAGGACAACCGAGCGGGATCGATCGACCTCTACGCGCAGCTCCTGAACCCGGACGGAACGCTCGGCATTTCGGCCGGATCGGTGCCGGACGTCGGCGCGGTGCCCGCGCTGGCGGGCAGCTTCCCGAACCCATTCCACTCGACGACGCAGATCCTCTTGTCGGGACCGGCGGGATCGGACCTGCGGCTCTACGACGCGCAAGGCCGGCTCGTGCGCACTCTCGCCTCGCCCGGCGCGCGCGTTCTCTGGGACGGCACGGACGATCGGGGCGCTCCGGTGCCCGGCGGCGTGTACCTGTACCGGATCGACGGCGGAGGAGAGACGGGACGAGTCGTGCTCGTGCGCCGGTAGGCGCTTCTGCGCGGCGCTCGCTCGCTGCCCGATCCTCGTGGTCCGCTTGCGCGCCGTTCGCTTCCGCGCCCGGCCGGCCATCGTCGCCGGCCGGGCGCGGTCGCTGCCGCAAGTCGCCGGCTTACAGGTCGAATCGTCTCCCCACTTTCAGGAATCCCTGCGTGGTCCATCGCCCCCCATCGCTCGTGTCGTTCGCGCGGACGATCCCGGCATAGATGACATCGCCCGGACGGACGACGCGGCCGAAGAGGATCTCGGCATGGGCCCGGTCGCCGGGCGCCAGGCGGCGTAGCCCGCCGCGCAGGAAGCTCCGGAGTCCGAGCGTCCATTCCGCGCGGGCGTCGAGCACCCAGGCGCGGTAGAGGAGGCGTTCCGACCGGCGCATCCTTTCCCATCCCATCGTCAAGTCGGCGCGCAGCCAGTCGGCGGGCGCCACGGTGGCGGCTCCTGTCAGAGAGAGCAACGAGCCGACGATCGCCTCTGGGTAGAAGGCGGCGCGGCCGGCCGTGCCCTCCGCGGCAAGCTGGAGATCGCGCCGGCCCGTCGACATGGCCGTAACGGTCCAGAGTCCCTGATCGAGAGGACTGCCTGCGAAGGACTCCCACTGATCGCGATAGGCGATCGTGACCGAGCGGGTCGGGTCGATCTCGTAGCGCAGCTTCGCCGTCGTACGACGGTCGGTCGGCTTCCCCTTCTCGTCGGCGCCGCGCAGATGGACGAGAGAAGGGGTGAGAGAGGCGAGGCCGCGGCGGCGTATCCAGAATCGGTAGCTGCCGGTCGCTTCGACGCCCGAGAAGTCCCGGCGGGGAATGTAGCCGGCCCGGTCGACGAAGCGCGCGGAGTAGTGAAACGGGCGCACCTTGGCCGACAGGCTTTTCGACGTGTAGCCCATCGCCCCTTCGAAAGCCGCGCCCCGCGTCGTGCCCTTCGCCGTCCGGTCGCGGTCGGCGAGGATGTCGAAGGTGGCGAGGAGGCTGCGGCCGATGCGCAGGCTTCCGTCCAACCCTCCGACGAGGTTGCGGATCTCGTCCCCGTCGACCGCGATGGCGGTGAGGCCGAGATGCGATCCCGTGTACAGGTCGCGCACCCAGCGGGCGACCAGGTCGTCGCGCGCGGCAGACCCCGAGACTCCGTCCTCGCGCCGTTCGCGAGCGAGGAGCAGCGTGTAGTGGGACTTGCCGATCTCCCCCGACGCCCGGCCGCCGTACTCCGGCGCGACGATCCGTCGGGAGTAGAAAGCCCGGATCGGCATCTCCTGGAAGAGCTCCGCGTGCTCCAGGAAGAACGGCCGCTTCTCCGGGTAGTAGAGCGGGGAGCGGTTGTTGACGTCGATCTGCGGAACGTCGGCTTCCACCTGAGAGAAGTCGGGGTGGACCGTGAGGTTCAGGATCGCCGCGCTCGCGAGGCAGGCGACGGCGTCCGCGCCTGCCTTGGCGCGGCGGCGGGAGCCGTCGGCGTCGGCGTAGACGTAGGGCTGCACCGTCCTCTCTCCCGGCCCACGCAGCGGTCGGACGGCGACCGGCAGCGATGTCTTCGTGAAGTCGAGGATCTTTCGGGACGCGCGGGGATGGGTGAGAACCTCGCCGGTCGCGGGAACGAACCGCATCGCCGAGAGGTGCCAGTCTCGCACGGCCGAGGAGTAGCGGAGGATCGCGAAAGGGATGCGGATCTCGACCGAGTAGCCGGCCGAATCGATCCGCGCGGCCGAGTCCCAGACGGAATCCCAGGTGAGATCCTCATTCGCCTTTGCGACGCCATCCTCCTGCACGCCGCGCGCGCTCACTCCGAAGAAGTAGCGGGTACGCCCCTCTCCCGAGGTGTCGAGATAGACGAAGACTCCTTCCGAAGTCGCGGCGTGCATTGCCTGATCCCTCTTGGCGACCGGCGCCCAGAGCGAGGAAGGATCCCGGACGGAGCATCGGAAGGCGAAGTAGAGCGCGCGGCCGTCCTGACGGAAGTAGAAGAGCGTCGCCTCGCTGGGCTGGCCGTCCTCGTCGGGCGCGAAGCGGAAGAAACGATCGGCGATCGGCGGTCCCCAGTCGTCCTCGACGATCCGGCCGTCGACCCGGAGATCGAGATCGAGATCGCGGTTCGCCTCCCCCGGGAATGCTGTCGACGCGGCGGCCGGTGGGGTGAGAAGAGCAAGAGGCGCGACAAGAAGAGCAAGAGGCGTGAGAAGAGCGAGAGGGACGAGTAGAGAGCCGGAAATCGCGAGCCTCCTCCGCCGGAGCGGGTCCGAGCGTCGCTTCGTGCTAGTAGTGAGCGAGCGTGCCATCGCGCATCACCCTCCTGTCGGAGGCGCGGAACACGAGGATCCCCAAGGCAAGCATCGCCGCGGCGGGCGCGAGGGGTCGCGGATCGATCAGGGAGCCGCTCCGAACCCCGTCGAGGAGCACGTCGCGCAGCCGGATCGACATCGCCGTGTACGGGATCCAGTGCCAGATCGCCCGCCCATCGGTGGTCGCGAAGAAGGCGAGCATCATCATCAGAAACTGAAGCGGTTGGAACAGGGCCGCCGTTCTCTTCCACCGGAGATCGGCCGCGGTGAACACCAACGCGAGACCGAAGAGGAAGAGGATCGCGAGCGGCAGGTAGAGCAGACCGGCGAAAAGCCGGCCGGGGCTTCCGAACGCGAGCGTCGCCAGAATGCCCCCGCTCACCAGGTACCCCGGCATGTTCCAGAGGACGTTCGAGCCGATCGTCAGAAGCGTCATCCCCAGGTGCCCGAGCGGCGAGAGGAACTCCCGCTCGATCAGGCCGCTCGCCGCCTTCCCGGTGATCGCCTGCACCGCCACCTGGCTGATATAGAGGTAGATCAGCCAGGTCATGTAGCCGGCGAGAATGTTCGCCTCCAGACGAGGATCGACCGTCCCGCGCGGAAGGGCCGTCAGGATCGAGACGAACAGGACCGCGACGCCGACCGTGGAGAGCAGCCACTCGAGCGGGTAACGCAGACGCGTGGCGAGATCCTTGCGAAGCGTGAGTTGGAGCAGCCGGATCATGGAGCCTCCCCGATGAGGCGGAGGTAGGCATCGGCCAGCGTCGGGGCGAGCCGTTGGCAGGCGACGACATCGACGCCGCGCTCGGAAAGCTTCGAGGCGGCGGCAAGCGACTCGGACAGGCCTCCGCGGATGACGATCCGCGCGATCGCACCGCGCGCCTCGCTGATCGAGTCGAACGGGATTCCGGAGAGATCGAGGCGACCCGCGCAAGCGCGCACGTCGAGCGAGTAGCGGTCCTCGCGGAACAGGTCGCGGAGGACGGGGGCGGGACGATCGATCCGCACCCGACCGGCCTTCAGGATGACGATGCGGTCGGCGACCGACTCGGCGACGTCGAGCTCGTGCGTCGTCAGGAGGACGGCGCGCCCGTCGCCCGAAAGGGCCCGTAGCATCTCCTGCAGCTCCCGCTTGACCTGAACGTCCAGGCCGACCGTCGGCTCGTCCAGGACGACGACCGGGGCGCGGCTCAGGAGCGGCACGAGGAGAGCGGCCTTCTGCCTGGTCCCCTTGGAAAGGAAGCGAACCTGCCGGTCGAGCGACGAGGCGAGGCCGAGGCGTTCTGCAGCCGCGAGCAAGAGAGGCTCATCGACCCGCTCGTAGCCGACAGCCAGGAAGTAATGGACGTTTTCGCGGACGGTGAGCCGGTGGTACAGGTTGCGGTCCCCTTCGAGGCAGGCGCACAGAGCGCGCAGGGCGCGGCCGCGCGATCGCGTGACCGATCGCCCTGCGATCCGGATGGATCCGCGGTCGGGAAGCAGCAGACCGCAGATCGCCTTGACGAGAGTGCTCTTTCCCGCTCCGTTGGGACCGAGCAAAGCGACCAGCTCGCCGCGCTCGATCGAGAGATCGAGCCGTTCGAGGACCCAGGGCCCTTTGGCGCCATAGCGTTTCGCCAGATCGTGGACCTCCAGACCGCGCTGCGCCGGTGACACCGACAGCCTGGCGAAGAGAGAGGGACGAGGGCGGAGAGGGGAATCCCCTCCGCCCACCACCCGGCCGGCTTCCCTACTCGTGCGAATCGACCGTGCACCCATCGTTGCACTGTCCGTCGGAGCACCAGAGATTGATGCCGAAGATGCTGCTGGAGTCGCTGACCGTATACATCACGCACCTCCTGTCGGGGGAGCGCCTCCCCCGGTTCGGGCCTCAGACTCTGCGCCGCCGCGGCGGCCGGGACGTTTCAGTCCCCCGTCACGTGGCAGCCGTCATTGCAGGTTTCGTCGTGGCAGATGATGTTGAGGAACCCCAGCGTGAAACCGCTCGTAACCTCCGAGGTCGTGTACATGCGTTCCTTTCTTCCGCCCGCTCGCCGCGCCTGCCCGGCGCGCCGAGAGCGGGCCTCTTCTCTCTCGGGCGCCGCGCAGGCTCTCTTCGCGCGGCGCCCGGTCCTACCAGAATCCGCAGATGAAGTTGATCAGGGGGATGCGAACGACGTCCTCGTCTTCATCGTGATGGAACAGCCACATGGCTCTCCTCCTTTTGGATTGCCGGGGAGACCGTAGGCGAGAGTCTTCCCGCCCGTGCCTGATAGAAGAGACCGATCAGCTCCAGCCATCGACTCGCATGGAGCTTCTCGTAGGGACACTGGACCGATCCCTTCTCGATCACCTTTCGCGGACAGCTCCCGGCCTGACATGCCGAGAGCAGGAAGCAAGAAGCGCACCCGTTCGCATCCCGGCCAGCGCCGGTCCAGAGTGCGAAGAGACTCGCGTCGATTTCGAGGGTGCCGTCCTCGCGCAGGCGGCCGATCCGGTTCTCTCGAAGATCGAAAGCGACGGTGCATTTGTACAAGCTGCCGTCGGAGCCGATGACGAGGGATCGACGGCATGCGGCGTAGCAGACCAGACGGTGCGGGATCACGTGGGAGAGGATCCAGTACGGGAAGAGGCCGCTTCGGATGATCCTCTCGGTCACCGCCCGGACCGCCTCGAACCCTTCCTCTCCCCGGAGCTCCTCGATGGGCGCTTCGGGGCGGCCCTTCCAGACGTTCCTCGCGTAGAACTGCACCCGCGGATCGCCCGCGAATTCCGAGGCGAGCAGGTCGACGAACCAGAGCATGCCGTCGAGGTTCTCCCGATCGAGATTCAGCCGAACGACCGCGCGGGCGGGCGGGTCGGAGTCGCGAACGCGTCGAATCGCGGCCAGGGCGGCGTGGAACGTGCCAACGCCACGCCGCGAGATCCTCCGCCGGTCGTGCAGCCAGGACGGCCCGTCGAGCGTGACCTGGAAGGAAACGCACCCGTGGCGCACGAGGAACGCGAGCCGGTCCTCGGTCAGGAGCGTTCCGTTGGTCGTCATCGACATCTGGAATGGGACGCCGGCATCTGCGGCGATCGAGCGGATCCGGGGAACCAGGTCGCAGATGACGTCCCACGCGAGCAGGGGCTCGCCGCCGAACCAGTCGAGATGCAGGCGTCGAAGGCTGGACACCCGGGCCGTCAGATGCCGGACGATGGCCTCGCGAACGTCGATCTCCATCGCGCCGCGGGCGAAGTCCTCGTAGCAGTACACGCAGCGGAGGTTGCACTGCTCGGTCGGCATGAGCGTCAAGTAGAGCTGGCTCGCGTCATCCCTCTGATCGAACGGCGGGCGCGGCGTCCGAGCGTCGAAGCCGTTTTCGAGGAACTGGCGCGCCAGCTCGCTCCCATCGCTGCGCGCCCGCTCGGGATTCTCGAACCAGGCGAACACTTTCTCCCGGTTCTCCCGAAAGACGATTCCGCTCTTGCCGGTCGGAATGTGCAGGAACACTTCGTCCCCGTTGGGGAGCGGCTCGGTCAGGAACGTCTCGGTGCGCATCTACCCACCTCCGTCGGCATTCCGCCGCCGTCGCCCGCCAGCGCGCGGCGGCTCGAGATCATTCGGACGCGGGGATGGGATGAAAGAAGCGTGCCGGCGGAAGGGACGGAGTGGCTGCGCGAGGATCGGGCAGCGGCGCGTTCCGTGCTGCGGGGACGCGCGCGACGGATCCAGACGACGCGAGAGGACCGAGCGGCTAACGTTCGCGCAGAATCGAGACTTTCGCCCGGAACTCCTGTGGACCGATCCTCGCGTGCACGAAGTAAACCCCGCGGGCGACCGGGCGGCCCTCTTCGTCTCGGCCGTCCCAAATCATCTCTTCGGTCCCAACCGGAAGAAGCCGGGTCGAGAGGGATCGCACGCGGCGCCCCTCGGCGTCCCAGACGTCGAGCGAGCCGTCCGCCGCGCGGGGCAGGGCGGGGATCGGAAAGCGAACCTCTCCGGACGACGGATTGGGGAGTATCGAGCCCGCCTTCGACGCGGAGGCATCTCCGTCTCCCCCGCTTCCATGGCGCCCGCCGCCATCCGGGATTGCGAGGAACGACGGGGGACGGCCGGGAACGAAGATGGCGAGGCTCCGCTCCGGAATCTCGTCCCAGTCGTCTTCGTCCGAGCCAAGAGGCTGAGAGGCGACGACCCAGTAGGGAGAGCCTTGGGTCCCCGAACTCGCGCCGGCGGCTGGCATGTAGCAGAGCGGGTCCCAGGCGTCGTTGGCGTCAAGACGGAGCGCGAAGAGCGTATCGCCGCGCGTCAGGACGCAGTTCAGTCGGGTCCCGGGAAAGCGGGAGAACAGCTCGGAGGCGGCGAGGCGTAGGGCGCCGGTCCGTCCCAGGTCCCGATGCCGCTCGATCGACTCGAGCAGATAAAGGAAGTACAGCTCCGAGTCGATGTGCCCGTCGACGTAGTCGGGCGGGTGCCGCTCGAGATAGTGCGGGTCCTCCTGCTGAATCAAGTGATAGAGCGCATCGGACGGCAACGTGCCGTTGTGCGCGAAGAGCATGCCGTCGTGCTGGAACGGGTGAGGGTTCGGGATTCCCCAGTGGCCGGAGCTGCCCGCCCGCACGTGCGCGATGACGGCCGCGGGACGCACCGCGCTGAGCTCCTCGACCGCCTCTCGGAACTCGCTCTCCCCCGGGTGATTCGCCGGCGGGCCGCCCCTCCGCACGATCGGTCCCCGGATGGGCGTCGAAGAATCGGGGGTGGGGAAGAAGCCGATCCCCCATCCGTCGCGATTGCCCCCGCCCAGATCTCGCAGGTTCGCGACCGTCCCGTCGCGCAGGTGATCGGCCGCCAGCGCGGAGGGATAGCCCGAACCGATGAGCGCCCAGAAGCGGCAAGCGGCTGCGGGCCGTGGGAGGAGCGCGAAGGCCAGACCGGCCAGGAGCACTACCGCCGGCAGCAGCAGCGGAACCGCGGACAGGCCGGCGGAGAGAGGCGCCGGCACTCTAGCGAGGGGCGGGCTTGCGGGGCGCAGAGACGGGGCGAACCGCTGACGGTCCTTCTCCATGCGACGCCTCCTCCGGTGCGGGTCAGGGCGCGAATTCCGGCCCAAGGAGGATCGCACAGCGCCAGCGGTCCTGTCCACCAGAGGGGCGCCGGAAGCCAGCAGTCCGCAACCCGGGAACGGCGAATCGCGCCTACTGGAGCGAGGTGCCGAAGCGCGACAGGCGGAGGCGCTTCCAGATGGGGAGATGATCCTCACGGTCCCAGGAGAGAGTCACGACGCGCGCTCGTCCCACGATGTTCGAAACGGGGACCGGGCCGAAGAAGCGGGAGTCGAGCGAGTAGTCGCGGTTGTCCCCCATGAGGAACACGGACCCCTCGGGGATCACGATCGGGCCGAAGTTGTCCCGGTTGCCGAGATCGGCGGGAATGCCGGGAAGGATCGTGCCGGGCGGGGCCGTCCAGCGGTCGCGGTGCACGACGTGCGTCGATTCTTCGACACGGGCACCGTTGACGTAGAGACTCTTGTCGCGGATCTCGACCCGGTCGCCGCCGACCGCCACGACCCGCTTCACGTACGGCGTCGTCCGGTCGACGGGGACTTCGACGACCACGATGTCGCCGCGGCGCGGCGAGCGCAGCCCGGGCAGCTTCCACGCGGGGAGGTCGACGCCGATCTTCGTCCCCGGGATGCCGAGCCATTGCGGCGTGCGGGGCCCGAGGGTCAGCTTGTCGGCAAGAAGGAAGTCCCCGGCCAGGATCGTCCCCTCCATCGATCCGCTGGGGACGTTGAAGGCTTGGACGATTCCGACCTGAAGCACGAGCAGCAGGCCCAGCATCGTCACGACGTCCCGGACGGCGGCAAGCAGGCGCGACAGGCGGTGCCCCCCGCCGGACTCCCGAGCGGCCTCGCCGCCCGGCTGCGCGGGCGCTTGCGGCGGCGGGAAAGGCTCCTCGTTGCGTTGCATCGTTCGGTTCCTCCTCCGGATTCGCCGCCGGCCGCCGGCCATCCGCGGCCGGCCGGAGGCGAAGATCCGACGGTGGTACACACAGCCCCCCTGCCCTCGGTTCCGCCTCCGGACGCTATGATCCAACGTTCCTCCCGGATTCGGTAGCCCGGAGGGGGCTCGGGCGGCTACGCGGTCGGCAGGGAAACGGCCGGTCGCGCCTTGCACGGCGTAACGGGCGGTCGCGCGTCGCACGGCGAAACGGGCGGCCGGACGGCCGGGCGGGTGCGCGATGCGTCGTAGCGCGGTCGCGCGGTCGCGCAGGAAGAACGAGAGAGGCGAGGAGGAGGAGGAACGCAGGCGATGGAGACACGCGAAGTGCACGACACGATGGGGACGATGACCGTACCGGCCGACGCGTACTGGGGCGCCCAGACCGCTCGGGCGCGCGAGAACTTCCCGATCAGCGGGCTCGGCCCGCACCCGGAGTTCGTGCGGGCCCTCGCGGCGATCAAGCTCGCTGCAGCGCGGGTGAACGGCTCGCTCGGCCTGCTCCCGCGGGAGCGTTCCGATGCGATCGCGCAGGCGGCCCAGGAGATCTACGAGGGAAAGCTCCGGGAGCAGTTCGTCGTCGACGTCTTCAACGCCGGGGCTGGAACGTCGATGCACATGAACGCGAACGAGGTGATCGCGAGCCGCGCGAGCGAGATCCTTGGAGGCTCGCGGGGGGACACCGGGCGGGTCCATCCGAACGACCACGTCAACCTCGGCCAGTCGACGAACGACGTCATCCCGACCGCCATCCGGCTGGCCGGCCTCGTCCTGTCCCAACGTCTGGCCGATGCCGCCGAGGATCTCGCCGCTGCCTTCGACCGCAAGGCGGCCGAGTTCGACGGCGTGGTGAAGAGCGGGCGCACCCACCTGCAGGACGCCGTTCCGATCCGTCTCGGTCAGGAATTCCACGCCTGGGGGAGCGCGATGCGCGCGTGCGCTCGCACGATCCGCCATGCGTCGGACGGCCTGAGGGAGCTGGGGATCGGCGGGAGCGCCGCCGGCACCGGACTGAACAATCATCCCGACAGCCGGCGGCGGATCGTCGCCGAGCTCGCGAGCCTCTACGGGACCGAGCTACGCCCGGCAGAGGATCTCTTCGAGGCGATGCAGTCCCACCGTCCCGCCGTGGAGGCGAGCGGCGCCGCCCGAGCGCTCGCCTGCGAGCTGATCCGCATCACCAACGATCTCCGCCTGCTCTCTTCGGGCCCTCGCACGGGGCTCGCCGAGGTCGTGTTGCCGGCCGTGCAGCCGGGCTCCTCGATCATGCCCGGCAAGGTGAATCCGGTGATCGCCGAGGTGACCGCGATGGTCGCCTTCCATGCGATCGGCTGCGACGTGACGATCACCATGGCGGCGCAGGCGGGACAGCTCGAGCTGAACGTGATGATGCCGGTCATCGCCTTCGATCTTCTCTTCGCGCTCGACACGCTCGCCCGCGCCGTCACGAACCTGCGGGAGCGCTGCGTCGAGGGGATCACGGCGAACGAGGAGCGGTGCCGGGCGTATGCGGAGGACTCGGTCGCGATCGCCACGATCCTCAATCCTGTGATCGGATACGAGCGGGCGGCTGCGATCGTGAAAGAGGCGGTCGCGAGCGGCAGATCGATCCGCGAGACCCTCGAGGCGAGCGGCCTGCTGAGCCGCGAGCAGATCGCGGAGGTATTCGACCTCAGGCGTTGGACCGAGCCGGGATTGCTGAAGCCCTGAAGCGGGGGCGGCCGGGCCGTGCCTCGGCCGGTCCGCGCCCCGCGATGCCGCCTTCCGCTAGCCCGCGCGACGCTGCGCCGCCGCCTGCACAACCCCCATCGCGGTCAGGTTCACGACGTCCTCGACGGAGGCGCCGTACTGGAGCAAGTGCACGGGCCGGCGCGTCCCCATCAGCACCGGACCGACCAGCACCGATTCGGCCATGCGTTGCACCAGGTGCAGGGCCAGGTTCCCCGACTGAAGGTCGGGAAAGACGAGGACGTTCGCGTCCTGCCGCAGATCGGTGAACGGGAAGTAGACGCGACGGATCGAGGAGTCGAGCGCCGTCACGAGCTGCATCTCGCCGTCGGCCGCCAGCTCCGGCGCCCGCGACTTCAGGATCTCGGTCGCGCGGCGGACCTTCCATGCGTGGGGATGGTCGACCGAGCCGAAGTTCGAGAAGGAGAGCATGGCGACGCGCGGCTCGAAGCCGAGCGTGCGGACCATCCGCGCCGCAAGCAGCGCGATCTCCGCGAGTTCCTCGGCGCCGGGATCGATGTTCACGGCGCAGTCGGCGAGGAAGTAGACCTGCTTCGGCAGCAGGACCATGAAGTGACCGGAGATCCTCTGGACGCCGGGCGCGGGACCGATCGCCTCGACCACCGTGCGAAGGGAGTCGACGTAGTGCGCCGCCACGCCGGAGATCATCACGTCGGCTTCCTCCGCGTCGAGCATCATCGCTGCGAAGAGCTCCGGGGTCGCGACGCGCTTGTGCGCCATCGGCAGCGTGACGCCGTGCCTGCCGCGGCGCTCGAAGTACCGCTGCGCGTAGCTTTCGAGCCTCGGGCTGCGGGCGGGATCGAGGATCGCGACCGGGCCGAGATCCAGGCCGAGCCGCTGCACCGTCCCGCGGACCTCTTCCTCGCTCCCGAGCAGGACCGGGCTCGCGATCCCCTCGTCGGCCAGCACGTGGCAGGCGCGCAGCACGGTCTCGTTCGATCCTTCCGGAAAAACGACCCGCAGGCGCTCCTGGCGCGCCTTCAGGATCAGCTGCCGCATCGTCTCACGGCCCGTGCCGATCCGGATCTCGAGGCGCTCTTGATACGCGCCGATCTCGCTCCCCCGCCTCGCGATCCCCTCCGCGATCGCCTCGCGCGCAACCGCCGCCGACTCGTGCACGAAAACGCGAGGATCGATCGGCTTGGGCAACAGATACTCCGGGCCGAAGCGGATCGTCTCCCCGCCGTAGGCGCGGATCACGTCTTCGACGACGTCTTCGCGGGCGAGATCGGCGAGGGAGCGCGCCGCCGCCAGCATCATCCCCTCGGTGATCGCGCTCGCCTGCACGTCGAGCGCGCCGCGGAAGACGTACGGGAAGGAGAGAAGGTCGCTGATCGCGTTCGGGTGCTCGCCGAGGCTCGTCGCGACGATCGCGTCGCGACGGCTTTCGCGCGCGGAGGCGTAGTCGATCTCCGGTTCGGGCGTCGCCAACGCGAAGACGATCGGGTAGCGCGCCATCGCGCGGATCGCTTCGGCGTTGACGACGCCGCCGGCGGAGGCGCCCAGGAAGACGTCGGCCCCTTCCATCCCCTCGAGCAGCGTCCGCGCCTTCTCGTCGCGCGCGAACGCCCGCTGGTACTCATCCAGATCGTCCCGGTCCGGATGGATCAGGCCGTGGACGTCGTAGAGCAGCAGGTTCTCCGGGCGAACCCCGAGACGCAGGAGCAGGCGAGCGCAGCCGATCCCGACCGTCCCCGCCCCGCTGAGGACGACTCGGGCCGACTCGATCCGTTTCTCGGCGAGATCGAGCGCGTTCGTCAGGGCGGCGGCCGCCACGATCGCCGTGCTGTACAGGTTCTCGTGAAAGACCGGGATCGAGAGGGACTGACGGAGCCGGTCGTAGATCCGGAGCCCCTCCGGCGCGCGGATGTCCTTCAGGTTGATCCCGCCGAACGTCGGCTCGAGCAGCCGCACCGTCTCGATCATCGCTTCCGGGTCGCGCGTGTCGAGCTCCAGGTCGAAGACGTCGATGTCGGCGAGGCGCTTGAACAGGACGGCGATCCCCTCCTGCATCGGCTTCGCTGCGCCGGCTCCGACGTCGCCCAGTCCCGGCACGGCGGACCCGTTCGTCACGACGCCGACCAAGTTGCCGCGCGAGGTGTAGCGGTAGATTGCCTGCGGATCGGCCGCGATCGCTTCGGACGGAAAGCGCGCGCCGGGAAGATAGGCGAGGCGGATCTCGCGCGGCGAGAGGCACGGCTTGATCGCGCGCAGCTCGATCTTCCCCGGACGCTCCCCCCCGTGGTACTCGAGCGCATCGTCTCGGCGGATCATCCGTCCTCCTTCCGCCCTGCGGCGGAGTTCTGCGGCGCGTCCCCTTCTTCGGCCCGGTCGTCGTCCAGCTCGGCGGGCAGCGGATCGCGAGAGCACGAGTCGGCAAGCGCGAGCAGCACGCTCGCGACCGGCCGCGCCTGCAGGATCCGCAGGTCCGCCCCCTCGAAGCCGAACTCGATGTCGAGGGGGATGCCGTATCCGTCCTCGAGCGCACGTGCGGCGCGCACGAGATCGAGAAGCTCCGGGTATTCGAGGGCCGCGCGGAATCGCTCGTGGTAGCGCGTCGCCACCCGGATCGTTCCGCTCCCGCGCTGCTCGTCGAAGACGACCTTGTCCTGCTTGTCGCCGATCACGTAACGGAAGCGCAGCTCGGGCGCCGCGGCCGGTTGCGACGTCGCGCCGGCGGGCTCCGCGTCCTTTTCGATGAAGATCCGATCGCTACCGACCTGCCCCGAGACGATCCCTTCGCCGAGGCCGAGGCAGACGTTCACGACCATCTCGCGCATCTTCCCTTCGGCGGCGTTCACCGTCTGCAGGACCCCGGAGACCCGCGACCAGGCGATCCGCTGCACGAGGATGCCACCGCCCCCTTCGCGGCGCCCTGGCATGCAGGCGGGGGCGCCGGCGGCGGCGGCGGCTGCGCAGGAACCGGCGGCGCCGCCCGTCGGACGGCCGAAGAGTGCGCGGTTGTGAATCGCGCGCTCCGTCCAGAAACCGCTCCAGGCGCGCCGGACGTGAGAGAGAAGCTCTCGTTCCCCGCGAACCATCAGGAAAGTCTCGAACTCCCCGGCCCGCGTCGCGGCGCTCGTATCCTCCTCGAGGCCCGAAGACCGCACGGCGACGAACGGCATGCCCGTATCGCGATCCGGGCAGCCCGGGCCGCCCAGGCGGCGGTATGCCTCGACGATGGCGGCGGCGACCGGCTCCGGGATCGAGGCCGCTTCCCAGAGCTTGCCGATCATCCAGGACTTCTGGGCGTCCGTCGTATCCGGATCGGCCAGGATCCCGTCGATCGCCTCGCGCAGTGTGCCCGCCTGCCCGTCCCCGAGCGGCGCCGCCATCGTCCATCGAAGGGCGAAGTCGGTCACGGCGAACCAGGGCGGAACCGGCCGCGGCCCGAGGAGGTGGGCAACTCGCGTGAGATTGGCCGCCTTGCTGCCGATCCACGGGAGCATCTCGTAGCCGCCATCCATAGGATCGAGAACGATCTTCTCGCCAAGGAGCGCCGCGCGCTCGCAATCTCGAGCCTCGATGGCTTCGCGGATCGCGTTCGCCCGCGCGTCGCGCGAGCGTCGAATCTCTACGCGGCGCGCGCCCGCCGGCAGCAAGGAGTCGAGCAAGGAGAGCGCCTCCAGACGGCCGCGCGCCCGCGCGAGTTGCTCGCCGTTGGCGAGATCGAGACAGCCGCTCGCCGCAAGCTCCTCGGCCAGGCGATCACGGAGGATCCGTAGCCGCCGGCCGGCGAGGCGGTCGAGACGATCGAGACGATCGAGACTCTCGAGACTCTCGCGACGTTCGAAACCTTCGCGGCGCTCGAGACCCTCCACGCGACCGGGAGAGTGGAAGCCGCCGGGCGCCGACGATGGCGACGAAGCCCGCGCAGGCTCCGACGCGGCGGCGCACCCGACCTCGTCGAACGCCGCGTCGCGGAGCGCTTCCGCCTCCCTCGCGCTCTTGAAGACTTCGAGCAGGCGGCGCCGCAGCATCAGGATCTCGAGCGGGTCGCCGGAGGAGGCGACGGCGGCCTCGGTCTCCGCAAGGAGCCGTTCGCGCCGGCCGGTCCGCTCGCGCGCGACCGCCGCGATCCGCTGTCCCGCCGCCGCTCCGACCCTCGGATTGGCCAGAAGGTTGCGAAGCAGCGCTCCCCGCGAGGAAGCGAGCGCGGCATCCTCGGGCGCGATGCGGCCGATCTCGTCGATCGCAAAGACGGCGAGGCGAGGATCTTCGATGCGGTCGAGCAGCCGGCCGAGCTGATGCCTCGCCCGCAAGCGCCGGCCGCGGATCTCGAGCAACTCCGCCTCGTCGGCGGCGCTGCCGAGTCGACGCTCGCAGTCCGCCAGAGTGGAGAGCGCCGCGCGAAGGGCGAGGGCGTCGGGGTCCTGGCCGAGGACTTCGAGCGTCCCGCTCTCGGCGTCGAGCACGAGGAGGTCTCCTTCACGCAAGCGATCCTGGCCGAGCGAACGCCGGGACCGGGCGCGGATCGGAACTCCGCGCACCTCGCTCACGGTCTCCTCCTCCTCGAAGCGCTCGAACGGGAGAGACCAGGAGCCGCCGGAATCCAGGCGAGGCTCGCCCGGAACGAGGAGAGCCGGCTTGCGGAACTGCAAGGCGAGCAGGCCGGCATGGCTCAGGATCGCGCCGCCGGTCGAGACGATCCCGGAGGCGCGGTAGAGGAAGGTGTTGTCCTCGGGCCGGAGTGTCGCGCTCACGAGGATCGCGCCGTCGAGATCGGCGGGCTTGCGCCCCGTCGTGCCGAAACGGGCGAGGCCCGCCGCGCGCCCGCCGGAGACGATGGTACCGGCCAGCAGCCGAGCGCCGGGGGTCGACTCGGCCGGCGGGGCCGGGCCGGCCCGTTCGAGCATTTCCGCCGCGATCGCCGCGTCCTCCCCCGGCGCCGGCGCGTCCCGGCCTCCGACCGGGAACCCGTAACGCCGCAGCTCGGCGGTGATCTTCTCCGGATCCTCGGACGCGTTCGCCTTCCAGGGATCCCGTTCGCCCTGCCTACGGGAAAACAGGAGACCCTCGCGCGCGACGAGAGCGAAGCGCGGGACGCGATCCCGATCGAGCAGCAGGTAGATCCGCGGGCGGGTGCCGGGAAGCTCGACCGTGGCGGCGATCGTCTCGTATCCGTTGACCGACCCGGTCGTCTCGACTCGTAGCCCCGGGAAGATACCAGCGAGCAGGCGGGCGCGCTCGTAGGACTTCCACCTCTCCGTCCCCGCGCAGAGCAGGAGCCGCGCGAACCGCTCCGTTTCGTGTTCGCGCCGGAACCGCGAGGCAGGGGTCCGCGAGATCCGGTCGAGGCCGGCGATCGCCTCCCCGCGGAGAACGGCGTCGCGGAGCGGAGCGAGGCAGGCGCGCTCCAGCGCCTCCTGGCCGGGATCGCGGGCGATCGCCTCGAGATCGGGAACGAGGTCGCGAAGTCCCGCCTCGCGGAGCCGCGCGTCCAGCCGCGAAACGAGCCGCCGGCCGCTGGGAGAAGCGAAGGGGATGGGGCAGGCGCCCGCCCCGCTCCATGGCACCTCGCGGTTCCCGTCCGGCCCGACGCGCCATCCGGACAGAACGGCCCGGCGGTCGCGCGTGAGGAAGCGCTCGTACGGGATCGTTCCCCAGAGCAGGAAGAAGCGGCTCCACGCGTCCGCGACGGAGAGCTTCTCCTCGGCCGAGTGCGTCGTGGCGCTTATCGTCCAGTCGAGATCCATCAGGAGCGGCAGCATCCGGAAGAGCAGCGAGGCGCGCATGCGGAGGTCGCCGAGGGTGGCAGCCCGCTCCTTGTCGTAGCGGGCGTGCACCCGGGTCGAGGCGACGGCGCAATCGAAGTCCAGCCGCTCGAACAGCGTGCGGATTGCGGGGAGCTGGGGCGCGGGATGGCTCTCCAGCTCGTTCTTGCTGACGCCGTAGTACTCGAGGTCGATCATCCCGCCGCGCGAGGGAGGCGACCAGTCGATCCGCAGCAGCGCCGGATGGCTCCCGAACGAGACGTAGTAGTGCACCTCGTTGCCGTAGCCGAAGACCTTCACGTCCGGGAGCGGGCCCGAGCCGGCGGTCAGATGGCGCGCGCACGCTTCGACGAGGAGGCGCACCGACAGCGGGAGATCGAGCGGCTCTCCGTCACGGCGGTCGAGCGGCTCGTACTCGACGTACTCGATCGGGCGCGCGAGATGGAGAATCCGCTCCGGCGAGGCGTGCACCAGGTCGACCGTGCGGTTCGTCCCTTGAGCGGCGTCCATGAGGCGGAACCCGAGGCGGAGGCCCTTCTGATGCAGGTAGCGTTTCAATCCGTGCAGCGTCCGCACCTGGTCGAGCGCCCGGGGATCTTCGAACATCGTGACGAGGCGCGTGAGGTCGCCGCCGAGCGGCGCGTCGGGCGCGGCGTGCTCGAGCCCCCCCACGATCCTTTCGCGCATCGTCCCGTAGAGCTCAGGCAGCCGTCTCGCCTCCGGATCGTGCTCCGAGAAGAGGACGGTGAAATCTCCGACGATTCGATCGCATGCGCCGACGAGCCGCCGGGCGCGCTCGCCGGTCAGCGGCGAAAGGCTCAGGATCTCGGCGAGCGCCGTCGCGTGCGCGAGGTTGTAGCGCCGGAAGAGAGCGATCCGATCCTCGCTCCCCTTCTTCGCCGTGCCGCCGCCGTCCGCCGAGGTTGCTGCGGCAGCTGCCCCGCCGCTTTCTGCTGCCGCAGTTGCCGCGGCGGTTGCCACGCCGCCGCCTGCCGCGGCGGTTGCGCCGCCTCCACCGTCACCCGCAGCCCCGCCACCGCCATGCGCGATGAGCAGGAACGATCGCGTTCGTCTGCCCGCGGCCGCGGTGGCCGCTCCGTCCGGATCTTCGAGAAGAAAGGCTTCCGATGGCCGCACCCGGAAGGGGAAGGTTTCTCCGACGGGGATCTCCACCTCTTCCTGCACCTCGAGGCCGAGGTTGACTCGGCTCCATCCCAGCTCGGCGATCGCGGCACCGAGGAGGCGGTCGCCGCAGCGCGCCTCCGCTTCCCGGAAGCTCTCGAGGACGGCCGGCGGCACCGCCCCGTTCGGAGCGAGGTCGAGCAGATCGAGATGGCTCGCCCTCGTGTAGGCGAAGTACGGGGCTAGGAAGCGGAATGCCTCCGGTCCGACGATCCGCTCCGCGCGCTTCGGCGGAATGGGGGCTCCCCGGTCGTCCAGCGATCGGGCGGCGAGACGCCTCAGCCGCAAGTCGGAATCGTGGAGGAGGAGATCGACCAGCGGCTCGTCTCCGGGATGCGGCGCTTCGGAGGCGAACCGCTCGAGGATCGCCCGCACCGGTCCGACCCAGCGCTCCGGAGGGACGGGAGCGGACTCGCCGGTCTCGAAGCGCGAAGCGAGACCGAGGGCAAGCGCGCGATCGACGGGCAGCCCGCCCTCGGCGGCGGCCCGCGCGAGATCGGGAAGCAGGGAGAAGGCGAGATCGGGATCGCGAGCGGCCAACAGGCCTCGCAGCAGCGGCCACGGATCGGGAGAGGCAAGCGCGACGGAACGGAGCCGGTCGAACAGCGGCCGGGCGAGCGCTCCGCCCCTTCGCTGCAGCAGGGGGAGCAAGCGGATCCAGAGATCGGCCCCGACCGCTCCCGATTCCGCCGCCTCCCCAAGGCTGGCACAAGCCGCCGCCACCCGCTCGGGACTCCCCATCGCGATCGCGAACTCGGCCTCGATCCGGCGACAGGTTTCCTCGGGATCCATCCGCAAAGCATCCTACCTTCCTCGTCTTCCATCGTCAAATCGGAGCGCGAGTTCCAGCGATGGTGCCTTCCGCCGGATGGGTCACGCGGAGGGTGAAACCTGCCGCTCCTGCCGCTAGACTTGCTTGTTCGCCAGGTTCGACGAACGGCAACAAGAGAGGAACTCGATGGTCTCGAAGAGGAAGACGAGCGGTTCGGAGGCGCGTGAGCGGCAGGCGGCGCCGCGTCCCGACCGGGAGCTATACGAGCGGCTGTGGTTGGTCCGGGAGTTCGACGAGCGCGTCTCGATCCTGCATCGCCAGGGGAAGATCGTCGGCGGCGCCTACTCCGGGCTCGGCCAGGAAGCGATCCAGGTCGGCGTCTGCCAGGTCATGCAGGAGGGGGACGCGATCTTCCCGATCCATCGGGACATGGGTGTCTTCCTCCTTCGAGGGATCGACCCGGGCCGCCTGATGGCCCAGTTCCTCGCCCGCCGCGATGGGTTGTCGGGGGGACGGGACTCCTTCCTCCATACCGGAGACCCGGAGCGTGGCGTCGTGGGCGCGACGAGCATGCTCGGCGCGACCCTTCCGGTCGCCGCCGGAGTCGCGCTGGCGATGAAGCTGCGCCGGCAGCCGAACCTCGCGATCGCTCTTTTCGGCGAGGGGGCCACGAGCCGCGGCGACTTCCATGAGGCGCTGAACTTCGCAGGGGTCCACAACCTCCCGGTCCTCTTCGTCTGCGAGAACAACCTCTACGCCTACTCGACCCCGATGCGCCTGCAAATGCCGGTCGACAGCGTCGCGGCGCGGGCCGAGGCGTACGGCATGCGCGGGGTCCGCTGCAACGGCAACGATCTGCTTCGGGTGCTGTCGACGGTCGAGGAGGCGGCGCAGCGCGCCCGCGCCGGCGAAGGCCCGACCCTGATCGAATGCGTGACGTATCGCATCCACGGCCACTCGGAGCACGACCCGGCTCGCTATCGGAGCGAGGAGGAGTGGACCGAGTGGGCGGGACGGGATCCGATCGAGCTCTTCGAGCTGTACCTCGCCAAGCGCGGCCACGACGTTCCGAAGTTGCGCGAGGAGGTGCGGGCGAAGGTGCGCGAGATCGCGGACCGCGCGATCGAGTTCGGCGAGGCGAGCCCGTTCCCGGATGGCCCGGAGGCGCTCGAGGGCATCTGGTGCCCGGACGGCCCGGACGCCGGGACTCTCCCGCATCCCGCTACTCGACCCGCCGGAGCGGCCACGGGCCGGCCGGGGAGCGACGGGAGCGGCGCGCCGGACGGCGGCCATGCCGGCGCAGGCGGAGAGGGCGCGCGCCTCCCGGTGCGCTCCCTGATCCCGGACGGAACGATGCCCGGCACGGCAGCCGAGCCGGGGGGCGAGCCGCGCTCCGCCGCGCCGGCGGGCGAGTCGACGTACATCGACGCGATCCGCCAGGCGCTCGACGAGGAGATGGAGCGCGATCCCAGCGTCATTCTCCTGGGCGAGGACATCGGAAGGCTCGGTGGCGCCTTCGGCGCGACGAAAGGGCTGATCGAGAAATACGGCGAGGAACGGGTGATCGACACGCCGATCTCCGAGTCGCTGATCATCGGCGCGGCCGTCGGAGCCTCCATCGCGGGGATGCGGCCGGTCGCCGAGATGCAGTTCGCGGACTTCATCTCGTGCGGCTTCGATCAGATCGTGAACACGGCGGCGACGCTCGCCTACCGCCATCCCGGGATGCTCGGCGCCCGGATCGTCATCCGCGCTCCGGCTGGAGCCCGCATCCATGGAGGCCTCTTCCACTCGCAGAACCCCGAGTCGTTCTTCCTTTCGACGCCGGGGATCAAGATCGTCGCGCCGTCGTCGGCCGCCGACGCGAAGGGGCTCTTGAAGTCCGCGATCCGGGACAACAACCCGGTCCTGTTCCTCGAGTACAAGTACCTCTACCGGCGCGTGAAGGAGATGCTCGGCGCGGCGGACGAGGAGGTCGTGCCGATCGGCCGGGCCGCCCGGGTCGCGAGCGGCTCCGACCTGACGATCCTCGCCTACGGTCCCGCCGTCCCGCTCTGCAAGGAGGCGGCCGAGACGCTCGGCAAGGATGGGATCGGCGTGGATCTACTCGATCTGCGGACGCTGAAGCCTCTCGACATGGACGCGATCCGCGCGTCGCTCGAGACGACCGGACGGCTGATGATCGTCCACGAGGACCGGCGGTTCTGCGGACTCGGCGCGGAGATCGCCGCCCGCGTCGCCGAGGAGATGTTCGAGATGCTCGACGCTCCGGTCGCCCGGGTCACGACGCTCGACGCGCCCTACGCGTATAGCCCGCCGATGGAGGAGTTCCTCCTTCCGGACGCCAAGAAGGTGATCGAGGCGGCTCACCGGCTTCTCGCCTATTAGGGGGCGCACGCGATGCGGATCCTCGCGGGAGACGTGGGAGGGACGAAGGCCCTCCTGTCGATCTTCGAATGGGAGGGCGGACGGCTCCGGACGCTGCGCGAAGAGCGGTACCCGAGCGCGGAGGTCGAAGGCCTGCACACGCTCGTGGAGCTGTTCTGCGGAGAGGACCTGTGCACGATCGACCGTGCCTGCTTCGGCGTCCCGGGCCCGGTCCTCGACGGCGAGGTTCGCGCGGTGAACCTGCCATGGAACATCAGCGCGAGGCAGGTCGCCGAGCGAACGCGGATCGGGGCGGTGGTGCTGATCAACGACTTCGAGGCGGTCGGATATGGGCTCGAGGCGCTCGAGCCGCATGATCTGCTCGTGCTGCAGGAGGGGCGCCACGCGCCGCGGCGTCCCGCCGCCTTGATCGGCGCGGGAACGGGGCTGGGCGAAGCCTTCCTCCTTTGGATCGGCGACCGCCGCATCGTCTACCCGACCGAAGGGGGACACACCGACTTCGCACCCCGCAACGAGCTGGAATGCCGGCTGCTCCTTTACCTCGCGCGCCGCTTCGGTCACGTCTCCTACGAGCGGGTTCTCTCCGGCCCCGGTCTCGTCAACCTCTACCGGTTCCTGGTGGACGAGGGGATCGAGGGGCGTTCGATCGACGTCGAGAGGGAGATGCAGCGCGAGGATCCCGCGGCGGTGATCTCCGCGCGCGCGATCGATCGCGCCGACCCGGCCTGCGAGCGGGCGCTCGATCTCTTCCTCTCGATCTACGGAGCGGAGGCGGGCAACCTGGCGCTGAAGGTCCTGGCGAGCGGAGGCGTGTACGTGGCTGGCGGCATCGCGCCGCGCATCACGACCGCGTTCGCCGCGGGGACGTTCCTCGCCGCGTTCCGCGACAAGGGGAGGCACGACCCGCTGATGGAGGAGATCCCGGTGAGGGTGGTACGCAACGTGCGGGTCGGCCTGCTCGGCGCCGCGCGCTTCGCCGCCCTGCTTCCCTGATCCTGCTGCCCGGATCCTGCTGCCCGGATCCTTGGAGTTCGCCGTTCGCCCTAGCGATCGAGCGAGCGAAGCGCGAGCGATCCCGCGGCGTCCGGGATTCCGCCCGGCGCGCGCGCGAATGTGCCCTCCCCTCGCCCCATGTCGTGGCATCCGGCGCACAGCTCGTCGCTCGCCGGCTCGAAGCGAACGAGATTGTCTTCCCCGGCCTCCGTCAGGTCGTGGCAGGTGGCGCACTCGATCCGGCCGTCGAAGAGGCGAATCCGTGGATCGAGCGTGGCGCGGATGCGGCTCCCGCCCAGGTCGGAGCCGGGCGTGACCTCGATCCCGAAGGGATGGGTCGCCTCCTCGCGGAATCGCGGAGCGCCGGCGGATAGCGACGCGACCACGCTCGCCCCGCCTCGAGTTGCAGCCGCCGAAGCGACGGCGCCCGAAGCTCCGTGGCACGTGAGGCAGAGGTCCGAGGCGCTTCGCGTCGCGAACGCTTCCCCGTCCGCGTGGTAGAGGCTCGCCGCCTCCCTGTGCCCGCGTGACAAGAGGGAGAGCGGCCGTCCCGGCACGTGACACGCGACGCAGGCCTGGCGCTCCGACCCTCCGGCATGAAAGCGCGCCTCGCCCGCGAGGATCACGCCGGGATCATGGAAGCGGTGGCAGTCGGAGCAATCGCGCCCCCCGGCGTGGAAAGCTTGCAGAACGCGGTCCGCGTCGGCAGATTGCATCGCGTGGCATCCCGCGCACGCCGAGGACGGCGGCGCCGAGAACCGGCCCCCATCCGCGTGGCATTCGGAACACGGAAGCAAGTCGTGCGTACCGCCAGCGGGACAGGAGGAGGACGCGGCGACGCTCGCCGCAACGACAACGCACAACAGGAGCAAGCCGCTTCGCGCTCGCGCTCTCCGGCGGCACCGATCGAGGCCGTTCATACCCGCTCCCTCTCCGCGGCCACGGGGCGCTGCCCGCTTCCCACCGCCGACCGGCGAGGGGAAACCGGGGAGCGTACACGCGGACCGGGCGGGATCGGAGTGCAACGATCGTACCAGCCGAGCTGTTCGCCCGGTTCACTCGTGGCGGGCACCGGGCCGAACGGAAGGCGGACAGGATGCCGGCCGTCACCGGCACTTCGTCGCGATCACCGCTTGTGGCACTGGATGCAGAGGTCTCCGTCCGGATTGCGCGGAAGGTACTTCTCGAAGCGCGCGCCGTGCATCTGATGGCAGCTCAGGCAGGTCACGGACTCGCCCGACCTGGGATCGATGACCTCGGGACCGACCGGGTGCGAGGCCTTGTGCGCGCTCTCGTGGCATCGCACGCACAGATCGATTTGGCGGGTGGAGAGAAGGAGAGGATCGTCCGACCCATGCGGCGTGTGGCAGTTCGTGCAGTCCATCCCCTGATGCGTCAGGTACTTCTGCTTGTCTCCGCCGCTCTCGTTGAAGTGGCACCGCATGCAGAGATCCTTCTGTTCCCCGGCGAGCAGCTTGGTCGCGTTCGAGGCATGCGGGTTGTGACAGGCCACGCACGACTCCTCGGTGTCCAGGTTGTGCCGGTGCGCGAGCGCGAGCGACTTCTCGATCGACCGGTGACAACCGGTGCAGGTCTTCTGCACGGACGCCTTCATCGCGAAGGCGGACGCTCCGTCGGTCGCGGCGTGGCAGCTTCCGCAGGAGCCTGCGGCGAACGGCGCGTGCTGGTTCGCCCTCAGGAGCTTCCGTGAGGCGGAGGCGTGCGGATCGTGGCAGGCCGCGCAGTCCGACGCTCCGATCGCGTATCCCTTGTGCGCGGCCTGGAAAGAGGTGTTCTGCGGATGGCACCGCGAGCAGAGGCCCGCGACGTCCTCCACGAGGAGCTTTCCTGCGCTCGATCCGTGCGGCTCGTGGCAGATCGAGCAATTCCCCGACTTCAGCGGAGCGTGGACGACCGGCGAGGCGAGCCATTGCGCGACCGGGGCGTGGCAGCTTCCGCAAAGCGACTTGGGCTCGGCGACGAGCTGGTTCGGAAGGGCGGAGGCGTGAGGGGAGTGGCAACCGTCGCACTCTCCCGCCGCCGCCGGCACGTGCACGCTCGCCTTCTTCGTCTCTTCCGCGACGGCCGGATGGCAGGAAAGGCAGAGCGGTCCCGTTTCCTCCTGAAGAAGCGCCGCGTGTCGCGATGCATGCGGATTGTGGCACTGGGAGCACTTGCCGCTCCGGAACGCGGTGTGCAGGTGCGCGGCCTTCGTCTGCTCCCGCACGTCGGCATGGCACTCGTAGCAGACGGCCGGCTCGTCCACGGGCGGGATCTCGGCCGACACTCTCGCCGCGCTCCAACCGAGAAGCGCGAAGAGAAGCGTGGCGAGGCCGGTGATTCCGGAAGGGAATCGACTCCTCACGGCTTGCCCCCCTCCTTCCCGGCCGGTTCGCGATGGCAGACTTCGCACGCATTGCTGTCGAACGGCTGATGGCGCAGCTTGGCGATCAATCCTTCCCCATCGGATCCATGCGGGTCATGGCACTTCGCGCAGTCCAGATCCGTCCCCGCCTCCCCGAGATGCGCGGCGCGGAACTCGGTCGCCTCCCCGTCGTGGCAGGCGAGACAGGTGGCCGGCATGGCGCTCGTGAGAAGCGACGGGTGCTCGCTCTCGTGCGCCTGATGACACGACAAGCACTGTCCTTCCGCGGCCGGCGGGTGCTTTCCCGATTCGGCCAGCGTCTCCTGCACCTCCTTGTGGCAGTCGAGGCAGAGCGCCCCGGGCTCCTCCGGAAGCAGCTTCGCGATCTTCCCTCCATGGGGAAGATGGCAGCTCGTGCAGTCCCCTTCGCGGACCGGCTGGTGTCCGGAGGGGGCCGCCGCCGCCTCTCCCCGGACATCGCCGTGGCAGCCGCCGCAAGTCTCTGCGACCGGAGCCGCCATCAGATGCGCCTGCTCCGACGCGTGAGCAACGTGGCAGGTCTCGCACGCGCGCTCCTCGAACGGAGGATGGTGGACGGTCCGCTCCTGATCCTCGAGGAGCGACGCATGACAGCCGGTCGAGCAGAGCTCCGCCGGATCCACCTTCAGCAGATGCTCGTTCGCGGAGGCGTGAGCGGCGTGGCAGTCGTTGCAGTCGCCGGTCTTGACCGGCATGTGGATGCTCGTCTCCGCGCTCCATGCGGCCGTCTGCTCGTGACAGTCGCCGCACAGGTCGGAGCGGTTCTTCGCGGTCAAGGCAGGATAGTCGGACCCGTGCGGGCGGTGGCAGTCGAGACAGCTGCCTCCTTCGAACGGGGCATGGACGAACGTGGCCTCCGGGCCGCGAAGGTCCGAATGGCAGCGAAGACAGAGGTCGTTCGCCGGGACGGCGATCAGTCTTGCCTCCGTCCGGCCATGCGCCTGGTGGCAGAGCGTGCAGTCCTTCGAGGCCGGCTCGTGGCGCGAGGCTTTCGCGATCTCCTGCGCCACCTCTCCGTGGCAGCTGGTGCAGAGCGACGCAGCCGGCTTCACGAGGAGCGCCGGCTGCGTCGAGCCGTGAGGACGGTGGCAGTCGGTGCACATCCCAGCCGCGACCGGCTGGTGGACTCCCTCGCCCGGCGCCTCGTGGCAGCCGGTGCAGAGTTCGTTCGCGTCGGCGGCGTTCAAGGCGAACGGCTCCGCGTCGTCGGGCGGATGGTGGCACGCCTCGCACGATCCGTCGGCGACCGGAGCGTGGAAGGATACGGCGAGCAGCTTCGGACTGGCCGAGGAATGCGGCGCATGGCACTCCCCGCAGTCCTTCGAGGAGAGGTCATAGCCGGCGTGGGCACTGGCGAACTGCGGCTTGCCCGTCTCGTGGCAGTCGGCGCAGAGCGCGGTCTGCTCCTTCTTCAGTAGATGCTCGGCGTCGGAGCCGTGCATCTCGTGGCAGGCGGCGCAACCGTCCTTGAGGGGTGCGTGGCGATGCTCTCGTTCGAATCCGGCTCGATCATGGCACGAGAAGCATGCCTCCCCGCCGGCGGCTCGCATCAGGCCCCGGGCGTCGCTCGCATGGGGATCGTGGCAGGCGGTGCACTTCCCTTGAGCGGCCGGAGCGTGCGTGTTCGCGCGGTCCAAGCCGAGCGCGGCGCGGTCGTGGCAGGTATAGCAGAGGGCCGCTCCGTCCTCCTTGAGGCGCAGCGCGCCGACGAGGCCGTGCGGCTTGTGGCAGGAGAGGCATTCCTTCGCCGCGAACGGGGCATGCTGCACTGACCCGGGAAACTGTGAGACGGGATGGCACTTCAGGCAGGACTCGTCCTTGCCCGAGAAGCGCCGGCCTCGCTTGACCTGGCCGGCAGCGGGATCCGCGGCGACGGCAGCGAGGCCGAGCGCGAGCAACGCGCAGGCGATTCCTGTCCAGGAAACGGAGCAAGTCATCCGCGCCGGGACTCCCCTCATCCCCCCATCCTCTCCATCGGCCAACTGCCCCCTTGCCCCCTCGATCCCGTCCCGCGACCTACGAGCCGGAGCCAAAGTACTCGTCGATCGCCTTCTCGTCCCGCACGATCCTCGAAGCCGCCTTCAACGCTTCGAGCTGCCGGTCCAGGATCTCGTTGAACTTCTGCTGGAACATCACCCGGCGGATTTCGCCGTCGGCCTCCTCGATCGTTCGAAGCGGCCCGGGTCGGCGATCCTTCATCTTCACGAGAAGCCAGCCCGTCTCGACCGCGAACGGGCCGCCGATGCCGCCGATCGAGATCGTCTTGAGCTGCTCGGCCATGGGCGGCGGCAGCGTCCCAAGGCCGATCCATCCCCGGTCTCCGATCGGATCCCCGGCCGCGGCTTCCGCCTTCTGCTTGAGAAACGCGAAGTCCGCGCCTCTGTTCAGCCGCTCGAGCGTCGCCTCCGCCTCCTCCTGCGTCGGCAGGAGAATGGTGAGAAGTTGGATGTCGTCGGGTCCCCGGAACTCCTCCTGGTGGCTCTCGTAGTAGTCGCGAAACTCTTCGTGCCGAAACGTGATCTTCGGGACGACCATCTCCTTCAGATAGAGATCGATCAGCACCTCGGCCCGCTTCTGCTCCACCTTCCTCCGGACCTCCGGATCGTCCAGGAAGCCGCCGTCCCGAGCCGAGCAGTAGAGCACGAGATCCTCGATCTTCGTGTCGATGCCGCGCTGGAGAAGGGTGTCGAACGGCGCCGTCGCCTCGGTCATCGCGCCGTGGGAGACGGCCCGGCGAAGCGCCCCCTCCGTCACCGTGTCGCAGCCGGCCACCGTCAGCGCCGCCCGCGTCGATTCGCGAAGGAACGTCCCGGTGAGAACGGCGTCCGAGTCCGCCTCGAGAGCCGCGATCGCCTCGGGATCGATCTGCACCGGGATCGCCTGCTTCCGCGCGCCGACGAAATCCCGCCAGGCCTTCTCCTTCGCCGCGCTCTGGAGGAAGCCGATCACCTTCGCGCGAACCTTTCGGTAGTCGCTCGTGTCCGGCTCGTCCCGTGACTCCATCCGGACGAGGCTGAAGAGGCTGCCATACGCGAACGGCCGGGAGATCTCCCCCGCCTTCAGGTCGATCGCCGCCGCACGGACGGGGATCTCGACGTCGATCCAGGGTCCGAGGTGATGGAGGCCACCCCTCGCGGACCAGGAGTCGCGGGAGCGCTGGCGCGCGAGGCTGTCCATCGAGGCGCCGGCGCGAATCGCGGACAGCACCTCCTCCGCCTCCTCCATCGATGCGACGGAGATCTGGCGTATCTGCAGCTTCCAGTAGTACTCCCGGAAGTGGGCCAGCGCCTGCTCCTCGGCAACGGGGGGAGGCGGGACATACGCCGAAGCGACGTACCGCCGGATCGCCTGTTGTCGCCGCTCCTCCGCGATCGCCGCCTGCGCTTCGGGCTCCTCGTCCAGACCGATCGATTCGGCTTCACGGACGAGCAGCCGGTCGTGGATCAGCTTCGTGAGCAGCTTGCGGTAGTCGAACGATTCCTTGCGATCGCGACTCATCGTCTGATGAGTCCGGATCAGAAGCTCGTCGAGGTCGCACGCCCGGATCGTGTCTTCGTCGACGATCGCGAGAACGGTCGCCTCCGCGGCTCCCTTCGGTCCGGAAGATCGAGCCGGCGGGGCGACCGCGATCATAGCCGCCAGGCCGATGCCCGCGAGGAGGACGAGAGGGGGCACGAGCGCGCGCGCGCCGCTCGGTTCATCGCCTCGACGCATGATCCTCCCGCGGCTGTTCTTCGATCTTCGCAACGAGGCGATCGAGGGACTCCTCGACAAGGCGCCCGAGGCTCGTGGTCCAGCCGAGCGGAAGAAGGCCGGCCCGTCGTTCTCCTCCAGTTTGTTCCTCGATCGCCTGGAACAGATGGCCCGTGCGGGCGTCGACCAGGCGAACGCCATAGGCGAGCCGCGGCATCGCCATCTGGGCGTCCCCTTGCGACTCGACGGCCTCGTCGACCTCTCCGGTGATCGCGAGATCGATGGCCAGATCCTCGCGTAGAGCGCGGAGCGTCTCGAGATCGATCCCTCCGCGCGGCGCGACATGCAGGCGCTCGAAGAGCCGCCGGAGCAAGCCCGGCTCGACGATGTCATAGCCATGGGCGAACAGCACGGGGAGCAGAAGATCCGAGACGAGGGGGCCGTCCTGGGGATCCTGCGGGCTTCCATCGAACGGGACGATCGCGATCCGTCCCTGCGTGGGCCCCGTTCTCTTGCCGTCCAGGCAGGCGGCGAGACGCGCGATCGCCTCGCGCACGACGTCCCTCGCGAGGAGATCCGGATCGCGGACCCTCCCGATCTCGAACAGCGAAGCGTGGTCGAGCCCTGAGGAGGCGGCCGAAGCGGCGGCGATCACGCGGAGATCGGACGGCGCGAGCAACCGGAGGGCGACGGCAATCTCGGGGTTCTCCCCCTCCTGGTAGAGAATCACCGAACCGAGCAGGAGCGCCTCGGCGCCTGTCGCCTCCGCAATCCGCGCGCCGTCCTCTTGATCGAGCGAGGCCAGCGAGCGGATCCGGTGCTCGCGCAGGACTCCGCGAACCTGCTCGTCGTCGAGGAGCCGCCACCGCTTCGCCGCCTCCTCCCGCACGATCGGCAACACCTTCTCGGCGCCCGAGCCGTCCGCCGTGCCATCGGCAAGGCCGAGGACAGCGACGGCGAGAACGCCTTCGGGCGCCGTCTCGGGCATGGCCGTCTGCGCGAAAGCCGCGGTGGAAACCGCGGAGATGGAGGCGACGAGAAGGATGCCGAGCAGGGCCGCACGCATCGTCAATGCACCAGGGTGCGGATCGTCCGGTCGACGCACCGTCGTGTCACTTCGCTCGCCGAGGCATCGTCCGATCCGAGGAGCGAGCCCCAGAAGCTGCGTCCATCCTCCGTGTGCGTGGCGGACCAGACCGTCGATCCCCTTTCGACCTCCACGAGCCTGGCCGTCAGAGTGATGACCGGCGTGCTGGAGGCGCCGCTGCGAGCCGTACCCGACTCTCCCACGCTTCCGAGGAACAGCGCTTGCGTACTGAGCTCTTTCCCTATGTCGACGATCTGCTGCTCGGTAAGCTCCGCCGTCCGCGTCAGCCCGTACTTCTCGAGGACGCGCGTCACCTCCCCCGGCTCGACCACTTCAAACGCCCCGGTCGCGAGAAGCTCCGAGACGAAATACCGGGTCGTGCGGAACGCGGCTCCCTGGTCCTGGCTCAGGTTCTCGAACGGAATGACCGCGACCTTCTCGACGTAGTTGAAATCGTAGTCGGGATGGAGAAACACAGTCGGCCTGCTTCCGGCGCATCCCGAGCCGATCACGGCGGCCAACAGCGGCAGCAGGACTCCGATCCCGGGGAACGAGCGGACTGGTTTCACGGTTCTCATCCTGTCGCTAGAAGGTGGTCCGGATCCCCTGCTGGAGAGACGTCGTGCTGCTCCCTCCCGCCTCTCGAAAGTCCGAACGGGATCCGGTCAGGTAGAGGCTCGTACGGGAGTTGAGGTCGTACTCCAGCGTGGCTCCGTACCTCTCGGTCGCGGTTCCACCCGCGTAGCTGTCCAGCTCCGCCTGGGCGCTCAGGCGCACCTTGCCCGTCAGAAGCCATCCGAGCGCGTATTCCTGCGTCACCGTGCTGCCATGGTCGTCGCTCACGCTCGCCGCGGCGCGAAGGTCGATCTTTCTCGTGGCGTTCCAGTCGAGATCGAGGCGTCCCTGCGTCCGCACACGCACCGTCTCGGTCGGGATCGTCCGGGTATCCTGATGCTGCAACGACGCGCTCATATTGAGCGCAGGATGGAGCGAACCGCCGAGTGTCGCGCCATAGCTCCAGGTGTCGTGTCGAAGGCGGCCGAGGTAGTCATTGTCCCGAATCTTGCCGCCTTCGAGCCCCAGCCGGAGCTCCGGGAGCGGAGTCCCCTGAAAGCGGACCAGGACCGAGTTGTTCTCCAGGCTCCGACGCTCGTCCAGGAAGCTCAGGCGCGTTTGCGCGGTCAGATCGAGCTGGATCGTCGACAGAGGATCGAACTGCAGTGTGTAGGAGCCGAGCCTCTCCGTCACGTCCCCGATCCCCTCCCGCGACTCCTCCAGCCCCTGTTGCCAGCGCGCTGAATGCTGGAACAGGCGCGACTGGCGTAAGCGGCCGGCGAGCCGATAGTACGCGCTCGTCCGGCTTCCAACAACCGCCTCCCCCGTCTTGTGGCGGTAGCCGAGGTTGATGGAGGCGTCCGCCGCCTCGGAGAACTTCATCTGTCCGCCGACGTCGGCGATATGGGCCAGCTCCTCCCGCCGGTCCTCGTCCTCGCCGGGGATCCCCTGCAGCACCTCGATCTCGGTGACGAGGACGTCCACGATCTCATTCAGGCCTTGCTTGACGACCTTGACATATCGCGTCTCCACCGGGACGAGCAGTATCTCGTAGCGGTTGAGCCCCGGATTGAAGAGTGGCGCTCGATCCTGAGGGACCAACCGCCAGGTCAGATTGTCGTCCGAGACGTAGGCCGCCCAGCCCGGCTGCGATCCGGAGGACCGGTCCGTGTAGAGGTACAGCGCGCGAATCTCGCGAGAGAATCCTAGATCCGCACCGGCGTTGGTTCCCTCGACCGCTCCTCCGATCCGGACCGGCGGCTGGGTCGCCCCTTGCCGGTCCCCGTCTCCGAGACCCGGGAGCGGGTCGAGCGAGCCGAACTCCGGCGTCAGATCTTCGGCGAAGAGAGGAGTGAAGTCGGGAATGGGATCCAGGATCTCCTCGCCAACGGTCCGCCGATCACGCTGGAAGCGGTCGGAGAACGTGTACGCGGCGTTCACGCGGAGATGATTGGAGAAGCCCCGAGTGGACGTGTCAAGACGAGCGCGGTGCCCCGTGAGGTCGCTCTGCACGCCGTGGATCACGTTCTCGGTCCTACGCCTGTCGAACTGATAGGTGACCGACTGCCCTTTCCAGGTATGCCGGATCGAGGCCTGCCCTTCCTTGTCGCGGATGTCCTGGGAGAGGTCGGCGCCACGATCGAAGATGTGATCCGCATCGAAGCGGAAGGTCAGCCTCGGATACCGGACCGCTCGGGTGGACCCATGGATCGTGAAGTTGTCCGAGATCACGTCGCCGGCCAGGCTGGACGCATGGGCCGTGCGGCGACGGATGCCCGCGCCGAGCGTCAACGCGCGGCCGCCATAGAGGATCTCGGCGGACGGCTGCACTTCGCGGTTCCAGAGGTCGGTCGCCTCGGCCTGCCGCTGGTCGGCCTTGGTGTAGAGGATGCCGGCGCGTAGATTCAGGTGCTTCACGAACGTCTTCGACCAGTTGAGCGTGTAGTGCTGCCGGACATTCCCTTGATCGTCCCCGTCGATCTCCGACTGCACCGCGCTGACGTCGATGGAGCCGCTGAACGCCTGCGGAAGGATCGCTGCGCGAGCGGAGGGAAACGAGAGGAGAAGCAGACTCAGGGCCGCACCCGTCCACCGCCCCGCACTCCCGATTCCGAGCACTCGAGTCACTCCGATCGTTCTCCCCCTCGGCCGCGAGGACGCCCGCACCCTGCGGCGCGGGCGTCCCCTTCTCGTGCTTCTCTTCTACTGCTTCTCTTCCGGCCGGTAGATGTCCCGGCCGCGCGGCTCACTTACGGATTCGAGCCCTCGTCGTCCGCGTCCTTGACGTGGCACTTGTTGCAGAGCGAGCGCTGATGCTCGTCGTAGGGGTTCGGGATCGCGTAGCTACCCGACTCGACGCCGTCTTCGGCCAAGAGCGTGAGATTGAAGTCCCAGCGGCCGGCGTTCGGCGCGGAGGTCGCGTGCGCGCGGTGGCAGCTGATGCAGGAGACCTGGCTGCCGGCGCTGGGACCCATCGTCGACTCGATCGTCATCGACGCGTCCTCGAAGGGAACCGCGGCCAGGTACGCCGTCGCCTGCGTTCCGCCCTCGTAGTCGCTCGTCCCGTTGTACATGTTGTAGTTGTCGGCGATGCTCCCGCCGACCGTCTCGCCCGACGGGTGGATGAGCGCGGTGCCGTTGTTGTGGTAGTCGCCGTGGCAGTTTGCGCACCAGGCGCTCATTCCGCCCTGATAGGCGGTGTGGTAGTTGTTCGCCTCGGGGGCGCTGTCGCTGAAGTTGATTCCCTCGGCGGTCGGCGCCGCGTTCTCGAAGAGGAAGTAGCCGTCGTTCACCATCCGGCCCGCGCCGTACAGCAGCCGGAACGCCTGGGTCCCGTGCGGGTCATGGCAGCTCGAACACGCGAGATGATCCGACCGGAACGAACCTCCGGGAGCGGTGACGAGGACCGGGTCGGCGACCGAGCCGTACGAGGGGGCGATGATGTTGTGTCCCGCCTTGTGCCCCGGAATCGGGTTCTGGCCACCGTTGTGACCGTCGTTGATGTTGTCCTCGAGCAGGTAGGTGAAGTTGCCGGCGCCCTTCTCGGGCGGCGGATTCAGCGGGTCGTTCCAGAACACCTTGCCACGGCTCGTCGCGTGGCACGAGAGGCACATCTCGCTCGGGTTGGCCTCTTTCAGGAGCCAGGCGTTTCCGTTCGGATGGTCCGGGTCGATCGGAACCCCATCCTCGCTGTTGTGCATCGTGTGGCACCCTCTGCAGGCCGCCACTCCGCCGTCATGGAATGCGAAGCTGGGGGTCGCGAGGACGAAGCAGATTCCCAGCCCGATGATGATCATCCTGTGCATGGACTCGTTCCTCCCAAGTTTGGAAGCGAATGGAATGGATGTCGTGTGCGACCACTTCGAACTGTTCTCCGCAGTGCTTCCCCTCGCGCTCGTTCCTCCTTCCCGGTCTGTCAGCCCCGATTCCGAAATCTCTATCGACGAACGGCGTATCCACTGTCCGGATCGATCCCGACGGCTTGCGCATTCGCTTCTCGAATGAAGCGCGGCACACGGCACATCTGGACCTTCCCCTCGAACCACTGCCCGACGTACACGATCTCCTTGCCGTCCGTGGCGAGCAGAGTCGGGTGGTAGAACCATCCCGGGCTGGATCCCAGCCCGCCGAATTCACCGAGGAAGGTTCCTTCCCGATCGAAGCAGAGGACCGCATAGCGGTGCTTGTCGAGAACCAGAAGAAGTCCCTCGTCGGTTCCTGCGACGGCCACGGGAAAGTTCAGCTCCCCGATGTTGTTGCCCCCGTAACCAACCGTGCGCAGGAACTTCCCCGCCAGCGAAAAGACCTCGACGGTCGCGGCCGGCGTGATCGGAACGTAGAGACAGTCTCCGATTCGTTCGATCGAGCCGTATCCGACTTCGCTGGGCCGCGGCTCCCGCTCCACCCCGACAGGGAAGGAGCGAACGCGGCGGCCGCCCGCATCGAGGACGACGACGACGCCCTCATCGGGATCGAGCAGGTAGATCGAGCCTTCGTCATCGACCGCGAAGCTGCTCGCGTGGGCCGGGAGATCTTCCGGCTGTCCCACGGTTGCGAGAAAAAGCCCGTCGAAGTCGAAGAGGAAGAGTCGGGATCCCTCAGGCGTAGAGCCGAGGACGAGGATCCGGCCGAGTGGATCGATCGCTACATCGAGGGGTGCCCCGAAGCGAGAGCCACCGCGGAACTCGAAGCGGTAGGTTCCTTCCGCATCGAAGACGAGTATCCGGTTGTGTCCCGCTTCCGCCAGCACGAGCTCCTTCGCCGCCGGATCGAAGGCGACCGCTTGAGGTCGGAGCAGTTCGTCGGTCTCCCCGGGGAGGTTCACCATCCGGACGAAGTCCGAAGGAACCGCCCGAGACGGGGGCGCTTCCGCGCGAGGCGGGGGCGCTTCCGATGCTGCAGACTGTGCAATCGACATCGAAAGAAGGCCTGAGGCGAGCGAAAGGAGAACCGCATGCAGCGCGGCTCTTGCCTGGTGCGGAAAGAAGGCGGGGGCCCGGGTTTGGCGATCCGGCCGGCTCGCCGTTAGCATTACTTTCTGTGAATCCATTCGCGATCAATAATATCAATAAGGGACGGCTAGTGACAAAGGCGTTAGCTGCCTTATTTATGAAGTACATCATCAGACGCGCTAATGTAATCTCTGGCCGGGACACGCATCCACTGAAGCACTTCTGAGCTAAGCTCTTCGAAAATAACAAGATTCAGTGTTGCGTCTGTCGCATTGGGAATGGAGCCGTCACATGTTGACGGCTGACGGATGGGAGGATTCCCGGAAGCTACCGGCGGCGCACTCCGACTTCGGATCCGCTGTCCGAATCTCGGCGGGGGCCGGCCACGTGGGGAGTAGGCGCGGAGGGAGGGAAGCCAGGAGCGAGCTTACCCGATGCGCTCGTCCCGTCCTGCCCGACGGGCGCGGGCTTCAATCCCCGTGGGCTTTTGCTGCCGCGGCCGCGGCATCGAGCCGGCGGCGGCAGTCCTCACAGAAGTCGTCCCCTTTGAGGTCGACCTCCTCCACTCCGGAGGAGAAGTGCATGGCGCAGTCGAACGAAGCGCAGTGGACGAGGCCGAAGGCGTGCCCCAGCTCGTGGAGCGCCTCCTTCTCGGCCCGGTGGTAGAAAAGCTCCGAGTCCTCCGGCAGCCCATAGAAAGTCGGACGGAGCCGGGTGAGCGAGAAGGTGGCGGCGGGCCCGCCGAGATGGGCTTCACCGAACACGAACGTCAGGATCGGGATGTGGAGGTCCGCGTCGATCACGCCGAGGATCTTCTGCCCGCTCTCTTCCCTTCCTCGGGCCAGGGCATCGAGGATCTTCGTCGAGTGGTGCTGTCGCCGGACCGGGTCATAGGCGAAATCGGCCAACAACGGCTCGGGCGCGACACTCACCTCCGCTTCGAGTCTCTCCGCGAGAAAGAGAGAGAGATAGGAGGTGAGAGCCTCGTCGACGACCCCCACCGGAACGATGAGGATGCGGCGCACCTCCTACTTCCTCTCGATCCCGTATTTCCGCAGCTTGTTGTAGAGCGTCACCCGGTCGATCTCGAGAATCCTCGCCGCCTGGCTGATGTTGCCGTTCGTCTCCTTCAAGATCCTCTGGATGTGGGACTTCTCGAGCTCCTGCAGGCTCTTCGCGCCGGGTTCCGGCGTTTCCTCCGCCGCCTGCGCGAATGGGAAGTCCTCGAGCTGGATCTCCCCGTTCGGCCGCAGCACCGCAGCCCTCTCGATCGCGTTCTGCAGCTCCCGCACGTTGCCGGGCCATTCCCTCTCCTGGAGCATCTTCATTGCCGCCGGACTGAAACCGGTGAGAGGACGGTTCATGCTCCTCGCGAACCGCTTGAGAAAGTGGTCCGCAAGAACCGGGATGTCCTCCCGCCGCTCGCGCAGCGGCGGAATGCGGATCGTGAAGACGTTCAGCCGGTAGTAGAGATCCTCGCGGAACGTCTTGTCGGCCACCGCCGCCTCGAGATCCCGATTGGTGGCCGCGATCGTGCGAAAGTCGACCGGGATGCGCACGTTGCCCCCCACGCGGTAGATCGCCTTCTCCTCGAGCACGCGCAGCAGATCCATCTGGGTCTTCAGGCTCACATCGCCGATCTCGTCGAGGAAGAGGCTGCCGCCGTCGGCCATCTCGAACTTCCCCTTCCGCCGGTACTGCGCGCCGGTGAACGCCCCCTTCTCGTGGCCGAACAGCTCGCTCTCCAGCACACCGTCCGGGAGGGCACCGCAGTTGACGACGACGATCGGCATGTAGCGCCGGCGGCTGTGGGCGTGGATCGCGCGGGCGACCAGCTCCTTGCCGGTGCCGCTCTCGCCTCGGATCAGAACCGTTGCGTCGGTCTCCGCGACGCTCTCCACCATCCCGAGGACTTCGGCGATCGCCGGCGTGTTGCCGATGATCTCCGAGAACTGCTCCATCTCCTCGAGGCTCCGCTTCAGCTGCACGTTCTCCTTTTGCAGCCTCCGCTTCTCGATGGCCGCGCGAACCATCTTCTCGAGCTGCTCCGGGTCGAACGGCTTCGTGATGTAGTCGTGCGCTCCCTGCTTCATCGCCTGCACCGCCGTTTCCACCGAGGCATAGGCGGTCATCACGATCACGATCGCATCGCGATGCGTCTCGCGAATTCGCGCCTGCAGCTCGAGGCCGTCCATCCCCGGCATCCGGATGTCGACCAGGAAGAGATCCCAGGAGGAGCTTGCCAGCTTCGACAGCGCCTCCTTGGCGCTCGCCGCCGACTCGACCACGCACCCTTCGTCGCGGAACCAGTGTTCCAGGGAGCTGCGCACGATCGGCTCGTCGTCGACGATCAGGATTCGGATGTTCGCACTCGCGCTCACTTCGCCACCTCCGGTTGCCCTTCCCGGTTTTCCGGGGGCTGGGGAGGAAGATGGAAGCGGAAGCTCGTTCCTTCCCCAGGAACGGATTCCACGTCCACCTTGCCTCCGTGCCCCTCCAGGATCCCATACACAACGGCCAGGCCGAGCCCGGCGCCGCCTTCCTTCGTCGTGTAGAACGGCTCGAAGAGATGGCGCCGCGTCTCCTCGTCCATCCCCACTCCCGTGTCCCGGATCTGCACGCAGATCCCGCGTCCCTCCGAATCGCGCCGGGTCGTCACCGACAGCACTCCGGAGCCCGACTCGCCCTGCATCGCTTCGCACGCGTTGATCAGGACGGCGACGAACGCCTGCCGGATCTGCTGCGGATCGCAAACGATCGAGGGCAGATCGGCGGCCAGGTCGAGCTCGCAGCGCAGCCCCTGCAGGTCGATCTGGTGCTGGACGAGGCGGACGGTTCCCCGGACGAGTTCGTTGATGTCGCACGGCTCCGCCTTCGGCCTCGACGGGCGCGAAAACTGAAGGAGATTCTTCACGATCTCGCCGCAGCGGGTCGCCTCGCTTTCGATCTGCGCGAGGATCTCCTGGGTTTCCGACGAAGCGGAGTCCGGACCGTTCTCTGCCGCGCGCCTACTCGCGCGCTTGCCGAGCAGCTTGGCGTAGGTGCGGATACCGGCCAGGGGATTGTTGATCTCGTGAGCGACGATCGCGGCGAGCTTCCCCATCGACGCCATCTTCTGCGTCTGCAGCATCTCCTCCTGCGCCCTCTCCAGCGCCCGCGACTTCTCCTCCACCCGCGATTCCAGCGTGCGAGCCCAGGCCGCCTCCTTCTCGCGCGCCAGCGCCAGCTCCGCGGTCATCCGGTTGAACGAGACGGCCAACCGTCCCAGCTCGTCGTCCGACGCGATCGGGATGCGCCCGGTGAGGTCGCCCCCGCCGATCCGCTGAGTCTCCTTCATGAGGCGCTTCACCGGAACGTGCACCATCCGGTACAGCAGCCAGGAGCACAGGGCGATCAGCGCCAGCAGGACGAGCGAGATCGAGACGATCAGCTGCCGCGAGACGCGAGCCAGCTCGCGATCCACGTTCTCGAGGGTCATCTGCACGTCGAGCACTCCCAGCACCCTCTTGTCCGCTGGGTGGGCATGGCACGAGGCATTCGCGCAGCTCGGCTCGTTCTGGATCGGGGCGATCATGCCGAGAGTCCGGTGGCCGTCCGGGTTGCGGAAGATGCGGAAGCGCTCCGACTGCGGGATCTCCGGGACCGGCTCCTGGCCCCGATGGCAGTTCACGCACGCCTCGGCGCGCGGATCGACCATCTGCCCCACTTCCTCGGAGTGAGTCGAGTAGCGGATCCGTCCCCCCTCGTCGTAGATCCGGATCCGGTCGAACTCGGGCTGCTCGCCGGTCGCCTGGATGATCTCGAAGATTTCTTGCCGTTCGTTGCGGAACATGAAGGACCGGGTGCTGCGACGGATCAGATCGCAGACCCGGTCGGTGTCCCGTACGACCGTCTTCTCCATCTGCCTTCGGCTCTCGCCCACCACCCAGAAGCCGAGCAGCCCCAGGAACAGGGCCACTCCACCGGCGAGAAGCAGCGAGAGCCGAAACGCGAGTGCCCTCGGTCCGAACCTCATCGATTCCCCGCGCGGTCCTCCCTCCCGGCCGCCCCCACGTAGGCAGGCTGCGCGTGCGTGCCGTGCCCGAAGAGGGGAAGATGGCGCGCGGCGAGCCCGAAGACGGCGAACCCGATCGCGACGATCATGACCGTGATCGAGACCTCCGTCCAGGCGGGGAAGTAGTCCGCCCGAATCGACGCCTCCATTCCGGTGATGCTGACGTTCAGCCGGTGCATCACGAACCCGAGGATCGCGAGCAGCGAGATCGCGAACTGGCCGCGCGGATGCTGCCGCACCTTTCCGACGAGCAGCAGCGCGATCGGCGCGAGCAGCCCGAGGAACACCTCGATCCAGAAGAGGCCCGCCTCGGGCGTGGCCTGGACCGCGTAGCGGATCGCCCCGCGCTGGACGACGTCCAGGATCCGCAGCAGGGCGTACGGAACGAGCAGGACCAGCGCCATCCGGCAGAGATCATGACGGACGTCGGGAGCGAGCGCGTGCCCGAACGCGCGCTGGCTCAGGAACGACTCCATCAGGACCATGCAGCAGCCGACCGCCAGCGCCGAGAGGAAGAACAGCACCGGCAGCCATGACGAGTACCAGAGCGGATGCAGCTTGTTCGGAACGATCAGGTAGAGCGAACCGAGCGACGACTGGTGCAGCGTCGAGAGGAGCACGCCGGCGATGATGAAGAACGGCAGCGCCGATCGAACCAGCGAAAGGGCCCGCTTCCAGCGCAGCCGCTCCAGCACGGCGGGGCTGAACTCGACGGCGAGCACGGTCGTGTAGAGCATGACGCACCAGGCGACCTCGAACATCACCGAGCGCGGGTTCCACATGACGATCGGATGCCAGATCATCCACGGCCTGCCGAGATCGATCAGCAAGGCGAAGATGACGAGGAGGTAGCCGAGAAACGCGGTGAGGATTGCAGGCCGGATCACCGGCTCGAACCTCTTCACGTTGAAGATGTGGACGGTCGCGGCCATCGCGAAACCGCCCGCGGCGAGCCCGACGCCGCAGAGCAGATCGAAGCCGATCCAGAGCCCCCAGGGGAATCGGTCGCTCAGATGGGTGGCCGAACCCAGGCCCTGCGTGAAACGCAGAACGGTGCTGTAGAGACCGAGACCGAGGATCACCGCGAAGACGACACGCCAGAAGCCGAGGCGCACCTTCATCACTCCACCCCCATCCCTTCCGCCCGCTCGCGCGCCGCCATGCGCTCGCGAGCCAGAACCATGCGCCGGTTGATGATCCAGTAGAGGCCCGACAGGAGGCTCCCGCCCACCAGGACGACGTTCGGCAGCTTCGAGAGAACCGCCTCGGTGTACTCCTCCATCGGATGGCCGGGCAGGTTCACCGGGAGTCCCAGCTCCGCGAAGGAAACGTCCGAGAGGATCAGGACCGAGGTCCCGCCTCCCTCCTCCTCGCCATAGACCTGCTGGACGTAGACGTCCGGCTGCTGCGCGATCCTCTCGTGCGCGATCTTCAGCAGCTCCTCGCGATCCCCGAAGAGGGTCGCTCCGGTCGGGCAGGCCTCGGCGCAGGCGGTGGGAAGTCCCTGTGCGAGTCGCGGCGCGCAAAGGATGCACTTGCGGACGGCCGGGTTCGTCGAGGACCACTCGTAGCGCGGCACCCCGTACGGGCAGGCCATCATGCAGTAGCGGCAGCCGATGCACCGAGACTCGTCGTAGAGCACCGGCCCCTCGGGGGTCTTGTGGAACGCGCCGACGGGACAGACGGACGCGCAGGTCGGGTGGAGGCAGTGCATGCACATCCGCCGGATGTTGCGCGAACCGTCCGCTACCTGCCTCTCCTGCACGACCGTGTAGGACTTGTCGGAGAGCTCGTTGCCTTCCGTCTCGGGAAGGTGGTTCGCCTCACGGCAGGCCTCGCGGCACGCACCGCATCCCACGCACTGGGTGACATCGAACAGGATCCCCTTACCCATGACCTCCCTCCGTCGTGAGCGTGCTGCAGCGCGCGCTCGCCGTATCGATCCCCTCTTGAGATCACTCCTGCGGGATCAGGAACTCGTGGACCAGCTTCTGACGGCTCGACGGATCCAGGGCGCGGAGCAGCCCGTGCGCCGGCTCTCCGCCGTCGGGAAGAGCGGCCGCGACCTCCGCGCGCAGACCGTGCAGCGACTCGCGCAGCCGGGCGAACTCGGCCGCGAGCCAGGCGGTTGCGTCCTCGGCGATCCGCAGAGGACGGATCTCCTCGCCCAGCCTCTCGGCCTTCAGCGTGCAGAGCCAGCGTGAGGGATCCGGCAGATCGGAGCCGCCCTCGGGACGCTGCGTCTCGAGGAGAACTCCGGAGACCGGAGAGGAGATCGGGATTTCCTGATTGCCGATCACGACCGAAAGCAGCGTCTGGCCGCGCTCGATCCTCGATCCCTCGGCCGCGAACCGCACCTCGTCGATCGGGCCGAAGAGCCGCTCCGCCAGCTCATCGAGACCCACATGCACTCTCCCGTCCGCCGCCACCGTCAGCCAGACGTGGGACGGATGGAGGAACATTCCCGCCGGCATGCGACGCGGGCCGGGCAGCTCCCGAACCGGCGCCGCTACAGGCGCCAACGCTGCCTTCCTCTTGCGCGACGCGACGACGATCGCGTCGACGCCGAGGAAGAACAGGATCGTCCCCAGCACGAAAAGCGGAACCATGACGTACCTCCTCTACCGGCGGCGCTCGCCGGACCGGAGCATCCGCTCCTCGATCAGGCGCCGCCGCACTTCGGGCTCGATGTGATCCAGAACCGCGAGATCGAGGGTGCCCCCATCCGGCACGCTGCCGAACGCGATCGTGCGCTCCTCGACGAGAAGGTCGCGGACTCTCTCCAGCTCCTCGCGCAGCCACGCGACTGTCCGCTTGCCGTAGAGCAGGCGGGAGAGATCGTCCTGAAGCCGGTCCGGACGCACCCGGGCAAGCCAGGCGTGCGCGCGATCCAGCTTCCGAAAGCCTCTCGGGTCTTCCACGAGCGTTCGGTTGACGGAGAGGACTTTCCCGCTCACGGGACACGGGAGAACGACCTCGCCGGCATCGCCGAGGAAGACCCAGTTGCGCCGCTTGGGACCGACGTTCGCACCGGCGTCGGGGACTCGGAGCTCCTGGAGAGATCCCAGGAGCCGGCGGCCGAGATCATCGACACCGACGTGAACGTTCCCCAGCCCGCTGACGCGAACGCAGAGATGGCTCGGGTGGTAGAAGCCGGTCCGCGAGTAGCGGAGACCGCCGATCGCCTTGGGCGCCCCTCGCGCCTCCGCTGCCTCCTCATGCAGGGCGTGCACGGGCGGCGACGATCCCTCCCGCAACGCCTGGTCCACCAGGCAGTGATCGCAGTCGTAGCCGCGATCACAGAGTCGGAAGGACAAGACTCCGGCAGACATCCAAACGCACTTGTAGAGCGGCTCCATGACCTCTCTCCTCGCCATTCCGCGACCACATTCTTGTGAAGCAGGGAACATGCCCGATGCTACTCGTCCTCCAGAAAGCTCGCATCTCCTTGGGTTCCCTAGCTTTCCCGCCCCGCTGGTGAGACTCGCGAAGACTCGGTGTAGAGGAGTTCTGTTGATGGATTCATCACTGCAACAGGGAGTATAACACCGATCGGACGTGGCCTGTTGCGCTGTCAACACTTACGGAGCCGCTGAAATTTTTATCAGCAGGTGTTGTATCTCTTAACAGACGCCGGATGACTCGCGCTCGCTGGGTGGTGGGACGAAAGGGCCTACGGCTTCGACCAGATCTCGTAGCACTCCCCAAAGACGCGGAGGACCGCTGCGGGAGCCAGGAGGGCGACCGGATCGAGGAGGGCCCCCGCCGCGCGCCTCTGCAATCGCGTGCTCGCTTCTCCCCTGGGCCGGCGGCATCGCTGCCGCGCGATGGGGCGCAGCGCGACCGATCCGCTCCTGCTCCATCCTCGTTCGAGCAGGATGTCCGGCTGCTCACCTCTCCATGCCGCGAAGAACAGCCGGCCACCCCGGCGGACGGCGGCGCCGATGGCGAGGATCTCCTTCTCCCGAGGGGGTGACGGGCGGCAGGCCGGATCCCCGATCAGCAGCGCTGCGTCGCATTCCTCTTCCCCGGGGAGGTCGGCGGGGCATCGCGCCCGCCCCTCGACCCCCGCATGCCGCAAGCGCTCGGCGCGCAACGGCCGATAGACGGGATTGGAGTCGAACGAGTCGATCCGCGAGAATCCCAGGCGCGCGAGCGCTACGGTCGCCGCGCCGGCGGCCGCGCCTCCGTGGAGCAGGCGCGCTTCGCGCGGAAGCTGCTGCAGCAGCATCCCCAGCCTCGCGCCGAGCCTCCCCGGCTCCTCCGAGACGAGCAGATCCTCGACGAGCGCCGGCCCCCTCCACGCGGCGGAGAGCCTCGAGAGGAACTCCATCGGGTACGGCGTGGGGCGTCGATAGGAGGGCCCGACGAGAACGGCGAGCCCGCCGGAATCGGACTCCACGCGGACTCCGGCCGACGACCAGTTCAGCGCCGCAGCCTCCGGCCGAGATGCCTCTCCACGGACTCGATTTTCGATTCGAGCCGTCCCGCTCCCCCGCGGCGATAGTCGATGCGGATCGAGACGGAGATCCGCTCGCAATCGGATCGAAGCTCCTCGAAGCAACGGGTGACGACGTCGAGGACCTCCGCCCACTCCCCTTCCAGTACCGTCCCCATCGGGTGAAGCCGGTAGTCGATGCCGCTGCCGTCGATCACGTTCAGCACCCGGGCCACGTACGGACTCACCGAGACCCCGGCGCCAACCGGGCTCATCGAGAAATCGAGCAGAACGGGACCGCTCATTACGGATCCTCCTCCTGCGGCCGCATTCCAGCCTCCGGGGGACGCGGGATCTCCAACCCGGCTGCGGAGCACCGAGCACCCGGTCCGTCTCCGAATCCAGAATGTCCGCCATACCTTGCCGGATCTCGGGTTTCGTCGGTTTCGCCGGTTGCACCGGTCTCTCCCATCCCCGGCACCCGACCGCCGGCCAGCACGGCCCGCAGCCATTCCGGAGAACGGACCGCTCTCCCCGAGGAGCGTTCCACGGGAAGGTGTGACGTCGTTCCATCGGCGAGGCATTCGCCGCCTCGCAGAATCCGGTAGCCGAACACGATTCGTCTCGGGTGGTCCTCGTCCACCCACGATTCGATGTCCAGCAGATCGTCGTAGCGAGCTCCACGACGGAAGCGCAGCCGGGCTTCGACGACCGGAAGGGCGATCCCTCTTTCCTCGACCTCCCGGTAGGTCAGGCCCACCGCGCGGAGCCACTCGGTCCGCCCGACCTCGAACCAGACCAGATAGGCCGCGTTGTATGCGACCCCCATGGCATCGACGTCGGCATAGCGCACGCGAATCGGGACCCGGATCGCGTTCCGGGGATCCTCCATTTTCACCCCCTTCCGTCAAGCCGGCGGAAGGGTAGCATGTCCGCAAGCCTTGCCCGGCGCTTTGCGCCGGTGCTACCCTTATTCACGAAGCTTCTATCGAGGGAGCGCTCGAGCCATTCACGAAGCTTCCATCAAGGATTGCTCGAGGAGGATGTGTATGCGCCCGCGCAATGCGCTGCGGCATCGAGTGCTCGGCCTGATCGTTAGCCTCTGGCTCGGAGCCGCCGCGGGCTCGACGGCTTTTGCCATCGAGGTAGGCGATCATGCCCCGGACTTCACGCTCAGCGATTTGAGCGGGATGTACCACACGCTCTCGGGCTACTCCTCCCACCCGGTGCTCCTGATGTTCCTCGAATGCGACGGGGCCACATCGATCTCGACCGCTCCCCTCGTCCAGAACGATTTCTTCTATCCCTATGTCAGCCGGGGGCTGTTCGTGCTCGGCCTCGACACGGCGGGGTGCGACTCGGAAGCCCTCACTCAGTTCCAGTACCAGACCAGCGTCGATTTCCCTCTGCTCAGCAACGCGGGCAGCACCGCCTCCGCCTACGGTCTCGTCGCTCCAAGCTTCGTGATCCTCGATGGTGGCGGCACCGTCCGGTACGTCGGCCGGGGTCCGGGAACGGGGGGATACGACCCCTCGACCATGCGCGGAGTCGTCGAGCAGTGTCTGCGCGAGGCGAACAACACGAAGACGGCGACGTGGGGGCTGATCAAGAGCCTCTATAGCGGATAGGCCCGGCTCCCACCTTCTCGCCTAACCTGCCCGCATCACTCCGAGACCGGGTGTCTGCGTCGGCGCGACCGTCGCCCCGGCCAGCACCAGCCCCGTGTACGGATCAGCTTCGAGATGCAGGGGCGAATCGAGGTCGATCCGGTCGGCCAGCGCCTGCAGATGCGCGGACGCGGAGATGCCGAGCGAGCTCTCGAAGAAGCAGCCGAGCAGGACCTGAAGCCCATGCGCCCGGGCGACGTGGATCGCCCGAAGCGCCTCGCGGATGCCTCCCATCTTCGCCATCTTCACGTTGACGCCGTCGATTCCTCCCGCGCAGGCGGCCAGCGCGACGTCCTCCGAGGAGCGCACCTCCTCGTCGAGGAAAATCGGGATGCCGAGGAGGGGCCGCACGCGCGCGTATTCCTCATAGCGCCCGATCGGGAACGGCTGCTCGATCAGCTCGACCGAATCCCTCTGAAGGATCGGCGCGAGCCTCACCAAGGACTCCGGATCGAGACCCTGATTGGCGTCCACCCAGATGCGGACCTCCTCTCCTCCCGCCATCCGGATCTCGTGGATGATGTCCGGATCGGTGTCGCTCGCGACCTTGATCTTCAGGATGTGAAAGCCGGCCGCAAGCCATCGCCGCGCCGCATCGAGCATCGCGGACGGCTCGTCGACGCCGATGGACACGCAGGTCGAGCGGTTCTCGAGGGCGAGGCCGAGGAGATGGCAGACCGGCAGTCCGGTGAGCTTCCCGAGCAGGTCGTGCAGCGCGATATCCACCGCGGAGCGGGCGGGCGCGCTCGGGATGTCGCCGAGAATATCGTCCATCAGCCAGGGGGTGCGCCCGCGGAGCGGGAGCTGCTGCAGCAGGTCCCTGTCCTCGTCGAAGCGCATGGTGTACGCCTCCCCCTCTCCCCAGACTCCACCCGCGCGAATGCGATAGAGAAGTGTGCGGTGCTCGCGGATCGTCTTGGTGTTCGTGCGGAAGGTCGACCGCAGCGTCAGGTCGAGCGAATCGATCTCAACGTCTTCGATCCGGATCCGGATCATTCAACTCCTCCTACTCGGCGGATCGGAAAAGCCCGCTTCGCGGAATCCCTTCGCGCGAAGCGAGCATGCGTCGCAGCGGCCGCAAGGGCTCCCGTCGGGGAGCGGGTCGTAGCAGCTGGAAGTGAGGGCGAAGTCGACCTGAAGCTCGCGCCCGAGCGAGACGATCGCCGCCTTGTTGCACGCGAGCAGCGGGGCCCGCACCTCGATCCCCCTTCCCTCCACCCCCCTGCGGGTCGCGAGCGCCGCGAGCCGGCGGAACGCCTCGAGATACTCGGGACGAGTATCGGGATACCCGGCTCCATCCTCGGCATGGACGCCGATGTAGATCGCGCCGGCTCCGATCGCCTCGGCGCACGAGAGGGCGAGCGCGAGCAGCACCGTGTTGCGCGCGGGGACGTAGGTCGAAGGGATCGCCGAGACGATCTCCTGCTCGCTGCGATCCTTCGGCACCGGGGGGCCGCCGCCGATCAGGCTCGAGCCTCCCCAGGAGGACAGATCCACGTCCAGCACCCGGTGGGAGGCGACGCCAAGAGAGCGCGCGACCGCGCGGGCGCACGACAGCTCCACCGCATGCCGCTGTCCGTAACGGACGGTGAGCGCGTGCACCTCGCCGCACTCGCGCTTCGCGATCGCCAGCGTGACGGCGGAATCCAGCCCCCCGCTCAAGAGGACGATGCCATCGTCGGGCATCTTCAGACCCCCCTCGCATCCGCTCCCCAAATGAGCTTGTGGAGCTGCAACTGCAGCCGGACAGGCGCGGCATCCTCCAGGATCCATGCCGCGAGATCGCTCGGGGGGCACGAGCGGGTGACGGGAGAGAAGAGGACGGTGTGCCGCTCGTGAAGCCTTCGCTCCCGCAGGACCTGCAGCGCCCAGACGTAGTCGCGGCGGGAGGCGAGGACGAACTTGACCTCGTCCCGGCCCGGCCTGAGGAGCGGGAGGTTCTCCCAGCGGTTGCGCTCCACCTCGCCGCTGTCCGGGCACTTGACGTCGTAGATCAGGACCGCGCGAGGGTCGATCCCTTCGATCGAGACCGCGCCGCCGGTCTCGACCAGGACCTCGTACCCATCCCCGGAGAGCGCGCGGATCAGGTCGAACGCGGCCGGCTGTGCGAGTGGCTCCCCGCCGGTGATCTCCACCAGGCGGACCGGGCGCTTCCGCACCTCGGCGAGAACCTCTTCGACGGTCCACGACGTGCCACCCTGGAACGCGTAGGCGGTGTCGCACCAGACGCAGCGGAGCGGGCAGCCGGTCAGCCGCACGAAGAGACAGGGGCGGCCGGCATAGGTCGACTCGCCTTGGATGCTGTAGAAGATCTCGGTAATGCGGACTTTCGCCACGGTGCGCCCGGGGTTTTCGGCCTGCTCGCCTCGGCCCGTTCGATCTCTCGACCCTACCATCCCCCGGCACCCTCCCATTCGGCGCTGTCCGGCGATTCCCATCCTTCCCGAAAGCGGAACCGTCTCGGGTGCCCCAGTTGGTCGAGGACCGCCCCGAGATCCTGCATCGGCTCCGCCCCCCCGCAGAGGTACGCATCCCACCCGGACAGATCCTCGAAGAGCGCCGGCAGCAGATCGGTCAGCCTGCCTCGATACCCCGGCCAACCGGCCGTCTCCGGTCTCGAGAGGCTCGGATGATACCGGAACCAAGAGGCGGATGCGTGGAGCGCCCGGAAGTCGGATTCGTAGAGAAGATCCGCTTCGCTGCGCGTCCCGAAGAGCAGAACGGAGCGTGTGGAGTCCCCGCGATCGGCGCGGTCCAGGATCATCGATCGCAGGGGCGCGACCCCGGTGCCGGTACCCACGAACAGCCGCGGCCGGCCGGTCCCCGGGTGAACGCGGAAGCGTCCGAGCGGTCCTCGCAGAAGGAGTATCTCTCCCGCCCGGCATCCTCGCAGCCGCGTCGTGAAGGGATCGCCGTCGGTCAGGCGCAGGCAGAGGGTGATCGCATGACGGGACCGCGGGGGCGAGGCGATCGAAAGATGGCGGCGCAAATCCCCCGCCTCGGGAATCTCGACCTCGACGTGCTGCCCCGCCTCGAATCGGAGTCCTTCCGGGCGGACCGGCTCGAGGACCACCTGCCACGCGGCGCGGGCGACTCTCTCGCCTCGCAGGATCCTCGCCGGGATCGGAGGGAAAGTGGCGGGGCCTGGCGGGGCTGCGGGCGCCGCGGTATCCGAGGCAGGGGCAGGGGATGTCACCGGCAGCCAGCCTCCCCTATGCAGGGCATCGAGGACGGGGAGGCTCGCGTCGGGCAGCGGGTACCCCTTCAGCTCATCCGGGCGAACCCAGCGCCACCGCTGGCATCCGATCGCTCTCGGCTCGCCGGAGAGGCGCCGGGCGACGAAGAACCAGAGGTCGACCTTTCGATCCGCATAATCGTACGGTCGTTCGAGAAGCAGCCCGAGAACCTCGATCTCGATCCCGAGCTCCTCGCGGACCTCACGCACCGCGCACTCCTCGGGCTTTTCTCCCGGGTGGATCTTTCCCCCCGGAAACTCCCAGAGATCGGGAAGATGCACGTGAGGAAATCTGTGCGCGATAAGGAGATTGCCGTCTTCGACGATCACGGCGACCGCCGCCTTGACACGCCCTTCCGCAGATCCGGCTCCGTTCGTCCGGGACAGAGGCCCTCCCTTCCTTGGTCTTGGTCAATTCGTTGGCGCGTGCTGCCGCCGTGTGCTGCGGCCGCTCTATCACTCCCTCGCCCGCCCGCCTCACGCTCGATGGCCCGCTCCACCTGGCGACCTTGCGCCCGCCGCCCGGGCCGGGATGCTGCTACCTTGTGAGGAGTATGACCGGCTGGCCGGCGGCCGCGCCTGCTTGCTTCCGACCCCCGTTCGAGCGCGGGCTTCCGGTCGAATCCGCCGCAGTTGCCAAGCTCCGGGCAGGCGCCTAAACTGGAACATTTGCCGGAAGTCCGGGTTCTCCACACGAGCGGGTTGGTGCTACACCACTCACAGCATCCCCGGATCGATGGAAGGAGGCAACAGGACAGCATGAAGCGATGGATCTCGCTATTGGTCCTATCCCTCGTGATCGGCATCGGCCTCGCGTGGATCGCACGTCCACTCGAGGTCCAGTTCCGTTGGGGTGATCGTCCGGATCAGTCGGCGACGCTCGCAGTTCGCGAATCGACCGCACAGGCCGAATGGTCTCCCGAGGAACGGAACGCGATCGCAGGGGCAGAGACGATGAGCAAGGCATTCGCGGCGATCGCCCGGGAGGTTTCCCCTTCGGTCGTCACGATCCATAGCGAACGGGTCGTCACCGCCAACCGTCCGGGCGGCAACAACCCGTTCGGCGGAATGTTCCCCGACGACTTCTTCGGACGATTCTTCCAGATGCCCGACCGCATCCCACAGCGAGGGATGGGCTCGGGCGTCATCGTCTCCTCGAACGGTCGCGTCCTCACGAACAACCACGTCGTGGCGAACGCCGACCGGGTACGTGTGACTCTCTCCGACGGAAGGACGTTCGACGCCAAGGTGCTCGGGCGCGACGAGAAGAGCGACCTCGCGGTCGTGCAGATCGACGCCGACAACCTCCCCGCCGCCCACCTCGGCGATTCCGATCGGCTCGAGGTCGGCGAATGGGTGCTGGCGATCGGCAATCCGTTCGAGCTGACCCAGACGGTCACCGCGGGGATCGTGAGCGCCAAGGGGAGAAGCTCGGTAGGGCTCGCCGACTACGAGGACTTCATCCAGACCGACGCGGCGATCAACCCGGGCAACTCCGGCGGAGCGCTCGTCAACCTCGAGGGCGACGTCGTCGGGATCAATACCGCGATCGCCACGCGGACCGGAGGCTATCAGGGGGTCGGCTTCGCGATCCCGATGAACATGGCGAGCAAGATCATGGACAGCCTCGTGCGAACCGGGAAAGTGGTCCGCGGCTACATCGGCGTGACGATCCAGGACGTCGATGCGGCGATCGCCGACAACTACGGGCTCGACCATCCCTACGGGGCGCTCGTCAACAGCGTGAGCAACGGAGGCCCGGCAGCGGAGGCAGGGCTGAAGGCCGGCGACCTGATCACCGAGCTGAACGGCCAGCAACTGAAGAACCGGGACGACCTGCGACTGAAGATCGGGGAAATGGAGCCCGGGACGCGGGTGGAGATGAAGGCGATCCGCGACGGATCGACCAAGACGTTCCAGCTGCGGCTCGCCGAGTTCCAGGATACGAACGAGATGTCGGAGAATTCGGACGATTCGTCGGGAGATAATCAGGGCTCGGCGCTCGACAAGTTCGGATTCGGGGTGCAGCCGCTCGACCGGGCGACGCGCCAGCGGTTCGAGATCGGCGGTGACGTCGGAGGCGTTCTGGTCACCGAGGTGGAGCCGGGAAGCGCCGCTTTCGATGCAGGTCTTCGTACCGGCGACGTGATCCAGGAAGCGGCTCGCGAGCCGGTGTCGAGCGTGAACGATCTGCGGGATCAGCTTCGCAAGGTGGATCCCGGCCACACGATCCTTTTGAAGGTGTATCGAGGCCAGGCGAGCTTCTTCGTCGCGCTTCGAATGCCGCGGTAGTTGAAGAGGAGAACGACGCGATGAGCGACGAGTCGAGGGCGTCTCGCCCAGGGCGCAAGCTGCCCGAGGGGATCCGTTCGAAGTACGAGATGGTCGTGGCCGCCGCGAAGGAGGCGGAGCGGTTGAACGACCTCTACCGCCACCGGGGCGACAGCGTGAACGAGAAGGTCACGATGATCGCGCTGCGGCGGATCGAGAAGGGGCTCTCGAAGGTCGTCTATGAGGAGCCGGAGAAGGGGACCGAGGATCGCGACCGCAAGGAGACCACCTTCTTCTTCACCTCCTGATCCTCGTCCTTCGCGCACGCGAAGACGCCGGAGAACCAAAGCCGCCGGAGGGCGCAGCAGCCGCGCCCTCCGGCGGCTTCGTTGCGCGTCGTCGATGGAGGCGCGGTGCGTCTCACAGTCCCCCTTTCATCTGGATCAGCGAGCCGTTGACCCCGGCCGATCGGTCGGAGCAGAGGAAGGCGACCGCGCGAGCGAGCTCTTCGACGGGGACCCAGGCGGAACGGTCGGCGTGCGGCATGGCGGCGCGATTCCCCGGCGTATCGAGAATGCCGGGAACGATGCAGTTCGCGCGGACGCCCGACACGCGCCCCTCCTCGGCGAGGCAGCGCGTGAAGGCGACGACTGCCGCTTTCGCGACCGCGTAGCCGGAGGAGAGAGCTCCTCCGGAGAGCGCCGCGAGCGCGCCGAAGGTCACGATCGATCCGGCGCCGCGCCGCTTCATGCGCGCGTAGGCGAGGGAGCCGGTCACGCGGAGCGTCTCCCAGTTGGCGGAAAAGACGCCGGACCACGACGCCTCGCTCGCCTCCTCGATTGCTTCGCCGCCCAGGTAGCCACCGGCGAGATGCACGTAGGCGTGGAGAGGAAATGAGTCGTCGATCTCCGCGATCCGCTGGGAAGCGGCCGCGCGATCGGTCGCGTCGAGCGCGAAGCCGTGCGCTTGCGGGATCTCGTCTACGAGGGCCTCGATCGCCGGCTGGCGCCGGCCGGTGAAGAACACCTCGTAGCCTTCGAGCACGAGCGAGCGAACGACCTCACGTCCGGCCCCGCCCGTTGCGCCGATCACGAGCGCGGAGCGCTTCATGAGCCGCCTCCCTTCGGGCGCTCCTCGTCGAATCCTTCCTGAAGGATCCCGAGAGCGGCCACCCAACGCCGTGCCTCTTCACCCGGCCATCGGGCCTCGGCGAGGGCGAGCTCCCACGCGCGAAGCGTCGCGGCTGGATGGGCGGCCGCCGATTCGGAGAGAACCGCCTCGGCCCACGCCCGCGCCTCGGGCCGAGCGCGCATCCATTCGCGGATCGCCGTGCGCGCCGCTTCGGCCCATACCACGGCGCTGCGGTCCCCGGCGTCGATCCTGCGCATCCAGGGGCGGGCGCGCCGGCAGAGGTAGGCTTCCAGAGCGGGGGCCTGGGCGACGTCGACGCCGTCTTCGGCCAGGGCGGGGGTCACCTGAGGATCGTTCACGTCGAGGTCGAAGAACAGGTACTGCAAGGCAAGGAGCGCATCGCCCGTCCCGCGAAGCACGACGCGGAGGGCGCAGAGAGCGAGGCCGATCGGGAGCCACTCCCGATCGGCCGCAGGATCGCTCGACGGCGAGACGTTCGAAGGCGAGCCGCTCACCGTCCCGGGCTCACTGGACGTCGAACGCGGTCAGCACGCTCGTCGTCGTCGAGACGTCCTCCGCCTGGCCCGTCATCTGCACGCGCAGCTCCGTCTCGTCCTTCACGATCCCGACTCCATCCTTGACGTAGAGCGTCTGGGTGGTCGTGCTCGAGGAAGTGCCGGTGAGCGGCGGCAGGAAGGTCAAGGTCATCGTCTGGATCAGCTGCCCCTTGTACACGTCGTCGTAGTTGCCCGCCGGCACCTGGACGTTGTCGATACGTCCGAGGCTCTTGCCGCTGTAGTGAATCTCGACCGAGAAGCCGTCGGAGGGGAACTGCTCGGAGTAATCCAGGATCGTCCAGGTCGATCCGCTGTTCGCCGCGAAGTCGGCCGCTTCCCAGGGCAGACTGTTCGCGATCGCCTCGCCCATCGACGAGGGAAGCTCCGAGACGTCGACATTCAGATGGAGTAGAAGCTGTTGCGCGCTCTGGCGGACGAAGGACGTGTCCGGATCGCCGCCGGCGTCGTCGCTCGCTTCCAGCGCATAGTAGGGCTGCCCGTCGATCGTGGCGGTGCCGATGATCGTGTCGGTGCGGTTGTAGGCCGGCGCGCTCTTGCCGGTGCCCGTTTCGGTGACGCTGTAGGTCCACCCGTTTCCGACCTTCAGCGGGAAGGTGATGCTGCCGCCTCCATTGCCGTCGCCGTCGGGATTCGTCCCGTTGTCGTCGTCGCCGCATGCGAGTGTGAAGACAATCGCAAGCGCAAGCAGCCAGGGGGCGCGTCGCATCCAGTGCTGGATCCTCATCTCGTTCCTCCATCTTCCTGGGATCGTTCCGGTCTTTCGCTTGTGTTTTTGCTTTTGCTCTTGCCGAGCAGGACGCGAAGCGGCGCCCCGTCAGACGTCTGCAGCTTGATGGGCAAGGACCACATAGTGTATCGGGACGCCTTCACTGCCGCCAGATGAAGATTCTCGACGATCAGGGTGCCGGCGCGCAGAAGGATCCGATGGGCATCCAGTCGTTCGCCGGGGGGATCGATCGAGAGCGCGTCGGTGCCGACCAACGCCGCTCGCCCGGCAAGCCAGGCGGCCGCGTCCGCGTCCAAGCCCGACCAGACCGACGACCCGCGCGGGTCCGTCCGGAGAAGAAGCCTCGAGGGCGGGCGACGCGCGCCGCCGAGGGCGTGGCGGAGAAGGTCCAGCGGGATCGCCTTGCCGCAAAGGCCCGGAAGATGGATCACGACGGCCGGCCCGTTCAGCGCGCCCAGGATCTCGCGGTCGGTAGGCCGGCGGCCGGCGGGCAGGACGTGGCGCGGGAGGTCGAGGTGCGTCCCGGTGTGCGTCGTGAGGGACAGGTAGACGATCTGCGTGCCGTCGCGCCTCTCGGTCGCGAGCACGGGCGGCGGGTCTCCCGGGTAGATGGGAAGCCCGGGGCCGATCGGACGCGTGACGTCGATCCAACCGGCGGCCTGCGAGGAGCGTCGCATCGGCATCAAGGCACCTCCGGCGAGGGGATCGGGATCGCATCGAAGCGCGCGAGCGCCGAGCGCCAGCGCTCCGCTTCGTCCTTGCGGCCGAACTCCTCGAGAAAAGCGATCCGGGAGCGGGCCAGGCTTTCGGGAATGCGCCAGGCCCGCGCACGGACCGGTTCGCGAACGAAGCGGGCCTGCAGGGCCCAGATCCCGGCATCGAGCGGATCGACGGGCGGCGCGGCCTGCGCCGAGGGGAGCAGGCGGACCGCCATCGCCTCCGGAATCCCCCACCATCCCTCGTAGAAGCTCGGCTCGACCTCGGGAGTCTGATAGATCGGCCGCTCGGACCGGTGCGCGGAGGAGATCCCGGCGATCACGGCGCGGTAGCGCTCCTCGATTTTCCGCGGATCGTACGGCTCGCCGGCCTCGAAGAGGCGAAGCTGCTCGAGAAAGCCCTTCACGCGGCTCTCGATCGGAGCGAGGAGCGAGGGGTCGATCCGCTCGAGCTCCGTGAAGTACCACGATCGGCGCAGGAGCTCCGGGTCGACGATCGTGACGTCCGGCCGCTTCCCCTCCACCCTCTGCACATAGAGCAGGGGCGAGACGACCATGTCCCAGTGCGACGACAGAAGGATCGTGCGAGGCGGGAGCTGGTCGAGAAGGCTCTCCGCGTAGAAGCGGACGAAGCGATCCTGGCGGCGGTCGAGAGCCGACCAGCGAAGTCCGAAGAGCAGGAGGGCGGCTACGGCCGGCAGGAAGACCCAAACCCGGGCGGCCCGGCGCTGCCAGGACGGCTTGCTTTGCCGCGGCGCCGTCCGAGCGGCCGCGCGAGCGGCGGAGACCGCGGTGTCCGTGAGGACCGCGGAACCCGCGAGGACCGCAGAGGGCGCGGAACCGGGGAGCAGGATCGTGGCGCCGGCTGCCGCGAGGCACAGGAGGGCGAGGCGCGCGACCATGTAGTAGGGCTCGATGTCGTGGATCGCGTAGCCCGATGCCCATGCGGTCCCGACCAGGAAGGCGAGACCGAAGCGCGCGAGGCTCGGACGGTCGCGCCGCGCGAGCGCGAAGACGCCGGCCGCCGCGGCGAGCAGCACAGGGATCGACAGCGGCGAGGCGATTTCCGAGACGAAGCCGGAGAGGTTCGTCCAGAAGTCGGAAGCCGAGGCGAAGAGCCAGACCCGATACTGCGCCCCCCCGACGTGCCGCAACAGCCGCGTCACCGTGACCGGATCCCCCCAATCGAGCAGAGGGCGTTGGTGCGAGCGGATCGGCAGGTAGAGATAGAGGGTCAAGGGGAACAGCAGGGCAGCGCCGGCGGCAAGGAACCCTCCTGTCGAGTCGAGGCCCGCGAAGACGAGGCGGCCGGAGCGCTTGCGACGCGCCGCATCGAGGATTGCGCCGGCGGCGAGGCCCGGAACGAGGAACAGGATCGAAAGGTGGTTCGTCAGCGCGAGTCCGAGCATATAGGCGGAGAGCAGGATTCCGCGCCCCCCCGCCCGGATCGCGCGCGAGGCGAGCCAGAGCGTCGCCGCGGCGAAGGCGGCCTGCAGCGCGTGCACCTCGTTGCCGATCGCCTGCTCCCAGAGGGCCGGGTGTGCGCCCCACAGCCAGGCGGCGCCCAACGCGAGGACGGAGGAGGCCCAGGGCGGCGCGTCGGGGCGCGAACGCCGCACGATCTCGCGGACGAGCAGGAAGACGAAGAGCGCCGAAGCCGCCGCGAGGACGGCGCTCAGCAGGTTCAGGCGCTCGATCGGCGAGTGTCCCGGCAGCAGCAGGACCGCGATCCGCCCGAGTAGCGTGTAGAGCGGATAGCCGGTCGGGTGGGCGATCCCCAGGGTTGCGGCAACGGCGGCCAGCTCTCCGGAGTCGATCGACCCGAGATCGGGAGCCAGGGTCGCCGCGTAGACGGCGAGCGGCACAGCGGCGGCCGCGGCCGCGGCCGCTGCGGCGGCGGTGAAGGCGCGAGGCGCGGCCGGCGCCGTCTCAGTCGATCGGATCCTCAAAGCAGGGAAGCGAGGAGAAGGCGAAGCCTGCTCCGTCGGGATGGAACTCGCCCGTCTCGGGATCCTGCTCGTAGCGACCCGACCAGCGGCGGCCGCAGATCGCGCGCATCCCGTCGAGGAAGCGATCGATGTCTTCGTCGTCGTTGTGAAGGCCGATCGAGACACGTACCGCTCCGGGGATCTCGCGCCGGTCGCCGGCGCGGATCGAGTGCTCGAGCCGCTCCTCCTCTTCGTGCGGGACGCGAAGGAGCTTCTTGATCAGCGGGTGGGCGCAGAAGCAGCCGTGCCGCACCGACACCCCGTGCTCGTAGGCGAGGATCGCCGCGACCAGCGCATGGTGCAGGCCGTCGACCGTATAGCTCACGACGCCGAGACGATCCTCCGTCCTCTCCGGATCGCAGCTGCCCAGGATCCGGATCCCGGAAAGATCGCACAGCCCGGCCAGGAGCCGCCGCGTCAGCCGGTCCTCGTGAGCGGCGACGCGATCCATGCCGTAGGACTCGAGCACCTGGACCGCGCGCGCCATCGCCAGCATGCCGAGAATGTTCGGAGTCCCGGCCTCCTGGCGATCGGGAGGGTCGGCCCAGATGACGCTATCGAGCGAGACCGAGTAGACCGTCCCGCCCCCTTGGAGGTACGGGACGGCGTCGGCGAACGGCTCGCGAAGACCGATCACCGCGCCCTCCCCGTAGGGGCTGTTCATCTTGTGGGCCGAGAAGACGACGAAGTCGACGCTCTCCGCCGCGCCCGGCTTCCCCATCGAGAAGGCGCGATGAGGAAGGAGCTGCGCCCCGTCCACGACCACCCACGCGCCGTGCGCGTGCGCCCGAGCGGCGATCTCGTGGACCGGGAGGATCTGCCCCGTCACGTTCGACGCCCCCGTGATCGTCACGACCCGCACGTTCCCCGGCTCTCGGGACAGAGACCGCTCCAGCTCCTCGATCTGGAAGCGCCCCTCCGCATCGATCGGGATGTACTCGACCCTCGCCTTCCCGCGCCATGGCAGGTCGTTCGAGTGATGTTCGAGGATCGTGGTGAGCACGCGCTCCTCGGGCCGCAGAGCGAGCGTGTTCGCGAGGAGGTTCAGCCCCTCGGTCGTGTTGCGGACCGGGATGACGACGTGGCGGCCGGGATCGCCGCCGACGAAGCGGATCAGGATGTCGCGCGCCTGCTCATAGAGGCGTGTGCAGTAGAGGGAGTCGTACCCCGTGCCTCGATGGATGTTGGAGTAGTAGGGCTCAACGCGACGCAGCCAGTCGCTGACCGCACGGAAGCTTTTCGTGCTCGCGGCGTTGTCGAGGAACGCCTGCCGCACCATCCGGCCGTCGAGGAGCGGCACCTGGCGGTGGGAACCAAGGACCTCCGGGGCCGCGCGCGAGGCGACGGACTGCATGCCTGACCCTCCCTTGGAGCAGGGAGCGGCCCTCTCCCTCCCTCCTCTGCGTTGCGGTTTTCTACACTCCACTTCCTTCGCTCGGCTCGGCCCGGCTCGGCGGGGCTCGGCTGCGCCGCGGCTCCATCGACAGCCGGTCGTCCGGCCGTCCCTCCACAGCGGTGCCGCCAAGGCGTCGCGGCGCGCAAAGCCGTCCGGAACTCTAGCACGCGCGCCTCGACCACTCGCCCGGGAATCGCGGGGTGCGGAGCAGGCCGCGCTTCGCGACCGCCGGCGACCGTCGGCGACCTCCGGCAAGCGCGAAGGCCGCTCCGAGCGGCCGGCTGCGTTGACACCCCCGCGAAACGTCGCCTATGGTACGGACACCCGGCTCGGCCCGTTTCGCGCGATCGCGCGAACGATCGGCAGTCGATGGAGCCGCGGCGCGCTCGAGGCTACCAACCCACGCCCTCAGGCGTCAGAGAAAGCGAGCCATGAAGCAGGGAAGGCATGTTCACGTCGTCGGCACGGGGACGATCGGCGAGCCGCTGATCGGACTGCTTTCGGACTTCCGGCAGGATTTCGGGATCGACACGGTGAGTTTCCACAAGCGGACGCCGCTGACGACCGAACGCGCCAAGGTGAAGAACCTGCTCGATCGCGGCGCGCTCCTTTGCACCGATCCGCAATCGATCCCCAAGTTCGAGGACCAGGGCCTGAAGGTCTCCTGGGACGCCGAGGAAGCGATCGCCCGCGCTTCGGTGGTGATCGATTGCACGCCGAGCGGCGTGGGGCAGGCGAACAAGCAGCAGTACTACGACCGCCACAAGGACACGACGATCGGATTCGTCGCCCAGGGGAGCGAGTTCGGGTTCGGCAAGATGTACGCGCGCGGCGTCAACGACCGGGCGCTGAAGCATGGCGAGGACCAGTTCGTCCAGGTGGTCAGCTGCAACACCCACAACGTCGCGGTCCTGCTGAACACGATCGCCCTCTCCGACGACCGCCCGGAGAATCTGATCGAGGGAAAGTTCCTGCTGATGCGGCGCTCGAGCGACATCAGCCAGGACGAGGACTTCATTCCCGCCCCGAAAGTCGGCAAGCACGATGACCCGGTGTTCGGGACGCACCACGCGCGCGACGCCTACCACCTGTTCCAGACGCTCGGCTACAAGCTGAACATCTTCTCCTCGGCCATCAAGCTCCCGACGCAGTACATGCACTGCCTCTGGTTCAACATCAAGCTGGGCGAGCGCGTGACCTTGAACCAGGTGATCCAGCGGCTCCAGGACAACCCGCGAATCGCGCTGACCGAGAAGAGGTCGGCGAACCAGATCTTCTCCTTCGGGCGCGACCACGGCCATTACGGGCGCATCTTGAGCCAGACGGTCGTCGTCGTGCCGACGCTGCAGGTGCTCGAGCGGGATGGCGAGACCGAGATCATCGGTTTCTCCTACACGCCGCAGGACGGCAACCCGCTTCTGAGCAGCGTCGCCGTCGCGTCCTGGTTCCTCTATCCCGAGGAGTACGAGAAGCGCCTGAAGTGCCTGAGGCCGTTCCTGTTCCAGGAGGTCTAGAACATCGCCGGATCGGAGGCTGTCGCGGGAGGCCGCCGCCGCCCCGTCGGGGCGGAGCTTACCCCGGAAGGGGGCGCGGACCTGCGCGTGTGGGCGCCGCGCTCCTCCCGCGTAGAGGTCGTCCTCGAGGATCGCGACGGCTCGATCCGCTCGACCCATCTGCTCGATCCCGACGGCGACGGCTACTTCCGGGCGCGCGTCGCCGAAGCCGCCGCCGGCGACCGCTACCGTTTCCGCCTCGACGGCTCCGAGGAGCGCATCCCCGACCTCGCCTCGCGCTTCCAGCCGGACGGTCCTTTCGGTCCGAGCGAGCTGATCGATCCCGGGGCGTTCGAATGGACCGACGGCGCGTGGGAAGGGATCCCGCGGGAGCGGGTCGTCCTCTACGAGATGCACGTCGGGGCATTCACTCCGGAGGGGACCTGGGAAGCGGCGGCGCGCGAGCTGCCGGAGCTTGCGAGGACCGGAATCACCACGATCGAGGTGATGCCGGTCGCCGATTTCGCGGGACGGTTCGGCTGGGGATACGACGGCGTCTGTCCGTATGCGCCGACGCGCCTCTACGGGACTCCGGATCAGTTCCGCTCGTTCGTCAATCGCGCGCACACGCTCGGCATCGGCGTGATCCTCGACGTCGTCTACAACCATCTCGGTCTGGAGGGCTCGTTCTTCCGCCGCTTCACCGACGACTACTTTTCCGACCGGCACAAGAGCGAATGGGGCGACCCGCTGAACTTCGACGGACCGCGGTCGGGCCCGGTGCGCGAGTTCTTCATCGAGAACGCCGGCTATTGGATCGAGGAGTTCCATCTCGACGGGCTGCGCCTCGACGCCACCCAGCAGATCTTCGACCTCTCCGAGGTGCACATCCTGTCCGAGATCGCGCGCGAAGCGCGCCGGGCCGCCGGGACGCGGAAGATCCTGCTCGTGGCGGAGAACGAGCCTCAGCATTCCCGCCTGGTCCGCTCGGCGGAAGCGGGCGGGCACGGACTGGACGCGCTGTGGAACGACGACTTCCACCACAGCGCGATGGTCGCGATGACGGGACGGCGCGAGGCCTACTACAGCGACTATCGCGGCCGGCCGCAGGAGCTGATCTCCACGATCAAGCGCGGTTTCCTCTATCAGGGACAGTGGTACTCCTGGCAGAAGAAGGGACGCGGATCTCCCGCCTTCGACCTTCCGCCGCAGGCGTTCGTGCACTTCCTGCAGAATCACGACCAGGTCGCGAACACCGGCCGCGGGCTGCGCATGCAGCAGCGGACGTCGCTCGGACGGGCGAGGGCGATGACCGCCCTGCTGCTCCTCGCCCCTCAGATTCCGATGCTCTTCATGGGGCAGGAGTACTTCGCCTCGACTCCCTTCCTCTACTTCGCCGATCACGAGCGGGAGCTGGCCGCGTCGGTGGCGGCGCAACGCAAGAAGTTCCTCGCGCAGTTCCCGAGCCTGGCGAACCGGGCGGCCGCCGACCGGCTCGCGGATCCGGCCGAGGAATCGACGTTCCTGCAAAGCAAGCTCGATCCGGCGGAGCGCCAGCGCGACATCGAGATCCAGGAGATGCATCGCAACCTGCTGACGCTGCGCCGCGACGATGCTGTGTTCTCCGCTCCCCGCGCGGGTGGCGTCGATGGGGCCGTGCTGGGCGAGGAGGCGTTCGTCCTGCGGTTCTTCGGCAGCGGCGGCGACGACCGCCTGCTCCTCGTGAACCTCGGCATCGATCTCCACCTGCCAAGCTTGCCGGAGCCGCTTCTCGCCCCTCCCGAGGGATGCGACTGGGAGACGCTCGTGTCGACCGAGGATCCCGCCTACGGCGGAGGGGGATGCCCGGCGATCGTCTCCGAGAAGGGTTGGACGATCCCAGGCCACGCCGCTTTCGTGATGGTGCCGGTCCGGCCGAGGAGGAGCCCCGGCGAGCCGGCGATCGCACGCGCGCCCGCGTCCTCACAAGGGACGGAAGGGGAACCGTGACGGACGAGGAATCGCAGGGCGCCGGGGAGGAGAAGCCGCAGAAAGCGGCGGCGCCCGGGGGAGCGAAGGACGCGGCGGAATCGGCGGAAGGCTGGGAGTCCCTCCTGACGCATGAATGGCTCGTGACCAACGGTCTCGGCGGATACGCGTCCGGGACGGTCGGAGGCGTGATCACGCGCCGCTATCACGGGCTCCTCGTGTCGGCCTTGCCCGCGCCCAAGGGACGCGTCGTGATGCTCTCGCACCTCTCCGAGGCATTGCGGCTGCCGGATCAGCGGGTGATCCGGATCAGCGGAGAGGAGTCCGAAAGCGGGTGGCCGGAGATCGAAGGGGCGAAGCACCTCCGCGACTTCGGGCTCGAAGGCGGGCTTCCGGTCTGGCACTACGCGATCGAAGGCTTCCGGATCGAGAAGCGGATCGTGATGCCCCACTTCCAGAACACCGTACACGTCACCTACAGGCTGCTCGAGGGGGAGGGCACCGTCCGCCTGATCCTCACGCCGGCCGTTCATTTTCGTCCCCACGAGGAGCCGGTCGACACCCCGCTTCCCGGTCCGTTCTCGATCCGCGTGACCGGAGACCGCTACGAGGTGTGGATGCACCCCGACTTCCCCCCGCTGAAGATCGTGATGGTCGGCGAGAGGGGCGCATTCACGTTGGCCGCGCAGCACATCGAGAAGGTCTTCTTCCGGAGCGAGAAGGAGCGGGGCTACCAGTCGAGCGGGCGTCTGTGGAGCCCGGGAGAGTTCCGCGTCGATCTTTCCTCCGGCGAGAGCGCCACCTTCCTCTCTTCGACCGAGACGTGGGAGGAGATGCTGGCGCTGCGCCCGGCCGAGGCGCAGGAGGCGGAGCAGGAGCGCCGCCGGCGCCTGGTGCTCGCCGCGCACCCGAAGCTGCGCGATGGCTTCCCGGCGAGGCTCGTCCTCGCCGCCGACCAGTTCGTGATCACTCCCGCAGGCCGGGTCGAGGACACCTCCCGCGCCCGCGCTCGCGGGGACGAGGTGCGGAGCGTCATAGCCGGCTATCACTGGTTCACCGATTGGGGCCGCGACACGATGATCAGTCTCGAGGGGCTCACCCTGCTCACCGGGCGCTCCCTGGAGGCGGGCTACATCCTGCGAACCTTCGCCCACTACGCGAAGGACGGCCTCATCCCGAATCACTTCCCGGAAGGGAACAACGAGGCGATCTACAACACGGCGGACGCGACGCTCTGGTACTTCCACGCGATCGATCGCTACCTGGAGGCGACCGGGGATCGCCGCACCCTGGCGATCCTCCTGCCCCTGCTCGTCGAGATCGTCGACGCCCATCTCCGCGGGACGCGCTTCCACATCGGGGTCGATCCGAGCGACGGCCTGCTCCGCCAAGGGCAGGAGGGCTACCAGCTGACCTGGATGGACGCGAAGGTCGGAGACTGGGTCGTGACCCCGCGCCGCGGGAAGGCGGTCGAGATCAACGCCCTCTGGTACAACGCCCTGCGCCTGCTCGAACGGTGGATCCGCGAGGAGCGTGGCGAAGCGGACGCGCATCGGTATGCGGAGCTGGCGGACCGGGCGCGCGACTCCTTCCGCCGGCGCTTCTGGTACGCGGAAGGCGGCTATCTCTACGACGTGGTCGACGGAGAGCAGGGGGACGACGCCTCGTTCCGCCCCAACCAGATCTTCGCGGTCTCCCTCCCCCATCCGGTGCTCGAGCAGGAGCGGTGGGAGCCTGTCGTGCGCGCCGTGCAGGAGCGCTTGCTCACGCCGGTCGGCCTGCGGAGCCTGGCGCCCGGCGATGCCGACTTCAAGCCGCGCTACTACGGCGATCTCCGGTCGCGCGACGCCGCCTACCACCAGGGGACGGTGTGGGCCTGGCTGATCGGCCCCTTCGTCGACGCCTGGCTGCGGGTCCATCCCGGCGATCGCGAAGGGGCGCGGCGGCTCCTCGAGGGATTCCCCGGCACGCTCGAGCAGGCCGCGATCGGGACGATCAGTGAGATCTTCGACGCGGAGGCTCCGTTCACCCCGCGCGGCTGCATCGCGCAGGCGTGGAGCGTCGCCGAGGTGCTGCGCGCCTGGGCGCAGACGGCGGAGTAGGGACCGGAGCAAGGAACGCTGGCTGGGGGCTGGGCGGCCCCCTCTCACTCGCCCGGGCGGCGCGTACCGGCGGGACTCAGAGATTGCCGAGGGGCGGGACGATCCGCACTTCCTCCAGGAGCGCGTCTCCCGGAGCTTCCGCCGCCTCGCGGACGATCCGCGCGACGGCGCGCGGCGGCATCATCTTGGAGCGGTCCCAGTCCCCTTCGAGGCGGTCCCAGAACGGCGTCTCCGTTGCGCCGGGAAGGATCGCCGTCACCCGGACGCCTGCGCGGCGCACTTCGGCTCGTAGCGCCTCGACGAAGCCGAGTGCGCCGAACTTCGAGGCGTTGTAGGCGGCGTTCTTCGGGAAGGCGGTTCGGGCCGCGACGGAGAGGATGTAGAGCAGCCTTCCGTCGCCACGTTCGAGCATGGCGGGAAGAACCGCCCGAGTGACGAGGAAGAAGCCCCGGAGATTGGTGTCGATCGTCCGGTCCCACTCCTCGTCGGTCGTCTCGACGACCTTGCGAAAGACGCCCCAGCCCGCGCACTGGATCACGGCGTCCGGCTCGCCGGTCGCCGCGCGCAGGGTGGCGGTCCATGCCGCGACCGATTCGGTGCGCCGGACGTCGACGGCAGCGAAGGCATGGCGCTCCGGTTGGGCGAACGAGGAGACGAGGTCGCGGAGGGCTGGCTCGTCGCGCGAGCCCGCCCCGATGGACCATCCCGCCTGCTCCAGCTCGATCGCGACGGCCCGTCCGATCCCCGACGACGCGCCGGTGATCCAGGCCGTCGGGCGCTTCTCGCGCGGCTCTCCTCCTCCCATCCCTTCCTTCTCTCTCCCTCTTGTTCCAGGGGGCTGTTCCGGGGGGCGGACCCGCCCGGCGCTCAGCGAATCGTGTGGTGGCCGATCAGGTTCATGAACTCGCTGCGCGTCGCCCGGTCCTCGCGGAACACCCCGAGCATCGCGCTCGTCGTCGCGAAGGCGTTCTGCTTCTCCACCCCACGCATGGCGATGCAGAGATGGAACGCCTCGATGACGACCGCGACGCCGGCCGGCTGGATCGCTTGTTGGATGCACTCGGCGACCTGCTGCGTGAGGCGCTCCTGCACTTGCAGGCGCCGCGCGAACAGATCGAGGATCCGTGGCAGCTTCGAGAGGCCGATGATCTTCCCTTGCGGGAGGTAGGCGATGTGCGCCCGCCCGTAGAACGGCAGCAGGTGATGCTCGCAGAGCGAGTAGAAGTCGATCTCCTTGACGATCACCATCTCGTCGTACGGCTCGTCGAAGATCGCCCCGTTGAGGACCGCGGTCAGGTCGGCCTCGTAACCCTTCGTCAGGAAGCGCAACGCTTTCGCCACCCGCTCGGGCGTCTTCAGCAGCCCCTGGCGATCGGGATCCTCTCCGATCTCGCGCAGCAACGCCCGCACATGCTCTTCCACGTCCTCATTCCTCCGTCGGCCCGAAATAGCGGGCGAAGTTGGTGCGAGATTCGTACAGCGTCAACTCATGGAGCGTGCAACCCGGGATCCGGCCCTCGAGCTGCTCCCAGAAGCGGATCACCAGGTTCTCGACGGTCGGCACCACGCCACGGAGGAAGTCGACGTCGAGATTGAGGTTCTTGTGATCGACCTTCGAGATCAGGACCTCGTCGAGGATGTCCTTCAAGCGCTTCAGGTCGAGGATCATGCCGGTCTGCGGATCGGGTTGGCCGGCCAGCGTGACGTCGAGGACGTAGTTGTGCCCGTGCCCGTTCGGGTTGTTGCAGATCCCGAAGACCTCCCAGTTCTTCTCGTCCGTGAAGTCCGGGCTGTAGAGGCGGTGTGAGGCGCTGAACTCCACCTGCTTGGTGATACGGACGACGGTCTTGCGGCGCGCGGCGATGGCCGGGATCTTCCCCGCCGGGCGAGCGGCATCCTGCATCGTTTCCCCCTGTGCCCGACGAAATGGAAACTCGCGGAACGGCCGGGCATCCGACCACTGTACCCCAAGAGGACCGACGGGCGAACGGGAGGCGCAGGCTGGCGAGCAGGGCGAGCGGGAGACACAGGCCGGCGAGCAGGGCACCCGAGAGGCACAGGCCGGCGAGCAGGGCGCAGGGGACACGGCCGGCGAGCGAGCGGGAGTTCGTCTCGCCTGCTTCGCGCGGTCGCCCGGACGGAGGATGGACGGATCAGTCGCAGTAGAGGCGCTGCGGCTTCGGTGCCATCGTGCGGTCGTAGAGTCGGCGCACCATCGGCAGAACCAACTCCTCCGCCTCGCTGATCGTCCCGGGCAGGAAGGCTCCGGCTGCGGTCGGCCGCCCTCCCCCGCCGATCCGCGTCGCGAGAGCGCCAACGTCGTGCTTGCCCTTCGACCGGAACGTCACGCGCACCCCCGAGCCGAGCACCTCCCGGAAGAGGATGCACAGGTCGATGTTCTGGATGGCGAGCAGGTTGTCGAGGATCCCGTCGCCGTCCTGCAGGACCGTGCGCGTCTCGACGAACGTCGTGTGCGGCACCGAGAGCCAGGCGACCTTGCCGTCCCGCTCGTGCCGCAGATTCGCGAGCGCACGCCGGTAGAGGTCGAACCGCTCGAAGCTCTCGCTCTGGAAGATCCAGCGGGCGACGCTGGCGTGGTCGGCGCCGTGTCGCAGAAGGTCCGCCGCGACCAGGACCGCCCGGTTCGTCGTCTGCGGAAGGCGCAGGCCGCCCGTGTCGAACATCAGGCTGGCGTAGAGCGCCTGGGCGATGTCGGGATCGATGCGCACTCCCGCCCAGCGGAAGTAGTGGTAAAGCATCTCGCCGGTGCTGCACGCGGAGGGATCGATCAGCTCGAGATCGCCGAAGTCTCCGATCGGATGGTGATGGTCGACAGAGACGACCGGTAGGCCGCTCGAGCGGAGGATCTCGGCGAGCGGACCGATGTAGCTCCACTGGCTGACGTCGAGAGCGATCAGGATCTCCGTCCCTGGAGGAATCGGGGGAGCCCCGTTCTGCCCGAGGTAGCGGGCAGGAAACAGGTCCATCAGAAACCGGTAGCACGGCCGCGCGGGCGTCGGATTCAGTATCTGAACCGTCTTCCCTCGCTCCCTCAGATGGAGAGCGAGGGCCACTTCAGACCCGATCGAATCCCCTTCGGGGAACACGTGCGATGTGAGCAAGAACCGATCGTATCTGTCGAGAACCTGTCGCAGACTATCCCAACCCCGGCCCGGTCCTGCGTCCATGCGATTCGCCCCTCGCCGACTCGTTCGCGGAACCGATACTCCGTCTATATGTCGCCCTGCGTCTTTCGGGAACAGGGCGTTCGAATTCGCCAGGGTTGGAAACTCCCATGGCCGATCCGTCATGTCAACAAATTCATTGCGACATATTCGTAAATCTTTCGTGCAACGAGACTTCCAGGAGACGAACGAACGCCGAACGAGGCCACACCTGGTCGGTTCCGGCTTCTCGAAGAGCGCGAAGGCCGCCGGCGTCGACGTGCGAGCCGAATCCCCAGATCGACCAGGAGGATTCCGTCTGCCCGCCGGCCCGGGCTGCGTCGATCGCGTGACGGATCGCTTCGATGCCGGCATCGAGATCGACGAGGAGCACGCCGCCGGGAGAATCGAGCGCGGCGCCGGCCTCGAGTTGCGAGATTCTGCGGAAGGCGAGGCGCAATCGCTTCGCGATCGCTTCGATGCGGCTCGAGAAGATCAGATCGTCGGATAGGAGGACCACGCGGCGCGCGCCGGGCGGCATCTCGCTCATCCGTTGTCGCCCATCCGGTGGCGCCTCGCTCATCGAGTCCTCCGAGGGGGACGGCTCACTCCGCCTCTGCGCGACGCGGAAGCCCGGATTCCGCGAACGGGAGCGCTTCCACCGTGCCGGTCACGCCACCGGCCGTCACTTCCCTTCCTGCGAGCGGCGCGTCGATCCGAAGCACCGCAAGGCCCAGATCGTCCCCGCCGGTGCGCGATGGCGCGAAGCTCGTGAGACGGCCCAGCGGCTCCGAACCGGACTCGGCGAGGAACACCTCGGGACCTTCTCCGTGGCCTTCGCGGCGATCGAAGGCCGAGGCGGCGGTGAAGCGGGATCCGGCAGCGAAGCGGATCCCGAGGAGCGCACGATGCACCTTCCCTTGAAAGTGGATGCGAGCGATCGTCTCCTGGCCGACGTAGCAGCCCTTCTGGTAGTGCACCGCCTCCTCGAGCCCGGCCTCCATCGGAAAGAGCGCGCCGTCGACGTCCTTGCCGAAAAGAGGCCGACCCGCCTCGATGCGCAGCCGCTCGAGCGTCTCCGAGCCGATCGGGACGGCGTCCGCCTGCGCGAGCGCCTCCTCGAGCCCGTTCCCCTCGGAAAGCAGCAGGAGCCGGTCATTCGGCCCGACCTCGCGCACCTTCCAGAACTCCACGCCGCGAGCTGGCGGGACCCGGTCGGAACCCGGGCCTGTCAGGAGCAGGAGCCTCTGGTCCTCTCGCCGATCGATCGCGAGCGATTCGAGGAAGTGGAACTGATGGAGGATCGCCAGGACGCCGGCCGCAGTCGAGGAGTCGAGGACAAGGTGCGCACCGTCTTCGAGCCGGAGGAGGCGGAGCGGCGCGAGGAGGTGGCCTTTCCGCTCGAGCAGGCAGGCGAGGCGGCTCTCGCCCGGGCGCATCCCGGCGACGTCCTGCGTCAGCATCCCTTGAAGGAAGGAGATGGCATCGGGACCGCGCACCGAGACGATCGCCCGTCGGGGAAGCGGCGTGTACGCGATGCGCCACCGCGCCGCTTCGTACTCCTCGCGCGGATCGCCGAAAAGAGGCGGGACGTGCGTCGCCGCCTGCGCGTGTCGCTCGCGGGCCGCCTCGCTCACGATCCCGTCGCCTTGCGGTATTCCTTATCCGCCTCCGGCATCCACTCCTCGAGCTGCCGGACGCGCGTCCCATGGCTCGGGTGCGTGCTCAGCCATTCGGGCGGCGCGCCCCCCTTCGACTGCTGCTCCATCCGCTGCCAGAACTGGATCGCGGCATGCGGATCGTAGCCGGCGCGAGCCATGTAAACGAGTCCGATGTGGTCCGCCTCGCTCTCCTGACTCCGGCTGAACGGCAGGAGGAAGCCGACCTGGGCGCCGACGCCGTAGGCGGCGAGGACGAGGTTCTGCGTCGCGGCGCTCTTCTCGTTCAACAGCGCCTGCAATCCCATCCCTCCGAGCTGCAGGGCGAGCTGATCCGTCATTCGCTCCCCGCCGTGGCGCGCGACCGCATGGGCGATCTCGTGCGACATCACCGTCGCAAGCCCCGCCTCGTTCTCCGTCACCGGGAGGATGCCGGTGTAGACGGCGACCTTGCCGCCCGGAAGGCAGAACGCGTTGACCACCTTGTCGTTCTTGATCAGGTTGAATTCCCAGTCGTAGTCCTTCTTGTTCGAGACCGCGGCGATGCGGCGACCTACGCGCCGGACCATTTCGACGTCCGGGCCGGACTGCACGACCTCCTCTTGTTTCAGCAGCTGCTGGTAGCTGTCGGCGCCCAGGGCGATCTCCTCGCCTTCGGGAATCAGGTTGAAGCTTTTCCTGCCGGTGATCGGGACGGTGGCGCACGCGGCGAGGACGACGAGCAAGAGCAGGAGCGAAGCGGCGAGCGGACGGGCGCGATGCCGCGCGAATGACCGTGGCTTCACCATGGTTGCCTCCTTTCCTGTCAGGTTAGACGATTCCCGGCTCGTCCAACACGAGCGCGGAGAGGCATGAGCGACAAGCGCACGCGGGGCGAACGTATCGGGGCGTATCGCCGGGCGGCGATCACGCGGAGAACACCCGGGGCCGGACGTCCGGCGCGAGGGCGGAACAGCGAGAAGTTTACCAACGTGCGTCAATCCGATAGCTTAAGGTCTTTGGGCGGAGGTCTCATCCCGATGCCGATCGGTTCGCTTTTCGGTCCTTTCCCCATGCAAGCGACCGGCCAGGAACGGCCGGGTGAAAGCGCGGACGAACCCGCCCTCGCCACCTGGGTGACGACCCTGTCGTGCGAAGACCTGCTCGCTCTTGGGCGGCAAGCCGACCTCTTCCCCCAGGCCGCCTGGTGGGACTCCGAGACGGGAATCGCCTGGATCGGCATCGGCGCCGCCCGGGAGCGGATCGCCCAGCCTCCGGTGCCACCCTGGACCCTCATCGACGACTGCAGGCGGGAGCTCTTGCGGATCCCGGCCCCGCAGCAGGCGAGCAAGGTGCTTCGGTATGCAGGCGGAGTTCCGTTCGACCCGGTAGCCGGAGCCCATCCGGAGTGGCCGGCAGGGGGAGCGACCCGCTTCTTCCTTCCCCGCCTCTGCCTGCAGCAGGCGCCGGGAAGCCGCCAGGCGATCCTCGCCGTGACCGTGGAAGCCGATCCGGCGCGGCCCGAGAGGGCGTGCGAGCAGGTGGGCCGCTGGATCGAGACGGTTCGCGGCTGGGCGCTCGCGCGGGGCGGAAGCGGAGCAGCGGCCGGGAACGGCGAGCGCGGGGGGAACGGCGAGGGCGGAAGGCACGGCGACGGCACCGGCAACGGCGCGGGCGGGGCGGACGGGACGAGCGGCGGCGAGCCCGGCACGCAGCTTCGTGAAGTCGCGATCCCCGGAGGACAGGAGCGCTTCGAGGCGAGCGTCGCGCAGGCGCTCGCAGCGATCGAACGAGAGGAGATCCGCAAGGTCGTCCTTTCCCGCGACGTCATCCTCGAAGCTTCGCAGCCGCTCGACCCGTGGGATCTCTTCGCGCGAATCGTTCGACACGCGCCGCCCGGGTTCCCCTTCCTGTTCCGGTTCGACCGCGAAGGATCCTTCCTCGGCGCTACGCCGGAGCGGCTCGTCCGGGAATCGCGGGGCACGATCTCGTGCGACTGCCTCGCCGGGACGATCGGACGCGGAGCGGACGCGGCGGAGGACGCTCGCCTCGAGGCGTCGCTGCGGAGCAGCGAGAAGGATCTGCGCGAGCATCGCTTCGTCCTCGACGGAATCCGGGGGGCGCTCGCGCCGCTGGTCGCACGCATGGAGGTTCCGGCCAGCCCGGAGGTGCGGAAGCTGCCGCGCGTGCAGCACCTCTCCTCGCCGGTCCGCGCCCACCTGCATCCCGGCGTCGCCCTCGGGGAGATCGCGGCGCGCCTGCATCCGACGCCCGCCGTCGGAGGAGCGCCACGCGAAGCGGCGCTTGCGAAGATCGCCGCTCTCGAGTCCCGCCCGCGCGGCTGGTACGCCGGCCCGGTCGGATGGATCAGCGCGGGCGAGGCGGATCTCGCCGTCGCGATCCGCTCGGCGATCGTGCGCGGCGCGCGGCTGACGCTCACCGGGGGCGCAGGGATCGTACGCGGCTCGGACCCTCGATCGGAGTGGGAGGAGACGGCGCGCAAGACCGCCTCGATCCGCTCGCTTCTCGAGGAACGATGAGCGGCGAGAACCGCAACATCGTGTGGGCGGAGCGCCTGCTCGGCGTCCTCCGGAGCGTCTTCTCCGTCCGCTACCTCGTCATGAGCCCCGGCTCCCGGTCCTCGCCTGTCGTCTGCGCCGCCGCCGAGCCGAGGAGCGGCATCGAGATCCTGATCCAGATCGACGAGCGGTCGGCCGCCTACTTCGCGCTCGGGCTGGCGAAAGCGACGCAGGCTCCGGTGGCGGCGCTCTGCACTTCCGGCACCGCTGCGGCCAACTTCCATCCCGCGGTCGTCGAGGCCTCGCACGCCGGCATCCCCCTGCTGCTGCTGACCGCCGACCGCCCGCCGGAAGAACGCGGAATCGGATCCCCGCAGACGATCGATCAGATCCGTCTCTTCGGCTCCGCGGTGCGCGACTTCGTCGAGCTGCCGCTCCCGGACGACTCGCCCGGCCGGATCGAACGGATGGAGACGCTCGTCGCCCGCGCCGCGCTCGCGTCGCTCGAGCCGGTCCCGGGGCCCGTGCAGATCAACGTCCCGTTCCGCGAGCCTCTCGCCCCGGTCCCCGTCCCGCCCGGGGATGGCGCGATCGCCGACCTGTCGGCCGTGTCCGGCGCTCGCCCTCGCCGGCTGCGCCTGCCCGTCGCGGTGCCGCGCGTCGTCCCTTCCCCCGATCGATCGCGGATCGAGTGGGCGGCCGGACGCGTCGCGCATGCCGAGCGCGGTCTGATCCTCGCCGGCCCGGACTCGGTGCGCAGCAGCGAGGACCGGTTCGCCTTGCTCCGCCTCGCGCGCCTGACGTGCTTCCCGGTCCTCGCGGACGTGGCGTCGGGTATTCGCTTCCCCGCCCCGTTCGAGGACACGATGGCCGGTCCGGGGGCACTCCTCTGCTCGCGCGCCGACGCGTTCCTTCGCGCGCCCGCGCTGCGCCGCGGCCCGGCGCCGGACCTCGTCCTCTGGTGGGGAGAGCTTCCGACGTCGAAGGCGATCCGGGAATACCTCGTCGCCAGCCGGCCGGAGGTGCTTCGCATCCAGCGCGACGCGCGCGTGTGCGATCCCGACGGCACCGTCACCGGCTCGCTGCTCGGCGATACGGCCGAGACCGCTTCGCTGCTCGCCGACTTGATGCCGCAGCAACGGGCGCCGGATCGATGGCGGGAGCGCTTCCTGCGAGCCGAGCGCGCCGCCGGATCGGTCGAGCGGGAAGTCGGAGAGGCGGACGCCGTCCGACTCGCTCTCGCCGCCTGCCCGGCCGGAGCCGCCGTCGTCCTCTCCAACAGCATGCCGGTGCGGTGGGCCGAGACCTATGCGGCGGCCGGCAAGTATCTGCGAGTCTTCGTGCAGCGAGGCGCCAACGGTATCGACGGGATCGTCTCGACCGCATTCGGGATCGCGCGAGGGACGGCCGCGCCGCTTCTCCTCGTCACCGGCGACCTCGCCTTCCTTCACGATCTCGGAGGGCTGCGCCTCGCCCGTTACGCGCGAGCGCCGGTCGCGATCCTCTTGCTCGACAACGAAGGCGGCGGCATCTTCGCGCACCTGCCGATCGCGCAGTTTGCCGAACTCGACCCGTACTTCCGCACCCCGCACGGCTGCGATCTCGCCGCGGCGGCGGAGGTCTTCGGCTTGCGTCGCGTGGCGCTCGATTCGCCGCGATCGACGCCCGAGGCGGTCGATCTCGCGCTCTCCCAACAGACCGGCGGGACGATGCTTCTCCATCTGAAGACCGACGCGGCGGAAGCGGCGAAGCAGCATCGAGAGCGGATGGAGCGGGTCGCACAGGCGGTCGGCAGCGAGCTTCCGGCGACGAGGGACTGACCGGATGTCGCGGATCCGCGTCTCGGGTGGGTTGCTCCTGCGCGTGCGCGAGAGCGGCGATCCAGGAAGCGGGGCGAACGCGCCGCCCGGGCCCGTCGCGGGAGAGGCCGACGCCGCCACACGACGAGAGGAGGAGCCGGGGCCGCCGCCGGCGCTCCTTCTTCACGGCTTCGCGGCGACCGGCGCGTTCTGGGAGCCGATCGCGCGCGATCTCGACCGCCGCTGCCTGATGCCCGATCTCCCCGGGCACGGGGCGAGCGATGCGCCCGTCCCCTCGGGCTCGTGGCCGCTCACGCGCGCGGCGGACGCGCTCGCGAGCCTCCTCGACCGCCTCTCGATCGAGCGCGCGGACGTCGTCGCGTACTCGATGGGGGCACGCCTCGCCCTGCACCTGCTGCTCGGTCACGGCGACCGCGTCCGCCGCGCCGTCCTGATCGGCGCGTCTCCCGGAATCGCGGGCGCGCGTGAACGGCGCGAGAGGATCGAGAGCGACACGGCCCTCGCCCGCCTGCTCGAGGAGGAAGGGATCGAGGCGTTCCTGAAGATCTGGGAGGCCAAGCCCCTCTTCGCGAGCGAGGCGAGATTGGAGCGTGAGCGGCGGGACTGGATGCGCGGGTTGCGCCGCGCGAGCGATCCGCGCGGGCTGGCCGCGGCGCTGCTCGCCTTCGGCACCGGCGCCCAGGAGCCGCTGCACGAGCGGCTCCGAGAGATCCGCGCCGAGACGCTTCTGGTCGCGGGCGGCGAGGACGCAAAGTTCCGCGCCCTGGCGAGCGAGATGGCCGGAGCGATGACGTGCGCCAGGGCGGCGATCGTCCCCGGCGCGGGCCACAACGTCCCGCTGGAGGCGCCTCGCGCGACCGTGGCGCTGTTGCGCCGCTTCCTGGCCGAGGGGCCACCTCCGCTGGACGGCGGCGGCGGCGGCTCCGCCTCGATCGCCTGAGGCCGGCAACCAAGGAGGAAGATCCGTTGCACGAGAACGAGGGCGGAGCGATCCGCTGGCAGAAGGCTCTCGAGTTCGAGGACATCCGCTACGAGAAGGCCGAAGGGATCGCGAAGATCACGATCGCGCGGCCCGAGGTGCGCAACGCTTTCCGGCCGCAGACCCTCTTCGAGCTGGAGCGCGCGTTCACCGACGTGCGCGAGGATCCGGCGATCGGCGTCGCGATCCTGACCGGCGAAGGGAAGGAAGCGTTCTGCTCGGGGGGCGATCAGCGGGTGCGCGGCGAGGCGGGCTACGTCGGCTCCGACGGAGTCCCCCGTCTGAACGTCCTCGACTTGCAGAAGCAGATCCGCTCGCTGCCGAAGCCGGTGATCGCGATGGTCGCCGGCTACGCGATCGGCGGCGGTCACGTGCTGCACGTCGTCTGCGATCTGACGATCGCGGCGGAGAACGCCCGCTTCGGGCAGACCGGGCCGAGGGTCGGAAGCTTCGACGGCGGCTTCGGGGCGAGCATCCTCGCCGATCTCGTCGGTCCCAAGAGGGCGAAGGAGGTCTGGTTCCTCTGCCGGCAGTACGACGCGCGCGAGGCGCTTGCGATGGGGCTCGTCAACGCGGTTGTGCCGCTCGATCAGCTCGAGAGCGAGACCGTGCGGTGGTGCCGCGACATCCTGCGGCACTCGCCGCTCGCTCTCCGGTGCTTGAAGTCGGCGTTCAACGCCCGCACGGACGGCGAGGCCGGGCTGCAGGAGCTTGCCGGCAACGCGACGCTGCTCTACTACATGACCGAGGAGGCGCAGGAGGGGCGCAACGCGTATCTCGAGAAGCGCCGCCCCGATTTCTCGCGCTTCCCGCGGCTTCCCTGAGTGTCCGCGGGCTCGAGGCGGGGAAGCTGGAGGATGGGGAAACGAGAGGAACGAACGTGACTCCCGCGACGACGGTCCGACCGCCGCAACGCCGGCTGCCCGCGAGCCCGCTCGCGCTCTGGTGGACGGCGGCGCGGCCGCGCACTCTACCGGCCGCGATCGCGCCGGTGATCGTCGGGACGGCGATCGCCGCCGCCGCCCACGCGTTCCGGCCGCTCGTCGCGCTTGCCGCTCTTCTCGGCGCCGTCTGGATCCAGATCGGGACGAACTTCGCCAATGACTACTTCGACTGGAAGCACGGCGCCGATGCCGCGCGCCAGGGACCGCTACGGGTGACGCAGGCCGGGCTCGTCACCGGACGGCAGATGCGTGTCGCGATCGCGATCGCCTTCGCCGCCGCCACCGCCTGCGGCGTCTCGCTCGTGGCGGCGGCCGGATGGCCGGTCGTGGCCATCGGAGTCCTCTCGATCCTCGCCGGGCTCGCCTACACCGGAGGCCCGTGGCCGCTGGGCTACCACGGGCTCGGGGAGCTCTTCGTCCTCCTCTTCTTCGGCGTCGTCGCCGTCTGCGGCACCTACTACGTGCAGGCCCGCGCCGTGACCCCGCTCGCGCTGGCGCTCTCGATCCCGGTCGGGCTCCTCTCGGTCGCGATCCTCGTCGTGAACAACCTCCGGGACGAAGCGAGCGATCGCGCCTCCGGAAAGCGCACGCTGGTCGTGCGCCATGGCGGCCGCTTCGGCCGCGCCGAGTGGTTCGCCGCTGTCGGCGTCGCCTTCGCGGTCCCGCTGCTGCTGGTCGCGACGCGCCGGCTCGAGCCGCCGGCGCTTTTCGTCCTCGGCGCTCTCGCCCTCGTCCCCTCGCTCGCGCGCACCGTCTCCGGTCCCCGCCCGGGCCCCGCGCTCGCCGGCACCTCGCGCCTGCTCCTCGTCTACGCCTTCCTGCTCTCGGCCGGGCTCCTGCTGTGATCGTCGATCTCGCTCCCGTTCCGTATGTCCTGCGCCTGCGCGAGCCGGTCGTCACCGCGCGCGGCGCGTGGCAGGAGCGCCGCGGCTTCTGGGTGGTCCTCCTCGACGAGCAAGGCGGCCACGGAATCGGGGAGGTGGCGCCGCTTCCGGGCTTCGGCACCGAGACGGAGGAGGAGGCGGCCGCCGCGCTCGATCGCCTGCGCGGCGAACGCAGAGCGGATCCGCATCCGCAGAAGATCGAGAAGACGCTCGAGTCCTGGGACGTCACGCGAGAGCGGACGCCGGCGCTGTGCGCGGGGCTCGAGCTGGCGCTGCTCGACTGGGCGGGACGATGCGCGGGGTTGCCGATCGCCGAGATCCTCGCCACCGCCCCGTGCCGCGAGGTGCCGGTCAACGCGCTCCTCGCCTCCGGCGATCCCGGCGCGCTCGCGAGCGCGGCGGCCGCGGCGATCGCGGCAGGCTACGGCACGCTGAAGGTCAAGGTGGGGGGACGTGCGATCGAGGAAGACGTCCGCAGGCTCGAAGCGGTGCGGCGCGCGGCCGGCGGCGCCGTGTCGGCGCGGCTGCGCGCCGACGCGAACGGCTCCTGGTCGGTCGACGAGGCGCGCGCGGCCTGCCACCGGCTCGCCGGACTCGATCTCGAATACATCGAGGACCCCGTCGCCACGGCGGAGGATCTCGATGCGCTGCGCGCTGGCTGGGCGGGCGGGCAGCCGCCGGTGCCGATCGCTGCTGACGCGCTCGCCTCGACTCCCGGCCGCGCTCGCGCGCTGCTCCGGTCGCACGCGATCGACGTGCTCGTACTCAAGCCGGCCGTCCTCGGAGGGATCCGCCTCGCCGAGCGCCTCGCGCTCGACGCGATCGCGGCCGGCCTGCGGGTCGTCGTCACCTCCGCGCTCGACAGCGCCGTCGGGACCGCAGGAGCGTTGCACCTCGCCTGCGCGCTTCCGCCTTCCTCCGACACGGAGCGGCCGGTCGCGCACGGGCTCGCCACCGCCGGCCTCTTCGAAGAGATGCCGGCGGAAGGGCTGCCGGCGCCGGCCGATGGACGCATGCGACTTCCGGACGGCGCGGGCCACGGCGTGCGGCTGCCGTTCGCCTTCCCCTGGTGAGGAGCGACGGGAGGACCGGATGCCGCCGAGCTTCCAGCGACCATCGAGCCTGACCGTCTCCCCCCTCGCCCGCGCGGCCCGCCGGTGGCCGGACGCGCCGGGCCTCCTCTGGAAGGATCTCTCCTTCGACTACCGCGCGATGGAGCAGGAGACGCGGCGCGCCGCCTCGGCGCTCCTCTCCCGCGGTATCGCACCGGGAGACCGCATCGCGATCGACGCGCCGCCGGGTCCCGCTTGGGTGGCCCTGCTGCACGCGGCGCCTCGCGTCGGGGCGATCCTCGTCCCGCTGAACTCGCGCCTGCACCCACGGGAGCAAGCCGAGCAGATCGAGCGGATCGAGCCGCGGTGGACGCTGCGCGGCGCGGACGGATTGCGGGACTTCCTCGACGGCGCGCCGGAGCCCGACACGGTCGCGCCCGACACGATTGCCACCGATCAGACGGCGCTCCTGCTCTTCACTTCGGGGACGACCGGACGTCCGAAGATCGTGCCGCTCACAGCCGGCAACCTGCTCGCGAGCGCGCTCGCGTCGAACGCCGCCCTCCGGCTCCGCCCGCGCGACCGCTGGCTCGCCTGCCTGCCGCTCTTCCACGTCGGCGGGATCGGCATCCTGTGGCGGTGCGCCCTCGCGGGAGCGTCCGTCCTCCTGCTTGAGCGATTCGACGCCGCCGGCGCCGAGAAGGCGTTCGAGAGCGGCGGGGCGACGATCGCCTCCTTCGTCCCGGTGATGCTCGATCGCCTGCTCCAGCGTCGCGTGGGCGAGCCGCTCCCGCCGTCCGTCCGGGCGATCGTCGTCGGAGGCGGACCGGCGCGCCGCGCCTCGCTCGACGCCTGCCCGGCCGTCTTGGCGAGCTATGGCGCGACGGAGACCTCCTCGCAGGTCACCCTCGCGCGCGGCGAGCCGCGGCTGCCTGGCGCCGGCCGGCCGCTCCCGCGCGCGCGACTGCGGATCGTGGGGCCCGACGGCGCCACCCTCCCCGCCGAGCAGGTCGGCTGGATCGAGGTTCGAGGACCGATGGTGATGCGAGGCTATCTCGATGACACAGAGCCGGACGCCGCGGCGAAAGCGGCGGGCAAAGGCGCGGCGGAAACGGCGGGCGGCGCCGATACGCAAGCGGCGGGGCAGGGCGTGGCGATGACGAGCGGTTGGTTCCGCACCGGCGACCTCGGGTGCCTCGACGCGGCCGGCTGCCTGCACGTTCGAGGCCGCCGCGAGGATCTCATCGTCACCGGAGGCGAGAACGTCTATCCCGCGGAGGTGGAGGGCGCCCTCGCCGAGGATCCGAGCGTGGCCGACGTCCTTGTGATCGGGATCGACGATCCTTCGTGGGGGGAGGTCCCGGCCGCCCTGCTCGTGCTCTCCCGCTCCGCGCCGGACGGTCCGCGCGAGGTGCTCGCGCGCCTGGAGAGCCGGCTCGGCCGCTACAAGATCCCGCGACGCTATCGGGTCGTGGAGACCATCCCCCGCCTCGCGAACGGCAAGCCGGATCGCGTCACGGCCCGCGCCTGGCTGACAGCCGAAAGCTGGCTGACAGCCGAAAGCTGGCCGACAGCCGAAAGCTGATCGCGATGCCCTCGGTGCGTGCCGCCGTCAGGCATGTCGCCGCCGCGATGCCGCCGCCGCGCGCGCAGGCGCGCCGCGCCGAGCGGCTCACGTCGCCGGCGGGAGCGCCTCCTCCAGCGCCTTCCGGAGCGGAATCGGCAGCTCGCGCGGGCGCCCGGTCGAGGGATCGATGCAGACGTGCACCGTCCTCACGGTCGCGCGCAGCCTCTCCTCCTCCGGCGCCTCGGAGCCGGCGAGCGCGATCCGCACGGCGATCGTGTAGGACGTCCTGCCGATCGCGACCGGGACGAGGGACAGCGCCAGCTCGTCCCCCACCCGCATCGGCGCACGGAAGTCCGCCTCGGCATGCGCCAGCGGGAGCGCATAGCCGCGGTCCTCGATCGGGAGGTCCAGCGGCAGCCCGATCGACCGCAGCCAGGCTTCGTAGGCGTCGTGGGCATAGCGAAAGACGCGCGCGAAGAAGACGATCCCGGCCGGATCGGCCTCATGGAAGCGCACGCGGGTGTGGTCGAGGAACTCTGCCATCGCGAGGAAGGCTAGTCGATCCGCCTCCGGCTAGAAAGACCGGCGCCGGCACAACCGTGCCGGCGCGCCCGGACCTGCCACCCGCGCCCCTCGCCGCCGCTCAGACCGTGAACGAGCTGCCGCAGCCGCAGCTTCCGGTGGCGTTCGGGTTTTCGAAGACGAAGCCCCGGCCGTTCAAGCCGCTCGAGTAGTCGAGGGTCGTCCCCTTCAGGACCGTCTCGCTCTTCGGATCGAGGAGAAAACGCACCCCTTCCTTCTCGATGACGCGGTCGCCTTCGCGCGCCTCGCTCTCGAACTGCAGGACGTAGGAGTAGCCCGAGCAGCCGCCCGCCTTGACGCCCACGCGCAGGTAGGTTTCCTCCGGAAGGTTCTCGGAGCGGATCGCGTCCTTGACCGCGCTGAGCGCGGAGTCGGTGATCTGAATCGCCATGTTCGGATCTGTCCTCTCTATTCTCTTCGCCGGCCGCATCGGAGCCGTCCGACGCGCCCGGCTGGTCCCAGTCTTCTCGTCTCGTGTCCCAGTCTTCTCGTCTCGCCACGAACGTCTTGCTACGAACGCCTCGTTACGAACGGCCCGTTACGAACGGCCCGTCATGCCGGACCACCGCGGGACGACGACGAGCCCGCCGCCCGCTGTTCCCGGATCATCTCATAGAGCGGGGAGAGGGAGCGCAACCGCTTCACGGTCGCCACGACCCGCTCGGCGGCGATGTCGATCTCCGCCTCGGTGTTGAAGCGCCCGAGACTGAAGCGAAGAGCCGAGTGGGCGAGCTCCTCGCTGACCCCGATCGCCTTCAGCACGTGGGACGGCTCGAGGCTCGCCGAGGTGCAGGCGCTACCGCTGGAGAGCGCGATCCCCTGCAAGCCCATGAGGAGCGACTCCCCCTCGACGTGCGCGAAGCTCACGTTCAGGTTCCCGGGCAGGCGGCGCTCGAGATCCCCGTTGACGCGGACGTCCTCGAGGCCCGACACGATCCGTTCGCGAAGCCGGTCGCGCAACGCGCGCAGCCGCGCCGACTCGCCCGCCATCTCCTTGCGCGCGATCTCGGCCGCTTCCCCGAGCCCCACGATCCCCGGGACATTCGCAGTTCCCGAGCGAATCCCTCCCTCCTGCCCGCCGCCGTGGACGATCGGCTCCAGCACCACCCTCGGGTTCCTTCGCCGGACGTAGAGCGCGCCGGCCCCCTTCGGCCCGTAGATCTTGTGCGCGGAAACCGAGACGAGATCGACGCCGAACGCTTGAGCGTCGAACGGCACCTTCCCGATCGACTGCGCGGCATCGGTGTGAAAGAGCACACCGCGCTCCTTGCAGATCCTCCCGATCGCCGCGAGATCCTGCAGCGTGCCGATCTCGTTGTTCGCGTGCATCACCGAAACGAGGACGGTCGTGTCCCGGATGGCCCCGCGCACGGCGGCCGGGTCGACGAAGCCGCGGTCGTCGACCGGCAGCAGGGTCGTCTCCGCGCCCTCATGCTCGAGGGCGGCGCAGACATCGAGGATCGCCTTGTGCTCGATCGCCGTCGTGACGATGTGGTTGCCTTTCGAGCGATAGCGGCGAAACACCCCTTTGAGGGCCAGGTTGTTCGACTCGGTCGCTCCGCTCGTGAAAACGATCTCCCGCGTGTTGACCGACAGGATCCGCGCGAGTTGGCCGCGGGCCTTCTCGATCGCCTCTTCCGCTTCCCATCCATACGGATGGTGATGGCTCGACGCGTTGCCGAAGCTCTCCCGCAGCCAGGGGAGCATCGCGTCGAGCACCCGCGGATCGAGCGGCGTCGTTGCGGCGTTGTCCAGGTAGATCCATCGGTCGTTCATTCTCGTCCTCGGGGACTGCTCCCGGCCGTGTCGCCCATGCTCGCGCCGTCCGGTCGAAGGGAAAAGCTTGGCTGGTGCCGGAAAGAGGGAATCGTTTCATCCACGCTGCCGACTGTCAACACGTGGGGGATGGCGAGGATCCGTGCCCGCGGAAGCCGTCCGTCCGCCGCAGGCTCCCGGACCCTGTGTTTCGCCGGCCGAACGGCCGATACAATGGTCGAGACCTTCGTTCTAGGGGCGCGCGTCGCTTTGTCGGTCCCGTCCCCGGTCCTATAATGAAGACAAATCGCGGGGAGGAAACGCATTGGCAGGAGACGGACGAAAGGGGATGGCATTCGCGGGGAAGGTCGTAGCCCTGCCCAAGCTCCGCAAGGCGAGCTTCAGCCTCACCCTGCTCGAGTTCGCCCATTCTCTCGTCCTGATGCTGTGGGTAGGTTCGCTCGCCGGCTTCGGTCTCGTCGTCGGCCCCGCATTGCTGACCGTCATGCCGGATCCGGAGATGGCGTTCCGCGCGATGCTGGCCGTCACCGAGCGCTCCGCCTTCCTTGGTTGCGGCGCGGGCGCGCTCCTCTTGCTCACGACGCTCCTGATGCACCTGCTCTCGCTTCGCCAAACGCGGACGACGATCGTGCAGATGCTCCTCCTCCTCGTCATGACCGGGGCAGCGGTCGCGAGCCAGATCTGGCTTTCGCCACAGATCCAGGCCGTTCTCGCTTCGCTTCCCGCCTCGCTCGCCGCCGTCCCCGCGGGCGATCCGCTTCGCGCTCAGCTCTCCCGCTTGAATCGCCTCGGGATGGGCGTGTTGACCGTGCAGGTGGTTGCCGGCATGGGCGTGCTCTTCTTCGCCGTCCGACGCTGGTACCGATACCTGCCGGGGCGGACTTCGCAGCGACTCGCGCGCGAGTCCTCGCGGATCTGACCTCCGGGATTCCGGCGTCTTCGCTTCGCTAGAGAGCCGCGCGAGGGCAACCGCGCGCGTGTTGCGCCGGGCGGGCCACGCGATCAGACCACGAGGGGATCGCCCGGGCCGGGACTGACGGCGCCGGTGTCCTCCGGCCCCGCATCGCCGCCTCCGTTCGCGTCGAGATCCGACTCGTCCCCCGCGAGCGCGACCCCCTCGGCGAAGAGAGTGTGCGAGCTCGCTCGCGCGACGCGGACGACGCGGAAGTCCCCCTCGATCGCTCCGTCGGCAGGGAGAAGCACTGCCTTGCCATCGTCCGCCTTCCCCTTGATCGCGGCGCGGCTCCTTCGCGACGGCCCCTCCACGCGGACGAGCACCTCGCGGCCGATCCATCGCGCATACCGCTCCGCGGAGATCTCCTCCTGCAGGGCGATCATCCGCGTCAGCCGGTCCGCCTTGGACGCCTCGGGGACATCGTCCGCCTGGTGGCGGTACGCGAAGGTCCCGGGACGCGGGGAATAGCGGAACAGGAACGCCCCGTCGAAGCGCACCGCGAGCAGCAGCGAAAGGGTCTCTTCGAACTCCTCCTCCGTTTCGCTCGGGAATCCCGCGATGAGGTCGGTCGTGATCGCCGCGTCGGGAAGGACCGAGCGGATTCGGTCCACGACTTCGAGGAACTGCCGCCGCGTGTGTCCGCGCTTCATCGCGGCCAGGATTCGATCGCTCCCGCTCTGCACCGGCAGATGGATCTGCTTGCAGAGGTTCTCGTGCCGGGCCATCACCTCGAACACCTCGGGCGTGAAATCGGCCGGGTGCGGCGAGGTGTAGCGGATCCGCCGCAGCCCGGGGATTCGCGCGACGCGATCGAGGAGCTTCGCGAAGTCGGTCCCGCCGTCTCGATAGGAGTTGACCGTCTGGCCGAGCAGGGTGACGGCATTCGCGCCCGCCGAGACCGCTTCCTCGACCTGACGGAGGATCTCCTCGGCCGGCAGGCTTTTCTCACGCCCGCGCACGAGCGGCACGACGCAGAAGGTGCAGAAGCGGTCGCATCCACGCATGATCGGGATCCAGGCATGCCGGGCGCCGGGCCGGACGGCCGGCAGCCCCTCGTAGCGCTCCTCCTTGTCGAGAGCGAGGTCGACGAGCGGTCCTTCGCTGGAGGAGCGCGCGAGGTCGTCGGCGAGGCGGCGATAGGAGTCGGGACCGATCAGCAGGTCGACCGCCGGGAGTCTACGGAGCAGATCCTTGCCGAGATGCTTCGCCATGCATCCCGCCACCCCGATCCGCAGATCCGGCCTGTAGCGCTTGAGGAGCGCGAGCTGCCGCACACGCGACGCGACGCGTTCCTCCGCTCTCTCGCGGACCGCGCACGTATTCAAGAGGACGACGTCCGCGAGCGCGGCCTCCCCGCTCACCTCCCAGCCGGCATCGTCCAGCATGCGGAGCATCATCTCCGAGTCCGCCTCGTTCATCTGGCATCCGTACGTCTCGAGATAGATGCGGGGGCGCGGGGCGGGCGAAGGGGTCATGCGCCGGGTCGCCTTCCTCGGGCGTCTTCGACCGGAGTTCCGCTTGCGGCCAGCGGCGCAGCGATCGGCTCGCCGCGCATCGTCCTCGCGTCGCCGGTCCAGTGGAGACGCACGGGAAGGCGCGCCCCCTCGGGAAAGCGGAACCCTTCGACCACGACCCGAATGTAGGTGTCGGTCACGCCTTGCGCGGATCCGTCGGCCTCGGCTTTCCCTTCGATCACGATCTCCGCCTGCTCTCCGTCCCAGCTCTGGAGGAAGGAGGCGCGGAGGCGCCGATCGAGGTCGCGGAGCAGGCGCGTCCGCCGCTTCTTCTCCGCCTCCGGCACCTCGCCGGGGAGTCGCAGCGAAGCGACGCCCGGCCGCGCCGAGTACGGAAAGACATGGAGATAGCCGGGGCTGATCGATTCGATCAGGCGGCGGGTGTTCTCGAACGCCTCCTCGTCCTCTCCCGGGAAGCCGAGGATCACGTCCGCTCCGATTGCGACCCGCGGAATGCGGGCGCGCGCGCGCGCGACGAGCTCCCGGTAGTCGGCCGGCGTGTACCCGCGCCCCATCCGGCGCAGGATCCTGGCATCGCCGCTCTGGAGCGGCAGGTGCAGATGGCGGCAGAAGCGGGGCGAGGAGGCGAGCGTGTCGAGGAGATCGTCATCGACCCATTGAGGTTCGAGCGAGTTCACCCGGATCCGCGCGAGACCGTCGATCTCGAGTAGCCGCCGCAACAGTCCGGCGAGGCCGGATGCGGCGGGGCGACCGCTCCGCGTTCCGCGGTCGGCGGAGTCGGCGCGGGGGGCGTGGTCGGCGCGGTCGGCGCGATCGGCGCCGTAGGAAGCGGAGTGGATTCCTGTGAGCGTGATTTCCGCATAGCCCGCCGTTACGAGCCGGCGCGCTTCCTGGAGGATCTCTCCCTCGTCGCGGCTGACGCTCCCGCCTCGCAGGCGCGGGATGATGCAGTAGGTGCAACGCTCGTCGCATCCGTCCTGGATCTTCAGCGCGGCTCGCGTCCGGTAGCCGGTCGATCCGGTGGCATGGCGGAGGAAGCGGGTCGTCGTCGGTTCCGCGCTCCAGAGGATCTCGGGCGCCGGAGCTCCGCGTCGCTCCAGCGCCGTCCCCGCCTCCTGGCCGGGCGGCGCGGCGACCGCGCGGCGCGCGCTCCGCTCCGCGAGCATCTCCGGAATCCGCCACTTCTCGCCGTTGCCGACGACGAGGTCTGCGCCGATCCGCGCCGCCTCTTCGGGATCGCGCTGGACGAAGCAGCCGGTGGCGACCACGCGTCCACCCGAGAGCCGGGCGGCGCGCCGGATCGCCTGGCGCGCGTCCGACTCGCCTGCGGCCGTTACGCTGCACGTGTTGACCAGCGTCCAATCGGCCGGTTGCCCGAAGGGGACCGGACGAAATCCGCGATCCGTCAAGCTGCCGAGGAGGCAGTCGACCTCTTCCTGGTTCGCCCTGCAGCCCAGGCTCAGGACGGCGATCGTCGGCGGCGGAACTTCCGCCGAGTCCGGCGTCGCCCCGACCGTCTCCGCAGTCTCGCCCCCGAGTCGCCGCTCGGCGTCGTCCACGCATCCCTCCGTCTCGCGCGGCCGGGTCTCGCCGCGCCGCTGGCAGTGGTGTAGTCAGGATTCTGCAAGCTACTTCCGGCGACGGGCGGACGTCAATAAGTGGTCCGACTACGTTTCATTCGGAAGATGGCTTCGTCGTTGCCTCATACGTTCCTCTTATGGTATCAGTGACATGTTGCTGAGAGCAGCCGCCGGATTAGGCGACCTAATCGGGGAGGCGGAGGAGGGGGAACAGCTCCATGCAGGTGGAAACGCTGAAAATCTACTGCGACGTGATCGAGACGCAGAGCTTCTCGAAAGCGGCGATGCTCAACTACATCAGCCAATCTGCGGTCAGCCAGCAGATCCGCGGCCTCGAGGAGAAGTACGATCGAAAGCTGATCGAGCGCGGCAAGCGGAACCTTGCGCCCACGCAGGCCGGACGGTTGCTGTACGAAGGAGCGAAGGAAATCCTCGAGCGCTTCCGGCTCATGGAGAACCGGATCCAGGTCCTCTCCAAGACGATCGCCGGCTCGCTGCGCGTCGCGACGGTCTACAGCGTGGGCCTGCACGAGCTGCCGCCGTACCTGAAGGAGTTCCTCCGCCGCTACCCCTCCGCGAACATCCATGTGGAATACAGCCGGGCAAACAAGATCTACGACGATCTCGTCACGGGCACCGTGGATCTCGGCATCGTCGCCTATCCGGTCCGGCGGAGCGGAATCGAGGTGATCCCCTTCCGCGAGGATCAGCTCGTCGTCATCGCCGCGCCCGACCATCCGCTCGCGAAGACGCGGAAGATCGATCTGGCGAAGCTCGCGCGCGTCCGTTTCATCGGCTTCGAGCGCGACATTCCGACGCGCCGCGCAATCGACCGCATCCTGCGTCAGAACGGCGTCCCCGTCGAGATCGTCATGGAATTCGACAACATCGAGACGATCAAGCGAGCGGTCGAGATCGGCGCGGGCGTCAGCATCGTTCCCTCGCTCACCGTCCGCAGCGAGATCGAGACCGGCTCGCTCGTCCCGATCGAGATCGGATCGGCCGACCTGCGCCGTCCCCTCGGCATCCTCGCCAAGAAGGGGAAGGAGAAGACCCAGGTGATGGAGAAGTTCATCGAGGTGCTTCTCGAAGGAAGACGGCCGGTTGCGATCGAAGGGGACGAGGAATAAGGGAATTCCGGCGCCTGAAGTTTTCCACACTTCTATCTTTCGCTGATGCAACCCGATGCGTTGAGTCGGGGTATTTTGCTTGCAACCGTGCATCGCCTCCCCTACCGTCCCGCCTTACCCGATACACGGTCCCGCTCACGAGAGCGCCTTCGGGAGCCCCACGCGAGAGGCGAGCCGGACGTACGGTGCCGATGTTTCATACTGCAGGAACCAACGCCGCAAGGAGCCGCACAGGAGGAAGGGCATGAGTCGAAGGGAGTTCGATGAGGAGGGCCCCGGCCGGGTCTCCGGCACTTCCCAGAACGAAGCCCAGGACGAGGCGCTCGGGCGCCGGGCGGGACTGAAGTTCCGCCGGTATTTCACGAAAGCAGGGATCGACCCTTTCGATACGGTCAGCTGGGACATGCGGACCGCCGTGATCACCAATGAGTCCGGGGATGTGATCTTCGAGCAGACCGGTGTCGAGTTCCCGCGCACCTGGTCGGTGATCGCGACGAACGTCGTAGCCTCGAAGTACTTCCATGGCGCCGTCGGATCCCCGGAGCGCGAATCGAGCCTGAAGCAGGTCATCCGTCGCGTGGTGGACACGATCGGCCGCTGGGGCCGTGAGCTCGGCTACTTCCATGCGGACGAAGATGCCGATGCGTTCCACGAGGAGCTGAAGCATCTGCTCCTCTACCAGATGGCCGCCTTCAACAGCCCGGTCTGGTTCAACGTGGGGATCGAGGAGAGGCCCCAGTGCTCCGCCTGCTTCATCAATTCCGTGCAGGACACGATGGCCTCGATCCTCGATCTGGCGAAGACCGAGGGGATGCTCTTCAAGTGGGGCTCGGGCAGCGGGACGAACTTCTCCAGCCTGCGGTCGAGCAAGGAGAGGCTCTCCGGCGGCGGCACCGCCTCGGGTCCCGTCTCCTTCATGAAGGGGTACGACGCGTTCGCGGGCGTGATCAAGAGCGGCGGCAAGACGCGGCGCGCCGCGAAGATGGTGATTCTGGACATCGATCACCCCGACGTGCTCGAGTACATCCGCTGCAAGGCGGAGGAAGAGAAGAAGGCGTGGGCCCTCATCGACGCAGGCTACGATGGCTCTCTGACCGGAACCGCCTACTCCAGCGTCTTCTTCCAGAACTCGAACAACTCCGTCCGCGTGACCGATGATTTCATGCACGCCGTGGAATCCGACGGGATCTGGCAGACGAAGGGCATCCTCAGCCACGAGCCGATCGACACCTACAAGGCGCGCGACCTGTTCCGCGAGATGGCGGAGGCGGCCCACATCTGCGGCGACCCCGGAATCCAGTTCGACACCACGATCAACACCTGGCACACCTGCCCGGTGACCGGGCGGATCCGGGCGTCGAATCCGTGCAGCGAGTACATGTTCCTCGACGACACCGCCTGCAATCTCGCGAGCCTGAACCTCATGCGGTTCCGCACGCCGGGCGGCGATCTGGACGTGGAAGCGTTCTCCCACGCGGTCGCGACGCTGATCCTCGCGCAGGAGATCCTGGTCGACTGCGCCTCGTATCCCACTCCGCAGATCACGCAGAACAGCTACGACTACCGCCCGCTCGGGCTCGGCTACGCGAACCTCGGCACGTTCCTGATGGCTCGCGGGCTGCCGTACGACAGCGACGCGGGGCGCCACGTCGCGGCGGCGATCACGGCGTTGATGACCGGCCAGGCATACAAGACGTCCGCGGAGATCGCCTCTGTCACCGGCCCGTTCCGCGGCTTCGCGCCGAACCGTGAGGCGATGCTGGGGGTGATCGCGCGCCATCGCTCGCACGTGAGCAAGGTCGATCCCTCGGTCGTTCCCGAGATGCTGCTCAACCGCGCGCGCAAGGCCTGGGACGAAGCGCTGGAGCTCGGCGAGCGCTGGGGATACCGCAACTCGCAGGTCACGGTCCTCGCTCCGACCGGGACGATCGCGTTCATGATGGACTGTGACACGACCGGCGTGGAGCCCGACATCGCGCTGATCAAGTACAAGAGGCTCGTCGGCGGCGGCGTGCTCAAGATCGTCAACCAGTCGGTGACCGAAGCGCTGGAGTACCTGGGCTACGACGAAGGACAGCGGCGCGAGATCCTCGAGTACCTCGACGCGAACGAGACGATCGAGGGAGCGCCGGGACTCTCCGCGGAGCACGTCTCGATCTTCGACTGCGCCTTCAAGCCCCGCAACGGCGAGCGCTTCATCGGACCGATGGGACACGTCCGGATGATGGCGGCCGTGCAGCCGTTCCTCTCCGGCGCCATCTCCAAGACGGTGAACCTGCCGAACGAGACGAGCGTCGAGGAGATCGAACAGGTCTACCTGGAGGCGTGGAAACTCGGACTGAAGGCGATCGCCGTCTATCGCGACGGATGCAAGCGCACCCAGCCGCTCAGCACCTCCCTGTCCGAGGAACCGCGCAAGGCGGCGACGGGCACGGAGACAGGAGCCGGGACGGGAGAGGAAGTGTCCGCAAGGACGGGCGCCGTCGCGCCGGGAGCGACGGCGGGCTCGAGCCCGGCGAGCGCGAGCGGTCCGGTGCACCCGGTGCGTCGCCGGCTCCCGGACGAGCGAGCGGCGATCACCCACAAGTTCTCGATCGGCGGGCACGAGGGATACATCACCGTCGGCCTCTACGAGGACGGCCAGCCGGGCGAGATCTTTCTCGTGATGGCGAAGGAAGGGACCGTCGTCTCCGGGCTCGTCGATTGCTTCGCGACATCGATCTCGATCGCGCTGCAATACGGGGTGCCGCTCAAGGTCCTGGTCGACAAATTCGTCCATACGCGCTTCGAGCCCTCCGGAATCACCTCGCATCCGGAGATCCGCTTCGCGAAGTCGATCACCGATTACGTCTTCCGCTGGCTCGCCCTGAAGTTCCTGCCGGATCACGAGGCGGTTCGCAACGGCAAGACGAACGACTTCGGCGCGGAGATGCATCGCGCCGAGGGAATGACTCCGGCGGCGGCGATGGCGGCGACGTCCACGTCGACATCCACGCCGGCTTCGACCTCCGCCTCGAGCTCCGCGGGCACGCCGCCCGGCGGGGCGGAAGAGCCGCTGGCGATCTACCAGATCGCCGACGACACGCCTCCCTGCCCCGTCTGCGGATCGCTGATGGTCCGCGCCGGCAGCTGCGCGCGCTGCTTCAACTGCGGAAGCTCGAGCGGCTGCGCCGGCTGATCCCACCGGTTCCGCTGTCGTGCCGGGGATCGCGCAGGCGATCCCCGGCACGGCGCTGAGGAGACACCGGGATGAAGATCTACACGAGGACCGGCGACGGCGGTGACACGGGGATCCTCGGCAGCCAGAGGGTGCCGAAGAGCCACGTCCGGATCGACGCCTACGGCGAAGTCGACGAGCTGAACTCCCTGCTCGGCTGGATGCGAGCCGGGATGGAGGATCCGGCCGTCTCCTCGCTCGTCGAGTCGATCCAGGGACTGCTCTTCGAGGTGGGGGCCGAACTCGCCCGGCCCCCTTCGCCATCCGGTGTGGCGCACGGCACACTGCGCGAAGAGGACGTGACCGCGCTCGAACGGGCGATCGATCGGATGGAGTCGAACCTCCCGCCGCTCTCTGCCTTCGTCCTTCCCGGGGGAAGCGAGGCGGGATGCCGCGCACACCTGGCTCGCACGGTCTGTCGCCGCGCCGAGCGCGCGGTCGTCCGGCTTCTTCTCGAAGAACCGTACGAGACGCTCGCCGTCCGCTTCCTGAACCGCCTCTCCGACTTCCTCTTCGTTCTCGCGCGCAAGCTCAACCAGGATGCGGGAGCCACCGAGAAGCCGTGGGTCGCGCGCAGGCGCGGGGGCGCGCCGGCGTCCGGCTCGGAGTCGTCCCGGCCCAAAAGCGATTGACCTTCCCGCCGCGGGAGAAGAACCTGGGGTGGGTTTCGTCATGGCGTAGGGACGTGAGGAGGTCCGGGATGGAAACGCTCCATGCGATCGCGAACCGGGACGTCAGCAAGCTCACCCTGCTGGGCGTCCCCGACCGGCCTGGAATCGCCGCCGAGATCTTCGGCAAGCTCGGCCTTCAGGGTTTCAACATCGAGCTCGTCGTCTCCACGGGGGCGGACGGCGGCCGCGCCGACATCTCGCTCGCCATCTCGCGGAGCCAGGAGGAAGCGGTCCTGCGCGCGCTCGAGGTGTTGCGCGAAGAGGTCGGCGGGATCTCGATCGCCGTGAACTCCGGCGTCGCCCTCGTCAGCATCATCGGCCCGCATCTCTCCACCGAGCCGGGCATCGCCGGACGGATGTTCCGCGCGTTGTCGAAGCAGGGGATCAACATCGAGGTGATCTCGACCTCGATGTCCTCGGTCACCTGCATGATCGGCGACGAGTGGACCGAGACAGCGCTTCGGGCGCTTCGAGAGGAGTTCGGCCTCACGGCTTGAGGCGCGGAGCGGCGCGCCCAGCGGCCGCGCCGGGAGCTCGCCGGGGCGCCTTGGCCCTGTGCCGGGGGCTCTGCTACGATCCGCTGTTCCGCAATGATCCGTTCGAACTTCCCCATGGTTCGAACTTCCCCGTACCCGACGGCAGGAGGACCGATGGACCCAATCCCCGAGAGGACGACGGAGGCGGCGCGCGAGGAGGCAACGGCGGGTGGCGGGGAGGCGTACGCGCTCGAGCCGTCCGGGGCGGAGAGGAAGCGGCCGATCCCGACGAACCTGTCGAACATCCCGCTGAAGATCTGCTACGGCGCGCAGGACGTCGCGAGCCGCGAGCAGAAGGACCGCGAAGCGCCCGGCGAGTATCCATTCACGCGCGGGATCCACGCGGACATGTACCGGGGCAAGGTCTGGACGATGCGGATGTTCGCGGGGTTCGGGACTCCCGAACACACGAACGAGCGCTTCCACTATCTGCTCCGCCACGGGCAGACCGGCCTCTCCACCGCCTTCGACATGCCGACCTTGATGGGGTACGACCCGGACGAAGCGATGAGCCTCGGCGAGGTCGGCCGCGAAGGAGTCTCGGTCGCCTCGCTCGAGGACATGGAGATCCTCTTCGGTGGGATCCCGCTCGATCAGGTGACGACGTCGATGACGATCAACGCCACCGCGATCATCCTGCTGGCTCTCTACGTCGCCGTCGCGGAGCGCCAGGGCGTCGGCCCGGAGAAGCTTCGCGGCACCCTGCAGAACGACATCCTCAAGGAGTTCATCGCGCAGAAGGAGTGGATCAGCCCGCCCGAGCCGTCGATGCGGATCATCCGGGACATGCTCGTCTACTGCACGCGGCACATGCCGGGATGGAACACGATCTCGATCAGCGGCTACCACATCCGCGAGGCGGGGGCCACCGCGGTGCAGGAGCTGGCGTTCACGCTCGCCGATGGCATCGCCTACATGCAGGCAGGGATCGAGGCGGGGCTCGAGGTCGACGACTTCGCCCCGCGCCTCTCCTTCTTCTTCGACGTGCACAACGACTTCTTCGAGGAGATCGCGAAGTTCCGCGCGGCTCGCCGGATGTGGGCCAGGATCGCGAAGGATCGCTTCGGCGCGAAGAAGCCGCGGTCGTGGCTGCTCCGGACGCACGCGCAGACGGCGGGCGTCTCGCTGACGGCGCAGCAGCCGCACAACAACGTCGTGCGGGTGGCGATCCAGGCGCTCGCCGGGGTTCTGGGCGGGACGCAGTCGCTCCACACGAACTCCCTGGACGAGACCTACGCCCTTCCCACCCAGGAGGCGGTGAAGCTCGCGCTGCGCACGCAGCAGATCCTCGCCGACGAGAGCGGCGTGGCGAACGTGGTCGACCCGCTCGGAGGTTCCTACTACGTCGAGTGGCTGACCGACGAGATGGAACGCCGGGCGGCGGAGATCATCGAGCGCATCGATGCGATGGGAGGGATGGTCCGGGCGATCCACCAGGGATACCCGCAAAAGGAGATCGCCGCCTCCGCGTACCGCTATCAGAGAGAGGTCGAAGCGCAGGAGCGGGTGATCGTCGGCGTGAACCGTTACGTCGAAGAGGGCGAGGAGCCGATCCCGACGCTGAAGATCGATCCTGACGTGGAGCGTCGCCAGGTCGAGCGGATCCGAGCGCTGCGCGCCCGGCGCGATGCCGCCGCCGCGAACGCGGCCCTCGCCCGGGTCGAGGATGCCTGCCGGGGGGATCAGAACCTCGTCTATCCAATCGTCGATGCCATGAAGACCGGAGTGACTCTGGGCGAAGTGTGCGCCGTCTTCCGAAAGGTCTTCGGCGTCTATCGAGACCCGGGGCATTTCTAGTCGCCCCAGTCGCCGAGGCGTCGAGGGACACCGGGCAGGAAGGGAGCCGTCCATGGCCGAGGAGATGGACCGGCGGTCGCGGGCCCTCCCGCTCGACCGGCTCGGAGTTCCACAGGAGCGCTTGCGTGAAGGCCGGTCGCCGGTTCTGCTCGAGCCACGCGACCTGTTGATTCTGCCGCAGCCGGGCGGCCGCGCCGCCGCGCATGCGAGTGCGAGCGCAGGCGCGAGCGCAGGCGCAGGCGCGGGCGTGGGCGGCGCCGCGACGGACCCCGGGCCGGGTCCCTATCCTACGGTCGTCTGCTTCCATGGGATGGCGATGCGCATCGAGCCGATGATTCGCTGGATGTCGGACCTCTTCGACACGCCCTGGGCATGGCTCTTTCTCGAGGCTCCGTATCCGGTCGAGCGCAAGATCGGAGGCGTCCGCACCATCGGCTACGCCTGGTACGCGTTCGACGGCGACACGCCGGCGTTTCGCGACAGCCTCCGGAGAAGCGAGGCGCGGGTGTTGAGCCTTCTGCCCGATCGCGCCTCCGCATGGAACCTGGACGTGACGCGGATGGTCGTGCTCGGCTTCAGCCAGGGGGCCTACTTCGCGGGCAGCGTCGGACTCCGCCATGCCGAGCGGTTCCGGGGCATCGTCTGCGCAGGCGGGCGCATCCGGCCGGCGTATTCCGGACGCTCCCCGGAAACCGTCCCGAAGCTGCCGATCCTCTTCCTTCACGGGCGCGACGACGCCACGATCCCGATCGAGGACGCAAGGTCGGCGGCCGAGGAGATGCGAGGGCTGGGCTTTCCTGTCGAGTGGCGGGACGTCGAAGGGCGGCATCGATGGAACCCGGCGATGTCGGAGGCTCTGCGACCTTGGCTGAGCGAGCGCTTCACCGAGGCAGATCCCCCTGGATCCCGATAATTCCCAAGAAGAAACCCAGGGGCTCTTCGAATCTCCTCTCGGATCTTCGTCCCGGATGACCGTCTCCGGGAACCCCTGGGTTCCGGTTACCTGTCGAGATTCCGCAGACGACCTGGCTCAAGCCATACGACTGCGGCCAGGCCGCCTAGCGTTCAGGCACCTCACGGGTCTTGGATTTCATAGATTGGACCACCTCCTTTCTCGTGTACCGCCAACATAGGATGAGACAACGAGCGCTGCAAGAAGGATGTCGCTGGAGGGCGAACGGGCATGCAGGAGGAAGAAACGTCGCCGTGCCGGCGAGAATCGCGAGCAGGACCGAAGCGGAGACGCCCGGCCGAGGCAGGCCCGACCGGGAGCGCCGGGACAGTGATCGTCTACGACGCATCCTGTCCGATCTGCCGAGCGACGGTCCGTGCGCTGCGTGGCCTCGACGCCGACCGCCTCTTCGAGTACGCCGACGCCTCCGATCGAGACCGGCTTCGCCGCGACGTCCCACAGGTCGATCCCGGGCAAGCGATGGAGAAGATCCATGTCGTCCTTCCCGGCGGAGGCGTGCGCGCGGGATTCAGCGCCTTGCTGGCGATCGTTTCGGCGCTCCCCGGCTGCCGTCCGCTCGCTGTGGCCCTCGGCCTGCCGGGGATCCGCTGGATTGGAGAGAAGGCATACGCCGTGTTCGCGCGTCACAGACCGCGACGAGGAGGAGGACGAGAAGGAGGACGAGGAGATACGCATGCCGTGCGGGAAGGCGAGCCGCGCCCCGGTGGACGGGAAGGGTAGAGGCGAGCAAAGCGAGGCGGTGCGGAAAAGAAGGAAGCATGGCTGCCGGCGCGGAGGGGGGATGCCACAAGAGGATGGACAGCCATGCGAGGGACCGCAGGCGCATCGTCGCGCGGAAATGGGCACGGTCCAAGCCAATTCCCTGTCATGTTCGCGATCCTTCGACCGCGCGACGATGCGCTTCGCTCTCCGCCGTCCAGTTGAGCAGACCGGAGGGGGGACGAGCAGAGCCGAGTCGAGTCGAGCCACCAAGTCGAGCCGAGCCCCCGAGGCGAAGCGAAGCGATCAGCAGGCCTCCGCGAGGCTTGAAGCTCGATTCATTCCCGCCGCATCGCGTTCCTCCTAATCACGCGCATCCCCGTGATGCGTCCCCACCCGCACCGTCCGAAGGCGAAGCAGGGGGCTTCGCGCTCTCCGGGTCCGCGATCCTCTCTCCTTCCGGCTCGCGTTCCTCCGCGCTCGCCGAATCTCCGGGACCGGGGAAAAGGCCGAGCCGCTTCATCTTTCCGATCAGCGTCGTTCGGCTCAGTCCGCCCAGGGAGCGGGCGGCGCGCGTGCGGTTCCACTCGTTCTCCTCGAGCGCCTTGACGATCAGCCGGCGCTCGAGGTTCTCGAGGAACGGCTCGAGGCCTCCTGCGGCGCTCACGTCGTAGGGATCGAAAGCCTCTTCGGCATCGATCGTCGCCGGCAGCCGTTCGAGGTCGATGCAGTCCGCCTCGATCCGGTCCCGTCCGAGAGCGAGGGTGAGAGCGAGCGCCTTCTCGACGACGAAACGCAGCTCGCGCACGTTGCCCGGCCAGGCGTGCGCGAGAAGCCGGTCGAGCGCTTCGGGAGTCGGGGAGGGGCGGGGATCGTCCGGCCCGGCGAAGAGACGCACGAAGTGGTGCACGAGGAGTGGCACGTCCCCCATCCGGTCGCGTAGCGGGGGCAGGTCGATGCGAAGGCCGGAAAGGCGGTAGTAGAGGTCGCGCCGGAACTCGCCTCGGCGGATCTGTCCCTGCAAGTCGGCGTTCGTCGCCGCCAGCACGCGCGCGTGGATCTTGCGCGTCCGCGTCTCGCCGACGCGGCGCACCTCCCCCAGCTCCAGAACGCGCAGCAGCTTCACCTGCGCGCGCGGCGTCATCTCCCCGATCTCGTCGAGGAGCAGCGTGCCCCCGTCCGCCGCCTCGAAGAGGCCGACCTTGTCGGCGATCGCGCCGGTGAACGCGCCGCGGACGTGCCCGAACAGCTCGCTCTCCTGCAGCTCGGCGGGCAACGCCCCGCAATTGACGGCGACGAACGGGCCGCGGCTCGCAGCCGCCCGGTGGAGGGCGCGAGCGAGAACCTCCTTGCCGGTTCCGCTCTCGCCGAGGATCAGCACGGGGATCGCCGTGCGTGCGAGCGACTCGATCGGCTCGAGCGCCCCGAGGATCCGCGGGTCGGCGGTGACGAACCCCAGCTGGGACACGCGCCGCGCGCGCGGCACGCGAGGTGGTCGCGCCGCAGCCGCGGCGGGCGCGGCGGCGGCCGCGCGCTCGCATTCCCGAAGTCCTTCGAGGGCGACGTCGCAGCGCCACGCGAAGCGGCTCTCCCCGAGCCGATGGAACAGCAGGCGGGCCTCGAGCAGAGACTCTTTCGCCCCCTCCCGCAGGTTCGGCTCCCAGCGGCGCACGAGGACCGCTTCGGCGCGCTCCAGCAAAGTCCCGGCCAGCTCTCGCGAGGCTTGGACGCTGCGGTGGAGATCTTCGGCCCATTGGAACTCCGCCCAGGCGCGTTCCTCCTCCCCATCCTGGAGAGCAAGACGGGCGGCGAGCCGCCGCAGGCCCGCCAGGGCGAATCGATAGGCGGCGCCGGCGAGCCGCGCTCCATCCACGCCGGCGGGCAGGACGTCGGAGAGGACCGCACGCGCCTCGGCCGGCATGCGGCGCTCGAGCAGGACCTCGGCGAGGAGGCTTGCCGCCTGCATCCCCGTCTCTTCGTCCCACGATCCCTTCTCGGCCATCGCCGCCCCACCGCCGCACACGGGGACGTCCGCCTGGACAGAGGCGGCGCTCGCTTCGCGGCAGGCGGCGCTCGCCTCGCAGCAGGCGGGGGCCGCTTCTCGGCAGACGGCGATCGTTTCGCGGCACGCGGACTCCGCCGCCTCCAACCGTCCGGAGAGAGACAGCAGGCGCGCGGCGGCGAGACGCGCGCGGGCGCGCAGCTCCGGGATCCTCTCGAGCGCCGGCTCGCCTTGCAGGCGGTCGAGCATGCGGCGCGCGGCGGGCAAGTCGCGGGCGTCAAGATAGACGTTCGCCGCGGTGAGACGCGCGCGCCCGCGCAGAGCCCAGTGGACCGGGGTCGACCTCGGTCCTCCCCCGCCTCGGAGCAGCCGCAAGGCGCGCGCCAGGTGGCGTACCGCGCGCGGCGGCTCTCCTGCCCCGGAGGCCGCCAGCGCCTCGCCGATCCGCAGCAGCGCCTCCTCCTCGCCGCCGCGGCGAGCGAGCGGCACGAGCGCCTCGAATGCCTCCCCCGCCGCCGTCCAGCAGCCGGCGGCGAGGAGCGAGCGGGCGAGGGCGAGCCCGGTCACGCGGAGCGAGGGTCGGTCCTCGTGCGCGAGCGCGAGCGCGTGCAGGCGGACGAGCTGGGAGCGGACGTCGCCGGCGCCATGCGGCGCCGCGGCGGTCGCCACCCGTTGCTCGAGCTCATCGGCCTGCCGCTCCAGATCGAGATCGGCGGCCGGCGACGCCCGCTCGACGGCGTCGGACGTTGCGACATCCTCGAAGAGCGAACCGCAAAGGATCGAAGCCGCGGCGAGTGTCGTCGCGTCGCGCTGGGGGACGAGCTCCGTGGGCCCCTCGAATGGCTCGGGCTGCGGAGCTGCGACAGGTTTCAGAGACACAAGAGACACGAGCGAAGCGAGCGAAACGGGGGACCTCTCCTGGATCACGGCCACCTCTCGGAAGTGCGCCCCTCGGCCGGGCCGGCCATCGAGGCGCGGTTACCAGCTTGCGACATCAGGACTTCGGGAGGCTGGTGCCGGGGACTGCCGGAACGATTCGTAGCTCCGGCCGTCCCCGAGCGGGCATCCGGGGGGCGAATGCCTTCTACTGCTATAGCAAGACTCGCACCGGGAGCGGTGAGTGGCCGGCCGGCCAGCCAGCCAGCGGCTGCGAGGCTGCGGAGGGGAGAGCAAGCGCGGGCGTCCGAGTGCGGGATGGACTCGCTCCGGTGCGGCGGATACCGTCGCTCTGTCGCGAACGGCGCGCCGCCTCACCCTTCGCGGAGAGTGCGGCAGGAAGGCGAGACCGATCGATGCGTCTGCCCCAAACCCTTCTTCTCCTGCTCGCGTGGACGGCCGCCGCAGCGTCGGTGGCCGTGCCGCCCGCGCCCGCGCAGGGCACGTTCGTCCTGATGAACGAGCGCAACCATCCCGAGCTGCGGTGGATGGAGCTGCGAACGGCGCACTTCCGGATCTTCTATCACGACCCGCTCGAGAGCTGGGCTCGCGAGGCGGTCTCGATCCTCGAGCGCTACGACGCGCCACTACGCGAGCGCCTCGGCGTCGAGCCCGGCGGCCCGCCGACCCGCGTGTATCTGTCCGACCAGGATCAGATCGCCAACGGCGCAGCGGTGGGCGACTACTTCTACGTCTGGATCCCCTCCCATCCGATCAGCCGGTGGTACGCCGGGGACAGGCCGTGGCTCGAGGAGGTGCTGATCCACGAGTACACCCACGTCCTGATCACGCGAGCCTCGTGGACGTGGATCGGGAACCTGGCATTCCTGGTCGGCGCCTACCCTCCACGTTGGGTGCACGAGGGAGTCGCGCAATGGACGGCGGAACGTTGGTCGGTGACGCGCGGGGATCAGACGCTGGGCGCCGCGGTGATGGACGGCTCGATCGAGCGCACCCCGCCCGGCGTGCCCGGAGAAGGCGCCCTCCTCTACTCGCGCGGCCACGCACGTATCCGATGGATCGCCGCGATGGCGGGCGATTCGACGATCGCCCGCCTGCTCGAACCGCACGGTTCGCTCGGCCTCTATTCGTATCCGGCGGCCGAGCGCCGCGCTCTGGGGACGAAGCGGGCCGGGCGATCGTCCGAGGACTTCCGCCGCGACATGATCGCCTTCTACGGCGCCCGCTACGAGGCCGGAGAGGATCCTGATTCGCTCGGCAGGCTCGCCGACGCTCCGCTCGCCTATCCGCAGCGGTTCGTGGAGCTCGGCTCGGACGTCGGTTCGGACGTCGGCTCGGAGGCCGACTCGACGGCCGACTCGACGGGCGACTCGACGGCGAGCGGCCCGGCCCCCGGATTCTGGACAGGACAGGCGCGCCGGGGCGCGCCCGAGTCTTCGCTCTTCCTCGCCGGCAAGGACGGCGCGCGCCGCGTCGTGGCAGGATCCGTGTCCGGCTCTCCGGTGCCGCTTCCGGGCGGTGGCGCGCTCCTGCCGCGCCTCCATCGGGCCGATCACGGAGCGATCGTCGAGGATCTCGGCCTCTGGGAACCGCGCGAAGGCTTCCGCTTCCTCACCCACGGCGAACGGATCGGCGAAGCGGCCTGGCTGTCCGGGACCGGGGCAGCGGCCGACTCCCCGCTCGTCGTGCTGTTCGATCGACCGCTCGAGACGGTGCTCGCGCGCGGGCGCCTCGCTCCCGATCGCCGCGCGATCGACGTCCGTCCCATCCTCTCGTGGCCGCGCGGGCACAACCTGCACGGACTCGCCTCCTCTCCGGACGGTTCGCGCCTTGCCGTCTCGATCGCCGAGCCCGACGGCAGCCGCGGCCTCTGGGGCATCCGGCTACGGCCCGATGGGGCCGGCCGGCTCCCGCTCCTACGTCACCGCGTCGACGTCGCCGAGGAGCGGTCGGCTTCGTGGGTCGATGAAGAGACGCTCGCCTGGACGTCCTACGAAGGCGGGATCGCCAACGTCCGGACCGCCCGATGGCCCGAGGGCGCCGACAGCTTGACCGGCGCGCGACTCCGCACGAAGACCGGGATCGGCGCGGATCTGGCAGGCGTGCGCGACGATTCGCTCCTCGTCGTGGATCGATCGACGCGCCTCCGCTTCCCGGTTCGGGCGGCGGCGGCGGCGACCCGGCGCGGCACGGGCGGCGACCTTCCCCGCGATCCGTATCCTTTCCCGAGCGGGCGGGCGGTCGCGCCTCTTCCCGCGGAGAGCGTCTCGGTCGCCGCGACGGCCGAAGGACCGTTCCCGTATCGCGCCCTCCGAGAGGTCCGGCCGTGGTTCCTCCTGCCGCTCCTCGGGCCTCAGGCGGGGTCCCTGGGCTTCGGGGGGCTGGCGATCGCGAGCGAGCCGCTTCTTCGCCATTCGATCGGCGCCTACGTCTACGGCAGTCCCGAGTCGTATCGCGATCCGGATCGAGCCGCCGCCTACCTCACGGGGCGCTTCGGGCCGTGGCTGGCCGCGTACCACCACTCGACGATCCTCCCGCGCCGCGTGCTTCGTGGAGGGATCCTCTGGGAGCGGCGGGAGCAGACCGGGATCGGCGTGCTCGCGCCGCTTCAGTCCTCGGCCGATCCGAACCGGGGCGGATGGATCGCGCTCGCCGTCGACGCCGACAGCCGCTGGCCTCGCTTCGACGCGGCCGCCCTGCGCACCCCGCTCGGCGCGCCGCGCGCCTGGTCAGGCGTGCGAGCGTCGATCGAGGCCGGGACCGTCCACCAGCCGCCGCCCGCGCGCGGCAACGTCGCCACGGGCATCTCCGTTCGCGTCGATGGCAGCCTGGCCGCGCTCGAGCATCAGGAGCGGTTCCTGCGCGCCGCCGCGCGCTTCTTCCACGCGGCGCCGCTGCCCTTCGCGCCATCGCGCCTGTATCTGGAGGGTTCCTTCAACGGAGTGTCGGGGCCGGGACGATCGGGCGGGCTCCCGCCGCAGGAGTATCTCGGCCTCGACCGCTACCCGAGCTACGATGCCGGCGTCCCCGGCCTCGACCTGGACGGGACGGTCTTCCTTCGCGGCTGGCCGCGCGAGCGAGCGGCGCGCGCGGTGCTCTACGGCGATCTCGAGATCCGGATGCCCGTGCTCCCTGACTTCGGCATCCGCGGCCCCGGCTTCGCGATCGGCGCCGGCACCCTCGCTCCCTTCCTCGAGGCGGCGCATCCCTGGGGCGGATATTCCGCTCCTTTGTCCGAGGAGCGCACACGCGTGGCGGCCGGGTTCGAGGCGCGGCTCGGCGCTCGTCTCGGCCCGCTGCCTCTCGTCGCGAGCGCGGCGTGGGGACGGCCGCTCGGCCGCGAACACCCCGATGGCTTCGTGACGTGGAGGGTGAGCGCCGGTCCTCCGGTGCGCGCTCCCCTTTCGCCGGCGCGCCTCGCGCGCGCCCTGCTCGGCGGGCGGCTGATCGAGGAACTGCCGCGCGACGAATCGCTGCCGCGCTGAGCGGACGCCGCGGCTCGGGCGCCGCCAGACGCCGCCCGCCCCCACCCGCCTCTCTTGTCCCCAAGCGCGCAAGCCCCTACGCTGGAGAGCGTTCTCGGCCGCCCTCTCGCGTTTCCATCCCCAGGAGGATTCGATGCGCCTGCGACTCTACCCGCGCTTGCACCTGCCGGCGGCGATTCCGCTCGCGTCGCTTCTCGCCGCCGTCTTGCTGGCCGGCCCGGCCCGGGCAGCCGTGCCGCCGCTTCCCGATGACCTGTCTCCGAAGGAATGGAAGCCTCCCAAGGAGTTGCGGCAGATCTTCGACGACTTCGACGCAGTCGAGGGCTTCGAGGAGCTACGGGCGTTCGCCGATCGGGTGCAGCCGGTGCTCGAGAAGCATCCGGATTGGGTCGACCTCCATCGTTTCGCGATCGGCCTCGCCCGCCAACTCGATGAAATGCCGGAGGCGAGGGCGAAGTACGAGGCGTGGGTCGAGCGCGATTCGACGAACGCCGCGGCGCAGTATCTGCTTGGGATCCTGGAAGGGCCCGGCGGGGAGAAGCGCCTCCGGAAGGCTCTCGAGCTCGATCCGCAGAGCTACTACGCCCGGTGCGGCCTCGGCCTGCTCCTGCTCGGCGGCAACGATCCCCGTCCCGACGAGGCGTTTCCCCTGCTGTTCGAAGCGGCGCGCATGCGGCCGGACCATCCCTACGCCTACCACGCGATCGCCCTCGGCTACGAGATGTCGAGGGACTGGGAGACCGGCCTGCGCGTGCGCAGGATGGCCGAGGTCGTCGAACCTTCCTCCTTCCAGCCGGTGCAGTACGAGATGAAGGATCTCCAGCAGCTGAAGCGAGGCGACGAGGTGCTGGGACGGCTCGAGGCGTTCGTCGAGGAGCATCCCAAGGACCGGCACGCCCAGCGCGCTCTCGTTCAGACCTACCTCGAGCTGAATCGGGTCGGCGACGCGATCCGTGTGCAGACCGGGTTGGCGGAGCAGGCGACCGACTATCCGGACGAGACGTACCGCGCGGCGCTCCTGCTCGCGCGGGCGGGACGTCGCGACGAGGCGCTCGATTGGCTGAAGCGCTCCGCAAGGCAGGGCTTCGACAACTACCGCGTGGCGGAGGAGGATGGCGGCCTCGACTCGCTGCGGGCCCTTGCCGGGTACGCGGAAGCGATCGCCGCCATGAAGGAGCAGCACGAGAAGCGGGCGCCGGAGTACCGGTCGCAGGTTCTCGCCAAACGGGTCGACGAGGCGGCTCCGCCGTTCGAGGTCACCACGCTCGACGGAAAGACGTTGCGACTGGACGATCTGAAGGGGAAGGTCGTCGTCCTCGACTTCTGGGCGACCTGGTGCGGGCCGTGCCAGAAGACGCTGCCGCTCGTCCAGCAGATCCAGAACTCGGTCGAAGGCAAGCCGGTCGAGATCCTCTGCATGAACGTCTGGGAGAAGGACAAGGAGCGCGCAAAGGTCGCTCCCTACTGGAAGGAGAAGGGATACACGATGTCCGTCGGGCTCGCGAGCGCGGACGATGCGACCCGCTACGCCGTCCGCGGAGTCCCGACGCTCTTCGTCCTCGATCGCGATGGGAAGATCCGGTTCCGCCACTCCGGATACACGCCGTTCATGGACGAGGAGATCTCCTGGGTGATCGATTCGCTTCTCGCCGAGACGACCGAAGGGGACGGCACCGGCTCCTCGCAAGGGGAGCTGGTTCGCTGAGAGAACGCGGCCGAGCGGAGAGAGAGGCCGAGAAGCGAGGACGGCCGGGGGAGCGCGACGATTCGAGCGCGGACCGGGAAGCCGGCTGGAGAGAGAGGACTCGCGACTACTCCACGAGGCCCCAGATCACCATCGCCTTCTCCCGTCCTCCTTCGGAGAAGTAGATGACGTCGTACTTGCAGCGATCGAACGGGCCCTCGTAGCCGAGCTTCGTCAGGAACCGCTGCACCTGGCTCGGCTCGAGGACCTGATACTGCACGCGTGGGTTCCTCTGCTGCATTTCGCGGATGCTGTCCTGGATGGTCGGCACCGTGGCCAATGCTCCTTCCCCGTCGCGCGGCTTCCGCGCACTTCCGCGCACTGCTGAAACGCCGCCGCATGGCGGCGTTATGGAACACAGTCGCATCACGGTCGCGCCGGCCGAGCGTCGATTTCGAGTCGAATTCGAATAGACGCTGGTCGACGCTACGACGCCCTCCGGCCGCACGCACGCCCGGATGCCCCGGAGCGCCCGGGCGAGCGGCCAGGGATTTCTGCGCCTCCCCTTATCGGCTCGTGGGGGCGGGCTCACCGCTCTTGCGCGGTCGCCCACGCCGGTTCCGTGGTCTCAGACCGTGGCGGCGCATGAGATTCCTCACGCGCGTCTCCGTCACTCCGAGACGCCGGGCGGCGCGCGACTGGTTCCAGCCCTCTACCTCGAGAGCCGCGACGAGCCGGCGCCGCTCGAGGTCCTTCAGCTCCTCGTCGAGATTCGACGTGGCGCCAAGGTCCACGATGCGGGCGAGATGCGCCTCGACCCGCTCGGCCGACGCGCTGTCGCCGATCTGTCCGTAGGTTTCCTTCGCCTTGCGATACAGATCGCGCGCCCGGTCCACGTTGCCGGTCCGCTCCTGGACGAGCCCCGCGTTCTCCATCACCTCGGCGCGGGTGCGACCCGGATCGAGGGGATTGGCGATCTCCAGCGCCTCGTCCATCGTTTCCGCGGCTTCGCGCGACCGGCCCGCCTCGAGATGCACACGGCCGAGGTCACCCAGCGCGCGGGCGGTGCCGATCGGGTCGGACGCATTGCGGCGAAGTTCGACCGCCTCGCGGAGCCGTTCTCCCGCGGCGTCCAGATTCCCCGTCTCCCGCTCGAGGACTCCCTGGCTTGCGCGTACGGCCGCAATCCATTCGGGTCGCTGCTCCGTTTCGGAGATGCGATACGCCTCGTCCAGGAGCGCCTGCGCGCGTTCGACGGCACCACGTTCCCTTTGGGCGGTGGCCGCATCTAGGAGCAATCGCACGAGCTGTTCTTGCGTCCATGCACTCGGCATTATCACGCTCCTGCCCTCCTCAGCGGCTGAGGATGACCTTCGTCCGGGCGGCGCGGCCGTGCGCCTCCAACAGAGCGAGGTACACCCCCGAAGGGAGATCTCTGCCGTCGGCGCCGCGCAGATCGAAAGGCATTTCGTTCCATCCTTCATGGGTGACGGCCCTGGTCTCCCGCCAGAGACGTCTTCCCGTGGCTTCGAAGATCGTCATGCGAACCATCTCGGACATGCTGCCCGGAGGGGCGTACCAGCGAAGCACCGCGCCCGCCTTCCAGGGGTTCGGGCTCACCTCGATGCGCCATCCGTCGACGACGGGAAGGAGGTCATCCGTCCCCGACGCCTGCGGCGTGCGGAAGGAGAAATCGGCGCGGCAGAGCCGGCGATAGCCGTCCGGCTCCTCCGCGATCACCCTCCAGTAGAAGAGTGTTTCCGGCGGCAGCGGGACCGGAAGCGTCCACGTCGTGTCCGCGATCTCGGAGTAAACGAGAGGAGTTCCGAAGTCCTGCTCCTCGTCCACCCACACCTCGTAGCGGATCACTTCGCCTTGCGGATCGGCCGACCGGTTCCATACGAAGGTCGGACGGACGGTCGGAGTCGTCGACCCGTCGGGAGGCTGCTGCAGGCTGAACGGGAGCGGGACCAGGACAGGCGTGTAGTGGATCGCCGCGTCGACGTCGATTCTTCCCCACCCGTAGTCGTTGTCCGGATGCGTGTGGCGGTCGGCGGTCGAGATGAGCGCGCGGCGCGCTTGCCACACGCTCCACTCGGGGTGCGCCTCGAGGACGAGGGCGACCGAGCCGCCGACGAGAGGAGTCGAAAGCGAGGTTCCGCTGGCATCGGTATACGTATCGGTGTCGTTTGCGTCGGCGCACCACGTATCGACCCCGCGCGCGACGACCTCCGGCTTCGTACGGCCGTCGGCCGTCGGGCCCCGGCTGGAGAAGTTCGCGATCGAGTTCTCGTTCGAGACAGCGCCGCAAGCGAGCATCGTGTCGGCGTCGGCGGGCTCCCCGAGGCTCCCGAGGTCGGGACCCGAGTTCCCCATCGCGTTCACGCAGAGAATCCCGCGCTGCGCGGCGCGGTCGATCGCCCGGGTGATCGGCGCGGTGTCGCCGTCGAGCTGCGCGTAGTCCCATCCCGAACCGTCGTCGAAGTCCTTGTAGATCAGTGACGCCGAGGTGGAGGAGATGCCGAGCGAGTCGCCCCACTCGAGCGCGGCCACGTAATTGTCCTCTTCGACCGGCAGCTCGGAGCGGACGTCCTCGGTCTTCGCGAGCACGAACGTCGCGCCGTAGGCGGGGCCGATCAGATTCCCCGGCGCGTAGCCGCCGCACGCGCCCCACGTCGCGGTGCCGTGCCAATGCTGCGAGGGATCGTCTTCCGGCTCGTTCTGCGTGTCGCCGTCGCCGAAGACGAAGTCGCGCTCGGCGAGGAGGTCGGTCTGCTGGAAGGCGTCGTGGTCCTTGCGGAATCCCGTGTCGAGCATCATCACGCGGACGCGGGCCCCCGTGTATCCCTCCTGATGGGCGGCAGGAACGTCGATCTCGTCGAGCTGCGCGCGCGAAGGGCCGTAGATGTCGTCCACGCCGCCGAGCGGACGGCGCAGCCGCCGGGACGGATCGGGCCGCTCGAGCAGCCGGCCGTCCGGCGCCCGTTCCGGTCCCAGGCCCGCGGACGCCAGCCTGGCGACCGGCCGCACCTCGAGGACGAACGGCAGAGCCGCGATCGCGGCGATTTCCGTGACCGGCACCCGGGCGCTGACCGCGTTCAGCCAGCGGCTCTCGTGGCGGATCGTGCCATGAGCGGCGACCGCGCGGCGGTAGGCGGGACAGATGGGAAGGTCGGCGTCATCGGCCAGGGCCGCTCCAACAGCGGCGCGGCGGGCCAGAGCTTCGTCTCCGATCCTCTCCTGGGCTTGTCGAAGGGCTTCGGCGCGGGCGGCCTCCGTCGCGAATCCACGGTCCGCGAACGATACCCAGACGATCGCCTCGGAAGGAGGAGCCGTCTCCGAGCGAGGAGCCATACGATCCTCCACGCTCGGACCGGCCGCGCCGATCCGGGCTTGGAGGACCGGGTGAATTCGACCGGCTCCGGCGTCCCCTGGGAGAGTCGTCTCGAGCAAGCCAAGCCCGAGAATCCCGAGGATCGAGAGGGTTCGTTGCATGCTGCCGCCGCGCATCGAGCTCATGATGGGTCGGTCACCTCCCGGGTCGCGTCCATAACTCATTCTAACAGCCTGCTACCACCCGGCCATGTACAATCACGTCCGGCATGTCGGGTATCAAGTCCTCGCGCTCCCGGCTCCACAGCCGGACGACCGATCGCGATCGCGCGGCGCCCCATCCTGCCCGGACGGCCGCCTCGGCGGCCTCGGCCGCCGCGGGAGCGCCTCGGCCCGCGCGCGGCCGGTGGCTGCATGCCGCGGCATGGGTTGCCGTTGGCCTCTGGGGCCTGGCCGGGCTCCTTCTCGCGTCGACGGAGATCGTCGACCCCGACTTCGCGTTCCACGTGGGTTGGGGACGCGTGCTCCTGACGAACTTCCCCGGCGCATCCCACGTCACCCTCGGTCAGTCCTCCGCCGTCCAGTCCTATGCGTACAGCTACTGGCTCTACCAGGTGGCGGTCTCCCTTGTGTTCGGCTCGGGGGGCGCCGGGGCCGTCGTACTGCTGCGCGCCTTGCTGCTCGCGGCCGCCTTCTTCCTCGCCGTTCGGATCGCCCTCCGCCAAGGCGTCCCCGTCGTCTCGATCCCGATCCTCCTCGCATTCGCCCTGGTGACCGCTCAGGAGCGCTTCCTCGACCGCCCGGAACTGGTCTCCTACGTCCTGTGGGTCGCCGCCCTCGGCGTTCTGATGCGGCCCGGCAGCCGGGATCGTCGCGCGCTCCGCCTCCTCGTGCCGATTCTGGTCCTCTGGACGAACACGCACCTCAGCTTCCCGCTGATGCTCGGCATGGTGGGGCTCTTCGCCATCGGTGAGAGGCTCGAGGGCCAGCCGCTCCGGCCGCGAGCCATCCAGATCGCCGTGCTCCTCCTCGCGAGCTTCCTGAATCCGGCCGGCCCGCTCGTGTGGCGCAGTCTCGAGCAGATCGTGCCGTTCTTCGGACGGGGACAAGGGCTGCCGTTCCGGATCGAGGAGATGACGAGCCCGTTCGGCTCCTACCAGGAAAGCCCGGCCGTCTGGGCTTTCCGGATCGGGATGCCCCTCTTGGTCGCCGCAGCGCTTCTCGCCCGCCGTAGGATGCCGGCCGGCGCATTGCTCGTCCTGCTGGCGAGCGCGCTTCTCGCGGCCCGTGCACGGCGCGCGATGCCGCTCTTCGCGCTGACCACGCTGTGTGTGACGCCCGCCGCCCTCCGGGCGCTGTTCGAGGGGACACGCGATCGGGAGCGGCGTCCGGCCACGAAGATCGCCCGAGCGATCGGCATAGCCCTGGTGGCGGTTCCGCTCTTCGCAGGGGTCGTTACCGTCCTCGGCCTCGCCAACGGGCGGATCTTCCTCGCTCTGGATCAGGACCGGTCGATCGCGTTTCGGATGAGCCCGCGCTTCCCGGCGCTCGAAGCGGCGCGCTTCCTGCACGACCAGGGAGTGCAGGGCCCGGTCTTTCACAATGCGGTCGCTGCCCCCGCGATCCTCTTGGAGAACGGGACGCGGCTGACGCCCTTTCTCGACGCGCGCTGGCGTGGGACGCCGGAGGCGGTCGCCATCTATCAATCGATCCGGACGGCCGGCGACGCAGCAATCGCGGAGCGATGGAAGCAGGCGATGGAGGCCCGTGGTTTCGAGGCGGTGCTCCTCGACTTCTATGAGATGCCGGCGCTGCTGCGGCTCCTCGACGAGGACCCGCGATGGGCGTTCGTCCACGTGGACGAGACGGCGGCCGTCTTCGTCCGGAGACAGGGAGCGAACGCGGCGATCGCCCGACGACTCGAGAATGCCGAGCCGCTTCGCGCCGGCCGCGATCCGGTGCGCGAGCAGGCGCTCGCCGACGCGATCGTGCGCTTCCTGAACTCCCCGGCGCCGTCGCTGCTCGCGCCGGTGCGCTTCCCCTACGGACCGTTCTACGATGCGAACCTCGCGCTGCAGCTCGGACGCACCTACGACACGCAGGAGGCGTATCTGCGGCTCCTGCAGCAGGAGCACGGCTCGCTGCATGGCAGCACGCATCGCACGGAGATCCTGAACAACCTGCTTTGGGCTCTGCGCGACGCCGACCAGCCGGCTGCCACCGCCGGTCTCGCCGCAGCCGTCGCGACCGATCCGGCCACCGGTCCCGAGGAACGCCGTAATCTCGCGCTGCGACGGGCTCGGGCGCTCGACCGTCTCGGAGAGGACGAAGAAGCGGAGCGACTTGCTCGCCAGGTCGTGGAAGATCCGGCGGCGAACCCGGATCAGAAGTGGGCCGGCTGGTGCCGTGTCGCGAGCATTCGGTCGGAGGCTTCGGACTTCGAGGAGACGGCGGCGGCGCTGCGCCGGGCGACCGAGGCGCGGCCCGGCTCGGCGGAGACGTATCGATCGCTCGGAACGGTGCTCGACGTCAAGCTGGCGCGCCCGGCCGAGGCGCGTGAATCGTACCGGCGGTTCGTGGAGCTGGGCGGCGACGATCCATGGGTCGTCGAGCGGCTTCGCGCGCTGGGAGAGGCGCCGCGAGGCGGCTCGCCTGGCGCTGCCGTTGCCGATTCGATCCGCTAGCACTCTCGCCGTTCATCCGCCCACACCCTCTGGGCCAGCGCATCCGTTGGAGAAATCCTGATCCTGCTGCCGCATGCGGTTCTCGCGAAACGCTGCTTCCGCGGCGCTGGGAAGCAGGGAGATCGCGACCCTGCTCGTCTCGCATCATCCTCCCAAGGAGGTGCTCCTCGACTCCGGCAGGCCCGCCGGGGGCCTTCTCTTGTCGACGGCGGGAGTCCCCGCTGACGGACGTATACTTGCGCCATGCCGCGCTGCATCGTCCGCGAGGTCGAGGCGAAGTCGATCCTCAATCGCTCGAAGATCCACGATTACTGCGTCAATCCGTATACCGGCTGCGAGGTAGGGTGCGCCTACTGTTACGCGGCGCTGTTCATGCGCCGCTACAGCGGGCACAGCGAGCCGTGGGGAGCCTTCGTCGACATCAAGGTCAACGCGCCCGATCTTCTCGCGAGGCAGATCCTCCGAGCGAAGCGCGGGACGATCTGGTTCGCCTCCGTGTGCGATCCCTACCAGCCGATCGAGGAGCGGTATGCGCTGACGCGTCGCTTGCTCGAAGTCCTGGCAGGCCGGGACTTCCCCGTTTCGATCCAGACGAAGTCCGCTCTCGTACGCCGCGACCTTGACGTCATTCGCCGCATTCCCAACGTCGAGGTCGGATTCACCATCACCACGGAAGACGAGACGATGGCGAAACTGTTCGAGCCGAAAGCCTCCCCGGTCCGCGAGCGTGTGGCGGTCCTACGCGAGTTCCGGAAGGCGGGGATCGCCACGTTCGCCTTCGCCGGCCCCTTGCTTCCCGGAGATCCCGAGAAGCTTGCCGCGCTCCTTCGTGGAGCGGTCGATCGTGTTCTCGTCGATCGGATGAACTACGAGTCGTCGGTGAGGAAGGTCTACGCCCGCCACGGTCTGCTGCATGCCCTCGACGATTCCTTCTTTCGCGCGCAGGCGAAGCGGTTGGCCGAAGCCCTACGCGGCAGCGGCGTCCGTGTCGAAGTCCTCTTCTGACCCGAGCCGCGCGCGCGCCTGGCATCGCCCGCGCGCGGGCACTTCCCTGTGTCAAGGTTTTGAGCGAAATCCCTGGGCGGATTGCGCTAGAATCTCTCCGCGCCATGGTGGCCCCGGCTACGCCGCGACCTGGGAGGTGCCATGCAGATCCTGGCTGCGATCCTCGCGACCCTCATCTTCGCTTGTGTCTGTTCACCGACTGCTGCGCGCGATTTGATCCCGTACGTGAACTCGATTCTCTGGAGCGGCGCTCGCGACGCCGTCGTTCAGCAGGATTTTGCCTATTGCGCCTTCGCGAACGGCCTCGTTGTCCTCGACGTCGCCGACCCGGCGGAGCCAGAGCTCGTGGGCCGCGCCTATGTGCAAGGCTCCGGGCGCGCAATCGCGATCGACGCCAGCCATGTATTTCTTGCAGACGAACGCTCCGGACTGCGGATCTTCGACGTTTCCTCGCCGGCCGATCCGGTTCTCGTCGGCGGCTGGGACTCACCGGGGGAAGCTTGGGACGTGGCAGTCCAAGCGGGTTACGCCTACGTGGCCGACGGCCCGGGCGATCTGGAAATCCTCGACGTGCGCGACCCGTCCGCGCCGGCACGAGTGGGGACCTACGTCACTCCCGGACCGGCATCGGCCATCGCGGTCTCCGGAGACCTCGCCTACGTGTTGAACGGCTGGGACGACATGTACATCGTCTCGGTTGCCAATCCCGCCCATCCCGTGCTGGTCGGCACCTACTTCGCGTGCTGCGCATTCGACGTCGCCGTCGACGGCGACCTGGCATACCTCGCTTGCTCCGAAGGAGGCGAGCGGAGCACCGGCTGGCTGGAGGTCGTCGACGTAAGCGATCCCAGGCGGGCCGAGCGGGTTGGCCGCTGCTGGACACCGGAAGGAACGTCTGCTGTCGCTGTCTCCAGCCCCAGCGCCTATGCCTACGTCACGGTGAACGCCACCTTGGGATCCGTGGAGGTCATCGACATCTCCAACCCGCGGAGCCCCGAGGTCATCGGCAGCGCGACGACACCCATCGGAGCGGAAGGGCTCTGCGTCGCCGGCGATCATGTCTACGCCGCGGCCGGAGTGCAGGGGCTGCAGATCATCGATGTGTCCCAGCCGGCCTCGCCGGAGCTGGCCGGAAGCTGGTGCGAGGGGGGCGGCGCGAGCGAGCTGTGTGTCGACGGGGACTATCTCTACCTCGCGGATTGGGTCGCAGGCCTGCGAGTCGTCTCGGTCGCCGATCCCGCGAACCCGGTCGCGGTGAGCCAGCTCGACATCCCCTCCTACGCCACGGACGTCTGCTTCGCAAAGGGGTGCGCGTTCGTCGCCGCCTGGGAGGCGGGACTGAGGATCGTCGACGTCAGCGACCCCGCACAGCCCGTGGAGCTGGCAACCTGGGAGGGAACGGCTCGCGGCGTATGCGTCGCTGGCGACTACGCGTACGTCGGCGCCGGCCTGGCCGGCCTCGTGATCCTGGATGTCTCCGATCCCAGGGATCCGCGGTTGGCGGCAGCCTGCCCGCTCGATGGAGTCTCGGGTCGACTCGTCGTGAACGATGCGCGCGCCTACATCTCGGGTGCCGGCGGCGGGATGCAGATCGTCGACCTCGAGGATCCCGCGCATCCCGTCGCCTTGGGCTCCTATGATCCCACCAACGCGATCAATGAGGTCGCTGTGCAGGGCGACTACGCGTACGCGACGAACAGCGGCGACGGACTGCGAGTGCTTGACGTGTCCGATCCGATGCATCCGGTCCTCGTCGCCACAGCGGAGGTCCCTGGATACGCCGACGGCATTCATCTCGTCGACGGTTTCGCCTATGTGGCGGACTCCTTCCGGGGCGGCCTGCTCGTCTTCGACGTCGGCGATCCGCTGCATCCTCGCATGGTCGCCCAGTACCCCACGCCCGGTTCGGCCCGCGCGGTTTGGGCTGCCGGCGCCCACATCTACGTGGCCGACTGCTATTCGCTGATGGTCTTCGGGCGGCCGAACAGCGCCGTGCCGGGCTCCCTTTCCTGGGACGCCTCGTCGTCGCTGGCTCGCATCAGCCCGAATCCTTTCCGCGTGCGAACGACGGTCTCCGGCATCCTCCCCGAACCCGCGAATCTTCGCGTGGAGGTCTTCGACATCCTCGGCCGCCGCGTTGCGAGGCTCGAGGAGAGCGAGCGTCCTGCCGGAGCCTGGCAAGTCATCTGGGACGCGACCGAGGTGTCCCCCGGCGTCTACTTCTGCGGCATCACGGCCGGGACGCAGTCCCTCGTCCGACATGTCGTCGTGATCCGGTGACGATCGCAGACTGCGGGCTCGCCGCAGCGGGAGAGATGAAGGGAGCGCCGAGGCTTCACGGAGCCCCGGCGCCTCAATGCGAACAAAGATCAGAAGCTGAAAGATCAGAAGCGGTAGGACAGACCGAGGCTTGCGCGCTCCATCCAGACGTCGTCCGCCTTGCCGTCGACGGACAGCCCCTCGGCGTCGTTCGGCGGGAAGGCGACGAACTCGCGGAAGTCGGCTCGCACGCCCCAGGGTCCCGAGAGACGGGCGTTCAAGCCCGCACCGAAGTTGATGGCGAAGGCCGTCTGGGAGTCCTGCAGCCGAGGCAGACGGTTCGCGTCGGTGTTCGACAGGAACGTCGCGCCTCCGAGCCCCGCCGCGAGGTACGGCTTCACCGGAGACCGCTCCAGGGGAAGGTCCGCCCGGAGGTTGGCCTGGTAGAGGAGCACGTCCGGCGACTTGCGATCGGTCTTCACGCCGGGCTGCAGCTCCACGCTCTGCTGAACGGGGATGACCCAGGTGAAATCGCCCTCGAGAGCGAAGATCGGACTCAGGCGATAGCCGAGCGTCGCCGTCACCGGGACGTTGAGGATGTTGTCGTAGATCGACGTGTCGTTCTCGTTGAGCGCCTGAACCCCTCCCATCAGGGAGACCTCGGCCATTCCGGTGCTCTGCCAGTCATTCAGGTCCTGTGCCGCGGCAATCGTCCCGCCGAAGGCGAGGAGCGACAGCGCCGCGACCGCTATGAGGATGGTCCTCATGTTCTTCATCTCATTCCTCCTTCTCACGGCACTCTCTCGATTGAACACTCGAGGCTCCGTGGTTCTTCCGATCGGCAACGTCATAACAAATGTCGTGCCAGCACGGACTCCTGAATCGAGCACGCGCCCTGGGGCTCGGAGGTGCAGCGAGTTGTGGCCAGGAGGAGCCTGCTTGCGAAGTCGCCCATGCGCCGAACTCCGCTGCGGAAGAATCGACACCTGTCGACTTCGACGCACCCATCGAACGGCTCGGAATCCTCGCTTGATGCGGCTGGGCGGCGCACATTTCGTTTCTTCCGTCGAGTCCATCGTTCAGGCGGTCGGAACGCAGGTGCCTCGTGGGCTCACGGCTCGTGGGCTCACGGCTCGTGCGCTCACGGCTCGTGCGCTCACGGTGAGGGAATCACGATGAAACGCTCGTTGTCGCTGATCGTCGCGCTCCTCTGTCTCGCAAGCGCCCAATGCGGCTGGACGATTCCGGAAACCCGGCCGGGCATCGATGATCCGGAGACGTTCGGAGTCACCGGGACATGGAAATGGGTCCGCTCCATAGGCGGCTTCGGCGGAAACGATTTGCGGACACCCGAAACGGTCGGCTACTCCAGGACGATTCGCTTTCGTGACGATGGAATGTTCGAGACGTTTCGGAATGGCACCTTGCAGGAGGTCGACCACTACACGATCACGCGACGCAGCGCGATTTGGCATTCACGATGGAGAATCGATTTCCGCTCCTTCCGGATCGCGCAAGCCATCTTCGAGGTGACGGCCGACACGCTCCGACTCGCCGACGACATCACCGATGGCTACGGCCACGACTACAGCAGGGTGAGGGAGGAGCCATGACAGCATCGGCCTTTTGGATTCCGGGCGCGCCGTTCTTCCTCGAGTGAACTCGAGCCCGATCTACGGGCCCGGACGGCTTTGCCGCTCGCGTTCCAGCGCCGTGCGGTCCCATCCGCCAAGGTCCGCCGCGGCGGCATAGGTCGAATCGAGAAACGCCAGCAGCGCCTCGTCAGGGGACGGGGAAACCCGCACGACGTCGTACGGCAGGACGAACTCCCGCATCTCCGCGCTATAGAAAGCGCCCTCGGGCCGGATCGCGGCAGCCGAAAAGCCGTGCGGCTCCGGGTACGCATAGCTGTAGAAGAGTGGGAACGGATGCGGCCCGCCGCCGGGCCAGAATCCGGCGCTGGAAAGCTCGTGCGAGTACGCCTCTCGAACGACCCAGTCGGGCAGGTGCGGAATGCCTCCGGGATGCTCGGGTGCGCGACGTCCCGAAAAGCGCGTCACGGCGAGGTCGAAGCTTCCCCAGAAGAAATGGACCGGGCTGCACTTTCCCACGAAGCGGCATTGGAAGCGCGTGAAGACTCGTTCCGTCTGGATGAGGACTTGCAGGAGCCGGTTCGCATACTCCGGATCGTAGGAGGCGTGGACGCGATCCCGTCGAAACGGGATCGGGTTCTCGATCTCGTTCGGCATCCCGTGGATCTTCACCTCGATCCCAAGACGCGCGAGCGCGCCGAAGAGCTCATCGTGAAACTCCGCGACCGCCTGCGGGCGAAGCGGGATGTCGGCCGCTCCCCCGTCGCTCGCCCGTATGCGAAGGTGATGGTCCAGGAAGTCGAAATCGATCTGGAACGTCCCCTCGCGATACGGAATCAGCGAGGTGGTCAATCCGCGAGGCGTGAGGTAGAGCGTGGTGTGCCAGGAATGGTTCCTCCAGGGGGCTTGCGAGAGCCGGATCTTGCCCACGATCTGGGTCCAGAGATGGAGGGTTGCGTAGGTGTCGCGCCATGCCGCCAAAGGCAACTCCGGCCACGATGCAGCAGCGCCGGACACGGATGAATCACCCGAAACGGAACGGTCCATGAGTGCCTCCGAACCGAGGAGCGCGGCACCGCTAGGCGGTCTTCAGGCGGGAGCGGATCTCCTCGTGCAGGCGGCCGTTGGTTGCCAGAATCTCGTGCCCGTCGCGCCAGCTGTCCCCGCCGGCGAGATCGGTCACCCGGCCGCCCGCCTCGGTGACGAGCACCGCGCCGGCGGCGATGTCCCAGGGGCCCAGCCGCAGCTCCCAGAACCCTTCGTAGCGCCCGCACGCGACGTAGGCCAGATCGAGCGCGGCGGAGCCGCAGCGCCGCAGGCCGCGCGCCACCGAGGAGAGCCGTCCCCAGTTCTCCAGGTTCAGGTCGTTGTCGCTGTCGTAGGAGTAGGCGAAGCCGGAGGCGAGGAGCGCGTGCTCGATCGACGTCTCGGCGGAGGCGCGGCACGAGACTCCGTTCAGACTCGCGCCTGCACCCTGCTCGGCCGTGAACAGCTCCTCCAAGTACGGCGCGAAGACGACGCCAAGGACTCCGCGTCCCGCATGCTCCAGCCCGATCGAGGTGCAGAAGAAGGGATGCGCGTGGACGAAGTTCGTCGTTCCGTCGATCGGGTCGATCACCCAGCGATACCCTTCCGGAGGGGCGGCTTTCGATGCCTGCTCTTCGCCGAGGATGCCATGATCCGGAAAGCGCTCCGTGATCCTCCGCACCAGGTGCGACTCGATGGCCACGTCGGTCTCGGTGACGAGGTTTCGCCACCCTTTGTAGCCGACGTCGCCGCGGTCGACCCGGCCGTAGGCGGCCAGCAGCATCTCCCCCGCTTCCCGCGCGATCCCGACCGCGAACTCGAGCACCCGTCCTCCTTCGAGCCGGCCGGCGCGGCGTCGCGCCGCTCCTCGCGCCGCTCCTCGGCTTACTCGCCGCTCTTCCGCGTCCCTCACGCTCCTCGCCGTTGAACCTGCCGGCCCCGAAAGGCTAGAGTCTAACGTACTTTTGCCGCTGGAGAAGCAGGGAGGAAGCATGGTCGAGAAGTTGATGGAGAAGGTCGTCGCGCTCTGCAAGAGACGCGGCTTCATCTTCCCCTCGAGCGAGATCTATGGCGGGATCAACGCGTGCTGGGACTACGGACCGCTCGGCGTTCGCCTGAAGAACAACGTCAAGCGAGTCTGGTGGCGCGCGATGACGCAGACGCGCGACGACATCGAGGGGCTCGACGCGGCGATCCTGATGGCCCCCCGGGTCTGGGTCGCTTCCGGCCATGTCGAGAACTTCACCGATCCGCTCGTCGACTGTAAGAACTGCAAGGCGCGCTTCCGCGCCGACGAGCTTCCCGCCGATCCCACCGATCCGAACACCCCCTGCCCCCGCTGCGGCAACCGCGGCACGCTGACCGCTCCGCGGATGTTCAACCTGATGTTCAAGACGTTCATGGGCCCTGTGGAGGAGGAGTCGTCGGTCATCTACCTGCGGCCGGAGACGGCCCAGGGGATTTACGTCAACTTCGACAACGTGCGGACGACGAGCCGGCAGAAGGTTCCATTCGGGATCGCGCAGATCGGCAAGGCGTTCCGAAACGAGATCACCCCCGGCAACTTCATCTTCCGGACGCGCGAGTTCGAGCAGATGGAGATGCAGTTCTTCGTCAAGCCCGGCACGGACGACGAGTGGTTCGAGCATTGGCGCCAGCAGCGCATGCGCTGGTATGTCGAGCAGGTGGGGTTGCGCGCCGAGAAGCTCCGTTTCCATCAGCACGAGCCGGGCGAGCTGGCCCACTACGCGCGCGCCGCGTACGACATCGAGTACGAGTTCCCGTTCGGATGGAAGGAGCTCGAGGGGATCCACAACCGCACCGATTTCGATCTGAAGCGGCACCAGGAATACTCGGGCAAGAAGCTCGAGTACTTCGACGACGAGACGAAGGAGCACTACGTCCCGTACATCATCGAGACGTCGGCCGGCTGCGACCGCACGCTTCTGACGACGCTGCTCGACGCCTATCGCGAGGAGGAGGTCGAAGGGGAGACGCGTGTCGTGCTGTCGCTGCACCCCGACCTCGCGCCGATCCACGTCGCGGTCTTTCCGCTCGTCAAGCGGGACGGGATGCCGGAGCTTGCCGCGAAGGTGGCGGCCGAGCTGCGCGGCGACTTCTACGTCTTCTACGACGAAGCGGGCTCGATCGGGAAGCGCTACCGCCGCATGGACGAGGCGGGCACGCCGTTCTGCGTCACGATCGACTCCGAGACGCTGCAGAACGAGTCGGTGACGATCCGCCATCGCGACTCGCTCCAGCAGGAGCGGGTGGCGATCGGCGACCTGAAGGAGTGGTTCCGGGCGCGGATGCGGGGCTGAAGGCCGCCCCGCCCCCTACAGCGAGGGGGCCGATGCGCGACGAGGCCGGGTGGATGGCGCCACCCGGCCTCATGCGTTCCGGACGAAGGACGGGAGCCGACTACACGGGCCGGCTACAGCGGATCGACGACCGTGACCTCCGTCGTCCCCACGATGTTCAGCCGCAGCAGGAACTCCCAGTCGAAGTTCGTCTCCACCGACTGCGGCTCGGAGACGCCGGACACCTTGAAGACGAGGTCCGGAGCGGTCGGATGGCTGACGCCGCCGTTGATCTGGTCCACCAGATCCTGCAGAACGTAGTTGAGCAGATCGACGCCGGGCGCCTCGAGCGAAAGCGGGCTCCAGTCGGCGTAGATCTCATCGTTCACCTCGATCGAGGTGAAGTCGATCAACGCGAGGTCCGGACCCGGAAGCGTGCCGACGGTCACGTTGCCGCTCACCGTCCGGCCGCTGGTCGGATCCTGCTTCGTGACGCGCACGAACACGGCCTCGATCGAGACGCTCACGAGCGAGTCGATCCCATTGTCTTCCAGGATCTGCGAGAGATCGATCTCCTCGTCGAGCGAGACGACCTCCTCGTCGTTCAAGGCGTTCTCGGTTCCGCGCGCCTGGAAGGCGGCGACCACGTCGGCGCCGACGACGATGTCGACGTTCCGGTCCTCGGTGCACACTTCCCCGGTCAGAGCGACTCCGAGCAGAAGGATGGCGAGGATCGCCCAGCCCCTGTGATTCCGTTGGATCTTCATCTCAGTTCCCCAGGCTCAGGCCGAAGCCGAACGCGGTCTTGTCCGAGAGGCTTCCCTCCGCCTGCAGGTGCACGAAGGAGAGGTTCAGGGACAGGCCGCCGGTCAGCCGAGCGTTGTTCTGCTTGTCGAAGTCGACAGAAAGCCGCGTGGGCGGATCCCCGGCGTCTTCGTAGTCGACGGACATGTCGAAGCTATCGTAGGAGAGTCCTACGTACGGTTCGAGGACGCCGAAGGCGCGGCTCGCCTGGACGCCGACGGTAAGCGCGTTGGCGTCGATCAGGTCCTCCCCCATCTCGAACTTCTGCCAGAACAGCCCGGCCGCGATCGAGACGGGAAGATCCGGGAAGTAGCGGGAGATGCTGTGCCGGGCGCCGACGCCGATCAGGCTCAAGTCGCCGAGGTCCGTGTCGCCCGTGTCGAAGGCGATGAAGCGAGCGGAGATCTCGCTCCCGTAGATGCCGCTGATCGTGATCTCCGGGACTGCGATGCCGAGCGAGCCGACGTCGAAGCCCCCGGGGAACGTGTAGCTCGTCCCCGCATCGCCGCCGACCTCGACACCCCGCTCGTTCCCGACGACCGTCGGAGCTGTCGCGATCTGCTCAGGGAAGAACCCCTCCGGGGTGGAGGCTTGGAAGGTGCGATCGTCGTCGCCGAACTTCACGAACATGGTCTTGACGCTCAGATTCACCCGGACGTCGTGTTCCGGGAGATCCGCCGTCCGGTAGAGCAGACTCTGGAGCGCGGCGCCGAACCCTTCGTTCAGCGGGCCGAGGTATCCCTTCGCGTTCGGCCCTGTGTAGGTGCTCAGGTTCGGCTCGATCTGGGCATGGGCCGGCCCGGGCGCCAGCATCGCGAGCGCGAGCGGGAGCGCCGCAAGCAGCGGCAGCGGCAGCAGGACAGGTCTCGATCCTCTCATCGATGATCCTCCGGCCGTTCCGCCTCGAGGCCGGCAGGCCAGCCGGCCGCGTCGATGGCAGGAAACGGATGCGGAAAGGCTAGCGGCAGGCGGAAGGCGGCGAAAGGCCGAATTCGGGCGAAAAGGGGGATCAGCTCGATTCCCGCCGCTTCCTCGAGAGGCTCCACTTCAGGGCGGGAGGGGTCACCATCGTGGTGACGATGACCATCAGCACGACCGCCGAGAAGATGACCGGATCGATGATCCGCTCGCCGCCGATGTGCAAGCCGAGCCCGATATTCGCGAAGATCAGCCCTACCTCTCCGCGTGGGATCATCCCGATCCCGACCGAGAGGCGGTCGAAGCGCCCGCCGAAAGCGCCCAGGGCGCACGCCTGCTTCCCCAAGATTGCGGCGAGCGTCAGCAGTCCAGCCAGACGGAGGGACTGCGCGTTCAGGAACGACGCGAGGTCGACCAGCATCCCCATGCGCACGAAGAAGATCGGCACGAGGAAGACGGCGATCGGCGCGATCAGATCGTGCAGAGAGCGGTTCGAGCGGGTCTCGAGCTCCCGGTAGTGGACCTCCTCGAGGATCAGGCCGGCCGCGTAGGCTCCGACGATCGGCGCCAATCCGATCTTCCCGCTGAGCGCGGCAAGGACGAAGCAGAAGAGGAGCGCCAGCGTCAGCAGCACTCCTTGCACGCGCAGCTTCGAGGCGAGACGGAAGAGGCGCGGCGAAAGGATCTGCCCGACCACGATCGCGGCGAGGAGGAATCCGAGCGCCTTGCCGAGGATCGCCAGGATCGAAGCGATGGAGAGGTGGGAGCCGGTGTCGAGCGCTTCGATCCATCCGGCCACTGCGGCGAGGATGACCAGTCCCATCACGTCGTCGATCACCGCCGCCCCGAGGATGACGCGCGCTTCGGGAGAGCGGGAGCGATTCAGGTCCTGAAGCACGCGCGCTGTGATTCCAACGCTCGTTGCCGTCAAAGTGGCGCCGAGGAAGGCATAGACAGGGAACGTGTGACCGGGAAGCGCGAGGTACCCGACGCCGATTCCGAGCGCGAAAGGGGTGATGACGCCGAGCAGCGCGACGAAGAACGACGGGGCGCCTACCCGGAGCATCTCCTTGACGGTCGACTCGAGGCCGACTTCGAACAGCAGCAGGACGACGCCGATCTCGGCCAGGATCTCGATGAAGGGATCGGCCGCCATCCACTCGGCCCAGCCGATTCCGATCAGATTCAGATTGCCGAGCAGGATCCCCGCGACCAGCTCGCCGAGCACGGGCGGCTGATGCGCGCGAACCGCGAGGTCGCCGAACAGCTTTGCGACTCCGAGAATGACGACGAGCCCGAGCAGCAGGCTCGCGAACTCGCCCGATTGCGCGGCCGCGCGTGCGGCGGAAGGGGCGAACAAGGCGAAGAGAGCGAGGAGCGTGCAGGCTCGAAGAGTCGTCCGGCCGCTTCGATTCGGTCGCATGGGCGGATTCTGATGGGTGCGGCGGGGCCGGGCAAGCGCTGGTTCGGCCGCGGCCCCGGACGGCGCCGGCGCCGGGGCGCGCGGCGCGCGCGGCGCGCGCGGGGCGCGATGCACGCCGGCGGTCCGATGGCTGGTTGCGGACGCTACGATGAGAACGAGCGACGGGACGAGCGGGCGGGGGCGGAACGGGACGAAATGCGACAACGACACCCTGCGAGGGGCAAGGAGAAACGCATGTACATGCGAGCGCAACCGGAATCGCCATCCCTGGATCGCCAGGCGTTCGAACGACCCCTGAAGAGCGCGCGTAGCCGAGGCGCGTGGATCGTGGCCGGAGCGCTTCTCGGGCTAGTCGCCACGGGAGGCTGGCTGCTTGCGAGGCGGCGGCCGGTGAGCGGGCGCGCGGGGAGTCCCCCCGGCGAGGGGGCAGGCGTGCTCGGCAGAAGCCACGGCGTCCGGGGAGGCCGTCACGGAACGAGGGACGGGGGAACGATCTTCGACCATCCGCCCGAGAGCCCTCCGGCCGAGGAGCTCTGGAGCGACGAGAAGGACGAGGTCGAGGAAGCTTCGGAGGAATCGTTCCCGGCGAGCGACGCGCCCGGTTGGACGGGGACGAGGCTCGGCGCCGACGGAGCGTGAGGCGCGCGATACTCCTGGCTTCCGGTGCGGCGGTGAACACGGCGCCCCTCGAATCCCAATCCGCATGATGGTGGATCGCGTCCTCCGACTCGCGCGGCCGCGGGGACTTGCGCCGCCGGGCCGCATCGCCTATCCCTGGGCGCGATGCGCTGGCGTCTCTTCCTCCTCCGCTGTGCGGCGCTGTCCTGCGCCTCCTGGGCAGCGCTGTCCTGCGCACCCCGCCGAACCGGTTGCGAGTCGGTGACGAACGTCCTGCGCGACATGCCGGGTGTGGAAGTGCAGGCGAGCGAGCCCTGCCTCGTCGAGGCGGTGGGAGTCCTTGGAGAGGAGATCGACTTCTTCGACAGCTTCCGCGACTCGTTGATCCGCCGCGGCTGGACCTACGAGGTTCTCTCACAGGCGGACGGTCCGGACGGAACGTCCTTCGTGGTGGCGAGGGATGGCGCGCGGTGTCGGATCGAAGGATCGTGGGACTCGGTCCCGCCCGGCGATACGGTCTCGGTCGTAAGCGAACGGTTCGGCATCCGCGTCACTTGCCTGGACGGCGAGTCGGGCCGCGGGGAAGACCAGCGCTAGCCAGCCGACGCCGCCGACAGGCAAAGGAGTCACAAGTGCCTCGCGCGCTGAAAGGGAAGGTAGCGGTCGTCACCGGCGCAAGCCGGGGCGCCGGCCGCGGCATCGCCATCGAGCTGGGCGCCGCCGGTGCGACGGTCTACGTCACTGGGAGGAGCGTGGCGGGCAGCCCCGCGGGAGGCTACGAGCGTTTCCTCGAGCACGCGCATCTCCAGTCCATGCCCGGGACGATCGACGAGACCGCGGAGCAGGTGACGCGAAATGGCGGAAGCGGCATCCCCGTGCGTTGCGACCACACGTCGCCCGAGGGGGTCGCCGCATTGTTCCGGAGAATCGACGAGGAGAGCGGACGGCTCGACCTGCTGGTGAACAATGCTTGGGGCGCGCATCGCAATCCGATCGAGATCCGTCCCTTCTGGGAAGACACGATGGACCACTGGGAAGGGATGTTCCAGCGCGGTCTCCGCAATCACATCCTCGCCTCCCGCTCCGCTACGCCGATCTTCCTCCGGCAGCGCTCGGGCCTCATCGTCACAACCACCTTCTGGGATCGGGACCGCTACACCGGGCATCTCTTCTATGACCTCGCGAAGGCATCGATGGTACGGCTGGCGCTCGGAATGGCCCGGGAACTGCGGCCTTATGGCGTCGCGTCCATCGCGCTCTCGCCCGGCTGGATGCGGACCGAGCTGGTCCTCGCGAGCTTCCGGACCGACGAGGAGCACTGGCGCGAGGTGCCGGCCTTGAGCGCGACCGAGTCGCCGCGCTACGTCGGACGCGCGGTCGTCGCGCTGCTCGCCGACCCGGACGTGCTGGCGAAGACCGGCGGCGTCTTTCGCACCGGCGACCTCGCGAAGGAGTACGGCTTCACTGACGTCGACGGACGCCAGGTGCCGCCGTTCGAAGTGCCGGAGTAGGCGGGGGCCAGCGGCTACCACGCCACCCATCGCGCTGGTTCGCTTTTCCGCCCGACCGTCGACGGGTTCGTCCGTCCCGCGCTATGATGCGCACGCTTCGGCGTGCGAGGCCGGTCGATCGGCGGAGGCGAACCGAGGGGGAAGGGACGTGAGCGCGGGGACGAAGCGAGCGAGTGGGGCGCATGCGGCGGGACCCGTGAAGGCGCGAGCGGTCGCCGCGCGGATAGGCGGCGCGCAATCCGCTGCGGGACCCGCGACCACATCCCCCGCATCCCCCGCGTCCGTGCTCCTCCCGGCGGTCGCGCTCGGTGCCACCCTCGTCCTCACCTGGATCCTGAGCTGCTTCCCGGTCACTTCCGACGACCTGTGGTGGCACCTGGCGACCGGCCGATGGATCGCGGAAGGCCACGGCATTCCCCGGACCGACCTGTTCAGCTACACCGCGCTCGGCCACCGGTGGGTGACCCACGAATGGCTGACCGAGCTTCTCTTCCACGGCTTGCGGCGGCTCGGCGGGGTGGATCTGCTGGTCGTCGGGAAGGCGACGGCGGCGGCGCTCGCGATCGGGCTCGCCGCGGGCGCTGCGCTCATCGGTCCCCGTTGGCGCGAGAGGATCGCTGGAGCCGCGCTCGGCGCCCTGCTAGCAGGCCCGATGATCTCGCCGCGCGCGTTCGTCCGTCCTCACATGATGACGGCGCTCCTCCTCGGTGTTCTGCTGCTACTGCTGCGGCTCGAATCGCACACGGGGAGGCGGCGTTGGCGAGTCGCGCTGATCCCGCTCTTCCTCGTCTGGGCGAACCTGCATGCCGGGTTCGTCCTCGGCCTCGCGGTGGCCGTGTTGTACTGGGGCGGCGAGGCGCTTGCGGCGCCGCGTGAAGGTCGCGCGTGGCGCGATCGCGGACTGATGCTCGGCCTCGCGCTGCTCGCCACCTTCGCCAACCCGAACTTCGCGCGGCCGCACCTTTACGGCTTCCAGCTCATCGCGCGCCCCGAGGTGCGAGGATCGATCGTCGAGCTGCGGAGCCTCCTGCATCCCGCCTATCGCGGCGCGATCTTCCCGATGGCGTTCCTCCTATCGCTCGCGGTCGCCGCCGTGTTGGCGCGCGCCTCTCGGCGGCGGCGGGCTGTCGTCGGCGCGGCGCTCCTGCCGGCCGGCGTCTTCGCGATCCTTGCGGTCGCCTCGGTTCGGAACCTCTCGGAATATGCCGTCCTGGCGCCTCTGGCCATCGGCGCCCACGGAGCGGTGCTGGCGGGTCGGCGCCGGGCGCAGACGGCGGTGAGCGCCTGTGTCCTCGCGCTCGCCGTCACCACCGGCGCGATCAGCATGACGCGCGGCATTCCTGTGGCCAGGGACGAGACGCGGCACTTCGGGCTCGGTGTGGAGCCGGGGAGCCGGCCGGACGGCATTCTCGCCTTTCTCGAGCGCGAGCGTCCGGCAGGGGAGCTGTTCCATCCGATGTCGTACGGGGGGGCGATCCTCGACGCGCTCGGCCCGGAGAGGAAGGTGTTCGCCGACGGGCGGCTCGATGTCTATCCACCGGAGCTGCTGCGCTCGTACGAGGCGGTGATGCGCAGCGGACAGGGCTGGGAGGATCTGGTCCGGCGCTATGGCATCACGATGGCGATCGTCACGCACGCGCGGGATCCGCTCGCCGATCGGGGTCTCGGCGCCCGGCTGCGACGCGACCCGGAGTGGACCTGCGTCCTCGCGGGCGATTACGCGCTTCTCTACATGAAGCGGACGCCGGAGAACCGGGGCATCGTCGAACGTTATGGCCTCCCGTTCGATCCTGTCGGAGAAGGAGGCGGCGGCGGGACCGACCCGCTGAGCGGCCTCCTCGCGAGCCACGACGCGGCAGCGATCGCCCGCGCGTCGGGCGCCCTTGCGAGTCAGGAGCAAGTGGCGCCGAAGGAGATCGCCCCGCGGTTGCTCCTCGGACGGTTGCTCGACGCCACCGGACGCAGCGGCGAAGCGATCGCGCAGCTCCGCGAGGCGGCGCGGCTCGATCCCGCGAACCATTCCTTCCGTATGCTCCTGGCCGAGACGCTCCAGCGCGCCGATTCGCTCGACTCCGCTCGCGCGCTTCTCGAGGCGCTGCTTCGCGAGGATCCGAAGGATGTCGAGGCGCTCTCCATCCTCGCGATGGTGGAGCGGGCCGCCGGACGGGCCGGCGAGGCTCTGTCGGTCCTCGAGCGGGCCGCCGCGATCGATCCGGCGAATGCGGTCGTGGAGATCCGCCTTGGCGTGCTGCACGCCGAGGCGGGGCGGCTCGACGAGGCGGAGCGGCATCTGCGGCGCGCTGCCGTCCTCTCGCCGAACGACCCGGCTGTGCAGAACAATCTTCGCGCGCTGGAAACTCTGCGCGGGCGACGTTGACGCAGGCAGAGCTTCGTCAGCGGCACGCGACGATTCGCTGCCCGCGCGCACGGAGGAGCCCGCCGCCCAGGTCCCAG